>JBEONO010000004.1:0-281357 GCA_040544425.1 Oxalobacteraceae bacterium GrIS 1.18
GTGACCGATGACATTACAATTTAACCGCGTAACACCATTTTAGGCGCATCGGTCACGATCACCAGAATCGTCGGTCACGTTCACCAGAATACGCAAGGTTGAGACGGCATACAAATTTGCCGAACTTCATTCTCTCTCGATTGCCCCTTGGTTAAAGGACCAAATTCGATAGAATTGGCATTTCGACGGCTGGGTTAATAGCCCAACCAATAAATGTCCGCTATGTAGAACATCGACCGTCTCCAATGGGCACGAAGCGGGCATATGCATATCCAAATAATACTGCCCCAAAATGCCCGGATCTGAGTTTGCCGCGAAGCGCCAAACCCAATGAACCGACTGTCGTTGTTATGCTGACAGCGCAGTGCAAGTTCAGCCCGGCCTACAAATAAGCGCCAGTCTAAAAATAATACCGCCCCAACAAAGCCCAGGTCTGAGTCTGCGGTGACGCACCAAACGCGCTGCGCTGACTGCCACTGTTGAGCTGCCATTGCAGCGCAAATTCAGTGTGCGACAAATGGTAGCGCGCCTCCAGCCAGGTGAGTCGGCTTGAATCATCCTGATTGAATTTTTCCAGCGCACTCAGATCCAGATGATTGATGATCGCGTCCTGCCAGCCGGCATATAAAAATACGGTGCGTTTGGTGGGCGATTCCTGGCTGATGTTCAGCCAGTTGCGATACAGACCGTAAACCGGCAAGGCCGCGCCCTGCACTTTGTCCCACTGATCCTGATTCAATCCGGCTCCGTTGTATTCATATTCAGCGGTCAGGGAGATTTTGTTCTCGGTCGTGTAGGTGAGGCCGGTGGCGTAGCGGTTGCGAAAGGTGGTGTCGTCGGCAACCGGTATGTCGCGCTGTTGCAGTGCCTGTACGAACAGCAGGGGACTGCGCCCGCCTGACCATTCGGCATAAATTACGGTGGCGTCGTTGAGCAGGCTGGTCAGGCTGAGGCCAAATTGTGCTGGCTGTTGCTCAGACTTGTAGACCACGAATTGGGGATTGAATCCTTCGCTGATTTTCGGGCTGTAGCTGATTAGCCAGCGATCGTTATTATTGGTCGCAGCGAAATCCGGATTGAAACTGTCGGTGCTGGGATGGTCCGAGATTTTGGGTGAATACAGCAGCGTGACCGAGCCGCTGTCGAACAATTCCTGGGCACGCAGCATGACGCTGCCCTGGCGGTTTTGTTTCAGACTGTTCGGGTCGACCGAGATGAACGAGCGCACCGCGTTGGTCTTGAAAAAGTCAGTCGGGTTGTAACCCAGTGCCACACCGTTGCGCACGTTGATGCGTCCAAAGTCGAACGCCAGATCAGGACGTGCCTGCCAGCTCAGATAGGCTTCGCGGATCGTGTTGATGGTATTGTTGTTGGGCTGCTGGGCTGGGTTGTCGGCATCCAGCCGGTCGGAGAATACGGCGCGCCAGCCTGGCGTAAACGTGTTGTCGTATCGCAGATCGAATGACAATCGCTGCTCCGGCTGGAAACTGTCTCCGTTGCGCCGCACCGCGCCGCCCAGCGAGGCTTCGCTGAAAATCTGCCAGTTGCTGGCTACGGCAGCTTTGGTCACGATCTGATCGGCCAGCTGCAAGGCTTGCAGATCAGTGTCGTCCTGAGCGGCCACGTCCTGTGCAATCACGAATGGACACAGAACCGCACACAGAACCGCACGCAGAACCCCAACCAGCAGCGCGCGCCGACTCATTCCGGTTTAAAGCGCGGCAGATATTCGCGCTGCAGCCAGGCGTCGGGTACATCGCGTTTGACCAGATCGGAGTAACGCATGACGGTGACCCAGCTTGGGTCCAGTCCGTCGATGATCACGGTCTCAGTCGGTCGATCCAGGCCCAATTGTTTTTCATACTTGCGGTAGTAGGCGCTTTTGAGCAGCTTGCCGCTGTCGGTATAAAAGCGCGCTTTCACCGGATGATTATTGCCAACCTCAATCCACATATCGATGTGATGATAAGTCGCGTCCGGCGTGCTGGCTTCCATCGCCAGCTTGTAGCAATGTTTGGTCTGACGATCACCGTCCTGAGTGTCTTCCTCGACCGCGGTGGTGGCGCGGTAATCCTTGGCCAGATTGACCGTCACCACGTCGCCATTGGAAGCCTGCCCAAGCAAGCGCTGTTGCGGCGACATGCGGATGCTGGCCTTGCTGGTCGGATCGTAAAACCACAGGTCCTTGCCGCTGAACAGAATCAGCTTGTTGGCGTCGCGCGCCGGTGCGATATAGCGAATCAGGCTGCGGAACTGGCCATTGCCCGGATCGGCTTTGGAGTAGATGCCCAGTGTGCTGGTATCGGTTTGTTTCCCGGCCTTGTATTCGGTCAGGGTATTGGTCAGACCGAAAGGATAATCCGGGTTGCGCACTGCATCGCTGGCGGCCAGAATTTCCTGCGGGGTTTGTGTTGCCTGTGCCAGGGCCGACAGGCAGGTCAAGACCAGGAAAAGTAATTTAATTTTTTTCATTATGTATCCAACGATTTTTTCAATTAAACGTGGCGCAAAGCATCAACGATCATCATCTTCGAGGCGCGATTGGCCGGCCACCATGCCGATACGACCGTCACCAAAAACAATCCGCTCACGCTGCCAATGACCAGGGTGGGATCTTGCCAGACCCGCACCAGAATCAGGTAGGCATACGAATAGCCGGGCGGCGTCCAGGTCAGTCCGCTGTGGTTGATGAAATAGGCAATGATCAAGGCGCAGATCACACCGACTGCGGCACCAAACACGCCCAGCAAAATGCCTTCGCACAGAAACAGAAAGCGCAACCCGGAACGACGCAAACCCATGGCGCGCAAGGTGCCAATTTCAACCGTGCGTTCGACCACCGCGGTGCTCATGGTATTACCGATCGTGAACAGCACAATGACCGCGATCAAGGTCGCGATAAATCCAAACATCGAATCCATGAACTGCGCAGTCTGGCCGTACATGGGATTCAACTTGGCAAAGTCCAGCACATCGAGTTCCTGATCTTTAAACTGCGTGCCCAGAATTTCCCGCAAGCGGGCCTGCGCCAGGGGTATCTGATTCGTATGAGGCAACTGCACCTGGATCGCGGTGACCTTGGGTTCGGAAGATCCGTAGATCAGTTTTTGCGCCTGACTTAAATGCATTGCCAGATACACGTCATCGAGCGCCTTGATGCCCATATTTCTGGCGCCGACCACGCTCAGGCTGGCGACATTGGGCGCACCATGTGCCGTGGATGCCAGCATTTCAATCCGCGAGCCTTGCTCCTTGACCGGTTCTGACTTTTCCAGACCGGACAGCGCCATGATGTCATCCGGCGCAGCCTGACCTTCGGTGCTGACCGGCAGGTCGGATTGTTTGCAGCCCACCACCTGCAGTGCGGTACACAATCTCAATTTGCGCGCCACGCCTTCGCCGATCACGACCGAGTCCGGACTGGTGCCGGCCAGTTTTAAGGGTCTGACATAGCTGGTCAAGCCATAGTCATTCCATTTTTCCATCTGGCTGCGTTGTTCTGGAATTGATCCGGTGGCCAGTACCGAGCGCGACACACCGGCTGCGAAATTGCCGGCCAGGCCACCGAGTTGCAGAGTCGGGGTCACCACGTTCAACATCGGTGCCATGATCGGATCCTGTTTGACCGTGTCGATAATATGCTGATAGTCGGTGATGCCGTAGGCGGTCGGATTGTCGCCACCTTCCAGATAATAATTCAGGTGCTGAATCTGCAGATGGCCGCTGCCCTGCACGAAGCCGGTTTCAATCCCGTAAACAATATTCGAACGATAGCCGCCGAACAGCAGGATCGAGGTCAGGCCGACCACCATCGCCAGCACGGTAGTGAGCGAGCGGCGGCGGTTGCGCAAGAGATTTCTTAATGCCAGTGCGAAGGTTTTCATACAGCTGCCTCCGTGCTGTGGTGTTCAAGGCCGATAATGCGGCCGTCGCGAATGAAGATGGTGTCGTCAGCTTCGGCCTGCACCTGCGGGTCATGGGACGAAAATACGAAGGACACCTGATGTTCGCGCTGCATCTTGCGCATCAGGCTGATGATGGCGGCGCCGGTCTGACTGTCCAGATTGGCAGTCGGTTCATCGGCCAGCACCAGCTTCGGTTCAGTCGCCAGAGCACGCGCAATCGCTACCCGTTGACGCTGCCCGCCCGACAATTGTCCGGGACGATTCTGCACCCGGTCGGCCAGACCGACGGCATCGAGTAAATCCATGACGCGTTGTTTGCGTTTGGCCGCCGGTACCTTGGTCAGGATCAGCGGGTACTCGACATTTTCATAGGTGCTCAGCACCGGCAGCAAATTGAAGTTCTGAAAAATATAGCCGAGATGATTGGCTCTGAAATCGGACAGGGCATCGTCTGACATGGTGTGCACCGATTGTCCTGCGACGATCACCTCACCCGAATTGGCCCGGTCGATGCAGCCGATCAAATTCAGCAAGGTGGTTTTGCCGCTGCCGGAAGGTCCTGAAATCACCGTAAAACAATTGTTGCGGATTTGCAGATCGATATCGATCAGGGCAGGCACGTCCACTGCATCGAGGTGATAGGTTTTGACAACCTTCTTGAATACAACCGGGTACTCGATGGGCATGACACAGACTCCAGAAAATGAATGACGAAAACCGCGTCACAGTTTATCAGTTTTTGTAATCAAAAATTTGTGGAATTGAGTACTGGTAATTTCCCTTATGTGATCAGACCGAAGTAACTGCCAGCATGACGAGCTTTTTTTAACGCTGCCCTGGCAATCAGACAGGGTAAACAGGAACTTATCTGGAGAATCAATATGCAAGTTACAAGCAGCCCGTCAAAGTGGCTCACTGCCACCTCATCAAGCACCTCATCCACCAGTCAGCCAACGACAACCGGCAAAGGCGAGGGCAGAAACCAGTTTCATTATCAACCCACAGAACTCACCCAGAAAGTTGGGAGCTTTCTGACTTTGAAAGAGTCGCGCAGGTTTTCTGTATCGAATAAAAGTCTGTTTTCTACACTCAGTCCGCGCAGCACCTTGGATGTCGATAAGTGGAGACTTAATCTGGCCCAGGATTTTGAGACATTTGAGCAGGCCGACCATTTGCGCAGACTGGGCGGATACCAATTGCCGGACATGCGCCGGTCGGAGCAGGACTATCCGACGAAAAATGAATTTTTTGAAGCACTGGCAAACAATTGCAGGAGTTTATACATTTTCCTCAGAAAGCATCCCGAGCGGCTCAATGAGCAAGATGAGCGGGGCATGACTATCCTGCACCACTCGGCGTCAATTGGAATCATGATGGGCTCCAATTCTGCATCGCTCATTCATCAACTTCTTTTCAATGCAGACGGCATTGACTTCACGATCAAAGACGAAAATGGCAACACACCGGTTCACATTGCCGGGTGCTACGCAGAAGATCGGGTAACCTGCGATTACATCTTTCCCAATTTTGTGCGGAAAGCGATATCGCTCGGATTTGATTGCACTACCAGGGGTGTGAAAGGTCTGACCATACTGCATTTATCAGCACTTAACGCTTATACGGATTCATGGTTTAGAGGCAGACGAGAGAATCTGTCTCATATTTTGGCGATCCTGAAAGAGAACAAAATACCGAATCTGAAAGCGGTATTGGACACTCTGTCAGACTCCGGTTCAACTGCCCTGTATTATTGCGTCAATCACCTGTTATTGAAGGAAGCCAGAGAACTGCTGGAGGCCGGCGCGGATCCGCAATTGTGTGGTGCTCCTGACCGCAACCCGGTCAATGAGGTGGGCCGGTTGAAGCAGGATATTCAGGCTGGCAAAACAGGGGGCTCCTATACTGAACAGGAACAGGCTCGACTGGACGAGCTTAACCAGAGCCTGGTGACTTTTGAAGAGCAACTGAAGAAACATTGTTCTTCATGAGCTGTTGCTGCGACCCCGGCATCAATCCGGGGTCGGGATTATTTCGGGATCAGACTCAAAAATTCCTGACGTAAGCCCGGCGTATTCAGGAATTTACCGCGCATTACAGAATTGATCATGCGGTTGTCCAGATCTTTCACACCGCGCCACGACATGCAGAAATGCGTGGCTTCCATCACAATCGCCACGCCTTCAGCCTGGGTTTTCTGTTCGATCAGATCAGCCAGTTGCACCACCGCTTCTTCCTGAATTTGCGGGCGGCTCATGATCCACTCAGCCAGGCGCGCATACTTCGACAGACCGATCACATTGGCTTTGGCATCGGGCAGAATCCCGATCCACACCTTGCCGATCACCGGACAGAGATGGTGGCTGCAGGCACTGCGTACCGTAATCGGACCGACGATCATCAATTCATTTAAACCAGACGCATTTGGAAATGCGGTGGTGTCCGGCTGTTTGACATAGCGCCCCTGAAAAATTTCATTGACGTACATCTTCGCAACCCGGCGTGCCGTGTCCTTGCTGTTGTGATCGTGCTCGGTATCAATCACCAGACTGTCGAGCACCGCGCCGACGCGATGTTCAACCTCCTCGAGCAGCAGTGCCAGTTCACCTTCTTGAATGAAGTCGGCGATATTGTCGTTGGCGAAAAAGCGCTGCTTCGATGCGGTCAGGCGCGAACGAATCCGCGCTGAAACCGGCAGCTCTTCAATTCTGGTGATTGGGTGGGTCAGTTGCAGGTTACATGCCGACATGATGAGTTCCAATAGGTTTGCTGTGTGAGTGAGTTTTTTTATGTGTTACCAAACGATGCTTTTGCCCATCTGATCAAAAAATCCGCCGCTGTCGCGTGGCGTGAGTTGATCAAGGCTGTACAGAATGCGCTGTGCTGCCAGTCTGGGGGTCTGTACGTCCAGCCCGGTTTTTGCGAAGCGCTGGGTCAGGCCGGTATCCACCGTGCCCGGATGCAGCGCAATGCAGATCGCTTCCGGTTTGCGACGCCGCAGTTCAACCGCCGCCGTTCTGACAATCTGATTCAGCGCCGCCTTCGATGCCCGGTAGCTGTACCAGCCACCCAGACTGTTGTCACCGATGCTGCCAACCCGTGCCGACAGAGTTGCAAACACACTGCGCTGATCACGCGCCAGCAAGGGGAAAAAATGTTTGATCAGTAAGGCCGGCCCGATCGTATTGACCGCGAAAGCGTGAGCCATCGCCGCCGGGTTCAGCTCAGCGGTACTTTTCTCAACCGCGTAGGGACCGGATTCCAGCACCCCGGTTGCGTCAATGATCAGACGCACCGGCGCTGAATTGTTCGCGATGTATTGCGCGGCGTCGGCGATGGTTTGCTCTTCCAATAAATCGAGTGGCACATGCTGGCGGCGTGCGCAGCCAAACACCTGGACAAAATTGTTTTCCTCTTCGAGCTGCGCCAGCAAGGCAGCACCAATCCCGCCACTGGCGCCGATCACTACCGCGGTTCCTTCGCGTTTGGGATTGTTCATGGCGTGGGCTTATCCGGCCTTTTTCACCCAGGCACTGCACCAGCCTTTGGCGTTGACCTGATTGCCGCCCATGATCGGACAGGTCGCCCAGGCGTCCGCCGCCTTGCCCTGATAGAGCTGGCAGTTACCGCAGACATGACCGGCGGCGTAAGTCGGAAATTTTTTCGCGTCGACCTTGGAAGCATCGTTCATATAACCCAGCGCCTTGGCGGTCGGACTGGCCTCATCCACGTGAGCGGCATCGGCCAGAGCGAAGCGGGTGCTGGCCAAACCCAGCACTGCGGGGATGGAAATCATAAAAAATTGGCGTCGTGTCTTCATGGTGAGGGTCCTCTTGGTCAGGGTTTGAACATGGTTTGAACAGCATAATATAGGCTTTGTCCGAATATATGTTAGTATTTGTCCCGCATATTACCCAATATATCAGTACAATAGCTGTTCAATTGCAATCTTAACGGAGTTTTTATGAACCCAGAAATTACGTCCAGCCAAGCCAGTGTTGCGTTAGCGCCCGCCTCACCCGAAATATTACGGACTTACCGCAGCGGCACCGCGGCGCGCTTATCCGGTGTGCCGGTGGAAACCTTGCGGGTCTGGGAACGTCGCTATGAACTGGTCAATCCGCGTCGCTCTGAGCATGGACACCGTGAATATTCGATTGAGGAAATCCGCCATTTAAGTCTGATCAAACAACTGGTGGACCGCGGCAATCCGATTGGTGCCATTGCTCATTTACCGTTGACCGAGCTCAACGCGATGTTGAACCAGGATTATTTCAGCAGCCAGTCCGGGTCAGCAACGGGCGACAAGGCGGCCGCGAGTGAAATTTCGGTGGTGGTCGTTGCCGAACGCATGGCCGGATGTCTGATTGGTGTCGAGCGCAATTCGAGCGTGATTCGGGTGCGCCAGCATTACGTCAATCTGGCACGTGCCAAAGACGCCTTGCCAGCCCAATCCGCTGATCTGCTGGTGCTGGAAATGTCAGAAATCGACCGGGTCGATATTCACGAAGTCGACAGCCTGCGCCAGCAGATCAATGCCGTCGGTGGCGTGATTCTGTACCGCTTCGCGCGGCATGAGGCGGTGCGCAAATTGCGCAGTGCCGGGTTTGTGGTGGCGCGCATGCCGTCCGACGCCAGGGAACTGGAAGCGCTGTGCCACCTCGCCATGGCACCGAATACCGCGGTACTGTCCAGGCCGCCGCGCCCGAGCGAAGCCATCCCCGAGCGCATGTTTGACGATCAGGCGCTGGCGAGTATCGCGGCGTCGGCCAATTCGGTGTACTGCGAATGCCCGCGCCATCTGGTTGATATCCTGCATATGCTGGGCAGCTTCGAGCGCTACAGCAGTCAGTGCGAAAACCGCAGTGATCAGGATGAACTGCTACATCGCGACATCCACCATGCCACTGCCTATGCGCGGTCGATTATTGAAGGGGCGCTGGAAAAAGTGGTGCGCGCTGAAGGATTGGTATTGCGCTAACTTTGTAAAAAACGCTGGTATGGGCTAAATTGGCTTGACCATGTAGTCACTACGGGGTGTGTAATACGCGCACAATTTCAGGAGCCCGCCATGGACCATACCGAACACGCGAACGCAGCAAAACATCAACATGATCACCATGACCACGATCATGATGATCACGACCACGACCACGATCATGATCACCACGATCACGATCATGGCCACGGGCATTCGCACGGCCACGGGCATTCCCACGCGCCCAAGGATTTCGGTCGCGCCTTCCTGTTTGGCATCCTGCTGAACTCAGGGTTTCTGATTGCCGAAGTGGTGTTCGGCATACTCAGCAATTCAATCGCCCTGCTGGCCGATGCCGGTCACAATCTGTCGGATGTGCTTGGCCTGCTGCTGGCCTGGGGTGCCAGCATTCTGGTCAAACGCATTCCCTCCACAAAATTTACCTATGGCCTGCGCAGTACCTCGATTCTTGCCGCGCTGTTAAATGCGGCGTTGCTGCTGGTGGTCACCGGCGGCATCGCCTGGGAGGCGATTCTGCGTCTGCGTAGTCCGGATCAGATTGATGGCCTGACCGTGATCATCGTCGCGGCGATCGGGATTGCCGTCAATCTGGGCACGGCATTGCTGTTTCTGTCTGGACGCAAAGGCGATATGAATGTGCGCGCCGCCTTTGCGCATATGATGGCCGATGCTGCCATTTCCGCCGGTGTCGTGGTGGCTGGTACGGTGATCCTGTTCACCGGCTGGCTGTGGCTCGATCCCTTGGTCAGTCTGGTAATTTCGGCACTGATCGTCTGGGGAACCTGGGGACTGCTGCGTGATTCAGTCAGTCTGGCATTGCATGGTGTGCCCGAAGGGATTGATATCGATGCCGTGCATGCGCATCTGCGCTCAGTGCCAGGCGTCAGTGAAGTGCATGACCTGCATATCTGGGGCATGAGTACCACGGAAACGGCATTGACCGCCCATCTGGTGATGCCTGCCGGGTACCCGGGCGACGAGTTCCGCCACGAGCTGTGCGAAAAACTGCGCGCCAAATTTCAGATTGCGCATGCCACGATTCAGATTGAGTTGGGTGATTCGCCGCATGGCTGCGATCTGGCACCCGCGCACGTGGTGTGAGTCGCGGCAGGCTGGGATTCTATCCCAGCCTACGAAACGGAATTTTTAAGCGCGTTGATTTTGGATTTGTACAAATCATCATCTGCGCGATGCAGCAATAATTCGGCCGAGGTATACAACTCCGAGGCGGTACTGATACCGCAACTGATCCCCACTTTAACCAGCGCGCCGTTGGACAACTGTATCGGTTGTTCCAGCGATTTGGCGAAGCGCTGCGCCATGGTTTCTGCGGTCTTGCGGTCACAGTTGCGTGCCACCACGCCAAACTCGTCACCACCCAATCGGGCAATCACATCACCAACGCGCAACTGTTTGGACAATCTGCCGGCAACAATCCGCAACACCTGATCACCGCCATTGTGACCATGACTGTCGTTGACCGATTTGAAGCCGTTCAAATCCATCGCAATGACGCTGTACGGCACATTGGTCCGGATGAAGTTGCTCATTTCAATTGCATTGCTCAGATCAAACTGGGCGCGGTTCGGGATGTCGGTCAGATAATCTGTCAGCGCCAGTTTGCGTAAATCGATTGCCCGTTTGCGGGCATTCATTGCCAGCATCGCCAGCGTTGCAAAATCCTTCAAAGCGGCGGCTTCTTTGTCGCTGAAGCTGCGCGGCTTTGCGTCAATCACGGTGATGGTGCCCAGTGCCAGGCCATTGGCATCGAGCAGTGGTGCGCCGGCGTAAAAGCGCAGGTTCGGTGCCTGGGCGACCAGCGGGTTTTTGGCAAAGCGGATGTCACTGGACAGGTCGGGGACAATCAGCGGTTCGATGGGTGAATTGATGGTGTAGGCGCAAAACGCGACTTTGCGATCCAGTTGCGGAATGTCCAGGCCAATTTTCGATTTGAACCACAGGCGATTGCTGTCCATCATCGCCACCAGGGCAATCGGTGTGTTGAAGGTAAAGGCAGCGGCGCGCGCCAGGGCATCAAATTCCAGTTCCGGTTCGGAATCGAGAATTTCGTAGGAGCGCAAGGCGTCGAGCCTTTGCACTTCATTGTCTGGTATGGGGCATGCTGAGGTTGCGGCCATGGCGGCTCTCCCGGTCGTTCAGGTAGGTGTCTGCAACAATACCAGTGGCTGTGTGGTCAGCCTGAAGTCGGTGCAGGTCGGTAGGGAGTGTAGTATAGGCCGAATCGAAATCAAGCTGCTGTTTTTTCGACCCGGCAGAGTTGGAAAGTTGTACGGTTGCGCCAGACCTTTGAAAAAATCATAACAGTCTGGGCGCATAGTCAGTGCTAAAAAGTGTAGCCGACCCCCAAGGAAAAATTCAGATCGGCGCGCTTGTTGCCAAAATCAGAACTGACCCGGCTTTGTTCAGTATTTATATCCTGTAAAAGCGCATTGTTCTGTCCGCTGTTGCTGGCAGCCAGTTTGGTATGCCCACCGGTCGCGACCGTCAGGTTCAATCCGCTCATCAGACGCCAGCCCGGTTTATTGGCCGGTGCAGAATCCCAGCCGATCCCGATTTCGGGCCTGAATTTG
Source organism: Oxalobacteraceae bacterium GrIS 1.18 (assembly GCA_040544425.1). Lineage (GTDB taxonomy): Bacteria > Pseudomonadota > Gammaproteobacteria > Burkholderiales > Burkholderiaceae_D > Solimicrobium. Next base: position 11,493 of record JBEONO010000004.1, read on the forward strand.
TCGTAGCTGGACGTGGCGCGCAGTTGTCCGACTGTGGTGGCGGAATAGCTGTTGCCGTTGATATGATAATTGCCGCCGGAATCCGGTGTGGCCGTCGACTCGGTAGTAGGATTATTGAAGTAAGCCAGACCGCCGCTGACGTGAAAGCCGTTGCCGGTAATCGGAAACCAGTCAAGCAGAACATCGGCCCGGGTCGAGTGCTGCGGCTTGATGTCATAGTCGTTGCCGCCGAGCCTGTGCTGATAAACGCCGTAGCCGTCGCGGCCAATATCAGCACGCACTGAAAAGCTGTCATTGAGCACTCTGCCAAAGCCCAGTTCGGCGCCGGTGCCGACGCTGCCATACACAAAATTATCTTCCGCGTGGGCAGTGTGGGCAGCATTGGCACAGAGCAGCAGCAGGGACAGTGCACAGCCTGCAGTTAAATTTGATTTCATTTTGAATCCTTTCATTGAGATTTGAAGAGGCTCCAGATTAAGTGTGAAATAAAATTTAATCCTCCCAGGCGTGTCGTCCGATTGTCGTCAAGTTGTACCGATTGTCCAAGGCATGTAGCTCACATCGAGGCACGTAAAGTTTTTGCTGCTGCGACCATATTTCTTAGCGCCGGGATCACATCTTCCCAGCTGCGCGTTTTCAATCCGCAATCCGGGTTGATCCATAAACGCTCAGCCGGAATGCGCTGTGCAGCCTGGTTCATCAATGCAATGATGCGCTGCTGATCCGGAATATTCGGTGAGTGAATATCGTAGACGCCCGGCCCGATCTGATTGGGATAGTCGAAGTGGTCGAAGGCGTCCAGCAGTTCCATATCCGAGCGCGCGGTTTCGATCGTGATCACGTCAGCATCCATCGCGGCGATCGAGGCAATGATGTCGTTGAATTCGGCATAGCACATATGCGTATGAATCTGGGTGCTGTCAGCGACGCCGTTGGCAGCGACTCGAAACGCGTCGACTGCCCATTGCAGATAACCGTCCCACTGTGCGCGTCGTAATGGCAGTCCTTCGCGCAACGCTGCTTCATCGATTTGAATAATCTGCACACCGGCGCGTTCCAGATCGAGCACTTCGGCGCGGATCGCCAGCGCCAGTTGCTGGCACGATGTGGAGCGCATCTGATCATCGCGCACAAACGACCAGTTCAGGATCGTGACCGGGCCGGTCAGCATGCCTTTCATGGGTTTGTCGGTCAGCGATTGGGCATACGTGGTCCACGCCACGGTCATTGCCTGTGGTCGGCTGACGTCACCAAACAGAATCGGCGGCTTGACGCAGCGCGAACCGTAAGACTGCACCCAGCCGAATTGGCTGAACGCAAAACCGTCCAGCTGTTCGCCGAAATATTCCACCATGTCGTTGCGTTCCGCCTCGCCATGCACCAGCACATCCAGATCCAGCGCATGCTGCTGTTCCACGCAGTGGGCAATCTGATCGCGCATCAAAAGCTGGTAGGTGGCCTGGTCCAATTCACCGCGTCGCAACTGGCTGCGCGCCTGGCGGATTTGTGCAGTTTGCGGAAATGAGCCAATGGTTGTGGTGGGGTAGGGTGGCAGCTTCAGCAAGGCCGACTGTTGTGCTGCGCGTATCGGATAACTGCTGTTGCGCTGACCCATTGCCGCGTTGATTTGCGCAACTGCTTGTTTGACCGCCGGGTTGTGCACCCTCGGCGAACTGCGGCGTTGTTCGAGCGCGGCATGATTGGCGACCAGTGCTTCCTGAACCGGTACCCGACCGCGATTCAATGCCAGTCCAAGGATCTGCAACTCCTCCAGCTTTTGCACGGCGAACGCCAGCCAGGAACCGATATCGGCCTTCAATGTTTGTTCGCTGTTCAAATCTACCGGCACATGCAGCAGGGAACAGGATGGCGCAAGCCACAGCCGGTCCTGCAGGATGCGATGTATCGGTTCCAGCCGCTCGAGTGTGGCATGCAGATCAGTCTTCCAGATATTGCGCCCGTTGATGACGCCCACAGACAGCACGCGATCGTCTGGCAATTGTTGAATGATTGCCGCCAGTTCTGACTGAGCGTTGATGGCATCGATATGCAGACCAGCCACCGGCAAGCTGCACACCAGTTCAAGGTTGTCTTGCAATGGCCCGAAATAGGTCGTCAGCAATAATTTGACCGGGCAGGGTTGCAGGGCCTGGTATGCGATGGCAAAGGCCGCCTGCCAGGTCTGATCCAGTTCCGTGACCAGGATGGGCTCGTCGATCTGTACCCATTCGATTCCGCATTCGGCAAGCTCTTTGAAGAGTTGCACATAGACTGGCAACAGCCGTGGCAATAGCGCAAGGCGGTCAGCATTGTCCTTGCTCTTGCCCAGCCACAAATAGGTGAGTGGCCCAATGATTACCGGCTTGGCCGCCACACCCAATTCCTGCGCCTCGCCGATCTGTTCCAGCAGACGCGAGCTGTCCAGTCTGAATTCACTGTCCGCGCTCAATTCCGGCACGATGTAATGGTAGTTGGTATCAAACCATTTGGTCATTTCACCGGCATGCACGCAACTGCAGGCAGCATCACGGGCCGATCTGCCACGCGCGACGCGGAAATAATTGTCGAGCCGATCGCCTTCCAAAGCACGCACCCGCTCAGGGATATTCCCGACCATGAAGCTGGTATCGAGTACCTGATCGTAAAACGAAAAATCGCCGACCGGCACCAGATCAAGCCGCGACTGGCTGGCCCAATGCTGTTGACGCAACTGCTTGCCAATATCCGTCAGGGTTTGCCGTGACGACAAACCCTGCCAGTAATTTTCCAGTGCAAATTTTAATTCGCGTTGTGCCCCGATTCGCGGGAAGCCCAGACTGTGTGTGGTAACCATGATCCCAAATTCCTCAATGAAAGGTCCTCATCATAATTAAATTAACCCATGAACAATAATGGTATTATTTCATCCACCCATTACTTTTACTCATGCCTGATTATGCTGGAACGTATTCATTTAGCCGTCATCCGCGAGGTCGATCGACAAGGTTCACTCACCGCTGCGGCGCAAACCCTGTACCTGACGCAATCGGCGCTCAGTCACACCGTCAGAAAAATCGAACAGCAACTCGGCACCCCGATCTGGTTACGCGAAGGGCGCAGTCTGCGCCTGACCCAGGCCGGACAATATCTGCTGGCGCTGGCCAACCGGCTGCTGCCACAACTGGAAGATGCCGAACGGGTGATGCAAGATTATTCCCGAGGCCAGCGCGGCACGCTGCGCATCGGCATGGAATGTCATCCCTGCTATCAATGGCTGTTGAAAGTGGTGGACCCGTATCTGAACGCATGGCCGGACGTGGATGTGGACGTCAAACAGAAATTTCAGTTTGGCGGTATTGGTGCGTTACTGGGATTTGAAATCGATCTGCTGGTCACGCCCGATCCGCTGTTTAAACCGGGCCTGCTGTTTACGCCGGTGTTCGATTACGAGCAGGTGTTGGTGGTCAACAGTGCTCACCCGTTGGCCGGAAAAGCTTACGTCGTCCCGGCACAGTTATCGGATGAAACGCTGATCACCTATCCGGTGGAAATCGACCGTCTGGATATCTACAACCAATTTTTTCTGCCGGCCGGTTGCGCGCCCAAAAAACACAAGACGATCGAGACCACGGAAATCATGCTGCAGATGATCGCGGCCGGTCGCGGTGTGGCCGCACTGCCGCGCTGGCTGGTCAATGAATATGCCACGAAGCTCGCGATCAGTCTGCTGCGTTTAGGCAAGCAGGGTATCGCCAAGCAGATCTTTCTGGGGGTACGGGAATCGGATACGGGGATTGAATATTTGCGTGCGTTTGTTGCGCTGGCTGGGCGGGTTGGTTTGTGAAGACACACGTCCATTCATGAAAACAAGGGGTCAATTGTCGCGATTTGCATTTCGTGGACATGGGCGAGGCAGCAAGCTAGAATGTCCGGATCTTCGGGGGAGGTAGAGATGTCCAGTGTCAGCTCATTGACCGTTACCGGCTACAAATCGATTCGTGAGTTACGTGAATTTCAACTCACTAATTTGAACGTACTGATTGGTGCGAATGGTGCCGGGAAAAGTAATTTCATCAACCTGTTTCGTATGCTGGCCGAGATGGTGGACGAGCAGCTACAGGTGTATGTGCAGCGGCAGGGTGGGCCGGATTCGCTGCTGTATTTTGGACGTCAAACGACCGAAAGGCTACACGCCGAATTCAACTTTGCAGTGAATAGTTATAAATTTGATTTGGTACCGACCAACGATAACCGACTTATTTTTGAAACGGAAGAAAGTTGGGTTCAAGGCGGGCGCTACGCGGACAAGCGCGCCGTCCTTGGAGCGGGTCATGAGGAGTCAAAATTGAACGTTGCCACTGACACCTATTCGTCGTATGTCAGACAATCGGTGACGAATTGGCGGGTTTATCATTTTCACGATACCGGAGAACGTGCGAAGGTCAAACAGCAACATCCGATGAACGACAACGTTCGTCTACAGATTGATGCGGCGAATTTGGCAGCCTATTTGCACATGCTGCAAAAAAATCATTTTATGCATTATCAATCGATCGTTCGGACGATACAGTTGGTCGCACCTTATTTCCGGGATTTCGTGCTGCGCCACGATGCGCCGTTTGCCGAGTTGGAATGGACACAGAAAGGTAAGCCAGACACTGTTCTCAAGGCGAATATGCTGTCCGATGGAACGTTGAGATTTATCTGTCTGGCTACACTGTTATTACAACCCATACACTTGTTGCCAGAAACCGTTTTGATTGATGAGCCTGAACTTGGTCTGCACCCCTACGCCATTGCAGTACTGGCAGATTTATTTAAACAGGTTTCGGAAAGCCGGCAATTGATTGTGTCGACCCAGTCGGTTGAATTGGTCAATGAACTGGATCCAGAAGATATTATTGTGGTCGATCAGGAAGACGATGCGTCAATATTTCGGCGGTTTACCAGCGAGGAATTGAGCGGCTGGTTAGAAGACTATTCGATGGGCGAAATATGGAAACGCAATATTCTTGGTGGGAGGCCTTGAAATGGTGGAAGTTATCGTTTTCGCCGAAGGGCAGAGTGACGAGCAGTTTATCAAGAGAGTTGTTGCGCCAGCGCTCAGACAGTTAAATCTGTTTTTAAAACCTGAAATTTTAAAAACGTCGCAGCAGTCCCGTGGCGGTGCGATTACTTTTGATCGATTAAAATTCCACGCGCGCAATGCATTGCGGCAAAGACCAAACGCGATCCTTACTACCTTTCTGGATTTGTACGGGCTTGATACCGATTTCCCCGGTTTTGGGTCCGCCCAAACATTCACTGATGTGTACCGGCGCGCAAAATGCATTGAACTGGCAATGCATGCAGCAATCGTTAATTATGTCGGTTGCCAGCCGAATCGGTTTATTCCACATGTTCAACCCTATGAATTTGAAGGGTTGCTGTTTTCCAATCCTGCAGCCTTGGTAAACGTTGAGCCCAGCTGGGAACAATGCCTTGGGCAGCTTGAAAAGGTGCGGTCCGCGTTTCCGACACCAGAGCATATTAACGATAGTTATGAGACCAAGCCATCGAACAGACTCGAGCGTATCTTGACCCCGAAGTATAAAAAAACGCGACACGGCCCATTAATTGCCCATGCAATCGGTATAAGAAACATCGAGGCGGAATGTATGCATTTCAAAGCATGGGTGGATCGTTTGCGCGGACTTTCCCGTTAGCCGGAAATGATCAAAGTGGTTTGACCGCAGCAAGATACGCCATCCGCTCCACTTCCTCCATCTGCCCCGATTCGATCGTGGGTCGCACTGCCTGCTCAAAAAATTCCCGATCTTGCGCGGAGAATTGATGCTCCATAATCTCTTTCAAAGTCGGTGCCAGCGGATGCGGTGAGCATTCGATGTAGACGTTCCAAGGCATGGCCAGCGACAGCGTGGATTTGAGCTGCAGGTCAACACAGACTTCGGTAAATCTGCTTTCCTTGGCCATCGTAAACAGATCGCGTTCCGAATAATTAATCAGCGGATTGGACGCGATGGTTTCCATTGTGGCGGGCAGTTGGGCATGCTTCCATTGATTGATCAGGCGCAGTAAGCGCTGATCCGGACAGTCGGCATGATCGTCCAGCCATTTTTTCATGGCGATGATCTGGAAGGCGTCGTCGCGAAATATTGGCTCGGCCAACGAAATGCGTCCGCCGGGTTTCAGGATGCGGTGAAATTCCTGGAGCGCCTTTTTTTTGTTGGCGACATAAGCCAGCACCGAACGGGTCGCGACCACATCGACCGAGGCATCAGGGATGGCCGTCAAATCTTCTGCAGAGCAGGTCAGAAAGGTGCACTGCGTGGCCACGCCGCGCTGCCGTGCGACTGCTTCGGTGTGGCTGAGAATCGCCGCAGATACATCGGTCAGAATTACCCGCAGCGATGGTCCGATCCGCGCAATCGCTTCGAACGCGACCAGTCCGTCTCCCGAACCAATATCGACCAGCGTCATGTTTTCAGTCAGCCTGGCGGCATTGAGCACATGATCGGCGTAGCGGTGGATGATGGGGCGGATCGCGGAGGCCCGTTCGCTGCTGTCACCGTGACGACGGTGCAACAGCCACTCTGACCATTGATCGGATTGTGTGGGATCGTTAATCATGGATGGGGCAAAAATTCTTTGACGATCAAGGCTGCATTGATGCCGCCAAAGGCAAATGAATTGGACATGGCAGCGCTGATATTCTGATTGTGACGAGCCACCAGTGGCACGTAATCAAGATCACATTTCGGATCGGCCTGATCCAGAAATGCGGTCGGTGGTACGGCTTTGCTGAGTAATGTTTTTACGGTCAATATAAACTCAAGCGCCGCCGCTGCACCCAGATTGTGGCCATGGACGGCCTTGGTGGAGCTGACCATCAGGCGTTTGGCGTGCTCGCCGAAGACCAGCTTGATCGAATCGCTCTCGGCCTGGTCGCCCGCCGGCGTGCCGGCACCGTGCGCATTGATGTAGCTGATTTCGCTGAGCGCCAGGCCGGCATCCGAGATCGCCTTCTGCATCGCCCGGGCCTGTCCGGCCGAATTGGGATTGGTCATATGGGTTGCATCATTGCTGGCACCGTAACCAACCAGTTCGGCCAGAATCGTGGCGCCGCGTTCCTGGGCCGACGCCAGGGATTCAAGCATCACTGCGGCACCGGCTTCGCCCAGCACCAGTCCGCTGCGGTTCAAAGCGAACGGACGACAGGATTGTTCAGGATGATCATGGTTGGGTTTGGCCAATGCGTGCATCGAATCCCAGGCGCTGATGACGCCAAAGGTCAGCAAGGCCTCGGAACCACCCGCCAGAATACGGTTGGCATAACCATGCCGGATATGCCGGTACGCTTCACCGATTGCCTGCGCCGACGACACGCAGGCGCTGCTGTAGGTATTGACGGTGCCGCCAAATCCGCATTTCAGTGCGATCTGGGCGGCGGCCGAGTTGTTCATGCTGGCGACGATCGACAGCGGGCGGATCCGGTCTTTCTGCCCGATGAACATATCGACATAGCCAGCTTCCAGCGTGCTGGCACCGCCCATCCCGGTACCCCAGAACACGCCACTGTTTTCCAGTTCGGATGAATCGCTGCTGATGCCCGATTGCTGGAGCGCTTCCTGGGCGGCGATCCAGCCGAGCAGCGAAAACCGGTCAAACATCGACTGTTCTGATTTCTTGATTAATTCTGGAAGAGGAAAGCGGATTTGCGCGGCCACGTTCGGCGTGATTGGTCGTGGGAATGACAGGGTAAAAGTGTCGATGCCGGATTGGCCGGCCAGGGCCTGTTCGAAATTGGTGTTTGCACCCAATCCCAGCGCCGATACGGCACCGAGTCCGGTAATGACAACCCGTTGCGTAGTCATGATGCTTCTGCGGCCAGTTTTTTGTATTTGTCGATATGATCGACGATATCCTGCACGACGACCAAAGTCGGTCGTTCGTCACCCAGACTGATTTTGAATTCGTCTTCCAGATCGAAAATCAGTTCCATCACGGTCAGCGAATCGGCACCCAGGGTTTCCAGTGCGGTTGCGGGTTGAATCTGATCGATATTGATTTCGAGTCGTTCTGCCAGCAATTTGGCAACGGTTGAAAAGGTGGTCATTTTTATCTGCAATCAGGTGAATCAAGCGGTCTTCAAATATGGCGAGTCAAGGGAAAATGTTTGGTCGATCCGACTGCCGTAAAAACACTATTTTCCCGATTTCGGGCAGTTGAGAACCAGTCGAAGCAAGGTAATGTTGCAACAATGTATTGTAATCTTGTTGTTTCGAAGTATCAAAAGGTTTGTTGCGCCTGGGTGTGCTGCCGAGTCTTTACAGGATTGCCGACCAGCCTGTTTTTCGTCGGCGCTGCCAACAATGACAACAGTGAGCGGGAGTTTAGAAAATTAAATTCGAAAATCAAGGAAATTTGCAATGTGCATAGCTTTAAAGGCAACGTTTATTTCGATGACAAAATTTGCCATCGTGCATGAACTTAAATTTTTCAGTCACAGCCGTTACGAACACCCAGTAGTTCGTGCCACTGTTTTAGTGTCGACCTGAAGCTATGGTTTTTGCTGCTGTCGCTGCCGATACCATCGCAAAATTTGAATCCCACCGTTTGAACTACGGTATTCGATGGTATGTCCAGTGTGTGGAATTGCGTAGCGTCGCACGCCCGGTGTTGCTGTGGAAGTACCCATGCCGGGCTGAGTCGCCAGCAGCGCGGTCGAATTTTCGACCCGTCGCAGCAGCGCTGCTGCGGTGCCTTCATCTTCATATTTAATATGAGTCAGTGTACTGATCAACGCCTTTTGTGCCCGGACCGACCATATCACCGATTTGTCATCGGATAACACTTGAGTTTTTCTATGCGTCGTTGATCAGTCTGTGGGCCAGTTCCATCACGCTTGCGTGAGTGACGAACTGTCCCGTGGCAATTTCACGATCCGCAGCCTTGCATTCAACGACGTTTTCTTCGCAGGCGGCAAAACCATCGCGGAGCACAAATCGGAGCATCGCCTGTGGACTGCGGCCCGCCATTTTCGCTAATCGTTCGAGTCGTCGTTGATCTGTTTTGCTCAATGCGGTCGTTTGAAGCAGTCTTGGGTGAGCGGTTGGGGTCATGATTTGCTCCGAAAAATTGAATCAGTAAATCATACTGCATCGATTAGAACCACAACAAGATTGAATTGGAACATTCGGTTAAATTCCACTTAAGCGGCCAAGACCGGGGAGCTGTTGACGTGCTGCAGATTACGATAAATTTAACAAAGTTAAATATGTCTGCCCGAATGAAATTTTCCGCCGACTACTGATCATCCACATCCACCCCAGCCTGATGCGCCTGCTCATCCGCGTGGTAGGACGAACGAACCATCGCCCCAACGGCAGCATGAACGAAGCCCATCTTGTAGGCTTCCTCTTCAAACATCTTGAAGACATCCGGATGCACATAGCGGCGCACCGGCAGGTGGTTCCCGCTGGGCATCAGGTACTGACCGATGGTCAGCATATCGACATCGTTGGCGCGCAGGTCGCGCATCACCTGCAGGATTTCTTCATCGGTTTCGCCCAGGCCCACCATGATGCCGGATTTGGTTGGCGTGGCCGGATGCAAGGCCTTAAACCGTTTCAGCAGGCTGAGTGAATAATCGTAGTCTGATCCGGGGCGCGCTTCCTTGTACAGGCGCGGTACGGTTTCCAGATTGTGATTCATCACGTCCGGCGGTGTGACTTTCAGGATTTCCAGTGCCCGGTCCATGCGGCCGCGGAAATCGGGCGTGAGGATTTCAATCCGGGTACGTGGCGACAGTTCGCGCACCTTATTGATGCAGGCCGCAAAATGCGCTGCACCACCGTCGCGCAAATCGTCGCGGTCGACCGAGGTGATGACCACATAGCTCAATTTCAGCTGGGCGATGGTTTTAGCCAGATTGAGCGGCTCGTTTTCATCCAGCGGGTCCGGACGTCCATGGCCGACGTCGCAGAACGGACAGCGACGGGTGCATTTATCGCCCATGATCATGAAGGTGGCGGTACCCTTGCCAAAACATTCGCCGATATTCGGGCAGGATGCTTCTTCGCACACGGTCACCAGACCGCTGGCGCGCAAAATATCCTTGATTTCATAAAACCGGGTGTTGGGTGAGGCGCCCTTGACGCGGATCCAGTCCGGTTTGGCCAACCGCTCGGCGGGCACAATCTTGATCGGGATACGCGATGTCTTGCTGGCGCCCTTTTGTTTTTCGTTTGGATTGTATTCAACAGTGTCGGTCATGATAAGCATTCCTGTAATTGGTGGGCCAGCTTGTCTTGCACTTCGCTCAGGGGCACATGCACGCCCAAAGACTGCATGTCCACGCAGCGCAAATCGGGATAGCCGCAGGGATTGATCGATGAAAACGGCGTCAGATCCATCGCCACGTTTAACGATACACCATGGTAGGTGCAGCCACTGGCACGGATCTTCAAACCGAGAGCGGCGATTTTCGCGCCTTGCCACGCGCCGTCGCTGATATAGATGCCGGGCGCACCGGCTTTGCGTTCGCTTCGGATCTGGTAGTCGGTCAGCGTGTTGATGACCGCCTGTTCGATACGGCGGACAAATTCGCGTACCAAACCCTGGCGGCGCTGGCGTTTCAAATCCAGCAGCAAATAAATCACCACCTGCCCCGGCCCGTGAAACGTGACTTCACCACCGCGGTCGGTAGCCACGACCGGTATCTGCTGCGCATTCAGGACATGGCTTCTGTCTGCCGCCAGTCCCAGGGTGTACACCGGATCATGCTCGACCACCCAAAGCTGGTCGGCGGATCCGGCATGACGTGAGTCGGTATAGGCGCGCATGGCATCAAACGTTGTGGCGTAGGACTCGTGACCACGTTGAATAATGCTTATCGGAAATGTTTTGGCTGACATAAGGTCGAGAGTGTACCAAATTCGCCGCAATCGCGCGTCACCGGATCAGCGCTGCCGAAATCGCCCTGGCAGCAAGTCACGAGGTCGGCGCAGAGGAGCGAAATCCCGGATCAAAATTGTTGCAAGTTACTTTCGTAATTCGACAACTTGACATTCAAAACAAAACATTTATGGGCGTATTTATGCCGAATAGAATGGTTTCCACTCAACATGATCACAATAACAATTTGGTGGGATGCAGATTCAAATGCAGTGGCCAGACAGGCAATCAGACCAGTCGGTCGCGTCGTGTTTTTATCGCGTCAGATATAGAAGAAAGATCGTGCAGGACACTGGCATAAAAATTGCGTTTATTTTTAGCGTACAGAAGCGCTACGGATTTATCAGGCAATAGTCAGGCGGATGTAAATGTATTGGGTAGCGCAGGGCGTAACCACAATCCGAATCACAACCATCAAGAAACCAAGCAGGAGACCTCTAGATATGAAACTTCGCACCAGGCGTTTAACGATTGTTATGGCGGTTGCATCGGCAGTGATGTCAATGGCAGCTATCGGTCAGGAAGCTGCACCAGCTGCTGATCAGGCAGCCAGTCCGGAAGCGGTCAAGCTCACCGGCGCGGCAGCTGCATCTGCGGCATCGAAGCAATCGGGAATTCAAACCGTTGTCGTGACGGCCCAAAAACGTAAGGAAGACGCCAGCAAGGTGCCAATCAGTATCAGCGTGATCGGTGGCGATGAATTGGTAGCGCAGCATATTACCGATTACGCCGACATCACCCGCTCGATTCCGAATATTTCGTTTACCGGTGCCGGTGGTGGTGGTGATGCGGGCGACGGTCCTGGTCTGTCCAATATTCAGATTCGCGGTATCAGTTCATCAGCCGGTTCGGCAACGGTCGGGATTTATCTCGATGATGTTTCCATGACTCAGGCCAATCAATACAGCATGGGTAGCCCCGAGCCGAAGTTTTTTGATATCGACCATGTCGAAGTCCTGCGTGGCCCACAAGGTACACTGTACGGAGCCAGCTCGATGGGTGGTACCCTGAAGTTCATTACCAATCAGCCCAACACCAAAGAAGAGTCGGTCGATTTTTATACGGAATTATCGCAAACCAAAGGTGCGAATACCCCCAACTACAGCGGCAATGTGGTGTTGAACAAACCCTTGATTCCGAATGAACTGGCGATCCGCATTGGTGTGCAGGCCGAACATCAGGGTGGTTATATCAATCAGGTTGACGCGAATGCCAACGAGATCGCCAAAGGGATCAACTGGCAGGACAACGGCGTGATCCGCCTCGGTTTCAAATGGACTCCGACCAAGGACCTGACGATTTTGCCGAATATTATTCATCAAAAAGTGAAGACCGGTGATACCGATGTCTCCTACGGTCAGTTGCTCGTTGGTGGTAACCCGACCACACCACCGGTGCCGCTGCCTAATTACGAAACCAGCAAGACGACCCATGAAACCGGCTCAGATGAGTTGACCGTACCCAGCCTGACGATTAACTACAGTACCGACATTGGTGACATCACCTCGGTGACGAGCTATTTCAAGCGCACCTTCACCCGGGTACAGGATGGCACGGTAACGAACAGTGCAAACATCGCGCAGAACTCGATTGATAACGTGAACTTCCCTGACCTGGCGAATGCGGTGTCCTTGTTGCCATCAGCTGTCACGCTGGCCAATCAGGTCAAGCAGGTCTCGCAGGAACTTCGTCTGGCCTCCAAGCCGTACCAGGAAGGTGGATCACCGATCACCTGGCTGGTTGGTACCTATTTTGCGAACGGTCATACCAATATTCATGAGAATGATTTTGTGTATGGAATCAATTCAACCTTTGCCAGTGCCGGACAGAGCCCTACTGCTTACCCTGGGGTCTGGAATACCAATAATGTCGCAGATGCCTCGCAGGTTTCTGAAGGCTTTCCTGGTGATAACACCTGGCATGGCGATTACGGATACCATGATTCCCAGCAATCAGTATTTGGTGAATCAACGTATTACTTCACGCCTGGTTTGCACGCCACGGTCGGAATGCGTTATCTCCGGGCCAAACAGGAATTCAACAGTTTCCAGGATCTGTTCTTTCAGAGCGATGCGCCAACCTATAACGCTGCCAGCGTGACGGGTTCGAAAGCAACGCCAAAGTTTGCAGTGGTCTGGGAAGTGTCACCAACCAATTCGGTTTTTGCAACAGCAGCGGAAGGTTTCCGACTGGGTGGCACCAATTCAGCACTGCCGTTGGGGCCGTGTCAGCTGACCCAGCCTAATCCCAGCAGTTTTTCATCCGACAGTCTGTGGAGCTATGAGGTCGGCGACAAAGCCCGTTTCCTGAATAATACCGTTACGCTGAACACGTCATTGTTCTACGTGAAGTGGAAAAATCTGCAGCAGCAGCTTGAGCTGGCCTGCAGCTTCTCGTATGACGTCAACGTCGGTAATGCAACATCGTACGGTGCCGAAGCTGAATTGAAAATCAAACCGATTCCAAGCCTCCTCCTTGATGTTGCTGGCGGCTACACCCATGCGACACTGGATGACAATTCGGGTGCCGATGCCGGTGTCTATGGTGCCACCAAAGGTGCCTGGATAGCTGGTGTGCCAAACTTCAACCTGGCAATTACTGGCACATACAGCTATGACATTACCGACGATTATTTTGGTTTTGTGCGTGCGGCTGCGCATTTTGTTGGTACCAGTTATGGCGGATTCAGCCTGCTGCCAAGTGGCTTGACGAACCCGGACTTCAACCGTCCGGCTTACCACACGATTGATCTGAGCACAGGCGTGAGCTACAAGGAATGGGAAGCCACGTTATTCGTCAAGAACGCAGCGAATAACAATATGGTGATTCAGAAACCAATTGAGCAGGCCAACTTTGGCGGTGAAGTTTACCGTATCGCACCACGGCAGATCGGTGTGAGCCTGTCGGCCAAGTTCTAAACGCTCTGCATGTAACAACGGACCGGCTGTCAAATCATGACTGCCGGTCTGGGCAGCAACACCGTCAAGTCGTATCAATTATTCAGGTTCACCTGAGTCTTGACCCAAAGAGGTCAACGTATCAATAAAATCATTTATCACTCATCAGAAACAACAGGATCAGCAATGAACTCGAATCAAGAATGGAAATCCCGCAAAGATGCGGCAACGCCACGTGGTGTAGGCGTGATGTGTAATTTCTACGCCGAGCGCGCAGAAAATTCTGAAATATGGGACATCGAAGGTAAGCGGTATATCGACTTTTCCAGCGGTATTGCGGTCTTGAATACCGGTCACCGCCATCCGAAAATCGTCGCGGCGATCAAACAGCAGCTGGAGCATTTCACGCACACTGCCTACCAGGTGGTGCCATATTCCAGCTACGTGCAACTGGCGGAAAAAATCAATCAGCTCACGCCTGGCAAACACGCCAAGAAGACCGCGTTTTTTACGACCGGTGTTGAAGCGGTGGAAAACGCGGTGAAAATCGCGCGCTCTGCAACCAAGCGTCCCGGCGTAGTGGCGTTTTCCGGTGCCTTTCATGGCCGTACCTCGATGGGCATGGCATTGACCGGTAAAGTCGAGCCGTACAAAATCGGTTTCGGTCCTTTCCCGGGCGAGATTTATCACGCACCGTTCCCGAGCGATCTGCATGGCATGTCAGTTGATGACGCGCTCAGCGCATTGAATACCTTGTTTAAAACTGATATCGAACCGGCCAAAGTTGCCGCGATCATCATCGAACCGATTCAGGGTGAGGGCGGATTTTGCGTCACGCCAGTCGCGTTCATGCAGGCCCTGCGTCTGTTATGCGACCAGCACGGCATGTTGCTGATCGTCGATGAAATTCAGACCGGCTTTGCCCGTACCGGAAAATTATTCGCGATCGAACATTACGGTGTCATTCCCGACCTGATCACGATTGCCAAAAGTCTGGCCGGCGGTATGCCGCTGTCAGGCGTGTGCGGCCGCGCAGAAATCATGGATGCGCCCAATCCCGGCGGACTGGGCGGCACCTATGCCGGTAATGCCTTGGCGGTGGCGGCAGCACTGGCGGTGCTGGAAGTTATCGAAGAAGAGCAGCTGATTGACCGCGCCAACCTGTTGGGGCAGCGCTTGAGACAGCAATTGGAAATCACCATGCAGGATTCCAAGGTCAAGGCGCATGTCGCTGAAGTACGCGGTCTTGGTTCCATGGTCGGCATCGAATTCCACCATCCCGTGACCGGCAAGCCGGATGCGGATTACACCAAAAAAGTCCAGGCCTATGCGCTGGAAAAAGGCTTGCTGCTGCTGACCTGCGGTGTGTATGGCAATGTGATCCGCTTCCTGTTTCCTTTAACGATCCCGGATGCCGTGCTGGCCGAAGGATTGGCAATTCTGGATGCCGCGCTCAAGGCCAGTGCCAATTAATCTTATTCAAGAATCGAGTCGATCATGTTAGTTCTCAAGGACCCCAGCCTGCTAAAACAGCAGTGCTATATCAACGGCGACTGGTGCGATGCCGACAATGGTGAAACTGTGCCGGTCACCAATCCGGCAACCGGCGCAACACTGGGCACGATCCCGAATATGGGCGCAGCCGAAACGCGACGCGCCATTGAAGGTGCCAACAAGGCATTCAAGACCTGGCGCAAATTGCTCGCCAAGGAACGCTCCGCCGTGCTGCGCAAATGGCATGACCTGATGCTGGCCAACCAGGAAGATCTGGCGGCCATCATGACCGCTGAACAGGGTAAATCACTGACCGAATCGCGCGGCGAGATCGCGTATGCGGCCTCATTTCTGGAATGGTTCGCCGAAGAAGGCAAACGCATTTATGGCGAAACCATTCCGACTCCGACTGCTGGTCGCCGCATCATGGTTACCAAGGATCCAATCGGCGTGTGCGCAGCGATCACGCCGTGGAATTTCCCGGCGGCGATGATTACCCGCAAGGTCGGCCCGGCCATGGCGGCGGGCTGTCCAATGGTCTTGAAGCCCGCCACGCAAACCCCTTTCTCGGCACTGGCCCTGGCCGAACTGTCACATCGCGCCGGTGTGCCACCGGGTGTGTTCAGTGTGGTGACCGGCAAGGCGTCGGCGATTGGCGGCGAAATGACCGCGAATGAAATCGTGCGCAAGATTACCTTCACCGGTTCAACCCAGATTGGCCAGTTGTTGATGCGCCAGTCCGCGGATACCGTCAAAAAATTATCGCTCGAGCTGGGCGGCAATGCGCCGTTTATCGTCTTTGATGATGCCGATCTGGACGCGGCAGTGGAAGGTGCGCTGGCCTCCAAATATCGCAACTCGGGCCAAACCTGCGTATGCGCCAATCGCCTGTATGTGCAGGATAAGGTATATGACGCGTTCATTGCCAAGCTCACTGTGGCAGTACAGAAATTACAGATCGGCGACGGCTCGCAGCCGGGCGTCAATCAAGGTCCGCTGATCGACATGAAGGCCGTTGAAAAGGTCGAAGAACATATTGCGGACGCGCTTGAAAAAGGTGCTAAGCTGGTGCTCGGTGGTAAACGCCACGCGCTCGGACACAGTTTTTTTGAGCCAACTATCCTGTCAGGCGTCACGCAGGCAATGAAAGTGGCGCGCGAAGAAACCTTTGGTCCACTGGCACCGATCTTCCGTTTCCATACCGATGAAGAAGTCATCGCCATGTCAAACGATACCGAATTCGGTCTGGCTTCTTATTTCTACAGCCGCGATATCGGCCGCATTTTTAACGTCGCAGAGCAGCTCGAATACGGGATGGTTGGAATCAATACCGGCATTATCTCGAATGAAGTCGCCCCGTTCGGTGGCGTCAAACAATCGGGACTGGGACGCGAAGGGTCCAAATACGGGATCGAAGACTATCTGACAGTCAAATATTGGTGTATCAGCGGTATGCAATAACTACATGGTTTAAAACAACACAAGGGAGGCAACATGACAATCTTCAAATATTTCGAAAACTATAATCCCTCTGAGCCATAGGTGGACTATTGAGCCCCCTGCAACTAAGATGAATTGACGCCTTGTGGTCTGTACAAGGCGTAAAAAAAACCAAACGAAATAAGAGAGAACATCATGTCATTACGCCAAAATTTTTCATACAACGATATGGATCAGTGGCTCAACGAAAAACGGGTCACTGAAATTGAGTGTCTGGTCCCTGACCTGACCGGTGTGGCACGGGGCAAAATCATGCCGCGTACCAAATTCACCGAAGATCGCGGCATGCGTCTGCCGGAAGCGATTCTGGGTATGACCGTCACCGGCAACTATCCAACCAACAATGCCGCTTACGAGCGCGCCATTTCAGCCACCGATCGCGACATGATTCTGCGCGCTGATCCGAACACCATCACCATGGTGCCCTGGGCCGCCGATCCGACCGCGCAGGTGATTCACGATTGCCATTTTTCTGACGGCTCGCTGGTGGATTTTGCACCGCGCTCGGTATTGCGCCGCGTCTTGGGTCTGTATGCAGAAAAGGGCTGGTCACCGATCGTGGCGCCCGAGCTGGAATTTTATCTGACTGCGCGCAACATCGATCCGGATCTGCCCCTGCGTCCACCGGTTGGCCGCAGCGGTCGCGCCGAAACCAGTCGCCAGATTTACAGTATCGACGCGGTCAACGAATTCGATCCGCTGTTCGAAGATATTTATGATTATTGCGATCTGATGAATCTCGACGTTGACACGCTGATCCACGAAATCGGCGCTGGTCAGATGGAAATCAACTTCCTGCACGGCGAGCCGATGGGCCTGGCCGACAAGGTGTTTTTCTTTAAACGCACCTTGCGCGAAGCGGCGATGAAGCATGATATGTACGCCACCTTCATGGCCAAGCCGATGACCGGCGAGCCAGGTTCGGCAATGCACATTCATCAAAGCGTGGTTGATTCCAAAACCGGGAAAAATATTTTCAGCGGTGAAGACGGCAATGCCTCCGAAGCCTTCATGCATTACATCGGTGGCCTGCAGCGTTACATGCCGTCGGCAATGGCGCTGGTGGCACCGTATGTGAATTCATATCGTCGTATCGTGCGTCATACTGCTGCGCCGATCAATATTCAGTGGGGCAAAGACAACCGTACCGTCGGCTTCCGCGTGCCGGAATCGGGCCCGCAGGATCGTCGCGTCGAAAATCGCGTGGTCGGTGCCGACGCCAATCCGTATCTGGCGCTGGCCGTGACGCTGGCCTGCGGTTATCTGGGCATGATCGAACGTCTGGAGCCAACGCCGATGACTGTCGACAGTGCCTACGATCTCGACTACCAATTGCCGCAAAGTCTGTCAGAAGCGCTGGAAGGTCTGCGCAAGGAAACCCGTCTGCGCTATGCCCTGGGTGACCGTTTCATCGACGTGTATTCCGCGATCAAGGAACTGGAGTACGCCGAGTTCATGCAGGTGATCAGTCCGTGGGAGCGGGAACACTTGTTGTTGCACGTTTAAAAACCAGGAAGGTGGGCGACCCTGGTTTGTCGTTCCCGCGGGTTTAGGCGGGAACCCAGCGGCGTTCGTTGCGAACCAGAGCTGTACGACACTGGGTCCCCGCCTGAACCTGCGGGGACGACGGGGTCGCCTAGACGGGGTCGCCTAGACGGGGTCGCTTAGGCAGGGACGAAAAGCAATACACAGAAAGGTTAATCATGATTGCAGATACAAAAGTAAACACCCACGCGATCCAGGAAATGGATTCCGCGCATTACATTCACTCGTTTACCGACACCAAGGGGCTGGCCAAAAAAGGCGCGCGCGTGATCGTTAAAGGCGAAGGCATTTACATCTGGGATTCCGAAGGCAAGCGCCTGCTGGATGGCATGTCGGGTTTGTGGTGCATGAACGTCGGTTACGGCCGCAAGTCGATTGCCGATGCCGCCTACGCGCAGATGCAGCAACTGCCTTACTACAACAGTTTTTTTCAGACCACAAATATTCCGGCCGTCCAACTGGCCGCCAAGCTGGTTGAGATTTCACCGGCGCATTTCAATCATGTGTTTTTCACCGGCTCCGGATCGGAAGGCAACGATACCAATCTGCGTCTGGTGCGGCGTTACTGGGATATTCTGGGTCAGACCGGGCGCAACGTCATCATCAGCCGGATCAATGCCTATCACGGCAGCACGATTGCCGGTGCCTCACTGGGCGGCATGTCCGGCATGCATGATCAGCAGGGTGTGGTCACGATCCCGAATATCGTGCACATCGATCAGCCGTATTATGTGGAACACGGCAAGGGCATGACCGAGGAAGAATTCGGACTGAAAGCGGCATCGTGGCTGGAAGACAAAATTCTCGAAGTCGGCGCAGATAAAGTGGCCGCATTCATCGGTGAGCCGGTGCAGGGCGCAGGCGGCGTGATTATTCCACCGTCGACCTACTGGCCGGAGATTCAACGCATCTGCGACAAGTACGGCATCCTGCTGATCGCCGATGAAGTGATCTGTGGATTTGGTCGTTTGGGACACTGGTTCGGCTCGGAATATTTTGGCATCAAGCCTGATCTGATGACGTTTGCCAAGGGTGTCAGTTCCGGGTATGTCCCGCTTGGTGGCGTAATGGTTGGCGACCGGGTTGCCAAAGTCCTGATCGAACAGGGTGGTGAATTCAATCACGGCTTTACCTATTCCGGTCATCCGACCGCCTGTGCTGCAGCGCTGGAAAATATTCGCATCATTCAGGAGGAAAAGCTGGTTGAAAAAGTCAATCAGGAAACTGGCCCGTATCTGAAGAAAAAATTCAGCGAGCTGAATGATCATCCGCTGGTCAGTATTGCCGAAACCTGCGGGTTCACGGCCGCTTTAAATCTGGTCAGGAAAAAAGGCGCGACGCTGCATGACGCGGTGGCGTTTGATTCAAATCTGGAAGTGGGCATGATCTGCCGCGGGCATATGTTTGGCAACGGCATGATCATGCGTGCCGTCGGCGACCGCATGATTATCGCGCCGCCGCTGGTGACTACGATCGCGCAGATTGATGAGATGGTTGCCTTGATCCGTACCTGTCTGGATGCCACGCTGGCAGATCTGAAACAGCAAGGCTTGATGGAATAACAGGGTTGTTGGTACACCTCGATTGGCGCTTAAATACTGTCGTGTTTAAGCGCTTTTTTTTCGAGTTCTGCTATTTGCCTGAAATGATTGCTTGCAGAAAATTTGCCGCCAGATGAATGTCAACAATTAACTGCTGGCGCTCCGCGTCGATATTTTTGCCCGCCTGCTGCAATGTCATTAACTGTTTGATTCTGCTTTGTGCAATTAAACTGGAATGCCTGACAGCGGCAATTTTTTGTCGCCCGCTACCGATGTGTCCTTCCGCTACATTTTTGAGTGACAGGAGCAGTTCTCTGATTTTCAGCGGCCCAATGCCAGTACAGCTTTG
This sequence comes from Oxalobacteraceae bacterium GrIS 1.18, assembly GCA_040544425.1. Taxonomy (GTDB): domain Bacteria; phylum Pseudomonadota; class Gammaproteobacteria; order Burkholderiales; family Burkholderiaceae_D; genus Solimicrobium. Next base: position 31,754 of record JBEONO010000004.1, read on the forward strand.
ATGGATCGCCTCGACCGTGGTGGTGGCGCTCAATTTTGTTCGACCAGCCAATGCGGTTTGTATTAGTTTGAGCCGGCTTTCTTTCGATGCGTCTAATTTGTAAACGCTGTCTATCGAGCCGCTTTTGCAATTCACATATCTCAAGTTGAAAGCAAGGATCGGGGGCAGCGCGGGTGGCTTGCCTTCGTCCAATTGAGGACACTCCCGGAAAACCTCAAGTTCAGCCAGATCCTGCAAATATTGCCGCGACACCAGGCGTAACTGATTGCCTTCGCTGATAAAGTTTTCTTCACAATCTGGTGTTGCCAGTGACTTTAAATGGAAAAATGCCCGGTACACTTTCTCTTCACAGTTACTTCGGTCAGCCACGCCAAGATCAGTTCTGCGCAGCATGCCTTGTGCTGCAAACAGGGTTTCCAGCTGTTGTCGGGCTTCGAGTTGTACCGCTGGCGTGAACAGATCGCTACACCATTGCCACAGCTGTTCAAATCCAGTGTCAGCAGCTTGCGGATCCTTGGCTGCCTTCGAGCGGGCTTTGCTGATATCTGCTTCGGTAATTTGATAGGTTCTCGAGTACCAGTGATTCCGGCTGATTGAAAACATGACGCACCTCGTGATTGGCTGAATGTAGACAGTAAACACGCTGCAGGGGAATGCAGCAGGGGTGCCATTTTTTCATTGCGCTGCGGTTTGGCCTATAAGCGATATCCCTTAGTTGGGATAGTTCTGAACCTCGCCGTCTTCGAGCGGCTTGCCGATTTTTTTCAAAAACTCCACCTCGCGCAATAACGATTCAACCGCACGTTCAAAGGTTGGCGCCGTCTCCACAAACATCAAGGTGCCGTTGCCGAGCGCATGGTTTAACGAGATCGGGCTGTAGATAATTGGATTGGGAGAATCGTCCAGCCGGAACATGAACAGCGATTGGCTGTTCGATACCCAGATCAATCTGGCAGGATGATAGTTACGGTCGATCTTGCACTCCACACGCGTGCCTACCTGCATATCGGATAGCCAGTCATAATCAACCTTGGCAGTATTGGCAACAGGCGGGCTGATGTGCACCATCGCCGCAATCCCTTTTTTGGTAAAGGCGGTTTCGATACTGCGGCCATCCAGGGGTGGCGGCGCGATCGCTTTCGAGATGGTCGCTTCTTCCTGAATCGTTTCGACCTTGAACATCTGACGCAGCTCATCCAGGCTTGGCAGCGGCTTGCCGCTGGCCCCTTCGGCATTGGCCAATACCTGCGCATGCACCGCCAGCAGCTGATCCATGGCCTCTTTGGTTTCTTCCTCGGACAAATGCAGCGCATTCAATCCGCTCTGAATAATTTTGACCAGCTTGGGCAAAAGTTTGACCAATTCGAGGCGGTCGGAGGTGCTGCTTTTTTCCTGAGAGCTCCACACCAGATCCGGCAGGGCGTTGAAAAACAGCAGCAGCTTGGCGCGAATCGCTTTCGAGGCATCGCCCTTGGCATTGCTGATTCTGACCGAGGCCCTGACCAGAACATGCACCCAGATATTCAGACAGAAATCGACGATCCGCTGGTCCAGATTCAAGGGCAGCAACACTTCACGCACTGCTTCCGTAATTGCATAGGTCAGGTTGCCAATTCGCAGCACCGTTTCCATGACGGCGATATTGCGTTTGGTGACCGGGTCGGAACGAACCAGTTCCTCGGCCATGAAGGTTTTCAGCTCGGCCAGGCAAGTCACGAAAATATCCGTGTCGTCGTGAAAACCATCCAGGATTTTTTTGATGATGCGCCGGATTTCTGAATCCACGCCCTGACCCAGTTCGCTGTCCGGCGCCAGACCCACTGACACCATTCCCATGTGATTCAACAGTTGCCGGGTCGGGTGATCGACCTGTTCCAGCGTGCTCGGATCAAGTACCGCCGATTTCAAAAATGGAATCTGCAATTGACCGAGTTGCGGACGCATCCCGGCCGGCAGTTGCTCATCGCGCAGCATCAGTTCGAACAGGACCGCCATCAGATCCAGCGCCCGACGGTCGGCCGGTGTGGTCAGCGCCGGATCGATCTGATTGCCAAGTGCAAACAGCTGATTGCCTGATGGCGCGATTTGGCCGTCAACACTGCGACCTTGCGCAGCCATGCGCTGGAACTCGTTCAGGCGGGCGATCAATTCGGCGGAAGCCGGACTGGCCAGCGCCGGTCCAACGCCGGGTCCGCCCTGAGAAGAACCCAGGATGCCGTCCAGCAGCGCCTGAAAAGCCAGCGGGCTGACATTGACCGAATCGCCAGCGACAGGATTGGCCGTGCCGTTTGGGTGCATACCGAGTCGCTGCTGCATTTGATCCAATAGACGCTGCAAGGTCGGTGTGGCATCAGTGTTCTGCGTGCCTGAAGCCTGGCCACCTTCTGTTGGCCTGTAAGCAGACCCGTGCGCACTCTGCTCCTGCTGGCGACCTGCCAAAGTAGGGCGGGTGTACAGCTTGGGACTGATCCCGCCGGATTTAAATACCTCGCACAGGTCGGCGTAATATTCCGGCAGATACAGGGCCAGGGAGTTGGTGGAATAGGACAGCAGGAAAGTGCGAATTTTTTCATCCTGTACCTTGTCGTACAAAACCTCATACAAGGTATGGGCAATCAGTTCCGGCCGGAACGGGTTGTCTTTTTCTTTGACGTCCGCTTTTTCCAGCATTTGCGAGATGATGAAATTGAGCATGGCCAGACTCTCGCTGCAGGAAGCGCTCAGCCGGCTGACCAGATGTCCGACTTCAATTTGACGGGTGATGATCTGGTCATCGATCAGCGTCAGATTGTTCGCAGTCATATGAGCAACTGCCACACGTTCATCGGAATACATGCCGGCTATGGCCTGTTCGATTTTCTTTTTATACTCGGTTTCGATATTGTGCAATAACTCGTCACCCGACTTGCGCAACAGCGCACGCGCGCCATTCAAGGTGTAGTAATCGGTGGTGGCCGAATTGACGCCCAGTGCCTTGGCCAATTCCTGATCCGAATTCTGCGCCATGCGCTGCACCAGAATTGAGAATTTTTTCAGCGCAGCTTTCTTGGCTGATTGAATGACTTGTTGGTATTGATTCATTTACTTGAGGCCCGAAGCGATGGTTATGAGAAAGCAGACGCCCACCGATTCTACCTTGCAGGGTGGGTGATGCAGGCCAGTTTGTTACAGATATGGCGCGATTGCAACAACGCTGAGCAAATGCTGTGCCGCACCACGCCCGCCGGACGCCATCATCGGAAATTCAGTCGCGCCAGCGCGCCCTGGTCACCGCTGGCCCAGGCGGTGCTGCGGCCCGCTGCGAAACTGAGTGCGTCAAAGCCACTGACACCGTCCGGGTAGCTCAGCGGTTCCCAGGTCTGACCGTCATCGCGCGAGATATCGGCACCACTCGGGCCGACTGCGATCAGCGTTGCTGCTGTGTTGGGAATATATTTCACCGCCGAGCGAAAGCCCGACAAACCTTTTTTCCGGACCAGCTTCCAGCTCTTGCCACCATCGCTGGTAATGGCCACGTTATCAATCGCTGCCGTCTCTTTTTTATAATCACCGCCTACGATCACGCCATGCAGGGCATCGCGAAAGGTTATGGAAAAAATACCGGCTGACTCATTGCAGGCCAGCGGCGAATCGGCCCAGGTCCAGGTCTTGCCCCGGTCGCCGCTGTGCAAGACACGGCTTGCATCGACGCTGTTGAGTGCGATCCAGGCATCGTTGCTGCCAAAGGTTGCAATGTTCGAGCCACTGGCCGAAAACGCACCCTCATTGGGGCGCGCTTTCGGTAGCGCGGTATCTGGAATTTTGGTCCAGCCTGCGCCGCCATTGGACGTCGTGAGAATTTGCAGACGATCGCCAATCGCGTCGCCAACCACCAGACCATGTCGGGCATCCCAGAACGCCATCGAATCCAGAAAACCTTGGGGATCAGGGTTGGTATATTGTCGCGTCCAACTCTGTCCGGCATCGCTGGTTTTGTAGATGCGTGAGCTGCTCGCTTCGCCGATGCTCAGCACGTAGACGGTTTGCGCGTCGATTGCCTTGATATCGCGAAAATCCAGTGGCGTTGTCGAATCCGGCAAAATGATTTTGTTCCAGTTCGTTCCACCATCGACAGTGCGCAGCACCGTGTTGCCCGAACCGCTGGCCCAGGCCACCTTGTCATTGACTGCGCTGACACCGCGCAGGCGCGCACCGACCAGGCTGGTCTGTTTGCTCCAGTTTGGCATTGTGTCTGCGAAGACGAGGCTGGTCAGGCAAAGTATGAAACACAGAACAGCTAACTTCATGGAAATTCTCCTTTACCAGATAATGATGCGTTTATCCGGCGCGACATACATCTGATCATTTTCCTTCACCTCAAACGCTGAATAAAACCCCGGCTGATTCACCAGCGGCAAATTGCCGCGTGCCTTGCTGGGCGAATGCGGATCAACATTAATCAATCGAATTGTCTCCGCGTCTCGCGCCTTGCCGCGCCACACCTGGGCCCAACCCATGTAGAGCCGCTGGTTGCCGGTATAGCCGTCGATCACCGGTGCCTCGTGACCGCCCAGGGATAACTGGTACGCCTTGTAGGCAATCGCGAGACCAGAATTGTCGGCGATGTTTTCACCCAGGGTGAGTTCGCCATTGACGTGGTAACCCTCAATCGGGCTGAACGCGCTGTATTGCTGAACCAGTGCTGAGGTCAGGGCCTTGAAATTGGCTTTGTCATCCTTGGTCCACCAGTCGCGCAAATTGCCGTCACCATCGGACTGGCTGCCGGCATCATCAAAACCGTGGCTGATCTCGTGACCGATCACCGCACCAATACCGCCGTAGTTGACGGCATCATCGGCCTCTGCGTTAAAGAACGGCGGTTGCAGGATCGCAGCCGGGAACACAATTTCATTGTTGCGCGAGTTGTAGTAGGCATTGACGGTTTGCGGGCTCATGCCCCACTCGGTTTTGTCTACCGGTCTGCCGAGCTTGTTGACCTGACGCTGATCTTCAAATTCTCTGGCGCGCATCACATTGCCGACCAGATCATTTTTTCTGATCACCAGTTTGCCGTAGTCGCGCCACTTTTCGGGATAAGCGATTTTGGGGGTAAATTTGGATAGTTTGATCAGCGCTTCATGTTTGGTGTCGGTGCTCATCCAGCTGAGCGACTCGATGCTCTGCTGATACGCCAGCGTCAGATTGCCAACCAGCTTTTCCATGCGCGCCTTGTATTGAGGCGGGAAGTATTTGGCGACGTATAACTGACCCAGTGCTTCCGGCACAGCGGCTTCGACTTCCGCGATGCCGCGTTTCCAGCGCGGCTTGTTTTCCGGAATGCCGCGCAGGATTTTGCTGTTAAACGCGAAATCTTCATCGACAAATTTTTTGGACAGGTAGGGCGCGAAGGCATTCAGTGCGCGCCATTTGTAATAGGTTTTCCAGACCTCGAACGGCGTGTCCTGAATGATTTTATTCATGTCCTTGATAAAGCTCGGCTGACGCACGATCACGTAATTGACTTTTTTTGCCACGCCCGTTTCGGTGAGGTAAGCGGTCCAGTTAAAGTTCGGCAGCTTTTCGCCGAGTTCCTGCACATCGACTTTGTTATAGGTCTTGACCGGATCGCGATTTTGCACGCGGGTCCACTGGATTTTGGCCAGCGCGGTTTCCAGATTCAAAATTTGCGCCGCAAACTGCGCGCCGTTTTTGGAGCCGGCCAGTTCAATCATGGCCTGCACGTGTTTCAGATAGGCCTCGCGAAAGCCTTTCATTTTTGCGTCATCCTGGTTCAGATAGTAATCGCGGTCGGGCAGGCTCAGTCCGCCCTGATTCAGATACACCGCATAGACTTTGCTGTCGCGCGCATCCTGGCCGATCGAGATATTGATCGGTGAGGCGATATTCCATTTGCCGAACGCGGCGCTCAAGGCGGGCAACTGGCTTTTACTTTTCAAGCGTTCAACCTTGACGAATAAATTCTGGATCGGCTTGATGGCCAGTTGGTCGGCCAGTGGTTCATTCATGTAGCTGTTATACAGGTCGACAATTTTTTGTCCGTTAGATCCGTCCGGGATATCCTTTGTCTCGGTCAGTGTTGTGACCAGATCATGCAGCCGCGACTCGTTCAAATCGACCAGCACATCGAACGAAGTGTATCTGGCCCGATCCGCCGGAATCTCTTTGGCGTCCAGCCACTTGCCGGACATGAACTGCACGAAATCATCCTGCGGCCGCACACCGTGATCGAGCCACTGCAACTCAATGCCCGAATTCGGGGTTGCAGGTTCGGACTGCGCGTTGGCTGCAGTCGGCATGGTGAAGCAGAGGGCCACCAGAGTGGTGATTGAAATCAGATTGCCTTGCATTTTTTATCCTTAAAAAATTTGCTCCCCGTCGTTCCCGCGGCCTTAGGCGGGAACCTGGTGACGTTTGATTGCCAACCACAGCGATGCGCCACCAGTAGTCAGTCCTTTGCTTCCATGCCAAATTTGCCCATTTCGCGACCGGCTGCATTGGCACCACTGCTGGCACCACCGCTGGCATCAGGCAGCTGCTCCAGATTTTTCATCACCGGCGGATTTTGCACAAACGGTTCAATCCCCAGTTCCTTGTCAATCTCATGCGGATAGATTAATTTGCCACGCGTAATCACCAACGCAACCTTGCGCACATCGCCGATGTTGACGGTCGGATCGCCATCCACCAACAGCAGGTCGGCCAGTTTGCCCGGCACAATCGAACCGCGTTCGTTGCCGGTACGCGTGTAGGTGGCGCCATTTTTTGTTGCGACCTGCAAGGCCTGTGCTGGCGTCAATCCGGCTTTGACATACAGCTCAAGTTCAGCCTGCAAGGTAAATCCGGGCAGTGCATCGGTTCCGGCTACCAGCGGAATCCCGGCGCGATACATCCTGCCGACAAATTCCACCATCTTGTTATACGAGGCCAGATGCGTTTTGGCAGTGGCATCATCCGGAATATCCATCTGACCAACACTGAAGGAACGCTTGACGTCCGGAGGCATATGGTCGGCCACGGCGCGATACGGCTCGGCCATATCACCGTCGCGTTGTTTGATGAAGTCAAAGGTCGCCAGAGTCGCATCGATCGACGTATGGTGATCCTGCAGCAGCTTGATGAAATCCTGGACTGGTTTGGAATCGAAATCCAGTCCAGCTACCTGATCGGCGGGTAATTTGAAGCGGTCCAGCGTGCGGGTATCGGTGGTGGGCGTGACCAGGAAATTCAACAAGACCTGGTTGATGTGTTGAATCTCATCGTAGCCCTGCTCGACGGCTTCCTGGGCGCGCATGAAGACCGGAATATGGCCCGAGACGCGCATGCCTTTGCTGTGCGCGTAGGCAGTAATGGTCGGAACCAGCTCCTTGGGGAAGGAGTTGTAAATCTTCAGTTGCGGATAGCCGTGTTCTGCGTACCAGTCAACCGCATGTTTGGCTTGGTCCAGATTGCTGATCACAAATCCATTGTTGGCCGAGTACGGGCTTTTTCCTTCCAAAAATCCGCTCGGCACCAACTGCGGTGAGAGCAGTTGATCGGCGCTGATTTCATCGATCATCTTCTGCATTTCGGCATTCGAATTGCCCATGTCGCGCACGCTGGTGACACCGGCTGCCAGATTCAATCCGCCCGACCAGCGATCAACATGGCCGTGCATGTCAAACAGTCCCGGCAACATTACCCGTCCCTCTGCATCGATCTCATGATCGGCACCGGCTACGGGCGACCCGGCTGGCAAGACCTCGGTGATTTTTCCGCGCAATACATACACATCAGACGGCGCACCCAGCTGCGCGGTTTCGCTGTCAAACACACGCGCATTGCGGATCACGGTCAGGCCGTTTAACGGATGCTGAATTTTGAGCGCCAGTTCTTTTAGCAGTTTGTCGGAAGCCGCGGTCTGGTGTTTGGCCAATTCAGCCGAGTTGGACTGCCAGCCTTCTTCAATCAGCGTCATGTAGCCGGGCGCAACGTAGGCAAACAGGCGCGGCGTCTTGCCGCTGGTGGCCCAATAAAATTGCGGATTAAACCCGATCCCGGTCTGCGCCAGCAATTGCACCCGTTGCGTCTTGCCCTTGTTCTTGACGGTGATCTCATCGACCTTGTGTTGACTTAATTCGCCGGAGGGCAGCAGCGGCAGCTTGTTGTCAGTGCGTCTGGCCAGTGCGGTGATGGCCAGCGAGTTCGTTTCAAAGGTCGAGTTCATGGGCAGATAAAATGCGCTGCCCTGCAAAGTCTTGCTGCCGTGCTCGGAGGTGGAATGCCATTCTGCCTGTTGACCCTTGATGCTGAAATGATCGTCGACCTTGGCTCCGAAGGTCGAGGCGCCGACCACTTCATACGAACTCATGGTGCCGTCTTTGGCCAGATGAATGACTTCATCCAGATCGGGTCCGCGGCCATTGTCCTTGAAGGTGAAATGCACTTTCAGGGTATCGGGCGCGCTGGTTTCGACGATCTGTTTTCCGGCGATGGTACCGTTGTCCAGAATGATGGTGTACTTGATGGTCTCTGCTGCCTGTACTGAGAATGCGCAGGCCAAAGCGATTGCTGACAACGTGATTTTCTTCATGGTCATCTCCTTAAAGTTGATTTTCTCAAAACACCTGTCTGTCAATGGTAGCGATTTAAGATCTCTGCCATCCTTCCGTCATCCCTGATTTTTCTGACCGCCTCGCTCAGTTGCAGCGCCGACAATTTGCTTTTTTTTGAGATCGCACAACCGGTCTCATGGACTTGCAGCATAAAAGGCCGCTTGCCAAACATCGCAGCATGATTGGTTTGCCGGACGAAGTAGTAATAAGTCTGCGCGTCGACAATCGCGTAAGCGCTGCGGCCGGCCACCATTTTTTTGAGCAGACTTTCTTCGGAGGGCGCGTCGTCGCGAGTCACGCTGCCGTTGGCGATTGCCTCGCTCAGTAGCGGATATTCAAATCCGATTACTGTGCCTACGCTGTGGTTATTGAGTTGGGAGAGGTTGGTCAGGTCACCTGCAGCGAGCTGGCCGATGATGATTTCTGTGGTGTCGAACAGCGTATCGGTCCACACCAGATTGTCTGGCCGGGTGAACCAGGCTCTCTTGGTGCGACAGACCATATCCACCGTGCCGTCGCCGAGCAATTGTTCAATACGGTTTCTGGGAATCATGGTGGCGCTGGCCGGCAATTTCATTCCCGGGCGATTTCATTCATCAGATCAAACAGAATGCCGCCGTTTGGGTTGTTGTTCTGGTCGCGCAAAATAAATGGCGCTGCGTAGTTTTGATTGATGCCGAATTTTAAGGTGGGCGTTTTGTCTTGCGACCAGCACGATCCTGCCCAACCCAATGTCAAGATGATCAGCAGAAGTCGCATTGGCAGAAGCATTGGAGAGAGGAGATCCCTTGGTGACGTGTGTTGTGCAAAACATCAGGCAACACACTATATCTGAAGTTGCATGAAATGGAGATCAATTTTGCTGATTGGGGATTTGGCGTTGTTTAAAAGATTATGGAAATAATGATTTGGCGGTTGTCGAATGGTGGATACGACAATGTTTGGCTAAGTGGGATAACTAATTGTGTGGCCTCGCCAGATGCATACAGTTTGCAAGCTCATGAGGTGTCAGATTCAGCAAGCCGTTTGCGATTTGATGCCGACTAATTTAAACAAAAATTTGTTTGTAGTATGCCGAAAGCGACATATAATGAACCCGTTTAAAAATCAAGTTCGTCCATTAATCTGGTCGCAGGGTGAAATAAAAACACCTCCATTTTCAGTTCAGGCAAGAATTGAAGCGGGCACGTTGCTGCGACAACTACAGCGAGGCCATAAGTTATCGATGCCGCACTCGCGGCCGATGCCGGTGGTCGGAAAAGCCTGTCATGAGCTTCGAATTACAGATGAAAATCGAATATGGCGCATTGTTTATTTTCTGGATGCCGACTCAATTGTGATCCTGGACGTGTTTGCCAAAACGAGCAATCAGACTCCAACTGAGGTCATCGACAGATGCAAAGCACGGCTAGGTCAATATAAGTCATTTTAGTAAAGGTCATTTTTATGAAAGCAAGCAAATTGGAACGACTTCAGGCATCTGGATGGAAAGTTGGCAATACCGAAGATTTTTTAAAGCTCACTGAAGATGAATCAAAGTTAATTTCCCTTAGAATTTCGTTAATGAATGCGGTGAAACAGTCACGCTTGAAACACAAGCTGTCCCAGGTTGAGCTTGCAGTGCGTATGAAATCAAGCCAGTCACGGGTCGCAAAAATTGAAGCCTGCGATGCCAACGTGTCCTTGGATTTGATCGTGCGCGCTTTGATCGCAAGTGGCGCGACGAACCGCGAAATTCAATGCGCATTTACAACGGCATGATCTGATTTGTACCTGATACTCCCAACCAGCACCAGTGAGTTTGAAGAATCTGCGACCACCAACTGTATTTGCCACCAGCTGATTTTTGATCAGTTGAATTGGTCATCCATTTAGTGCAGAATGCCTGATCGCTTGAATGTACCTGTTTCCATTTTGTACAGTTCCATGGTTTTTTCCTGATTCAAGCCGAGGATTACTCGCAATTCGATGCGTTGCTCTCATCACTATTTCTGTCCGTTATTCCCGCGGTTTTTAAATATTTTTGAATAGTCCCCGGCATGGTCAAGGCAGCACTGTGCCAGCTCAATCTCAGCCGAAAGTCGCATCATGATAGAAGAAATTAACGAACAGAAAAAAGCCATTGATCTGATTTTCCAGCAAGCCATCGCCTTGCATCAAGGCGGACAGATCTCCGAAGCAGAACAGTTGTATCGGCGGATTCTGCAAACCTACCCAAACCACAGCGACAGCCAGCACAATCTTGGCATGATTGCCGCACAAACCGGTCATACGGCCGCCAGCCTGGCGCATTTCAAAAGCGCGTTTGACGCTGCGCCCGGCAATGAGCGCTACATTCTTTCGTATGCGTTCAGCCAGCTGAACAATGGTTACATGCTCGAAGCCATGAAAACCATCAAGACCGCAAGAACGCGCGGTTCGGACAGTGCCGAATTAAAAGCGGTGCAGCGCCAGATCGATGCGGCAATCGCCCATTCCATCAGCAATCCAAGCCCGACGCCGCAGGAGTGGGATGGCTTGGTCAAGCTGTACACGGAACGAAACTGGCCGGTGCTGGAAACGAGGAGCGCCAAACTGGCCGAGAAATATGCGAAAGCCGCCCAGGTCTGGAAGATGCTGACGATTGCGCTCGAATCCCAGGGCAAACCAGCCCTGCCGACCAAGCGCAAAGCCGCGCAGTTGGCACCCGATGATATCGATCTGCAGTTCAATCTGGCAAACGACCTGCAGCAACAGGGACTGGCGGAAGAAGCTGAAAATATTTTGCGTGCGGCAGTGGCAAATAATCCGGACAACCCGGTGCCGTATGCAAACCTCGGGATATTTTTGACGCGGCTGAACCGGGTGCTCGACGCTACTGTCAATTTACGCAAGGCGCTTGAACTCAATCCCGAATTCGTTCAGGCCCTGTGCGCACTGGCGACCCTGCTGCACAATGCCGGACAGACTGCGGAAGCTGGCGAAACCTTGCAGCGCGCCATCGCAATCAAACCGGTTTCGGCCCAGGCGACCTCGGTACTTGGTCTGACCCTGTTCAACCTGGGACAGATTGAACCGGCGGCACTGCAATTTAACAAGGCACTGGAAATTGATCCCAACCACGTTGACGCGATCATCAATCTTGGCAATGCCCTGAAGATGCTGGGTTTGCGCGACGACGCGGAAAAATGTTATCTCCGTGCCCTCGAGCTGCAACCGAATTTGGCGCTGGCCCACAATAATCTGGGTTTGATGATGCAGGAAAATCGCGACTTCGATAAGGCGCTGCTGTGTTTTCAGCGCGCCATCACCTTGGATCCGCAATATATCAACGCGATCATGAACCTGGGTTTTCTGTATGTGCAGCGTGAGCAGTTTGGCGAGGCAGCCGGTTGTTTTCAGCACTGTGTTCAGGCACTGCCGGCCTTTGCGCTGGCGTATTGCTATCTTGGCCTGGCGTTGCACAGACTGGGGCAACTGAACGAAGCGTTGAACTGTTTGCAGCAGGCGATCCATTTTGCACCCGAGTTCGCCTTCGCCTACAGCATCATCAGCGCAGTGCTGGTCGAAATGGGCGAACTGGCCAAGGCAGAGGAAGCCATATCAAGAGCACTGGCGCTCGATCCGACCGATCCGCGTATTTTAGCTACGGCGTTGACCCTGTTCCCGTATTCAGCCACTGATGCGCGCTTTGACCAGCTCGAGGCCGTCTATAGTCAGCGCGCCCGATACGGTTTCGATGAGCGGGTTTCGATCTGTCTGGCCTATGGCAAGGCCATGGAGCAGATTGGTGAGCTTGATAAATCGGTCGCGGCCTACCAGGAAGGGAACGGGTTGCGATCTGATGCTGCCGGTTTTGTTGCTGCGGGTAACGATCTGGCCGGTTAATCTGGTCAGATTGATACTGAAAGTCAGTTCGAAACTCAGTTTGAAACTTAGTTCGAAACTAAGTTATTTGTAAAAAAACTATTTGATTTAACAATCTTGTCATTTTTGGTGGGTACTGTGTCGGCTGCTGTTACTCATGCCGGTTCCGGTAGCCCAATCCATGAATGTATCAATAGTGAATCCAGCGCGCATGGCGCGAACCATGCCCGGTCGTGCAGGGCCGTCAACCAAGACGGACCCCGACCTGCCCTGCACCGGGGAGCTGGAGGTACTGCCCGCTCCTGCCGAATGCAAAGCCAAACCAGCCCTTGCCGATTTTCACGCCCAGCGCCTGCGCGCCAAAATCCTGGCTGGCAATCCAGCGCGGCAGGCACCCGTTGCCGTCGCCCCGCCCAAAAACCTCAGCACCCCAAGTCAGTCCAGTCCAGTAATGAAGCGCGGCCAGGCACTCGATCTGATCAAAAAGATCTACCTGGTTCTACAGTCCGAACTCGACAACCAGCAGCTCATGTTATGCATGGCAGAAATCATCGAGCTGCTCTGCCAATCCGATAACCCGGTGATTTCTGTAGAAGAATGGGCCGGTTTGTCGCTGCGATTTGATGCCTTGCATGCCATGGTGGAACAGGTTCAGGACAAAGCCGCAGCGGCGAGTCCACGTCTGCATTTTATTGCCGAGAATATCGCCAGTCTGAAAAAAGTAAGTCGCTACGTCTGGACCCAGCTGGCTTATGACGGCATCGTGCAGCAATTTGCCGACGACATTGAACAGGAGTTACTCGACAATCCGGTCATGCTGAACGACAAATCGGTCAAGGGAAAACTCGACATCAGCACACCGATCCCCCTGCTGTCTGGCGGCGTGGAACTTGGCTACCGCGATTGTTATTACGTCAATGAAGACGGCGAGCGGGTCAGAGCCAACGCTGTCACCGGCGGTGCTTCCCTGAAAGCCAGTTTTTTTGGAGTGGCAAGCATCAAGGCGACCGGGACCGGAACGACCGGCAAAAACGAGTATTGCAAAACCCCCAGGGAAGATGCCATCCATCGTTTCGATACCCTGCTCGCCAATAATCGCCACAGGCCCGAGATTGCCCGCTACCTGTCGCGCCGCGCGACTTTGGGTCTGCCTTTTGGAGATCCCGATGAAGTGCGCGAAATCCACGAGCGGCGCACAAAATATCTGCTGCATGAAAAACGCGACTCGCAGCGCTTCTCGGTGTTGTTAAGCCTGAACTATGACGCGATGCCTGTGCAGTGTGAACCTGAGATCAAACTGGCTGATGAGTCGCCGCGCGCACCGGCCCGCATCAAACTGCGCACCGTGGTCGACAAGAAGGTCAGGCCGACCGAGTCCAATGTCACTGCCCAGACCGCCAAGGCCGAGGCAGAGCTGGGCGGACAGCTGCAGGCGCTGCAGCTCAAAATGGGCATGAGCGCGTCTTACAGCAGGCGCAGCACGACCACGCGCAGCCATCGCACCGCGACGTTTTGCGAGTTATTTAAAAACAGTCATGCCAGGCCAGACATCAAAGAGGCATTGGCCCGCAGGCTGGAACAGGCCACCCGATCAGTCAGAACGAGCTGGTATCCGGACAGTTTGCCGGGCGATGGCGACAAGCTGTTGCAGGAAAATATCCGACGTTTGCATAGAGATTTCACCTTTTACTGTAAATTGCACGCCAGCTGTATGTCGCGCGTTGATTTAAGCAATGATCCAGCCCACGCCTCAATCAAAGCGTTTCACCGCCAATTCAAAGTCGCGTCAGGCGACCAGTGTGTGTTGAAGATGGCACAGTTGACGGCCTTGTTCCTGTACCGCCTGCAGCAGGCGCCAGCGACTCTGGAAAACCAGCAACTGATGGATGACCTGCAAAAACTCGAAACGGCTCTGCACGCCAGCGGCATTCCGCAACAGGCCGATTATCTTGAAAAGCACGCGCTGGCAAAACAACCGTACGCCTATGATTCTGAAGAGACGGTCGTTAAATTCACTGCCAGTCTTGACCTGCCCGGGATGAGTGTTGACGCCGATTTGGGTGTGAGAATCTCGATACTCGACAACGGCGGATCACGCAATTTACGTGATCCGGAAAACACCCGGGGGGCTTACTACAACTGCTGGCGCACCGGTAAAAATGCGCGGGTGGAATTTAGAATCGGTTCCGACCAAGGGGTCAATGAACGCGTACTCAAGGCATTGGAAATGTACTTTAAATCCAGCGCACCGGAAATCAGCCGCTATTTTGCCTCGGCCAGTTTCGACAAGCCCGGCTATTATGCGGCGCATTTTCTCAAACCGGCCAGGTTCCCCCAATTGGGCTACCGGCTGCTGGTTGAGCAGGAGCTTGATTATCACAGCGTCGAAATCGGCGGCAGTATACCGATGCCGCTGCCGCTGCCGGTTAAAACCTCGGTGGGCTTGAGTTTTAGCGATACGCAAAGGCAGTTCAACCGGGCCAGGCCCTCGTCCGAGACCATGTTTTACTTTATCCAGCATTACTCGATGGCGCGTGCCGCCGGGAAAATCGACGAGTCGGGCAAACAGGTGCAGGAAAGCTACTGGTCGAGGATGGTCCGTGACAATCCCGATGCATTGAAACAGCTGTGCCACAATTTTGTCCAACCCGGCCCGGTCAGCCGTGCCCTGCTGCTTGAACTGAACGAGATCGAGCGCGTGTTGCTGAAATCGGCCAGTCCGGAAGAACGGGCCAAAATCGTCCAATGCAGACAAGAGTTCTGCGCCAAAGCCAAACAATGCAGCAGCAATTATCCGGAAGCGCTGGCGGCCCTTGAGCAATTGTTCAACGCTTATTTTCCCCACTACGCCAGGGACAAGGAAAATTCCAGCGCTTATCGGGCATGGCGTTTTGAATAAGATTTCGCGCCGCATCGATTGTGCGCTGTGTCATTTATCCACATTCCCGCGTTACAAGACGTAATTGTTGACCGGTCCTGACCAGGCAAAACCGCAGCTTCCCGCAATGAGAAAGCGAAAAAATCAGCTGCTAAATCCAAATGTAAAACTATGTAAATTACTGTTTCTGTAACTTGTTCGAATGCAATATCTATGGAACACTTAGTTCCCCAAGGCAAATGTGTGCGGTTTCCGTACAGAAATGCTGTCGATTCACCCATTATTTTATTCATTGCCTATGTTTGGTTTCTCACGTGATTCCCTTGTCCGACAGGCTGCGCAAGACAAAGTGCGCGACGCCACGCCTGTGGAGAATTCCGGCTGGGCCAAGCGCGAAGAAGCCATCATGGGTACGGCAATCAGTGTCGAATTATGGAGCGATGACAAGGCCAGTGGCGAAGCGGCCATCGAAGCCGTGATGGAAGAAATGCAGCGCATCAATCGCCTGATGAGCCCGCACCTGGCCGATTCCGAACTGTCGGTCATTAATCGCGACGCCGCCACCAGGCCGGTGCCGGTCTGTGCCGAAATGATGGCGCTGTTCAGGCGCGCCGCCTATTTTTCGCAGCTCTCCGATGGTGCATTTGACATTACCTATGCAGCGGTGGGGCGTCTGTTTGACTATCGATTGCGCAAGCGGCCGACCGAACAGCAATTGTCCCAAGCGCGTCTGGCGGTCGGCTATCAGAATCTGATTCTGGACGAACGCGAACAGACCGTGCGTTTCTTCAAACCCGGCATGTGCATTGATCTGGGCGGCTTTGCCAAAGGCCACGCCGTGGACAATGCCGCAAAAATTTTGCGCGCACGCGGGATTGCGCATGCCAATGTCAGCGCCGGTGGCGACAGTCGCGTGATTGGCGACCGGCGCGGCCGTCCCTGGATGATTGGCGTGCGCGATCCGCGTAAAGAAGACAAGGTCATCGCCATGCTGCCCCTGATCGACACCTCGATCTCAACCTCGGGCGACTACGAACGCTACTTTGATGAAGACGGTGTGCGCTACCACCACTTGATCAATCCGGCCACCGGCCGATCGCCGGACAGCGTGCGCAGTGTGACGATTCTGGCCGAAGACGGATTGACCACCGAAGCATTTTCAAAAATTGTGTTTGTGTTGGGAATAGCAAAAGGGCTGGCATTGATTGAAGCCCAGCAAAGCATCGATGCGGTCATCGTCGATGCAAACGGAAAGCTCCATTACTCATCGGGATTATTAAACCCGAGCTAGAAGTCTTAGCTGCCGGATAAAACAAGGGAAGGTTTTACCATGAAAACGTCATTCAACTTACTCCTCGCACTCGCTGTGACGATGCTGTTCTCAGCCTGCGGCTCAAAAAGTGACAGCAGTTCCTCGGCGGTGGTCGTGTCGGGCGGCGTACCGATTGCGTATGCCAAGCGCGTCAACACCATCAGCATGAATCCGACCAATGGCGCGCCGACCGCTGATGGCGGTGATCTGATTGTGCGCGAAGTGGCCTCCGCCTCCGGCATCGAACACAATATCACTAGCACCTACACCCAGGGCAAGGGCGACGTGAACAGTCTGGATGTATCGTATGACGGTAAAAAAATCGTGTTTGCCATGCGCTGCCCGACTACCAATACCGCCACCATTGCCGGTGGCCCGGCCTGTACCGGCCGCTTCAATATCTGGGAATATGACATGAGCAGTGGTGGCCTTGCTGGCGGTTCCCTGCGCCGCATTACCAGCTCGGGCAGTGCCGATGATGTTGAGCCGACTTATCTGCCGGGCGGCACCGGTTTTGTGTTTACCTCCAACCGTCAGACCACCTCGAGCCAGAATCAGGCCCTCGGAAAATCCTATTTCGCACTCGACGAGTACGAACGTGAACGCGTCTTCAACCTGCATACCATGGCGGCCGACGGCAGCAATATCACCCAGATTTCATTCAATCAAAGCCATGACCGTTCGCCCGTGGTCAGACCGGATGGCAAGATCATGTACGCACGCTGGGATCACGTCGGCGGCCGCAATCACTTCAAAGTGTTTACCGTCAATCCGGATGGTACCAACCTGTTTGTTCTGTACGGTTCGCACAGCGACGGAAACAGCTTTTTACATCCGCGCGATATGGATCCGAAAGGCCCGCACGCCGGATTTCTGGCCACCGACCTGATGCCGCTGTCACGCACCCAGGAAGGCGGCGCGCTGATGTTTGTGAATGCGGCCGACTACTCGGACGACAGTTCGCCGATCAGTCCTTCGGTACCGGCGAGCGGCGGCCAGATGCAGGGCACACCACAGCAATTGAATTACGACCGCGGTTTCTCGCAGTATGGACGGGTCACCACCCCTTATCCGCTGTGGGATGGTACCGACCGGGTACTGCTCGCCTACACGCCTTGCGAAGTAAATAACGCCGGTGTTGAAGTCTCCTGCGCGACCCTGACACCTGCCCAGATCACCGATTTGTCCAACACCAATAAACTCAATACCGACGTGGCGGTCGATCCCCTGCAGGATAATGTCAAGGCCACTTACGCGATTTACATGCTGGACTCGGTCAAGCAGACACTGTTGAACGTGGCAACGCCACCGGTTGGATTCATGTACACCCATCCGGTCGCGTTGATGGCCCGCACCGAGCCTGCAGTGCATTCGCCAGCCAGTCCGGATGCGACCTTGGCGCAACAGAATATGGGCTTGCTCGACGTGCGTAGTGTCTACGATACCGATTCACTGGGTCGCATGGGCAGCGCAGCACTGGCAGCATCTGACCTGCCCAATGGCTGCACCACCTCAATCCCGCAGATTGCGCCGACCGACCCGCTCGATAATCGCGCCACGGTGGCTGATTTGAACAGCATGAAAGATCCGGCCAATCCGGCGTATCTGTGTGCACCAGCCAAGTTTATCCGGGCGGTGCGTGCAGTTGCGCCACCTTCCGGCACCACCGGCATGCGTGCAGCGATCGGCGAAACCGAATTCGAAATGCAGCAGATTCTCGGTTATGCCCCGATCGAGCCGGACGGTTCATTCAAACTGATGGTACCGGCTGACACCCCGATCGCGCTGGCCGTGGTGGATGCGCAAGGCCGCGCATTCCAGACCCATACCAACTGGATCCAGGTTCGTCCCGGTGAACACCGCACCTGCGACGGTTGCCACAGTCCACGCCGCGGCGGCGCAATCAACTCGGGAACGGTCGTCAATACCGTGCCAAGTGCCTGGTTGCCTGCGATGGCAAGCGCTCATCAGCAAGGCGAAACCATGGCTGATACCCGGACCAGAATCGACCCGAGCGCGCTGATGTTGAAAGCTGATCCGGTCTCCGCAGATATCTGGGCAGCAGGTGCGCAGGCACGGCCTGCGTTGGCAATACGCTACACCAGCACCCCCTCGAGTGCCGATGATTTGGTGACGCTGGCCCCGACTAACGGTATTATCAACTACCCTGATCATATCCAGCCGATCTGGACGCGACTGCGCGGGGTGTCGAATGCGAATACCTGTACCAACTGCCATACCAGCGCCGATACGATATTGAATCTGAGCGCAACGACAGGTGGCAGCGGACGCCTGACTTCTTATGACCAACTGATGATAGGGGTACCTTTGCTGAACGCCTCCGGCCAACCGCAAACAATGATAGAAGAAGGTGTGCTGGTAATCAAACGGGCGGAAGCTCTGGTTGATACGGCGGCGAGCGAATCGACGGCACTGGGTCTGGCAAGGAAGAGTCGACTGATGGAAATCATGGCCGGCCAGACACTGATGTCGACCAGCACCGCGCAGGCAGCCCATCCGACCCCGGCACTGAATCATTCCGGCATGTTGAACGCGGCTGAAAAACGCCTGATCGCCGAATGGATAGACACCGGCGGCAAATATTATAACGACCCGTTCAATGTCAACAGCGGTATCTCCACCGTGACTGGCCTGAATGAAGACACCTTCAAGGCCCAGGTGTATCCGATCATTCTGTCGACCTGTTTCAATGGCTGCCACAATGCGGTCGGCAGTACCGCCACCGGAAAAGCAGCAGGCTCGGCATTCCGCAATAACCGCTTCGTGCTGACCGGCGATCCGGACGGCGATTACAACGTCACGCTGACCATGATCAACAACGCCTGCCAGCCGAATTCAAATTATCTGCTGACCAGGCCCTCGACGATTCCCCATCCACCAGGAGCCGTGGGTGTGACCACAGCCGTGTTGCCAATCGGTAGCGCCAACTACAATACGATCGCCAACTGGATCTCGGGAGGTTGCCATCCATGAACAGGCTCGCTTTGGCTTCACTGTTCATGATGATATTGGCAGCTTGTGGCGGATCATCCAGTCCCCTGGGTAATCCGCCCACCGTCATCAATACGCCGGTCACCACCAATCAGTCGCTGTCGTTTGCCTATTACCAGCGCTGCATCAATCCGATTTTCGAGGCGCAGCTGCAATCGGCCAGCGGTCAGAGCAATACCTGTTCTTCGGCCGGATGTCACGCCTACGCCAGCGGTGCCGGGGGTGCATTGCGGATCATCCCGACTGCGCAACTGGTTGACGTCACCAACTCAGCCAATACGTCTGCAGTGATCAAGGCGAGCGACATGTACAAGAATTTTTATTCGACGCAAAGTGAAGTCGTGGTCGCCTCGCCAACCCAAAGCCGTTTGCTCAACAAGCCGCTGCTGCGCGGTGTACTGCACGGCGGTGGCCTGATTTTTTCAGATGCCAACGATCCGCACGTCAGACTCATGAGCTACTGGATCAATAATCCGGCGCCGCTGGGTGCCGATGAATTCAGCCCGGCGACCTACAATATGTTCACGCCTGCAGGCGACCCTATCAATGGAGCATGCAACACACAATGACCTTCTCACACCGCGCAACCTTCTATCAACGGATCATCCTGGCGCTGGCACTGATCGCTGGCCTGGTCCCGGCACTGGTCCCGTCACTTGCCACGGCGCAGGAAACCACGCCGCCCACAGCCCAAAATCCCGATGAACGCCTGCAGGTCACCGATCCTTATCTGGAAATGCATACCGGACCTGGCCGTGGCTATCCGGTATTTTTCGTTGTGCCGCGCGGCCAGGGAGTCTGGATTACCCTGCGTCACACCGACTGGTACAAGGTCTTGACTGAAGAAGGCAAAGAAGGCTGGGTGCTGCGTGCGCAACTCGAATCGACCCTGACGGCAGCCGGTGCGCAAAAACCGTTCCGCGATATTTTGCTCGACGATTATCTGAACCGCAAAGTCCAGCTTGGTGCCGCCTGGGGTGAATTCAAATCCGAACCGATGCTGAAAATTTTCACCAGCTATCGCCTGTCCGAAACGCTCAGCGTGGAAGCCACGGTCGGTCAGGTGCAGGGCGTGTTTTCCGGTACCGATCTCTGGCATATCAATCTCAACGCCGAGCCCTGGTCGGACCAGCGCATTTCGCCGTTTTTCGGGATTGGTCTGGGCAAGTTTAAAAATCTGCCCAATCAAAGTCTGGTCGGCGCGCTTCCCACCAAGGCGCAACTGGCCAATGCCACCTTCGGTGTTCGTTACTACCTGACCGAGCGCTTTATCCTGCGCGCCGATTACACGATCTACACCGCCTATGTGTCCGATCAGCGCTCTATCGAATACCACGCCGCGACTGCCGGCATTTCCTTCTTCTTTTGAGAACAACAACGATGAAAAATATCCGCATTCTCTTACTCTCTGCATTGGCATGCTTACCGGCGCTGGCACTGGCTGACAGCGATCCACCGGCGACCCCGGCCGCCCAGAATCAGATCGTGGTGCCGGAAGTGACCCGGCGCGATATTCAGCCGCCCAAATTTCCTTCCAATGATTTTGATGTCGGCGCGTATTTCGGTACCTACTCGACGCAGAATTTCGGTGCCAGCGGCGTGGCCGGACTGCGCCTTGGTTACAACATTACCGAAGACTTTTTTGTGCAGGCGGCCGTGGCCGCCACCAATGTCAGCGACAAAAATTACCGGCAGATTTTGCCGGGCGGGGTGTTTCCAAAATCGACCGAGCGCCTGAGCTACTACAACCTGTCAGCCGGTTATAACATTCTGCCGGGCGAAGCCTTTATCGGCACCAAATACGCCATGCCGTTTCATCTGTATCTGCTCGCTGGCGTCGGCAGCACCACGCTGGATCAGCAAAAACATGCGACCTTCAATTTCGGCACCGGCTTCCGCCTGTTTTTTACCGATCACTTCTCGATGCAGATCGACGCCCGTGACCACATCTTTTCCATGGACTTGCTGGGGCAGCGCGAACGCACGCAAAACCTGGAATTGACCGTTGGCCTGACCGCTTCCTTTTTCTAAGACATCATGAAGATCAAACCTATCGTCCTGGCAGCGCTGATTTCGATTACTGCACACAGTGCCCAAGCCGCCATCGCGCTCGAATCCAAAGCGCCGGATTTCACCCTGCATACCATGGGCGGTCCGAATCTGCGTCTGCAGGAACAGCGCGGCAAAGTCGTGATGATCAACTTCTGGGCTACCTGGTGCGGTCCCTGTCAGCAGGAATTGCCGCATCTGAATCAGCTGTATGAAAAATACCGCGGCGCCGGGTTTGTCATGCTCGGCGTGAATGTGGACGACGATGCGAAACATGCCGGTGATGTCGCCACCAAACTCGGCCTGAAATTTCCGGTACTGCTGGACACCGACAAAGCGCTCTCCAAAACCTACGATCTGTCGACCATGCCCTCCACCCTGCTGATCGATCGCGAGGGGAAAGTTCATTACATCCACAAGGGTTATCTGGCCGGTGTTGAAGACGAGTACGAAAAACAGATCCGGGAGCTACTCAAATGAAACTGCGACTGCTAGGGCTGCTGGTGTGCTGCGTCGCCTTCCTGTCCGGATGCGCGATCGAACCCTGGGTGAAACCGTATGAGCGCGAGAGCCTGGCTGATCCCATCATGTCGTTTTCTTCCGACCCTTTATCCGGCAAACATTTTGAACATGTGCGCATTGTGCGTGAAGCTGCGCGCGGTGCAACCGGGGTAGAAGGAGGCGGCTGTGGCTGTAATTAATCCGGTGAAAAAGAGCAACACCCGCTGGCGTCTGCTGTGGCGACTGGCCACCCTGCTCGGTGGCGTGTTCAATCTCGGTCATGCGCGTGCTGTCACGCTTCCCGAAGATTCGGCTGAAGCCATGTTCCACTACTATAACGGTGGCGGTGTCATCGCTGACGGACCGGCGCTGCTGGTGCGCAAATCGCTGGCTGACAGTTTTTCACTGACGGCCGGGTATTATCTGGATGCGGTCACCAACGCCTCGATTGACGTCGTCACCACCGCCAGTAAGTACAAGGAAAACCGCAGCGAATACAACGTCGGGTTTGACTACCTGTACCGCGATTCCAAAATCACTTTTTCCACCAGCGAAAGTCGTGAACCGGATTACATCGCCAAAGCCAACAGTCTCGATATCAGTCAGGAGACCTTCGGCGGCATGACCACCGTGAACGTCGGCTTTACCCGCGGCGAAGACAACGTCTACAAACATAACGAGCCCAACTTCAAGGAATTCGTCTCGCACTGGCAGTATCGGCTGGGTGTGTCGCAGGTCTTGTCAGCGCACTGGGTGATGAGTCTGAACGGCGAGGTGGTCTCCGACAACGGCTATCTGCAAAGTCCGTATCGGGTCGCGCGCGTGTTTGGCGCGGCGGTGCCGGAAAACGATCCGACCACCCGATCCTCGCGCGCGCTGGATGTGCGCCTGATCGGCGACCTCGGCAATCACGATGCGGTGCATATGGAAGTGCGCCATTTCTGGGACAACTGGAATATCAAGGCGAATAATCTGGAACTTGGCTACAGCCGTTATTTCGGCGAGAACTGGCTGGCCGATACCTCGCTGCGCTACTACAAACAGACCAAGGCGCTGTTCTACAGCGATAACGCCGCGTCCGACACCTTCTATATTTCACGCAACCGTCAGCTCAGTGATTTTGCTGATATCGGCATCGGTGCCAAAGTTGCCTACACCCTGAAACGGGAAGGCGCGACCACCCTGAAACTGAATGCGTCTTACGAACTGACCAACTACAAGTACAACGATTTCACCGATTTGCGCACGGGCGGGCTGTATTCGTTCAAGTCAAATCTGCTGCAGCTTTACGTGACAGCCAACTTTTAACGAGACCACTATGAAATCTTTTCTACGTACGCTGATTGCTACCCTGATTGCCGCCCTGATGTTGACTGCCGCGTTCAATGCCGGCGCGCAGGAAGCTGTCACCATGCCGGTCACACCAGCCACAGAAACACAGGCAGCACCTGCCGCAGCGGTGGCCGAGGCCCCGCTGGATGACCGGATTCAGGATCTGAAAAGCGATGTGATCAAACTCAATCGCGATTTGCTGGTACTCGAAGAAGAGCTGCTATTCCCGGCCAATACCCAGGTCGTGCTGTTCGTTTCCATGGATGTCGGCAAGCTGTTTGACCTCGATTCCGTGCAGGTCAAGATCGACGACAAGCTGGTGGCCAATTATTTATACACTCCGCTGGAAGTGACCGCACTGCATCGCGGCGGCGTGCAGCGTCTGTACCTCGGCAATCTGCGTGCCGGTGAACACGAACTGGTGGCTTTCTTTACCGGCGGTGGCCCGCACTTCCGCGACTACAAGCGCGCCACCACCATCAAATTTACCAAGGATACGCAGGCCAAATATGTGGAATTGCGCATCAAGGATGCGATGAACAAATTACAGCCTGAGTTCGACGTGAAGATTTGGGAATAAAGATGTCACTGTCTTTTAGATTGCTCGCCACCCCCTTGCTGCTTGCCGCGCTGAATTCGTTTGCCGCGGCGGACACGGTCGAGGATAAAACGCCCGGCGCGCCGCATGAAATCAAGGACCCGTATTACGGTGAAACCCTGTTCCAGTTTTTTCAGGATCACTATTTCAGCACCCT
This sequence comes from Oxalobacteraceae bacterium GrIS 1.18, assembly GCA_040544425.1. Lineage (GTDB taxonomy): Bacteria > Pseudomonadota > Gammaproteobacteria > Burkholderiales > Burkholderiaceae_D > Solimicrobium. The sequence goes on from JBEONO010000004.1 coordinate 56,030, forward strand.
GACCGGCCTGATGGTGTCGCAGCATTTCGAGCGTATCGGACATCACGCCGAAGAGGCCGAAGTGTTGCGCGGCGGGATATTGCTCTCTTACGGCATGCATCGCGAAGCAGGCGATGTGTTTGAGCGTCTGATTGATATCGGCGCAGCGCCAGCGACCCGCGACCGGGCCTGGTTTTATCTGGCCAAGATCCGTTATCAGCGCGGCTATCTGCCCGAAGCCGAGGCGGCCTTAAAACATATCGGCAATGACCTGCCGCCGGATCTGCAGGAAGAACGCGGTTTATTGCAGGCCAATGTCTTGATGGCGCGCTCCGACTATGCCGCCGCGCTGGAGATTCTGCAGCCGATGGAAGCGACGGCGCTCGATCCAACTTATGTACGCTATAACCTGGGTATCGCGCTGATGAAAACCGGCAGCAGTGAACGTGGTATCGCCATGCTGGACCAGGTCGGCATCGCGCCCGCCGAAGACGAAGAACACCGCGCCCTGCGCGATCGCGCCAATCTGGCGCTGGGCTTTTCCGCGCTGGCTGACAACAACAATCTGCAGGCACGCAGCTACTTTGAGCGAATTCGTCTGAAAAGCGCCCAGGCCAACAAAGCCTTGCTGGGCATGGGCTGGTCTTCGGTCTCCGATAAAGAATTCAAACAGGCACTGGTGCCGTGGATGGAGCTGGCGCAGCGTGACGACAATGACACGGCCGAGCTGGAAGCCAAACTGGCCGTGCCCTATGCCTACGCCGAGCTGGGCGCACTGGGCCAATCTGCCAAACTGTATAACGATGCGATCACCGACTTCAGCAAGGAAGATACCGATCTGAATGAATCGATCAGCGCGATCAAATCCGGCAAACTGGTTGATGCGCTGATCTCGGAAAATCCCGGAGAAGAAATGGGCTGGTTCTGGAGTATCAAGTCACTGCCCACCATGCCGCATTCGGCGCATCTGGCGCATGTGCTGGCCCAACACGAATTTCAGGAAGCGTTCAAGAACTATCGCGATCTGCAATTCCTGTCCAAGAATTTGACTGACTGGCGCGACAAGCTGAATGTATTTGCAGACATGCTGGAAAACCGGCGCAAGGCATTTGCCGAACGCCTGCCTCAGGTGATGCAGGAGTCGCAGTCAATTGGTATCAATGCCATGCGTGAGCGGCAGACGCAGCTGACCCGACAGGTGGCCAGCGCAGCAGCGGACGGCGACGGCATTGCCTTTGCTGATGCCAAACAGACCGCAGTGCTGGCACGCGTGAATGAGGCACAGCAGCTGATCGACCGGCATCCGGGCGAAGCCGAATTCACTGCCGCCAGCGACAAGGTGCGGCTGGCGCACGGCGCCCTGACCTGGCAACTGGCCCAGGACTACACCGAGCGCAGCTACCGGGCACAGCAAGAAGTGCAGACGATCAGCGCGCAGATCGGGCGGGCGCAACAACTTGAAGCCGAATTGCTGCAGGCCCAGCGCGACGAGCCGCTCCACTTTGATCAGTTCGAGCAACGCCTGAACGCGATCTCGGCAGCGCTCAACAACACCATTCCGCGCATCGCAGCCCTGTCGCAGGAACAGCAGCAGGCAGTGCAGGACATTGCGATCGCGCAGCTGAGTCACGAAAGAACCCTGCTGGTGCAATACACCACCCAGGCCAAATTTGCCCTGGCCCAGCTGTATGATCGCGGCACGGGTCATACCACACCAAACACTACATTAAAGACGGAGGCAGATCATGCGACGCCTTAGTCTGACTATTTCGATGCTGGCCGCAGCGAGCATGCTGAGCGGCTGTATTCACTGGTTTTACAAGCCCGGCAATCCCAACGCCACGCCCGATAACGAGCCGACCATCAAGACGCTGGCCGGTCGCACTGTCGATGTGCAACCCGATCATGGTGTGGAAACCAGCGAAGCCGAGGCAATCAAAGCCTACCAAAACTTTTTGGCCGCGGCACCGAAGGCAGCACAACGTGCCGAAGCGATGCGGCGGATTGGTGATCTGGAGATGGAAGGCGCAGATGGCAAGAATGCCCAGGGTGATCCTGATTTTGCGCCAGCAATTGCCTCCTATCAGGAGTATCTGAAAAGTTATCCCAACGCGCCTGACAATGATCGCGTCCTGTATCAGCTCTCGCGTGCCCAGGAACAGGGCGGCGATCTGGCCGCAGCTACCACCACGCTGAATCGTCTGGTCAAAAATTATCCCGACACCTCGTACAAGGATGAAGCGCAGTTCCGTCTGGGTGAATTATTGTTTGCCAAAGGCGATTATCCGAACGCGCAAAAAGCCTACGCCACCGTGCTGCAGTCCGGCGCAGCGGGCAATTATTATGATCGCTCGCTGTACATGCAAGGCTGGTCGCAATTCAAACAAGGGCAGCTTGACGAGGCAGTGAAATCATTTTTCGGCGTGCTGGATCTGAAATTGCCGGGCCACAGCGGCGGTACCGATCTGGAATCGATTGCCGATTTAACCCGTGCCGATCGCGAATTGCTCGAAGATACGTTCCGCGTCATCAGTCTGTCGCTGGAAAATATGGACGGGGCGGCATCGATTGCGACTTATATCAACAGCCCGGAACGCCATGAATACGAATTCCGCGTCTACCAGCAACTCGGCGAATTGTATTTGAAGCAGGAACGGATCAAGGATGCCGCCGACACCTTCGCCCTGTTCGCGCGTGAGCAACCCTTGAACGTCGAGGCACCGACCATGCAGGCGCGCGTGGTGGATATCTACGAAGCGAATGGCTTTGCCACACTGGCACTGCAGGCGAAAAAGGAATACGTGCAGCGTTACGGCCGCAGCAGCGAATTCCAGAAGACCAATCCCGAAGGCTGGGAAAAGGCCCAGGATCTGGTCAAGGTTCATCTGGCCGAACTGGCCCGCTACTACCACGCCAGCGCGCAGAAAAGCAAAAGTGCTGCGGACTATCAGGAAGCAATTCACTGGTATCGTGAGTACCTGACTTCCTTCCCGACCGACAAGGACGCCGCGGAAAATAATTTCCTGCTCGCCGAGCTGTTATACGAAACCAATAATTATGCGGAAGCCAGTGTCGAGTACGAAAAAACCGCTTATCAATATCCGGTCAACCCGCGCAGTGCCGATGCCGGTTATTCTGCCTTGCTCAGCTACGACAAGCAGATGAAGGCGGCGGATGCCACGGCACTGCCAGCGCTGCAAAAAAGCAGCGTCGCCAGCGCCCTGCAATTTGCCGACAAGTTCAATACCGATCCGCGCGCGGCACCGGTATTGGCGAATGCTGCGGAAAAACTGTACGCCCTGAAAGACAATCAGCAGGCGGCCAGCGTGGCGCAAAAAGTCATCGACCTGCAACCGGCCGCGCCGGATGAACAGCGGCGCGTGGCCTGGACCGTGCTGGCCTACACCTCGTTTGAAGCAGGCGTGTATCAGGCGTCGGAACAGGCCTTCGGTCAGGTGTTGGCGTTGACGCCAGCGACCACCGCCAATGCCGCAACGCGCACCGAGTTGGTCGAACGGCAGGCCGCCGCGATTTACAAGCAGGGCGAACAGGCCAGGAATGACGGTCAGCTGGATGTGGCAGTCAAGAATTTTGAGCGTGTCAGCACGGTTGCACCCGGCTCATCGATCAGTCCGAATGCGCAGTACGATGCCGCCGCGGCCCTGATCGCGCTGAAAGACTGGGATCATGCCGCGCCGATGCTGGAAGATTTCCGACGCCGCTATCCCAAAAATTCCCTGAATGACGAAGTCGGCAAAAAACTGGCCGTGATTTATCTGGAGCAGGGCCAGTCGCACAACGCCGCCGTGGAACTCGATGCCATGGCAAGTAAAGAAACCGACAGCAAAGCCGCCAGCGAATTACTGTGGCAGGCCGCCGAGTTGCACGACAAAGCTGGTTCGCGCGCCGCTGCTGCAAAAGACTACGAACGCTACCTGACCTTGAATACGCAAAATCTGCTGCCCGCTGAAGAAGCCCGCTATCGCCTGGCAAACATCGCCAGACAGGATGCCAATCGAGCCCACGAACTGGCCTTGATGAAAGATATCCTGAATGCCGACCAGAACGGTGGCACGGCGCGCACTGACCGAACCCGCTATCTGGGCGCAGTGGCCGCGTTGGCACTGGCCGAACCAGTCGCCGACGGGTATCGCAAAGTCGCCTTGGTTGAGCCGCTCAAGAAACAGCTGAAACTGAAAAAAGCCAAAATGGAAGAGGCGTTGAATGCCTATGCGACCGCGACCAATTATGGGGTTGCCGATGTCAGCACTGAAGCAACGTTTGACATTGCCAGCATTTACCGCGATTTCGGCAAAGCGCTGATGGCCTCAGAGCGTCCCGCCAGGCTGAGCAAGGTCGAGCGCGAACAATACGATGTGCTGTTGGAAGAACAGGCGTTCCCGTTCGAAGAAAAAGCGATTGAGATTCATGAAGTCAATGCCCAGCGCGCTGCCAGCGGCATCTACGATAAATGGGTAAAACAAAGCTTTGACGCGCTGCGTGAATTGAAGCCGGTGCGTTACGGCAAAGTCGAGCTGAGCGACGCCACCAATACCGGTCCCGGGCAGACCGGTGGTTTGAATCAGCAGGGGATCGCGTTGCGTCAGCAGGGCCAGTTCGGCAAGGCCGCCGAAGCTTATCAGCAGGCGATCAAACTCGATGACAGGTACGGTCCTGCGCTATTAAATCTGGGCATTCTGTACGACCTGTATCTGGGCGACAGGCAGCAGGCCATGGAAATGTATACCCGCTATCTGGCATTGAAACCGGATGGCGACGCACAGGTGAGCAAATGGGTGACCGAGTTGAAAAACCGTAAGCCCAACGCCGCGCCACAGGGAGAAAAATCATGAAGGCCGTCTTCGTTTTATTGGCCGCAGCATGTGCTTTGCCGGTAATGGCGCAGGATCATGCCGATATCGACAAATCGCAGATTATCGGTAACCGCGAATTGCCCAAGGTGCTGTACATCGTGCCGTGGAAAAAACCGGTGCCGGGTGATCTGTCCGGTAAGCCGCTGGAAAGCGTGCTCAACGAAGCCATGGCACCGGTCGATAAAGATGTGTTCAAACGTGAGGTCAAGTATGAAACGGTGCCTGACGCGGCAGCCAAAGTTTCAGCGAATAATGCAACAGAGTCAAAATCAGTCACAGGCAACAACAGCAAGAAATAATCTCGAACAACCTTAACTTTTAATACGGAGCATTACATGGATACCCTGGACACGGCCATCAAGTTTTTTCGCGATTGCGGACTGTTTATTTACCCGAGTCTGTTGATCATGTCGCTAGGCGTGACGATCGCCATCGAACGATTTATATTCCTGAACAAGTCGCGCAGCCAGAACCGCAAGCTGTGGGCGCAGGTGCTGCCGATGCTGCAAAAGGGCCAGTTCAAGGAAGTCTTGAATCTGACTTCTGATGCCGATGCGGCGGTCGGTAAAATCATTTATTACGGTCTGGTGCGCATGCAAAGTCCGGGACGTCGTGAAGATTACGATACCGCGATGGAAGAAGGCATGATGGAAATCGTACCGCGCCTGGAAAAACGCACGCATTACATCGCCACCTTCGCCAACGTGATTACCCTGGTTGGTTTGCTGGGAACGATTATCGGTCTGATCAAAGGCTTTACTGCAGTGGCGCAGGTCAATCCGGCGGAAAAGGCCGAGATGCTGTCGGCCAGTATTTCGATTGCGATGAACAACACCGCCTTTGCGCTGATGGTGGCGATTCCGTTCCTGTTGATTCACGCATTTTTGCAGGCCAAAACCGGCGAGATCGTCGATGGTCTGGAATCGGCAAAAATGAGCTTTTTGAATCTGGTGCAACGTATTCGTTCCGAACAAGCCGCAGCAGCCGAAGCTAAACAACCTAAGTAAGCTCATCATGAAAATCCGACGCTTGCGCAAAGATGTAGCGCATCTGGAAATCACCGCCTTCATCAACCTGATTGTGGTGCTGGTACCGTTCCTGTTGTCGACAGCGGTATTCACGCGCCTGGCTGTGATCGATCTGACTCTGCCGGCGCAAAATTCCGGCGCCCTGGAGCAGGTCAAAGAAAACAATTTGCAACTGGAAATCGTGGTGCGTCCTGAAGCGCTGGAAGTGGGTGACCGTATCGGTGGCCTGATTCAGCGCATTCCCGCCACGGAAAAAGGCGCACCTGACTTGAAGGCTCTGACCAATCTGGCCGAGCAGCTCAAGACCAAGTTCCCGGAAAAGACCGAGGCTTCGGTATTGGCCGAGCCGAATACTTCCTACGACACGATAGTCAAGGTCATGGATGCGATCCGGGTTGGGCATATTGCGCAGGGCGACAAGATCGTGCGCTCCGAGCTGTTCCCGAATATTTCGATTGGTGATGCGCCGACCGTGAAGGTGAAGCCATGAAAATGACAGTACGCCAACTGCGCGCTGAACGGCGCAAGCGCAATATGTCAATGGTCGACATGAATCTGGTGTCACTGATCGACGTGTTCACGATTCTGATTTTCTTCCTGCTCTCCAATTCGGTTGGGGTGGACAATCTGCCCAGTCCGAAAGCGGTGCTGATGCCGGAATCGATTTCCGAGGTCAGTCCGCGAGACACCATCGTCGTGATTGTCAGCGGGTCCGAAATTCTGGTTGACGGACGCAAGGTCGCAGCGGTTGCCGATGTGCTGGCGATGGACGGCGACATTATCGAAGCGCTGAAAAACGAGCTCGATGTATTGCAGGCCAGTCGCAAGATGGTGCGCAAGGAAAACGAAGCACTCAGCAAACGTCTGACGATCATGGGTGACAAGGAAATTCCGTATCGCCTGCTCAGGAAGATCATGGTGACCAGCGCCCGCGCTGATTTTACCGACGTCTCGTTTGCGGTGCGGCAGAGGAGTGAATCATGAGTGCGGCTCTGTTAGTGTCATACCGGGAACCGGAACTGCCCTGGGCCGGTTCGCCCGAGGATGATCAACGATTCAGAAAAGTGTTGCAGGTGGTCTGGGCGCTCTGCATCGTCCTGTGCCTGATCGTTCTGTTCATGCCGGTGGTGGTGCCGGACCGCAAAGAGCAGGCCTTGCCGGAACAGATGACGACCATGATTCTGGATCATGTGAAACAGTTGCCTGTGCCGCCGGTGCCGGAAGAAGTTGCCAAATCCGATCTGCCGAAAGCGCTGGAAAAAGAAGCGGTGGTCAATCCGAAAGAGCATAAACAGAAACCGGCTCCGGAAGCGCGCATTCCGATGCCGAACAAACCGGCCGGTGAGATAGATGCCGCGCGGCGCAAGGTGGCGGGAATCGGTTTGCTGGCCTCATCCAAGGATCTGGACGAACTGCGCGGCGCACCGATGGCGGTGCAGATCAATCCGGTGAAACCGGGGCCTGGTGTCGGCAGCGGAACCGGGGTTGGCGTCGGTGCCGGGAATGAAGCCGGTGTGCCGGTGCGTGCCCTGATCACCTCCAATGCAGCAGGCGGCAGCGGCGGGATCAATACCTCGGGTTACAGCAGCAACACCGGTGGTGGCGGTTTGGCCGGACGTTCCACCACGCTGGTGGAAGGTGCCATCGGCGGCGGTGGTGGCGGTGGCGCGGGTCGAGCCGGTTCTGCCGGTGCTCAGGCGGGTTTGAAAGCCAATGCCGGTGGCAGCGTACAGCGCGGTAACAGCGGCAAGGCCTCGCGATCGATCGAAGAAATCAAACTGGTGTTTGAGAAAAACAAAGGCGCGATTTATTCGATTTATAACCGTGCCTTGCGCGAAGAACCGGGTTTGCAGGGTAAAGTCGTGCTGGAGTTGAAAATCGCCCCGGGCGGCAATGTATTGGAATGTCGTATCGTGTCGAGCGAGTTGAAGTCCCCGGAACTGGAAGCAAAATTGCTGGCGCGGATTCGTCAGTTTGATTTTGGTGCCAAAGATGTGGATCAGATGAACGTGACCTGGCCGGTGGATTTCCTGCCTTCGTAACTGCGGCTTATACCCGCGTCGTTCCCGCGGCCTGTATCCCCGTCGTTCCCGCGGGGGTAGGCGGGAACCCAGTGTCGTATCGCCCTAGTGGGCAATCAAACGACGCTGGGTTCCCGCCTGAGACCGCGGGAACGACAAAGTAAATAGTGTTCCCGACAGGAGAAAAAACCGATGACCCTGCGGCTTATATCCACGTCGTTCCCGCGGCCTGTATCCCCGTCGTTCCCGCGGGGGTAGGCGGGAACCCAGTGTCGTATCGCCCTAGTGGGCAATCAAACGACCCTGGGTTCCCGCCTGAGACCGCGGGAACGACGCGTTTCAACAAGGAGAAAAAACCGATGACCCTGCAGGCCCAGCAGCTTGCTTGCACCCGTGGTGAGCGGGTCCTGTTTGACGCGCTCGAGCTTGAGCTGCACCGCGGTGATGCCCTGCGCATCGCCGGTAACAACGGAGCAGGCAAGACCAGTTTGTTGCGCATTCTGAGCGGACTGTCCACGCCGAACCACGGCAGCGTGACCTGGGGCGGTGCGGATATTTACGGCATGCGCGAACTGTATCACCGCCAGATAACTTATCTCGGTCATCTGAACGGTATCAAGGACGATTTCACTGCCTGCGAAAATGTGCTGATGGCCTGCAAACTGGCCGGGATGCGTATCGAGCGCAAGGCGGTTTTGTCAGTACTGGAGCAAATCGGTTTGGGCGGACAGGCCAGATTGCCAACCCGCGTGCTCTCGCAAGGTCAAAAGAAACGCGTCGCGCTGGCGCGCCTGCCGTTTTGCAGCGCCACGCCGATCTGGATTCTGGATGAACCCTTTGTCGCGCTTGATCCGGACGCGCTGCAGTTGCTTACCACTACCATCAACCAGCATCTCGAGAATCACGGCATGGTCGTCTATACCACGCATCAGGACGTCTCTCTGGCCGCAGCGCGCAATCTCACGATCAATCTGGCGGCGTCATGCTGACCATGTTTGTCTGCGTCCTGCAGCGCGACCTGCTGCTGGCCATGCGCAGGCGCTCTGATGTATTCGCTGCACTGTGCTTCTTTGTGCTGGTGGTGATGCTGTTTCCGCTTGGCGTCGGTCCGGAGCCGGAACAACTCAGATCGATCGCATCGGGTATAGTCTGGGTCGCGGCGCTGCTGGCATCGAATCTGGCGCTATCGCGTCTGTTTGCCCCGGATTATGCAGATGGCACACTGGAACAGTTGTTGTTAACGCCAGAGCCACTGACGGTGATCGTGCTGGCCAAGGTGAGCGCCCACTGGCTGGTATCGGGTTTGCCGGTCGTGCTGCTGTCGCCGCTGATGGCCGTGCAATTTGGCTTGCCGTTTGAATCGGTTGTGGTATTGTTTTGCAGCCTGCTGATCGGCACGCCGATCCTGAGTTTAATCGGGGCGATCGGCGCAGCGCTGACCCTGGGACTGCGCGGTGCCGGTGTGCTGGTTTCTCTGCTGACTTTGCCGTTGATGATACCGGTCCTGATTTTCGGTGCCGGGGCAGTCGGAGCCCAAGCCAGTGGTCTGGGTGCCGCTGCGCATCTGGAATTGCTGGGCGGACTGTTGGCCGCCGCCCTGGCCCTGTCACCGCTGGCAATTTCTGTCGCCTTGCGGATATCGATCGAATAGGACGAGTTGTAAAAATGAACTGGACCAAATACGCCGCACCGCAAACCTTTTTTCATCTGGCCGGGAAACTGATTCCATGGCTGATGGGTTTTGCCACGCTGATGTTGCTCGCCGGTCTGTATATCGGTTTCGTTCTGGCGCCCACTGATTTTCAGCAGGGCGACGCCTACCGGATCATCTATCTGCACGTGCCGGCCGCGTGGATGTCGATGCTAATTTATTTGGTGATGGCAGGCTGGGCTGGGCTGGGCTGGGCATTCAATACCCGCCTGTCTTCGATGATGGCCACTGCGCTGGCCCCGACCGGCGCCCTGTTCACTTTTCTGGCCCTGTGGACCGGCGCACTGTGGGGTAAACCGACCTGGGGTGCCTGGTGGGTATGGGACGCACGGCTGACCTCGGAACTGATTCTGCTGTTTCTGTATATCGGCTTCATGGCCCTGCAGGCCGCCATCGATGAACCGCGTCGTGCCGATAAGGCCGGTGCCGTGCTGGCGCTGGTCGGGGTGATCAACGTGCCGGTGATCTACTTTTCGGTCAAGTGGTGGAACACGCTGCATCAGGGCGCGTCGATCTCGATGACGGCAGCGCCAACCATGGCCAGGATCATGGTGCTCGGCATGTTGATCAACACCTTTGCACTTTGGGCGTACGCGATCGCGGTAGTGTTCATGCGGGTGCGCTGTATTATCCTCGAGCGCGAAAAAAATACCGCCTGGGTGAAGGCTTATCTGGAGGAACAGCAATGAGCAACTGGTTAGCCATGGGTGGTTACGGTTTGTATGTATGGGGTTCGGTCGGGATGGTACTTGCCTGCCTGGCCGTGGAATTGATCAGTGTCAGAATGCGTTTTAAAGCGCTGTTGAAATCAGAATGAAACCCAGACATAAGCGATTACTATTTATCTTCGCCGCACTGGCCGCCCTGGGCATCGCTGCGGCCCTGGTGTTTTCTGCCTTCCAGAAAAATCTGGTGTTCTTCTTTACCCCCACGCAAATCCTGGCCGGTCAGGCACCGCATGGCAATTCATTCCGCATCGGTGGCATGGTGGTCAAAAACAGTTTGACCCGCTCGCCTGACGGTGTGACCATCGGTTTCATCGTCACTGACATGGCCCACGACATCCCCGTGCAATATCACGGCATCCTTCCCGATCTGTTCAAGGAAGGCAAAGGCGTGGTTGCCGAAGGCAAGCTCGACCAGAACAATGTCTTCATCGCCAGCGAGGTGCTGGCCAAGCATGATGAAAACTATATGCCGCCCGACGCCGCCTACGCCCTGAAGCAGGGCCAGGCCGCCAAAAAAGCAGAAGCAGGCAAATAATGATCCCTGAAGTTGGCAATTTTTCTTTGATGCTGGCCCTGTGTCTGGCGCTGATTCAGGGCATTTTGCCGATCACCGGTGCCGCCCGCGGCAACCAGCGCCTGATGCAACTGGCGCGGCCAACTGCGGCCGGTCAGCTGTTATTCGTCACGCTGGCGTTTGGCTGTCTGGTGTACGCCTTTGTCAGCAACGACTTTTCCGTTGCATATGTCGAAACCAATTCCAACAGCACCTTGCCCCTGCATTACCGGATCGCCGCCACCTGGGGCGGGCATGAGGGTTCCCTGTTGCTGTGGGTCGAAATGCTGGTGTTGTGGATGAATGCGGTCGCGCTGTTCAGTCGTCAGTTACCCGAAGCGATGGTGGCGCGCGTGTTGGGCGTGATGGGCTTAATCAGCGTCGGTTTCTTGAGTTTCATGTTGTTTACCTCCAACCCGTTTGCCCGGCTGTTACCCGCAGCACTGAATGGTCATGATCTCAATCCGCTGCTGCAGGACATTGGCATGATCATTCATCCGCCTCTGCTGTACATGGGTTATGTCGGCTTTTCCGTAGCCTTTTCATTTGCGCTCGCAGCCCTGATGGGCGGACAGCTGGATGCCACCTGGGCGCGCTGGTCACGGCCCTGGACTTTATTGGCGTGGATGTTTCTGACTCTCGGTATTTTTGTCGGCAGTTTCTGGGCTTATTACGAACTCGGTTGGGGTGGCTGGTGGTTTTGGGATGCGGTCGAAAATGCCTCGTTCATGCCCTGGCTGGTCGGTACCGCCTTGATCCATTCGCTGGCGGTGACGGAAAAGCGCGACAGTTTTAAAAACTGGACCGTGCTGCTGGCGATCATCGCGTTTTCGCTCTCGTTGCTCGGCACGTTTCTGGTCCGGTCCGGTGTGCTCACCTCAGTCCATGCCTTCGCGACCGATCCACGGCGTGGCCTGTTCATTTTGGTGTTTTTGGCGATCGTGATCGGCGGCGCGCTGATGCTGTATGCCTGGCGCGCACCGCAGGTCGGTCTGGGGGGACGCTTCAGTCTGTTTTCGCGGGAGACGATGCTGTTGCTCAATAATGTGCTGTTGCTGGCTGCTGCGGGCACCGTGTTTCTGGGGACGCTGTATCCGCTGTTTCTGGATGCACTCAATCTCGGCAAGATTTCAGTCGGTCCACCGTATTTTGAAGCCGTGTTCGTGCCCTTGATGACGCCGGTCCTGCTGCTGATGGCGATTGGTCCGTTCGTGCGCTGGAAAGAGGCGTCGGTGAGGGAAGTCTGGTTGCGTCTGCGCTGGATCGCGCTGGCGGCAGTGCTGTCTGGAATTGGTCTGGCGCTGACGCTGAAATTTTCGCTGCTGATGACCTTGGGTATCACGCTGGCGCTGTGGATTTTTCTGGCGACGGTATTCCATGTTGTGCAGCGGCTGCGCCATGGCCTGCATCAGATCGGCAATTTGCCAGGCAGCTTCTGGGGCATGGTGATCGCGCATCTCGGCATAGCCGTATTTGTGGTCGGTGTGACGCTGGTGAAAGGACATGAAGAGATTCTGGACACCAATATGCGTCTGGGTGACAAGGCCACGGTGGACGGTCTGGACTTTCGCTTTATCGATTTGAAGAAAGTGGACGGCCCCAATTACATTGCCGCGCAGGGGACTTTTGTCGTGACCCGGCAGGCCGTTGAAGTAGCAGTGATGAAGCCTGAAAAGCGGATCTTCACCGTGCAGCAAATGCCGATGACCGAAGCCGCAATCAATCGCGGTTTTACCCGCGATCTGTACGTTTCCCTGGGCGACCAGACCAGCAGCAACAGCTGGGTGGTGCGCATTCAATATAAACCTTTCGTCAGCTGGATCTGGAGTGGCTGTCTGTTGATTGCCTTGGGCGGTCTGCTGGCAGCTTCCGACCGACGTTATCGCTTAAAAAAATCATGAACCGTTTCCTAATTCCCCTGGCAGTATTTATCAGTTTGCTGATTTTTCTGGGCGTCGGTCTGCACTTGAATCCACGCGAGGTGCCGTCGCCACTGATCAACAAACCGGCGCCGGATTTTCGCATCAGCCAATTGCATGCGCCTGATAAAACCATTTCGCCGCAAGATTTGAAAGGGCAGGTCTGGTTGCTGAATGTCTGGGCCTCGTGGTGTGAGGCCTGCCGCCAGGAACATGCGACGCTGGTTGACCTGTCCAAAAAAAATCTGGTGACGATTATTGGTCTCGACTACAAAGACACGCGGCCAAATGGCATCAATACCCTGCGCGAACTGGGCAACCCGTACCAGCTGTCCGGATTTGATGCTGATGGCCGGGTCGGTATCGATTTCGGCGTGTATGGTGTGCCGGAAACCTTTGTCATCGACAAGCACGGAGTGATCCGTTACAAGCAGATCGGCATCGTCACGCCTGAAGTCCTGGCAGAAAAAATTCTTCCTTTGATTAAGGAGCTGAACCGTGGCTGAGTTGATGACGCTGCTGCGCGCATGATGGAATTTGTCGCGATCGCTCTGGGGATGGCCGCACTGGCCTTGTGTTTTGTGCTGCCGGTCCTGCTGCGCAAACAGAGTTCTTCCAGTTTGCTTGATGCCGGGCAGGTCAATGAGCAGGTCATGCGCGATCAGTTGCATGAACTCGATAGCGACCGGCAGGCCGGCACCCTGAATGAGGCAGCGCATGAGAGTGCAAAACGGGAACTGGTGCGCCGCCTGGTCGAGCAAAAATACCAGGCGCGCACGGCAGTAACGACGAAGCAGACCTGGCTGGCTTTCGCACTCGCTCTGGCTGTGCCATTGACCTCACTGTGCTTGTATCAATATCTGGGAACTGGTGCCGCACTCGATCCGAAGCAACGCAGCGCCACTGCCCAGGACGTCGGCCAGGAACAGATACTGGCCATGGTGCAAAGACTGGCCGCGAAGTTGAAACAGCAACCGGGTGACGCGGAAGGGTGGGCCATGCTGGCGCGCTCGTATTTTGAACTGGGCCGTTATCAGGACGCCGCCGATGCTTATGCACACCTGACCCAACTGGTGCCGGATAACGCGGATAATCTGGCCAGTTATGCGCTGACCCTGGCGCTCAGCCAAAACAGAAATCTGCAGGGCGAGCCGGTGCAACTTCTGCAACGCGCTGTTCAGATTGATCCGAAAAATATCCGCGCCCTGTCTTTGCTGGGCAGCGCGGCATTTGACCGGCATGATTACGCCGAGGCGATAAGGAGCTGGGAGCAGGTACTGCCGCTGGTTCCGGCAGAGTCGGAAATTGCCAGGTCGACGCAGGGCAGTATTGATGAGGCACAGGCGTTACTGAAAGACAGTGCGCGGAATTCTGTGCTGCAATTGCCGGGCGACCGGCTCCCCAGCCGGTAAGTCGGGTGAACTCGCGCACTACAGGGACAGACTCATCAGGTGTCCGTCGTAGTATTTTCCGTCACTGAACAAATCACCCGGTAAGGTGCCGACGAGTGAGAAACCCGCGGCCCGATACAAATTCACCGCAGCAATATTGTCAGCACGAACCATCAAGTCAATTTTTTTCAGACGTCCCATTGCGCGTACCTGACTGATTGCGTTCTGCAGCAGAGCGCGACCAACACCTTGCCCACGTTGGTCAACCAGCACGCCCATGCTCAGATCAGCGCCGTGGCGGATTTTTTCGAAACGACGCTGATCGATAATGATGAAGCCACAGGGCTGGTTAAACTGTGTTGCGACCAGGAACAGCCCGGCTTCCTGATTGCGCAAACTGTTGCAGTGGCTGGAAAATACTTCCAGGTTGGGATATTTCTCCTGCAGGTTTGCGACAAATCCGTCGCTCTGGCGAAATATCTCAGAAACCAGATGATACAAAGCGGCTGGCGGAATGCTGTGTGCGTTGGTGATTGATAACATAGCTTGAGTTGCTCCTGAACGACACCGACCCTGGACGCGATCCAAATCGTCGCGGCAGCAAGATTGGCAAGAGCATGACAGTAGCGCGATTTTCTGGACATGTCTGTCAGGGCTTCTCTGTACTGGACTGCACAAGTCGGGGAAACCCGCCCGTCCTGCGCCGATGAATCCTGTGAATCCAATGAAAATGCGCGCTAATTTTTAATTTGCATAGCACGGCCGACAAATAAGTCTACTGGGCAAATCACGCATGGACAGTCATCGCCAATCCGGCCACGCTGCACGACTGTCCAATCAGGCACACTCACAATTTCTTCCCAATGTGACCTGTTAATCAATAGCCAGCCAGGTCCCAGCAAAAAACAGGCGGATTGACACCGCCACCACCCACCTCAATACCGGAGAAAAAAACTATGGACGGAGCACCGATCACGCCCGGCGTGCCACATCGCCAACTCAGTGCAGCGATATCGCACAGTGTTCCTGAATTTCCCGGTAGTGTCGCCGATTTGATCGCCGAAATGGCTGGCGGCACGTCCGATTCCATCGACTATTCGCTCGCTACACAAGCTTTGCGCCTCGATAACCTGGGCAGAGTAATCGCCTGCAGACAAAACACGCGCATTCTGGAGGTGATCAGATTGGCGATTGTTGCGCCCTCGACCGAATGCGATCCAAAAATCAAAGCCCAGATCATCGACAATGCCGCCGATCCGGACGGGAAAATCAGACGTTATCTGTATCTGGATGTATTAAGACATATCGACCAGCCGGTCAATCTGGATGGCGTGCATCTGCAAGGTTTGGCGCTGGATTTGGATGTTCTGGATTTGACCGGCATGTCGGCCATTGGCGCGATCTTCGAAAATATCGTGATCCAGGGAACGATCATGAACCATGCAGATTTTACCGGTGCCACTTTTATCAAGGTGAATTTGACCGGCGTCTGGATGTCCGGCGCAGTGATGAGCAATGCCACGCTGATTGATGTCACATTCAATTATGCCAAGGTGAATGGCATGATTATCAACCAGTCAGCGTTGCTGCAACGCGCGATAGTTGTACAAAGTGAAATCAGGCTCGGAGCCAGCTTCGCCGAATTATGGTTGCTCGGCCTTGTGGTGACCGGTCGGCCCGATTGTGCCTCGATAAAACTCCCGCCGCCATGGCGCTGTGCTGCGATTGGGCGTCAATCCGGCGAAAAGAGAGACCGGAAGGCGTAGCCCGATTTCGTGACATTGCAAACTGTGGAATCCTTGGATAGAGAGTTTGCGCACAGGCGCTGAGAATCCGGCTAACCGAAGTTTGATAATCCATCGACGACAATTTGACCAGGAAAACGGAAACTCGCCATGTTAAGCCCAACCAAACAAAGCTATCAATCCTGCCTGTTACACCATACCAAAGAAGCGGAGCTAACGCCTCGCATTGAACAAGATGAGCGGTTGGCGACCCTGCCACTGGCTATGGATACCGAAGGGTATCTGCTGGCCCAACCGGAGAACCGCGCAAAAATCAGTGCCATCAAGCGCATCCTGCTGTCATCTGCAGCGGATGGTGCAGTGAAACGAAAGATCGTCGAGAATGCGATCCGGCATGATTACAAAGCAATTCTTAATGAAATATTTGCGGACATCCGCAGCACTGACAGACAAATTAATTTCGACGGCGTCGATCTGAGTGAACTGAATCTTTCCCTGTTGATTTTTGACGGCATAAGCGCGGCAGGTGCGTTGTTCAACGGTTCGGATCTGGAAGAGGGAAGATTTGTCTCGGCGAACTTATCCGGGGCGGACTTTTCTGGCGCGCACGCCTGCCGTACCAGATTTTTCAAAGCGCTATTTGATGGCACGATCGCCAATGGATTTACCACCGATAACAGCTGGATTCAGTCAACGTGGACCAGCGTTCCCGAAAAAGATCCTGAACAGGGGAATGTTGTGAACATCCATTTGAATGGAGTCTGCGATACCGGCACCTTCACTGAAGAATTGGTGACCTTGCCCGACCGGCTGGCGAACTCTTCCTGTGTCATTTTGTAGCGTCAAATCAAATTCAAGCTGACCAAGACTGATCGCCCGCAGCAACCAGGTTAACTTGCGCATAAGAAAATTTTGTGAAATTATGCTGATCTGATTTTTGGATTCTTATCGACAAAGGATTGTTATGCGCGGTTTCAAGCAGGCACTTATCTTGTTGTGGTTCCTTGCCGATCTGGCCATTGCCAGCCCAGCGAGCCCGGTCAGCGGTGCCGAGTTCAAAACGCTTGGCACGCCCCAGCCGGTTCAGGTTCAGGGCAAAAAAGTCGAAGTCATTGAATTTTTCATGTATCACTGTCCGGCCTGTTATGTGCTGGAGCCACAGATGCTGGAGTGGGTCAAAAAGCAGGGTAATAACATCGTGTTCCGGCGCATTCATTTACCGCATAACGGTGCCAGGGATGCCGAAGCTCATTTGTTTTTAACCCTGGAAGCGATGAATCTGGAAGAGAGCATGCACGCCAGGATTTTGCAGGCCTGGCATGTGGAGCATAAACGGCTCTTGACCGATGACGACAATATCGAGTGGGCGGTAAAAAATGGGATCGATAAAGCCAGATTTGTCGACGCCTACAATTCCTTCTCGGTCGTGACCAAGCTGCAAGGTTTGCTGCGCGTTGCCGAGAGCTATCTGGTCAACAGCACGCCAACGCTGGTGATCGACGGCCGCTACCTCACCGGACCTGGCTTTATCCAGGACAGTAACCGCAACATCCCCGATGACGGTTTGGATCAGGCGATGTTGCAGGTGGCTGATGTGCTGGTGGCCAAGGCACTGGCCAGTAAATAGTTTACCCATCACAAACAGGGTTGCCCGCCCGGCAATCCTTGTCAGCAGTTCAAATCACTAAAAATAATTGAAAATTCGTGTAAGGAATCGGGGTGACCCGATGACTAACCAGAGTTACGGCTAATTCCCGAGCTGTAATTACGTTGGAGTTTGGCTGGAATGTAACCAGATTTGTGAGGCAGATCGGTTCCGGTACGGATAGGTTCCAGTTTCCCAGCGCATAAAAACATCTGTGCGCTGGGTCTTTTTCTGGATAGGGACAGTTTAGGTGTATTAGCGAAGCCAGTCAGGCACAAGCGCGTGGACCAGACTTCGGTCCGTGGCGAAGACGGTCTGGCTGGCTTCGCTAATCCACACTTTCCACAATCAGGCGATACGTTTTTTCTCGTCCTGCTTCACTTTCTTTTCCGCGCGCTTTTCTTTCAAAGTTTTCGCGGGTTCCTTCTTTGCTTCCTTCTTGGTGTCTTGACTCTTGCCCATGTTGATCTCCTTGAATTGGTTCGGGGGTGATGATAACAAAAAAATGCCCGCGTCAGGGCGGGCATTTTTTACATTACTGATGTTTCGCCAGCCAGGCATCAATCTCCGGCAAGCGCTGCGTGCGCACCTTGACGTGGTAATTGATATTGGCAATCGCCGTCTTGGTGCTGCCCAAGGCACTGGCGGCCAGATGCGCTTTGGCATAGGCATTCAACTTGCCGACCATGGCTGGATCAGATGATCCGGCTGCCAGCAGCGGCAAATAGCGGCTGCGGGAGGTGCCATCGACAAATTTGTCGACCTGCGCCAGATGCGCAATGGAAAAATCAAAGGCCGTGTCCGGATACATACGGGCGACCTGATCCAGCATCCCTGCACTGTTGGTTGCGCCTGGCTCGTCAGTCAAGGCCATGTTCAGGGCGCGATTGGCCAATTCAGGGTTTTTGCTGGTCGAGATCAGGTGATACAACTGGTCCTTGATCATCGGTGATTTTTCGGTCTGGGCAGCAGCGTGCATTTTGTCCCAGGTGGCCGGATCGGCATGCAGCGCAACCACGCTCATGATCACTTTGCGCAGCGCGACCGGGAATGCGGCAGGATCAGTTCCCTGCGCATCGTAGCGGCGTTTGGCTTCGGCGATCGTTACCGGATCATCCAGTTCGCTTAAAGTCTGAATCAACTGTTCACGCAGATTGATCGTCGCCGAGGTATCTTCAGCGCTGCCATTCCAGCCGGTCTTGGCCATCACCGGGCTTAACTGCGCGACGGCAAACTTGTTGAAGCGCTGCTGGCGGGCAGCATCATTGCGATACAGATGATTGATGCCGCTGTACAGTGCAGTGACATTGCTCCAAACCTGCGGATCGGAATTTAACGGCGTGGCCACGGCTAAATTAAGTGCATCGGACATCGGTTGCAAGCCTGCCTGACCGAGCGACCAGGAATCGGACAGCAAACCGAGTTGATCGATCGGTGCCAGTTCGGCAAAATGATCGGCCAGCGCACTGAATTGTTTCGGCGCGTACAGCGTGCGGAAATAGCCAGTCTGACCGGCATTGACCACCAATGGTCCGCAGCCAGTCAGATGCATGGTAGCCTTGCCGCCGCTCACCAGGACTTGCGCCGGTTCTGTCGCACCGATGACTTGCGCCGTGACCGGCACGTGCCAGCTCAGCGATTTTTTGTTCATATGATCGCGGCTGAATTCAGACTGCGTCAGCTGGACCGTGCTTGTGCCATTGACGCAGCTCGCCTCGCTGACTTTAATCATCGGAATGCCAGGTTGCAGCGTGAAGTCATGGGCAATCGCCAGGATTGGTTTCGGGCTGGCCGCCTGAATCGCACCCCAGAAATCATCCGAAGTCGTGTTGCTGTAAGCATGCTGTTTCATATAAGCGCGCACACCATCACGCCAGGCATTCTCGCCGACATAACTTTCCAGCATATGGATGACTGATTCGCCTTTTTGATAGGTGATCTGATCAAACGCCTGGCTGGCCTGTTCCACAGTTTCAATGTGTTGAACGATAGGATGGGTGGTCGACAGGGAATCCAGACCCATGGCCGAATTATGGACGTCAACCGTGGCCAGTTTGGTATTCCATTCCGGATGCAGACGTGCGGTCGTGCGGTTTTCCATCCATGAGGCAAAACCTTCGTTCAACCACAAGTCATCCCACCAGCGCATGGTGACCAGATCGCCAAACCACTGATGCGCCATTTCATGGGCTTCGGTAATAAACGAAATTTCCTTGTCGTTCTGGGTGGAGATGGTCGGGTCGAGCAGCATGGCATTTTCAAACGTGAAAATCGCGCCCCAGTTTTCCATCGCCGAGAAGAACTGACTGCTGCCCGGTGCGGCGATATTGTCTAACTTGGGCAGCGGGAAGCGCACGCCGAAGTAGTCGTTGTATTCGTGCAGGATTTGCGTTGACGAGGCAAGCGGAAACGCCGCCTGCGACAGCGAGCCGCGCTGAGTAATCACGCCGACTTCGGTACCATCGACTTTGTCGGTCGCACGTTCAAAATCGCCCAGACCAAAGAACAGCAGATAAGTCGACATGTTCGGGCTGGTGCCAAATTTCACGAGGCTGCGACCGTCGTGCAGATCGGTGCTGCTGACGCTGGGCATATTGCTGACGGCCATCTGATTGCTGGGCACGGTCGCCTGCAGATCAAAGGTGGCTTTGTAATTCGGTTCATCCCATGAAGGCACAAAGCGGCGCGCGTCGGAATTTTCGAACTGGGTGTACAACGCACGCTGATGACCGGCTGGCGTGTCGTAATCAACGTGGAACAGGCCATTGGCCTGCGATCCGATCACACCGGTGTAGGCAATCGCCAATTGATAGGTGCCTTTGGCGATCGGCTTCAAAAAAGTGAACGTTGCGGTTTGCTGCGCTTCATCGACCTTGATGTTCTCGGCTTTGAATGACGTTTGGTCGCCGGTCAATGTCACCGATTGAAATGCCAGATCGCTGGCATTCAAGGTGATGCTGTTGGTTGGCTTTAATACTTCAATACTGATCGTTACCTGACCGGTAAAACTGGCCTCAGAGGCATTCGGCGTAATGGCAATTGCATAATGGCTTGGTCTGATATTTCTTGGTAACTGGGTCGGCGTTAAGCTGTGCGCGGTGGCGACAGCAAATGCGGACGAACTGCCTGCAAACATGATAGTTGCTGCAAGCGCGATAGCGATGGAGAGGGTATGACGACGCATTGATAAACCTTGTGAGTGTACGCGGAGGGGCAACATTACTTGCTTTTCAATTTGTCCGCAACAACAAAGCTTGGTGGGCATAAAAACCCGGCGGGTCATCAATTTCAATTTTTATCGAATAGCAAATTTATTTCGACAACATTGCACAAGGCGAGATTGATAAATCGATACGTTTGTTAAATCGTGACGACACCTGGTGTCAGCTTTTGTTGTATATCAGCGAAACAGGGATTTAAGTCCGCAAATATTGGGCATATACTCTGCTGCTCAAAACTGGCGATCATGAATTTTGTCGATCAAATCCGAATCATTCAACTGATAAGACAGGTGTGCCGATGAGCTTGAAAAACACGATCCGCAATGTCCTCAATATCCGCACTGAACGCGCCTTGCCACCGCCCGGCCCCAAGCCTCAGATCGGCAGCAGCATTGTGCGCGAGCGATTGAGAATCCGCCTCAAATATCACATCACCACTGAGCAATGGAACTGGTTCACCGGGCACGGCTGGCGCACGGTCGATATGCGCAACAATCGCCGCGAATACACTGCCGTGCCGGATAAGGTGTTGGCCAAATTGCTCGACCTGGATGGTGAAGCCCGCGAAGCTCTGCATCAGCGCCTGTTCAGGAAATCGTCGTCGGGGGCAGCCAAAGTCGCGGAAGTGAAGGACGCAGAATCGACAGCGAAAAAACTCGTCGAGGAAATGTCAGGGTAAATGCAGGCTGGGTTAAAAACCCAGCCTACGGCAGGAAATCAAACTTCAACGGTTTGATCAAACCAACCTTCATGCAATGCATTCGTCGATTGCGCAATCAATGCACACACCGTTTCAAACCACGCTTCTTCATCCGGGAATTGACCCGTCTGTGCCACCGGATACAAGCGAAGCTTGACGTATTGATGCAGTGCGTGCGCGCCGACATAACCGGCCACGCCGAGCATCGAATGCAAGGTTTCAAAGACGGCTTCCGGATTGTTATTTTCAATACCGGTTTTCAATTCCTCCTGGCGTCGCTTCAGATTGTTGATCATGCTTTGGACGGTGTCCTCGAACGCAGCCTTGAAAGTGGCTTTGGTTGCATGAAGACGTTCAAAGTCCAGCAAAGGCAACTCTTTGAAGAACGCTTTTTGTGCTGCATGGTGCGGACTGAATCGATTCCCAAACTCCGTTGCCTGGCCCGTTTGCGTCGAAGGGTTCATCATGACGTTGTGCGGGACGCACACCGATGCCTCACCCGTCTGCATGGCCAGCAGATCAATCAAAGTCTGTTTTAAGGTGGCTTCATCAACCGGTTTCGTGATGAAACCATTCATTCCCGCCTTGTGTGATTCCTCAATCGCCACGCTGCTCGAGTCGCCAGTGAGCGCAATAATGATAATGTCCTGATAGGCCGGATTGGCCCGTATCCGTTGCGTGACTTCGATGCCACCCATTAATGGCATACGCAGGTCCAGCAAGATGAACTTGATCGAAGCAATTTTTTCGAGCAAGGCCAGTGCTGCCGGGCCACTCTCGGCATGCAGGGTTTTCATACCCCATTTATTGGTATGCATTTCGATGTACTGCCGATTAAATAATTCATCGTCCGTCACCAAAACAGTCAGCCCATTGAGCACGCCACCATTCTGTTCCAGATAAATGCGCTGTTCGGCACTTTTAATACCGCAGCACAGCGCATTGATCAAATCAAGTTTGCTGCAAGGCTTGCTGATAAATCCATCCATGCCGACTTGCTGCGCCCTGACCCTCACGGCAGCTGGCGATTCGCTGGAATGTGCAACGATGGCGACGTTGGTCGCCGAGGAAATAATGCCACCG
Organism: Oxalobacteraceae bacterium GrIS 1.18; assembly: GCA_040544425.1. GTDB lineage: Bacteria > Pseudomonadota > Gammaproteobacteria > Burkholderiales > Burkholderiaceae_D > Solimicrobium. The sequence continues at coordinate 78,628 of JBEONO010000004.1, forward strand.
CGTATCGCTTCCGTGACCGCAAAGCCATCCTTGCCCGGCATTTTGATATCCATCACCACGACGTCATATTCTCGCTGCTTCAAAAATTCAAGGGCAGACTGTTCACCGTCAGCGGCATCGATTTTACAGCCGAGCCCTTCCAACATCTGCTTGACGAGTGTGTGGAAAATCTCCTGATCATCAACGACCAGGATTCGTTTTTTCTGAAACAGGCGCGCGGCCCGACGGAGTAACGAGAACGTGTGGGCATCAATTTCATCTTGCGGCACAAACGGAAAGTTAAGAATGAAGGATGTGTATTGCCCCTGGACTGATTCACAACGGATAGTTCCCCCGAAGGCTTGCATGGTGCGGTGGCAGTAGGCTAAGCCTAAGCCTGTGCCGTTGGATTTGCCGACTGTCGCAAAATTTTTAAAAAGTCCATTAAGGACGTGTTCGGGGATGCCAGGTCCGGTGTCGGTAACGATAATTTTTTGCTGGTCGATTGTTATGGTAATTGTGGCGTTTATGTGGGACTTAAAATAGTACAGGGCATTTTTTAACAAATTAAAGATGATGTAGATAAAAGCCGTTTCATCCACCTTGATCATAAAATCACTAACTACCTGTAAAGTGGTTTTGTTTTTTTCGTGCTGCGATTCGAAGCCAAACTCATTTATCGCTTTTTTAGTTACTTCTGCCGCAGACAAATATATGAAATTTGTATGATCTAACTTTTGATTTGTCACTTCATGCAAGGTCATCTCGACTATCTGCAATCCTCGCTGATAAGCCGTCAGTCCATTTGCGAGATTGTTGTGAATCTCATTGAAAAATCTCGTCTCCGTATCTGCCAAATTGATATGAGAAAGCGAGTAATTGATGTTGTTCAATATTCGATTCATCTGGCTCAATGGATTGCGTATTTCATGGGCAATTGTGCCAGCCAGTTGTGTGAGTAATTTTTCACGCTCTTTGAAACTATTTGCCTCTATCGTCCTCTGGGTCTGTATCTGGCGCGCATTTGCTGACGAGAATCCCAATGTCATACCTGAGGTTAAGCAGAAGCCGATAACTATTTCACTAGCGAGTAGCTGATCCGAAGTTATCCTCATCGGCCCTGGCCCTGCCAATTCAAAGAGAAGCCAGGCGCCAGCTGATCCGACAGTCAGGCCCATAGTTGCCAATCTCCAATCGGTAACGTGAAACCAAATTAAAATCATCGCGCTTATGCTTGCGAGCCATACAGAATTTCCGTTATTGCACAAATACATCCATGTGAAAAAGCAGGGCAATTGCAAGAAAAAAATGGCAAAAAAGTAGAAGCTTTCCAGTCGGCCAAAGGGGTCGCGGTTAAAAATGGGAAGCATCAGACCACCCCCTAATAAACTGATTACCAGCCGAAGCGTAAAATTTTCATAGGGCTGAGGTACCACATCGCTCCAAATCCAGAAAAAAAATGGGTGGCCTGCAAAGGTGATAAAACCAAAGCAAAAAATTCGATTGGTCGAGGGGTGCGTAAGAGGTTCAATAGGCATTCCGAAAATTTTATCGCGGCAAATCGCGAGCAAACGTTTTGCGCCTAAAGAGTTTAATTTCGCTTTCGCAAGTTTGAGAGTCAGCATTTTTAAGAGAAATGTGCGAGTACGACGCTCCCTCAATTAATTGAATGCAAATGAAAGAGGTTGGCAGCTTCGGGAAAATAAGTGTTCGCTATTATTTCAAAAAACAAACGTTAGGTTAATAATATTGTTCAACGAATTTGCGGCTTCTGATAGAAGCGACTGGGTAGGCACCGGCATATCCGTTCAATGCGCAAACAATTTATATCTGGAACGATCCGAAAACAGGAGATCAAACTATGTCAAGCAGGCCAGCCAACTGGGAGGGTTTTTTTTCTGCGCTTAAAAAGGCAGACGTACCCGAAGATTTTTTGGATGAGACTGAGCGTCAGTCCATTTTACAAAACAGAGATCCGTTTCGAGATCTCGATTCACAGCAGCAGAAGTTGATCTGCATGGATTGGCGCATTTCAATTAATCGTAATTAACTCAAACAAAGCCGTAATCGCCAACGGCACATAATTAGAAACAATCTGTCCCTTATCCGCATTCCCGGAAAAATTAAACAGCGCAACTTTGAATGCATTGTATTCATCATCAGCAAACACGCTGCCCTCGTTGATCGACAACGATTGTGCCGGCCGGTCGCCGGTTTTCACTTTGAGACTGACATCGTTCTGATCCTTCGGATAGGAAAATTTCACTCCCGCACATTGTTTCAGTGAATAGCGGATGACATCCTGATAGCGCAGATAATGCAAAGCCTGGTCGCAGGCGGTGCGCAGGTCGGCGATTTCGTAGATGCCGTCGCTGCGCGTGATTATTGAAATCCGATATTCAAATTTGACGACCGTGTCGGCCCGATTGACGCGCAGCTCGGCGTTATCGTCATACGCAGTTTTTTGCATCGGTAATACAGCGCGTCCGGCCGCATCGATCGGTAAATTCAGATGGGTCTTCTTTCCCTCCAGTGCCAGACGCACGCCATCCAGACTCGACTTTTTATCGGTGATCGCCACGCGGATATGGTTTTGTAAAAACTGTTTCGGACCGCCGTACTTTTCAAAGCTGATCATCTTGCGATAGGCATCGCGGTAACTGATCCACGCACCGTCTTTATATTCGCTGGGTTCACCGGTCTGCGCGCCAGCCGACGCGCCGCATGCACAAAGCATTAACGCAATCAGGAAACGGATGAACAGTGAGCGAATTTCTTTAGTCATTACTGCGTATCTTCAGTTAAAAGCGATAAGCCAGGCCAACGAACAAGGAAGCATTGTTTTCATTCTGGACCTGTTTGGTGCCGCTGACATTGCTGGTCAGGTGTGAGGCGTAGATGGTGGAATTGAGCATCCAGGCGCTGTTTAAATTCCAACGCCAGTTGACACTGCCATGCACATCTTCAACACCCGCGGACGCCTCGTAGGCCGGGTAACCGTAATTGTGCGATTGACCCGGTGAGATACCAAACTGGGTATTGGCAAAATCATGGTTGCCCAGCACCGTGCCCGCGCTGATTGACACCGTCTGATGATCAGCGAGCGAAAAATTTTTGATGATATTGAGATTGGCGTACACGCTGCCTTTAAACTGCCCGCCAAAATACAGAAATTCACTGTTCAGCTGAATATCTTCTGCGGGCCGGTATTTAAAAAATCCGCCCAGAAAAGGCATCCAGTCGCTGTTGTTGTTGCCGGTGCTGCCTTTGATAAAGGAACTGCGGCTCAAGCCCACGCCGGTCAGCAAGCCATAGTCCATGTTCTGCGCGGTGCTGAAGTGCTTGCCCAGCTGGTAGGTGTCATAGGGACGGAAGTTGTTGATGCTGGTTGAAAAGCCATTGCTCCAGACTTGATCGATGTCGAGGATAAATTCAGTCTTCATCTCGGTTGAACCCTGGTATTTCGGCACTTCGGCAATATACGCGCCGATGTAGCGGTCTTCGCTGTGTTCGGGCAGCGAGTCGACGCTCTGGAGCTGGTCGGAGATCAGCGTATCCGACAGATTCGTTTGCGCATTGGCCCCTGACATCAAGATCAACATAAGAAGAAACAGAAGTATTTTCATATTCTTGTGTGGGTTGGAAAAACAAATTGCACGCATTCTACCAGTGCGCGCACGGGTGGGCGTTACATCATTGATTGCCTTGAAAGTCTGAGCAGCTTAATGCGCCCGATGCGTCCCTGCACCCCTGGACTGTCACCCGATTGTCTGCAATTTGTAGCCATTGTCTTTCAATTGTAATCGTCGGATTTTTGATCACGCAGCCCCGAAGCTTTCTTATACAATGCTGCCCAAGTCTAAGGAGGTGAACCATGTTTCATGTGATGTTGGTCGAAGACGATCCCAAGTTGGCACAACTGGTGTCGGATTATCTGGTGCGCTACGAGTTCACCGTCGAGATCGTCGAGCGTGGCGATCAGGCACTGGCCCGGTTTGGCGCTTCGCTGCCGGACATCGTCATTCTGGATCTGATGCTGCCAGGCTTGGACGGCATGCTGGTGTGCAGCCAGCTGCGTGCGATCAGCAAAGTCCCGATTTTGATTCTGACCGCGCGCGAAGACGCTTTCGACGAAGTGTCGGGTCTGGAGCAGGGCGCGGATGATTATGTGAATAAGCCAGTGCAGCCGCGCGTCTTGCTGGCACGGTTGCGCGCGCTGCTGCGCCGCATGCAGGAACCGGCCGACGGCATTGAAGTGCTGGATTTCGGTGCCCTGCACATTTCCAAAAGTGACCGGGCCATTCTTTGGCGCGATCAGGCAGTAGTGCTCAACAGCGCCGAGTACAAATTATTTTTGCTACTGGCCGATTCGGCGGGGCAGGTATTGTCGCGCAATGACATTCTGGTCAAAATGCGCGGCATAGAATTTGACGGATTAAATCGCAGCATCGACAACCTGATCTCGCGTCTGCGCCGCAAGTTCGATGACGTCAATTCCGAAAAAATCAAGACCGTGCGCAGCGAAGGCTATCTGTTCAGTCCCTCGGCCTGGAACTGACCATGAATCGGCTGCTACCGCGTTTTGTGGTGCTGGTGATGTTATCGGTGACGGTGGCAACCGTGGTGATCTATTTTGCGATCAGCGCTCTGTTTGGCGATCCGATGGAAGAAATCGCGCGCAAGCAGTCCGCCGCACAGATCTTCCTGCTGGAACAGTTTGTCGACAGGGCCGGCACTGATGAATGGCTGGTCCGGCTGAACAAGGTGCGCGATGTCTCGACGATCAAATTTGAATTGATCCCGCTCAGTGTGGCACAGGCAAATCTGTCAGCAGATAAACGCCGGCAGCTGCTGCGCGGTCTGGTCGTGCTGGACGTGCCGAACAAGGCGTTCTACCGCCGGGTTGATTTGAACGGTGAACGCTATATCGGTAGCGACGATGATGTGATCCACGTGCAGGGTTTGCCGGTGAACGTCGGATTGATCCTGCAGGAGGAAGTGCTGCGGTATGTGATCGTTGCGCTGTTTCTGCTGATCCCGATGGTGTTCTGGTCGCGCGCGCACTGGCGCGCCCTGCAGCAACTGTCTACAGCCGCCGATGAATTCGGTCACGGGACATTCAGCAACAAAATCGAGATGCCTCGCAATGCCACCATGTATCCGCTGGCGCAGACCATGAACACCATGGCGCAACGCATCGAAACCTTGCTTGGGGCGCACAAGACCTTGCTGCATTCGGTTTCGCATGAATTGCGCACCCCGATTGCGCGCCTGGAATTTGGCCTTGAATTGTTGCATGAAGAATCACCCGATACGGTACCGAATGCGCGCCTCCTGGCCATGCAGGCTGATCTGGCCGAATTGAATGCACTCGTCAATGAACTGCTCAATCTGACCAGGCTGGATCACCAGCCAGATGTCAAGGTCAGTGAATTTTCCGTATCTGAAATGCTGAGCGATGTGGCGAACAACGTGCAACATGAGCTGGATGGCAAACAGCTGCTCACCGATTTTTCTGTTGACGTCGGTCGCATCGAGGCCGATCAGCGCCTGTTGAATCGCGCGTTAAGTAATCTGCTGTCGAATGCCACCAAATACGGAAACAGCAAAATTTTATTGTCGGCCCAAAAACTGGCCGACGGCGCGGTCCTGTTTGCGGTAGAAGATGACGGACCGGGTATTGCACCGGAATATCGCGAGCGCGTGTTTGAGCCTTTTTATCGGCTTGATCAGAGCCGGGATCGCAACACCGGGGGCTTCGGGCTTGGACTGGCGATTGCCCAGAAAGCCGTGCAGCTGCACGGGGGAACAATTCACATCGACGACGCTGATCTGGGTGGGGCAAAATTTTATTTCACTATCCCCCGAAAACGCACTTTGTAAAATGCGCAGGCTGGGATTGTATCTCCAGCCCACGGATCGCAGATTAAATTATTTAGGCATCATCACGCTGTCAATCACATTGATCACGCCGTTCGACTGATAAACATCGTAGGTGCTGATATTGGCAACATGCCCGGCGTCGTCAGAGACGATGATGTTGTGCTCGCCATTCATCGCGAACTTCAGTTTGGCGCCGTTGACCGTGGTCAGTTCCGCATGACCATTGCCCTGGGTGATCGCGTTGGCTAACGCGTTGAAGTCATATTTGCCGGAGACGACATGGTAAGTCAGGATTTTTGTCAGGGCAGCCTTGTTTTCCGGTTTGACCAGGGTTTCAACGGTGCCGGACGGGAGTTTGGCGAATGCTGCGTTGGTGGGAGCGAACACCGTGAACGGACCTTTGCTCTTTAATGTCTCGACCAGACCGGCAGCTTTGACCGCAGCAACCAGGGTGGTATGGTCGGCTGAATTGACCGCATTGTCGACGATATCTTTGGCCGGCAACATGGACTGACCACCGACCAGAACATTGGCGTAAGACAGTGAAACTGCCAGAGAAAGGGTGCTGATAATTAAAGCGGTACGTAAGATGCGCATGACAATCCTTGAATGAGTGAATAGGGAAACTGCACAAACTTATACGCAGCCCGATTCAATTCGGATTCAAGAATTTTTATATTGTCACTGCGCAAACACTCACTTGTTCATCATGCACAATTTGATTGCGGCCGCGATTTTTTGCCTGATACAGCAAGAGGTCGACGCGCTTCAAGGTTTGCTCGATATGTTCGCCACTGCGGTATTTGGTCAATCCTGCCGAAAACGTCACATACAAGGGTGGCGCCGTGACCATCGGCATAGTGCCAACCAGTCTGTGCAGCCGTTCCAGTCCAGCCAGCACCTGATCCTTGCCGGTTTCAGGCAGCAGCAGCAAAAATTCTTCACCACCCCAGCGGCCGATGGTGTCGGTCTTGCGCAACAGCTCACAGGTGCATTGCGACAGGCGCTTTAACACTTCATCGCCAACATGATGGCCGAAGCTGTCGTTGACGCGTTTAAAGTGATCCAGATCGATCATGGCCAGATAAAAGTCCCCACCGGTGCGCATGTGTCGCTCAACATGCTGGTCCAGCAAACTTTTCAAGTAGCGTCGATTGCATAAGCCCGTCAACTCGTCACGTGTAGAAATTTCCTGAACGTGCAGATAGGCCGCTTCCAGTTGTCTTGCCTGCAGTTTCATCAGCCGGCGCATGCGGTTGCAGCGGATCGAGAGCTGGGCAATCACGGCCAGCACCGTCGTGGTCATGGCGAACGACACCCATTCGATGCTGGCCGAATAATGCATCGGGTCGGTGTTCGCCTTGTAGTACATCATCAGCCCGATCAGCGCGACCGTATAGCAGAACGAAATATAGGTTGAGCGTTTGGTCATATTGAAAATGCCGAACACCATAATCAGTGGCAGCATCAGCAAAACACTGGTGTGGGCGACACCTGAATAAGCGTAGACAAAGGCCATAAAAGTTTGCGCGATACAGGTTTGTGGCAGTGCCAGGCTTTTGTCGGAGCAGCGTTGATTCAGACCGGCACGAATGATCGCGTACAAGCCGCAGGTATAGAAGGCCCAGTACCAGGCCAGTGTCGCCAGCTGCTCTTCCTCAAAAATATCGCGCCCCATGCCATAGAACAGAATGTATAACAGCACCAAAAAAATCAGCGCAGTGAGGAACAGGAAGTTGATTGTTGCGCGCTGTTTCGGATCGTGACCCAGCACGAACCCGGTGAGCCAGGCGTAGCGCGACGTCTCCGGGTTTGAAGGCCTGGTGTTCGGTAGCGCTGATGCAGTGTTCGATACTGTCACGATATCCATCCTTCGACGATGCGGGCAAATGTGGATCCAGGTTGAGAATCGTAGCGCGTACAAAAAGCACAACACGCTCAGCGCAAATTTTTACTGTACAGATTTTGTTCAGGTCCAAACCTGAATGGCAGATTCTAGTAACTAACAATGCTTAATTCAATCGATCGCGAGATTGTATTTTTAAATTCATTTTGACTCTCCATAGACAATCGAAAAAGCTATCGAATTTTCAATTCAAAAAAATATGAATCCGTGTTTACACTACAATTTGTGAGCACAAAGTTTTTTGTTAACGATAATTTGTCGCAAAGCAAAGGCAAGATTTTGAACCCAGTTAAGATTTAACTTTAAGTCGCAATGTTTCTGCACTGAAATGATTCAAAAATATCTTTATCGAATCAATCCTTAAACACACAACCTGCAAGGCAGTCATGAGTCTCATAACCAATATCACGTTTGATGAAATCGAAATCGGCGCCAGCGCGACCCTGACGCGCACCTTGAGTTACAAGGATATTGAATTGTTTGCGATCGTCTCCGGCGATATTAATCCGGCCCATGTGGATGAAGAATTTGCGCAAAGTGATCTGTTCCATAAAGTGATTGCGCACGGCATGTGGGGCGGCGCGTTAATCTCCAATTTATTGGGAACCGAATTGCCCGGTCCAGGGACTATTTATCTGAATCAGTCGCTGCAGTTTCTGGCGCCGGTTGGTCTTGGCGATACGGTGACTGTGACCGTCAAAGTCACTGCCAAAGATGTGGTCAAACATCACGTCACGCTGGCCTGTACGGTCGTCAACCAGCTCGGCAAACCGGTCATTGCCGGGAGTGCCGAAGTAGTCGCGCCAACTGAAAAAATTTCCCGCGAACGCGTGGTGCTGCCGGAAGCCAATCTGCATATTAAGGGCCATCGCTATCAACAACTGATTGCCCTGACCAACGGCATGGCGCCGATCAGAACTGCGGTAGTGCATCCGGTCGATACGGTCTCGCTGGTTGGTGCGATTGAAGCGGCCAAAGCCGGGCTGATTATCCCGGTCCTGATCGGACCGGAAGAAAAAATCAGAGCGGTTGCCAGGCTGGCGGATATTGATTTAAGCGCGTATGAACTGATTGCTACCGAGCACAGTGACGCCGCCGCAGAACTGGCGGTGTCAATGGCGCGCAGCGGCAAGGTTGAGGCCTTGATGAAAGGCTCCTTGCATACCGATGAATTGATGCGGGCCGTGGTTGATGCGCAATGTGGTCTGCGTACCGCCAGACGCATGAGTCATGTGTTTGCAATTGATGCGCCGAATTATCCGCGCGCGCTGTTTATCACCGATGCAGCTTTGAATATCTTCCCGTCACTGGAAGATAAACGCGACATCGTGCAAAACGCCATCGACCTGACCCACGCGCTGGGCATCCCGGAGCCACGAGTGGCCGTGCTGTCAGCCGTTGAAACCGTTACCTCAAGCATTCCGTCCACCCTGCACGCTGCGGCGCTGTGCAAAATGGCCGATCGCGGGCAAATTACCGGCGGGATTCTGGACGGGCCACTGGCCTTCGACAATGCCGTGTCGATCGAAGCGGCGCGCACCAAGGGCATCAATTCACCGGTGGCAGGGGTGGCCGACATCTTCGTGGTGCCGGATCTGGAAGCGGGCAATATGCTGGCCAAACAGCTCGAATATCTGGCCGATGCGGAAATTGCCGGGATCGTGCTGGGCGCACGGGTGCCGATTATTCTGACCAGCCGGGCCGATAAAACCATGTCGCGTCTGGCGTCGTGTGCGATTGCGCTGCTGCTGGCGCGCAATAAAACCGGTCAGGTGAAGTGAGATGAGCGGCGACATCATTTTGATTCTGAATGCAGGTTCGTCGAGCATCAAGTTCGCCGTGTTCGCGGTCGACGGTGAGCCGTCCGTCCACAATTTAATGTGTGACGGTCAGTTCTCCGGCATCGGTCATGCGGTGCATTTCAGTGCGCTGGACGGGCAGGACCAGATCCTGGTTGATCTGACGCTGCCAGACGGCACCACGCACGATCAGGCGATTGCTCGCCTGCTGGTCTGGCTGGATCAGCATTATGCCGATTGCACACTTGTCGCGGCCGGACACCGGGTGGTGCATGGCGGAGACCGGTACACCAGTCCGACGGTGATCACTGAAACGGTGCTCGATGAAATCCGCCGCCTGATCCCGCTCGCGCCGCTGCATCAGCCGCATCATGTCAATGCGATTGTGGCGCTGCAAAAATTGCATCCGGCTCTGGTGCAGGTGGCCTGCTTCGATACCTCGTTCCATCACACCAATCAGAAAGTCGCCACCGACTTTGCGATCCCCCGTGCGATGACCGATGCGGGCATGCGTCGCTATGGATTTCATGGTCTGTCGTATGAATACATTGCCAACGCGATGGAATCGGTGCTGGGCAGTCAGTTGGCCGAAGGCCGGGTAGTGGTCGCGCATCTGGGTGCCGGTGCCAGTCTGTGCGCCATGCACAGGCGGCAGAGCGTTGCCACCACCATGGGCTTCACCGCCCTGGATGGCCTGCCGATGGGACGGCGTTGCGGCAATATTGATCCGGGTCTGGTGCTGTACCTGATGCAGGAAAAGCACATGAGCGCCGATCAGATTTCACATCTGTTATACAACGAGTGCGGCATGTTGGGTGTCTCGGGAATCAGTGATGATATGAGAACGCTGCTGGACAGTCCTGAGCCCAATGCAAAGGAAGCGGTTGAGCTGTTCGTGTACCGCATCAACCGTGAGCTCGGTTCTCTGGTGGCCGCGCTGGGCGGTCTGGATGCCTTGATCTTTACGGCCGGCATTGGCGAGCACGCTGCGCCAATCCGCAGCATGGTGGCTGCCGCTGCAGCGTGGACCGGACTTGAGATCGACCAGCAGGTCAATCTTGAAGTGCGCACGACCCATGGCAGCAGCACCTGTCTGTCACCGAAGCTGGCCAAAGTCTCGGCCTGGGTGATTCCGACCAATGAAGATTTAATGATTGCGCAGCATACCTGGCAACTTGTTTTGTCGCATCAGCCTACCGAGGAAGCATAATGGCCAAAAATAAGCCCTTTGTTGATATTGAACCACCCAGCCCGCTGGATCGCACCATGCACGCGAATATGGCGCGTCTGACGATGGGCATCTCCCCGGCCAGTCTGACCCAGGCGTATGCAGATTGGGCCGCGCATCTGGCGGTGTCACCGGCAAAATGGTTGCGTTTGATTGAAAAGAGCGCGCGCAAAAATGCCCGGCTGTTGAATTATCTGCCCAAGGCCATGACCAATACCGAACAGGTGCCGTGCATCGCGCCACTGCCGCAGGACCGACGGTTTCAGGAAGATGCCTGGAAACAGTGGCCGTTCAATTTTTATTCGCAGGCATTTTTATTGCAACAGCAGTGGTGGCATAACGCAACGACCGGTGTCGAAGGCGTCTCGGCCCACCATCAGGATGTGGTGTCGTTCATGGCCAGACAGATGCTCGACACCATGTCGCCGGTAAATTTTGCGCTGACCAATCCGGTGGTGCTGGAGACCACCGTCAAGGAATACGGCTTGAATCTGCTGCGTGGCGCACAAAATCTGTGCGAAGACATGGAACGCGCGACCTGTGGCAAGAGCCCGATCGGCGCGGAAAATTTTGTGCCGGGCAAACAGGTGGCACTGACCAAGGGCAAAGTGGTGTTTCGCAATCGGCTGATCGAACTGATTCAATATGAACCGACTACGGCAAAAGTTCATGCCGAACCCTTGCTGATCGTGCCGGCCTGGATCATGAAGTATTACATTCTCGACCTGTCACCGGAAAATTCTCTGGTGCGTTTTCTGGTTGACCAGGGCCATACGGTCTTCATGATTTCCTGGCACAACCCGACCGTGGAAGACCGCGATCTGGGCATGGATGATTATCTGCAACTGGGAATTCTGGCAGCCTTGACTACGATTCAAACAATCGTGCCGAATAAAAAAATCAATGCGATGGGCTATTGCCTGGGCGGCACACTGCTCGCGATTGCGGCCGCGTATTTGTGTAATGAGTTGGCATCAGAAAAAAAAGAAAAAAAAGAAATCCTCAATTCGGTCACGCTGCTGGCTGCGCAAACTGACTTCACCGAGGCGGGTGAATTAATGCTGTTCATCGATGACAGTCAGCTCAGCTATCTGGATGACATGATGTGGGAAAAGGGTTATCTCGACACCAAACAGATGGCCGGTGCCTTTCAGATGCTCAGGTCAAACGATTTGATCTGGTCACCGCTGGTCCAGCAATACCTGCTGGGCCGCCGCACACCCTTGAACGATCTGATGGCATGGAACGCGGACGCGACGCGCATGCCGTATCGGATGCACAGCGAATATCTGCGCAAGCTGTTTTTGAATAATGATCTGTTTGAAGGACGCTATGAGATAGCGGGCAGGCGAGTTGCATTGAACGATATTCGCGTGCCGATGTTTGTCGTCGCTACCGAAAATGATCATGTCGCGCCCTGGCACTCGGTGTATAAGATCAAGGTGGCCACCGATGCTGACGTGACGTTTCTGCTGACCAGCGGTGGGCATAATGCCGGTATTGTCAGTGAACCGGGACATGATAATCGGCATTTCCACTTCAACACTGAAAACAGCAGCAATCATCATGTTGATCCGGACGAGTGGCTGGCGGCATTGGAACAGCAGGAAGGTTCGTGGTGGCCGGTGTTTGCGGGCTGGTTGGGCAAGCATGCGGGTAATCTGGTTAAGCCACCGGCTATCGCTGCAGCGGCGAAACAGCTCGATTGCGCTGCGCCTGGGGAATATGTGCTGGAGAGCTGAGGTTTCGCAAATCAAACAGCAACTGCGGAACTAAACGACAGACGACGGATCAACAGCGTTCCACAACATTGAATTCAAATCATGACCAGTACACATTCCCACCGTCTCGCCACCCTCGATGATCTGCCTGCGTTGCGCATCCTCATGGATCTGTCCATCAGAACCTATATCGGCGCCATACTCAGTCCTGAGCAACTTGAAGCATCGTTTGAAATCATGGGTGTTGATACCAGTTTGATTTCCGACGGAACTTATTTCGTGGTTGAGCATGCGGGCCAGATTGTTGCCTGTGGCGGGTGGAGCCGACGTGCCACGCTTTACGGCGGCGATCACACCACGGGCCGCGATGCGCGATTGCTGGATCCGGCCACGGAGTGCGCCCGGGTGCGTGCCATGTACGTGCATCCGGATCATGGCAGAAAGGGCATTGGCAGCCTGTTACTCGCACTGTGTGAGAAGGCGGCCAGCAGCGAAGGTTTTGCGAAGCTGGAACTCATGTCGACCGTGTCTGGAGAACAGCTGTATCTTGCACACGGGTATCTCATTGCGGAACGGGTCGAAGTCCCGACATCAACAGGTGTGGCAGTTCCCCTGATTCGAATGACCAAGCGTATTGCCTGAGCCTTCAAAGCGCATGTGTTGGGGGTGTATTGGCGTGTATTGGTTACGCCACAATGCATCAAGGTTTGTGCAGCGCGCCTCGCAAGTTTCTTGAGTTTGTTCACTGAGTGTTTATAATCGAGCACGTTTAGCTGTCATTTCCCCCCTGCCTGTTTTTATACAAGCTCATATCCATCGCTGCCTTGGTCAGGGCGTAATTTGTTGAATCGTTGTCACCCGCTGGGTCAACTGAGGAGCAAGTTATTAAACATTGCAAATATTGTTGGTCGTCAGTCGTCTGTGCGATTTTTTTCTGCAGCAGCGCACTGGCCACGGATCTCGGTGACGTGCAGTTGCGCTCAAATCTGGGGCAGTCATTTAAAGCACAGGTTGTCCTGAGCGGTGTCTCGCAAAATCTGGCCGTCGCCAGCTGTTTTAAAGCCCGACTGGAAACAATCGACGGTGAATTGCTGGCCGTGCCGCGCATCGATTTTGCCAGACTGAATCAAGATCCTGCCTCCCTGCGGCTGTTGTTCAGTACCAAAGAATTGATTGCCGAACCCGCCGTCAACTTCAAACTTGAGTTGATCTGCGATGGCTCCATTCATCGCGATTACGCGCTGTTGCTGGACTACCCAGAAATGGCGCTACCCTCTCACGTCACCCAGGCTGAGCCAGAGCAGGCTGATGTACCCGCTGCTGCGCTGAATACTGTACCGCTTGCACGGCACTTCACCCCCAAAAGTATCGACACAACTATCGACACAAGTACCGACACAGGTACCGACACAACTGCCGTGAACCGGCCGGACGCAGCAGACCGTCGCGCGCCGAAATCAGATTCAAAAAAAAACCCTTCGCGCTTCAGCACCAAGCTGACCTTACATAAAGACGCCTTAAAGATCAGCAATGAAGAGGTGCAGAGCGCTGGTTTGACGGCACCCGAAAAGCCACTCACACTGGAACAGCAACGGCTGGTGGAAAATGATCTGGCCAAGCAAGCTTTTGCGAAAATGTTGCACGACGAGCCGACCCAGGTCTCAACGCAGGATGCACTGGATAATGCACAGAAAAAAGTGCAGGCGCTCGAAAATGAATTGGCGCATCTGAAACTTGAAGTGGAGCTGAAGAATCAACGTGAACAGGCTGTTCCGAAACTGCTGATCATCTTGAGCAGCGTGTTGATGCTGTTATTCGTTGCAGTGATTGCGGTGTTGGCATTTCTGTTAAGACAGTCGCGTGCGGGTCAGAAAAGAGGGTGGTGGGATACCGCTCACAGCAAACCCGGCGTCGATGCCGAATCGGAAGACAGTCAACCCGACCTGAACTCTGTCACTGCCGAAGTCCTGCCGCAAAAAGACGGCACCGATTATCTGGCTGGTCCGCACCTGGACGAGAGTTCGGAACCGCCGGAGCGCATCGCCACGTTGAGGCCCGGTCAGTTGGAGAAAGCGGTTGCCAAGTCGCCAGCCAACGAGCGCTACGAAGAGTCGTTCAATCTGTTTGCCAATCGGGCCGGCCAGTCGATCCAGATTGAGGAAGTCTCGGATGCCATGCAGGAAGCCGAGTTTTGGATGTCGATCAATGACCCGCGTCGCGCCATCGAAATCCTCGAGCCGCAAAGCCAGGAAGATCATCCCAACACACCGGTGATGTGGCTATGTCTGCTGGATCTGTATCGCGCCTCAGGCGAGGAAGAAAAATATACCCGGCTGCGCCATCGTTTCAAACAGCAGTTTAATACCCATATTCTGGCATTTAATGAAAAGCCCGATTCAGGGAGTATCAAATATCTGGTTGATTTTGAGCATCTGAGCAGCAAATGCTGCGCGTATTGGAACACCAATTACATCCTGCCTTACCTCGAGTCCTTGCTGATCGATGATCGCGAAGGCGAACGGCTTGGATTTGAGCTTTCCGTGTATCAGGATATTTTGATGTTGATTGCCATCTGCAAGGAAATTGAAAAACCGGTGGAAATGAGTGCCTAGAATTTCCCGGTATGGACGAAGCGCACCGCGTAGCGATGGCTGCGATACAGAATGCTTGGCACGCCACCGTCCACAAACAGCACTGCCCAGGCAAACGAATTATTTTCTTCGGTAGCACTCCAGTAGTACAGCTTGTCCAGATCCATATCCGGAAACGCCAGGCTGTCCGTGGCCAGGACGTCGGGCATGTTTTTCTTGGTACGGTCAATCAAGCCTGTCAGTTCGGCCGCAGTTGGTATGCGCCACTGTTCATTCGAAAATTTCGCGGCCTGATCGAAACTGATTTGACGCACCGTCCCAACACAACCTTTGCCCGCCACCCAGCGTTGCCCGAAGCTGCAGCGCGACCAGGTTAACTGGCTGACTTTGTCATAGACCTGATCTCCCTGTTCCACGTAGCGCGAATTCATCTTGTCCATCTTGAGTTTGGTGACAGTTGAAACTGGCTTGACCTGCGGGCTGCGCTGCATGCTTTTTAAAGCGTTGACACCTTGCAGGATGGTGCTGTTCAGGTTCTCCGTCATTTTCATTTTTACTTCTGACTGATTGTTGTCAGGCGCGCTTGGCTTGGTGTCCGGACCGGCAGCCTGATTGCTGGCGTAGGCAGCATGCAGCAAGGCCGATACCAGCAGAAACAGCCACTTTTTTTTCTTGAAAAGAGCAGAAGAATTCATGGTTGAGCGTCTTCGCATGGACTGGGAAGACGTTATTCTCGCACCATTTTTAAGGAAAATAAATCGGGTTATCCCGATTTCAGGACATCGATCGAATTACAGATTTATAAGGCCTGCAGGGCGCGGATGCCTTCGGCAATGACCTGCGGATCATAGCTGCGCAGGATTTTTTTGATGATCGCGCTGAATTGCGAAAGATCAATATTCATCACTTCCTGTTTGATTTCCAGCAGCTGTGCCGGTGGCATCGACAGGGCGCGATAGCCCATGCCTAACAACAGGCGCGTCAGCTTCAGGTCGCCCGCCATACCGCCGCAGATTGACACCGGAATATTGGCCTTGTGCGCGGCTTTGACGGTCATATCCAGCAACTGCAGAATCGCCGGATGTACGTCGTCATACAGGTGGGCGACGGAGTAGTCGGCCCGGTCGATGGCCAGCGTATATTGAATCAGATCGTTGGTGCCGACCGACAGAAAATCCATTTTCTTGACGAACATGGGCAGGCTCAGTGCGGCGGCAGGAACTTCGATCATGGCGCCGACTTTGATATCGTGATCAAACTCGATGCCCTGGAAGGCGAGCAGGTTTTTCGCCTGATCCAGCATGGCCAGGGTCTGATCGATTTCGTATGAGTGCGCCAGCATCGGAATCAGAATCTGCACCTTGCCAAACGCCGAGGCGCGCAGAATGGCGCGCAGCTGGGTCAGAAATAATTGTGGTTCGGCCAGACAGTAGCGGATCGCGCGCAGCCCCATCGCCGGATTCAGGGTGCCGGTTTCGACGTCATCGAGCGGCTTGTCAGCACCCACGTCCAAAGTCCGGATCGTCACCGGACGGCCTTTCATGGCTACCACGCTCGACTTGTACGCTTCAAACTGCTCGTCTTCCGAGGGCAGCACGCCATTGCGACCCATGAACAGGAATTCGGAACGAAACAATCCAACCCCGGCTGCGCCCACTTCGCTGGCTGCGACGGCGTGTTCCGGCAGTTCAATGTTTGCCAGCAAATCGATGGTAATGCCATCTTTGGTGACGGCCGAGGTCTTTTTTAATTTGGTCAGTTTTTTGCGCAGGCGCTGGATGGTTGCCTGCTTGTCGCGAAACTCGTCGAGGATGATCTGCTGCGGCGCGACGATCACCACGCCCGCTTCGCTGTCGATGATCAACCAGTCGTCCTGCTTGATCAAATGACTGGCATTGCCCATCCCGACCACCGCCGGAATGCCCAGACTGCGCGAGACGATGGCGGTATGCGAACTGTGGCCGCCTTCATCGGTCACAAAGCCGACAAAGGCCGAGTCTTGAAACTGCATCATGTCGGCCGGCGAGATGTCGCGTGCCACGACGATCATGTGGGTATTGAGTTCATCCACGCCCACCGGTTTATCCAGCGCTGTGGCGCTGCCGGTCAACAGCTTTAAGATCCGGTCAGCGACTTGCGAGATGTCGGCCTTGCGTTCACGCAGGTAGTCGTCTTCGATTTCTTCAAACTGTTCGAGCAGCACGTCGATTTGGGTGACCAGCGCCCATTCTGCGTTGTAATGTCGGGTGCGGATGATTTCGAGTGGTGCCTGGGCAATCATCGGATCGGACAGAAACAGGGAGTGCACATCGAGGAAGGCGCCCAGTTCGGAGGGCGCATCGGCAGGCAGGTCGGACCAGATTTTTTGCAATTCACGTTCCGCCAGGCTGAGCGCATTTTGCAGACGCAGCACTTCAGCTTCGACCTGCTCCTGGCTGACCAGATAATGTTTGACCTCCAGCGAAGCGGGGCGCAGCAAGTGGGCACGGCCGATGGCGATGCCGCGCGAAACCGGTATACCTTGCAGAGTGAATGAGGCCATGTGTCTCCGTGTAGTTTTCGTTGCTGCCTGCCTGTACTTCCCGTCTTTACTCCCCGCCTTTACTCACCTTCCCCAAACCTTTCGGCAACCAGCGTCGTGATCGCAGCGGCGCATTCCTGTTCGTCTTCGCCGTTGGTTTCCAGGGTGATGCGGCTGCCTTTGCCAGCTGCCAGCATCATCACCCCCATGATTGATTTGCCATTGACCCGTTTATTGTTCCGGCTGACCCAGACCTCACAAGAAAATTTTGAAGCTAGCTGGGTCAGTTTGGCGGATGCGCGTGCGTGCAGTCCCAGCTTGTTGATAATTTCTAATTCCGTTTGTACCATGTCACCCTCAATTTTGATTTTTCTTGGCCGCAGCGCTGACCACTGTGGCCACACACTACACTAGATCCGCATCCGATTGTCAACCCGAATCGCACCATTTTGCGCACCAGCCTGCGCCATTTCAAACACTACATCCAGATTGTCATTCCGATAGGTCAGCGCGCGCAACAACATCGGCAAACTCAAGCCGGCCAGCACTGCGACATGGTCGAGGGCATCAAGCTTCTGGCTGCAGTTGGCAGGTGTGCCACCGAACACGTCGGTCAATACCAGCACGCCGTCACCCAGATCAAGGCGCGAGATGGCTTCCTTGGCGAGCCGGATCACGTCATCGGTATTTTGGTCCGGCAGCACGTCAATGGCTTCAAGATGGTCAGGCATACTTTTGAACACATGGCTGGCAGCCGTGATAAACGCGCTTGCCAGCGGGGCGTGCGCCAGGATGAGAATGCCGACCATGGTCAGGCTCGCTCTAGTGCGTCAATAAACATTGCTGCGACATCGAACCCGGTCTGGTCAGTGATTTCCTGAAAACAGGTTGGACTGGTGACATTGATTTCGGTCAGGTAATTGCCGATCACGTCGCAACCGACCAGCAACAGACCGCGGGCAGCCAGGATCGGTCCCAGTGTTGTGCCGATTTCAGTTTCACGACCGGTCAGCGGCTGGGCGAGGCCAACACCGCCTGCTGCCAGATTGCCGCGAATTTCATCGCCCTGTGGAATGCGTGCCAGGGCAAACGGCACCGGCCGACCACCAATCAGCAATACCCGCTTGTCTCCCTGCCGGATCTCGGGGATATAGCGTTGCGCCATGATCGTGCGGTGGCCGAGGTCAGTCAGCATCTCAATTACCGAGCCCAGATTCAAGCCATCCGGCCCGACTTTGAATACGCCAGCACCGCCCATGCCATCCAATGGTTTCAGAATGATCGTGT
Source organism: Oxalobacteraceae bacterium GrIS 1.18 (assembly GCA_040544425.1). GTDB lineage: Bacteria > Pseudomonadota > Gammaproteobacteria > Burkholderiales > Burkholderiaceae_D > Solimicrobium. The sequence goes on from JBEONO010000004.1 coordinate 97,543, forward strand.
GATGCTCGGCATGGAACTGTCGCAGTCTGGCTTCATTGCGCGTGACAATGGTTGGGGTAATAAATTGCGGAAATTGGGCGATGGACAATTTTTCGTTGTGGTCGCGGATCGCACTGGGTTTGTTAAACACCCGCGCTCCGGCAGCTTCGGCCAGTTCCAGCAAATACGTGGCGTACACGTATTCCATGTCAAAGGGCGGATCTTTGCGCTGCAGCACCGCATCGAACTCGGACAGCCTGTGTTCTTTGGCGGCATCGGCCCGGTACCAGTCCGATTCACCGGTCAGGTGGATGCGCTGAATCTGCGCCACCACCTGACCGCCAACATAGGCCAGATCGCCCGCCATAAAAGCGTGGATTTCGTGACCGCGCCGGTTTGCTTCGCGCATCATCGCAAACGTGGAGTCCTTGTAAATCTTGAAGTCGTCCAGCGGATCGGTCAGGAAAGCGATTTTCATAAGCTTAGTACACCTCTGGATTCGGATCGGTATGCTCTAATTCCAGCGATGCGGCCAGCAGTGCCAGACGAGCCACCACGCCGTACATGTAAAAACGGTTCGGAGAAGCGGTGCCTGGTTTGGCATGCAGATCCGGCAAGGCGTGCTGCTGCGCGAACGCCAGCGGCACAAAATGCGAACCTGGCGCATTCAGGTTTTCATCCACGCCACGGCTGGCATGGACGCGGTAAAACCCACCGATCACATAGCGGTCCATCATGTACACCACCGGTTCGGCGACGGCTTCATTGATTTGCTCGAAAGTGTGCACACCTTCCTGAATAATCACGTCGGATACTTCGAGACCTTCCTTGATCACCGACATCTTGTTGCGCTGCTTGCGGTTCAGATCCTTGACGTCGGCGGCGTCATGCACGGTCATGATGCCCATGCCGTAAGTGCCCGCGTCAGCCTTGACGATCACAAACGGTTTTTCCTTGATGCCGTATTCCTTGTATTTCTTGCGGATCTTGCCCAGCACCATATCGACCTGGGCGGCCAGCACATCTTCACCGATACGCTCATGGAAATTGATTTGCGACGCCTTCCCGAAATAGGGATTTAACATCCACGGATCGACATCCACGATCTTGGCAAATTTTTTCACGACCTCGTCATAAGCGGCAAAGTGATTGGTTTTGCGGCGTACGGCCCAGCCGGCATGCAAGGGCGGCAGCAGGGTTTGTTCGTGAATATTTTCCAGGATCGCCGGAATGCCGGCTGACAGATCGTTATTGAGCAAAATCGTGCAGGGATCAAATCCGGCCAGGCCGACGCGTCGACCATTGGCCGAGCGCTCCAGAGGCTCCAGTGTCAGGATCGTTCCGTCCGGCAGTTCCAGATTGGTCGGTTCCTTGATATCTTCAGACAAACTGCCCAAACGTACATTTAATCCGGTCTGCCGGAAAATCTGGATCAGGCGTGACACGTTTTGCAGATAAAAGGTATTGCGCGTATGACGCTCAGGAATGAGCAACAGGTTGCGCGCATCCGGACAATATTTTTCAATACCGGCCATCGCGGCCTGGACTGCCAGCGGCAGCATTTCAGGTGCCAAATTATTGAATCCGCCCGGATATAAATTGGTATCGACCGGTGCCAGCTTGAAGCCAGAGTTACGCAAATCGACCGAGCAATAAAATGGTGGGGTGTGTTCCTGCCATTCAAGGCGGAACCAGCGTTCGATTGCAGGCGTGGCTTCCAGAATCTTCTTCTCAAGTTCGAGCAGGGGGCCGTTTAACGCGGTAACTAAGTGTGGGACCATATTAACCTTAAGCAGTGTATCGACAATAATGAGTGGGCGATTTTATCTGGAATTGCAGTTCTGTGTTTTTCGCGCACCGATGGGCGTAGCTTGGGGCCGGTCATGTTTTATCAAGGCTCTGTGCTAAATAATAGTCTGAACCTCGCCACTTCACTTGATAAATAGCAGATCGAAACCGGGTTTATTCTTTTTGGTCGACGCCAGGGCCGCAGTTTGACAGAAAAAATTACCAATCCACTAATTGTATTTACAGTTAAGGCAAGATAATTTGGTAACAAAATTTCCAGATCCCGTTGGGCTTGGCTATTCGGATTACAATACGCACTGTTTTGCCGCGCAGACTCCTACTTCCTAATGATCTCATGACCGAACCCTCTTTCTTTAAACACCACGTATTTTTTTGCATCAATCAACGCGATGACGGGCGCGCCAGCTGTGCCGATTGCGGGTCTTTGCAAGCCCAGAAATATGCCAAGCAACGCATCAAGGAATTGCACAGCAACGGTCCCGGCAATATCCGGATCAATCAGGCCGGGTGCCTGGATCGCTGCGAGCTCGGACCGGTTCTGGTGATCTACCCCGAAGCGACCTGGTACACCTACGTTGATAATCACGACATCGACGAAATTATCGATCAGCATCTGATGCAGGGCAAAGTCGTGCAACGCCTGCTACTGCCTAATTCCTGACCACCATGAACGCACAAACCAGGCAATTTTTTCTGACCGGTGGCGCAGGCCAGATGCAATGCGCGCTGAATATCCCTCTGGATCAGGCCCCGATCGGCGTGGCGCTGGTCGCTCACCCTCATCCGCTGTACGGCGGCACCATGGACAATAAAGTCGCGCAAACCCTGGCCCGCACTTTCGTGGCGATGGGTTATGTGGCAGCGCGCATGAATTTTCGCGGCGTCGAACAATCGGAAGGCGTACACGACCACGGCATCGGCGAAACCGACGATATGAAGATCCTGCTCAAGCATATGCAAACCGAATATCCCAACCTGCCGGTTGCGCTGGCAGGATTTTCGTTTGGCACTTTTGTGCAGTCACGCCTGCAGAGAATGATGGCGGAGGAGGGCAATCCTGCGCAAAGACTGGTTCTGGTCGGCAGCGCGGCAGGCAAGTGGGAACTCGAGCCGGTACCGGCCGACACGATCCTGATTCACGGTGAACAGGACGACACCATTCCTTTGTTCGACGTATTTGACTGGGCCAGACCCCAGGATATTCCCGTGCTGGTGATACCCGGTGCAGATCACTTCTTCCATCGCAAGCTCTATCACATCAAAAATCTGGTGACAGCGCTTTGGTAGTTGGTCACAATTTCAATCCTGTTTTTTGTTTTATAAAGTTATCTCCATCATGAAAAAATATTTTGTTCTCGCACTGCTCTGTCTGGCTCAATGCATCGGATTGATTTCTGCCCAGGCGCAAACACTGCCCTCACCAACGATCGCCGCCAGGTCCTGGCTGTTGCTCGACACCACCAGTAACCAGATCATTGCCTCTGACAATCCGGCTATGCGTGTTGAGCCCGCCTCGCTGACCAAAATCATGACCGCGTATCTGGTATTTGAAGCGCTGCGCGATAAAAAACTGGCGCTGGATCAAAGCGTCAATGTCTCGGTGAAAGCCTGGAAGGTGGATTCGGACAGTTCGAAAATGTTTATCGAACCGAAAACCCCGGTCACCATCAACGATCTGCTGTTCGGATTGATTGTGCAGTCCGGCAATGACGCAGCGGTTGCGCTGGCTGAAGCGGTGGCCGGCACGGAGGAGGCATTTGCCGTATTGATGAATCGCGAAGTTGAGCGCATGGGTCTGAAAGAAACCCATTTCGCCAATTCTCACGGCTTGCCGAGCCCACAGAATTATTCGACCGCCAATGACCTGGCGCGGATCGCCCAACATCTGATCACGGAATTTCCGGAGTACTACAAAACCTATTACTCGACCAAAAGTTTTACGTACAACAAAATCACCCAACCCAATCGGAACCGCCTGCTGTGGCTGGACCCAACTGTCGACGGCATGAAGACCGGTCATACTGAAGCAGCGGGCTACTGCCTGGTCTCGTCGGCCAAACGACCGAACGGCACCGGTGAACGGCGCCTGATCTCCGTCGTGCTGGGTGCGAACAGCGATCAGGTGCGCGCTCAGGAAAGTCTGAAATTGCTGAACTGGGGTTTTATGAATTTCGATACGATCAAGCTGTATGAAAAAAATCAGACGATCGGCAACCCGGTAGAAATCTGGAAAGGCACGCAGTCACAAATCAAACTCGGGTTCACCCAGGATCTGTATGTAACTTTGCCGAAAGGCAGTGCGGCACGGATCAAGCCTCAGCTGGAACGCAAAGATCCGTTGGTCGCGCCAATTGCGGTCAATACCCAGGTTGGCACCATGAAGATGATGATCGACGGTAAATCGGTGGCGGAGTTTCCGGTGATGGCATTGGAAACCGTGAACCAGGCCAGTATTTTTGGACGCGCCTGGGATTCGATACGACTGTGGTTGAAATAAAGATTCGACGCAAGTTGGTTCAGGAAAGGCGCTAATCGATTTGGCGCCTTTTTTTATGGCCACCTGCCGCAGGCGCAAACATCAAAAAAGCAGCTACGCGAAATTTCGTCTGTCTCTGATTTTTGTTCCGACATAGCATTGGTTCCCCAAATCAGACCTGTCGTCTGCAACCAATACAAGGAAGAATCTTATGATGCCAATTTCGTCGTCACCTTTCTATCACGGTTGGCGTTGCACCCCTCCGCCGCGTCCCTCCCTGGAAGAAATTGCCATCCACGCTCTTCAATTCTCATTGGATGGCGAGTGTTTAAATCCGCATGTGCTGGAAGCCATTGTGAAAGTGTTGAATAATTCGAACAGTGAAAAAACGGTCAGAGCAAAAATTCTTAAGAACAGTGTTGAATTTAGATACCAGTTTGAATTGAATCAAATCATTCAGGAGCACTGCAAGGATTTCAGGGTCGATTGCAGGGTTCGAGAGATATTGAGTGACAACTGGATTGGTGTGGAGTATCGGGACGACGCCAGCCTGTTCATGACGCGCTATGCCGGCACCAGAGACGGATATTCTTTTCGCGTCAGTAGAGAACTGGAGCAACTTAAAATGCCCGAGACGGTCGAAAACCTGATTATTGATTACGCCCGAATGCCGGAAAAATGTACAGCGCATAATCTTGAAAAGTTTGAGTGCCTGTTTAAAGAAGGTGGTTGTGAGTCACACAAACTGATTGTTCTGGGTGATCGTGACAATCTCGATTATCTAAAAAAAATTTTTTCTGAATTGAACGCCAGAGGAATACAGCCAGACTTAACCGGTCTGAGTTTCAGCTGGCGCAAAATGCCCGGCTATGATTTTCCTGATTATTTTTTTCTTAAAAATGTCGACTTGAGTTTTTCAAAATTTGATCAAACGATATTCGGAAATATCTCGTTCTCCGGCTCGACATTGGCCCACGTGACATTGTGCTTCAGCGAAACAGGACCGACGTTAACCGGGGCAAAACTGCCCGGCTCAACGCTCTATCATGCGCAGGGCCGTTTCTTGAGGCAGGCAGATTTACGAAGCACGACTTTGGTGGAGCCGGATTTTTCAGGCGAAGATCTGACCACCGGGATAATTTTAAAGCAGGTGACCATTGAGTCCGGGAAAATGGTGGATGCCAGCCTGAGATATCGAGACATCAGTAACGCGATTTGGAAGGACGTCGATGTCACCGGAGCGGATTGTACAGGTATAGATTTCAGGGATTCAATCTTGATCAATGTGAATCTGGAAAAAGCCAGTTCCGTCACCAATATGAAAGTCAACAGTACGACGATGGCAAACCTTTCACTGAGAACCAGAATGTACTTGAATCATTGCATCTTTCTTGGGAGAGTGATTTTCTATAAAAGTTGACTTGTCAGTGCGGGCTGACCGGTTTTGGAAAGATGCGCAGCAATACAATACGCGGCCCGCTCATTTTTTTGACTTCAGCGTCAAAATGGTCAAACGGGATTCGCATGCCTTCGGTCGGAATTTCACCCAGCTGATGCATGATCAGCCCGCCGATTGATTCCACTTCAGCGTCATCCAGTTCAATCCCGAGCGCAATACCCAGAGTGGTCAACGGCAGACTGCCCTTGCCCATCAGGGTGCCATCGTCCAGAGTGATCCAGTCGTTATCGTTTTGGCGGAATTCGTCGCGAATCTGACCGACCAGCGCACTCAATAAATTATCCAGCGTCAAAAAACCCAAAGGTGTCTGACCTTTGTGGCCGACCAGTGCGAAATGCGGTGCACCCTGACGGAACCGTCGCAATAACTCCAGCACCGGCAAATTTGGCGGGACAAATTCTACCTGCCGCAGGTAGCCGCTTAAATCAGGCATGGCTTGCCCGGACATCTGCGCCAAAAATAAATCCTTGAGATGAATCATGCCCAATACTTTTTTTCGATCCAGATCAAAGTAGGGGTAACGACTGAATCTGTTCCTGGCCGCCGTGCGCATATTTTCTTCAAGCGTGGCACCCTTGTACATGCCGACCACTTCACTGATCGGTCGCATCAGATCCGACACTTCCAGACCACTGAAATCGAGCGCCTGCGCCAGGATGTTCCACTCGTTCGGACCTTTCCCTTTGCGACTTTGGTTGCCGCGCAAGATCAATTTCAACTCGTCCATTGAATACAGATTGTCACTGCCGTGGCTCGCATCCAGTCCCAACCACGACAGGATTTTGTTCGAGCTGGTGTTGAGCAGCCAGATTGCCGGAAACATGATCCAGTAAAAAACATAGAGCGGTGCTGCGGTAATTAAAGACACTTTATCGGGCATGCGGATTGCCATCGACTTGGGTGCCAGTTCGCCCACGACAATGTGCAGGAACGAGATGACAAAAAACGCAAAGAAGAACGACACGCCATGAATGATGTTCGGCGCAACGACGTCAAATAAATCGAACAGGGGCAGCAGCAATGTTGCGAAAGCGGGTTCACCTATCCAGCCCAATCCCAGGGACGCCAGGGTAATGCCCAGTTGGCAGGCCGATAAATAGGCATCGAGGTGCTGGTGCACGATTTGCAGCAAGCGTCCACGCAAACCCGCATTCCGGGCCAGACTGCGCACCCGGGTTTGGCGTAACTTCACCAGGCCAAATTCGGCCGCAACAAAAAAACCATTGAGCAGCACCAGTAACAGTGCCGCAATGATCAGTAGAAGATTATTCATTGCCTGTCTTGATCAGCAGTTTGGCAAAAAAAAGCACTGCTTCAGTATTCATTGATGGCAGTTAGGCTGCCACACCCGTTCGATTCATTTGGGCGCCTGCTGCTGCGCGATCCATAAATCGATCTGGGATTCCAGTACTGACAGGGGAATGGCGCCATTGTCGATTACAGCATTGTGGAATGCCCTAAGGTCGAATTTGTCACCCAGAGCAGCGGCGGCTTTGCTGCGCAGTGCCTGGATTTTCAATTGTCCGATCTTGTAACCCAATGCCTGACCCGGCCAGGCAATGTAGCGATCAATCTCGACGATATTGTCATTCGGTGGGTTGGCGGTATTGTCGTTCAGGTAGGCAATGGCCTGGTCACGCGTCCAGCCTTTGGCATGCAAACCGGTGTCGACCACCAGTCGTGCCGCGCGAAACAGTTCGCTGTTCAAATTGCCAAATTTTGAATACGGATCTTTGTACAGTCCCATTTCATCGCCCAGGCTTTCCGCGTATAAAGCCCAGCCTTCACCAAACGCGTTATACCAACCATTGCGGCGAAATTTGGGCAAGTCAGTCGCTTCCTTGTCGATACTGATTTGCAGATGATGGCCCGGTATCGCTTCATGCAGCGTCAGGGTTTCCATTTCCCATTTGTTGCGGGTGTTCAGATTGGAGATATTCACCGCAAAAAAACCAGCAGTTTTTCCATCATCCGATCCCGGATTGTAGTACGCGGCAGGTTGCTGCTCCGAGCCCATCAGCGGGATTGGTTTGACTTCTGCCTGCGCTTTCGGCACATGCGCGAACATGGTCGGCAAAACCTGATAGACGCGGGTGATGATGTCGCGGTAGCCGTTCAATAGCTCATCCGGATTCGTGTAAAAAAATCGCGGGTCGGCATTTAAAAATTTGCTGAACTCGGCGAAGCTGCCCTTAAAGCCGACCCGCTCCATGACCTTTTGCATAGCCGCGCGGATTCGTGCCACTTCGGACAGTCCCAGATCATGAATCTGTTCGGGACTCATATCGGTGGTGGTCTGGGTTTTGACCAGAAATTCGTAATACGGCATACCGCCCGGCAGACTGGATGCGGCGACGCTGTCGCGACATGCCGGCAGATATTGGGTGGTGATGAAATTTTCCAGTTTCAGTAAGGCTGGTGCGACGTGCTCGCTCAATTCTTTTTTGCCGCGTTCAGCAAATATCGCCGGTTTGGGCACGTTGGCGGGAATGTGTTGAAACGGTTTGGCCAGCTCGCTTTCCTGCAGATGCAGACGCAGTTCGCGCAGCTGTCCGGGAACCGGATCAATAATCGCCCTGGGTGCGACCCAGCCAGCCTTCATGTTCTGCTGCATCTGTTCGATCAGACCATCTATGTAAGCCGGGACGGCATGCAGTCGCGCCAGATAGTTGTGGTAATCCATCGCGTTATTGAATGGCGTCTGTGCCACCAGCGCTGGAAAGGTGATCTGAAAGCCATCGATCTGGGATATCGGTTGTACCGGATATGGGTAAAGCGCAGCGGCATCGGCGGCCTGTTTTTTTTCCAGTACAAACTGGTCATAGGAAATCAACTCCTGACCGGTCAGGCTGGCGCGATTGATTTTGATTGCCTCCCGGAGCATGTCCTGCTGGTGCTTGTTGTACACGCGGCTGGCCGCCAGACTGGTATTTGTGAGTTTATTGTTATAGCGGTGATCGCCCAGCATGGTGGCAGTTTCAGGGGCATGACTTAAATTCCACTGCCAGTCGGATTCAAACAGAATATCCAGTTGCGGATTGCTGAAGGCATGGGCCGCGGTCATTACCATTGCCATGGACAGGATCAGCGTGGTGAATATTTTTTTCAAGTCAGTTCTCCAAACAATTGTCAGCATCACTGTCTGCCCAACTGTAAAAATAAATTAAACGCACCGGCTGGCGCTACCGCCACCCCAAAATGCACCGGGCCCATGAAGGTGTTGGCACCGACGAAGACACTCAAACTCTTTTTCAGATTCGAGAATTGGAAATCGGATTTCTGATTGGCTGCGTTACCAATCTCAAACGAGGTGCCGATAAAGGCGGCCTCACCGGCCATGCCGAAATTCAAGGCGCGATACAGATAAGTGAAGTTACCGTAGCCCAGATAGTTGCCGATGAACTGGTCATTCTGGTAGGCGGTCAGTTTTTGAAATCCGCCCAATGATAATCCCACGCCGGGAATCGGCGAGCCCGATTGAGCGCGTGCGCCGACCAGCATCTTGATATTCACGCTGTGATCGTTGGCGCTTTCTGCCCAGGTCGAATTGAGCGTAAATTGCTGGAAGCCACGCAGGTCGGAATGGGTGTTCAGCACGTCCGAATTGCTGCGGTTCTGATTGTACCCGGCCATCAATTCACCGCCATACAGATAACCCTGGCGCGGGAATACGGCGGTGTCGAGTTGGTCAATGGTGAATCGGGTGTGGAAGGAATACTCATTCATTTTGACCCAGGGTAATGTGGAGACCGCTGTCGTGCTGCTGCCCTGATCGACCAGCACCAGCGCACCCAAGGTTGGATGCAGGTCATAATGCGTGGCCAGCAGACCGCTGCGCAGTTCACCCAGGCGTGAGAAGCTGCCGATCGGCACACCGAGATCAAGACCGGCCTGCGCGGTTTGCATGCGGTATTCGGCAATCGACGTATTGTCCGAATAAATATTCAGGGTTTTTCGTTCGAGATTGGCAAAGGGCGCGACGTAAACACCTTCGCGATCCAATATCGGTTGGCGCAACTCTGAGCGCAGTCCATACACGGTGCCCAGCTGCAGGTCGTTGCGCCATTCCAGTCCGCTCGGGGTGATCCAGGGCAGGCGATGTCCGAGCTGAATTTCAAAGCCGCTCTGGCCGTTGTAGCCGGTCTGCATTTCCAGGCCGACCCGCACAAAGTTCGGGCCCCAGCTGCGTTCGATGGCGTCGATTTCAACGCCAAACTCACCGTCACGCTCGATCAGTGAATGGGTGATGCCGTCAAACTGGCGGGTATTGATCAGCGGGGTAATGCGCTTGTTGATTTCCTGTGAGTCGTAGTTCGAACCGAGTGGAATATTCAGCAGCCGCATAACATCTGCGGGAGGAATCTTGCCGGTGCTTTTGACGTCAACAAAGGCAATCTTGACGCTGTGTACATCCGGATCGGGCCGCGCTTTGAGTTGTGCGTAATAACTGGCCGTATCCAGTTCGAGCGATGCCAGTTGTTCCTGCATGGCTTGCGCGGCCTTATAGCCGATATCGGCGCCTTCCTTGGCGCGCGGGAAGTCCATAAAACCAATATCCCCTAAATCGGGTTCGATCAGCACGTCGGTGGCCAACAATATTTTTTTCTGCTCGTTGACATTCTGTTCGGTCAGAATCTGCATCATTTGTTTGCTGATATTGAAAAAACTCTGCAGATCATTACGCGGCAACAAGGGCGTGCCGATATTGACGGCGATGATTACATCGGCACCCATGCTGCGTGCCACATCGACCGGCAGGTTGCGCACCAGGCCGCCATCGGTCAGCAGCCGTCCATCCAGATCGACCGGCGCGAAGACTCCGGGCGCGGCCATGCTGGCGCGAATCGCCATATGCAACGGGCCTTTGTCAAAGACCACCATGTTGCCGGTTTCCAGATCGGTGGCCACCGCGCGATAGGGAATCGGTAATTGATCAAAGACGATATTGTTCGGGACGTGAGCGGTCCAGTTGTGCAGCAGTTGCAGGAATTGGTTGGCCTGGATGGCACCGAGCGGCAAGGTCACACCACCTTTGCCGAGGCCGAACGTGGCACTGATGGGATAGTTTCCATCGTCCTCGCGCAAACTCTGCGGGACATCGCGCCGTTCGACGTTATCGAGCGCGACATTGCCCAGATTGATTTTATTGATGTTCTGTTCAATCTCATCGGCGGATAAGCCTGCCGCATACAGTCCGCCGATTACCGCGCCCATGCTGGTTCCGGCGATACAGTGGACCGGAATGTGGTGTTCTTCGAGATAGCGCAGCACGCCAAGATGCGCAAAACCGCGTGCGCCGCCGCCAGAGAGTACGACGCAAATCTTTGGGCCCGGTTTACTTTTTGGAACTGTCGGTTCGGCCTGACTTGGAGGGCTGTTAAGGATGCCTAACAGCGCACAGAAATAGAGGATGTTTCGCATGATGGGCGGGCTAATTTGGAGTCTTGCCACTTTACAAGAAAAAGGCCAGAACGTCGCCAGCTTTTGTGATTTATATGCCGAATTGCCCACCGGTGACGCGTTCGATCCCTGCAATATCGCGCCAGCTCTGAATCTGCGCGAAGTTATGGGCGGCGAGCATCGCACGTAACGCGGCCGCCTGATTGTAGCCATGTTCAAACAACAACCATCCGTGATTGGCCAGACGTGATGTTGCGCCGCCGATGATGTGCCGATATGCCATTAAACCGTCGGCATGATCGGTGAGCGCATGAAGCGGTTCAAAGCGCAGATCGCCCTGGCTTAAATGCGGATCGTGGTTTTCAATGTACGGCGGATTGGAAACAATGGTGTGCCACTGCATTTGCGGCAATGCGCTGTACCAGTCGCTTTCAATAAACTGGATCCTGCAATGATGGCTCTGCGCGTTATGCCGTGCGACGGCCAACGCAGCTGCACTGATATCACTGGCACAGATGCTCAGGTCGGGCCGTTGATGCGCAAGCGCCACTGCAATCGCGCCCGAGCCGGTACCCAGATCAAGCAGGCTGCTGCCCGATGGCGTGAATTGCAGCGCCAACTCGACCAGCAGTTCAGTATCGGGACGCGGGATCAGGACGTCGGGCGTAACGTGAAAATCCAGGCCAAAAAATTCGCGCTGACCGGTCAGGTAGGCGATCGGCACGCCGTCGATCCGGCGCTGTTCCAGTTGCTGATACGCTGTCAATTCCGCTTCGGTTAATTCATACTCGGATTGCGTGATGAGTTGGACCCGGGTTTTGTGCAAGGCATGCATCATTAAAATCCGCGCCTCCAGAGCTGGCAGGCTGGATGCCTTGAGCAAGGCATCGATGCTGTGCAGGGTCGGCATGTCAGTTGCGATCTGCGGCCTTGCCTTTAAACAGCACCACGGCCAGTGTGATGGTGAACACGACGAACCAGAGCAGCGACCATTGTGGCAGGGAGAGTCCGAAGAAAGGATCGTATGGAGTGCCGCACATGCCATCCGCAAGAAATACTGTCGGCAACCAGTTGGCAAAAGGCATGTTGTTGACGGCGGTTTGGACCGGGTCGATTCCGCAAGAAATCTCGGGGTGGGCGATGACATACAGCTGATGCAGGGCCACGCCAGCGCCGGTCAGCGTTCCGTACAGACCGATGCAACAACCGATTTTCCTTCTCAGTTCCGAACTGCCCAGCGCGATCAGACTGCCGATTCCCGTGACGATAAATGCATAGCGCTGAATGACACACAGCGGGCAGGGCAGCATATATTCGACGATCTGGAAATACAGCGCCGCGCCGATCAAACCAAAGCTGATGAGTGCAGTAAGGAGTAAGGCTATCTGAGTTTTCTTCATAATCGGACGGGAATAAATGTTAGTTGTCAGCCAGTTGTGCCAGCAGTTCGGCCTGATGTTCTGCCAGCAGAGCATTGGTCAGCTCGGTCAAATCGCCGTCCATTATAAAATCAAGTTTATATAAAGTGAGATTTATTCTGTGATCGGTCATGCGCCCCTGTGGAAAGTTATAAGTGCGAATGCGCTCGCTGCGATCGCCCGAGCCGATCAGGCTCTTCCTGGTCGCGGCTTCTTTGGCCTGCTTGGCGCGCATCTGACCATCCATGATGCGACTTGCCAGAACCCGCATCGCCTGGGCCTTATTCTGGTGCTGACTGCGGCCGTCCTGACACTCGACCACGATCCCGGTCGGGATATGGGTCAGTCGCACGGCCGAGTCGGTTTTATTGATGTGCTGTCCGCCCGCACCGGAGGCGCGGAAGGTATCGATGCGCAGATCGGCATTGTTGATCACGACGTCGGTCAATTCGTCCGCTTCCGGCATGACTGCCACGGTGCACGCCGAGGTGTGGATGCGTCCCTGCGTCTCGGTCGCGGGCACGCGCTGCACGCGATGTCCGCCGGATTCAAATTTGAGTTTCGAGTAAGCACCGACGCCAGCGATGCGGATAATCACCTCTTTGTAGCCACCCAAATCCGACGGTGATTCCGACATCATTTCCACCTGCCAGCGGTTGCGTTCGGCGTAACGCGTGTACATGCGCAACAGGTCACCGGCGAATAATCCCGACTCATCGCCGCCGGTACCGGCACGAATCTCCAGAATGATATTGCGTTCATCGTTGGGATCTTTCGGCAGCAGCATTTTTTGCAGATCGATTTCCAGGTTATCGATGATCGCTTTGGCATTGCCGATTTCTTCCTGAGCGAATTCTTTCATCTCCGGGTCAGACAGCATCTCCTGCGCGGAACTGATGTCGGTTTGCGCCTGCTGATAGCGGTGATACAGCTCAACGACCGGCGTCAATTCGGCATGTTCGCGATTGAGCTTGCGATAGTTGTCCATATTGCTGGTGCTGCCTTCTTGCATCAGTAGCTGATTGATTTCGACCAGTCGCTCCGAAAGATGATCGAGCTTGGTGAGCATGGAAGGTTTCAATGGATTGCCTCTTTTGAATCTGAACAGGTTGTGCGTAAGGGTTTGGCTGGTGTCAGAATCGGATCTGAATCAGCACGGCAGGCGTAATTGAGCTTCGCTACCGGCGACTGCGGAACAGCTGCGGTAACAGTGCCGCGATTTGCGCGCGTTCGTCACCCTGGGATTTGTGCAGGGCTTCCTGCGAGCCGTGTAAAAATTTGGCAGTCAGGCCTTTGGACAAGGCTTCCAGAACCAGTTCGATGTCGTCGCCCTTGGCGAGCATGCGACGTGCACGTTCCAGTTCCATCAGGCGCAGAATTTCGCCGTTTTCATGCAATTCCTGAATCACCGGCACGACTGCGCGACCGTCAACCCAATGCATGAACGACTGCACCCGGGTTTCGATAATCGCTTCGGCCTGGGCGACTGCTGACTGACGATTTTCCATGCCGGACTGGACCACGCTGCCGAGGTCATCGACCGTGTACAAGAACACGTCGTTCAGGCGTGCCACTTCCGGTTCGATATCGCGCGGCACGGCCAGATCGATCATAAACATCGGTTTATGCCTGCGTGCCTTGATCGCGCGTTCCACCAGACCCAAACCGATTATCGGCAATGCCGAGGCCGTGCAGGACACCACGATATCAAATTGCGCCAGCTGGTCGGGCAAGGCAGCCAGGCGAATGGCGTTGGCATTGAACTGGTGTGCCAGGGCGGAGCCGCGTTCCAGGGTCCGGTTGGCGATGGTGATCGATTTGGGGTTTTGCGCGGCAAAGTGGGTGGCGCACAGTTCGATCATTTCTCCTGCGCCGATGAACAGCACGTTTTGCCCGGATAAATCATCGAAAATACGCAGCGCGAGGCGAACCCCGGCCGCCGCCATCGAAACGCTGTGCGCGCCGATTTCGGTGGTGCTGCGTACTTCCTTGGCAACCGAAAACGTACGCTGAAACAGTTGATGCAGATAGGTACCCAGACCGCCGACTTCATCAGACTGGCGCACCGCATCTTTGAGCTGGCCCAAAATCTGTGGCTCGCCCAGTACCATCGAATCCAGTCCCGAGGCGACCCGAAACGCGTGGCGCACTGCGCCGTCCTGCGGCAGGGAGTACAAATGCGGGCGCAATTCAGCGTAGGGGAGGTGATGGTAGTCGGCCAGAAAATGCGCGGCCAGGTCGATCGAGTTATGGGTTTTGCAGGCGGCGTACAACTCGGTGCGATTGCAGGTTGAAAGAATCGCCGCTTCCGGTGCAGTGTCGTGCAGCTCACTGCGAGCCAAAAATTGACGGGCTGCCAACACTGCCTGTCCGATCCGGTCAGGCGTAAACGCCACCTTTTCGCGTAAGGCGACAGGTGCGGTGGTGTGGTTCAGGCCGACGGCAAGTAGTTGCATGGATGATCAGGTGTTGCTGTATTCACGTAAGTGTAGCTCGGCATTATATCGTGACAATTGATTTGCATCACTTTTACTCATTGGCTACCTGTTCCAGTCGATAGCCGTAACTGTAAACAGGTGACAGTTTAAATCCATGCTCCGGGCGCAATTGCAATTTGTTGCGGACCCGCGAGATATGCGTGTCGAGGGTGCGGGACGGAATGTCAGCATCACGCGACCAGACTTCTTCAAGAATATAGGCACGCGACAAGGGACGCCCCACATTGCGAAACAGCAGCAGTGCCAGATCAAATTCTTTTTGCGTCAGGTCGACAAACTCTCCGGCGACGGATAAGCGCGCCGAGCGCGTCTCAAAAATAAACGGGCCAAATTCCAGATTTTCCGGCATGTGTTGATTCGGATAACTGCGGCGCAGCAGTGCCTGCACCCGGGCCACCAATTCACTGCGCCGTATCGGCTTGATCATGTAATCGTTGGCACCGGCCGCCAGTCCATCGACTATATCGTCCTCGCCGGCGCGATTGGTCATGAACAGGATCGGGATCGCCATGTGCTGTTTGTCCCTGATCCATTGCAGAATTTCCGTGCCGGTCAGGTCAAACACTTGCCAATCCAATACCAGCATATCGACACTGTCGCGCTTCATCTGTTGCACCAGCTCGTTGCCGCCGCTATAGGCAAATGAGCTGTGGCCAGCCGCATTCAGTATGGAGCAGATTGAATCCAGTTCCGCCGGATCGTGATCAAGAACAGCAATTCGCATAGGTTAAAAAGCCAGGGAAGGGCAGAGACAGTGTATAAAATGAGGGTATGCCAAATTGTGAAATACTTGAATTATTTTTGTGAACTATCGCGTTAAATGCGCGAACGGCGAACTGAATGGCAGTAACTATGTTGTTGATGAACAACTTTTAGGGAGGTAACGGGAACTGTGGCGTTCCCGTTATCGGTGGACAATTAGCTGCGCAACTCGATTTCAGGCAGGACTACATTCACATCGAGTACTTCCAGATCACCTTTGCGGTCCAGTGACAGGGTGATGTCCTTGGGATCCACTTTGGTGTATTTGGAAATCACGGCAATGAGTTCTGCGTGCAAGGCCGGCAAAAAATCGTAGCCGGTCCGACCACTGCGCTCGCGCGCAATGATGATCTGCAAACGTTCCTTGGCAGCGGATGCCGTTTTCGGTTTGGAGTTGAACAAGAATGATAGTAAAGCCATATTACTTCGCTCCAAAGATACGTTTCAAAAAGCCGGGTTTCTCGTAATCGGTAAAGCGCAATGGCAGCTCCTGACCGAGAAAACGACTGACCACATCTTCATACGCTAACGAGACGTCACTGCCTTTGATATGAATTGCCGGATTACCCTGATTCGATGCATTCAATACTTCTTCCGATTCAGGAATGATCCCGATCAGGGGGATGCGCAAGATTTCCTGAACGTCCTTGTACGACAGCATTTCTCCGCTATCGACGCGCTTCGGTGAGTAACGTGTGACCAACAGGTGTTCTTTGACCGGTTCGCCGCCATTGAGTGCGCGCCGTGACTTGGCCTGGATAATGCCGAGTATGCGATCCGAATCACGCACTGACGAGACTTCCGGATTGGTGACGATAATCGCCTCATCGGCGAAAGTCAGCGCCATGATCGCGCCGTGTTCAATACCGGCAGGAGAGTCGCAGATAATGAATTCAAAATCCATGTGGATCAATTCATTCAAGACACGTTCCACGCCTTCTTCGGTCAAGGCATCTTTGTCCCGGGTTTGCGAGGCTGGCAGGATGAACAGATTGTCGCAATGTTTGTCCCTGATCAGTGCCTGACGCAGATTGGCTTCGCCACTGACCACATTGATCAGGTCATACACGACGCGCCGTTCACAGCCCATGATCAGATCGAGATTGCGCAGGCCGACGTCGAAATCGATCACGGCGGTTTTGTGTCCGCGCATTGCCAGGCCCGTTGCAAAACTGGCTGATGAGGTGGTCTTGCCAACGCCGCCCTTGCCGGAAGTGATTACGATGATTCTTGCCACTGTGACTCCCTGTATAGATAAATTAGTTATGAGACTGAATAGAAAGGATGTCGATTTTATCGCCGTTCAATTTGATTTGGATAGGGGTATGCGCCGTCAGTGCCGGATATCCGTTTTCAAACGTGCGATAGATCCCTGCGATCGACACCAGTTCGGCCTCCAGGCTGGTGGTGAAGATCCGCGCGCCGGTATTGCCGCTGGCACCAGCCAGGGCGCGGCCGCGTAACGGAGCATACACATGAATATTGCCGTCGGCGATGACTTCGGCGCCATTGTTGACCACTGCCGTGATAATCAAATCCGTGCCGCGCGCATAAATCCGCTGGCCACCGCGCACCGGTTGGTCGATGATCATCGGCGGCGGGCTGGAAGCCGGCACCGGAGCAGCAGCTGGCGCCGGTTCCACTTTGGTCTCGGGCGTGCCGATCTCTTCACGCTGGGACACCTTGACGCCAAAATCGATCGACAGGCCAAGTTCGGCAATCCGCGCCTCGTGCTCATCGGGCGCATTGCGCACCGCTACCGGATGAAAACCGCAAGTTTTTAGAAGCTCGATTAAAGCGGCCCAATCCAGTTCGCTGCAATCAATGTTGCCGACGTCAATCACTGCACATTCTTCAGAGTAGTAATCGCTGGAGCTGGCAGTCAGTTCTTTTAAAGCGGCTTCGAGTACCGACAGGTGAGCATCATGCAAAATGACAGCAAGCGCGACGACCGTGGAGATTTTTATTTCTATGGGCTTACGTTGCATGGAAATTAGTTTGGGGGGATCGATATTGCCGCATTATCGCCTGAAAACCACTTTGACAAGCAAAAATTTGGAATAAGCGTGCGCGCGAAGCACAGCCTGATTGTTCGATGCGGAGAATTGAATAACAGAAGTTCGGTGGGATGATCGACTTGTATCGATGGTTGCGACACCATCGACCTTCAGTCGAATCATTCGCACCTGACCGCCTCCCGACATATCGGTTGTAAGTAAAGCGGGTGAAGGTGATTATCTGCGTCTGGTGTGACACCGGTATGACAAAAATCAAAACTTGGCGGTCTTGGTTGTGAGCCATTCGGACTACAGAACCAGTTTGGCTCGAATCGGTTCGGTCGGCTGATTGTTGTTTTCAATGCGCTGCGCATAAGGTGCAGTGAGCCGTTGCCGGATGATCTCGCAGTAGTCCGGATTCAATTCAAAACCGACGAAATTGCGACCGCAGCGCTGCGCTGAAACTGCCGTGGTGCCACTGCCCATGAACGGATCGAGTACGATGCCACCAGGGGGGCAAGAGGCATAAATCATGCGGTCGATTATCTCCAGCGGCTTTTGGGTCGGATGATCGGCACGTTCCGGATCGCATTTGTGGACGCGCGAGACGCTCCATAAATCTTTCGGGTTATAACCGACTTCGAGCCATTTGGCGCCGACAAATATCGAGCGTGAACGCGCTTTTTTGGTCTGCGCATCGTACGGAATCCGTACGGCATCCAGATCAAAATAATAGCCTTTGCCTTTGACGAAAAATCCGATCGTGTCATGCACCGAGGTGAAGCTGCGCACACTGCCACCCATCGACGGAACGCGCCGGTCCCAGATAATTTCATTCATCATCTGCAGGCGCTGTTTCAACATCACGAATATTTCGGGCGAATAGCGCCAGGTCAGAAAAATATACAGACTGCCGTTGGGCTTGAGTTTGGGGATCGCGGCATCGACCCATTGTTCCATCCAGTGCAGGTAATCGACGCTGGAGAGTTTATCGGACTGGTTGCCGTAATCCTTGCCCAGACTGTAGGGCGGATCGGCAATGATTAAATCGATGGTCTCATCCGGAATCCGGTTCAATCCCAATAAGGCATCTTCGTTGAAGACTCGATTCAGAAAACGATGGTCCGGCATTCAGATAACCTTGGCAAAATTCACACAGAAACGGATGTTAACACGAACATCGCCAAAACCAGCCAAACCAGCCGCCGTTCTTTTCACCGGATGAAAAAACAAATAATGCATTTTCGCTGTAAGCTTTGCGTCACTTTAACGACTAAGCTATATCAATCGTCCCTTTACGGAGCTGTCATGCTGATACAACGAACACCAGATAATATCATTTTGTCTTCAGAAATCACGCCGCGTGAATTGCTGGATCAACGGCGTCAGTTTATGAAACAGATTGCGCTGGGAACATTAGGCAGCGCCGGTTTGATCGAAATGGCATCGCGCAAGGCGTTTGCCGAAACCGCACCCAGAAAACTGGCGGCGGCAGTCAACAGCCACTATGTCGTCATGGACAGCAAGACCGCGTATAAAGATGCGACCACTTACAATAATTTCTATGAATTTGGTACCGATAAATCAGAACCTGCGCAAACCGCTGGCAGTCTGAAAACCAAACCGTGGACAGTGAGCATTGAGGGCGAAGTCAAAAAACCGATGAAACTGGACCTGGACGGCATGATGAAAATTGCCCCGCTCGAGGAACGTATTTACCGTCATCGCTGTGTCGAAGGCTGGTCAATGGTGATCCCCTGGATTGGCTTTTCGTTGTCGAACCTGATCAAACAGGTCGAACCGAATGGCAATGCCAAATATGTCGAATTCACCACCTTGGCCGATAAAACCCAAATGCCCGGTCTGCGTAAGGATGTGTTGAACTGGCCGTATGTGGAAGGTTTGCGCATGGATGAAGCGATGCATCCGCTGGCATTGCTGACCTTTGGCATGTACGGTGAGGTGTTGCCAAATCAGAATGGCGCGCCGGTGCGTATGGTCCTGCCCTGGAAATATGGATTCAAATCGGCCAAGTCGATTGTCAAAATTCGGTTCACCAGTACTGAACCCAAGACCGCCTGGAATCTGGCCGCGCCGCACGAGTACGGTTTCTATTCCAACGTCAATCCCGAAGTGGATCACCCACGCTGGTCGCAGGCCGCCGAGCGCAGAATTGGCGAAGATGGATTCTTCACCAAGAAACGTAAAACGCTGATGTTTAACGGTTACAGCGAAGTTGCTTCAATGTACAGCGGCATGGATTTGAAAAAATATTTTTAACATCATGACGCCAAATTTAAAACAACAAAGCTGGATTAAAGCCGGATTATTTATCCTTGCCCTGCTGCCGTTTGTCCGGCTGATTGTTGCCGGATTTACCGATCACCTGGGTGCCAATCCGCTCGAATTCATCACGCGAAATACCGGGGACTGGACCCTGTATTTTCTGTGCTTCACGCTCACGGTGACACCCTTGCGGCGCTTCTTCAATTTATCGTGGTTGCTGAAAATGCGTCGCATGATCGGCCTGTATGCTTTCTTTTACGCGTTTTTGCATTTTATGACCTTCCTCTGGTTTGACCATTTCTTCGATGTCACCGAAATGTTGAAAGACGTAGTCAAGCGGCCTTTCATCCTGGTCGGGTTCAGCGCCTTTGTATTGCTGATTCCACTGGCACTGACCAGCACCAATAAAATGATCAAGCGTGTTGGTGCCAAACGTTGGCAGCAATTGCACAAGCTGGTGTATCTGATCATCTCGCTGGGCGTGCTGCATTACTTCTGGATGAAAGCAGGCAAGCATGATTTTGCTCAACCGCTGTTATTTGCCGGTATCGTCGGCACGCTGCTGCTGTTGCGCGTGTACTGGGCAATTCAGAAGCGGAGCAGCGAACAACGCTTGACTGCGAATAACGTTTAGCGGGTATATTCGTGTGAATTAATTAGGAGTATTATTTGAAAAAAATAATGAGCTCCTATGCAGACACCTCTGTTTACCGCACAACAAGCCCCGCAAATTTTTTCCAGACTCGCATTAGGCGCATTGCATGCAATGGGCTGGAAGCTGCGCTATGACGGTTTGCCGACCGCGCATGGTGTGATGATCTTTTATCCGCACACCAGTAATTGGGATTTCTTCTACGGGATGCTGGCCAAGCTGGCGATCAATTTCCCATTGAAATTTTTGGTCAAGGAAAAACTGTTTCACGGCGTGAGTGGTTTTTTTGTGGGCGGGTTTGTGCGGTTTTGCGGCGGTGAACCGATTGAACGCGGCGTGTCCAGCGGTGCCATCTCCAGGCTGGCCGAACGCATGCAACAAGCGAACTGGTACTGGCTGGCGATTGCCCCCGAAGGTACCCGCAGCTTTGTGCCGCATTGGCGCAGCGGGTTTTATCACATCGCCCTGAGCGCCAAAGTGCCGTTGGTCTGTGCGTTTATCGATTATGAGAAAAAAGAAATCGGCGTTTATCGGGCTCTGGAATTAACTGGCAACGAGGCTGTCGATCTGGCGCAAATTCAATCTGTGTACCAACACGCGTGCGGCAAACATCCGCGCCAACAAGGCACGATCACCTTTAAACACTAATGCTGTTGCGGTGCCGACGTGCTGTCAGCGTTGCTGTCATCTTCCTTGGGCGTCGCAGTCGGATAGGGCGTATTCACTGCCGGCGGTCTGGTCGGAATCACCAGCTTACCCTTTTGACCACAGGCAGTGCACAGCAGGATGGCGATGCAAACCAGCAAATTGGCACGTGAAAAAAACTTCATGGTGGGATCTCTTATAATGCGTGTTTATGAACAAGCGGAGTGTAGCATGACCGAAACTGAATTTTTAAGATTGGTGGACGACACGCTGTCGCAGATTGAAGATGCGTTTGAAAATGCCGGACAGGCCGGGGATATCGATGTCGAATGCAGCCGCAGTGGCTCATTGCTGGAGATCGAATTTTTGCAAAACAAAACCAAGATCATTATTAACAGTCAGGCTGCGATCAGCGAATTGTGGGTGGCAGCCAAGTCAGGCGGATTTCATTACCGGCACGACGGCCAGCAGTGGCGCAATACGCGCGACAACAGCGAATTGATGGCCGTGCTGCGCGACATAGCCAGCAGTCAGGGCGGATTGACGATCTGAGGCGCGGTCTTCTCGGGCATCAGGCTTGCAACGAATGGAACCGCCGGACTGGCATAGGCATACTCACCATCGACCAAGGTGAGTGAAGACGGCACCGGCCGGTCTTCCACCGGCTGGTTACGCAGGGCGGTCTGCATGTAGTTGATCCAGATCGGCAAGGCCAGTCCACCACCAAATTCCCTGTTGCCGAGATTTTTCGGCTGATCGTAGCCTATCCATGCCACACCGACCAGACGGTTTTGATAACCGGCGAACCACGCGTCGTAGGCATTATTGGTGGTCCCGGTTTTTCCGGCAATGTCGCTGCGATTTAACACCAGCGCGCGCGATGCCGAGCCGTTCTTGATGACATTTTTGAGCATACTGTCCATCATGAACGCGTTGCCTTCACTGATGATGCGATCACTCTCGGAACCTGGTCGAGGCAGCGCTGTTTCATGTAAGAGATTGCCACTGGCTTCGGTAATTCTGCCGATCAAATAGGGTTTGATCTGAAAGCCACCGTTGGCAAAAGCGGCATAGCCGGCTGCCATTTGCAGTGGTGTGACAGCGCCGGCACCCAGCGCCAGCGGCAGATAGGGCGGATTTTTGCGCGGGTCAAAACCAAATTTCATGGCGTATTCCTGACCGTAATTGACGCCGATAAATTCCAGGATCTGGATCGATACCATGTTCTTCGATTTGGCCAGCGCATCGCGCATGCTGATCGGTCCGTCATATTGATCGTCTGAATTCTTCGGGTCCCAGGGCAAACCGCCGGTCTGGGTAGAATCAAATGACAGCGGGGTGTCGTTGATTATGGTGGCCGGTGTCAGGCCTTTTTCCAGTGCCGCCGAGTAGATGAATGGTTTGAATGTCGAGCCGGGTTGGCGCCATGCAGAAGTGACATGATTGAATTGATTGCGCTTAAAATCGAAACCGCCTACCAGCGCGTGAATCGCACCGGTGTTGGTGTCGGCTGACACAAAACCGGCTTCAATTTCCGGCAGCTGGATGATGCTCCAGTTGTTGCCTGCAGCGGCATCGGGCATGACCCGAATGATGGAACCGCGTTTTATGTTTAGCCTGGCCGGCGCATTCGCGACCAGACCGCTGGCGGCGAATACCAGGCCGCTGCCCGTAATTGAAATCTCGTCGCCGTTGGAAGCGATCGCACTGACTTTTTTGGGACTGGCATCCAGCACCACGGCGCTTTGTATGTCGTCACTGGCCGGGTAGTCCTCAAGCGCAGCTTCGACGACATCATCAACCTTGTCATCATCGTCCGGCAATTCTACAAAACCTTCCGGGCCCTGATAGGCATGGCGTCTGACATAGTCCAGCACGCCCTTGCGCAAGGCACGGTAAGCGGCGTTCTGATCGTCTTTCAGAATGGTGGTGTACACATCGATGCCACGCGTGTAGCTTTGTTCTTTGAATTCTTCCAGCACTGCCTGACGCGCCAGTTCGGCAACGTATTCTCCATGCACGTCAAATTCATTACTCGAGGCCTTGATATGCAGTGACTCGATCTGAGCCGCTTGGTATTGCGGCTCGGTCAAATAATTCATCTGGCGCATCTGCTTCAAGACCAGTAACTGGCGCGACCTGGCACGGTCATAGTTGGTGATCGGATTGACCCGGCCTGGTGATTTCGGCAGGCCGGCCAACATGGCAGCTTCGGCGGCACTGATGTCCTGAAATTTTTTGCCGAAATAGATTTGCGCAGCTGAAGCGAATCCATAAGCGCGCTGGCCCAGATAAATCTGGTTCATATACAGTTCCAGAATCTGGTCTTTACTCAGATTGTGTTCAATCTTGTAGGTCAACAGGGCTTCGATCAATTTGCGTCGATAGGTCTGTTCATTGGTCAGAAAAAAGTTTTTTGCCAACTGCTGCGAAATCGTCGATCCACCCTGTTTTGGTCCGCCACTGAAGTTGCTCAGGTTGTGGAGCAGCGCACGGAAATTGCCGACCAGGTAAAAACCATTGTGCTCATAAAAATGCTGATCTTCCACGGCCAGCAGAGCCTGCTTCATGACCAGCGGAATGTCTTTGATCGGCGTCAGATTACGGCGCTCCTCGCCGAATTCGGCCATCAAGGCGCCGTCAGCAGTAAAGACCCGCAAGGGCATCTTGGGGTGGTAGCTGGTCATCGGGTCGAGGTCAGGCAAATTCGGATACAGCACGGCTATGACAATCACGACACCCAAAACAGCAGCCATAAAAAAAACCGTCACCAGGACGATTAAGCTCTGTAACGGGTTTTTCCTGACGTAAGCCTGCAATCTTTTAAACACGGGGTGAGCCTGAACTTATGTCAATTCGCATGTCAATTCGGCGTTGCCGCCGGAGCGCTGGCCGCTCCGCTGCCTGGGTCTGTCATTTCAGGGGAATCCAGAATCTGCATGCTGGCAGTGCCCGGCGGATTTTCTACGTAGTAGTAATCTCCGTCAGCTTCAATAATTCCGTTGGGTACTGGCCGTTCTTCCATGGGAAAACTTTTCAGTGCGGTCTGCATGAATCCCATCCAGATTGGCAATGCCAGGCCCCCGCCGGTCTCGCGATTGCCCATGTTCCGCGGTTGATCGAATCCCATCCATGCAATGCCAACCAGATGCGGCTGGTAGCCGGCAAACCAGGCATCAACCGAATCATTGGTGGTGCCGGTTTTACCGGCCAGATCGGTGCGTTTCAGTGCCATCGCCTTGGCACCCGTCCCGCTGCGCACGACGCCCTTGAGCATGCTGTCGATCAGGAACGCATTCCGTTCATCGATCACGCGGAAGTCTTCATTGCCGGCCGTTGCCGGTCTGGTTTCAGTTAATACCTTGCCGCTGCTGTCGGTGATTTTGGAAATCAGATAGGGATTGATTTTGTAGCCACCGTTGGCAAACACCGAATACGCGCCCACCATTTGCAGCGGTGTCACGGCACCTGCGCCAAGTGCCAGAGTCAGATAGGGTGGGTTTTTATCGGCATCAAAACCAAACCGCGTCACATATTGCTGACCATATTTGGCGCCGATGCGATTCAAAATCCGGATCGAGATCATATTCTTGGAAAACATGATCCCCCTGCGCATCGTCATTGGGCCTTCGTATTTGCCGTCATAGTTTTTGGGTTCCCAGGCTTGTCCGCCGGTTTGTCCCGGCCCAAAATAGATCGGCGCATCATTGATGATGGTAGCCGGGGAAAGCCCTTTTTCAAGCGAAGCGGAATAAATAAACGGTTTAAAACTCGAGCCGGGTTGGCGCCATGCCTGGGTGACGTGGTTGAATTTATTGCGATTAAAGTCAAAACCGCCCACCAATGCGCGGATAGCGCCGTCTTGTGGACTGGCTGCCACAAACGCCGATTCCACGTCCGGCATTTGGGTCACACTCCAGGTCTTGTCATCCTGACTGACCCGGATGATCGAACCGCGCACGATCCGTTTTTTCGCTACCGCGTTGGCATTCAGACTGCTGGCTGCAAAAGTGAGTCCAGCCCCGGTGATACTGATTTCATCGCCATTTGAAATTACTGCCCGGATACTCTTCGGCGTGGCTTCAAGCACAACGGCGGCAACGATGTCGTCACTGTCCGGGTGCTCAGCCAAGGCGCTTTCGATTTCATCATCGGCATCCGATTTATCTGCAGGAATTTCCAGGAAACCTTCCGGCCCGCGATAACCGTGGCGTTTTTCGTAGTCCATCACCCCGCGTCGCAAAGACAGATAAGCAGCATCCTGATCAGCCTTGGTGACCGTCGTATAAACGTTCAATCCCAAGGTGTAGGTATCATCCTTAAATTGTTCATACACCATCTGGCGTGCCATTTCGGTAACGTACTCGGCATGCGTCCCATATACATTGATTTTGTTGCCAATATGTATCTCTTCGTTCTTGGCCTGTTCAAATTGCTGTGGAGTAATGTAACCAACCTGCAACATATGTTTCAGTATGGCAACTTGCCGGATTTTGGACCGTTTCGGGTTTGATATCGGATTTGATGCTGTCGGGGCCTTGGGCAAACCGGCCAGCATGGCCGCTTCAGCCAGGGTAATGTCCTTCAGTTTTTTGCCGAAATAAATCTGCGACGCCGAGGCAAACCCATAGGCGCGCTGGCCCAGATAGATCTGGTTCATGTAGATTTCCAGAATCTGGTCCTTGGTCAGATTCTGTTCTATTTTCCAGGCCATCAGCACTTCATAGATTTTGCGTTTGAAGGTCTGCTCGTTCGTCAGAAAAAAGTTGCGCGCAACTTGCTGCGTAATCGTGGAAGCCCCCTGTTTTGAGCCGCCCATCAGGTTGTGCAATGCTGCCCGGATGATGCCCAGATAATCGACGCCACCGTGCTCGTAAAAACGATCATCCTCCGTCGCAAGCAGCGTCTTTTTCATGACCTCTGGAATCTCCTTGAGCTGCAGCACGCTGCGTCGCTCTTCACCGAATTCTCCCAGCAGAACGTTGTCTGCCGAAAACACCCGTAATGGAATCTTTGGTCTGTAACTTGTAATTGAGTCCAAATCTGGTAAGTTGGGATATGCAAGGGTCAGGGCAAAGACGATGATTAAAACACCCATCACTCCCAGAGCCAGCAAAAAAACAACAAGCTTTATTCCAAGCGCAGCAGCTGGATTGCGTTTCTTGTTGGAATTGGGTGAACCGGACGATTTTGGCGTGTTTGATTTGGAGTCAGTTGTCATTTGGAGGGGGGCCAATTTTATGTGAACGTATTATAGCGGTTCGCCGCAAATCGGTCGAAATGAGTGTGTGGAGCAGGGGATTTTTACTTTCTTTCGGGAAATTTTTAACAATTCGATGTATTTTTGTAATATTTCGTGAGAAATTACTTTACATTGCAAGAGTGTTATTGCTAGGATTTGAAGGCCTAAAAAATTTTCTTCAAGAAATATTAATAGTTTGGTTCATAACTAGTTTCTGGGTAAACAAATTGCTGTAATAAAATATTGCAATTGCGTATTAAAAATAGCGTATGTTGTTATCTGGAAAAATTAAACGCGGGGGATGCTTTGGCTTTAGAAATTGGAACGCTGGTCGGGGATGTGATTTCCAGATTAACTGGCAAAAGAAACACGCCATTAATCGGGTTGGACATCAGCTCGACAAGTATAAAGCTGGTCGAGTTGTCCGAGGGCAACAATAAAGAGCTTCGCTTGGAACGTTATGCGTCCGAGCCCTTGCCCCGTGGTGCGATGTCAGACGGTAACATCGAAAACATCGACCAGGTTGCTGAAGCGATTCGACGCGTGATTGCAAAAAGCGGCACACGAATCAAGAAAGTATCGCTGGGCATGCCGTCGGCGGCGGTGATTACCAAAAAAATCACTCTGTCGGGCGGCGCTTCCGAAGCGTCTCTGGAGATGCAGGTTGAATCGGAAGCCAGTCAATATATTCCATTTGCGCTCGATGAAGTGAGACTGGACTTTTGCGTGATCGGCCCGGCACCCAACTCGGACGTGGATATCGAAGTCATGCTGGCCGCGTCGCGCAAGGAAAAAATCGAAGACCGGGTTGCTGTTGCAGAAGTCGCGGGCCTGAAGGCTGAGGTAATGGATATCGAGTCTTACGCAGCACGCGCCGCAATTTCCCGAATTATTGAGCAATCTGAAAATGGTGGCAAAGACAAAATTATTGCCTTGTTCCAGATTGGCGCAAAGGTTACCCACATTTCTGTCATCTTGAACGATCAGGCGGTGTACGAACGTGAGCAGGCCTTTGGCGGCAATCAATTAACTCAAGAAATCGTGCGCAGTTATGGTCTGTCGTTTGAGGAAGCTGAGCTCAAGAAAAAAGCCGAGGATTTACCAGAAGGTTATGTCGAGGATGTGCTGAATCCGTTTCTGGAAAGCGCTGCACTGGAAGTGACGCGGGCAATTCAATTTTTCTTCACCTCGACTCCGTATACCCGGATTGATCAAATCTATTTGGCCGGCGGCTGCGTCGTGCTGCCAGGCTTGCTCGACATGATCGCCACCAGAACAAAAATATCCACTGCAGTGATCAGTCCCTTTAAAGGGATGGCGCTATCTCCCAACGTCAAGGAAAAGCAGTTGCGTACGGAGGCTCCGTCTTTCCTGGTTGCCTGCGGGTTGGCGATGCGGAGGTTTGATCAATGATTAAAATTAACCTGCTGCCGCACCGCGAAGAAAAACGCAAACAGAAGAAAGAAGGATTTTACGCTCTGCTGGGACTGGCAGCCCTGATTGGTGGCGTGATTGTTATTTTGGTTGGCGTCTTTAACGCCACCGAAATTCTGGTCCAGAATCAGCGCAACCATTTGATCAAGGCAGCGAATGATCGATTGGACGATGAAATAAAAGAAATTGCCAGTCTGCGTGACGAGATCGATGGCCTGAAGGCGCGTCAACAGGCGGTGGAAGACCTGCAGGGTGATCGCAATCAGCCTGTGTATCTGCTTTCCGAGCTGGTCGCGCAGACTCCTGAAGGAATTTATCTGCGCACAGTCAAACAAGATGGTCAACGTGTCGTATTGACCGGTTATGCACAATCCAATGAACGTGTTTCTGAATATTTGAAAAACTTGTCCAGCAACTCAGAGTGGCTGAACAAGCCAGATTTGATTGTGATCAGTTCAGCCGGCATCGGGACCGCTAAAAACGCGAAAAAAGTGTTCGATTTCACGATTAATGTCGGGATCAAGCGGCCCCGCGATAATGAGGCAAATAGTGCTGCAGACGGTTCAACAAAAGCGCGCGCAGCTCCCAATGCTGCAAATGGTCAGGCGGTGAAGCCATGATATCCAAGAACATAGCGGCCAGGAAGAATGTGATATGAAAAACATGACTGAACTATCAGAGTCATTTGCGGCTCAGTTTCGGGATTTGAACGGTGTGCATCCGGGCCTGTGGCCGATCGCGCCACGCATGCTGTGCGCATTGGGAACGCTCATTGCCGTGCTTGTCGCCGGTTGGTATTTTTATTGGAACGGCCAATTCGCCGAGCTCAATGCAGGCCGACAGGAAGAGCAAACTTTGCGCGACGGTTATAAATTAAAAATTCAACAGTCGATTAATCTGGAAGGCTTGCGCAAGCAAAAGGTTCAGGTTGAGCATTACGTCTCGGCGCTGGAAAAGCAATTGCCTAGTAAAGCAGAAATGGATGCGCTGCTTTCCGATATCAGCCAGGCAGGTTTGGGACGAGGGCTGCAGTTTGAAATGTTCAAGCCTGGTCAGGCGACGCCGAAGGATTACTATGCTGAATTGCCGATTGAGATCAAATTGAATG
The DNA here is from genome assembly GCA_040544425.1 of Oxalobacteraceae bacterium GrIS 1.18. GTDB lineage: Bacteria > Pseudomonadota > Gammaproteobacteria > Burkholderiales > Burkholderiaceae_D > Solimicrobium. The sequence goes on from JBEONO010000004.1 coordinate 126,708, forward strand.
GCAACTATCACGATATGGGTGCGTTCGCGAGCGATGTGGCACATTTATCCCGGATCGTGACGTTGAATAACCTCAATATCAATACGGGCAAGGAAGGTGGTACGTTGACCCTGGAAGCTGTTGCCAAAACGTTCCGCTATCTGGATCCTGAGGAAGTGGCCAGTCAGAAGAAGGCTAAACAGGGAGCCAAGAAATGAAAAAATTCTCTGCCCTGATATTGCCTTCATTACTTTCGTTTGGCTTAATCGGTTGCACTGGCACCGGTGATCAAGAAGTACAACAATGGATGGACAAAACCAAGCAGGAAACTGTCCCATCCATACCCAAGCTCAACGAACCAAAAGATTTCATCCCGTTTGTGTATGACAAGAAAAATGATCCCGACCCATTTAATCCGGTCAAGCTGCAGTCTGCATTGGCAAAAATGAACCCGGGCTCTGCACATGGCATCAAGCCTGATCTTGACAGGAGGCGTGAGGCGCTGGAATCTGTGCCGCTGGATGTGGTCAAGATGGTTGGAACAATTACCCAGGGAGGCGTTCACTATGCCCTCGTTGAGGTAGATGGAAAAGCTGTGAATCAGATTAAGGCGGGCAACTATGTCGGACAAAATTATGGCCTGGTGACCAAAATTAACGAAGATTCAATAGAGATTAAAGAGATTTATTTGGACGCCGGTGGTGACTGGTCTGAACGCGTTCAAAAATTAGAGTTGCAGGAGGCAAAAAAATGACGGCGTCAATAAAAATGCGTGTAAATATCAAAAGGTGGTGTTCCATGTTTCGACTTTTTCTGTTAGTTAGCGTCCTTGGATTAGGCGGGCTGACCAGCTCCGCGTATGCCCAAAGTAATTCCATCCAGCAGGTTGTCGCCAGTCAGCAAGGACCCAATGTGATCGTCAAGGTCACAATGAAAAATCCGATGGAAAAAGCACCCCTCGGATTTTCAACATTGACACCTGCCCGGATCGCATTGGATTTTTCTGCTACCGATAACCAGTCAGGAAAATCATCGATTGACATCAACATGGGTAATGTCCGGAACCTGAATATTGTGCAGGCTGGTGAGCGCTCGCGGATGGTTTTTAATTTGGCCAAACCACTCAACTATGCGAGCGTCGTTGAAGGCAATCAGCTGACGATCACGATTGATGGTACGGGCGATGTAGTCACGGCGCTCAATTCCAAAGGTATTGCTGTTGCGGCTCCCGCAGCCGACTCAGGAAAGCAAAGTTTGCGCGATATTGATTTCCGCAAAGGCGTAACTGGCGAAGGACGCATCGTAGTCGAACTGCCGAATAAACAGGTTGGCATTGATGTTCGCCAACAAGGCAATGCAGTCGTTGCCGATTTTTCGAAAACGAATTTGCCTGAAGTGTTACGTCGCCGCCTGGATGTCACTGACTTTGGCACCCCGGTGCAGACCATTACCACTACCGAGCAGGGCGATAACGTTCATATGGTGATTGAACCCAGAGGTCAATGGGAGCACAGTGTCTATCAGAGTGAAACGCAATTGGTCATTGAAATCAAACCGATCAAAGTCGATCCGACCAAACTGACTCAGGGTACCCAAGGTTATCGTGGCGAAAAAATGTCATTGAATTTCCAGGACGTCGATGTGCGGTCCCTGTTGCAGGTCATCGCCGAAGTCAGTGGTTTCAATATTATTTCCAGCGACTCAGTCACCGGGCGCACTACCTTACGTCTGAAAGATATTCCGTGGGATCAGGCTCTGGACATTATCTTGCAAACCAAAGGCCTGGACATGCGAAAAAATGGCTCGATTATTATGGTTGCGCCAAAAGACGAGTTGCTGACCAAGGAAAAATTGGAAGCGGAACAGAAAGCACAAATCAACGATCTGGAACAATTGAAAACGGAAAGCTTTCAGCTGAACTACCAGAAGGCTACCGTGTTTAATACAGCGTTTGGCCTCAACGGGCAAAATCCGAAAATTCAAATTTTGTCCAAACGTGGCAGTGCTGTGATCGACGCACGAACCAACCAAATTTTCGTGACAGATGTGCCTTCCAGAATCGAAGCTGTGCGAAATCTGATTCTCAAGACGGACATCCCATCACGCCAGGTGGCAATCGAAGCGCGCCTGGTTGTCGCTACCGATGACTGGAGCAAGAATCTGGGTGCAACGCTGGGCTTCACCGACTTGCGCACTTTGCAGGGCGGCGTTGCGGGTTTCCCAGTCAAGAGTGGAAATAATGCCGCTCTGACAGGTACCTATCAAGGAGTCAGTGACCAAACCGCGCAGACCGCTGTAAATCTGCGGACGTCTGCTGCCTTTACCCAGGCTGGGCAGTTTTTCAGCCTGCCCGCAGCGGGGATTAACAACTCGAACCCGGGCAGTTTTGCGGTGAGTCTGTTTTCATCAGCGGCAAACCGGTTTTTGAATCTGGAAATTTCCGCTTTGGAAGCTGACGGTATCGGCAAAGTGATTTCGAGCCCTCGACTGTTGACCGCTGACCAGGTACCCGCGATTGTCGAGCAAGGGGTACAGGTACCTTATCAACTGGCAACCAGCAGTGGCGCGACCGCAGTGGCATTTGCAAATGCGAATCTGAAATTGAATGTCACCCCACAAATTACTCCGGATGGAAATGTCATCTTGGATGTGGAAGTAAATAATGATTCACTCGGCGTGGAAACAACTGCCGGTTTCGCGATCAATACTCAACATCTGAAAACTATCGTGATGGTCGAAAATGGCGGCACGGTATTGTTGGGCGGCATATATCAGGAAACGATTCAGGATGGTGAAACCAAGATACCGTTATTGGGTGATATTCCAGTCTTGGGTTATTTGTTCAAGTCGACTACCAAGACTAAAAACAAGACTGAACTGTTGATTTTCCTGACCCCTAAAATCGTTGCTGAACATGTTGCAGTGCATTGATACACAAATGGGAATTAAGAATATGGAACTGCGAATCAATGCAAATATTCGATGCCGGTGCTTGTCATCTTTAATTATTGGGCTGCAAGTCAGTTCATTAATTGGATGTGAATTGGTAACGGGCCGGCAGGGAAACCAATAGGTTCAAAAATCGCATCGTCAATTGCGTGAAGATGGGAACAAATTATAGGAGCACTACCCGATTGATAAGGAATCCAGCAGGCAATCGGACGTGATCGAAATATTCGGGCAAACAATGAATTGGAATGAAAAATGAAGCTGAATTTAACTACGATTTTTACTGCACGTTACTGGGCATTATTAATGTTGGTATTATTGTTATCTTTGGTCAGCGCATGTGGCGGAGGTAATGGTTCCCCAGGTGTACCGATAGGTGGCAGCGGTAGCGGTTCCGGGAGCACCGGAACTGGCGCGACGGGATCAACGACTAATGGCGCGATTACGCTCAGCTTACTTGATTCCTCTGGCGCATCAGTGAACGCCATTCCTGCTGGAGGAACGTTGACAGCATCAGCTAAGCTTGTTGACGCAACCGGTGCGGCTGTTGCAGGGAAAGTAGTGACATTCGCAGTCAGCAATACTGCCGGCGCACTTTCACCATCTTTAGGTACTGCCTTAAGCGACAGTAAAGGAACCGCAACGATCACTTTGCTGCCAGGCACTGGAGCCGGGGCTGCCAGTATTTCAGCTTCGGCAGTGCTGGTCGGCACAGCTGCGGTAACAACTTCAGTTGGTTTTACCAGCGGAGGTACAACATCCTCAGGTACTCCTACGTTGACACTGTCGTTGCTCGGCTCCACGGGTACGCCAAGTAGTTCAGTGTCGATCGCAAACCCATTGACCGCCAGCGCAAAGGTATTGGATGGCGCTGGAAAGCCTGTCGCTGGAGTCGTGGTGACGTTCTCAAGCACAGCCACTCTGACAAAATTAGCGCCGTCAGCAGGCACCGCGATTACTGATCTTACCGGTGTGGCGACTGTCACGGTGAGTCCTTTGGATTTGGTCACTGCTCAAACCCAGTCTGGTGCGGCGGGAACTGTATTCGCAACAGCTACCTATTTGGGGCAAACACTGTCAGGCGGAAGCAATTTCAGTCTTGGCGTAACCTCGCTTACCTTGTCTTTAAAGGTCGTGGCTCCGGTAACAAACCCGACCGCAGTGAACGCGTACGGATCGACATCCGTTCAAGTTGGTGTGTATGCGAATGGAGCACTGTACACAGCCCAGCCAGTTGTTGTTAATTTTACGTCTGGATGCACAACTTCAGGCAAAGCGGTGATGCCGGGATCTGCCAGCACGATCAACGGTATTGCAGCCGTTACTTACACCGATAATGCATGTAGTGCGACCGATGTGGTGACGGCGACAGTTGCGGGTATTCCGACGCCTGTGACAACTACCTTGAACGTCGTGGCGCCGATTGCGGTATCAGTCAATTTTGTTTCTGCGTCACCAAGCGACAAATCAATTGTGATCGCAGGCGCAGGCGGAAACGGTCGTAGCGAAACGGCTATCTTGACCTTTAAAGTGGTTGACATAAACGGCGTAGGTTTAAAGGGGCAGACAGTAACGTTCACGAATAATTTCCCTACCATCGCAACCCTGAATACCCAAACCGCGATTTCCCAGGTGGACGGCACGGTAACTGCTTCGGTCAATTCACTCACCATACCCGGGACTTTCCGTATATTGGCGTCGCTGTCAAACGGGATCAGCAGCCTGTCGGATACGATTGTTGTCACTACTGGCCAGCCGATTCAAGCTGCGTTTTCCCTCAGTGCAGGATCCTTTAACATTGAGGGCTGGGATTACGACAATATAACTACCAGCCTGACAGCGCTGATCGCAGATATTAACGGAAACCCGGTTGCGGACGGTACCCCTGTTGTTGCAACAGCTGATAGCGGTGCAGTCGGTAGTTCCAGTATTGGTGGTTGCATAACAACCAACGGTGGTTGCTCGGTGTCATTCCGAAGTCAGGATCCGCGTTACGGTAACGGCGCAACGGCGGTGCCGACAGGTGTGCGTGCTGGATTGGCAACCATCAAGTTTAACAGCAGCAACTCAACGACAACTGCTTTAACGGGCACACTTGGTGTCTTTTTAAGTGGCAGTCACGTGATACATGTCTTTGACAGCAATCTTGGAACTGAAATTTTCAATGGTAATCTTTTCGTTACCAGCAGCTGTTCACCAGCAATAAGGCTTGAGTTTGATGATATAAATTTCAATCCAATGCCGTCTGGATCGATTATTGGATCAGCCAATCCGTTAGGTCTGACAGTAAGTGCGATCTATCCAACAGTTGTTCCCAGCGTCGCCCCGCATGGCACCTTAGTACCGGCTTCTGCAGCAACACGGCAAGGTGATTACGTGGATATTGACCTGGTACCAACTCCCGCAAATTGTAATGCGGCCGGAGGCGGCACTGCAATTGGCACATTTGATGTTACGGTGACTACGCCTAAAGGTAATGGGACGGTGTTTCATTTCGGCTTGCAGTATCCGCATTAAGAACCTGTTGATTGCATGAATTGGAACCACAAAGCAATATATTCCTGGTAGGTTTAATGGGCGCGGGCAAAACTACAATTGGCCGCGCCCTGGCAAAGAAACTGAATATGCGCTTCGTGGACTCGGATCACGAAGTGGAAGCGCGCACCGGGGTGCCGATCCCGGTGATTTTTGATATCGAAGGTGAGGCCAGTTTTCGACAGCGTGAGGCCGATGTCATCCGCGATCTGACTGCGCAAAGCGGCATCGTTCTGGCCACCGGCGGTGGTGCAATTCTGAATGAGCAGAGCCGCCAATACCTGCATTCCCGTGGTACCGTCATCTACCTGCGCACGACTGTATCGCAGATATTGCAGCGTACCAGCCACGATAAAAATCGCCCGCTGTTAAGAACCGAGAATCCACGCAAAGTGCTGGAAGAGTTGACCCGTCAACGCGAACCCCTGTATTCGGAAATCGCCCACATCGTCATCGAGACCGGTCGGCCACATATGGCGCAACTTATTCAGTCGATACTGGTAAAATTGGCACGACCAATTTTACCCGCCTCACGATTGACCATACCCATGACCCAAGAACAGCAACTGCCAAGCTCCCACATATTAAATGTCGCGCTCGGCGAACGCAGCTATCCGATCTGTATTGCCCCGGACGCGCTGGATCAGATTGCCAGCTATGTGCAATCGAAACGCACCATGATCATTACCAACACCACAGTTGCGCCCCTGTACCTCGAACGTGTAATCAACGCGCTGCAGGCAGCTGGCAAGCAGTGTGAGCAGCTGATTCTGCCGGACGGTGAAGAATTCAAGACCATGGAAACTCTGGGATTGATTTTCGACGCGCTGCTAAAAAAACAGTGTGACCGGAAAACGACCCTGATCGCTTTGGGTGGCGGCGTGATTGGAGATATTACCGGGTTTGCGGCAGCCAGCTATATGCGCGGGGTTCCGTTTGTGCAGATCCCGACGACCCTGTTGTCGCAGGTTGATTCTTCGGTCGGCGGGAAAACCGGAGTCAATCATCCGCTCGGGAAAAACATGATTGGCGCGTTTTATCAGCCGGAAGCCGTGGTCTCAGATACCAAAACTCTGGCAACCTTGCCAGCGCGCGAATTATCTGCGGGCCTGGCAGAGATAATCAAATATGGCGCGATTATCGATATGGAATTTTTCAGCTGGCTGGAAAAAAATTGCCAGTTGTTGCGCGATCAGGACCCGGTTGCTCTGGCCTATGCCATTGGCCGGTCGTGTGAAATCAAAGCCGAGATTGTCATGTTGGATGAAAGAGAAGGCGGCTTGCGCGCCATACTCAACTTCGGTCATACCTTCGCCCACGCGATCGAATCGGCGATGGGCTATGGCGTCTGGCTGCATGGTGAGGCAGTTGGATGCGGCATGGTGATGGCGGCAGATTTATCACAGCGGCTTGGCTATATCTCGGCCAAAGATAAAGAACGATTGCGCGCTTTGGTCAGCGCAGCGGGTTTGCCTGTTCAGGCACCGGCACTAAGCGTGGCAACCTGGCTGGAATGGATGCAGGTCGATAAAAAGAACGATCAGGGTCAAATCAAATTTATACTGCTGCAACCGATGGGGCACGCTGTTATTGAGTCGGTACCAGCGGCAATGCTGGAAGCGACCTTGCAGGCGAGCCCGGCATGACAAATCAATATTCACACAATGCGATTCAGCTGGCGCCTTACGCAGCGCAAGACTCGTTGCCTGCCAGGCGCATGCATGACGAACCGGCGGCAAAATCACGCACCGAATATGGCCGTGACCGCGATCGCATTATTCATTGTTCCGCGTTCCGGCGGCTGGAATATAAAACCCAGGTATTTGTTAACCATGAAGGCGATCTGTTTCGGACGCGCCTGACCCACAGCATTGAAGTGGCCCAAATCGCCCGTGCCATTGCGCGCAATTTACGGTTGAATGAAGATCTGGTTGAAGCGATCTCGCTGGCGCATGATTTGGGGCATACCCCATTCGGCCACGCCGGGCAGGATGCGCTGAATTTATGCATGCAACCGTACGGCGGGTTTGAACACAATCTGCAAAGCTTGCGGGTGGTCGATGTCTTGGAAGAGCGCTACGGAAATTTCGATGGCCTTAACCTGACTTTTGAAACGCGCGAGGGCATTTTAAAGCATTGCTCGGAAAAGAATGCCCGACAGCTCGGTGAAATTGGCCAACGGTTTATTCTGCACAGACAGCCTGGCCTGGAAGCGCAGTTGGCCAATTTGGCCGATGAAATCGCGTATAACAACCATGACGTGGACGACGGGCTGCGCTCCGGTCTGCTCAACGAAAATCAGTTGCTGGAAATTACCCTGTTTGCAAAAAATCGTGCGCTGGTTGAGCAGGCGTTTCCTGGACTGGGCGGGCGCCGTGCGATTGCAGAGACGGTCAGAAGAATGATCAACGAATTGATCCTGGACCTGATCACAACGTCGGAGCAGCGGATCCAGGATGTCAATCCAAAAAATATTGAGGACGTGCGCAACGCGCCACCGTTGATCGCGTTTTCTGAAAAGATGCATCGCGAAGCGACCGAGCTGAAACAATTTTTGCGGATTAATTTATATCGCCACTATCAGGTGCAACGCATGACCAGCAAAGCGCGGCGCTGCGTGCATGACTTATTTGCGCTGTTTATGAAAGAGCCTGACTTGCTGGCACCAGATTATTTTGTGCCGGACAATGACTTGAAGCAGGCGCGCAAAGTGGCTGACTACATCGCAGGAATGACCGACAGATATGCGATGCGCGAACATCGCCGTCTGTTTTGCGTGGATGATATTTAAATTAATTCACGCAGTGGATGGGCATAGTCAGGCCATACCGGATCAAAAAAACTTTGAATCAATTCGGCATTGACTTGTTCCAGATTAGCCGGCCGCCAGGCTGGCTGCCCATCCTTGTCGACCACCAGGGCGCGTACCCCTTCCAAGACCTCGCCATGCTTAAAACAATGTCTGACCATGCTGCGTTCCAAACGCAGACAATCTGCAATCCCCAGTGTGCTGCTGCGCCGCAGTTGTTCCAGCGTGACGCACATTAACAGCGGAGAGCGGGTCTGCATCACTGCATAGGTCTGTTGAGCAAACACTGAGTCGTCAGCTTTGAGTGAACGACAAATCTCAATGACCTGATCATGGGAAAAATGCCGGTCAATCATCTGACGGTTTGATTGCAATTGACTCTCGCCAGCGTGCGATTGCAATGCCGCAGCAAATTGGCGAATCGACGCGCGAAGATCAGAGCTGTCAGTGGTCTCAATGAATTTGATTAATTCGGGAATATGCTCGCTCGGCAGATAGACGTCGGCCAGTTGCGCATAAATGGCATCTGCAGCATTGATGATGTTGCCGGTCAATCCGAGATAGCTGCCAAGTTCGCCCGCGCAACGTGATAAAAAATATCCGCCGCCAACATCAGGGAACAATCCAATATTCACCTCGGGCATGGCCATTTTGGTTTTCTCGGTGACGATGCGCAGTTGATTCGCGGTGCCGGACTGAGCGATACCCATCCCGCCCCCCATGACGACGCCGTTGAGCAGCGAAATATACGGTTTCGGAAACGTATGGATCAGATAATTCAGCGCATATTCTTCCGTGAAAAAATCTTCCAGCAAAGCGCTGTCGCCTTGTGGCGTCGCGGTCCCGACATCATAGAAAAAACGGATATCACCACCCGCGCAAAAAGCGCGTTCATGGCTGCCGTGAATAAACACGGTGCGCACTTCGGCGCTTCCTTTCCATTGACGCAGAGTTGCGGTGATGCTGCGGATCATCTCCAGCGACAGGGAATTGAGTGCCTTGGGCCGGTCCAGAGTGATGAAGCCGATCTGATTTTGAATACGGGCGTGAATAAAGTTGGTCATGGCGTGTAGAAAAATGCAGGAAATTAAAAAGGACGCTTGCGCGTCCTTGTTTTGAGATGCGGTGAATAATCAGGCGTTAGCCATGGCGCTGAATGAACTTTCGTCGCTGTCGGTATGCCCGAGATGGTGAGGCAGGTGTTTCACGGGATCGTGTTTATGATCCTGGATTTTGTCTTTGTGTTTGATCACCTGACGATCCAGTTTATCCATAAGCAGATCAATCGCGGCGTATAAATCTTGCGCGACGCTTTCTACGTGAATATCTTTGCCCGGGACATGCAGATTAATGTCCGCTTTGTGGCGTTTTTCCTTCTCTTTGAGCTTGTCGACGGTAATGGTGACGGTGATATCAATGACCTGGTCGAAATGTCGCATGATTCGTTCCAGCTTGCTTTGGATATGTTCGCGAATTGCGGGGGTAACTTCGAGGTGGTGTCCACTGATGGTGATGTTCATAAGCGCTCCTTGTTGTAGTCTTGCTTGCTAAACCGAGTCGGTTCAAAACTGCAGAACCCGTTTGTATTTAACAATGTAAAGCAAAAAAACTAGCGTTAAGTTACAAAGTTTTACGCAAATTGACAGGAGGTATTTTGAGAGCTTCACGGTATTTTGCGACGGTACGCCGGGCAATTACCATGCCCTGTTCTCCTAGCATGTTTGCGATCTTACTGTCTGAGAGGGGGATGGTCTGGTCTTCTGCTCCGATCAATTGTTTGATAAGTGCCCTGATTGCCGTGGAAGAGGCTTCCCCACCTGCTTCCGTTGCTACATGGCTGCCGAAAAAATACTTGAGCTCAAAAACACCGTGTGGGGTCAGCATGTATTTTTGAGAGGTTACGCGAGAAATTGTACTCTCATGTAAACCCAATGTATCAGCTATTTCGCGTAATACAAGTGGCCGCATTGCCACCGCGCCATGATTAAAAAAGTTGCGTTGCCTTTCTACTATTGCTTCAGATACGCGCAAGATCGTATCGAAGCGTTGGCGCATATTTTTGATCAGCCAGCGCGCTTCCTGCAACTGGGTTTGCAGGGTTGCTGCATTCTTGTGTTGCCTCAATAAATTTGCATAAAGGGAATTGATTTGCAATTTTGGCATGACGTCCTGGTTCAGCTGCACCTGCCAGCCCAGTTTGGTCTTGATGACAACCACATCAGGCGCGACGAAGTCGACCCGGTCTTTGCTAAAGCCTTTACCGGGATGCGGTTGGCACTGACGAATCACGTCCTGCGCCTCGCGTAAATCCTGATCGTCGCAATCCAGTGCTTTTTTTATTTTACTGAAATCGCGCTGTGCAAACTGGATTAAAAAATCCTGCACCAGCGTCAGCGCCAATCGACGCGTCACCAGAGGGATGTGTGGCAGACGCTTGATCTGCAATGCCAGACATTCACTGGCGTTGCGTGCGCCGACACCGGCCGGATCAAGGCTTTGCAACAGGTTCAATGCAAACTGCAAATCATCGAGCTCAATACCCAATTCTTCAGGCAAGGCGGCATGAATCTGTTCCAGCGATTCATCCAGATAACCGTTGTCGTCCAGGGCTTCGATCAGCAGACTCAACAGTGCTGCGTCCCGCTCGGTGCGGGTACTTAAGTTGGCCTGATCAAGTAAATGTTCGCGCAAACTCTGTTCGATAATTTCCAGCTGCGGCCGACCTTCATCATCGTCCGGCGCGCTGCCACGATTGGCTTCGCCCCAGAGCGATGAGTCTTCCTGCTGCGTGTCGTTGTAGTCGTCCCGGTTACTGTCGGCTGCATCGTCGCCGCTGGAGCCAGACTCGGCATTTTCGGTGCTGGTGCTGCTGCTGTATTCCGGTTGTTCGGCGTGGTTATTGATGGCGCCATCGGGCAGCAATCTGACGGCCAGATCCATGGGATCATCGAGACGCTCCAGCAGCGGATTGTCGGTCAACATCTGTTCCAGTTCCTGGTGCAGTTCAAGCGTTGACAATTGCAGTAAACGGATGGACTGCTGGAGCTGAGGCGTCAGTGCCAGGTGTTGAGAGGTGCGGAGCTGTAAGCCTTGTTTCATTGAGCCTGATTACATGCGGAAGTGGTCACCAAGATAAACGCGGCGTACCGATTCATTGCTGATGATATCGTCAGGGTGACCGCTGGCCAGCACGGCACCCTGATTAATGATATAGGCGCGATCACAGATACCCAGTGTCTCGCGTACATTGTGGTCGGTAATTAATACACCGATATTGCGTTCTTTTAAAAACCGCACGATCCGTTGAATTTCGATGACGGCGATGGGATCAACACCGGCAAACGGTTCATCCAATAATACGAAGCGCGGATTGGTGGCCAGTGCACGGGCAATCTCAACGCGCCGTCGTTCGCCGCCAGACAGCGACAGCGCCATGTTTTCGCGAATTTTTTCGATCTGTAATTCAGCCAGTAAAGCGTCGAGGCGCGCGTCAATGGCTTCGACCGTCAGTGGCACTCCCTGATCATCTTTCTGCAGTTCCAGCACGGCGCGAATATTATCTTCGACCGACAGCTTTCTAAATACCGATGCCTCCTGCGGCAGGTAAGACAGGCCGAGCGTGGCCCGTTTGTGGATCGGCAAATTGGAAATATCGACATCATTGAGTTTAATGATCCCGGCATCTGATGGCACCAGCCCGACGATCATGTAGAACGACGTCGTTTTACCGGCGCCATTCGGGCCAAGCAATCCCACCACTTCACCGCTGCTTACATCGATCGAAACATCGCTGACAACCTGCCTCGCGCCGTAATGCTTTTGCAGCCCCTGAACCTGCAGATGGCTATTCATTCCCTGCCCCTTGCGGTTTCAGAGGGGTGGAATCGGCATTGCCCTTTGACCCAGGTTTGCGATCTGGTTTGGTCGTCGATTTGGTGTCTGGTTTGGCTTTGTCATCGGTCGGATAAATCACCGCATTGGTATAACCGGCTCCGGGCACACTGACTCCTTCGAGCGTGTTATGGACCTGCATAAAATCAGTGCGGCTATCGTAAGAAATATACAGGCCGGAACTTTCATGAGTACGTTTTTTTCCGTCGAGCAGAATCAGATGAGCGCGATTGAATAATTTGATCAGTTCCAGCGTATCGTCGTAGACCACTTTATCGGCTTCGCCTTCAGCCCACAAATCCGGGCCGCCATCACGTTTTTGACGGTAGGTCACCAACTTGCCAGGGTTGCTGAACAGTGTACCGAGCTTGCCGCCGTTCGCATCTTCGACCACTTCCAGTCGGTCGGCATCAATCACCAGCGTGCCCTTGGTCATATGCACCAAACCTGTGTAGATGGTCACCTTCTTGTTGCCGTCGTAGGCCTGTGATTCCGAGCGGATGGACAGCGGCTGCTGGCTGTCCGCTTTTTCTGCGCGGGCAGACCAGCAGGTGATCAAAAGCAGAAATAAACAGAGTGATTTAGTCATAGTCGTTACAGTCGTTTGCGTTCTTTGCGTGGAGGTATTGTGCTGTGCACATCGCTCAAAATTACCATTTGCTGCGTGTCGTTGTTGGCTTTCATGCCAACGCCGGTGGTAACAGTATCGCCCGAAATGATTTCTACCGGGAGATTGGTTTCCATGGTGTGTTTATCCGGGTAAGCCAGCAAATATTCAGTATTCAGTTGCAGGTGCTCGGCCTTGTCAGTGCGCGGTCGATTCACCACAACCTTTTCATACAGATGCACTTCATTGACAGTCTGATCGCCAACATTTTTTATCACGCCGCGTTCCGACCTGGCAGTCATGGGCAGCTTGGAGGGATCCAGATTGGTCATCACCGGCAGCGTCACGTCGGCATGATCATCGTCGGGGTAGTGCACCAGTTTTGAACCGACCAGCCGATAGTCATTTTGTCCGTCCGGCAGTATTTTGACAAAATTAAAATCTTCAACCCAGTAATCAGGGCGGGTGCGAACCTGCTTGCCACTGTCTTTATTCTCGCTGCGGATAATCTCAAGCACCCAGTAACTGGCCAGGGTTCCCAATCCGACAAACAGCACCAGCAACCACAGACGTACCACGCTGGGCGAGAGAAGTGAACTTATTTTCATGCCAGGTCAGTCAAGATACATGGCCAGTGCTGCGTCATATTTGTTTTGTGCGCGCAGAATGAAATCACAAATTTCACGCACCGCTCCCAGACCGCCGCTGGCTTTGGTGACGTAATCAGCACGGCTGATCACTTCATGATGTCCGTTCGGTACGCTGACAGTAAAGCCGACTTTGGAAAACAGAGGCAGATCGATGATGTCGTCGCCCATAAAACCGCAATCGTGTGCGGCAACGCCAGTGTCGTTCAGCAGCTGCGCGAAGGTCACGCGTTTGTCGTGATTGCCCTGATAGACGTGCGTGATGCCCAGATCGGCGGCGCGTTTGTTCACAATCGGTGTCAGACGTGCGCTGATGATGGCAGTGGCGATGCCCATTTTCTGCAGCAACTGGATACCCAGCCCATCGTGCACAAAAAAGCTTTTCATCGCCTCGCCTTCGGCACTGAACTGCATGCGTCCATCGGTCAGGACACCGTCCACATCAAAAATCATGATGCGTACGGCCGCTGCCTTGCGATGTGCGATGGTATCCGATAATGTCATCAGATCACCTTGGCGCGGGTCAGGTCGTGGATATGCAGGGCGCCAATCAGTTTGCCGTCCCCGGAGGCGACCAGCAGCTGGTTGATGCGATAGGTCTCCATTAATTTGACGGCTTCAACGGCCAGTTTTTCGGGGCTGATCATGCGCGGATTTTTATGCATCACGTCGGCAATCCTGATGTTGGTGAAATCATGCATGCGGTCGATCAGGCGGCGCAAATCGCCATCGGTAAAGATGCCCAGTATCACATTGTTGTCATCTACTACCGCCGTCATCGCCATGCCTTTATTGGTAATTTCGAGCAAGGCCTCGACCAGGCTGCAATCCGACCGCACCGAAGGAACTTCGTTGTCCTTGCGCATCACGTCGCGCACATGGGTCAACAAGCGTCGGCCGAGCGCCCCGCCGGGATGCGAACGCGCAAAGTCTTCTTCGCGAAATCCACTGGCATCGAGCACCGCAACGGCAAGTGCATCGCCCAGTGCCAGCGTCGCCGTGGTGCTGGCTGTCGGGGCCAGGTTAAGCGGACAGGCTTCTTTATCGACGTGCGCATCCAGATGCACATCAGCCAGTTGCGACAGGCTCGACTCCGGATTGCCGGTAATCGCAATTAATTTGGTGCCCATGCGTTTGATCAGGGGAATGACCGAGACCAATTCACCCGCTTCCCCAGAATAGGAAATGGCGATAAACACATCATTGGCGGTGACCATGCCCAGGTCGCCATGCGCCGCTTCGGCCGCGTGCACAAAAAATGCCGGGGTGCCGGTCGACGCAAACGTGGCGGCGATCTTGTTGGCGATATGGCCGGACTTGCCGATCCCGGAGACCACCACGCGTCCCTGACAATTGAGCAGCAGGGCGACAGCACGGACAAAGCTGTCATCGCCGCTTGCGGTCAGACGCGCACTCAAGGCGCGAATCGCGTCGGATTCAATCGTAAATGTATCGGAAGCCAGCTGCAGAGCGCGGACTGGGTCAAAATCAATGTGGGGGGAATTTGTATTGGGTGCCGTCATGGGCTAGAGTATAAACGAATTCCGAAAGCAAAAAACCTGCCCGGCACAAGAAAAGATCCTTACAATAAAGGCAATTGTCCGTTATTCCAACTTGACTGACTAATATGGAAAACCACGAATGCAATCAGCTTTAGAGATCACCCTGCTGTTTTTGGCTGCGTCAGTTTTTGGCGTGGTGTTGTTCCGTAAACTCAAATTACCGCCGATGTTGGGCTATCTGATGGTCGGGGCAGTAATCGGTCCGTATGGACTGGCACTGGCCGAGAACAGTACGGCCACCCAGGGCTTCGCTGCGTTCGGTGTGGTGTTCCTGATGTTTTCAATCGGCCTCGAATTTTCCTTGCCCAAATTGAGATCCATGCGCAAAACCGTGTTTGGCCTGGGCATGGCGCAGGTGCTGGTTACGATTTTATCGACACTGCTGGCAGCGTGGGTGTCCGCACTGCTATTGCCCGAATTCTGGCAGATCAGCTGGCAGGCAGCGTTCGCGCTGGGTGCCGCCTTTTCCATGTCATCGACTGCAATCGTCTCCAAGCTGCTGGTCGAACGACTCGAAATTGAAAGCAGTCATGGCCGTCAGATCTTCGGCATTCTGCTGTTTCAGGACCTGGCTCTGGTGCCGCTCCTGATCATCGTTCCGGCCCTCGCAGCGCATGATGACCATTTGCTCAAGACCCTGGGATTCGCGATTGCCAAGGCAAGCCTGGTACTGGTGGTGCTGCTGTTCCTCGGCAAAAAAATAATGCGTAACTGGTTCAGGGTGGTGGTGATGCTGCGCTCCCAGGAACTGTTCATGCTGAATCTGTTATTGATCACGTTGGGCGCGGCGTGGATTACCGAGCGCGCCGGTCTGTCACTGGCGCTGGGTGCATTTGTGGCCGGCATGCTGATCTCGGAAACCGAATTCAGGCATCAGGTCGAAGAAGACATCAAATCATTTCGCGATGTGTTACTGGGCCTGTTCTTTGTCACGATCGGCATGTTGTTGAATATCGGTCTGGTGGTGACGCATTGGTGGGCGGTGTTGCTGTTGCTGTTGATTCCGATCGCTTTTAAATGCGGCCTGGTGGTGCTGCTGGCCAAATGGTTTGGCAATTCGACCGGCGTGGCACTGCGCACCGGACTGGCGCTGGCGCAGGCTGGCGAATTTGGGTTTGTCTTGTTGAACCAGATGAGTGCCCTGAACCTGATGAACCCGTTGCTGACTCAATTGGTTCTGGCGGCCATGGTCCTGTCGATGCTGGCCGCGCCATTCTTGCTGGAACACAGCGACGCCATCGTCATGAAACTGTCCAGCACCGAATGGATGCAGCAGTCCTTGAACATCACGCAGATTGCCACGCGATCAATGGGCCAGGAAAAACATGTGGTCATCGCCGGTTTCGGCCGCACCGGACAAAGTCTGGCCGTTCTTCTGGATGAGGAAAAAATCCCCTATCACGCGCTGGATCTGGATCCCGACCGGGTACGCGCGGCACAGGCAGCCGGTTCGGTCGTGTCGTATGGTGATGCCACCCGGCGCGAAAGCCTGGTCGCTGCCGGGGTGGCACGCGCCTCCGTGTTGGTGATTACCTATGCCAGTACCGCCTCGGCTCTGAAAATTCTGCACCACGTCAAGGAATTGAATCCGGTCCTGCCAGTGGTCGTGCGCAGCAACGACGACAGCGATCTGGAAAAACTGCGTGAAGCCGGTGCGGCAGAAGTCGTGCCTGAAGTGATCGAAGGCGGTTTGATGCTGGCCTCACACGCGCTGGTGTTGCTGGGTGTGCCGGTGCGGCGCGTGGTGCATCGCGTGCAGCGTGCGCGTGATGACCGATACGAATCGCTGCGCGGCTATTTTCATGGTGCCAGCGATGCAGCCAGTGATTCTGACAATCTCCAGGTGCGGCTGCAGTCGATTCCCATCACCGATGGCGCCAACGCGCAAGACAAGTCCATCGCCGAATTGAACCTGCACGATTTGAATGTGGAATTGATCAATCTGCGCCGGGCAATGCAGCGTTTTGAATTTACCCCGCAGACCCGACTGGCCGCTGGTGATGTGCTGGTGTTGCGCGGCACTACCGAAGAACTGGCGCTGGCCGAGGAAAGATTGCTGGGTTGATTTATAAAGTCTTTTTAAAGGGAATCACCAGCGGCAGGCGTATCACAAACTCACTGCCATTGCCGACCGTGGAATGAATTTTGATTGAGCCACCCAGTGTTTTGGTCACCAGATTGTGCACGATCGCCATCCCCAGTCCGGAGCCACCCTCGCCAATTTTGGTGCTGAAAAATGGCTCGTAAATTTTGGACAGATGTTCTTGAGGAATGCCGACCCCATTGTCCCTGAAGCGCAGCTGAACTTCGCCACCCTCTATGTTTCCTTCTATCCCCAGCACGCCATCATTGCGATCCTCAAAGGCATGCAGAAACGCGTTGTTGATCAGATTGATCACTACCTGACCCAACGCTCCGGGACGCGAATCCATCAAAATGTTTGAAGGAATGTCCTGAATGATTCGATGTGGTTTGCGTTTCAGGCTGGGCCGTATTGTGTCGATGACTTCCTTGACCGTGTCGGCCAGATCAAACGTGCGGCGTTGTTCGCTGGCCTGGTCCGCCGAGACCTGGCGCAAATTGGCCAGCAAGACGGAGGCACGTTTCAGGTTGCGTTCGATCAGGGACGAAGCTTCGTTCAATTCGGCCAAAAAAACCGGGACGTCGCTGCGCCGGATCGAGCCCGAATCGAATTTGTTTTTGAATTCGGAGGCAAATTCATAGAGCGAGCTGGACGCCATCAGGCTGTTGCCGATCGGCGAACTCAGTTCATGCGAGACGCTCGCAATCAAGGTGCTGATGGTAGCCTTGGCCTCACTGATGGTGAGCTGTTCCTGTGAGTCGTGCAGCCGCTGCAGCGCCAGTTCCAGTTCCTGGTTGCGCATTTTGACTTTTTCTTCCAGGCTTTCCTTGAGCTGATAAAGTTGAATATGCGTCTGCACCCGTGCGCGCACGACCGCGGCATTGAACGGACGCGAAATAAAATCAACCGCACCTTCCTGCAGCCCGGCCGTTTCCTCTTCAATATTATTTTGCGCCGTGACAAAGATGATCGGGATGTTGGCGGTGCGCGAGTCCTGCTTGAGTCGGCGACAGACCTCATGGCCGCTCATGCCTGGCATCATGATGTCCAGCAAGATCAAATCAGGCGGAGAGTTGTCGCACAGGGCAAGGGCGTCATGGCCATTGGTGGCGACCAGTATGTCGTGATCCTCACCAAAGATCTGGTAAAGAATTTGAATGTTGATCGGCTGATCATCAACGCAAAGTAATTTGGGCATGGTTACTCAATCATCTCTATCAGGTTATTGCACAAGTGCAGTGCTCGGTTGAAGTTCAACGCGTTGACTGTCTCATCAATATTGAGCAGCAGGTCGAGCTCGTTGATATCCAGCCGGTTTGAATGCGTGTGTCTGATGGTTTTGCACAGGGTCAGCGCGCGCATATTGTTCGTTTTCAGTAATTCACGCAGCGCCGCCAATTCGTGCTGCAAGGTCGTCTTGTGCAGATCGCTACTGCCATGGTCCTGCGACAGAATCGGAATCGTGGGCGCCGGTCTGGTCTGGCTGGCCTGTTGCAGGTCAAGTTCCTGCATCACTGCCAGCAACAGCCGGTCGATTTCCTGCAGCTCTCGCGCCAGCAAGCCATTCGGCAAAGCGGCAAGTTCGTCTTGCCTGATTAATTTTTCAGTGGCCGCTGCGCGCTGCGCCAGATCTTCCGCGCCCAGCGTGGCGACCAGACCCTTGAAAGTATGCAGGCTGCGCGCGACGCCGTCGAAATCGCCTTGTGCCAGGAATTTTCTGAGCTCCTTCAGTTGCACAGGCGCCTCGTTACGTACCGCATCAATTACTTTTTCGTAAAACTGGCGATCTCCCCCCAGACGATGCACCGCCAGGTCAACATCCACCAGCCTCGCGCCTGCATGCAGCGCCGGCGTGCTCGCGCTGGCAGTCAGTGGTTCAGGCGTGACATGTCTCAGGATCGTTTGAATCAAATGTTCTACATTGATCGGTTTCGGAATATGGTCAACCATGCCCGCAGCCAGACAGGCTTCACGATCTTTGGACATGGCATTGGCGGTCATCGCGATAATCGGGATCGATTGCATGTCTGCATGCGTCAGGATGCGGCGCGTTGCCTCCAGGCCGTCCATGTCCGGCATTTGCATGTCCATCAAAATCACCGAGGGTTTGCTGGCCAGGGCCTGGTCGACGGCATGCGCACCATTGACGGCAATTTCAACGGCAGCACCATTCAGTTCGAGTAACTCCCTGGCGATTTGTTGATTGATACGATTGTCCTCCGCAACCAGGATGCGCAAACCGGCCAGGCGCCGGTTCCAAATCTGCGCTTTCTGTCGTTTGAGTGAACCGCTCTTCATGGCAGTTGCGTCGACCACCGCATCGAACAGCATGGAGGCGGTAATTGGTTTGAATAAATAGCCGTCGATACTCAATTCGCTGTCTTCTTTCGACCGGCTGTTAAAAAATTCCAGGCCGTGCGCAGTAATCATGACGATGACTGTGCTGGCGCTACCTGCGGCCGTGGCGCGGATCTGTCTGACGGTTTCCCATCCATTCATTCCCGGCATGCGCCAGTCCATCAAAATCACGTCGTAACCGTCACGGCTGTTGTCTGTCAGTTCGGCCAGCGCCGCTTCGCCGCTGTTGACGCAGGTGCTGTGCCAACCCATCGACTGGCTCATCACCGTCAGGATTGCCCGGGAGGTCGCATTGTCGTCGACGATTAACACTTTAAGCGCAGCAGCGGTCATGGGGATCTCGGTTTCGGGCAGCTCGGCAGCAACCTCGAAATTGATCGTGAAATAAAAGCGACTGCCTTTTCCGAATGTGCTGGCGACCTGCAATTGTCCACCCATCAATTCGACCAGATGTCTGCTGATTGCCAGTCCCAGACCCGTGCCACCGAAGCGCCGCGCGATAGAGGACTCAGCCTGATGAAACGATTCAAACACGTAATCGATTTTGTCCGGTTCGATGCCGATCCCGGTGTCCTTGACAGCGAATTCAATCGAGACCTGCGGCCTGCCATCTGCTCCTTTAAAAAGTTCAGACTGGGCGATCGACAGAACCACCTCGCCGTATTCCGTAAACTTGATCGCGTTGCCGGTCAGGTTCAGCAGCACCTGACGCAATCTGAGCGGATCGCCGATCAGTATTTTCGGCAAGCTCTGGTCACGCGCAAACAAGACTTCAATATGTTTGTTGCTGAGATTGGTCGACAGAACAATCGACAAATCGCGCAACAATTCAGACAGCTCAAATTGTGTATTGTCGAGTTCGAACTTGCCGGCTTCGATCTTGGAAAAATCCAGAATATCGTTAATGATGTCCAGCAAAGCGCGCGTGGCGTTCTCGGCTTTCTTCGCATAATCCAGCTGCTGTGCGGTCAGTTCAGTATGGGTCAACAGTTTGATCATGCCCAGCATGCCATTCATCGGCGTGCGGATTTCATGGCTCATGGTCGCCATAAACGTACTCTTGGCCTGGTTCGCGGCTTCAGCCTCGCTCTTGGCGATACGCAGCGAATCCTCCAGGGTTTTTTGCACGGTGATATCGCGATTGATTCCCAGTACTTTAATCGGCTCGCCCTGTTTGTTGCGAACGATCTGGGCGCTCATTTGAATGATGCGGATTGATCCGTCCTGACAGATGATGCGGAAGTGAGGATCATAATTTCCGGCTCCCGCCATCGCCACTTTAAATTTTTCGTCGACAACCGGCAGGTCATCCGGATGTACACGCGAGCGCCAGTATTCGTATTGCACCGTAGCTCGCTGTTGTTCCGGAATCTCATAAATGTCGAACATCCGTCTGTCCCAGATATAGGAATTGTCGAGCAGGTTCCGTTCAAAGATGCCCAGTTCGGCGGACTCCGCAGCGCGCGACAACCGGATGTTGTTGGATTCGGCCAGCGCTTTGGCTTCTTCCAGTTGCTGCAGAATCTGGCGGTTTTCGGTCTGGTCGACAAAGGTCGCCAAAAAACCAAAGCTGGTCGTGATGCCGGATATCTCCACGTCCAGCTTTCTGCCATCCTTGGCCGTGACGGTATAGGTATGGGCTGTAATGATATGCTTGCCGTCGTTCGCCACGGTCAGTGCCTCACTCCAGACTCTCTGGACTTTGGTGCGATAAGCGGAATCCGGATAGGCGGATTCCGACCAGATCGCCATATTTGGGGCATCCAGATCGGTGTAGCCGACCAGGTTGACCAGGTAGCGATTGCGGAAAAATATTTTTCCCGACTCGTCCACCAGTCCGACTCCGATCGGCATTTCATTTAACATGGTGCGCATCTGTTTTTCGTTCTGGTGCAACTGGGTATTGGCTTCTTCGAGCGCGGAGATATCCAGATGCGAACCGGCCATCCATTCAGGTGCCCCATCGGGCGTACGCGTCACGACGCTGCCACGGGTGAGTACCCAAACCCAATGGCCGTCTTTGTGTTGCATGCGCACCTTGCACTCGTAGACCGATACCTTGTTTTCAAAATGCAGTTGTTTCAGAATCTCTGCCTGCTCCAGATCATCCGGGTGTACCAGACGCAACCAGATGCCGCTGTCAACCGGCTCCAGTTCAGCAACGGTATAGCCCAGCATATTGGCCCAGCGTTCATTGATCAGCAAGGACCCGGTCTGCAAATTGCGTTCCCAGGTACCCGCCTGAGTCGCATTGATAATATTGGTGAGACGTTGCGTGGAAGTTTCCAGCTTTTCTTCGGCGGCTTTGCGCGCCGTTTCCAACTGGGCCAGATTGATCTGCATCTGCGACAGCCACCCCAGAATGCTTTCTTCCAGTCTGCCAGGCACAGGGATCGGTGTCGAGAAATTGCCCGAGCCTAAATCGGCAATCCGCTGATGGAGCTCATCGGGCGACGTGCCAAGGGTTTTTTTCAGGGATTGATAGATCGACCAGAGTGTCCACAACATCATCATCCCCAGTGCCATAAACGCAAACCGGATCATGGCGGCCGTTGTTCCACGGGCCTCGATGTCGCGTGCCGTGCGGTTCTCGATCAGCTGTGTGAACTCGTTGATCGGGGTCATGATGTCGGCTTTGGCCTTGTGGTAGGCATCATCGGTCAACATTTGAACCGCCTTGAATCGCACCATGTCGTCTGGATGCGACTGTTCCTCCAACAGGCGCATGGCTGCGAATTCGGTCTTGGTCAACGCATCCGAATTGGCTTTGGCCTGGGCCAGTTTGGCAAACTCCAGCCCGGTAAATCCTGCCGATTTCATGCGCTCCAGCAGCGGACTGTGTTCGCTGCTGAATCCACGCGGACGGCGGTCGTCACTTTGCACCAGATCCCAATACACATTTTGATAGTCGATCGGCAAGGCTTTCAAACCGTTGCGGATGTCGAGAATTTCCTGATAGTGCTGTTTGTAGATCGGCTCGCCGGTTGCGACATAGCTGCGCACCATGCGCGTCAAGTCATCCGATGACTGGCGCAATTCTCTGGCCAGCGCATTCGAAACAAAGCGCGTGTTGGCGGCGTCGACCACGGCCTTTTCTGCCCGCACGTATCCGGCAAATAAAATGATCAGCGCAGCAAACAAGCCAGCAACCAGCCAGATCCGGTTTCTCAGGTGATGGATATGGGTATTTCTGGACATCGTTTTCGGCCTTTTGGAAGATTGGCTGAGTGGTAAGATTCGCGCGGGAAAAGGGCGTGCACGACTGTTTCACACTAGGTGATAACGTCGCAAAACTCAATATAAGAAAACGGGATCAGTGCGATTGACCCAAGATAGGCTGGGCCAGAGCGGGAATAGTTGGCAGAGGCGTCAACTTTCTTGGAATTTCAACAATCAAAATGGGGGAAACCAGCTTGCATTTCCCCCATCTTTTTGCATCAGACCAGCAGGGGTTTTAAATATTGGCCGGTTACGCTCAGGGGATTGGCCGCCACGTCTTCCGGTGTTCCGGTCGCGATGATCCGCCCGCCACCGGCGCCGCCTTCCGGACCCAGGTCGATCAGCCAGTCGGCCGTCTTGATCACGTCCAGATTGTGTTCGATGATCACCACCGTATTGCCCTGATCGCGCAGCCGATGGATGACTTTCAGCAGCAGGTCGATATCATGGAAATGCAGTCCGGTGGTCGGCTCATCCAGGATATACAAGGTGCGCCCGGTATCGCGCTTGGATAATTCCAGCGACAATTTCACCCGTTGTGCTTCACCGCCCGACAGGGTGGTGGCACTTTGTCCCAGACGAATATAGCCCAGACCGACATCAAGCAGGGTCTGCAATTTCCGCGCAATCATCGGTACCGCGCCAAAAAATGTGAAGGCCTCTTCCACCGTCATGCCCAACACTTCCTGAATGTTCTTGCCCTTGTACTGGACTTCCAGCGTTTCGCGGTTGTAGCGTTTGCCGTGACACACATCGCACGGGACATACACGTCGGGCAGGAAATGCATCTCGACTTTGATGACGCCATCACCCTGGCAGGCTTCGCAGCGTCCGCCTTTGACGTTAAATGAAAAACGTCCGGCGCTGTAGCCGCGTTCCTTGGCTGACGGAACAGTTGCGAACAGATCGCGAATCGGTGTGAACAAACCGGTGTAGGTAGCAGGATTGGAACGCGGGGTGCGGCCGATCGGACCCTGATCCACTGAAATCACTTTATCAAAATGATTGAAGCCGCTGATGCTGTCATGCGCCGCAGGTTCGGCGTGCGAGCCGTAAATATGGTGCGCAGTCGCAAGGTACAAGGTATCGTTGATCAGGGTCGATTTGCCGGAGCCGGACACGCCGGTTACGCAGGTCAGCAAGCCGACCGGCAGGGTCAGCGTCACATTTTTTAAATTGTTGCCGCGCGCACCCTTGATCGTAAATAGCTTTTCAGCGTTGAACTTGGTCCGCTTTTTTGGCAGCGCAATTTTCTTGGTGCCATTCAAATACTGCGCCGTCAAGGAACGCGGATTTTTCAAAATGTCTTCCAGCGTACCTGCCGCGATTACCTCACCACCGTGCACACCGGCGCCAAGACCCATGTCGATCACATAATCGGCACAACGGATCGCATCTTCATCGTGTTCAACGACCAGGACACTGTTGCCGATATCGCGCAGATGTTGCAGGGTACCGATCAGGCGGTCATTGTCGCGCTGATGCAAACCAATCGACGGTTCGTCCAGCACATACATGACACCGGTCAAACCGGAACCGATTTGTGAAGCCAGCCGGATACGCTGAGCCTCACCGCCCGACAGGGTGTCGGAACTGCGATCGAGCGACAGATAATCGAGGCCGACATTATTCAAAAACTTCAGACGCGAAGCGATTTCCTTGATGATCCGATCGGCGATTTCTTTTTTTGCCCCGGTCAGTTTCAGCGTCTCAAAAAACTTCAGCGCGGCACGCAAGGGCATGGCGCTGATTTCATAAATCGAACTTTCCTGTTTGCCGCTACCCACTTTGACAAACCGCGCTTCGACGCGCAGCCGCGCACCGTGACAGGCCGGGCACTCTTTTTCATTGATGAACTTGGCCAGTTCTTCCTTGACCGCCATCGAATCAGTTTCGCGATAGCGGCGCTGCAAATTGGTGACCACGCCTTCAAAACTATGTTCCTTGATCACGGTCTTGCCGCGCTCATTGATGTACGTGAACGGAATATGCTGCTTGCCGGATCCGAACAGGATCACCTGCTGCGCTTCGTCAGGCAGTTGCTCGAATGGCGTGTCGATATCGAATTCATAAAACGTCGCCAGGTTCGACAGCATCTGGAAATAAAACTGATTGCGCCGGTCCCAGCCCTTGACGGCACCGGATGCGAGCGACAGATTGGGAAACGCGACGATGCGCTTCGGATCGAAAAACTCGATATGTCCGAGCCCATCACATTC
The DNA here is from genome assembly GCA_040544425.1 of Oxalobacteraceae bacterium GrIS 1.18. Taxonomy (GTDB): domain Bacteria; phylum Pseudomonadota; class Gammaproteobacteria; order Burkholderiales; family Burkholderiaceae_D; genus Solimicrobium. The sequence continues at coordinate 151,566 of JBEONO010000004.1, forward strand.
CGGACAGGCACCCATCGGATTGTTGAACGAGAACAGGCGCGGCTCCAGTTCCTGCAGCGAATAGCCGCAGGTCGGACAGGCGAATTTGTTGGAAAACACATGTTCCAGATCGGTGTCCATTTCCACCGCAATGGCCCGGCCTTCGGCCAGGCGCAGCGCGGTTTCAAATGATTCAGCCAGCCGTTGTTTGATTTCCGGGTTAACCTTGACGCGATCAACCACCACCGAAATCGAATGCTTCTCGGTTTTTTTCAGTTTCGGCAAATCGTCGATCTCAACAATTTTCGGCGCGCCCGTACCACTTTGCAGACGAAAGCGCACAAAGCCCTGGGCCTGCATCTGCTCAAAGAAATCGACGTGCTCACCTTTGCGATTGGCCACCACCGGTGCCAGAATCATCAGCCGCGTGCCTTCCGGCATCGCCAGAACTGCATCAACCATTTGCGAAACGGATTGCGCAGCCAGCGGATTTTCAGGATGGTCAGGGCAGTAAGGCGTGCCGACCCGCGCATACAACAGGCGCAGGTAATCGTGAATTTCGGTAACCGTACCCACCGTTGAGCGCGGGTTATGCGAGGTCGCTTTTTGTTCGATTGAAATGGCTGGCGACAGACCTTCGATCAGATCGACATCCGGTTTTTCCATCAACTGCAAAAACTGCCGGGCATAGGCCGACAGCGACTCAACATAGCGACGCTGGCCCTCTGCGTACAGGGTATCAAATGCCAGCGAAGATTTTCCGGAACCGGACAGGCCAGTGATGACCACCAGTTGATTGCGCGGCAGGTCAAGGCTGATGTTTTTCAGGTTGTGGGTGCGGGCACCGCGCACGCGAATCAGATCACGCTTGTCTGGTAACTCCTGTGCTGCTGCCGGTTTTGGGGATTTACTTTTTGCTGGTGTGGTTTTGCTCACGATTTTTGCTCACGGTTTGCTGGTGGCGCGATGTTGCGCGAATGCTAATTGGGGCGTGGCGATCAAGTCAGCCAACCCGGTACTATAGCCGGTTTCAAACTTTCTCACTCAACCTTTGTGGAATTGCCCATATTCACTGATCAGATCGAAATCCGTATCGACTTTGAACTGGACTGACATATAATCGCAGCTCATCTCGTGCGGCCTGATATTGCCGATACCGCTACGACCAACAACCAGCAAGGAGAAACCATGGCGTCAGTAAATAAAGTGATTATTTTGGGTAATTTGGGCCGCGATCCGGAAACAAGATATATGCCAAGCGGTGACGCGATGACAACTATCTCGATTGCCACTACAGACAGCTGGAAAGACAAAGCCACCGGCGAGAAAAAAGAAACTACCGAATGGCATCGCGTCACCTTTTTCGGCAAGCTGGCGGAAATCGCCGGACAGTATCTGAAAAAAGGTTCCTCGGTCTACGTGGAAGGCAGCCTGCGCACCCGCAAATACACCGATAAAGACGGCGTGGAAAAATATGCGACGGATATCCGCGCCGACAGCATGCAGATGTTGGGCGGACGTACTGGCACGGCCAGCATGGACGATGGCGGTGGTTACGATCAAAGCATGCCGAGCGCGCCACCGGCACAACGCGCACCGGCTGCAGCACCAGCACGTCCGGCGCAGCAATCCCGGCCGGCACCGAATTTTTCAGATATGGATGACGACATTCCTTTCTGAGATGCAGCAGGTCTGAATGAAGTGAATAACGCCTTGCAAATTTTTGATCTGCAAGGCGTTTTTTATTGTCGATATCAATTGCAATTTCAAACCTTGTGAATTATTGTCTTTCTCCGCATTGCGATGCAATCGACCTGTCAACAAGGAAAAAATCATGAGAAAAATTGTCTCGTTTGTACATGTATCACTGGATGGTTTTGTTGCCGCGACAGCCCCGGGTATGCACAGTCTGGGCTGGATCAGCAGGAGCGAGGATTTGTTCAGCTATGTGGAGCAGCGGATCCAGCAAACCGACACGGCCTTGTATGGACGCGTCACCTACCAGATGATGGAGTCGTATTGGCCAACCGCTGCCGAGCAACCCGATGCCAGCGAACATGATCATGCGCACGCGCGCTGGTATAAATCGGCCCGCAAAGTCGTTTTGTCGACCACCCTGTCGCCAGTCAGTCAACCCAATACCAAAATCATCAGCAACAATTTAAGCGCTGAAATCGGCAAGCTCAAGGACGGTGAGGGCAGCGAGATTTTAATGTTTGGCAGCCCCGGTGCCACGCATGCCCTGATGCAGGAAAATCTGATCGACGAGTACTGGCTGTTCGTTAATCCAATTCTGCTGGGTCAGGGTATTCCGTTATTCAAAAATATTCAGGACAGAACAGCGCTCAAGCTACTGAACAGTAAAATCTTTCCATCGGGCGTGGTGTGTCTGCAGTACGAAGTAAGTCGACATCAATAATGCCGCCGCTTCGTCTGGTTCAATCTTTGTTTTGCACAGGCTGCAGCGCAGCAATCCCGCCCAGCACCAAAATCAAACTGGCATCGATGTTTTTTTGTCCCGATGCCGGTTTTCCTGATCGATAAATGGTTGTTGTTGCAGCTTGCTATTTATTCGTTCATTGTTAAAATAATCGAAAAATTTAGCAATGAACGAATAAATAGCAATGGATAACAATGACCGATATTCAAACTTTCGACGACATCGAGGTGCGCCGCCCGGAGTTGGCGAGCTCCTACCTGCAACTGCTCAAAGCGCAGCCGGGGCGGCCGATTGCGCTGTTCGCCCGTCGGCGTGTTGGCAAAACCTATTTTTTGGACAATGAGCTGGCGCCTGCAGCGCGATCAATAGGGATGCTCCCAGTCTATGCAGACGTCTGGCTGCATCGCACTGCGCCGCTGTCAGCGATCGTTCATGCTCTCGAAGAAGCCATGGATGACGCAACCGTACCTGCAACGCGTACCGGTAAAGCGGCGAAGACGGCGGTCAAGGGGGTGGGCGTGCTGGGAGCAAATTTACAGTTTGGTGATGAGCCAACGCGCCGGCCTTTACCGGATGCCATTGAGCTGCGCTTCGACGCACTGGTTCCGCGTCTGTATGCCGCAACGGGCAAGCCGGTGCTGCTCATGCTCGATGAAATCCAGGCCCTGGGCGAATCGGCCACCGGTAAAGCGTCAATCGCGACCTTGCGCGCTGTGCTGCAAAAGCATAAAAGGATCATCTTTGGCATCTTCACCGGATCCTCCCAGGAGGCGCTCAGTTCGATGATTGTCGGGGCTGGCGCGCCGATGTATCAATTCGCCCAGATGATCGATTTTCCGTATCTGGACGAAACCTATCTGAGAATGCTGGCCAGCCATTTCTCCAAGGTGCACCCCGGCAAGCAGCTTGACATCGCACAAATGAGCACGACGTTTGATCACATTGGTCGCAAACCTGCGCTGATGAAAGACATCGTGAAAGCCATGTCAGCCGAAGGAATGACTGATTGCGGATTTGGACTCAATGCATTCATCCGTGACGAGGCCAGAACAGCAGGCTGGCGAGCACTCTGGAACAGCTTTGATGAGGTGCAGCAGCTCACCCTGGTGGCGCTGGTGTGCAGGCTGGCGCCGCTGGCCAAAGATACGCTGATGCGCATGAACCAGACGCGCACCAGTGCCGACGTGGTCACGATCGCCAAGGTGCGCACAGCATTGTTGAACCTGCGCAAGGCAGGAGTTCTGGCGCAGACTGGGAGCGGGTTTGTCGTTGAAGACGCGCTGTTTGCTGATCATATTATTGACATGAAGCCGTTCACGCGGCTATCGACCATACCCAACACCGCAAAAGTTCTGCTGAAATGAGTCTACGGGTGCTTCACCGTTACGTCCAAGACTCCGGATTGATAATGCCAATCGCCTGGAAAGCCGGTTTGCAAAACAAAAATCCCTGCATTAATTGAATGCCCAGCGATGCCAAAAAGTCACGCTCGGCGGCCGTTTCAACACCTTCGGCCAGAACCTTGATGCCAAGCTCGGTACAGATTGACACAATGCCTTTGACGATACTCTGCTTGGCCGCACGGCTATCAATATCACGAACCAGATCTATATCAATCTTGATGATGTCGGGCTGGAAATCGGCAAGCAAATTCAATCCCGCATAACCCGCGCCAAAATCGTCGATAGCTGTCTTGAATCCGAAGCGTTGATATTCCTGAAAGATATTGACCAGATGCGGACGATTCATGACCTGCTCACCTTCGGTCACTTCAAAAATAATTTGCTGGATCGGAAAATTGTATTGGCGGGCAGCTTCGAAGGTTGTCTGAATACAGGCCTCGGGCTTGTACACCGCATTCGGCAAAAAATTAATTGATAAAAGTTCTTGCATGCCCAGCATCGCAGCACCGCGAATCGCTTCGACGCGACACGCCTGATCGAACCAGTAACGATTCGTGTCATTGACCTTCGACAAGATCGAGAAAGCCGATTCGCCGTTCAGTCCGCGCACCAGCGCTTCATGGGCATAAATCGATTTACTGTTGAGATTGATAATTGGCTGATAGGCAAAGGTAAATTCAAAGTCGAGCTTGTTATCCTGCCGACATTGTCTGCAAGCTGGCTGGTCCCGGGACGTTCCGGTGGCATGAATGGGGATGGGCTGCATGATTGTTGACGCCATAAACGGTTGGTGGTGAATCCAATATAGCACACGGTTTCGAATTTGCAGTTTCAATTCAATCGTTGTTATGTGGTGCACCGAACCGATCGGTCAAGCGTTAGTACGTAGACTGTGAACCTCGCGCATAGAAAAATTATTCATGCTGCGCGGTTTTTTTATGAATCACTCACTTCGATCCATTTTGGAGAACACAATGAATTTGCTGTTAAAGACGGCCATGACGGCCACTATCCTCACCCTGTCAGCTCAGGCGTTGGCTCAGGTTACTTTGTATCAGGATGACGGATGGCGCGGCCGCACCTTTTCAACCACGCATGCCGTCCCCGATCTGAATCGCTTTGGTTTCAATGATCGCGCTTCCTCGGTGATTGTCGAAGGTGGGCAGTGGGAATTGTGCGAAGATTCCGGTTTCAGTGGCCGATGTATGGTTCTGCGCCCGGGTAATTATGGCTCGCTCAGTGAAATGGGCATGAACGACCGGGTGTCTTCATTGCGCCCGATCGGTCATCGCGACCATTACGAAAACGAAGCGCCAGCACCACGTCAGGAACCGGCTTATGAATATCGACGTCGTCCGGATGAAGACGTTTATCAGGCACCGGTCACCTCGGTTCATGCCATATTCGGTGCAGCTGAGCAGCGTTGCTGGACTGAACGTCAACAGGTTGCAGAACCGGCTCGCAACAGCAATGTTGGCGGTGCCCTGGTCGGTGCGGTACTTGGCGGCGTACTTGGGCATCAGGTGGGTGGTGGCAGAGGGCGCGATGTTGCCACAGCAGGTGGTGCTGTGGCCGGCGCAGTGATCGGATCAAATGTCGGCACTTCTGATGGACAGAGTTATTCGCGTGATATCCAGCGTTGCGAAACCGTGCCGAACCAGACACCAAATTCATGGGATGTGACTTACAACTTCCGTGGATATGAGCATCATGTACAGACCAGAAGTGCACCTGGCCAGTTCATCTTTGTGAATCATGACGGTGTGCCCCGCCAGTAAGTTTTACAGTTGCTCGGGAACGTCACTCTTGATCTGGTTGATGTAAGACCGGATCAAGATAATGATGTTATCTTCCAGATCTTTATGAGACAGCATTGCCGTATCCCGTACCAGGGCAGAACGAATCACTCCAGTCACGGCGCTGGAGAGGACGAACACATCCATCTCATTGAGGTGGCGTGCGTTTTTGAAAAACTGCATGGCAATCGGTGAATTAAGCGCGCGCGTAATCTGACTGACTGACTGATCGAGGCCGAGAATTCCCTGCTGGGTCAGCGCGATGTCCAGCAAGATTTTTCTGACCTGATGACGTCCGTCAAAGGCATTCAGAAACGCCCGCACCAGCAGCCGCAATTTATCGGGTTCTTCGCTGGGCTTGAAAAACAATTCGGTCACTTTGGCGACGGTCGCATCGATTTCGCGTTGTCCCAGGGCCACCAGAATTTCCTGCTTGTTGGAAAAATATTGATACAGGGTGCCGATGCTGATGCCGGCCACCTCGGCGATACGATTGGTGGTCAGTCCTTCCAGACCTTGTTTATTCAGGATGCGGATACTGGCTTCATAGATCAGTTCCAATTTATCGCGAGCCCGGGCTTGATTCGGGCTGCGTCGTTTCGCGGTGACTGGGCTTTCCATCATTCCACCTCGTCATTAATAACGGAAATAAATTCTAACCCAGTTTGAATGCTCCGTCATCGTAAGCTTCACAATACATCCCCCAATCGGCTTCCACCTGTCGCGCGCATTCCTGTGCCGCGCTGAGTAGTTTGGTTTTCCATTTGTGCTTTTGCCCGTATTCGATCAATTCGTCAGCGATCGCTGACCCGTTGCGTCCGGTGCTGCGCAAGTGTGCGCTGGCCACGATATGCCCGAGAGTGCTCATGGTCCGATGCAGGTCGTGGATGGAGTTGCGGTTGCGATCCAGATTGATACGATCTTCAAGTGGTTGCAGCGCACGCAGGATGTAAGCTTTTCCGTCCATCTTGACTGCTGCCAAAAATGCCACCGACACCGACTGCATGCGATGCTCGATTTCGACGACGCGATGAGCTTCACTGCCCCATCTCGGCTGGCGAATTTTGACACTGGCAGCCAGCGCAGAGGGCAGGACATTTTTCAGATCCAGCAAATAATTGCCGTCCGGGGATCCCTTGCCTTTGACCAGAATAACGAATCGATCCAGGCCCAGGCTGCCGGTTCCGGCAATCCGTCGCGCGATATCCAGGACTTCGAAAAATTCCGGATTGGGGCGGGTGCTGGCGTAATCGTGGATCAATTTGGTGACCAGCGCTTTTTGATGATCGCTTGCGGCCAGCGCTTTCCTGCCATCGATGGTAATCGTGCGATGTTTATTCTTGCCGCGGCCATGCACGGTGGTGCGCTTGTTTAAATAAGCGGGACGCTCGCGTTCGCGCAAATCGTTGAGCAACTGATGAATGATGCCCGTTGATGTTTCCCGTTCCACCCAGGTCGCCTTGCCGCAGGCCAGTGCCTTGGCATACGCTTCGACCAGCGTTTCGCACAGTGCATGAGCGTCGTACTGACTGATCGACAGGCTGTCGGCGCCGACCAAAATGCTGGTAAGCAGGCGGACCAGTTCCATCGACAGCGGTGCCAGTGCCGCCTCGTCGAAATCGTTCATATCGAAATAGGCGAGACGATTATCGCCCTTGTAGCTGCCGAAGTTTTCCAGATGCAGATCGCCGCAGTTCCAGGTCAGCGGCGCGGACTTGAAAATCGAAGTCTTCGGCAGCCGCTCGTAAAACAAATGACAGGTGCCACGCAGGAAGACAAAGGGACTGCTGCGCATGGCACGATATTTCATTGTCAGGCGCTCGGGGTCGCGATTCTGATTGAACTCGGATAGGCATTGGACAACGTCGATCATGGTGATTCCCTGGTAATTATTGGCTTCCCGGATTATATGCAATATGTGTAGCCATGAATGAAATTAAAAGCTGCCAAAATGGCATGGCGCGGTATGGTCTTTCCGCACGCAGCACGCTACAATGCCGCCCATGAAACCGCTCACCACTGCATTGGATCCCAAAACAATTTCAAGCCATAGCCCAGGTCTGGCGCAGGTTTTGCTGCTGGAAATCGTGGCTGAGACCGGCTCGACCAATTCAGATTTGCTGTCACGCTGTGCGACGCTGACCGGGCCACTGATGCTGGCCGCCGAAGTGCAAACCGCCGGACGCGGGCGAGCCGGGCGCAGCTGGTTGAGTGAAGCGGGCGCGTCGTTGACGTTTTCAGTGGCCTGGCCATTCAGTCAGGCGCCGCAAGCCTTGCTGGGTTTGCCGCTGGCAATCGGCGTGGCGCTGGCCCAGGCGCTCGGTGCGCTCGATATTGCGGTCGAGTTGAAGTGGCCTAATGATGTGCTCAAAAATGGCAAAAAACTGGCGGGTGTGCTGGTCGAAACCGCCACGCACCACCAGCAGACCTGGGCCGTGATCGGCGTTGGACTCAATCTGTTGATGCCTGCAGAACTGGAACGCCAGATCGGCCATCCGGTTGCCGATGCCACCTGGCTGGCGCAAATGGACAGAAACAAAATTCTGGCTGTGTTGCTGGAGCATCTGGTGCGTAATTTGCAGATCTTTGCTGCATCCGGACTGGCATCGTTTGTCGAGCCCTGGAATGCACTGCATGCCTACGCCGGCCAGCGCGTGCAGATCCTCGATCAGGGCAAAATCCTGCAACAGGGGATTGCGCTGGGCGTCAATCAACAAGGCTGTTTGCTGTTGCAGGATGAGTCCGGGGTGATCAGTCCGGTCATGGTGGGCGATGTGTCATTGCGGATAGGATAAACAATGTTGTTATTGATTGATGCCGGTAACACGCGAATCAAGTGGGCACTGGCCGATCCGTCTGCTCCGCTCGGCAGCTGGACGCACAGCGGAGTGATGAGCCACCAGGAATTTGCGCAACAGGCTGCACCGTGGGCTTCCCATGTGATCAATCGCGCCATTGTCTCGAATGTTGCAGGAACTGCCCTGCGTGAGCGGATTGCCGACGCATTGCGCGCTCAGGTTGAAGTGGAATGGTTTGCCTCGCAGCTCAGAGCAGCTGGCGTGCTCAATCATTATCGTGATCCGGAACAACTGGGCTGCGACCGGTTTGCCGCTGCAATCGGTGCGCATGCCTTATACCCGAATCAGCATTTGATCATTGCCACCTGCGGCACCGCCACGACGGTCGACGCGGTCACTGCGCAAGGCGATTTTATCGGCGGCATGATTGTGCCCGGTCTGCAATTGATGGCCCGATCGCTGGCCAGCAACACGGCGCAATTACCGCATGTCGACAATCCATCGGCCGTGGCGCTGCGTTTTGCCAAACATACCGAGGACGCGATCATCAGTGGCTGTCTGGCTGCGCAGGTTGGGGCGATTGAATATGCGGCACATAATTTTACGACGCTTGGCAGCGTGCCAATTCTGGATGCACCGTTCTGTATTCTGTCAGGCGGTGCAGCACAATACATCACGCCGAATTTGCGCGTGTCGCATCGGCTGGTAGATAATCTGGTTTTAATCGGATTGCAGGCCTTCTCCTCATGTTGAAATTTTTCTTGTTCTGTTTGCTGATCGCCAATGCGCTGATGTTCGCGCTGTGGCAGGGTTATGTCGCCAATCCGGTGTTTGAGCCGCGTCAACCACAACGACTGCTGCAACAGCAAAACGCCGATCACCTGAAGCTGATATCGGTAGAGGAAGCGACGGCTGTGCCCAAGCCCGAAGTCAAGGAAGTCAAACCCGAGAGTTTTGCCTGCCTCGAATGGGGCACATTCCTGACGGCGGATATCGCTAAAGTGGAAGAAAAATTGAAGGTGCTGGCATTCGGCAACCGCCAATCGCGGCAGAACGCCCAGGAAGCGGCAACCAATATTGTGTTCATTCCACCACTGGGCAGCAAAGAGGCGGCTGACAAAAAAGCGCTGGAGCTGACCCATCTGGGTGTGCACGATTTTTACATCATTCAGGATCAATCGAATTTGCGCTGGGGGATTTCCCTTGGCGTATTCAAATCGGAAGAGGCTGCCAAACAGTTATTGGCGAATCTGACCGCCAAAGGTGTGCACAGCGCCAGGCTTGGCTTGCATACGGCTGAGACCAACCGTGTTAACTTCGTTTTCAAAAATGTGACAGGCGCTGAGCGGTCCGATCTGGATAATCTGAAAGCGGATTTCCCTGCGCAGGATCTGCATGTGTGCAAAGCCGGTTGAGTAATACAGATTGCAAAAACACAAAATACCCTGGGTATTGTTAATGGTTCGACATCTGAGCCGGATTCTTTTTTGATTGTGGCGCTCAATTCATAGCTGCCCGCAGAGTTTTTAAGGATAATTGTGGCCAATTGTCGGTTCACGAGACTGCCATGCCACAACAATCACAAGGAGACCCCCGTGCCAGCCATGAAAGAAAAATTATCCCAGGTTCCTGCCGGTGCAGCCGCGCTGTTTTTTATTCAGATATTTTCGACCCTCGGTTATGCCGTGCTGTACTCATCCCTGGTGTTGTACGCGACCAAGCATTTGCATTTTTCCGCAGCCAAGGCCGCAGCCGCCATGGGCGTGTTTGGGGCATTCAACTACGGCCTGCATTTGTTCGGTGGTTATCTCGGCGGACGTTTTCTGAGTAACCGCAATCTGTTTGTCGGCGGGATGGCCTTGCAGGTATTTGGCTGCGCCCTGATTTCGATGGGCAGCATTGAACTTTTCTACTGGGGGCTGGCGCTGTTTTTAACCGGCAGCGGCCTCAATGTCACGTGCATCAACATGATGTTGACCCAGCGCTTCAAGCCCGAAGATATCCGCCGTGAAGGCGCTTTCCTGTGGAATTACGCCGGCATGAATATCGGATTTTTTATCGGATTCACCGCGGCTGGTTATTATCAATTAACCGAAGCCTATGCGGCCCTGTTTATCTTTGCGACGATTGGAAACTTTCTGGCGATTGTCCTGGCGGCCGTCAATTGGCGCTCCCTGGTTGATCTGAACACGCCACTGCTTAATTCAAATCCGGTTGATTATAAAAAGCGCTTTGTTGGTGGCATGCTGATTCTGCTTGGCCTGGTGCCGGTGGTCTGGTATTTGCTGCAGTCGGACTGGACTGAAAATCTCATCAAGGTAATCTGCCTGCTGGTTGCCTTGACCCTGATCTATCTCACCATCATTCACAAAGATCCGCGCGAAAAAAATAATATGCGGGCGTATTTGATTCTCACCGTTGCCTCGCTGGTATTCTGGTCGCTGTATCAGATGGCACCAAACGGCCTGCAGTTATTTGCCGTCAACAATGTTGATCTGGTGGTCTGGGGCATGCAGGTGGCACCGCAGTGGATACAGAATATCAATACAGCCGTGATTGTTTTCGGTGGACCTTTGATATCGGCCTTGTTCGTCCATTTGCGCAATAAGGGTTGGCAGATCGACGTACCTAAACAATTTGCCGCTTCCCTGATTTTGATGGGCCTCGGATTTCTGGCGCTGCCAGCAGGCATCCTGTTTGCCAATGCCAAAGGATTGTCGCCATTTTTCTGGCTGTTTTTGAGCTACGTTTTGCAAAGCCTCGGCGAGCTGTTAATTATGCCGGTCGGTTACGCCATGATCGGACGCATGGCGCCGAAGCAGTATCAAGGGATTATGATGGGCAGCTGGATGTTGGTGGTTGGACTGGCATCGCTGTTTGCAGGGGATTTTTCCGGCATGATTCCCGAGCCAACGGAAGGCTCGGCACTGTCCACGAACGGCGCGTATTCGCAGCTGTTCTCGATATTGGGATGGAGTACCGTTGGGGTGGGTGTGGTGCTGGTTTTGCTGAATCCGTATCTGCGCCGGTTAATCAAGGATAAGGAACAACCTGAAGAACAGGTTTTGGCGCAGCCTGAAACGATTTAGAGATTAAAAAACGCCAGATATCTCTGGCGTTTTTTTTCAGATCAGAGTTTGCCGTAAGAATGCAGACCGGATAAAAACATATTCACGCCGAGGAAGGCAAAGGTCGTCACGACCAGCCCGATTACTGCCCACCACGCGGCAACCTGTCCGCGCAAGCCCTTCATTAATCGCATATGCAACCAGGCCGCGTAATTGAGCCAGACGATCAGCGCCCAGGTTTCCTTGGGATCCCAGGACCAGTAGCCGCCCCAGGCATCGGCGGCCCACAAGGCGCCCAGGATTGTCGCAATGGTGAAGAAGGCGAAACCGACCGTGATGGCCTTGTACATCACGTCATCCAGCACTTCCAGTGAAGGCAGGCGGTCCGCGAAAATCCCCTTTGATTTCAGCAGATAAGCCACGCCAACCATGGCCGATAAGGAGAAGGTGCCGTAGCCGATAAAATTGGCTGGAACGTGAATTTTCATCCACCAGCTTTGCAGCGCCGGTACCAGTGGCTGAATTTCTGCGGCATCGCGCTTGACCGTGTACCAGAGCAAAAATCCCACCGCAGCGGAAATGACCAGCATCACGAACGGTCCCATCTGTCTGGTTTTGTATTGCTGTTCGTAATACAGATAGAACAGTGCGGTAATCATCGAAAATAAAATAAACACTTCGTACAGATTCGATACCGGAATATGCCCGATATCAGCACCGATCAGGTAGGACTCGTACCAGCGTACCAGCATGCCGGTAAAGCCCATCACCACCGCAGCCCAGCACAGCAGTGTACCTATCGTGTAACCGGTTGCCGATCGGCCCAGCAGTCCGCCCCAGTAAAACAGGGTCGACAGGAAAAACAAAAAGCTCATCCAGAGAATGGCTGATTGCGAGGACAGTAAATATTTCAGCAGGAATTTGCTGCTGGCTGAATCCAGAACGCCGCCATATTGGCTGATTGCGCACCAGCTGAACAACGCCAGCAGCAGCACCAGAATGCGCAAGGCTTTCCAGTTCCAGCCTAGCAGGGCAAAGGTCGGCGCGGCCAGCACCAGCACCACCTGCTCGTAGTAATCCATGTGGGCGCTGAATTTGATCAAGGCCACGCAGGACGCCATTGCCAGGCACACGGCATACAGCCAGTCCCAAGCGTTTAGGCGTTTGAAAAAACCTTGATAGGTCTGCTGTTGTGTGAGTTCCATTTTCTTCTCCAATTATTCAGACTCAGTCAGTGCGACTTTTAACTGCACGAATTCTTTATCGAAATCCATGGTCTTGCGTTGCGTGCTCATCGCGAAGATGGCGCGGGTGGATTCAGGATGCGGCTTGATCCAGATCCAGACGCGTCGCTCGCGTATATAAAACATCGAAAAAATTCCGAGTACCAAAAACAGGCAGCCAAGATAGACCACTTTCTTGCCGGGCGACCTGGTGACCTGCAACACGCTGGCTTTGATTTGATCGTACGAGCTTAACTGCAGGTACACCGGCGCATTGTAAAAGAATGCATCGGAAACGGCATTGCTGGCCAGTTGCAGAAAGTGTGCATGCTTTTCGTCGATCTCGAGCGCAGGCAAGCCATCTTTTTGTCGGGCTACCTGCCACAGGTCCCACAGGCTGCCATTCAGAATTTTTGTGAATACATCGACGGCACGTTCCTGTTCCTTTTCGGGAATCTTGCTGAGAAACGCCGAGACCGCAACGTAACCGGCAGCCTTGTCGTCACCGGCGAAAATCAGCAGCGCTTTTTCCGCCGAGGCCTGTAACTGAGCGCGTAACGGCCGCCCCTCGGCGTTATCCGGCAGAGCAGTGTTGGCATAGTCTGCTGCGGCCTTGGTGCGCATTTCGGGATTTTGCAGAGCGGCACGCAGGAGCATCCACTCCTGCACTGAATCGTTGTCGTCGGCCGGAATCCGCAGATAGTGGAATTGATCGGACGGATTGTCGCGCACACCCGCCAAAAATACCCGGTCTTCGTCGATCTGGATCGGCTGCATATAGTTATTGAACTCGCGCGCCTGGCCGGTTTTATCGCGCAGCTTGTATTGCACCGAAGCGCCGACATTGTGCAGATCCTTGGTCGTGCTGCCTTTGGCGGCCGAACCGGAATGCTGGTTCAAACCCTGTGCGAACTGCTCGCTCAGGCTGGCCGATTTTTGCACTGAACGCACATCCTTGTCGCCAGCTTGCATATTCTCGACATTGAATGGACGAAAGCCGGTCCATTCAATCGTGTACGCGTCGCCATCCAGTGGCGTGCTGCCGCCAACTTCGCCTTTAATGTCATGCGCGGCAGTTGCCGTACCGGTCATGGGATAGGCGGTCAGCTGCAATTTGCTGCCACCATCTTCGAAACTGGATTGATAGACCGAGACACCCTTGTAGATCAGTGGTTCATTGACCTTGATCGTGGCCGGAAAAATCTTGCCGGTCTGATGATCCTGCACTTCCACCTCGCTGGCAAACAGCTTGGGCATGCCGGTCGAATAAAAATCGATGATGAATCTTTTTAAATGAATCGAAAACGGCAGGTCCTGAATAAACACACCGTTGGCTTCCTGAATAATGGTGGTGTCGCTGCTTTGGCCCTCGGGGATCATGGTGTTGCCGCGGAATGTGGGGGTGTTGACACTGAGCCGGTGTTGCTCGGCAATCTGGCTGATCAAGCCATTGCCGTCGAACGGCACTTTGCCCATAAACCATTGCTGAAATTTGATAGCCAGATCCGAATCGAGCAGGCCGCCAATCAGAATAATCACAATCGCACTGTGCGCAAAGATATAGCCCAGTTTATTTGCCGCCCCTTTTTTTGCGCTGACCAAGGTGGCCGAGGGTTTCTCGATTACTTTGATTTTGTAGCCGCGCTGTGCCAGCTGATTGGTTAATTTTTCTGTCAGCGCTGCGGGTGCCAGTTTGCTTTCCCACATGGCTTTGTGCTGAAAATTCTGCAGCGATTGCTCGCGCACGTTTTCGCGCCAGGACAGCATGTCCTTGACCATTTTCGGTGCATTGCGAATCAGGCACAGGGTCGTGGAGGTCACCAGCACGGTCATGATCAGCAGGAACCACCAGCTGGTGTAGATCGCATAGAGGCTCAGATCGCGAAATACTTCGAACCAGAATGGTCCAAACTGATTCACGTAGTTTGGCATCGGCTCATTTTGTTTCAGCACGGTGCCGATGACCGATGCGATGGCGATCAGGCTGAGCAGACTGATTGCAAACCGCATCGACGCCAACAGCTCAAGAAAATCGTTGAAATAACGCGGGCCGGTCTGGCTCGCTGTGGATTGTTCCGAGGGTAATTCTGTGTTCATGGCAGCTTAAAAATAAAAAAGGGCAGCTAACGCCACCCCTTGTTCTTGCTTGAAGGCGATCAAAGCACTTACTTCAGTCCAGCTACGTAGTCGGCAACGGCTTTCATTTCTTCATCCGACATGCGTGCGGCGATGGCCGTCATCTGCGCGCTGTTCGAACGTGCGCCGGTGCGGAAATTGGTCAACTGGGCGACCACGTAATCCTGATGCTGTCCAGCCAGGCGCGGGTACTGCGCTGGGATGCCTGCACCATTCGGACCATGACAGCCAGCGCAGGAAGCCACGTTAATTGAGGCGATACCGCCGCGGTAGATTTTTTTGCCCATTTCAACCAGGTCTTTGTTTTTTGCAGAGCCAGGTTTAACGGTTTGTTCAGACAGGTACGCGGCAACGTTCTTCATGTCGTCGGCGTTCATGGACTTGGCCATGGTCGTCATCACGGCGTTATTGCGAGTCGGGCCGGTAAAGTTTTCCAATTGCTTGGACAGATAGGCAGCGTGCTGACCGGCCAGTTTTGGATTTTGCGAAATCGTGGAATTGCCGGCATCGCCGTGGCAGGAAATGCAGGCCACAATGTTTCGGGACGCATCACCGTTGGTATAGAGTGCGCCGCCTTTTACCGGATCAGGTTTTGCAGCAGTGGTCTTTTCTTCAGCAGCGTATGCCAGAGTGGACATGGCCAACATGGCAACGAATAATGTTTTCAGAAAAGATTTTTGGTTCATGCACGCACCTTGAAGACGGAATAACAACGAAGTTTAAGATAATGCCGATCAATTGTTCCGATTAATCTTAGCTTACGGAAAACTTGGCACAAGGAAACAACATTCAATAGCCCGTTATTGTACAATAGCTTCCTTTCCTTTTTGTTGCATTTTTCGGTTCAATTTATCCTTGATTCCTTTGTTGGACAGCGTTGAGTGTGCAGTTTACCGACTCTATGGCAAGGCGAGAGGAGGCGGCAGACATTATCTGCAACGACGAGCAACGCTGCCAGAGAGCCGGGAAACTGTGCAATCGACGCTGTAGCGCTCTTACCCAACTGAAGAATTGCTGAAAGGTGAATTTATTGAATATTTTCATCCGCTTATTAATACCGGTGAGCGGTCAACAAAGGAATCAAGGATTATGTCTATACTCTGGCAGGCGCGCTTTTTCACCACGGTCAATCACCTTCGCAACTTGCCTGATCTACAAGTTCCAGAGTTAGCTTTCGCAGGGCGCTCCAACGCAGGTAAATCTACTGCAATCAACACCTTATGCAATCAGAAGAAACTTGCCTTCGCGTCCAAAACACCGGGTCGCACTCAGCATATCAATTACTTTTCGATCGGTGGCGCGCATGTTGCCCAGCATCGCAAGGACCCGACAAAGATCGAAGAAATCCGCGCCTTACTGGTCGACTTGCCGGGTTATGGCTACGCTGAAGTACCGGGCGCGGCAAAGAATCACTGGAATGAATTGCTGGGCGCCTACGTCAAATCACGGGACCAGCTGTGCGCTCTGGTATTAATTATGGATGCACGTCGCCCGTTTACCGATCTGGATAAGGAAATGCTAGAGTGGTTTGCCCCGACCGGCAGACCCGTGCATTGCATTCTGGCAAAATCAGACAAACTCAATCGCAACGATTCGACTAACGCCCTGCGCTTGACCCGGTCGGTTCTGGCCAGCTATGTCGATCAAAACGGTGAACCGTTTCCGTACACGGCGCAACTATTTTCCGCATTGAAACGGGTGGGTTTGGAAGAGGCTGATGCGAAAATCCAGGAGTTGTTGGGCTTGGATATCCCACTTGCTGACGAAAATGTCGTTGAAAACGTGGCAGACCTTGATGCTGAACAGAAAGATCCCAAAAAGCTGGCCGAATAAAAAAAGACCCAGTGCATAATGCACTGGGTTCAACACCTTTCGGTGCCCGCTCAGGGAAGTGAAGCAGGGGGTAACGGATTACCCGAACATCAGAACGTGGTTATTTCAATAAGTTCCCTAAATTTTTAAATAAAATGACTAATTTACAAAATTCTTTTCATTTTCCTGGAACCCGGATGCGGCGCATGCGTAAAGATGTGTTCTCGCGGGCCTTGATGCGGGAAAACACGATCACCCCAGCCGACCTGATTTACCCGGTTTTTATCCTGGAAGGGGTAGAGCAGCGGGAAAAAGTTGCCTCCATGCCGGGCGTGGAAAGAATTTCGGTGGATGTGTTGTTGACCGTTGCTGAAGATTGCGTGGCGCTCGGGATCCCGGTAATCGCCCTGTTTCCGGTGATTAATCCGAATCTGAAAACCCCCGACGGGATCGAGGCGACCAACCCCGATGGCCTCATCCCGCGCGCCGTCCGCGAGTTAAAGAAACACTTCCCGGAGTTGGGAGTACTCACTGACGTAGCGCTGGACCCCTACACCAGCCATGGTCAGGACGGTTTGATCGATGCCGAAGGCTATGTTCTGAACGATGAAACCTGTGCCATGTTGGTCAGGCAGGCCCTGACTCAGGCGCGTGCCGGCGTTGACATTGTTGCACCGTCGGACATGATGGATGGTCGTGTCGGTGCCATACGACAATCATTAGAGGCTCACCACTACATCCATACCCGTATCATGGCCTATTCGGCTAAATATGCTTCGGCCTTTTACGGGCCGTTCCGCGACGCGGTGGGATCAGCTGGCAATTTGGGAAAAAGTAATAAAGCCACCTACCAGATGGACCCGGCCAACAGCGACGAAGCATTACGGGAAGTGGCATTGGATTTAGCCGAAGGTGCTGACATGGTGATGGTGAAACCTGGCATGCCCTATCTGGATATCATTCGCCGCGTCAAAGATGAATTCAAGGTTCCAACTTTTGCTTATCAGGTCAGTGGCGAATACGCCATGATCAAGGCAGCTGCACAAAACGGCTGGCTGGATCACAACAAGACCATGATGGAAGCCATGATGTCATTCAAACGCGCCGGTGCCGATGGGGTGCTGACTTATTTTGCCCGAGACATTGCGCGCTTACTGAAACACGGCAGTTAATTAAAAAAACCAGTAAGCCGCAATACCAATCAGCGTTCCACGGAGACCAAATGGGAACGTCATGCAAGAACAAGTTATTACGATCGCCTCGCCGATCTTCATCATCCTGATTATTGTCGAAATGCTGGTGGCCCATAAACGCGGCCGCGCAGCCTTTCAATTTGGCGATACCCTCAACAGCATGGGTTTGGGCATGTTGAGTCAAATCACCTCGGCGTTCCTGAAAATTTTTCTGATCGGCATTTACGCCTGGGTGTTCCATCACTACGCGCTGTTCGAATTGCCCAACACCTGGTGGGTTTGGGGTGCGGGACTTTTGATTTACGATTTTCTGTATTACTGGCTGCATCGCTCTGGCCATGTGGTGGCGGTCTTGTGGGCAGCCCACGTGGTGCATCACCAAAGCGAATGCTACAACCTGACCACCGCGTTGCGCCAGACCAGTTCCGGCCCCTTGCTGGCCTGGATATTTTATTTGCCGCTGGCGATTTTGGGTGTGCCGGTGGAAATGTTTATCGCCATCAGCCTGATCGATTTGCTGTATCAGTTCTGGGTGCATACCGAGCAAATCGGCAAGCTGGGCTGGTTTGACCGGGTGTTCGTTTCGCCGTCGAATCACCGCGTGCATCATGCCACCAACGATATTTATCTCGATAAAAATTATGGCGGCATTTTAATGGTCTGGGACCGGCTGTTCGGCACCTTCATCGAAGAAATGGATGAACACCCCGTGGTGTATGGCACGCGCAGCCCCTTGCAGAGCTGGAATCCGATCAAGGCCAATATCGAGGTCTATCAGAAAATTATTGAAGATGCTGGTTATGCCAGTAACTGGACCGATAAAATCAAGATCTGGTTTAAACACCCGGGTTGGCAACCAGTTGACGTCGCGCAAAAGAATCCGCACAAACCATTTGTGTTGCACAGGCCAAAATTTGAACCGGCATTACCAACCAGCTGGAAAATTTACTGCTTTGTTCAATTTGTTTTTATTCTTCTGATTACCTCGCATTTTCTGGCGGTGGATCAAGTGATTCCCTTCGCGCACGTGGCCTGGTATGGATTGTGGCTCGGTTCCGGCTTATTTATTATTGGCGGCTTGACCGAGATGCGACAGACTTACCTCTGGCTGGAATCGGCGCGCCTGATCGCCACCGCCGTATTTGTTCAAACTACCGGGCAGTGGTTTGGCGACTTCGCCTTGCCTGCGCTGGCGCAGGGTGCGATATTTACGCTGGTGATGGGTTGTTTGCTGAGCCTGATCTGGTTGGTCAAGGATTTGAATCAAGCCCTGCAAAAAATATGATGAGAATCGGCGCGAATCAGATCACTTGCTCATCACCGCAATCAACTGCCCCTTCATGGTTTTAATCAGGGAAGTTTCATCCGGCGGTACACCTTCCGGCGCTTCGCAATTGCGGTCGGCATAAATCAAACCGATCGCCTTGCCATTTACAATCAAGGGCAAAATCATCAGGCTTTTGACTTCGGCAAATTGCTTCAGATGCCACTCGGGCCGCAGGCCGTGAATTTTTTTGCTGCCGGTTTCGCCTATCATCAGATCGACATTGTTTTTCAATGCGAGATGAAATAAATCCACACTGTCCTTGCCGGGAAAATTGAAATTGATTTGCTTCTTGTGCCAATCCTGGCCGAGCGAAATTCTTGCGCTGTACCGGTCAGTTTTGACATCCCGCAACGCTGCGGTGACGAATTGAAATCCAAGACTGCCGTGCAAAATTTCCAGTAGTTGCAGGACCAGATTGTTCAACTGAAATTTGCCGCTGGCGATCGTCTGCGTCATTTCCATCACGCCAGCGAGTAATAAATCGCGCGCATTATGTGGTTTGCCGCTGGGGTGGGCAGTCCGCTGTTCGAGCATGGGCTCCAGCTCCCCGATCATCAAAATACTGTCCAGCGAAATATCATCCGGCTCAGCATCCTCTTGCGCAGGACGGGTGGGATTGGGCGTCCCAAGGCGCATTCCCATTTTGTGGATCAGCTGTTCGGTCTCGGTGACTGCGCGGCTCAACCAGTCGGCCAGAATTTTTGGGTCCAGTTCCAGTGCCGCGCCATATTTTTGCATCAAGGTCTTGGTGAACTTTTCATTTTCGAAATCAACCGGAACACTCGGCTCCTTGTTGAACTGCGTATTCATCATGATGACTTCGGCGGCATCGGAACTGAATTCAGCAACCTGTTTCACCCATTCGCTGCGATGCCTGGATTTTTTGATTTCACCAAAAGGCAGCACACCGGCGGCCTGCACGATACTGTCCGGCATATGCCACTGCTGCAGGATCAAACTGCCAAAATGCGGCAGGCCGCAGCCGATATGATTGACGGCAGAGTAATGCACGGTTGCGCTGCCGTCCCGTACCGGCTGCATAATTTCTTCATACAGTTTTGGTTCCTGTGCCGCCAAAAACACCTGACCGATGTTTTTGAATAATGCCGCGATACTGGCTTCTTCGGCGTCGTGATAGGTGCTGCGACTGACACATTCGCGCGCGATGATGCTCGAACATAAGGAGCGCGTCAGCTCGTAGTAAAGGTTTTGATATTTTTCGCTGAAACACTCCAGCATCAACATGCTCAACGCACTCGTTTTCACAACATCAAAACCCAAAATAAAAATGGCTTTGGAAATCGTGGTGACGGAACTGCCCTGTGATTTGCGATACGACACGGAATTGGCCAGATTCAAAATATCCTTGGTCAATCCGACATCCGACAAAATAAACTTGGCCAGTTTATTGACTGACTCCTCCCCGGCCGAGGTGATTTTAATGACTTCAGTAATCGCAATGCCCAAACTCGGCAAACGCTGGTCGGTACTGATTTTTTGCAAAAGACGGTCGCGACGCTGGCGCGCCAACTGGTCTTGAATGGCTGGTGATACGGCTATGTTCACGTCTGCTCCGCTTATATTTTTTGGGATTGATTTATGCTGAGGTCTTGCTCATGCCATATTTTTTCTGCAAGTCGTCGTATAACCTGCGCAGCGCAGCGTTCCTTGGATTGGTTGGATCCAGCCTGCAGGACGATTCGATCAGGCGTCTGGCCTGTTGCCCCAACCTGTGGTCCCAGCCGTTGTGCTCCAGGCATTTCAGATAGGCCAGGGCTGCATTGGTCACTACCTGCGGATTATTCGGCATCTGTTTGACCGCCGAGGACATCAATTCAACGGCGCCCACGAAATCGCCTTCCTTGGCTTTTTTGACGCCGGCTGCCACCAGATCCATCACTTCGGTGCGGCTTTGGTCCGCCAGGGCTTTTCCCAATTCACCCTGACCGGCGCTTTCAAAGACACCGACCGCGCGCTGCAATTCGGTATTGTTGGTTGAATTGCGCATCACTTCCAGAATCACTTCGCTGGCTTCATCCTTCATGTCGCTTTCCAGACAATTTTTTGCCAGACCCAATTTCATATTCGTGGACAGGCCAATATTTTCCCGGCTGGCTTCGACAGCGTTATTCAGCTCTTCCTTGAGTCGCGGATCATTATTTTTTGCATGGATAAATGCCGATGAAATCGCTTTGCAGGCGGCTGTTTTCACTTTGTCGGGCATGGATCGTTCCAGATCGCGAATCACCGATTTGGCCTGATCGATATTGCCATTCTGGACCAGCGCGTTGACGAGGTTGACATGATCTTCCGGGTCTTTGAATTCAGAGTACTTCACTTTATTGACGACTTTTTTCAGATTGGCTTCTGCCACCTGGAAGTCGCCGGTTGCCAGCGCGATCTCGCCAAGTTTGCGCAACCGCCGCACGCCGTGCGGTGAAATTTCAACCGCATGGGTCAAGACACTTTTGGCAGAATCCAGTTGTCCGACCATTTCATGATTTTTCGCCAACAGATCAAAGGCATCCATATAGCGGTCGTTTTCTACCACCAGCTCTTTCAGGATATCTTCAGCTTCGGCGTAGCGGCCCTGCAGATGAATGCTGCGCGCCAATCCGAGTCGCGCCCAGGCCACCGCGCGCAGCTCGGTCAGTTGCTTGTAGATTGGTTCGGCCGCATCCGGCTCGCCGAGCAAGATATGCAGTTCGGCACGCATGCGCATAAAGTCGACGCGTTCGCGCACGTACGCGGTTTCTTTCGCCAGACATTCTTCGATCGCGCCCTGATATTCACCGGCATCCATCAGGTGATACACGCTGATAAACAAGGCGCGTTTTTTGATGGCGCGATGAATCCGTTCCAATAACTCATCGGGGGTAAACGGTTTCAACAGATAGTCATTCGGCGCCAGTTCCGCGGCACTGACCACTTTTTCATAACTGCGTTCACCAGTGACCATGATGAAGATCGTGGTCAGCGGAGCGAGCTTGTGATGACGAATGTCTTCCAGCAGTTGCTGACCGTCCTGTCCCGGGCCCAATTCGTATTCACACAGAATCAGGTCGAAATATTTATTCTTGATGTAACCGAGCGCTGTACCGGAAGAGACCCCATGTTCGATGCGCGTGACACCGCATAAGTTGAGCATGTTATGAATGCTCGAGCGCATCCCTGAATGGGGTTCAACCAGTAAAACTCGTATATCTGACAGCTCGCTCATCTCGTCTCGGATTCATTTGTTGTTATCAATAAAATGCTGGCTGTGTTGCGTTGATTTTATTTTAAGAATCGCGCAAGTAACAGAACAGCCATTGATAACAGGATAGTCGACGCGAAGGGCAAACAAAAGACTTGTCCGAAAAGTTTGAAGCGAATGTCTCCCGGCAGCCTGCCAACGCCAAGCTTTTCCAGCCAGGGCAGCAGCGCGGTAAACACGATCAGGCCAACAAAGATAACAAAAACCCATCGAATCATTCTATATTCCCAGTCTCATATTACGGTTTTGTTGCAGCAGCTTTTCGGGTAAATGCACGTTGACCCCCATGGCCAGCGCCTTGAACAATTCACCCATTTCGGCCGGGGAGAGCAGCTTTTGCAGGGCATTCGCCTGCGGCAGATAGGTGAGCGGGTCGCTCGGCGAACTGCGCATCAGCAATTGTGCGATGTCGGCGTGGATCAATAAGCCCGCCTGACTGGTATAACACAGCAAGTCCAGTCCGGCTGATATCCCGGCGCGGGCAATCGCGCTGAAGTCGACATGCGCGGTGATGTCCTGCAGACCCGGCCAGTAAAACGGTTCGGCATGCGCGTGGTGACGATAATGGCACATCAGCGTGCCCTGATCGCGCTGGTGCAGATAATATTCTGCTGCCGGAAAACCATAGTCGATCCACAACACCAGCCCGGCGGCCCCGTTTGCTATCATTTGCGCAACAGAGCTCATAAAGCCAGTGGCAACCGGATGCACTTCAGTCAGATAGCCGACCGGCAGCTGTGCGGCCTGCGGAATTTGTTCGAGCACATCGAGGTCGCTCAGTGCGCGCTCGGACCAAGTCAGCGCGCCGTCCTCCCAGGTCACGCCGACTTCATGCCAGCCTGACCCGGTTTTTTTGACCAGTCGCACCGGCATCGCGTCCAGCACCTCATTGCCCAGCACCATGCCAGAAAAACTGGCCGGCATTTGATCCAGCCAGACCACTTCCGGAAAATCTTTTAAGGCCTGCTCCTGGCGCGAGCGCAGTTCTCCTGATAATTCAACGATATAATATCGCTCGGGCGGACAGGCCTGACGATGCATTTCCGTCAACAGGTCCACGGCCAACTTGCCCGTGCCTGCGCCGAATTCCATGATGTGACTGGAAGTTTGCGGCAATACGTGGCGCGCGATATTGGCCAGCGCCGCACCAAAATGTGCCGAAATTTCCGGCGCCGTGATAAAGTCGCCAGCGCCGCCCAATTTGGCCGCGCCGCCGGTGTAATACCCAAAATGGGGCGCGTACAGAGCCAGTTCCATAAAACGCGCAAACGAAATCCAGCCAGCATGCTGCGCGATTTCTGCAGCGATCAGGGCGGACAGTGCCTGTGATGAAGCTTGTGCGTCGGGAGCGGGGACTGGCAGGTGAAGTTTTTGCATGCGAAGCGGATGGCGTGTGCGATGTGTTCTGGTGCGCCGATTTTAACTGAAGACCTCGATTATCCCTAACGTGACGATGAAACCCTTATCAAATACAGACAAGCCAACGGTGTTGATCACCGGTGCAGGCAAACGCATCGGCCGCTGCATTGCCCTGAAGATGGCGCAACAGGGCTGGGATGTGGCAATCCACTACCATCGTTCCGAAGCCGCCGCCAGGGAACTGGAAGCTGAAATCAAGGCCCTCGGACGCCGCGCCATCTGTGTCGCGGCTGACCTGTCCAACGAAGCAGCGGTGAAGCAACTGGTGCCGCAGGTGGTCGCCGCTTTGGGCGCGCTGCACTGCGTGGTGAACAATGCCTCGCTGTTTGAGGTAGATACCGCCGCCGATTTCAGTCAGGCCATGCTCGACCAGCATATGCACGTCAATGTCGCCGCCCCGGTGTTATTGGCGCAAGCTCTGCATCTGGTCACGCCAGATACGCAACAGGGCTGCGTGATCAATATCCTGGACCAAAAACTGTTTAATCTGAACCCGGATTTTTTTTCCTACACGCTCTCCAAAGCGGCGCTGCAATGCGCCACCACGACGCTGGCCCAGGCGCTCGCGCCACGTGTCCGCGTGGTTGGACTGGCGCCCGGCACGACCCTGCCATCGATCCATCAAGACGAACAGAATTTTGCGAAATCGCATCGCTACGCAGCACTGGATCAATCCAGCACACCGCAAGATATTGCCGACGGCGTGGTGTATCTGGCCGGCGCCCGTGCCGTGACCGGAACAATTTTAGCCATCGATGGCGGGCAGCATTTGATTCCCCTGGCGCGTGATGTGATGTATGTCGCCGACCCAATAGCACGTTAACCTAAAGACCCATAATGAACTCAGATCTCGCCTTGTTTCAGCTCCAGGATTGTCGCCGCCTGTTTTTGCGCAATTACGAAATTTTCATCAACATCGGTGTGCACGAATTTGAAAAGAAAGGTGAGCAACGGGTCCTGATCAATATTGATTTGTATGTCGCGCTGGCCGAATCAACGCCGCAACATGATTCGCTCGATGAAGTGGTCGATTACGATTTCATGCGCACCTCGGTCGCCAACCGGGTCGCACAAGGTCATATCCATCTGCAGGAAACCCTGTGTGACGATGTCGCCAAAGCGATGCTGGAACACCCCAAGGTGCGCGGTGTGCGCATCTCGACCATGAAGCCCGATGTCTACCCCGATTGCGAAGGCGTCGGCGTCGAAATTTTTAAATTTAAAGAGTAAGCAAAATGACTGTTGCAGAACCATTGCTGGCCAGCGTCAAGAGCGCTGAAAAAATCGCCTACGAAAATAACAAACTGCACAAACGTCTGTGCCGTCTGGTCGGACAGGCGATCGGCGATTTCAATATGATCGAAAACGGCGACAAGGTGATGGTCTGTCTGTCGGGCGGCAAAGACAGCTATGCCCTGCTGGATATTTTGATGACCCTGCGCGAAAGAGCGCCGATCCATTTCGACATCATCGCGGTGAATCTGGATCAGAAGCAGCCCAACTTTCCGGCCGACATATTGCCTGCCTATCTGAGCAAACTCGGCATTCCCTTCCATATTGAAAATCAGGATACCTACAGCATCGTCAAACGCGTGATCGAAGAAGGCAAGACCACTTGTTCACTATGTTCACGACTGCGGCGCGGCATTTTGTATCGGGTTGCCGATGAACTCGGTGCCAACAAAATCGCACTCGGCCATCATCGCGAGGATATCCTCGAAACGTTTTTTCTGAATATGTTTTTCGGCGCCAAAATAAAAGGCATGCCCGCCAAGCTGCAATCGGACGATGGCAAGCATATGGTGATCCGCCCCATGGCGTATGTGAAAGAAGAAGACACGCTGCGCTATGCCGAAGTAAAGAAATTCCCGATCATTCCCTGCGACCTGTGCGGCTCGCAGGAAAATTTGCAGCGCAAGCAAATCAAGGGGTTGATGCGCGAATGGGAAAAAAAATTCCCCGGCCGCGTTGAAAACATTTTCTCGTCACTCTCGACCGTCGTGCCCTCGCATTTAATGGACAGCAATCTGTTTAACTTTGTCGACCTCAAAGTCGACGGGCAGATCAAACCGGAAGGCGATATTGCATTTGATGAGGAACCCTGTGCAACACCGCAGCCATTCAATACCATCAAGCTCAGTTCAATCCCAACTAAAGAATCCTGATCAGGTCCCATCATGAATAAACTCAACGTAGTCATACTCGCAGCCGGCATGGGCAAACGCATGCGCTCTGATGTGCCGAAAGTGTTGCATCAGGTCGCCGGTAAATCGCTGGTCAGTTATGTGCTCGACACCGCGCGCGGCCTGTCGCCCGCCTCGATATGTGTCATTTACGGTCATGGTGGCGAGCAGGTGCCCGCTAAACTGGCCGCTGCTGACGTGCAGTTCGCCAGGCAGGAACCGCAACTGGGCACAGGTCATGCCGTGCAGCAGGCGCTGCCATTTTTAAATGAAGCCTATCCGACCTTAATCCTCGCGGGCGATGTGCCCCTGACCAAACTGAGTTCACTGCAAGGTCTGGTACAGGCCGCCGGAATGGACAAGCTGGGCATCTTGACAGTGAACCTGTCCGATCCGACCGGTTATGGCCGCATCGTGCGCAGCGACGGAAAAATTCGCGAGATCGTCGAACATAAAGACGCCACACCAGAACAGCATGCCATCACCGAAGTGAACACCGGCATCATGATCATGCCCACCACCAAGCTGAAATCCTGGCTGGCGACGCTCTCGAATAACAATGCGCAAGGCGAATATTATCTGACCGACGTGATCGCCAAAGCGGTAGCCGATGGCGTCGAGCTGGTCTCGGCGCAGCCGGATGCCGAATGGGAAACCATGGGCGTCAACAGCAAGGTGCAGCTGGCCCAGCTGGAACGGCTTTACCAGCGCAATCTGGCGCAGGAATTACTGGAGCTGGGTGTGACGCTGTTCGATCCGGAGCGCATTGATATTCGCGGCACGCTGCACTGCGGCCGTGATGTGACGATTGATGTTGGCTGCGTTTTTGAAGGCAAGGTCACCATCGGAGATGGCGTGCAGATCGGCGCGTATTGTGTGATCAAAGACGCGCATATCGAAAAAAATACCATTATCAAACCTTACTGCCATATCGATGACAGCACAGTCGGTGCTGCTTCGCAGATCGGCCCGTATGCGCGCCTGCGTCCCGGCACTACCCTGGCCTCCGATGTGCATATCGGTAATTTCGTTGAAGTCAAAAATTGTCAGATCGCCGCGCACAGCAAAGCCAATCACCTGGCCTACCTGGGTGATGCGACCATTGGTGAGCGGGTCAATATTGGTGCCGGTACGATTACCTGCAACTATGACGGCGCCAACAAATTCCGCACCGTGATCGAAGACGATGTCTTTATCGGCAGTGATTCGCAATTGATTGCGCCGGTGACCGTCGGCAAGGGCGCCAACCTCGGAGCCGGAACGACCCTGAGCAAAGATGCACCCGCAGGCAAGCTTACCGTGTCGCGTGCCAGACAGGTGACGATTGAGGGATGGCAGCGTCCGGTCAAAAAAATCAAAAGCTGACATGTACATTCGCGACCTGCAATTAAGCGACGCAGAGAATTTGCTCGAATTTGAACTGCGTAACCGCGACTGGTTCGAGCAATTCGTCTCGCCACGCGGTGCGCGCTTTTACTCATTCGTCGCCGTGCAGGATCATATCCGTGCTTACTTGATTGCCAAAGCGCAGAGCCGGTTCCATGGCTGTCTGGTGCTCGACGATGACGATCGCATCATTGCGCGCGCCAATCTGCGCGAGATCAATATCCGGCACGGCAGCGCTGAAGTGGGCTATCGGGTTGACAAGGACTGCGTCGGACGCGGCGCAGCCAGCGCGGCGACCAGGCATTTGGTCAATCTGGCCTATCGCGACTGGCAGCTGAAACAGTTGCGCGGGTTTGTCAGTCTTGACAATGCGGCATCGGCACGCGTGCTGCAAAAAAACGGGTTTGTCAAAGTTGGCGTCCACGCGCGCATGGCAGTCCTCAAGCATGGGAAATTTGATTGTGCCGAATATCTGCATGATCCCAATTTGTATCAAAATGTCGGTCCGTGAAAACAGCTCTTTGAACTCAGTGTATTCTCGCCCAGGCTCCGTATTCGATAACACGCTTTCACTTTCTGGTAAAAAAATGACACCTCTTTTCATACGTAACGGTTTTGCAGTTCTGGTATTTTCTTTGCTGTCGCAATTTTCCTGGGCGCTCGAAGCGCCGAATCTGAACGCGCCTTTGCCGGTCAATCCGGCGCTGAAAGTCGGCAAGCTGGCCAACGGATTAACTTACTACATCCAACAGAATCACAAGCCAGAAAAGCGCGCCGAGCTGCGCCTGGTAGTTAAAGCCGGATCGATCCTTGAAGACGATGACCAGCAAGGGCTGGCGCACTTTACCGAACACATGGCCTTCAACGGATCGAGCCATTTCAAAAAGCATGAACTGATCTCGTATCTGCAATCAATTGGCGTCAAATTCGGCGCCGACCTGAATGCCTACACCAGCTTTGACGAAACCGTCTACATGTTGCCGATCCCGATTGAAGCTGAGCCGGTCAAAGGAAAAAAACCCAATCTTGAAACCGGCCTGCTGGTCTTGGAAGACTGGGCGCAAGGCCTGACCATGAATGACGCTGATATCGATGCCGAACGCAAAATCGTGCTGGAAGAAGCGCGGTTGGGCAAAGGCGCGAGTGACCGCATGGACAAGCAGCTCTATCCCGAAGTCTTTAACGGCTCGCGTTATGCCAGTCGTCTGCCGATCGGTAAAGAAGACATCATCAGCAATTTTAAGTACGACGTGATCAAGCGCTTTTACGCGGACTGGTATCGCCCGGACTTGATGGCGGTGTATGTGATCGGTGATATCGACCCGGCGCAGGTGGAAAAAATGATCAAGGCGCATTTCGGTCATTTGAAAAATCCTGCTCACGAACGTGTGCGCGAATATGCCAGCGTGCCGGCGCGCAGCGCTTCAACCGGTCTGGTGATTACTGATAAGGAAGCGACGAATAATTTGCTGATGATTCGTTATCCAACCCACCCGAGCAAAGAGGACGTCACACTGGCGGATTATCGCGAATCGCTGATTAAAATTTTGAGTACCGACATCCTGAATCAGCGCCTGCAAGAATTGACCCAGCAGGCAACGCCGCCATTTTTGGGTGGCTCATCCGGCCCCGGAACTCTGGTAAGAGGGTATGAATCGTACACCGCGTTTGCCTATATCGGCCGTGCCGGTGTTGAGCCGGCGATTGTTGCGCTGACCCAGGAGAACGAACGGGCGCGTCAATTCGGTTTCAGTGAGGCCGAACTGGAGCGCAGCAAAAAAACTTTGCAGCGCAATTATGAATCGCAATATAAAGAACGTGAAAAGTCCGAGTCGGCCAGCATTGTCTCCGAATATATCCGCCATTTTTTAACGGGCGAATCGATTCCCGGCATCGTCAATGAATACAACTATGTACAACTACTCTTGCCTGGCATTACCCTGGATGAAGTCAATCACTATGCGCAAAACAGTATTCCTGATGGCGCTGCCAAACTGGTCGCCTACCTCGGTTCCGACAAAGACGCCGAACTCATCCCGGAAAAAACGCAGTTGTTGAGCTGGGCAGAAGCTGCCGAAAAAAATACCGTGCTGGCCAATGACGATAAAGCGATTGCGGCCAGTCTGATGACCGAGTCACCAAAGCCAGGCAGCATCGTTTCCGAAACTGAAAACAAGGTGTTGGACCTGACCGAATTGACGCTTTCGAACGGCATCAAGGTCATCCTGAAAGCGACCGATTTCAAAAGCGATCAGGTGCTGTTGACGGGGACCCGTTTTGGCGGCCAGTCGCTGTTTGACGATGCCGATAAATTTAACGCGCGCTATGCCGTGCCGGTTGAATACAGCATGGGCCTGGCCAACTTTACGCCGACCGAGTTGCAAAAAATCCTGGCGGGTAAAACAGCAACCGTGCAGTCGACACTGGGCAACTATACGGAAAGCGTAGCGGGTGGCGCATCCAGTGAAGATATAGAGACCATGTTCCAGGCGGTCTATCTGCGCTTTACTCCGCCACGTCAGGACCCGAATCTGTTTACTGCTTACATCAGTCGTATGCAGGATCTGTCCAAAAACAGCATGGCCAAACCGGAATCGATTTTTTCAAACACCGTGGCAGCGACGATCTACAACAACCATCCGCGCCTGTCCCTCACGCCAAAACCTGAAGACTTTGCGCATGTTGACATGAACCGCAGCGCAGCGATTTATAACGAACGACTGGGCAGTGCCAAAGGCTTGACGTTTATTGTAGTGGGCAGTTTTCAGATTGAGAAAATCAAGCCGATGATCGCCACCTATCTGGCCAGCCTGCCGACTGGCGACATCCCGCTGGCCTATCGTGACCTGAATATTCGTCCGGTGACTGGCGTGGTGAAAAAAGACGTGTATAGCGGCAGCGAACCAAAGAGTCAGGTTTCCCTGATGTTCACCGGCCCGGCGCAATACAGCAAAGAAGAGAATATGCGCTTTCACGCCATGATCGAAGTCATGAATATTCGCATCATTGATATTCTGCGTGAAAAGCTGACCCTGATTTACGGCGGCTCGATGTCCGGCACGATTGAACGTATCCCGTATCAAAATTATCGCCTCAGTGCCAGCTTCCCCTGCGGCCCTGAAAACGTCGACAAGGTCGTCGCCGCAGCGTTTGGCGAGATCGAGAAATTGAAGCAGCAGGGTCCGACGCTGGAAGAATTAAATAAGGTGAAACTGAACTGGGTCACGAATCAAAAAATCGCGATTCGCACCAATGAGCAGTGGTTGTCGTATCTGCAGGAAGCGACGCTGTACAACACCGATCCGGCCGATATCCTGACACTGGAAAAGCGTACCAATGCGCTGACGGTGGAAGACATCAAACAGGCGGCGAATCGCTATCTGACGACTGATAACTATGTGCAGGTGGTTTTATACCCCGAGCAAAAGTTATCGGGAAGTTAGATGAAATGCAGGCTGGGTCGTGACCCAGCCTGCGAAATCTGCCCAAAAACATTTATAAAAAAAATGGCCCGTCGTTCCCGCGGGTGTAGGCGGGAACCTAGCGTCGTTTGTTTATCAACGGCAGATATACGACACTAGGTTCCCGCCTACACCCGCGGGAACGACGGGGGCGCCTAGCCGGGGGCGCCTAGCCGGGGGCGCCGAGCCGGGGGGCGCCTAGTCGAGATATATTTATGCGCTCGGTCTTAACTCACAGCGCAATCCGCGTTTCAAACTTGCTGCGCAATACCGAAAAAAAACTGCGCACATTGCGCACATTGCTCTGATTTGCAAACAGCCGATGCGCCAGCGCATGATACGTCGCCATATCCGCCACCTGCATCACCAACACAAAATCCGGCCCCGGTGAAACCCGGTAGCATTGCTGCACCGCCCACTCATCCGCCACCAGCTTTTCAAATTCCACCAGACGCTCGCTGCTTTGCACGTCCAACGTGATTTCGACAAGCGCCGTTAATCCTGCCCCCACTTTCTGCGGGTCGAGCAAGGCCACCTGACGCGCAATCACGCCCGCATCAATCAGGCGTTTGACGCGACGCAGACAGGTCGGCGGCGAGGCGTGCACCAGTTCCGCCAGTTCCTGATTGGTGCGAGACGAGCTTTCCTGCAAGGCAGTCAGGATGCGCTTATCCAGTTCGTCCAGGAGAATGCTGTCGATAGCCATGGTTTTTCCAGTCATGAATCAAACAAAGATGAAATTATATTTCACGCTGTGATATATGTGGCTGAATATTTCATATTAAACAGAATAATGATCATTAAAGTCACGATCTTTCATCTAGGATACGTTCATTCAAGCAGGATTCATTCACTCATTCGCGAGGTTTTTATGTGTGGCATCGTCGGCGCAGTAGCACAACGTAATATCACTCCCATCCTGATCGAGGGATTAAAACGGCTCGAGTATCGCGGTTATGATTCCTGCGGCATCGCCCTGCACACCCACGGTGAGCTGAAACGGTCACGCAGCACCTCGCGCGTGGCCGAGCTGGAAAAGCAGATTGAACAATCCGGGCTGTCCGGTTTTACCGGCATCGCCCACACCCGTTGGGCAACCCACGGTGTTCCTTCCACCGACAACGCCCATCCACATTTTTCGCGTGATCGGATCGCACTGGTCCATAACGGCATTATTGAAAACCACGATGAACTGCGCGCCGAATTGCAGGCCTTGGGTTATGTGTTTGAAAGCCAGACCGACACCGAAGTGATCGCGCATCTGGTCGATCATTTATATCGGGGCGATTTGTTTGAAACGCTGCAACTGGCAGTCAAGCGTCTGCATGGTGCATATGCCATTGCGGTATTTTGTCGCGACGAACCACATCGGGTAGTCGGTGCGCGCCAGGGCTCACCGCTGATCGTCGGCGTCGGCCAGGGTGAAAATTTTCTTGCTTCGGATGCGATGGCGATCGCCGGAATCACTGACCAAATTATTTATCTGGAAGAGGGCGATGTCGTCGACCTGCAATTACAACGCTGCTGGATCGTCGACGTGAATGGCAAGTCAGTGCAGCGCGAAGTGCGTACCGTGCAGGCGCACACTGGTGCCGCTGATTTGGGCCCGTATCGTCACTACATGCAAAAAGAAATCTTCGAACAACCACGCGCCATCGGCGACACACTCGAAGGCGTCACCGGCATCATGCCCGAACTGTTTGGCGACGGCGCCTACAACGTATTCAAAAAAATCGATTCGCTGCTGATCCTGGCTTGCGGCACCAGTTACTACGCAGGTCTTACCGCAAAATACTGGATCGAATCGATCGCCAAAATTCCGGTGCAGGTGGAAGTGGCGAGTGAATATCGCTATCGCGACAGCGTACCCAATCCCAACAGTCTGGTGATCACGATTTCGCAAAGTGGCGAAACCGCCGATACGCTGGCCGCGCTGAAACACGCACGTTCACTGGGCATGGAACACACGCTGACGATCTGCAATGTCTCGACCAGCGCGATGGTGCGTGAATGTCAGTTAGCCTACATCACGCGCGCCGGTGTGGAAGTGGGTGTCGCCTCGACCAAAGCCTTCACCACCCAGCTGGCGGCCCTGTTTTTATTGACGCTGGCGCTGGCGCAAAGTAAAGGCCGACTCAGCGATGAACAGGAAGCGCAGCACCTGAAAGCCATGCGCCATCTGCCGGTTGCGATCAGTGCGGTATTGGCACTGGAGCCGCAAATCATCGCCTGGTCGGAAGATTTTGCGAAACATGAAAATGCCTTATTCCTGGGCCGCGGCATGCATTATCCGATCGCTCTGGAAGGCGCGTTAAAGCTCAAGGAAATTTCCTATATTCATGCGGAAGCCTATCCTGCAGGAGAACTGAAGCACGGTCCGCTGGCACTGGTCACCAAGGAAATGCCGGTGGTCACAGTCGCGCCGAAAGACGCGTTACTGGAAAAATTGAAATCAAATATGCAGGAAGTGCGCGCACGTGGCGGTGAGCTGTATGTGTTCGCCGATGCCGATTCGAACATTCACTCCAGCGAAGGCGTGCACGTAATTCGCCTGCCGGAAAACTATGGCGCGCTGTCACCGATCTTGCATACGGTCGCCTTGCAGTTGCTGGCGTATCACACGGCGCTGGCGCGTGGGACTGATGTCGATAAGCCGCGTAATTTGGCGAAGTCGGTTACGGTGGAGTGAGGATCAGACCAGTTTCGAACTTTTTGCAGGCGGTCAATAGAAATATAGACAGGTTTCCTGATGACTTTATGTTTCAGTTGTCAGACGGAGAATGGGCTAATTTGAAATCACATTTTGTGATTTCAAGTTGGGGTGGCATCCGCAAGGTGCCCTTCGCTTTTACTGAGCAGGGCGTAGCGATCCTGTCTAGTGTATTGCGCAGCGACAGGGCTGTCCAAGTGAACATCGAGATAATGCGTTCATTTGTGAGGATGCGAAAAGTGTTTCAAGCGTTGAAAATATACGGGATCATGATGCCTTCCCAAATCAAGAGAGCGGTGTGATATGAGTATCAAAAAAATGAATATTGATGCTGTTGCCAAGGCCATTGAGATCGATGCGGGCGAATCTCTCCCTGATCTGCGGCAGGCCTTGAAGGAAGCCAAGGCTGGTATGGCCGGACGTGTCACGACGGCCGAACAAATCCTCGTTCGTCTGGCACGTGAAAAATCTGGTTTGACGCAAACAGTGTTTGCAGAACGGATTGATACGCCAGTGGCGACACTGAGGGACTGGGAGCAAGGTCGCTTCGCGCCGCCCGGCGGGGTGCTGTGCCTGCTGCGTCTGATTGTCAAGCATCCCGAGCTGTCAGATGAGCTCGCGACTGCATAAAGAAAAAAGTACATTGCTGCAAATTTAAATAAAATCGAGTCGATAGCCCTTAAATCGAGTCGATACCGGTCAAATCGAGTCGATACTTGCGAAATCGACTCGATTTCAGTAGAATCGACTCACCTTATTTGCTAATCCACTT
Source organism: Oxalobacteraceae bacterium GrIS 1.18 (assembly GCA_040544425.1). Taxonomy (GTDB): domain Bacteria; phylum Pseudomonadota; class Gammaproteobacteria; order Burkholderiales; family Burkholderiaceae_D; genus Solimicrobium. The sequence continues at coordinate 185,928 of JBEONO010000004.1, forward strand.
ATGCCATACGGCGACCGCCTGACAACCGATGAATTATTAGAAGCCCTGCAAGCACTTGCTTCTGGCGGGCAGGGTCTCGTCTCGACAAGTCAGCTGGTCGTTGCAACAGGTTCGAGTAAACCCGCGGTCCAGCGCCTGATCGCAAAATTGATTGCAGTTGGCAGGATTGAAGTCACGGGCAAGGCGCGCGCAACGAAGTACAGGCTCCCAACAACGGATTCACCTGGCAACGCCGTAACTCAGTTACCTGTCCCTGAAACACCCCAAACCATCGGACCCGAATGGCGGGCAAAAAGCTTGGCTCTCAGGCAGCAGTTATCTCTGCCATTGGCCGCGCGTGTCCCCGTAACATATCGCCGGGCATTCGTTGATGACTACGTACCCAACGAAACTTTCTTGCTGCCGCGAGAACTCTCCGAGGAACTGGTTGCGCTTGGTCATCTCGAAGGGCAACTTCCAGCCGGCACCTATGTTCGTAAGGTTTTGGAGCAATTGCTGATTGACTTGTCCTGGTCGTCTTCTCATCTCGAAGGTAACCGTTACACACTTCTGGATACGGAAGAACTCTTCAAAAGTGGAGCTTCTGCTACTGACACCGATGCTGTCATGCTACTCAACCACAAAGCTGCCATTGAGTTCCTGGTTGATGCTGTTCCAACACAAGGGCTAACCGCGAGTCTTGTTCGAAATTTGCATGCGGTACTAATGCAAGACCTGCTGGCTGATTCCGTATCACTTGGCGCTATTCGCGAAAAAGTGGTCAACATCAGCGGCACTACTTATGTTCCTACTCAAGTCCCAGCTATGCTGCACGAGATGTTTGAACAGATCATAGTGAAAGCCCAACACATCAAAAACCCGTTAGAAGCCTCTTTTTTCTTATGGGTGAACCTGGCTTATCTGCAGCCTTTCGAGGACGGAAACAAGCGTGTGAGCAGAGTTGCCGCCAACATCCCCTTGATGCTCTATAACCAGGCGCCATTATCATTCCTTGATGTTAATCGCGAAGACTATGCCTTGGCCATGATGGGTGTGTATGAAGCCTGCGATGTATCAATGGCGGTTGACCTGTTTAATTGGACATACCGACGCTCCCATACCAAATACAAAATTGTATCGGAGTCGCTTGGGTCCCCAGACCCGTTTCGGATTAAATACCGGGAAGTCCTTAATGAAGCAGTGGGCCTGGTTGTGCGAGGCCGGAAACCAATCGGGGACGTGTTGCTTGCGTTGGGATTACCCGACCAAGACGTCGTGAGATTTCAGCAACTGCTCGTTCAAGAGTTGAATGCGCTTGCGGAATATAACTGCGCACGATATCGGCTCGGCATGACGGAAACCAAATCCTGGATTAGCGAAGTGCGTGTCCCAGGTATCCTTTTGCAAGGCTGACATTGGAATAACCGAAGCATTTGACAACTCGGTGAAATCAGAAAATGCAAAACAGTCCGCTCTGCTTGAAAGCAGATAATAAAATTACCGGGTCAATTCCGGATTCGAAGCCGCTCGACAGACGCTTACCTATGAGCCCTCAGCTAATCTCAATAATTTTTATTGCAAATACACTATTTTTATAGTGAACTTGGATAAGCTGATGGGATGAAAGGCGCTGATCGCTGGCCGATTCCGGCGCGAAAATTGTTGCGAAATCCATTGATCGCAGGTAGCCTCCGGTCTGCTTGAATTGACTGCTGTTGTGCATTCACCTGATCAGCATCAGGGAACGATAGACACAACGATAGACATAAAATACAAGGGGTTGCACAGATTTGCGGCCCCTTTTCTTTTGGACTTGATCAGTCACTCCAAAATTTTGTTATTAGAAAGATGACTGGCTTAATGAACGATGCGAGTGAGATTCCGGAACAGATTGATATTGTCTACCTATGGGTAGACGGTGCAGATCCGGCCTGGCAGATAAAACGGCAGCAGGCCTATTCGCGCTGGATCACGGAGAACCCGGACGAGCTGGCAGCGCATGGCAACACGGCGGGGCGCTATCGTGACAACGGCGAACTGCTGTTCAATCTGCGCGCATTAGCGAAGTTTTTTCCTGATCACGGTCATGTTTATATCATCACTGACGAACAGACCCCATCCTGGCTGCGCGCTTCCGAATACGTCACCGTTATTGATCATCAGGATTTGATTCCGAACCCAAGCGGATCGATATTTGATTCGGGCCATATCGAATCTTACCTGCACCATATTCCCGGCCTGTCCGAGAAATTTATTTATCTGAACGACGATGTTTTTTTCGGTGCCCAGGTCGATATCGACTGGTGGTTTGGAGACCAGCTAAGAATTTTTTCCGAGACAAAATCAATACCCGACTACGAAGTCTTGCAGCGCAATGAATCCGCTTTGGTGAATGCGTCAATTCTGTCGAAGACCTGGCTGTCACAGCGCTATCCGGCCTACCGGCATGAGTCACGCATTTATTCGCACTCACCGCGTCCCATGCTAAAGAGCACGATGTTTGCGCTTGAAAAAATTGCGCCGGAATTATTTCAGCAAGTGCGCTCAACGACATTCCGCTCCTGGCGATCGCCGGCAATCGTCCCCGATCTGGTGCCACGCTGGATGGTACAGATCGGGATCGCCCAGCAAATGGTGCTCGACCCATTGCATATCGACACAGGCGAAAAAAATGCCAAGACGCAGTTCGATTCCCTGTTGGCTCAATTTGGCGCGCTGCCGTTTTTTTGTATCAATGACACTTGCGATGATGCGGCAGAAAACGACTTCCGCCTGCTTCGGGTGGTCCAGACTCTGAAAAAATTGTTGCCTGAACCGTCAAAGTTTGAACTGGCGTTTCAGGAATCGATGGCATCGTCATCTGGTGATTTCCGGGCGCCTGGTCTTACGAAAATTATCGACGGCAATGTAAGCTGGTCAAAGTAAAAACATCTGAATAGTCAGTTGTTTTCAGCCACCGGAGGCAGCAACAGGTCGACCGTTTCCGCGGCATCTTTGAGCAGCGTCTTGCGCGGAATGCCCAGCTGTGCGCGCATGGTCAGGCCACGGGCCAGATCCACCATCTGGCTGGCCCGCACTTCTACCGGAAAGTCGGCGGGAATTTCTCCCGCGCTGATCCCATCCCTGAGTCGAAGTTCTATGTGCGCCAGGCTGGCACCGGCTGCGTTGTGCAGGATCTCCCGAACTTTTTCATCGTTCACCAGTGGCGCAACGCAGCCCGCAAGACATCCCGGCGCTGACTGTTCCTCGGTCGCATTGTCGACGATAGCTCTCAGGAAACCGGCGAGCGACTCGCGCAGACTCAAAGGTGAGAGAAGTGCCTTCGCGACGAGCGCGCCATTTTTTTCCGTGTACATTTTAAGGACGCGCAAAAACAAGGCCTGCTTATTTCCAAAGATGGCATACAGACTCGGCCGCCCCACACCCATCCCCGCTACCAGATCGTCGATCGTCACGCCGTCGTAACCTTTTGACCTGAATACCTTAGTCGCCTTTTCCAGCGCATCGCTCTCGTCGAAGTTACGTGGTCGCCCACAGTTTTTCGCAGAATTGTTAATCATTTGGTTTGAATCCCATTGATCGTGCCCGTTGCACAAGAGTATTATAACTAAAGAGTTCTAAACATGCAAGGCGACATGCCAGCCAGGAGACTATGTTCCGGCAATACTTTTAAATACGTTGGCGGAAGCCCTTTAATATATTTGAACTATTTAATTAAAAACTGCTTGACAAGAATCGTAGCGCCCAATAATATACCAATCAGTTCGAAACCAAATAGTTCAAAACTTAACCAGCAACGCGACTCCCATGTCGCACGGAGAAAACACATGAACCAAAACCAACATCATTTAGAAAACAAACTTGTCGTCGTGGCGGGCGGAGCGGGTGGAATCGGAGAGCGGATTACGCGAATGTTCTTGCAGCAGGGCGCACGAGTGATTGTTCCGTCGCGTTCCAAAGAAAAATTGGCGGCCTTGGGCAATTCACTGCAGGACATCTCCACGGGTGAATTCATTCCCTTGAAAGCTGATGTTGGCACCCAACAAGGTCTGACAGCGATGGCTGCTCTGATAGAAAAAGAAGGTAAGTTGCGCGCTGCGGTAAGCGCAGTCGGCACATTTTGGCAGGGGCCTGGCGCCCTGGAAGTCCCGATCGACGAAGTTCATCGCGTCTTTCAGGATACTTTTTTCCCGTATGTCGGTTTGAGTCAGACTCTGATTCCAGCCTTGGGCCCTGACACCCATTTCATCAAATTGAATGGCATCCTTGCAATGCAGGCCGTTCCCAACGTCTCGGCCTTTGGGGTGTCTGCGACGGCCCAAATGGCCTGGACCAGATTTCTCATCGCGGAAGCTGATCAATCTACCCCCTGGATAACTGAATTGGTCATTGATTCTCTGGTCCGGACCCGCGCTGCGCAGGCTTTGCCTGAAGATTACATTTCCGGTGACGACATCGCTCACGAAATTCTGCGCATCGTTAGCGAAACAAACGAACACCAGATCGCCACGATTGGCAAAGGTCCCGGCGATGCCGAAGTCGACTTTGTGCCGCTGCCAAACCAGGTATCGGCAAATAATCTGAAGCGCCTGTTCGGCAGTTTCAACGCGATGGGCTAAAAATCCGGCATTCAACACGAATGGGGCGTCTGCTCACACAGCTCCGGCAAAATTATTATCCGGGTTGACTAAAAAAGCGGGGACAGAAATCAGGCCATGGCAGCCGCGGATTTTGTATCTGGATCGATTGCAGGATAGCGGAGCAAACCCATGACTGAATTGGTCGGTTTAAAGCGTCTCATCGCCGAGCAGGAAATTAAGAGCCTGTGCAGTTGCTATGCACGTGACAAGGTTATTTTGGATGCGAGCATTTATATTTCTGAAGTCTGGGAGGGGAGTGAATCGAGTCGGCATTCTGGCGAACAGCCGGCTCGTTTCGGTGTTGAAGATTTAATCGGATTCGTTGGCAAAGAATTTCTATTTCCTGCGGATCGGGATTTTAAGATCGCTGTCAATTTTCCGGACGATGAGCATGCCACTGCAAGACTGTATTTTCAGGCATTTCATTTTACCGGGGCAGAATTGAAGTCTCGTGAACTATCCCTGTTCTTAGGGGCGAAACGCTTTACCGAGCTTTCCCATGTCGATGGCAATGTCTATGAGATCACGGTTGAGGGAAGTTATATTGATCATGTTGAGCGTACCGGTGGTAAGTGGAAGATTAAAAATCGCCGCCTGAAAGTCGCTGGAATTTCGGTCCGACTTTTTTCGACAGCCTGTGCGGTTGAGTGAATGCCTTAATTAGCCACGTTCAGCGAAGGTCGGGTTCATCTGCCTGTTTTTTAAAGCCGCAACTTTCCCGGGCATTTGTTTGCTTAAAAATAACTAAAATAAACCTGTTTTGATTCTATAATTCGAGTATTATCGAAATATGGAATTAATAGGTAAAAAAAGGTAAAAATTATGCAGACCAATCAGGTTATTGCCGCCCTGGCAGCACTGGCCCAGGAAACGCGGTTGGCGGTGTTCCGTTTGCTGGTGCAGGCCGGCCCGGAGGGGATGGCGGCGACAAAAATAAGCGAACAGGTCGGCATTCCGGCTTCGTCCTTATCGTTCCACCTCAAAGAAATGTTGCATGCCGAGCTGGTGACATCGCGTCAGGAGAGCCGGTTTGTCATTTACTCCGCCAACTTTGAAACCATGTCGGGGCTGATCGGATTTTTGACCGAGAACTGCTGCGGCGGAAATCCCTGTACGCCGGTTTGCCAGAAGATTGCAAAGGAACCGGCATGACACTGGCGCGTCGTTTGGTTTCAGAGGGATTGGGTAGCGCCTTTTTGCTTGCCGTGGTCGTCGGCTCCGGGATCATGGCAGAGCGACTGGCGGGCGGTAATGTTGCGATCGCTTTGCTGGCCAATACGCTTGCCACGGGAGCGGGACTGGTGGCACTGATCCTGATGTTTGGCACGATCTCCGGCGCGCATTTCAATCCTGCCGTGACCTTGTCGGAAGCGTGGCAAAACAACATACCGCGCTCAGAAGTGCTGCCGTATATTCTGGTGCAGATTGTGGGAGCCTATGCGGGCGTGGCCGCTGCGCACGGCATGTTTCAGGATCCGGTTTTTTTTGCCTCTGAACACGTGCGCACCGGCATAGCGCAATGGTGGAGCGAATTTGTTGCGACCTTCGGTCTGATTGCCGTGATCATCGGCTGTTCGCGCAGCAGACCTGGCGTCACGCCTTTTGCCGTGGCGGCCTATATCACGTCAGCGTACTGGTTCACAGCGTCGACTTCCTTTGCCAATCCTGCGGTGACGTTGGCGCGCGCCGCAACCAATACCTTTGCCGGAATTCGTCCAGCTGATGCACCAGGTTTTATTGTGGCGCAGTTGCTTGGCGCCGCAGTGGCCACAATTTTATTTTGCTGGCTGTATCCGGCGACACCAAAAGATTCAACCGTCGGCGGCACCGTCGCACCCAGCGACTTCACATCCCCTGACTGATTTCACTTTTCAAATATAAAAATGAGCACAATCATCTATCACAACCCCAACTGCGGAACATCGCGTAACACGCTGGCCTTGATTCGCAATACCGGCGAAGAGCCGGTCGTCATTGAATATCTGCTCAATCCACCAACGCGCGCCAGATTGATCGAGTTGATCACCGCGATGGATATCCCGGTGCGTGCTCTGTTACGTAAAAAGGGCACGCCCTATGAAGAACTCAATTTGAGTGATCCAGGTTTAAGCGACGATGCTCTGATCGATTTCATGATGCTGCATCCCATCCTGATCAATCGCCCGATCGTTGTCACACCGCTCGGGACGAAGTTGTGTCGTCCTTCGGAATTGGTTCTGGATATTCTGACTCCTCCGCAACTGAAGGAATTTAGCAAAGAAGACGGCGAACAAGTGATCAATGCGGAGGGGCACCGTGTTTCCAACAGCAAGTGACTTGCCGAGTCTGCGGCACGAATTATTCGACAGGACGGAGCCGGCCAAGCTTGCGCCGCTGACACCCTCAACACATGCGCCACGTTTCCTGCTGCTGTATGGATCATTGCGCGAGCGTTCATACAGCAAATTGCTGACGCTGGAAGCGGCGCGTTTGTTGGTTGCGCTGGGCGGTGAGGTGCGTGTCTTTGATCCGGCAGGGCTGCCGTTGCCGGATGGTGCTCCGGAGAGTCACCCCAAAGTACAGGAATTGCGCGAACTGGCCCAGTGGGGCGAAGGCATGGTGTGGTGCTCGCCGGAGCGGCATGGTGCGATGACCGGGATCATGAAGGCGCAGATAGACTGGATTCCACTGTCGATCGGTGCAGTGCGACCGACCCAGGGCAAGACTTTGGCGGTCATGGAAGTGTCCGGTGGCTCGCAATCATTTAATGCGGTCAATCAATTGCGCCTGCTCGGGCGCTGGATGCGCATGATCACGATACCGAACCAGTCGTCCGTTGCCAAGGCATTCCTGGAATTTGATGAAGCAGGACGCATGAAGCCCTCCGCTTACTATGACCGTGTGGTCGATGTCATGGAAGAGTTGATGAAGTTCACCTTGCTCACGCGTGATGTCGCGCCGTATCTGGTTGATCGTTACAGCGAGCGCAAGGAAAGCGCGGAGGAATTATCGAAGCGTGTGAACCAGCGCGCAATCTGAATAAAGCTGCAATCCGCAGCACCATTGCCAGAACTGTCTGCCAGCGTACAGTGGCAAGATCACGATCAGTGTTATCCTCCCGGTTGATTTTTTTTCGCGGTCACGCTTCCTGAACATTGGGGCATGATTGTTCGGTCAATTTAACTGGATATCGTATGGTCAAATTCGAAGCCTTGCCGGAGCGGCAGACACTTGCGCTGCAGACCAATGCACTGCAAACAGCAATTTACAATAACCCGCACTTCTCTTACATCGCGACCGATCTGGCCGGTGTCATTCAGATATTTAACGTCGGTGCCGAGCGCATGTTCGGCTACCGGGCGCTTGACGTTGTCAATAAAGTGACGCCCGACAGTCTGGCCGATCCGGACGAAATCATTGACCGGGCGGCTGCCTTGAGCCTGGAGCTGGGTGTGGAGGTCCTGCCAGGACTGGACGCCTTGCTGTACAAGGCCTCGCGCGACATCGAGGATATTGTTGAGCTGACCTATATCAGGCTCGACGGCACACGCTTTCCGGCGCTGGTATCGATCACGGCCTTGCGCGACGAGCACGGTGCACTGATCGGCTATCTATTTATCGGCAGCGACAATAGCGCCCGTAAAACGGCTGAACTGGCGCTCACTCAAAAAAATATTGAACTTGAAAGTGCCAGAGCCGCAGCCGATAAAGCCAACATGGCGAAATCGGATTTCCTGTCCAGCATGAGTCATGAATTGCGCACGCCTCTGAATGCGGTATTGGGGTTTGCGCAGTTGATGGAAACTGCAACGCCACTGCCGACAGCGGCGCAGAAAATGTCGATTGAGCAGATATTGAAGGGCGGCTGGTATTTGCTGCGCCTGATCAATGAGATTCTCGATCTGGCACTCATTGAATCCGGCAAATTGACGTTTACCAAGGAAACCATCGACCTGACGGAGATTCTGTATGACTGCCAGTTCATGATCATGCCGCAGGCCGAAGCGCTCAACATCGTGGTCTCCTTTCCCGACGACCTGGCTCATTGCTACGTCGACACCGACAAGATCCGCATCAAACAGGTATTGATCAATCTGCTGTCCAACGCGATCAAGTACAACACACCGGGTGGCACGGTCAAGGTGAGCTGCGAAACCACGGCGGATGGCGTCGTCAGAGTCAGCGTGCGTGACTCCGGCAAGGGACTCGCGCCTGAGCTGGTCCAGCAACTGTTCCAGCCATTTAACCGGCTCGGTCAGGAAGCCAGCGGCACGGAAGGCACCGGTATCGGTCTGGTGGTGACCAAACAATTGGTCGAATTGATGGGCGGGCAAATCGGGGTCAGCAGTGAAGTTGCTGTGGGCAGTACCTTTTGGTTTGAACTGCCGCTCTCGACGGCCTCGGTCACGTCGGCCAGTGCGCAATTCGAAGCCGACAAGAAGATAGGCAGCTCGCGCACCGCCAACGCACTGCAGCGCACCTTGCTGTATGTCGAAGACAATCAGACCAATCTGAACCTGGTTGAACAGTTGATTGCGCGGCGCAGCGACCTGAAGCTGCTGGCCGCGAAGACCGGGCGCAGCGGTGTGCAGATGGCCAGGGATCATTTGCCTGACTTGATCCTGATGGATATCCAGCTGCCAGACATCAGCGGTCTCGACGCACTCAGGTTGCTGCTCGCCATGCCGGAAACCGCGCATATTCCGGTCATGGCACTGTCTGCCAACGCCGCATCAAATGATATTGAATTGGGATTGAAGGCCGGATTTTTGCGCTACCTGACCAAGCCGATCAATATCTCGGAATTCATGAGTGCGATTGATGCCGTGCTGTACAAGGCGCTGTGAACGGCGGCTTTGATCAGTGAGCCAGTTTCATTTGCTGCTTGTTGGCGTACATCGCCGCATCGGCATCAGATAACAGCGTGTCGATCATGAGGTGGCGTTCAGGTCGATACGCAATTTGTCCCACGCTGAAGCGAATTTTATAACCGCGGTTTTCGGTGCTGTTGATGGCATTGAGCTGATCGCGGAATCGTTCAATCGTTTGCGAAGTGTCAGCGCTGCTTGCGTCAGTCAGCAACACCACAAATTCATCACCACCCAGCCTGCCGACAATATCAGACTCACGGAACACGATCCGCAGCAATTCTGCAAACGTTCTCAGCGCACGATCGCCCTCGGCATGACCATAATCGTCATTGATTTTTTTGAAGTCATTGAGATCAAGGAATAACAGGGAAGCGGGCTTGGCCAGTCGTTTACAGACGGTCAGGGCGTGCTGGCCGAGCCCGACAAAGCCGCGCCGGTTCGACAGCCCGGTCAGCGCATCGATGGTAGCCATCTGTACCGCGTCAATTTCCTGCTCAACCATTCTGGCCAGATCTTTCAGCAGGACTTTATCGTCATCATTCAAATCGCGCGGGACCATGTCGAGCAGACACAGCGTGCCCAGTTTGTTTCCTTTCGAAGACAGCGGATAGCCGGCATAAAAACGGATGAAAGGCGCACCGATGACCTGAGGATTGTCGCTGAAGCGGTGATCGGCAAGCGCATCGGGCACCATGAACAATTCATCGGCGAGGATCGCGTGGCCGCAAAACGAGGTATTGCGCGGCAGCTCGGTATCGCTGATCCCTGCTGCTGATTTAAACCACTGGCGGTTGGTGTCGGTCAGACTGATCAGCGCAACGGGCACATTAAACAGGCGCCTGGCCAGCCGGGTCAGCCGGTCGAAGCGCTCCTCGGGTGTGGTGTCGAGAATGTGCAGTGCGCGCAGGGCTTCGATGCGGACAACTTCATTGTCAGGTGAGGCGGGCTCGAGCATGGCATTTCCCTCATTATTTTGAATGGATAGACACCGACTGGATTGACCGCAAAGGGTCAATTTTCAGCATAGGTTGACTCCGCCAGATTGTCCAGATATTCGCTAATTATTTGAAAAAACGCAGCGCCGGACAGCTTGAGAGTTGCAATGAGGCATTAAAAATGATGAGCATAAAAAAGGGACGAAATGACGTCCCTTTTTATCGCGCACTTATCGCACTTATTGGTCGGATCAACAATGACCGAACCTATTTTACAAACTGAATTTCCTGCATCATTTTTCCACCAAAGATCTTTCGGATTTTTCTCTGTCCTTGTTCAGTTTTTTGGTGTTGTCGCCCGGCTTCTCCATTCCCTCTTCGCTTCCGTCTTGTCCAGACTGGCCCGGATATATTCCATTTTCTACTAATTGATAGTGCCAGAACCAGGCTATATCAACCCAATGAAATCATTCAGACTGGCTCCATCGATTCATCAACTGGGAGCAGACATGAACCAAACCGCCGTCCTTACCCTGCTGTCGTGCAGACACGAAATCAGCGCCATGCTCGTCAAGGGATACGCTGCCATCGTCAATTTGTGCTCAATGGCGGGCCAGGTTGGCGTGGTTGGTGCCACCGTCTATGTTGCTGCCATGTTTGTTGTTGAAGGATTGATCAGGTGCTCGGTGCTGCTGTACCGCGCAGTCAGTGCAATGCAAAACTCATCCACGTTTTTAACCACGTTTTTAACCACTAAAAGGAAATCATCATGACCACGATTAACGTTCCCACCCGCGAAGAAGTCAGCCCAGCCAACCAGGCCAATTTTGATGGCCTCAAAAAACGTTTCGGCACGGTTCCCAATCTCTTTGCCACGCTGGCCCACTCGGAAACTGCCCTTGGCACCTACCTGGCATTGGACGGCGCCAAGAGCAGTATCACAGGCAAGGCGCGCGAGCTTGTCAACCTCGTCGTCAGTCAGGTGAATGAATGTGAGTATTGCCTGGCCGCGCACACCATGGTCGGAAAAATGATTGGCTTTAGCGAGGCGCAAGTAATGGAAATCCGCCATGGCCGCGCCAGCTTCGATCCCAAGCTCGACGCCCTGGCCCGCCTGACCAAAGACATTGCACAAAGCCGTGGTCACACTGACCAGGCGCTGGTTGAAGCGTTTTTTGCGGCAGGCTGGACCAAGGAAAATCTGGTCGACACCATCGTCGCGATTGCGGACAAGATTGTGACCAACTACCTGCACTCAACCACCAAGGTGCCGGTAGACTTCCCAGCCGCTCCGCAGCTGGCTTGACTTGACCCAGGCGAACGGTCGCCTGAACAGACAAAGGCGCTGCAATCCCATGATGGAATTGCAGCGCCGGATCAGGTTGGGAAAATGTTGCGGTCTGATTAGTTTACAACTTTGCCTTTGGCAGCTGAGCATTCAGCAGCAGAGGATTTAGCGACCCAGCCCATACCTTTGCAGCTGTTTTGTCCTTTGCATTCGTTGCTGGCCGATTTGCAGTCAGAAGTACCTTTGCAGCTATTGATGCCTGCGCAATGCACAGCAGCAGGAGCATCGTTGGTTTGCGCTACGGCGAAGTTTGCGCCGAAGGCGAATAAAGCAGCAGCAGCTGTAGCGATGGCGATACCGGATTTGATGTTAGTCATGTCTTGCTCCAAAATAGTTGAATGAAAAAATAAACAAACCTTGTTTCCGATTCTGTTGGATCGCAAACAGGACTTGGTAACCAGTAGTCGTAGCGCCCGGCGATTCATTACACTTATTTTAAAAATTTTTTTCAGTCCGGAGCGTGACGCCACGCCTTTTGCGCAGGCGTGTTAGGGTGATGACCCTCGGTGGGAGTGGCGCGTTGATTGCACTGACGCTCTGCACTGCAACCTTGAACAACTATTTCTGCCTGAATGGGTAATTATTCAGGCCTGCATTGATCATTTCGGAGAACCACGATGACAGATTCAACCAGCTACGTACCACCCAAAGTATGGACCCGGACCGCGCCCAACGGCGGCACTTTTGCCAACATCAATCGCCCGGTTGCCGGACCGACTCACAACAGGGAACTGCCGGTCGGGCGGCATCCGCTGCAGTTGTATTCAATGGGCACGCCCAATGGCGTCAAAGTCACCATCCTGCTTGAGGAATTGCTGGCGCTCGGCCATGCCGGCGCCGAGTATGACGCCTGGCTGATCAGCATCAGCGCAGGGGATCAGTTTGGCTCCGGCTTTGTGGAAATCAACCCAAACTCGAAAATACCGGCACTGCTCGACCGCAGCGTTGCCAAGCCAATTCGCGTGTTTGAATCCGGTTCGATCCTGCTCTACCTGGCGGAAAAATTTGACGCCTTCCTCCCCAAAACTCTGGCAGAGCGCACCGAGACACTGAACTGGCTGTTCTGGCAAATGGGCAGCGCGCCTTTTCTGGGCGGTGGCTTCGGACACTTCTATGCGTATGCGCCAACCAAGATCGAATACGCGATTGACCGATTTGCCATGGAGGTCAAGCGTCAGCTGGACGTACTGAACCGGCATCTGGCCGACCACAGATATCTGGCTGGTGATGCTTACACGATTGCCGATATTGCAGTGTTTCCCTGGTATGGCGCGCTCGTTACGGGCTTGCTGTATGGCGCGGCCGAATTTCTGAGTGTGCAGGAATATCCGCATGTGCAGCGTTGGGCAGGGCTCATCCAGGACCGACCCGCTGTAAAGCGTGGACGGATGGTGAACCGCAACTTTGGCGATCCGTCCGAGCAGTTGCATGAACGGCACGACGCCAGCGATTTTGATACCAAAACGCAGAATCTTGTCGACAAGCCGACGGCCTGAGCGCAGGCAGGATCAGGCTAATTTTTTGAGGGAGTCAGCAAGATGATACAGAAAGACAAACGCGAGACCGCGATCGTATTCGGAGCAGGGCCAGGTCTTGGCCTGGCATTGGCACGGCGCTTTGCCAGCGACAACATGCAGGTTGCAGTGGTCGCTCGCGATGCAGCGCAACTGCAAGAGAGGATTGAAGCGCAAGGATGGGCTGGCGTCCACCCTTATGGCGCCGATGTCTCCAGCAGTGAAGATGTTGCCCGTGTCTTCGACAGTGTGGATCGTGACCTTGGCACGCCGGACCTCGTGGTGTTCAATGCCGGTGCATTCCAGAAAAGTAATGTGCTCGATATCGATCCGGCTGATTTTGAACGGTGCTGGCGCATCGGCTGCCTCGGCGGTTTGCTGGTCGGGCAGGCGGCAGCGCGGCGCATGATCAAGCGTGGGCACGGCACGATCATTTTCACGGGCGCCACTGCCGCACTGCGCGGCAGCGCCGGGTTTGCCAATCTGGCCGTGCCGAAATTCGGATTGCGCGCACTGTCCCAGAGCATGGCCCGTGAACTGGGACCGCAAGGCGTCCATATCGGATTCGTATTTATCGATGGGCAAATCGAGTCGGAGCGCAACCGCCATCTGATTGATGAACGCGGTGAGGATTCCTTGCTGGATCCGGATGCGATCGCCGAACTTTATTTACAGCTGCATCGCCAGTCGCGCAGCGCCTGGTCGCATGAAATCGATGTTCGTCCGTGGTCGGAGAAATTCTAGCCTGCTGGTCCGATGACTTCTGGCCCTGACCGGCGAGGCGTCAAGGGGGTCTTGCAGTGACGCCTGATTCAGCGGCCGCAGCCGCACTCTAATTTTCGAGTGCAGGTACGCGGCGAGACTGGCCGGGAAGCATTGAATTGCCAGCGCCACGGGCCATCCGAGTGCCTGGTCCGGCTTGGACTGCAGCGTCATTGAGCTTGAACACACTCACCACCTCAGTCAGATTGCTGGCCTGATCCTGCATGCTCTGTGCCGCTGCGGCAGCCTGTTCGACCAGCGCGGCATTTTGTTGCGTCACGTTGTCCATCTCGGTAATCGCCACATTGACCTGGCCGATGCCTTGCGACTGTTCGCTGCTTGCGGCGGTAATCTCGGCCATCATGCTGGTGACGCGCTGAATGCTGCCGACCACTTCGGTCATGGTGGTACCTGCTTCATCAACCAGCCTGCTGCCGGTATCCACATTGTCGACCGAGCTGTCGATCAATCCCTTGATTTCTTTGGCCGCGGCGGCGCTGCGCTGCGCCAGACTGCGCACCTCGGTGGCGACAACCGCAAAGCCGCGTCCCTGTTCACCCGCGCGGGCAGCCTCGACGGCCGCGTTCAAGGCCAGAATGTTGGTTTGAAAAGCGATGCCATCAATCACGCTGATAATGTCGACAATTTTTTTCGACGACTGATTGATCGAAGCCATGGTTTCGACCACTTGCGACACCACCTTGCCTCCTTTGACTGCGACCGCTGATGCCGACATCGCCAGCTGATTGGCGTGCTGTGCATTTTCGGCATTCTGTTTCACCGTGCTGGTCAGTTCTTCCATGGAAGCAGCGGTTTCTTCCAGCGAACTTGCCTGCGCTTCGGTTCGTGAGGACAGGTCAGCATTGCCCTCGGCAATATCTCTGGATCCGCTGGCAATTGTTTGCGTACTCAAACGCACATCCGAGACAATCTTCACCAGATTTCCCTGCATGTCTGACAGAGCCCCAACCAGTTGACCGATTTCGTCCTTGCCGCAAGGCTCGAGAGGATGAGTCAGGTCACCTGCGCCGATACGCTGTGCGGCCAGCAATGCCGCGCTGATGCGCGAAGAAATACTGCGCGATACGCTCCAGCTGGTCAGCGCCGCGAATATCGCAACTGCCAGCAAAAGCAATCCGCCCAGCAAGTAGAGCTGATCAATCATGCTGTTGATTTGCTGTTGTGTCGCGATGATGTTGGCTGCTTCCATATCGACCAGGCGCTGTGTCGTCTGAAGAAATTCGTCGGTCTTCGGCTCGAACTTACTGTGAACCAGCGCCTTCGCACCTTCTTCGTCGCCAGCCGCTTTCAAGGCATTGACTTCATCGCGTACGGCAAGCCAGGATTTGCGTGTCTCACCGATGATTTCTGCCTGCTTTTTCGACGCATCGCTGTGCGTTTTTCCAGCAAACGCTTTTAATGTTTCCCCTGCCGAGGCGGAGGTCGCCATCATCGGGGCCTTGAAGAAATCAAGCATTTCTTTACCACTGCCATATCCTGCAGCCAGTGAACGTGCGGAATTCTGCCGGATATCGCCATGAAGTTTGTCGGCCAACTGGACCAGCTCAGAAGAGCTCTCCATCTGCCTGGTTGCCTCGGTCACCATGTGCATGCGCCAGACTGCCACCCCTGTCAAAAAAAGAAACACGAAAATTATGGAAGCAAAGCTGAGATTCAGCCGGGTGGAAATTTTCAGATCGTTCATCAATAACTCCAAATGGGGGTCGGAATGTCTTGTTTAGTCAACACCACAATTTTTCCTCAACTCGATTCGATTCGAATGAAATGGCAGCTGGTCTGTCGGATTTTTAGTCAGGCGGCAAGCCAATTGTTCACATCGGGATATTGATCCGAGATGTTGAATGTTTCATGGCTCAACAGGCATTTGATATTGAAAGCACAATTTGAATGCCGACGTACATCGTCGGACTTTAGTTCAATTTTGGGGCATTGCCAGGTGTTATTTTGTATCGGTTGTCTTTGCAATAATTGAATATCGTTTGTTGATAAGTTCTATGACTGAATCTCGCGTGGCCAGCTCAGTGTCGCTGAGCAGGCTCCCGGATCCGGATGCCCGCGAAGCAGGCCCTGAGTTCCGCCGTGAACAGGGCAGGCTGCTCGAACGACGCGAAATGTCCCCCTTTAGGCACCTGGTTCCAATAGATCAGATTGGAAAAGGTGCGCTCGGCCCAGATCCGCGGCGGCGCGGTGATTTCTCCTGCGAACAGGCTGACACCAACCGGAATATCCAGCAGCTGCCGTCCGATATGTTCCGGGAAGCTCTCCGCATACAGTCGTGCCGACGAGGCGGCGCTGGCCGTGAGCCAGTACAGCATGATGTTGTCGAGCATCGCGTCGCGCGAGATCACCGATTCCGGTTTTCCATTACTGTCGGTCCAGTCCACGAACTTCTCGTAGATCCACATCGCTTGTCCCGTTGGCGAATCGACCAGGCCGTAACCGAGTGTCTGCGGTCGGGTTGTCTGTATGCGCGCGAAGTCCAACTTGCTAAGGACGAATGCCGCAACGCGGGCATTTGCAGCCTTTTCTTCGGCATTTGTTTCGCCGTCAGTTTTGTCGGGTCCGACTGCCGGGAGGGTAAGATGAATTGCCGCCAGCCCTTCGGCATGTTGACTGCCCATCCACGTGGCGATATACGCGCCCCAGTCGCCACCCTGGGCAACCCAGCGGTGGTAACCGAGACGCTTCATCAGGGTGCTCCATGCGCCAGCGATCTTCGGCACGTTCCAGCCGGTCTGCCTTGGCTTGTCCGAAAAGCCGTAGCCCGGCAGCGATGGAATCACAACATGGAATGCATCCTCGGCCCGTCCACCATAAGCTTCTGGATCGGTTAACGGACCGATCACGTCAAGAAACTCGATCACTGAACCCGGCCAACCATGCGTCAGAATGATCGGCAGCGCATCGCTGTGCCTGGAACGCACGTGGAGAAAGTGGATGCCAAGACCGTCAATCGAGGTGCGGAATTGCGGAAATGCGTTGAGCCTGCGCGCCAGGCGGGTCATGTCATAGTCATCGCGCCAGTAGTCAATCAGCCTGCGCGCAGTTGCAAGCGGTACGCCCTGCGATGAATCGCTGACAGTTTCCTGCTCGGGCCAGCGCGTCATCGCCAGTCGTCTTCTGAGATCGTCAATCGCGTGCGACGCAATCGCAACCCGGAATGCGCTGATTGCCTCGCTGGCCGGTGGCAGGCTGACTGCGCGCGGCGGCAGCGCCGGAGATGCCCTGGCAGTCCCCAGGCTTAGCGCACCCATGCCAACTGCACCCCGCAGCAAGGTTCTGCGCGCGGGGTCATGCGCGAGGCCGGTAGCGTTGGCATTGATCAGATTTTTTTTCATCGATTTCCCCGTGGTTTTCGCTAGCGCTGTAAAAGTCGTTGTGATCGCAATTTCCAGAAATCAGCAGGTTGTTGATAGGCCACTACCGCCAGCAGGATCAGCCCCATGCCAACCATTTGCAGGACGCTTAGCCTGACATCAAACGCGACCAGATCGATCACGATCGCCACCAGAGGGTAAATGAAGGATAAAGCGGCGATCGTGCCTGCTGACAGGCGTTGAAACGCCGCGTACATCAAGTTGTATAACAGGCCGGTATGTACCAGTCCCAGAGCCAGCAGGCAAGACGCCGCAGGCCACGTGGGTTGGCCCGCTGCGAAGTGGACAAACGGGGCCAGGGCGACAATGCCGATCAATAGTTGCAGGCCGGCGATTTGGGCTGGTGGAATGCCGATCAGCTGTCTGGTTGCCAGGGTCGTGAGCGCATACAGGAAAGCTGCAAGCAGCGCGAGCACTATGCCTGGCAAGGCCGACGTATTGCCCGGATCGGAACTCAATCCGGCAGTGAATGCGACGCCGATAAACGCCAGCCCAAGCAGCGGCATCTTGCGCCAGTCGGGGCGCTGGTTCTGAAACAATGCGACCAACAGGATCAGGAAAAATGGTTGAACGTGATAGACAACTGTCGCGATGGAAATGCTGCTCAGACGGTATGCCGTAAACAGGCAAAACCAGTTCAGGATCAGGGCAATGCCGCCAGCAATGATCCAGGCAATATCCCGCGCTGTGAGAGGCTTGAAGCCCCGCCCGATGGCCAGCCAGGTGAGCAGACCGAGCGCACCGATCAAACAGCGCGCAAAGACGACCGTCCCGACCGCCTGGCCGCTTTTCAGTACAAAAAATCCGATAGTTCCGGACATGCACATGGCCACCACCATGCGCCAGATTCCTCCCCGAGTGTCCATCGTGACTCCAGATAATTGTGTAGGGGGGAAGTATGCGGATAGTCCAAAGAATACACAATTACCTTAAAATGCAAATGATTATTGAATTCAACGCAACAATAGGGGCAATAAAATGGACATGCTGCGCGAAATGGCGGTATTTGCTCAGGTCGTCGACAGCGGGACTTTTTCCGCTGCGGCGCGTCAGCTCGGCTTGACGACCTCGGCGGTGAGCCGCCACGTGTCCCGTCTGGAGAGTCATCTGGGCACAAGCCTGCTACAGCGCACCACCCGTTCGTTTGCGCTCACCGAACTGGGCCAGGAGGTCTACGCCGGTTGCGTTCGCATGCTCGGCAATGCGCGCGAGATTCATGCGCTGGCGGGCAGTTACAGCGCCAGGCCAACCGGGACCATCCGCATCTCGGCGCCGGTCGTGCTGGGACAGGTCTGGCTGGCCCCGCACTTGCCGAAATTTCAGGACCTGAATCCAGACGTTCACGTACAGGTGACGCTGGTTGACCGCACGGTGGATCTGATCGAGGAAGGGCTGGACCTGGCAATCCGGATTTCCAGGGAACTGGCACCGGGTCTGGCAGCCAGAAAATTGCAGACGATGCGCTACATGCTGGTTGCGTCGCCGGACTATATTGACAAACACGGCGCGCCCGATACGCCAACAGCCCTGCTCGCGCATCGCTGCATCTACCTCGGCTATTCAGTTTTCGACGGGCGATGGACGCTCAAATGCGCTGCAGAACAGGTCAGCATCCATGTCGACTCCCGACTGACGATCAACAATAGCGCGGCAATTGTCGCGGCGGTGGAAGCGGGCGGTGGCATTGGCCTGGTTCCCGATTTCGCTGTCGCCAGCGCGCTGGCCGCACAGCGGGTAATCCAGGTATTGCCACAATGGGAGTTTTGCGAGCCACACGCCAGGTCGATACATGCGGTCTACATCCCGCGCCGCCATCTGCCATTGAAGATCCGGGCATTCATCGACTTTCTGGCCGGGTTGCACGATACGCAGCCGGGTCTGTAAATACGCCGGGCTGTGCAACTGAGCTGCGCGCGGCATGCCGTGCCGAGCGCCGCAGCCTTATTTTTCAGGGTGCTTAGCATGGTTCATGGCTGCTCCAGGTTGGTTGATCGATGGTGCCACTCTGACTGAAATCTCCTTGATTGATTCAGACCGGCCTTGGTACTATCACGTAGTTGTAAGCGGACTGGATCGGTATATCTCGGGCGAACATGGACAAGTTATCTGCAATGCGCACTTTTGTGAGAGTGGCCGAATCGGGGAGTTTTTCGGTTGTGGCAAACGAGCTGCGCGCCACGCAAAGTGCGGTCAGCAAGCAGCTGGCTGCCCTGGAAAAAGAATTGGGCACCAAGCTCCTGGTCCGGACCACGCGCTCGCTGGCGCTGACCAAAGAGGGTGAGCGCTATTTTGAGCAGGCGCGCAGATTGCTGGCCGAAATTGCCGAGGCCGAGTCGGCGCTGATCAAAGGAGAGCGCCAGCTGTCCGGCTGGATTCGGGTGGCGGCCTCAGTGGGATTTGGCCGTTTAAAATTAATGCCGCTGGTGAAATCGTTCATGGCGGCGCACCCGGATGTCAAAATCGATCTGCGCCTGCACGATGGATTTGTCGATCTGGTAGAGCAGGGCATCGATGTGTCGGTGCGGATCGGCAACCTGCCGACCGGCGGACTGGATGCACGGCGCATCGGCACCTCACATCGCGCGCTGTTTGCGCATCGCGACTATCTGCGTGCACTGCCCAAAGGAGTACATGTACCGGTCAATCCGGACGATCTGGCGGCGCATAACTGCATTGTGTACACCGGCGTGTCCAACTGCAATCTGTGGACCTTCATGGCAGGACCCGGTGCCGCTCTGGCAGAAGGATCGGTCAAGAGTGTTCATGTTGAGGGCTATATCCAGACCAACAGCAGCGAGGTACAACTGGCCGCCGTTGCTGCAGGCATGGGTATCTGCTACGCACCCACCTGGCTGTTCGAATCCGAACTGGCGCGCGGTGACATAGTCAGGGTGATGCCCGAATGGGACTGTCCCCAGTTCCCGATCCACGTCGTCAGTTCAGCGTCACGCAAGCATTCCGTCAAGGTGCGCTCGTTTGTCGAGCACATCGCTGCGGCACTGGCCTGATTTAATCAGGCAGTTCTGCACCGGCGGGAGCATCGATCAGCACCTGAGTTGCGGTAATCAGATAATTGGTGATGGTCTTGTCGCAGATGAAGATGATGGCGTCAACCAGATTTCCGGCTGTCCACCCGGCAGCAAAAAACGCATCGATCAGCGTGACGTCGGCGAGGCCGCGCTGTGCGACGGTATTTTTTACCAGTCTTGCCAGTGCGTCGAGCCTGGCATCAAAACTTGCCCGGCCAGTGCGTATCTCAAGGATCTGCTCGTTGGTGAATCCGCCCATCTTGCTGGTGACCATGTGCGCTGCCACAGAGTATTCGCAGTTATTCTCCTGACTGACGATCAGATTGATCACCTCACGGGCTTTGCCGTTGAAGCGACTCAGGACGTCTTGACCGGTCAGATAGTGAATCAGCGCGTGCTCGGAACTGGCGAGAGTCGCGAACAGATTGGGTCCCGTGCCCGGAACGGTTTCGGATGGGTCGAAAATGACCCGAGTGCCCGAAAACACGAGCTTGTCCATCGAGATGCTGATGCTGTCCATATTGATTCTCCCAGGGTTAAGGCACGAAACTGGAACCGCACAGGCAATCGGGCAATCGGGCAATTCAATGCCGATTGCAGATCAGCCTGTTATCCAGCCAGGTCCAGCAACTCGGCGACTTCCCACTGATCATCAGCGTGCGCGCCGTATTTAACGGCCACCACGGTACCTGTGGCGTCGAGCAGGATATCGGCCGGCAATCCGACCGGACCGTTTTCCATATTCAGTCCTATTTTGCCAATCAGTATTCCTTTCACAGCAGCCCACAGCGCCTTTGGATGCAGCGATGCCCACCACGATGTCTCAACCCCGAATTGTTTGTAAAACTCTTTCCGGGGATCGGCCACCATGGCAAATGGCAGATCATTCTGAAACTTGCGCATTTCTTCCAGCGACGAATGAAACAGGATGACTTCGGTAATTCCTGCCGCATCCAGAGCTGCTGCCTTTTTGGAAAAGGTATGCAGATGAAAATTACAGATCGGACATCCGGCAAACCTCCTGAACTGCAGGTGGGTAAATTTTCTGGATGGATCAGGTACTGTCTGCGCTTCTCCCTTGATGGTCTCCAAAAGGAACGGCGCTATGTGTTGACCGACTTTGATTCTCATTGTTATCACCTTGTGCGTAATTTACTGAACCTGGTCGGTCCACTCTGGATAGTCGATATAACCATGTTCGGTGCCGCCATAAAAGCTGGCAGTATCCGGCGCATTCAGCGGCCCGCGGTGCTGCAGGCGCTTGGGCAGATCCGGATTGGCGAGAAACAGCCGACCGTAGCTGATGGCATCGGCACGATGGTCGGCAATGGCCTGTTCGCCGCGTGCAGCGTCGTAGCCGCCGTTGACAATGTAAACACCGTTCCAGCTGGCGCGCAGATGATTGAACAGTTCCGCCAAACCATCCTTCGCAGACGCTTCCCCGGGTGAGGCTTCCACCACGTGGAGATAGCCCAGACCAAGCGGATTGAGTACCTCGACCAGGTGGGAATAGGTTTCCACCGGGTTCTCGTCACCCATGTCGTTAAAGGTGCCGCCCGGAGAGATACGCACGCCAACCCGGGTCGGCTCCCACACACTCAATACCGCCTCGAGCACTTCACGCAGAAAGCGAACCCGGTTGGCAGCAGTGCCGCCGTATTCGTCGCTGCGTCTGTTGGTGGTGGATTGCAGGAATTGGTCGACCAGATAGCCGTTGGCAGCATGAATCTCGACCCCGTCAAAACCTGCCGCTTTGGCATTGGCCGCTGCCTTGCGGTAGTCCTCAACAGTCTGACGAATATCGACCAGGGTCATTTCCCGGGGTTCAGACACATCCACAAAACCGCTTGCAGTGACGGTCTGACTCCTGGCCCTGATCGGCGAGGGCGCCAGTGGCGCGACGTTGTCTGGCAGCAGACTGCTGTGCGAGATGCGGCCGACATGCCAAAGCTGAACAAAGATTCGTCCACCCGCCTCATGCACTGCCTGCACGACCTGACTCCATCCTGCGGTCTGCGCGGCGGAATGGATGCCGGGCGTGTTAACGTAACCCTTGCCCATCGCTGAAATCTGTGTCGCTTCCGAAACAATCAAACCCGCCGACGCCCGCTGACGGTAATATGTTGGCGCCAGCTCGCCAGGCACGCCGTCGGGTCTGGCGCGGTTCCTGGTCAAGGGCGCCATGAAGACACGGTTTTTCAGCTGCAAATTGCCTAAAGTGACTGGATCGTAGAGAGATTTCATTGATGGTGCCTCGCAAGGTAAAGTGTTGAATTTCAAAAAATGATGCGGCATGGAGTCGTCGGGCTTCGCTCATCTCAGATCAGGTCTGGAACATCTGTGCGCCTGATCGATGGAGCCAGTTTGGCTTATTTCCTGCGTCTGATATAGACTGGTTTTGGTGCTATCAGTTAGTAGTAAATGGAATAGGTGAATTGGGAATAAATGAGTCGGGAATAAATGAGTCGGGAATAAATGAGTCGAACCAAATGAAATCGAAAGGTTGGTGATGGATAAGCTGTCGGCAATGCGTACGTTTGTCAGGGTGGTGGAGGCGGGCAGTTTTTCGGCGGTAGCCAACGAGTTGGAGGCTACCCAAAGCGGTATCAGCAAACAGGTGGCTGCCCTCGAGAAGGAGTTGGGGGCAAAGCTGCTGATCAGATCTACGCGCTCGCTGGCCCTGACCGAAGACGGCGAGCGCTACTTCGAGCAGGCGCGCCGGCTGGTGGCCGAAATTGCGGAAGCCGAATCGGAACTGCTCAAAGGCGAAAGTCAGCTCAGTGGCTGGCTTCGGGTCGCCACCTCGGTGGGGTTTGGCCGCTTGAAACTGGTGCAGCTGGTGAAATCGTTCATGGCCGAGCACCCCGAGGTCAGAGTCGACTTGCGACTGCACGATGGATTTGTCGATCTGGTTGAGCAGGGCATTGACGTGTCGGTCCGGATCGGTGACCTGCCGGACAGCGGACTGATCGCACGCCGCATCGGCACCTCCCGTTTCATGCTGCTGGCCCACCGCGACTACCTGGCGTCGCTCTCCCAGGGCGCTCCCGTCAATCCGGACGACCTGCAGGCGCACGAGTGCATCGTTTACACCGAAAGGATCAACAGCAATTTGTGGACCTTCACGGCAGGCGCCGGTGCCTCGGCGGAGACCGGATCGGCCAGGAGTGTGCGGGTTGACGGGCATATCCAGTCCAACAGCAGCGGGGTGGTCCGCGCTGCCGTGCTGACCGGAATGGGGATCGGCTATCTGCCTGGCTGGCTGTTCGACGCAGAGTTGGCCAGTGGAGAGGTGGTGCAACTGATGCCGGACTGGGAGACACCTCAAACACCAATTCACGCCGTGAGCCCGCCGGAACGCAGGCATTCGGCCAAGGCCAGGGCGTTTATTCAGCACATTTCAGCTGCGCTGAACTGAGCTGACAACAGCCAGGCAGGCCGGGATTTTAACCCAGCCCAAGCTCAATCTCACCGGTCAGCCGGATACCTGAGCCCAATCTGCCCACGCATCGTATCCAGCCAGCCCATCAGGGTCAGCGTTTCTGCGTGCGACATCTCCGGACTTTCGATCAGCCCGGCGCGCATGCAGCGCATCACTTCTATTGCCTCGTGCGCGTAGCCATTGCCCAGACTCGGTGTGTCGATGCTGCGCGTGCTGCCATCATGCAGCACGACGCTCAGTGTCTGTGAATGGTGGAAGGGTGCGTGCATTCGCACATAGCCCAGTTCGCCGGAGACGGTCAGTTCATTGGGCGTGTGCGCAACCAGCGAGCACGAGCCCACTGAAACGCCACCAGTCTGATGCCGGAGCGTAAACGTGGTTTGCAGATCGGTGCCGGTTGAGCCCAGTTCGGCCTGGGCCTGGGCGGCTTGAATCGGACCCATCAGGTAGGCGGCCAGCGACAGCGGATAAATCCCGATATCGAGCAGGGCGCCGCCGCCCAGTGCCATATTGTGCACGCGATGGGTCGGATCCGAGGTGGCGCGAAAGCCGAAGTCGGCACTGAGGTGATGCACCTTGCCGATTTCGCCGGACGCCATGATGCGTTTGATTTCAGATAGCGACGGCAGAAAGCGCGACCACATCGCCTCCATCAGAAACAAACCTTTTGCATGCGCCAGCCCGACCACCGGCACCGCTTCGTGCCGATTCATCGTGAACGGCTTTTCGCACAACACCGCCTTGCCACCATGCAGTGCCATCATCGCGTTGGCGGCGTGCAGCGGATGGGGCGTGGCGATATAGATGGCATCGACGTCCTTTGCATCGGCCAGCTCCTGATAGCTGCCGTAGCAGGTTTCGATCTGGAATTTACGGCCAAACGCCTGCGCAGATTCCAGACTGCGTGAGCCGACCGCCGCCAGCACCGCGCCGGGCGTGATTTGCAGGGCTGCGGCGAAATCACCGGCGATCCATCCGGTGCCAAGAATGCCCCAGCGGATTGGTTTGCTTTGATCGTGGTCAGAAATAGTCATACTGGTTGGCCTGGAAGTTGAATCTATGGTTAAGGTTTGCGATGCTGCAAAAGCCAGTCGAACAGACCGGCTTCATTGTAGGCATACACCCAGGCATCAATATGACCGCCTTCGGGCAGTACCGTGTACTTCACATCGCCGCCCGCTGCTTTGAGTGCCGCAACCATGGCAGCAGAATAGCTTTCCGCAACCGCCTCATCTTTCATGCCGTGAAATACCCAGGTCGGCGTGTCCTTCAGTTTGCCAACCAGCAGCGGAACGCCGCCACCGCAGATCGGTGCGATCGCAGCAAAATATTCCGGATAGCGGATTGCCAGATCCCAGGTGCCGAAGCCGCCCATGCTAAGGCCAGTCAGATAAATCCGGTGCCGATCGACATTGTGCGTGGCGATGATCTGGTCGATCATTTGCTTTAACTGGTCGGCATGCCACCATTCATTTTCCGGGGACTGGGGCGAGGCCACCATGAACGGAAAGTCCGGATTTTTTTCAACAATCGCCGGTGGCCCCCAGGCCTTGACCTTGTTCAGATCCGTGCCACGCTCGCCGGAGCCATGCAGGAAAATGATCAGGGGTACCGGCTCCCCTTTTTCTGCATACGATTTCGGCGTGAACAGCAGATAGTTGAGCTGGGACTTGACGTTGGCAACCATTGGCTGTTGAACGGATTGCTGAACAGTCGGCTGAACGGTTGGCTGAACTGTTTCGGCCTGTGCTGGCAGATGAGTAGTCATAAATAAAATGGCGAGTAAGAGATATGTTTTCATAGGATTATTTTCTGACCGTGACAGCCAGACCGTTGTAGTCGACCACCCGAGCCGCCTGGTCGAGACTGGCGGCACTGGACATGCCCGGCTTGATGAAACGCACTTTGAATTGACGGCTTGCGACCATCCCCTGATATTGCCCGCTGCGCGCCCCGATGGTCACAACGCCGGTCCGGTCATTGTAGCTGAGCGGGATGCGCGTGAATTCACCGCGGGTGTAGCCATTGCTGACACCATCGTCTTCATACAGACTGAATTGTCCATCCGCGCCGGTATAAATATTGAGCGTGAGCGCAGCGTCCGGATGTTCGTCCACATATTGCGTGACCGGTCCCAGAGTCAGAATCGAACCCGCTTTGACCAGCACCGGAATTTGCGTCACAGGTGCGGCCACCTTGACCGTGCTGCCGCCGTGATACAGCTCGCCGGTATTGAAGTCATACCAGTTCGCGCCCTTCGGCATGTAGACGCCGCGTGAGCGCTCGCCGTAGACGGAAACCGGTGCGATCATCAATGCATGACCGAACAGATATTGATCCTTGATATCCTTGACCCGCTCGTCATTCGGGAAATCCATCACCAGACCGCGCATCACCGTACCGGAATGATAATAAATATCCGAGGCGGTCGAGTAAATGTAGGGCATCAGGCGATAGCGCAACTTGTCATACCAGACCATCGATTCGCGCATCGCCGAACCTTCCGGCGAGATATTGTAGATTTCACGTTTGACCACTTCGCCATGCGAGCGGAACAGGGGCGTGAACGCGCCAAACTGGAACCAGCGCAAATTCAGTTCCTGCCACTCTTTGACATCCGCCGGATTCACCGCCGCGCTGCCGATGACCCGGTTTTCCTGAGCGCTGCCGACATCACCAAACTGGTAGCGGGTTTCCTGGGCATAGCCGCCAATGTCGTGAGTCCAGTTCGGAATGCCCGACATCGAAAAACTCACGCCGGCAGAAATCTGGTCGTACAGATTGTTCCAGCGTCCGGCCGTATCGCCACTCCACACGGCGACCGCATTGCGCTGAATCCCGGCAAAGCCCGAGCGCGACAAAATGAATTGGCGGGTGTCCGGCTGATCGCGATTCAGACCATCGATCAGTGCCTTGGTATGCATCAGGCTGTAAGGATTAAACGTGATTTCGCCAGCGCCGTACATGGTCGGGCCAATCAGCTTTTTGAAATCTTCCGGGCGGGTGTTGGACAACACATCTGGCTCGCTGTTATCCATCCACCAGGCATCGAAACCGAGCGGGCCGAGTTTGGTTTTGATCTGACGATAATAAATGTCACGGGCTTCCTGGGTGTAGGGATCGTAATGACTGTTTTTGTAGCCCGGTCCAACCCAGTCCACGTCGCCGTTGATTACGTTCTGTCGCCACATATGACCGGCAGCGTCGAGTTCCTTGTAGTTGTCGGTATTCGGATAATACTTGCCCCAGATCGACAGCATGATGTGGGCGTGATTTTTATGGACTGCATCGACCATTTCCTTCGGATCGGGGAAGCGGGTCTTGTCAAAATCATGCGAACCCCAGCCGTCTTCCGGCCAGTAAAACCAGTCCTGCACGATATTGTCGAGCGGCCAGCCGCGGCTGCGATATTCATTCACGGTGTCGAGCAGTTGCTGCTGGGTTTCATAGCGCTGGCGCGACTGCCAGAAACCATAGGCCCATTTCGGCATCATCGGTGCCTGACCGGTCAGTTGCCGGTAACCGGCGATGACATTGTCCATACTGTCGGCAGCGATGACGTAGAAGTTGATGCTCTCGGCAATTTCAGACGAAAAGGTCAGTGAATGATGTTCCGCTTCCGGCAGCGGATCGCTGTGCGTGACCGTGATCATGCCGCCTGACGGCTTCCACTCCAGATGAAAGCGCACCGGCTGACCGGCAGTAAATTTGAATTCGAAGTTGTGATACCAGGCATTCCAGCCCTGCCGCCAGACATCCAGAATCTGTTTGCCATTCATGGTCAGCGTGGCATAGTCGGAAGCGTACAGTTGCATTTTATGGGTGCCGGATTTGTCCGACGTCAGCGTGCCATCCCAGACTACCCTGGCGTCTTTCAGATTTTTCGGCGCCTCAATTTCTTTCGGCCAGTTTTCAGCCAGGTCTTTCAGATATTGATAGGCGATATTGGTTTCGTGCCGGGCCAGTACCAGCTTGCCGTCCACGTAGTAACGCGCAGTCAGACCATCGGCCTTGCCATCGGCATCAACCAGTTTCAGATCGCGCCCGAGCATGCCGTAGGGTTTGCTGTTGCCAAAGCGCGAGATCGCATTGTTATCCCACAGCACGCCGTAATTTTTATCCGAGACCACGAACGGCACCGCCACTTCCATATTGTGCTGGGCCAGCAAGACATCTTCGCCATTCAGATTCATCTGGGCATTCTGATGTTGTCCCAGACCGTACCAGGCATCTTTGGAACCGAAGTTGAATCCTTCCTTAATCGCCAGAAACGGCTTGCCGTCGATCTGCACCGGCGTCATGGCTTCCACCGCCTGTTTCAGAAACAGCTTGCCCTCGGCATTATAGAAATCAACCTGACCGTCTTTGAGTGCCACGCGCGCGGAAATTTTACCGGCGTTCAGGGTCACCGAATCAGTGCCGTTCGTGACCGTGAAGTTGCATTTGCATGGTGTCGCCGTGGTCATCAGGGAAGGCGTGAGCGTTTTGCCGGCCTGATCCAGTTTGATGACGTGGATGATGTTGTCACTCATGACCTCAAGGCGTACCTGGGCAAGCGCTGCCTTGTCGGGCGTGATGATGAGGCCGGTGGGGGTTTTTTCGATTTGTGCGGCGAGGGCAAAAGAGGTGATGCCGAGAGTGGAACAAAGTGCGACTGCGCGGATCATTTGCTTCATGAATGTCTGCCTTTGCGAAAGAACTTTCGCGTGAAATTTTACGACGCTGGGTTCCCGCCTGAAGCCGCGGGAACGACGGAGTACCTAAACTTTTTAGCCGTCGTTCCCGCGGCTTAAGGCTGAAAAACCTTTGGACGCTAAGGAAACTTCCCTTGCAAGGGAAGTTCGTTCCGCAGGCGCACTGCATGCAGTGCGAAACCCCTGCTGCACCGGGAACCCAGTGGCTTTGCTTTGGATGCTCAAATAGCTCAGCGCTGCGTCTGAAAAACCGTGGCTGGGATCAAATCCCAACCACCACCCGTATTAACAGAACCGGTTAACCAGATTCTCCAAAAATTCCTGACGACCCGACACCGGCAATTCATCCACATTGCGTTTGATAGCATGCTCAGCCACCTCATCAAGCGTCCATTTTTTATTGAACACTTCCTGCGCCCACGGTGCCTGCCAGCCGGCATAACGGTCATCGACAAATTTCTTCATGCCGCCATCCAGTGTCATCTGTTCCGCAATCAGCAGTCCACGTGCGCAGACATCGACGCCGCCGATGTGGGCATAAAACATATCGACTGGATCGAGCGACTGACGACGTGCCTTGGCATCAAAATTCAGACCGCCGTGCTGCATGCCGCCGCCCTGTAATACGTAATACATCGCCAGCGCGGTTTCCGGTACGTTGTTCGGGAACTGATCAGTATCCCAGCCGCACTGCATGTCGCCGCGATTCATATCCAGCGAACCAAAGATGCCCAGCGCATTGGCGGTGGCAATCTCGTGTTCGAAACTGTGTCCGGCCAGCGTCGCATGATTGGCTTCGATGTTCACTTTGACTTCTTTTTCCAGTCCCCACTGCTGCAGGAAACCGTACACCGTCGCCACGTCAAAATCGTATTGATGCTTGGATGGCTCTCTCGGTTTTGGCTCGATCATGATGTAGCCAGGCAGACCGATTTTGTATTTGTGTTCAACCACCATCTGCAAGAAGCGACCATATTGTTGCGCTTCCTGTTTCAGATCGGTGTTGATCAGGGTCTCGTAGCCTTCACGACCGCCCCACAGCACATAGTTGGTACCGGACAGCGCCTTGGTGGCATTCATGGCTTCGCGCACCTGCAGACCGGCCAGTGCGAAAATTTCCGGATTCGGATTGGTCGATGCACCAGACATATAGCGGCGATGACTGAACACATTGGCCGTGCCCCACAATAACTGGATGCCGGTATCGGCCTGTTTGCGACCGAGTACGTCAACCATTTTTTTCAGATTCTCAACGCTCTCGACCGGTGTCGCTCCTTCCGGCGCTACGTCACGATCATGAAAGGCGTAGTAAGGCAAGCCAAGTTTGCTCATGAAGGAGAATGCCGCATCGGCTTTCTGTTTTGCGCCTTCCATGGCATTGCTGTGACCCTGCCACGGACGCTGATAAGTGCCGTCATAGCCGAACGGATCGAAACCATTCCAGCAGAAGTTATGCCAGTAACAGACCGCAAAGCGCAGCTGTTCTTTCATGGTTTTACCCATCACGATCCGGTTTTCGTCATACCAGCGGTAAGCCAGCGGATTGACAGACTCGGGGCCTTCGTAGCGGATAGGGTCGATGTTGTTGAAATAGTCGTTCATGATTTTCTCGATAAGGATGGAATGTTGTGCCGTTTTATTCTGCGGCCGCACGGAATACCGGTTTTAACTGTTGATAAGTGGAACGGAATAGCTGTTGACGTTTTTCGAGCCAGATGGCTTCGTCAATCTGAGGTTGGAATTCATGATTTGTTATTGGCTTGCTGCAGATTCGTTCGATCTGATCCTGTGTCGGTTCATTGACGCATAACTGTGCCAGCCGGGCCGCACCCAGCGCCGCGCCAACACTGCTTTCCTGACCGATCCGGACCGGTGTTTCCAGCGTATTGGCCAGCAGCTGTGCCCAGAAATGACTCTTCGATCCGCCACCAACCAGTTGCAGGGTGCTGACACTGGTACCGGCGCGCTTGAGTGCATCGAGGCCGTCGCGCATCCCGAAACTGACGCCTTCAATCACCGCATAGGCCATGTGCGCGGCACGATGGTTATGGCGCAGACCAATGAAAGTGCCACTGGCAGAAGCATCATTGTGCGGCGTGCGTTCGCCCGACATATATGGCAGGAAAATTGGTGCCAGCTTTCTCTCAGCTACATCCAGATTGGCCACGGCTTTGAGAAGTTCTTCTTCGCTGGCCGAGCCGGTCAGTTGGGTAATCCATTTCAGCGCACTGGCGGCGGTCAGCATGACGGTCATCTGATGCCATTTGGCGGGCAGGGCATGACAGAATGCGTGCACCGCTTCGCCAACATTCGGACGATGCCGGTCGGTGACCGAAAACAGCACGCCGCTGGTACCCAGAGAAATGAAGCTGTCACCGGTATTGACGGCACCGATACCGATCGCGCTGGCGGCATTGTCACCGGCACCACCGGCAATCGGAATGCCCGATTTTAGACCCAGCAGCGCGGCTGATTCGGCGTTTAAGTGTGCTGAGACCTGACTGCCTTCGACCAGACCCGGCATGTGCTGCAAGCTCAGGCCGGTTGCTTCCAGCAGGGTGCTTGACCAGGTGCGCTTTTCCACATCCAGCCATAAGGTACCGGCCGCATCCGACATTTCCGAGACCATCTGACCCGACAGTAAAAAGCGCAGGTAATCTTTCGGCAACAGCACTTTGGCGACCTTTTTGAAGGTGTCCGGTTCATGTTCGCGCAGCCAGGCCAGCTTGGGCGCGGTAAAGCCGGGCATGGCCAGATTGCCGGCAATCTGATGCAGTTCAGGATATTGTGCGGTCAGCGTCGCGCACTGCTTTTCGCTGCGCGCGTCGTTCCATAAAATGCAGGGACGCAGCACCTGGTTCTGTTCATCCAGCAGCGTGGCGCCATGCATCTGACCGGACAGGCCGATGGCAGCGATCTGCGCATACTGGTCAGGGAAATTGTGTTTGAGTTGCTGGCAGGCTTTGATGACGGCATCCCACCACGAGTGCGGATCCTGTTCAGCCCATCCTGCCTGCGGTTGTTGCCAGACCAGCGGAGCATGCGCCACGCCAAGTACCTGACCGCCTGAACCCATGATTAATGCTTTTACTTCGGATGTGCCAAGATCTATCCCAAGATAGTTATTGCTTGCGTGTGTCATTACCTGTCTCTCTTTGTCGTTCTATTTTTATATGTGCTTTTGGTATTTCGTCCCATCCCCCGTTCAGGCGACCCCGTCCAGGCGACCCGTCGTTCCCGCGGGTTCAGGCGGGGGCGCCTAGCTGGGAACCCAGCGTCGTTTGGTTGCAGACCGGAGCTATACGACGCTGGGTTCCCGCCTGAGGCCGCGGGAACGACGACGCTCACCAGAATAGACACAAACATTGAATTAGTCAATCCATCAAACTAATTATTTAAACTGATTGCAAAATGGCACACTTGGCTACGCTTACGCACCTTTTTGCAGACTGTACGGCCGGGTCAACCGGTATCTGACCAGCGCGGCTGCGCCAATTGCCACGACGTCCAGACCGTAGCTGGACAGGGTGATGATCGGCGGTGGCAATTGCGAAGCCAGCGCATACTCATTCAATACCCGACGCGCCGGGTCCAGAAATTTATCGCCGATCTGCATCGCCGGGCCACCCAGCACGATGCTCATCGGGTCAAATGACGACCAGACATTGTTCAATAAAATACCGAGAAATTCACCGGCTTCTTCGACTGCCTGACAGGCTACCGGATCACCGGCCTTGACCTTGGCGAGCAGGGGTTCAAGTTCCGGATGTTTTTTCTTTTGATTGGTTTTTTTCAGCAGCGGACCAAGACCGACCATCGCTTCCGCGCAGCCGCGCCGGCCGCAGGAACAGCGCGCACCGCCGGGTACCAGAATGGTGTGCCCAATCTCACCGGCCCAGCCGCAGTATCCGGTCAGTAAGCGGTCATGCACAATCACGCCCGCACCGACGCCATAACCGACGCAGACATACACCAGCGGATCGACGCTGGCCTGATTGCCAAACTCGAATTCGGCCAGCGCCGCGACATTGGCATCGTTCTGAATAAACAGCGGGGTCTTGGCCAGGATGCTTTTGGCGAAATGGGTCTCGAGAATTTTTGCCACATCAATGTTGCGCCAGCCCAGATTGGGTGCGTAGTGGAGTATGCCGAGCTCTTCGTCAACGCCGCCATACAGCCCCGCGCCCAGCCCGATAATCGACCGTCCGGCAGCAACGACGCGCTTGGCCATGCGCAGCAATTCGCGCGCGACCAGTTCAAAACTTGAATCGGGATCAAACGCATCCGTGTATTCAATCTCTGCGCGGTGCAGAACTTCGCCGAGCAGATTGGTCGCAACAATGCGCGCCTTGTCGATACCAAATTCAGCGCCCAGAATCGCCAGACGGGTTTTATCGATATGCAGTGGAGTCGGGCGGCGGCCCAGATTGCCGGTGTTGATTAATTCGCGTTCTTCAAACCAGCCTTCCTCGACCAACTCCTTGACCAGCAGACTGACGGTTGATTTGGTCAGCCCGACTGCCGCGGCCAGATCGGCACGTGACAAATCGGGTGAATTGAAAAGCTTGCGAACCAATACCATCCGGTTCATCTGCTTTAAGATTTGTTGATCCCCTGCAATCAGCATGACCTTGTCCCCTGCATTTTTTAAATGTCTTTATTTTGACTTCTCACTGGACTGGAGTCTCAGTGTCCTGATGATTCTGATTATCGATCAGCTGTTCTTCGCAGCCTGCAATGTAATTCGATCGACAATCAAACTAAAGCCGGATGTTAGCACGAGAAAAAGCGTTTCCAACTGCTGATTTCCCTTCTTGTGAGGTGTTTTATTTTTGTGCATTGCAATAGCGCTGGACGTAGGCCTGATGGGTCGGCAGCTGTGAGACGGTGTGCGCCACGGTCTTGCGTATGCCTTCCAGAAATCGCGTCAGTTCCGCGTCGCCCATCAAATCGGCGGCTTGATGATGCTGCGCGGGCATCATGCCTTGCCCGAGCATGACCTGAATCCAGGAATTTTCGGCGAACAATTCATTCGGCGACCGGAACACCCGGCCGGTTTCGCGAAACAGATCGATGCGGTGCTGCAGCGAAGCGGGAATCGGCATACTGGCCGCATCGCGCCAGAATGCCGTGTCGCGCCGGTTGGTGACGTGATAATGCAGAATAATAAAATCACGAATGTGCTCAAGTTCCTGCGCGCTTTGCATATTGAATTCATCGACATCCGACTGGCAGATGCCGTTGGTCGGGAACATTTGCAGCAGACGGATGATATTGCGGTGGATCAGATGGATGCTGGTCGATTCGATCGGTTCCAGAAACCCGCTCGACAGGCCCAGGGCGATGCAGTTGCCTTTCCAGGTCTGGTCGCGCTGGCCGGGTTTGAAGCGGATCAGTCTTGGCTCGGTCAAGGTCTTGCCTTGCACACTGCCCACCAGCTTGGCGCGCGCGGTCGCTTCGTCGGTATACCGGCTGGAAAAAGTAATGCCGTTGCCAACCCGGTGTTGCAACGGGATGCGCCATTGCCAGCCCGCTTCATGGGCAATCGAGCGCGTGAATGGATGGGGTGGTCCCACCGATTCAGTCTGCACCGCGATCGCACTGTCGCAGAACAGCCAGTTGGACCAGTCCTGATAACCGACCTTCATCGCATCGCCGATCAGCAGGCCCCGAAAGCCGGTGCAGTCGATAAACAGATCGCCTTCCAGATTGACGCCGGAATCCAGACGCAGCGAGACAATGTCGCCGCTGACCGGATCAGTTTCAACTTTTTGAATCTTGCCTTCGATGCGTTTGACACCAAAACCCTCACTGATTTTGCGCAGGTATTTGGCATACAGACCGGCATCGAGATGGAAGGCGTAATTCAATTTGTTATCCGGCAGATGCGCAAAGCGCCCGGCTTCGGCGGCTTTCAGTTCCAGACAGTACTCACCAAAATCGGCAGCCAGGCCGCGTTCCAGGCCCTTGTGCCAGAAATGCTGGAAGCCCGCGGTCCAATGATCGGTACCGGTATGACCGAAGGAATGAAAATAATGTTCGTTGACATCGCGCCAGTTTTCAAAACTGATGCCGAGCTTGAAGGTGGCCTGGGTCGCTGCCATGAATTCCGGCTCGTTGATTTCGAGCAGATTGTGAAAGGCGATCATCGCCGGGATAGTCGCTTCACCGACACCGACGGTGGCGATGTCATCGGATTCAATCAGCGTAATGTCGAGTATTTTTCCCAGCACCTTGGACATGGCGGCTGCCACATTCCAGCCCGCTGTGCCGCCACCGGCAATGATGACGCGGCGTATCGGTTTTTTTTTCTGTGCAGTTTGATCCATGAGTCAAGTCTCCTGTTATCTTTTCATTTTGTTGAGCAGTGCGGCGCGCAGCGTGCGTGCCGTATCAGCATTGAACGGCGCGAGACTGCCGCGCGCCTGGTCGGGAATGTGTTGCGCTTCGCTGCCGTCGCTGTCAAACACATAGTGGCGAAATAGTTCCTGCCAGGCTGAGCGCTGTGCAGGTGGCAGATCACGCATCGTCAGCAGCGCATGCATCAGCGTGTTCAAGGGCGTATCCATGAAGCCGGGCGACTGACGCCACCAGTAATTGATCAGAATATTGAAACCGGCCAGGGCTTCAACGTGATGCCACCACATGCTGGGCAAAAACAGGGCGTCACCGGTTTCCAGTTCCGCGACCTGCGCATGCTGCAGGGCGGTCGCAAAGCGTGGAAATTTTTCGTAATCGGGATTGGCAAAATCCACCACGCTGATCGCCTGACCGGCTGGTGTGAAATCGAGCGGGCCGATATACAGATTGGCCAGTTGATCGGGCGGGAATACCGTGAAGCGACGTCGTCCGGCAGCGATGCAGGCCAGATTGTCGGGCAGGTCAAAGTGGGCCGGAATCCGGGTGCGGTTGCCGATCCAGATATTGACCAGCGGCTCGCGCGTTTTAAAAATGTCGAGATCGTTTTCGGCGCGAAAGCCGGGCAGATAGTTGTCGATTGCCGAGGAACCGATATACATGGCCGGTGCGGCCGGGTCATCGAGATGAGCGCGCAGGGCATCGAGCACCACGTCCAGCGTCACGCGCGAGGAAGCGTAATTGAATCCGCTAAAATCTTCGTTGTAGAAAAAACGGCCCTGCACTTCAGGTGGTGCATGCATCGCCGTGACGGTGGCGCCCTGATAGAAACGACGCAGATACGCATCCGCCTCCTGTTGCGAACGCAGGGCAGCCTGCACCACCGGCCAGTGGGCGACCAGTCCTCTCAGGATCACCGGTTCGGTTGAGGTGAGCAGGGCGTCGGTGAGCTGCTGCCCGCCGACACCACTGATCTCACGTACCGGTTTAAGTGCGCTGTGCATGCAAACGATTCTTGCGTTCGATCATGTCGCGGAAATTCGCCATCGAAGCGATCACCATATAGATTGGTTCCAGATAGCCGGAACGATGCAAGGATTCCAGCGCCGCGCCATCCAGTGTCTTGAGTTTTTCTTCGCTGATGGTGTAGAAGCCATCGAGGCGGTGCTGCGAGCCGTCCTGCAGTTCGACATCGACGGCAAATGCCTCAAGCAGCGCGTGTTCGAGCAGTGCCGCAACGAAGCCCGGCATGGCCTGCATGCCCTGATGAATGGCCAGCAGGGTCGAGGTCATGCGTTCCATATACGGCGTTGGGCTGCCGTGGGTGAGATACACGGCTTCGCCTTCATTCGGATTGGTGCTGATGCGCGGGCTGTCGGTAAATACATGAACTGTCAGCTCTTCACCAGCGATGCCGATCAGGAAGGGCTGACGCTGAATTGCCAGTGGCAGGTAATTGACGCTCCAGCCATCCGGTCCGAGAAACAGGTTTTCACCCGGCACAAAGCCGAGCAGCGCAAAGGCGTCAAACGAGAGACCTTGCTCGGCCTTGCGAAACACGATCGGGTAGTGGGCCTGCAGATGCCTGAATTCGGCCGGGAAGGTGCTGACGATAATGGCGTCATCACCATATTCGGCACCGGCTTTGGTGATGATGCGCAGGTCTTTGTGTTCGATGTTGTTGAGTAATACAGCCGTAGGCATTTGGTTCACCATTAGATAAAAGTTAAAAAACGAGCATAGGCTCTTAAAAACTACTAACCGGTCGATTGATTCGGACCGGTTTTTATAAAACTGTCAGCGCACGCGACCAGTCAGAGCAACGTCACTGGGTTCCCGCCTGAGGCCGCGGGAACGACGCAGCAGCGCCCCGTCGTCCCCGCGGGGGCAAGCGGGAACCCAGCGTCGTGTGATTTCACATAAACCGCCATTTCGCCGTGACATAATCCCGGCCGTAATTGTGTCACACAAGATGCATCCCATGCTGCCGGATATGCCTGATAAGGTCCCGATTGCCCGGCAATCCCGCCGACCATTTATTTTTTAACACGGCCGCATCCCGGATGTAAGCATTGGCGCGCTGTGCACTGGCCAGAGTTTTACCGTTCGCCTCGGTTTTAAATCCCATCCCGTACAAAATGTACTGATAGCTTTCAGCCGGAAACAGCTCGGCAATGCGCGAGAAATCGTGGCGCGACGGCACATGGTGACGCCAGACCTGTAACTGCTCGGCCAGATGGGCCGGGATCGATTCAGGCCGGCAGTTGTCGCGCCAGTAATCGCTGTCCCTGCGCTGGCTGAGCACATAGTGCAGCTTCAGAAATTCAATCACGCTCTCCCAGCGATAGGTGAAGGTTTCATTAAACCGTCTGGCCAGAATTTCCATCGTCTCGCGCGTGGTAGGCATCTGTTCGGCAAGCAGGGCTGCCGCCAGTTCCACCATCACCAGTGCCGACGCTTCCAGTGGTTCGATGAACCCGGCCGACTGGCCGATCGCCACACAGTTGCGATGCCAGAATTGCTGACGATAACCCGGATTGAATGACAGTTTGCGCGGCGTGCCGATTTCGGTGGGGCCGCCATCGCGGGCAATGTAGGCGCGCAGCGCCAACTCGGCCTGTTCGTCGCTGCTGTGCGCGCTCGAAAATACATAGCCTGCGCCGCGCCGGGTCGGCAGGCCAATATCCCAGATCCAGCCGCTGGTCTGTGCGGTCGATGAAGTCTGCGAGGCAATCGGGCTGTTTTCATCCGGATAGGGCACCTGGATCGCCAGCGCACTGTCGTTAAACAGGATGTGCTTTTGCGGCAGAAAGGCGACGCCGTAATGCTGACCGATTAACAGTGACTGCATGCCGGTGCAGTCGACAAACAGATCGCCGCTGATGGCGCCGTGGTCGCGGGTCTGCAGTGCAGCAATATCGCCGTTTTCGTGGTTGGCGACGGTCAGGATATGGTCGGAAATATGTGTCACGCCAAGCCGCTCGACGCAGTGCCTGCGTAAAAAAATGCCCAGCTTGGCGGCATCCAGATGGTAGCCATAGTTGGCTACTGCAGCATATTCCGGTGTCGTGGCCTGCTTGGGCGCTTTGCCCTGCAGGCATAGCTGAGGTTGCGCGCACACGGTCTCTGCAAAGGGCGTATCGGGATACTGGTTCTGCCAGGCAGTAACCAGATCGGCATCAGCCTCGCCTTGCGGAACGGTGAACGGATGAAAATAAAAATCGTTATGGCTTCCAGCTTCTGGCGTGTGCAGCCAGTCATTGAAACGGGAGCCCTGCTTGAATGAGGCATCGCATTCACGGAAGAAGTCAGCTTCTGAAACGCCAATTTTCTTCAAGGTGATGCGCATGCTCGGCCATGTGCCTTCGCCCACGCCGATCGGTGCTACGTCTGGTGATTCGACCAATGTGATCTGTAATCCGGTACTGTCTGCCTGATGCTGTGCTGCGATCAGCGCTGCAGTGAGCCAACCGGCACTGCCGCCTCCCGCGATCACGACATGCTTGATCGTACTGCTCATATAATAATCCCGATAAAGAAACAGGCCATTGTATCCCAATGACCTGTTCAATTGATCAGCCCGAACTTGCGTCAGACTGATCGTTTCTGATTGTCAAATTACGATGATCAGAACTTATAGCTGGCACCCAACAGGTAACGTGTGCCGGTCTGGGTAACGAGTTCCACTTGATTATCCGAACGGCCAACCTGTTTCTGAATCGCGTTGTTCAGGTTGATGGCATCAAAGTTGAAGCTGATGTTTTTGTCGAAGGTATAACCAACACTCAGATCAACCTGACCATAGGCCTTGGTGTAAGTCGGGCCATTGCTGCCACCAGGTTGAGTTGTCGAGGCCAGGAACTTGTCGCGCCAGTTGTAAGCCAGACGTACCGAGAAGCGCTGGTCTTCATAAATACCAACCAGATTGGCAGAATTGGACAGACCGACGATCGCAAACTGGGTTGACAGATCCAGGTTGTTGTTATCGTATTTCAGAGGCGAATGCACGTAAGTGTAGTTACCCTGAAGGCCAAAACCAGTTTCACCGAACATGTGCTGACCATTGAATTCCAGTCCATTCAGATTCGCGGTCTTTTCATTGACGTAGGTATTTGTCTTGAACAACAACAGCGGATCAGTTGGCAAGCCAGCAATCGTACCTTGTGCGATACCTGAAGTGTTGGTACCGGTGTAATGGACACCAGGCTGATTGGCATCGTTGGTCAGGATGTAGTTACGGATACAGTTGGTATCTGCAACGCCACAACCGGCTGCCAATGCTGCATTGTAGTAAGCGCCGCCGACCGGTGTATGCAGACCATACAGGCTTTGGCTGATCACTTGCTGACCGGCATAGTTATTCAGAACCTTGCGGAAGTAACCTGCCGACAGAACGGTTTGTTTGTCAGGGTACCATTCAGCCGAAAAATCCAGATTTTTTGACTTGACTGGTTTCAGAGCCGGGTTACCAACACTGGCTGTACCGTTGTAGGTACTTGCCGTGCTGCCCAATGCCAGACTGCCCTGCATTTGATCGTAGCGGGCACGACCGATAGTTTCACCGGCACTGGCGCGCAATTTCACGTCAGGACGCGGTTCCCAGTCAGCGTTGATTTCTGGCAGAACGTTGCCGTAGGAAGATTTGGTGTCCACAAATTCCTGGCCGCCCAGAGTGAGTGGCAATTCATTCTGCGATACCCAGGTCACGCCAGTGGCCGGTTGTGCCAGCGCAGTTGCAGTGACTGCAGTGTGTTCAAAGCGCACGCCGAAAGTGGTGTGAACCGGCGTTGGTGTATCCCAGTCAGTGCCGTATGAAGCATAAGCAGAACTGGTGTTTTCCTTGATCTGACTGTCAGAGGTTGGCGTATCGCTTGGCAGGTAACCGCCGCCCGAACTGATGAATCCATTCGCAGCTGCAACTGCCGCTGTTTGCGCGCGCAGGTTGGCGAAATTGGCTACATATAACTGTCCAAAAATGCCAGGCGTGTTGTAGCCGGGGATGTTGGTGAAATAATTCGGCAAATGGTAAGCGGTGTACAGGCTGGCCGGGAAGCTGCCAGCCGGGAAGGTACAGTTACCCCAGCAGTTATTGTTTTGAACTTGTGAGAACGTATTGTGATTCTTGTTATCGGCCAGACCAACACCGAAATTCAGATTCGACGATTCGGTTGCTTTCCAACTACCGTTAACCTGAACCTGATCAACCGTCGCTTTTTGATAAGCATTCTGGAACCACGAGCCGGCTGGCTGAATTGGATGATTTGCCAAATCAACGGGCATACCCAGTACAGGCAAGGTGTGCGTGTAGTCAATCGTTGTAAATGCGCGGCTGAAACTTGCGTTCGCCAGGTCATTGCCACTACCAAATGGACTGTCTTTTCCGGACTCAGCGCTGGAATGATGCGCATCAAATACCAACTTCAGTTTTGGCGAGTATTTCCAGACTGCGTTAAAACCGATAGATTCGTTTTTAGTCTTGGTCGCGTAATCTGCGTTAACCGACGCGACGTCCTGTAGGTTAGGCTTTACAAGGCCGTCTACTATTGTCTGGTAATTTTCTGTATAAGTCGTTGGTGAAACGGCGCTGCCGCTTGGCCAGGTGCTGGTTGATGTTGGCGAAGCGCTGAACCAGGCACTGACTTCATTGTGCAGCGTGTGGATCTTGTGTTCGGCAAAGGTAAAGTCCAGCGTTGTCAACAGCTCATTGTTTGGCTTGTACTGGAACACTAACTGTTGATTGACACGGGTACTTTGAACGCTGGTCACATCGTAACCAAAGTTTTGTGGAATCACATAAATTTGATTGCCGGTTGGGCCGTTGGTGGTGGTGCCCAATGCGTGGCCATCAGTGGTGCTGGTTGCATTTGATGCCGGGAACGGTCCCTGGAAACCGTTTGGTGAGCCAGCCGAATTGAAGCCGGAATCACGTTTTTGGTAACTGGCATTGTATAACACGCCGAACTTGCCATCTTCTGTCGTGTTGCTGTACAGGCCTGATGCTTCAGGTGTGATTTTCTGGAACTGCAACTGCGCTGGCAGATTGGCGCCAGATTTGTCTTCAACACCCTTGATGCTGATACTTGAGTGGAATCCAGGATTGTCAAACGGACGTGCCGTGAAAATATTGATGGTCGCGCCAATACCACCGGCGGAATCTTGTGCCCGGCCAGTTTTATAAACCTGGATCTGAGAAACTGCCTCAGGTGCAATATTGGAGAAGTCAAATGAGCGGCCACCGCGATCGCCCAGATTGGTGGTTGGCATTTGACGGCCATTCAACAGCACCATATTGAAATCAGGACCGAGACCACGGACAGTTACTGTCTGGCCTTCGCCATTTGAACGATCAATCGATACGCCACTGATACGTTGCAGAGATTCGGCCAGATTGGTGTCCGGGAATTTACCGATGTCTTCGGCAACTACGCCGTCAACGATACCGTCTGAATCACGTTTCAGATTCAGTGTTGATTGCAAACTGGCGCGCAGACCGGTCACAACAATCGACTGTACTGCATCTGCATCGGGCGCGGCTGCTGCAGCAGCGTCCTCTGCATAAGCCTGACCGACCAGTGCCGCGCAGGCACTGGCGACAGCCAGACTCATTAACTTTTGTTTAGTCATTGGATAACGCATTGTCTTCCTCTTTTCTCGTTTGATTTTTGATTTCTGGTCTAAAAAATATTGATTAGCCAGAATTTCATTTTGCGACTTCGGCGAATTTTTTTTCATCACTTCCAAATTCAAAGTGATGAGGCAGAATAGGTAGATTTCCTGAGTTAGTCAATTCATCAAACTAATTAATTTAGACGCTGTTGCGGCTCGGAGACAGCGTAAATATGGTGCGTCGCAATAGAAAAAATGAGGATAAAAAAAACTCGCTATACAGCTCTGGGAAAAGGGCATGTTGCAGTGCGATTTGGGGTGTTTTTAACATTGCCGAGGGGTAACCTGAAATTGAGCTGACGTGTTATAAATTGGTGGGTCGAATACAGGTTTGCGGTGTTTAGTTTTTTAGTCGTGAAAGTTGTGTGTGTTGGGGTTGCAGTTGTTTTTGACGTTGGGGTTGCAGTTGGGGTTGCAGTTGCTTTTGACGTTGGGGTTGCAGTTGCTTTTGACGTTGGGGTTGCAGTTGCTTTTGACGTTGGGGTTGCAGTTGCTTTTGACTTGCCCCCATGTGCAGTCGCCGGGGTTTTTGGGTTCAAAATGGATTAGAAAGAAAAACTGTCTGAGCCGCAGGCGAGTTTTTTTCTTTCCCATTTTGAACTCAAAAACCCCGGGGTTTCGGCTGAACTTGGGTCGCCTTTTTTGGGTTACTTTTTTTGGCGAGACAAAAAAAGTGACTAGCTGTCGGGCTACCCCCGACCTACTGAACTCTAATCGACTCAGCCAGCAATTCAAGGCCGTATTGCGTCTGGTTTGATCCTGAAACTAACGCTTAAATTATTTTAGTTTGCCGGTCGGGGGTAGCCCGACAGCTAGTTACCTTTTTTGCTTCGCCAAAAAAGGTAACCCAAAAAAGGCGACCCCAGGTCTCGCCGAAACCCCGGTACTTTGAATCTAAAAATGGGAAAGAAAAAAACTCGCCTGCGGCTCAGACAGTTTTTCTTTCTGATCCATTTTTAGACTCAAAGTACCGGCGGCGATACATGGGGCCCAAGGTCAAAAGCAACTGCAACCCCAACGTCAAAAGCAACCCCAACGTCAAAAGCAACGGCAACGTCAAAAGCAACGGCAACGGCAACGTCAAAAGCAACCCCAACACGAGCACTCAAGTGCCGTCGCGCGGGCTGCTAATTCACATTATTATTTTTCGCTCAGCGATAACTCAAACGGTGAGGCAGGGAGCCCGGCAGCGTTGAATAAATTTGCACCAGCCGGATTATCCGCCCACGCATAACGCACGCTGCGCGGATTGGCGACCTGGGCATTCCATACCAGCAGCGCATCGCCGATAATCCGTGCTTCGGCCCAGTGGAATTGATGATCTTCACCAGCGATGGCAATCTGCGTGAGTGCCTTCCCTTTGATCAGCAGGGGACTGGCACTGTGTTCAAAGTGCACCAGCAGGCCCGCAGCACGTTTTGTCAATTTGATTGCCAGCGGACCGGATGCGATCAGATCGTGTTCTCCATACGATATTTTTCTCGCCAGCAGTCCCAGCCGCTCGCCAACATCCTGCTTGTTGAGCGGATGAATATCATTCCATTCGCCCACATCAATCGCCACTGCCATGCCGGTGTTTTTCACTGCCAGAGCCTCACGCTGCGCCTGCCGGGTTTGCGCCCACTTGCTCTCGGTCGGCTCCTCATGCGCCTCCATAAAATTGGCCAGCTGCACGTACAGGAAGGGAAAATCGCCCTGCCCAAACTGATGACGCCAGTCACGGATCATGGCGGGAAAAAGCGTCGCGTATTCCTTGGGACGGCCGGTATTCGATTCGCCCTGATACCAGATCACGCCGCGGATAGCAGTATGCAAAACCGGCGCCAGTTTGGCGTTGAATTGCGTCTCGGGCTGGTAGTGCAAGGTGGTGGTTTCCGGCAGCGCGCCGCACTGCATGCCGATCCGGTAGTGCCATGCGCCTTCCAGACTCAGGCGCTCGATCCCGAGCTGCAAGGCGTAGAGTTTGTCGCGCACAAAACCGGGGCCCGAACTGTAACTGGTGAGGCGGATCGCGATGCTGTTACGGCCGGCATGCAGGACATTTGCAGCGAGCGGATAGACGCGCATCGGATACTGATAAGTGGTGCTGCCGACCGCTTGATCATTGATCCACACCTCGTCGCCGTCCACCATCGCCCCCAGAAAAATTTGCGCGGGTAATTGTGCCGCGGCCTGGCTCAGGGTCACGGTTTTGCGCAGCCAGATGACGCCGTTGCTAAAGTCGATCTGCTGCGCGTGAAACAGACCGGGTACGGTTAACGTCGGCCAGTTTGTGTCGTCAAAATCGGCCTTGTTCCAGCCTTGCGGCAAACCGGGATCGGCACTGTTAGCCTTGGCATACCAGGCTGCGACACGGGCATTTTCATCGCTGATGGTTTGTTGCCGGACTGCCGGATCCGATAATTTTTTGTAACGGGCCAGGTAGTCGGGATAGTCAAGCAGGGCCTGCTCACTCATCCATGATTCGGCCGGAGAACCACCGGTCGCAATCGAGATGAGGCCGATCGGGATGTGATACTGCTGATACAGACTGCGCGCATAAAAAAAGCCAACGGCAGAAAATCCGGGCAGATTCCCGGGTGTCGCAGTTTTCCACTGTCCGGTCGGGAAATCTTTTTGCGGGCCATCGAAGGAATAAATAACCGGCACGAAAAATTCGCGCACCAGCGGCAGATCGGTGGTTTGAATCAGATCGGGATAGCGCGACGCAACCAGGCTGATCGGCAGTTCCATATTCGACTGTCCGGAGGTAATCCAGACGTCGCCGATCTGCACATCATGCAGCGTGATCCGGTTCTTGCCCTGTACGCTGATCTGATAGGTCTGGCCG
Source organism: Oxalobacteraceae bacterium GrIS 1.18 (assembly GCA_040544425.1). Taxonomy (GTDB): domain Bacteria; phylum Pseudomonadota; class Gammaproteobacteria; order Burkholderiales; family Burkholderiaceae_D; genus Solimicrobium. The sequence continues at coordinate 230,372 of JBEONO010000004.1, forward strand.
GTTTTAACCGGTTTGAATATTAGCTGCCAATGTCCGCTTCTGGCGCGGGTCGTCAGTCGTTGCTGCGCGAACTGCACCGTGACCTGTTCGCCCTCGTCGGCCCAGCCCCAGATCCGCACCGGCTTGTCGCGTTGCAGGACCACGCCGTCGCCGAGCAGGCGCGGCAGGCTGACATCGGCGTGCGCCAACTCCATGACCGCAAAGAGAGCCAGCAAACCCGAACGCAACAGCGATAAAGCTTTCAAATTAACGGCGCTTGACGCGTGTTGCCACATCCACCCAGACAGCCAGCGTCAGGATGCAGCCTTTGATAATCATCTGCCAGTAAGTATCGACGTCCAGCATCGACATACCGTTATCCAGCGACGCCATCACCAGCGCGCCGATCAGGGCGCCGTACACCGTACCGGAACCGCCGCGCATTGAGGTGCCGCCGATAAAGCAGGCGGCAATCGCATCGAGCTCACCCGAGGTACCGGCCGAGGGCGAACCGGCAGCCAGACGCGCCGTGTTGATCAGACCGGCCAGAGCGCACATCATGCCCATGATGCCGAAGATCCACAACTTGACTTTACGCACGTCGATGCCCGATAAACGGGTCGCTTCCAGATTGCTGCCGACCGCATAAATGTGGCGGCCGAACACCGTTTGGGTAGCGATGTAACTGAACACGCCCAGCAACACCAGCAGCAGCAACACCGGCAGCGGAATGCCTTCGTAATCATTGAAGATGCGCACAAACGCAAACAGCACAGCGCCGATTACCAGCAGGCGAATTCCATCGCGCAGCTGGCTTGGTACCGGCAGACCGTGTTTTTTCAGATTGTTGCGCTGTTGCCAGGTCAGGAAAACGGCCAGTGCAAACAGGCCGATACCAAGCAGTACACCCAGTTGATTGGACAGATAGCCCTGACCGAGATAGACCAGCTCCGGCGAGACCGGCGCAATCGTCGCGCCGCCTGTCAGGCCGAGCACCATGCCGCGATAAATCAGCATCCCGCCCAGGCCAACGATGAAGGAAGGGATGCCGACAAAGGCAGTCAGATAACCATTTAAAAATCCCAGCAGCAGACCGCAGACCAGTACCAGCACCAGCACCACCGGCAGCGACAGATGCTGACTGACATCGAGCACCGCGGCAATCCCACCCAACAGCCCCAGGAGCGAGCCGACCGACAGATCGATTTCTCCGGAAATGATCACGAAGGTCATGCCCGAAGCGACGATGCCGGTGATGGCCATTTGCCGCATCAGGTTCGACAGGTTACGGGCCGAGACAAAGCCGCCCTCGGTTTGCCAGCTGAAGAACAGCCAGATCAGGGCAATGGCAATGACCAGCGCCAGAATTTTATAGCGTGTGAACAGCAGTTTGAGATTAGTGTGATTCATGAGTTTTTCTGGTCGTGAATAAAAAATGATTTGATGGTTCTTGATATCTGCGTGGGCTGGGATTTAATCTCAGCCTAGGTAATTGCCGCGGTCAACAGCATTTCCTGGGTCAGTTCATGGTTGACAAAATTGCCGCGCAATCTGCCTTCGCCCATCACCAGCACCCGGTCCGAAATGCCCAGCACTTCCGGCAATTCCGAGGACACCATGATGATCGCCATGCCCTGTTTGGCCAGCTCGAACATCAGCTTGTAGATTTCGTATTTGGCACCGACATCGACGCCGCGCGTTGGCTCATCCAGAATCAGCACCTGCGGATTGGTCAGCAGCATTTTCGACAGCACCACTTTTTGCTGATTGCCACCCGACAGACTGGTGATCGGCAAAAACGGACTGGCGGTTTTAATTTTCAGACGGCCGATCTGTTCGGTCACCGTCAGCAGTTCCCGCTCACGATCCACCCGGGTGCGGCTTGCAAAAGTATTGAGGATCGACAGGGTGATGTTTTGACCGACATCCAGATCAGCAACAATGCCATGCTGCTTGCGATCTTCCGGCACCAGCGCCAGTCCGGCGCGGATTGCTTTGAGCGGGGTGGAGGTATCGATCTTTTTCCCATGCAGCCAGACTTCGGCCTGATAGCTGCCCGGATAGGCGCCGAACAGGGCCGTGACCAGTTCGGTCCGACCGGCTCCGACCAGCCCGGCAATGCCCAGAATCTCGCCCTTGCGCAGCGAGAACGACACGTCATCAACGCGCTTGCGGCTGGGATTGGTGATGTCCTGGCAGCTGATATTTTTTGCTTCCAGAATCACCTCACCCAGTTCATGGTCCTGCTTGGGATAGAGCTGATTCATTTCGCGGCCGACCATTTGCGCGATGATGCGATTGACATCCAGTTCCTGCATCGGCGTCGAGGCAATGTGCTTGCCGTCGCGGATCACCACGATGGTGTCGCAGATCGCGGCAACTTCATCGAGCTTGTGTGAAATGTAAACGCAGGCCACGCCCTTGGCCTTGAGTGCGCGGATCAGATCCAGCAGCACGGCAATTTCCGATTCGGTGAGCGACGAGGAAGGCTCATCCAGAATCAGCAGTCTGGCATTTTTGTTGAGTGCCTTGGCAATCTCGATCAACTGCTGATGGCCGCCGCCATAATTCATCACCGGCGCGACTACATTGACGTCGTTCAGTTTCAGTTCCGCCATCAGTTGTTCGGCGCGGCTGTTCATGGCCGGGTAATTCATGCGTCCGCCCGGCAGCGTCAGTTCATTACCGAGAAACAGATTTTCCGTCACCGACAGTTCCGGCACCAGCATCAATTCCTGATGAATGATGACGATGCCCGCTGCTTCCGTATCGCGAATTGAGGTGGCGCGCAAAGGCTGTCCCTGCCACAGGATTTCGCCATCCCAGGTGTCATGCGGATAGACTGCCGAAAGAATTTTCATCAGCGTCGATTTGCCCGCGCCGTTCTCGCCGCACAGGCCGATGCACTCGCCGGCCTTGATATTCAAATCAATCCCATCGAGCGCACGCACGCCGTTGAACTGCTTGACGATGCCCTTCATTTCCAGCAGGTATTCTGACATACACTTACTCACTTATTTCTGAAGTCTCTCAGGAGACGGTATTTATTTGCTCATGTGGATTTAACGACCGACTGCAACGCCACTGGGTTCCCGCCTAACCCCGCGGGAACGACGGGGAGCGAGACGGGGTCGCCGATTAACGTCGTTCCCGCGGCCTCAGGCTGAAAAACCTTTGGACGCTAAGGAAACTTCCCTTGCAAGGGAAGTTCGTTCCGCAGGCGCACTGCATGCAGTGCGAAACCCCTGCTGCACCGGGAACCCAGCGTCGTACCAACAGCCATCAATTCAGCCGAACATGTGCCAACTCATTTACCCGACAATTGTGCCGCCGTATAAAACCCATCAGTCACCAACAGATTCACATTCGCCTTGGTCAGCAGGGTCGGTTTCAGCAGCAGTGCATCGACTTTTTTGAAGCCATTGTCATACTGCGCGTTGAAGGCCGGTTTTTCATTGCGTGCCAGCTGCACAGCCAGCTTGGCCGCTTCAGTTGCGATCAGTTTCAATGGTTTGTAGACCGTCATGGTCTGGGTGCCGGCGCTGACCCGACGCACACCTGCCAGATCGGCATCCTGACCCGACACTGCCACCAGTCCACTCAATTTTTGCGCAGCCAGAGCCTGAATCGCGCCACCGGCAGTGCCGTCATTCGAGGCCACAATCGCGTCGATCTTGTTGTTGTTGGCAGTCAGGGCGTTTTCAATAATTGCCAGCGCTTCGGAGGCGCTCCAGTCTTTCACCCACTGTTTCCCGACGATCTTGATATCGCCCTTGTCAACCAGCGGCTGCAAGACTTTCATCTGTCCTTCGCGCAGCATCTTGGCGTTGTTGTCGGTTGGCGCGCCGCCCAGCAAATAGTAATTGCCCTTCGGTTTCACCTGCACCACACCCTGCGCCTGCATCTCGCCGACCATGCGGTTATCAAATGAAATGTAGGCATCGATATCGGCATTGAGAATCAGCCGGTCATACGAGATCACTTTGATATGGGATTTTTTGGCTTCGGCAATCGCATTGTTCAACACCGTGGCGTTGTAAGGCACGATCACCAGCACATCCACACCACGCGAAATCAGATTTTCGATCTGGGCGATCTGTCTTTGCTCGCTGGCGTCGGCTGATTGCACGTAAACCTTGGCACCCTGTTGTTCGGCTGCTGCCAGAAAATAATCACGATCCCGGCTCCAGCGTTCTACGCGCAAGTCGTCAATTGAAAAGCCGATCTTTGGATTCTTGGCATCGGCACTGGCAGTACCGCTGTTTAATAACATCAGAACTGCCATGGCAGCAGCGCCTACTATTTTCTTCATGTTTCACTCCCTGTTATTGTCTTGTTTTGCAAACTGCCACATTAGCACAAACCAATCCGCCACTGCGCTTTGCTGCACTGCACTTCGTCAAACTATTTTGTACGTCAATTCTCGATACCCAATTGATACACCGTGGTCTGCCGGTAAATCTGGCCGGGCCGCAGAATAACGTCTTGAGCATACGGTCCGTTAATCTGATCAGGGCTGGCATGCGCCTCCAGGCAGAACCCGTCGTGCTTTTGATAGGGCTTGCCGTGTCGCCCGGGCACACCAGCGAGTGAATTGCCACTGTAGAACTGCAGTCCCGCCTCGGTGCTGGCGACAATCAGCCTGCGCCCGGAAACGGGATCAACCACTCTGGCCAGTTCGCGCAGCGTGTGAATGTTGGCTTCGCCCGGCAATCTGGCGCAATAAAAATGATCGAAGCCACCGGCCAGCTGAAGTTGTGGATCTGCCATTGCCAGATGCTCACCGATTGGCGCGGGCTGACGAAAATCAAAAGCACTGCCCGCCACCGATGCCACGGCCACCGCGATGCCGCTGTCATCGATGCGCATAAAATGATCGGCGTGAATTTGCAGCAGGTGCTGACCAATGTCGGCACTGGAGCCGTTCAGATTGAAATACGGATGCGAGGTCAGATTGATGGCGGTCGGTGCGTCAGACTCGGCTTCGTAGCGGATCGTCAGGCTGCCATCGTCGTCCAGCTGATAATGCACCGAGACTTTCAGATTGCCCTGAAAGCCGTTGTCACCGTCGGGCGAAGTCAGTGTCAGTGTCAGACCCTGTGCCGTCTCGCTGGCCTGCCAGTGGGCCTGAAAAAAACCGCTTGGGCCGCCATGCAGATGATTGCCCCGGTCGTTCGTTGTCACCTGCTGCGTTTTTCCATCCAGCATGAAGCGGCCATGTTTGATCCGGTTGGCCCAGCGCCCGACTACGGCACCGAAAAAATCCTTGTTGGTGACATACGATTGCGCGTCAGGATAGCCCAGCAACACGTCGGCCATCTGGCCATCACGATCCGGTGCCTGCCAGGAGAGCAGGGCGGCACCGCGCTCGCTGACAGTCACGGTCATATTTTGCGCATTGCGCAAGCTGAATTGCCGGTCTTCCATGGCGCTATCCGTTCAGAGCACAGTCAGCGTAGTCGACTTCAACTCCGCGCTGCTTGGTCCGGCGAATACCGTGAAGGTGCCCGGTTCGACCACCCGTTTCATGTCGGCGTTGTAAAACCACAGGTCGGAAGGGTGAATGTCAAAACTGAGCGTTTTGGTTTCACCGGGAGACAGCGTCACGCGCTGGAAGGCCTTCAATTCCAGCACCGGCCGCGTCACTGAACTGATGTCATCGCGAATATAAATCTGCACCACTTCATCGCCGGTGACAGCGCCGGTGTTACTGACCTCGACCACAACTTGTGTGCTGTCGGATAAGCCGATGCTGGCCTTGCCGAGGCGGGGCGCGGAAATTGTAAACGTCGTGTAGCTGAGGCCAAAACCAAACGGGAACAGCGGCTTGGTGGTGCCATCCAGATAACCACGGCGCGCACTCGGTTTGTAGTTGTAGAAGATCGGCAGCTGACCAACATTTCTGGCAATCGAGACCGGCAGTTTACCGCCCGGATTGGCGCGGCCAAACAACAGATCGGTCACGGCATGGCCGGTTTCCTGTCCCATATACCAGCCTTCGATCACTGCGTTGGCGCGCTCGGCGATCATGTTCACCGACAGCGGACGGCCGTTCAGCAGCACTACAATCGTCAGTTTGCCGAGATCAAAAATCGCTTTGGCCAAATCGTTTTGCTGCCCGATCAGATCAAGACTTTCACGATCACCCAAATGATTGTCCGCCCAGGCTTCGCGACTGGTCTGCTCGTTATCACCCAGCACCATCACGATCGTGTCTGCCGACCTGGCGGCTTCGACCGCTTCGGCAATCAATTTTGCGTTGACTTCCGGTGGCGTAAATTTGACTTCATCGACACCCCAGATGTGACCCTCGGTGATGCGCACACCCTCTGCGTAATTCAGGGTGAATCCGGCGCGCTGCGCTTCCTGCTGCAGTCCCTCGTAGACCGACACCACGTGGCGCGGTGTGCTTGAGTAACCACCGATCGGACAATCCTTGGCATGCGTGCCGAGCAGCAGCACGCGACCAACTTTGTCGGCCTTGAGCGGCAAAATGTTCTGTGCGTTTTTCAGCAATACCGCGCTGCGCGTGGCGGCGCGACGGGCCAGTGCAATCGCATCCGGCGTGGCAGTCAGACTGTCGGCCTGTGCGGCATCGACATAAGGATGTTCAAACAGACCAGCCTGGAATTTCAGTTTCAGCACGCGACGTACTGCCTGATCAATTTCCTGTTCGCTGACGCGCTTGGACTTGACCAGCTCGACCAGTGTTTCATAGGCCAGACCGTCCGGCGTTTCGACATCGACACCGGCCTTGATCGCGCGGTACGCCGCTTCAATTGGCGTGGCGACCAGTTTATGGCGGGTGATCAATTCATTGATGGCAAAGTAATCCGACACCACCATCCCTTTGAAGCCCCATTCTTCGCGCATCACTTTGGTTAACATCCAGCGATTGGCATGCGACGGGACACCATCAATTTCGTTATACGAAGGCATCACCGCGCTGATATTGGTTTCGTGAATGATTTTTTCGAAGGGCGGGAAGAAGTCTTCGCGCAATACGCGCTCGCCGATATCGGCAGGACCGATATTGGTGCCGTTCTCAGGCTGACCATGGCCGGTCAGATGTTTCAGAGTCGCCAGTACTTTGTTCGGTGCCAGCGGCAGCGTCTCGCCCATAAAACCGAGCACCGCAGCCTTGCCTATTGCGCCGCACAATACCGGATCTTCGCCATAGGTTTCTTCGATGCGGCCCCAGCGCGGTTCGCGTGCCACGTCCACCACCGGAGCGAGCGCCATATTGGCACCGCGGGCACGCATTTCTCGCGCTGCAACACTGAAAATTTCGGTCACCATGGCCGGATCAAACGACGACGCCAGACCAATTGCCTGCGGAAAGGAGGTGGCATCCGGCGCAACATAACCATGCAGCGCTTCTTCATGCATCATCATCGGAATCCCGAGGCGGGTCTGTTCGACCGCCCATTTTTGCGCAGCGTTGGTGTACGCGGCAGTTTCTGCTGCATTGCGATTGACCAGCGCGCCATTGTCACCGGCAGCACTGGCGGCCCCGAGCTGACGATCGGAAGGACGCGCGATCATGCCCAGACCATGCGGATACCGCGCTGCAGCACGTTCGGCAGAGAAGTTGCTGGCGCTGTCCTGGATGGCATCTTTCTTTTGCCAGACGCATTGCAGCTGCATCACTTTTTCTTCCAGCGTCATGCGACCCATCAGGTCTTTGACCCGGGCGTCGATGGCGGCCTGTGGATTTTTATATAGGGGAAGTGCCTTGGAACCAGCGGCGGTTTTCTCATCCGCAGCCAGGGCCCACACTGAATTCGGTAATGCTGCTACTGCGGCTGTGGCTGCGGCAATGCTGCCGACAGACGACAGAAACTGTCTGCGTTTGATGGTCATGCGAGGTCTCCTGTAATTTTTATCAATCCGATTTACTGTCCCGGATAATTTATTTGTCCGTGGAATATAGTGGCTGATTTGAATTTGTGCAAGCAAAAAACTAAATCGACAGCGAAAAGATTCAAATTGCAAAATTTATGTCGCTTATTTATGGCAACTGCGTGGCAACTGCGTGTCCGCAAAATTAACTGTTAACCATCTTTTTCGGTTCGATTTCCGGGTCTTGATCAGTCTGCCAACATGGCCATCCGGATTGTCTGGCAATTAGTTCGAAATAAAAATTAATTTGGTATTTTCGATTGACTTGAACTGAAACGCACGGTTATTATCGATTTCGCTGGCCGTCATATGCGGCGAGCGAATCATCAACAAGATAGTTAAACGACCTGCCCAACGATGGCAGGTTGAATTGAAAAATGGTGCATCTGATTTTTCTGTGAGTTAGGCGTTTAACGCGTCATTCCCGCCTGCGCGGGAATGACGTTATCAAAGCTGAACCAGCATCGAAGTCCGATGAACCCAAAAAATAAGACAAAGAGACAAACAACATGCCCGCTGCTCAAAAGAGTAAATCACCTCTGTTCTGGGTGCCGTCCGGTTATTTCACGATGGCGCTTACCTATGTTACGTTGACCTCGGTGTCGGCGATCATGTTCAAAAATCTTGGAATGGACAACGGCCGCGCCGCCGAGTACGCCAGCTATCTGATTCTGGCCTACACCATCAAGCCGATGTTTGCCTCGATCGTGGAAATGTACCGGACCAAAAAATTCTTTGTGATCTGTACCCAGGTGGCAGTCGGCATCGGTTTCATTATCGCCTCCCTGCTGATGGCACTGCCGAACGGCATCATGCTGCTGTTGATTGCATTCTGGATTTTGTCCTTCGTCGGCGCGACTCAGGATATTGCCTCCGATGGCGTGTACGTCACTTCGCTCGACAATAAAACCCAGTCGCTGTATTGCGGTATTCAAAGCCTGTCCTGGAACATCGGCCCGATCGTGGCATCCGGCGGACTGGTGTATCTGAGCGGCTGGTTGCATACCAATTATTTTCACCACGATCCAAAAGTGTTCGGACCGGACTGGGCCGAATCCTGGCGCGTGATTTTTTTCATCGTTGGCGTGGCCACCCTGATTCTCGCCGCCTGGCACAGCCGGGTCATGCCCGATGGCGAAAAAGCCCAGAACGCACCGAGTTCGCCCGCCGGTGCCTGGCTGATTCTGAAAGATTCCTTCGTTACGTTTTTTCAAAAGACCGATGTCTGGACCATGATCGCGTTCGCCTTCCTGTTTCGCCTGAGTATTGGCTTCCTGGAAAAAATCGGACCGTTCTTTATGGTTGATCCAGTCAAGCAGGGCGGTCTGGGATTGTCCAATGAATTGCTGGGTATTATTTACGGCACTTACGGGCTGGTCGCCGTATTGGTAGGCTCCTTGTTGGGGGGAATTTATGTCGCACGCAGAGGTCTGCAGCCCTCCCTTTTTATTCTGTGTTGCGCGGTGAATATTCCCAACGTGACGTTCCTGCTGCTGAGCATTTACCAGCCCACTGATCTGATCGTGATCAGTGTCGGCGTGGCCGTGGAAAAATTCTTTTTCGGCTTTGGCTCGGTCGGCTTCATGATTTATCTGATGCAGCAATTAGCGCCCGGTAAATACACTACCACTCACTATGCCTTCGGCACCGGTTTGATGGGACTGTGCATGATGTTGACCGGTATCGTCAGCGGCCATCTGCAGCAAATGCTCGGCTATGTGCATTACTTTATCTTTGTGATGGCCGCCACCATCCCGTCATTCCTGGTGACCTGGTTTGCGCCGTTCCATCTCAAGGAAAAAATTCTGCCAGGCGATGCTCTCGGCTCCCAGCCCGGATAAACCCAGTCTCGTATTACCCGCCCGGTCAGAGCGCCTGACCGGTATTTGAACACTCTCGAACTTTCATTATGCCAAACTCAGACCACGACACGATCCAGATGCGCACTTTTCCTGCTGACTTTTCCTGGGGCGTTGCCACCAGCGCCTATCAGATTGAAGGCGCCGCACAGACTGACGGACGCGGTCCGTCGATCTGGGATACCTTCTCGCACACACCCGGAAAAATTATCGATGGCACCACCGGCGACGTGGCCTGCGATCACTACCATCGTTACAAGGAAGACGTCGACATCATCGCCAGCCTGAATACCGATGCCTATCGTTTTTCAATCGCCTGGCCGCGTGTGCAACCGTTGGGTTTCGGTGCCTGGAATGAAGCCGGTTTCGATTTTTATTCGCGCCTGATCGACGCACTGACCGCAAAAAATATCAGCATTCATGTCACGCTGTATCACTGGGATTTGCCGCAGGCGCTGCAGGATGTCGGCGGCTGGCTCAATCGCGACACCACTGTTCACTTTGCCGAATACGCCGCCGAAGTGGCACGCCGCTTCGGTAACCGGGTCGCGACCATCGCCACCCATAATGAACCGTGGTGCACCGCTAATCTCGGTCACGGCATCGGTCAGTTCGCGCCCGGCATGGCGGATCCGAAAGCAGCGATTCAGGTTTCGCATCATCTGTTACTTTCGCACGGTCTGGCAATGCAGGCGATGCGTCAGCTGAACTGCTCCGCGAAACTGGGCATCGTGCTCAATCAGTGGACCGCCATGCCCGCTACCGATTCGGAAGCGGACATCAAGATGGCCAAACTGGAATACGCCAAATCGGTGCAGTGGTATATGGACCCGATCTTCAAGGCGCGCTATCCGGAACTGGCGCTGGAAAACATGGACCGCGCTGCCTTCATCGTGCATGACAACGATCTGAACGATATTCATCAGCCGATCGATTTCCTGGGTGTGAATTATTACACCCGCGCGTTCTGCAGCGCTGCCACACCGAAGGTGCTGCCGGAAGGCAAACTTGGTTTCAGTGACATGGGCTGGGAAAATTATCCGCAGGGCCTGACGGATTTATTGGTCGGTCTGCATGCGGAGTACGATCTGCCGCCGATTTACATTACGGAAAACGGCATTGCTGTGGCCGACAAAGTGATTGACGGTGTGGTCAACGATCCGGAGCGGATTACTTACGTCAAGATGCATTTGAATGCGTTGGCTGCAGCGATGGACCAGGGTGTGAATGTGCGTGGCTATTTCTACTGGAGCCTGATGGACAATTACGAATGGAATTCCGGCTGCGCCAAACGGTTTGGTTTGATCTACGTGGATTACGCCACGCAAAAACGTACTTTGAAAAACAGCGCACTGTGGTATCGCAGTTTTGTCAGTGCCAGCAAAATGCAGTCGGAAAAAAAATAAAGTTAGCTGTGCTGGGATGCAATCCCGGCGGAGTGATTGGTCGAGGTTGTAAATCACTCCGGAGAAACATCGATTAAAAAATTAGCGATTAATTGTATTCAGATAGTGGCTGGTGAAATTTGTATGTGTTGGGGTTGGGGTTGCTTTTGACTTCGGGGTCCCCATGTGCCGCCGCCGGTATTTTTGGACTAAAAATGGATCAGAAAGAAAAACTGTTTGAGCCGCCAGGCGAGTTTTTTTCTTTCCCATTTTTTGTCCAAAAATGCCGGGGTTTCGGCGGAACTTGGGGCCGCCTTTTTTGGGTTACCTTTTGGGGGGCCGCCCAGGCCGGAGCAAAAAAGGTAACTGGCTGTCGGGCCACCCCCGACCTACTGAACGCCGATTAACTGAGAAGGAAATTCCAAACCGAGCTGCATCTGCTTTGGTTCTTTGAATTGCCGCTTAAATATTTTTAGATTACGGGCCGGGGGTAGCCCGGCAGCTAGTCACCTTTTTTGCTCCGCCAAAAAAGGTAACCCAAAAAAGGCGGCCCCAGGTTCCGCCGAAACCCCGACATTTCGGACCTGAAAATGGGAAGTGACCGAAACTCGCCTGCGGCTCAGACAACGGTCACTTCTAATCCATTTTCAGGCCCAAAATGTCGGCGGCGGCACATGGGGACCCCGAAGTCAAAAGCAACGGCAACGGCAACAGCAACAGCAACGGCAACAGCAACAGCAACGGCAACAGCAACGGCAACGGCAACGGCAACAGCAACAGCAACAGCAACGGCAACAGCAACAGCAACAGCAACGGCAACAGCAACAGCAACGGCAACGGCAACAGCAACGGGAACAGCAACGGCAACAGCAACGGCAACGGCAACAGCAACAGCAACAGCAACTACAGAAAAATATATTTAGGCCACAAGGTTATTGTGTGTTTCTTGAGAGCCTGCCCCTGATTAACTTTTAACGGAAAAAATATGCGCAACTTCCATCTGAAAACTTTGGCATTAATAATTGCAACCACATTCAGCATTCATGCTGCCGCAGACACGCCACCTGCCAGTTTTGCCTGGTCCAATCCGGCATTGAGCGCCGACCAGCGCACCGATCTGGTTCTGGCGCAGATGACCCAGGAAGAAAAACTGAAAATGGTGTTTGGCTATTTCGGCTCAGACCGCGTGGACAAGGGCTTGAAACGTCATCCGCAATCGCTCGATTTTTCAGCCGGCTTTGTAGAAGGCATTCCGCGACTCGGTATTCCGGCGCAGTTTGAAACCGACGCCGGTGTCGGCGTAGCTACCCAGGGTACCGGCAAGGCGACACCACGTGAAGCGACTTCGCTCCCGTCGGGAATTGCGACCGCTGCCACCTGGAATAAACAGCTGGCCTATCAGGGCGGTGCCATGATCGGCGCCGAAGCGCGCGCCTTCGGATTTAACGTGATGCTGGCCGGTGGCGTGAACCTGCTGCGCGAACCGCGCAATGGCCGCAACTTTGAATACGCCGGTGAAGATCCGTTGCTGGCCGGTTCCATCGTGGCGCAGGAAATTCGCGGAATCGAGTCGAATCACATTATCTCGACCATGAAACATTATGCCTTGAACGACCAGGAAACCGGGCGCTTCGTGTTGAATGCCAATATCGATGAAACCAGTTTTCGTATGTCTGATCTGCTGGCCATGCAATTCGTGATCGAGCAGGCCAATCCTGGCTCGGTCATGTGTTCCTACAACCGCGTCAACGGCGCTTACGCCTGTGAAAACAGTTTCCTGCTCAATGATGTACTGAAAGGCGATTGGGGCTATGGTGGTTACGTGATGTCCGACTGGGGCGCAGATCACAGCACCGTGTTGGCCGCCAATAACGGGCTGGATCAGGAGTCTGGAAATGAATTTGATGATCAGCCATTTTTCGGCCCGGCGCTCGCGGCTGCACTGCAAAAGGGTGAAGTGAAACAGAGTCGGCTCGACGACATGACACGCCGCATTTTACGCAGCATGTTCGCCAAAGGCTTGATGGACTACCCGCTGCTTGGCAAGCAGACGATTGATTTCGCCGCGCATGGTCTGGTCACGCGCAGCGACGCTGAAGAAGCGATTGTGCTGCTGAAAAATGACAGGCATGTTCTGCCATTGAAAGCCGGCCATCAGAAAATTCTGCTGATCGGTGCGCACGCCGATGTCGGTGTGTTGTCAGGTGGTGGTTCTTCTCAGGTATATCCGGTAGGCGGCATGGCAGTGCAAGGTCTGGAGCCTTTGTTCTGGCCCGGTCCGAAACTGTTTTTCCCATCGTCTCCAATGCAGCAGATCAAAAAACTTGCGCCTGAAGCTGACGTGACGTTTGTTGATGGTGTCGATATCAAGGCCGCTGCGCAACTGGCCGCCAAAGCCGATGTCGCCATCGTATTTGCCGAGCAGTGGGTAGGCGAAGCACAGGATGCAGTCGGTACCGGTTTGCCCGGCCAGCAGGAAGCACTGATCGCCGCAATTGGCTCGGCCAATCCTAAAACCGTGGTGGTTCTGGAAACCGGCGGACCGGTAACCATGCCATGGATAAAAAAATCAGCAGCCGTGCTGGAAGCCTGGTATCCGGGCACCAGCGGTGGCGAGGCGATTGCAAGGGTGTTGTTCGGCACGGTCAATCCTTCCGGCCATCTGCCTGCCAGTGTGTTGCAGTCTGACGCTCAGCTGGTCAGAAAAGTCGTCGATGGTGATCGTGCGCATGAAGAAGTTCCGTTCGAGGTCAAGTATCCCGAAGGCGCGGCGGTCGGTTATAAATGGCTGGATTTGAATCATCAGCATCCGCTGTTTGCGTTTGGCTTCGGTCTGTCTTACACCGATTTTGCCTATTCCGATTTATCGGCCAAATGCGAGAAGCTGCAATGTCAGGTCAGTTTCAAGGTGACCAATACCGGGCATTTGCCAGGCAAAGCGGTGCCGCAGGTGTATGTCGGCCCTGAAAAAGCTGGCTGGGAAGCACCGAAACGTCTGGCAGGCTGGGACAAGGTTGAGCTCGATGCCGGTCAGAGCAAAACTGTCACGGTCAGCATTGATCCGCGTTTGTTGGCGATGTATGAAACCAAAAATAAAACCTGGCATGTGGCAGCCGGGAGTTATAAAGTGATGCTCGCCCAGCACGCCGATGATGCGCACAGCAAGCACGTGCTGGTGAAGTTGCCGGACGGTGTGCTGGATATGCATGGTCAGCCGGTCGCCATGAAGTAAACCGGTTCGGGCGCGCCATACAGTCTGCGATATAGTCTGTTAGTGCGCCCTGAATGATGGCATGCACTGAGCCCACAGGAAGACATGCGCCAAACAACACAATAAGGGACAAACCATGCACAGTGGAATGAGTACCACCGAAGTCTTCCTGCTGGCCATGCTGATCATTTTCACGATTCCGTATCTGATCTGGCGCATTGGCAGGACCGATTATTACGCGCCGCTGGTGGTGGTGCAGATCATCACCGGCATTTTGCTCGGCCCCGGCATTCTTGGCGCGGCTTTTCCCGACTACTTCAAATTCGTATTCAGTGCGCCTGTGATTCAGTCGCTCAATGGTATTGCATGGTGGGCGGTGATGCTGTTCGTCATGATCGCCGGGATTGAGCTCGATCTGGTCAAGACCTGGCAGCATCGGCGCGAAAGCGCCATCACGGCGTCGCTGGCACTGGGCTCTCCTTTGGTATTCGGTTGCCTCGCCGCAGCCTGCATGCTGGGTTACGAAGGCTGGATCGGCAGCAAGGGCATGACCTGGCAATTCATCCTCGGAGTTGGCATGGCCTGTGCCGTCACGGCTCTGCCGATTTTGATCCTGCTGATGGAAAAACTGGATATCCTGCGCCAGCCGATTGGTCAGCGCATTTTGCGTTATGCCAGTCTGGACGACGTGGCGATCTGGGGCGTGCTGGCCCTGATCCTGCTGGACTGGACGCGCGTTGGCCGCCAGCTTGGATTCCTGCTGGTGTTCGCTGTGGCCTCCTATATTTATCGCAAGATCATGGTCCGGCTGGAAGAGCGCGATCGCTGGTACGTCGGCCTGATCTGGCTGGCCGCCTGCGGTTTTGCGGCTGACTGGGCCGGACTGCATTTCATGGTCGGCGCATTTTTATCTGGTGCGGTGATGGACGCGCACTGGTTTGATCAGAAAAAAATGGATCTGATGCGGCAGCATGTTTTGCTGGCAATTATGCCGGTGTTCTTTTTGAGCACCGGTTTGAAAACCAACTGGGCGATGGGTGGCACGGCAGTGTTCCTGGCGGCGGGCCTGTTGCTGGTCGCCTCAGTCGGCGGCAAGTTGATCGGCGTGCACATCGCCGGAAAAATTCTCAGGTGGGAAAAGGGCGAAGCGTCTATCATAGGCTGGCTGTTGCAGACCAAGGCTTTAATCATGATCATCTTCGTCAATATTTTGTTGGATAAAGAGATCATCACCAGTGAGACGTTCACCGCCCTGTTGCTGATGGCAATTGCCAGCACGATGTTGACCGTGCCGACCGTGGCGCCGAAGCTGCAGCGCTTAAAAGAAATTATTTTCCGCTCAACCTGATTCCTGCGACCATGTTCAATCCAAATCCCAAAATTCAGCTGGTCGCGATACCCGGTTTCAAGCCCTGCGTGGTGATTGAAAATATTCTGCAGGATCCAGATGCGCTGGTAGCTGCAGCGATCAAGGAACGCTCGAATTTTGTGATGGCGTCAAGGAATGCATTTCCGGGTCCGGAGCTGACCATGCCGGAACAGTTTTCGGCGCGCCTGAATGATTTTTTTATTCTGCATATCAGAAAGCATTTGGGGATCAGACGCACGCTGGCCATGAACAGCCGTCTGTCAATCGTGACGCTGCAGCCGCATGAATTGTCACCGGGTCAGCGCATCTGTCATCAGGATCAGATCAGCGAAATCCCGCATTTGTGTTTCGCTGCGACGGTGATGTATCTGTTCAAAAATCCGGCACTGGGTGGCACCAGTTTCTACGCGCCGAAGGTCTCGCCGGTGGAAATAAATCAGCTGTTTAATTCGATGCCCGCCAGCCCGGATGGGTCGAACCAATCGTATATGACTGCCTCGAGCGACCATTTTGAATTGATCCGCACCATCCCCGCCGCCTGGAACCGGGCGATTTTTTATGACAGCAGTATTTTTCATTCCGGGCACATGACCAATCCGGCGCTGCTGAACGATGATCCGGCGCTTGGTCGCCTGACGTTGAATGGGTTTTTTACCTGCCAAAAATCGGCTGCGTAGCAGCGTGGTAGGGTAAATAGACATTGAACAATCCAAAAACAGCAATAGAACCAATTGCCGGGAAGCGATGTTCATTGTTGGACAACACATCGTCTTATACGCGCACTCCGAAACGGAGGTGGTGCTGCTGGCATTAAAACATCAAAGGCAGCTCGCCTATTTTGTGGACCAATGATACTGAATCGGCCAGACGCGGAGCTCAAAAAAAGCATGAACGCGTCGTTTGGTACCGCCACCAATTTCCGGCATTTTTTGCTTCAAAATGCTTTATTCAGGGATCAGACGCGCGCTGGCCATGAACAGTCGTCTCTCAATCGTGACGCTGCAGCCGCAGGAACTGTCACAGGGTCAGCGCATCTGTTATCAGATCCAGATTACCGATCAGATTGTCTATCGTTTCAGGCCGGTGCAATAAAAATCCCTGTACATAATCGACGCCCATCTCGCGCAACAGCGCCATGACCTCCTGGTTTTCAACAAATTCCGCGACCGTCTTGACGCCGACCACTTTTGCGACATCGGTAAAACAGCGCACGGTCGCTTCATCCAGTGACCCGGTGGTCAAATTGCGTACAAATTGCCCGTCGATCTTCAGGTAATCGACCTGCAATGATTTCAGGTAGCCGAATGAGGAAGCACCGGCTCCAAAATCATCCAGGGCAACCTGCATGCCGGCGGCGTGAATCTGTTCAATGAACAGCGAGGCATCTGACAAATTGGTGATGACCGCGGTTTCCGTAATCTCGATACAAACCTTATGACATATTTCAGGTCCGGCGGCGTGCAGCAGGTCCAGGGCCCAGCGGTGAAAGGCGCGATCACCGATCGATTGACCGGAAAGGTTTATGCTGATCAAGCTCAGCACGTCCAGTGACGGCAGGTTTTGCATCCATTCGATCGTGTTCCTTAACACCCAGCGATCGATCCGGTTTGCCAGGTGAAATCGCTCCGCGGCTGGAAAGAAGGCGCCTGGCGCAATCAGGCTGCCATCTTTTTCTATCATCCTGACCAGAATTTCTGCGTGAATTCCGTCAGCCTCATATTTCATGGGGGTGATGCGTTGCGCGTGCAAGACGAACAGGTCTTCATCGAGCGCCTGTCCGATCCGGTCGGTCCATTGCATTTCACCGTGACGTGTGCGCATCGCCAGATCGGAATCGAACCACGCATGGACCCGGTTGCGACCCGCTTCCTTGGCGGCGTAGCAGGAGGTGTCGGCTGCCTGCATGATTGCTTCGGTTGTTGCCCAGCGTTTGTCAACCGGCACCAGGCCGATGCTGGTGCCGATCCTGAATCGCCGGCCTTCGTGTACGAAGCGGAAATCATCCATGCGTTCGCAAATCTGCTGCGCAACCCGTTGTCCGGGGACTGGCGTGCAGTGCTCCAGTATGATGGCGAATTCGTCACCACCGAGACGTGCCAGAGTGTCCCGGTCACGAATTGAGGCGGTGAGCAGTTTTGACACCTGCTGCAACAGCTCGTCACCAACGGCGTGGCCACAGGAATCGTTGACCAGTTTGAACTGATCGAGGTCAATGTAGAGCAGGTAATGTTCGCTGCCCTCTTCGTGGGCTTTGCGCAGCACCCGGCGCAGGCGGGTTTCGAATTCCGCCCGATTCACCAGCCCGGTCAGATTGTCATGGGTTGCGCGATAGCTCATTTCACCGGACAGTCGCCGTTGTTCTGTCACGTCATGGAAAACCAGCACCACGCCGAGCAATTCGTGCTTTTCATTGCGTATCGGCGCAGCGGAGTCTTCGATCCCGTATTCTTCCCCGTTCCGTGAAATCAGCACGGTATGGTTAGCCAGGCCGACGATTTTTCCCTGCTCAAGACAGACCATCGCCGGGTTTTCGGTGGGCTTTCTGGTCTCCTCGTTGACAATGTGAAATACCTGTCCGAGCGGCCGTCCAATCGCCTCTGTGGTCAGCCATCCGGTCATTCTCTCCGCCACCGGATTTAACCAGGCTACATTGCATGAGGCATCGGTGGTAATTACCGCATCGCCAATTGATCGCAGGGTGACGGCCAGAAGTTCCTGCTGCTCGGCCAGTTTTTCAGTCAGGGCTTTGGATGCAGTGATATCCCAGCATGCGCCAACCAGCGTAGCCGGATGACCTTTCACGTCTCCAGTGGCTTTCGCGGTGGCTTTGAGATGATGGACACTGCCGTCGTTCCACTGGATACGGAACTCGGAATCAAATGGGCTTGAGCCACTGGCTGCCAATTGCAACTCCTCGCCAACCCGGATCCTGTCGCCATCGTGAACGCGTGGCAGCCACGCATCGATGGCTTCAAGGTGTTCCGGTTTGCTCAATCCAAACAGCCGATACACGATTGCATCGCACTCCAGCAAGCCGGTCACCAAATCCCACTCCCAAATGCCGATCTCGCCGCTTTCCGTTGCAATCGTCAGACGCTCTTTCAGTTTTTCCAATTCAAGCTGCCGGTTAATGCGCGGCGTAACATCTTCGTGCGTTCCATACATCCATTCCGGTTTCCCGTCCTGTGTCCATGTCAGGACCCGACCGCGCGCCAATATCCACACCAGATCACCGTTTTTGTGACGCATGCGCATTTCGTACTCATAGGGCACGGTGATATCGGCGCAGTGCTGCTCCAGCAGCTGCCTGGCATTGTTCAAATCGTCTGGATGGGTGTGATCGAGCCATGTCTGCACTGAAACTGGCTGTAGTTCCGACACGGTATAGCCTATGATCTCTGCCCACCGTTCGTTAAAAATGACTTCGCCAGTCTGAATATTCCATTCCCAGGTGCCCGAATGCGTGCTGCTGACAATATGGGCAAGTCGCTGGCGTTTCATCTCCAATTTTTTTTCGGCGGCAAGGCGATCTGTAACGTCCTCCATCACGGCCAGACTTTGGGAGATTGTCTGGTTGCCGCTGGTGTCCGGTATGCTGGAGAACAGAACATTAAAAATGGCACCATCTTTGGCCCAAAGTTCGAGCGGGATAGCGCTGCAACCATCCTGTTGAGTCATTTTCAGCGCCAGAACTGACTTGAAGCTTTGTTGCGATTGCGGAGTCATCAAGGCAGAAAAAAGATGGCCAACGACCTGATCATGTCGGTAGCCAAGTTTTGACAGCAACAGGTCGCTGGCCGTCAAGACCCGTCCGGTTTTGTCGATCGACAGCATCAACGCGGGGGTAGACTGATAGAGTTTGCGCAAGTGTTCTTCGCTGTCGAGCAGGCTCATCGTCAGATTCCGGTGGCCACGGACGGCACGACGCCCCTCCAGGGTGGCCCCTGCAGCCAGTGCCAGGCAGTTCATGATTTCGCGTTGCTGGTCGGTGAGTTGCCTCGGTTCCCGGTCGATCACACACAAGGTGCCAACCCGATAGCCGTCGCCTAAATTGATGGGCGAGCCGGCATAGAATCGGATGTCAGGCGCGCCGATCACCAGCGGATTATCGGCGAAGCGCTGATCCTGCAGGGCGTCAGGAATTTCAAACAGTGTGTCATCTAAAATCGCGTGAGAGCAAAACGCGACATCACGCGGTGTTTCAGAAACGCCCGGCAAGCCAATATTCGCCTTGAACCATTGACGCTCGGTGTCCACCAGGCTGATCAACGAGATCGGCGTACCGCAGACCAGGGAGGCAATCCGGACCAGTGCTTCAAATTCAATTTCGGGAGATGAATCCAGAATATCGAGGCTCATTAATGCGGCGAGCCGTTCAGCTTCATTGCCTGGGAATGGGGCAGATTTCATAATTTTCCTTTTGCAATGGAGGTCGGGCACGTTCACGCCAATGTCACCGCGTGCGGCCCAAACTTGGGGTAACGCAATACACGGGAACGGCAATTAACGGTAGAACTTTAGGTGAGCACTGTAAATAGAACTTTAGTGCTATGTCTCTGAGGGTTGTGTTTAATGCAAAGGCGGCGTGCGAGGGTTCAAAGCAATCGGTGCGGATCTCAAAAGCCACAAAACAGTCGTTCAACAGCTTCAGGACAATTCAATTTAATCTGGATTGCCCTGCTTTTTCTGCTGACTTTTAATCTCGTGTTTTGACTCTGGAAACAAGGACTACGATTTCATCAGGTTTTAAAAGTCTGTACCAATTGTTCTAAATTCGCTGCCTGCTCGGTCATGGATTCCGCCGCGGCAGAAGCCTGCTCGACCAGAGCGGCATTCTGTTGAGTCGTGTTGTCGATCTCGACAATCGCTCTGCTGACCTGCTCGATGCCGGTGCTCTGTTCGTTCGACGCGTGGCTGATCCGGCTCACCAGATCGCGCAACGATTCAATACTCTTAACGGTGTCGATCATCGATGCGCCCGCACGATCAACCAGGTTTGTTCCCGCCTCGACAGTTCTGACCGAATCACCAATGAGTGTCTTGATTTCGCCCGCTGCCGCTGCGGAGCGCTGAGCCAGAAGCCGAACTTCGGAAGCCACTACGGCAAATCCCCGCCCCTGTTCCCCGGCTCGCGCAGCCTCGACGGCAGCATTTAATGCCAGGATATTGGTTTGAAACGCGATGCTGTCAATCACGCTGATGATATCGACGATTTTTCTGGAAGATGCGTTAATGGTACCCATTGTGATGACCACTTCGGAAACTACTTTGCCCCCGTTGCTCGCCACCTCGGCAGCCTTCATCGCCATTTGATTGGCCTGCTGGGCGCTGTCGGCATTGGCTTTGACAGTGGCAGTCAATTCTTCCACCGCGGAAGCGGTTTCTTCCAGGGTGCCGGCCTGCTGTTCGGTTCTTCTCGACAGATCATTATTGCCAACCGCAATTTCCCGGCTCGCGCTTGCGACGTGGGCAGCGCGCTCGCGAACCTTTTCCACGACATCGGTCAAGTTGCTGCCGATTGAATTCATCGAATCCATCAAGGTCCCAATTTCATCTCCACGGTGATCGGGGAGGTTAATCCTCAAGTCTCCCTCAGCGAGAAGTTTTGCCGCTTCACTGGCTTGACCAAGCGGTCTGATGATCTGCTTTTTGATCAGCAGGAACAATGCGCTTGAAATAATCAGCACGAATATACATCCCGCAAAGGCGAATACATTGCGCAGGTGAAGAACACCGCGGGTGTACTCTTCAACATAGGTACCTCCGGCCACAACCCAATTGAATGCCGGTAAATAGGAGTAGGCAACCACTTTCTCGCGCGGGGTAGTTTCATTCAGTTCTGTATTGATCCACGGATAGCGAATCAGCCCGTTTTTCCGATCCAGGATTTCCTTGATAAATTCATGGCCGTCTGCATCCTTGGCAGCAAGTATATTGCTACCCTCCTTGGCTGGATGGACGATCAGGTCGCCGTAAGTTTTTCCCGGTTTTGCATCCAATACATAGAAATAACCGGTCTCACCGACTTTGATACCGCGTATGGTCGATTTCAATTCATTCAGATAATCGGTGACGTCCATGCCAACGAAGGTCAATCCGATAACATTCCCTTTTTCATCCAGGATGGGATCATATTCAGTCATATAGTTGCGGCCAAATAATTTGGCATTGCCAACAAACTTATTGCCGCCGATGATGGCCGCATAGGCCGGATTCCCATGATCAAGTTGGGTACCGACCGCCCGCTCAAGTTTTTCGTTCTTTAATGAAGTTGTGATCCGGATAAACTCCTCGCCCGACTTGGCAAAAAGGGTGCAGACCGCGCCGGTATTGGCGCTAAATCGGTCAACGGCCGTGAAGTTAAGATTTAACACCTCGTCGTTGAGTTTCAGAACCGGGACTGGTTTGCCGTTGATGGCCGCAGGTGTGGAATCGAGCTCAAATTTGCCAGGTAAGGATTTGCTGAAAACTCTCATCAAAGCGCCGATCCGCGCACGTAAATCACCTTCCGAAGATCCAATCAACTTGACAACCAGGGTGGTTTTTTCAGTGATTTGAGCGTTGGCGCTGTTTTCCACCAGATTTGATATCGAGTAACCCACGACAGTTACAAACAAGCCAAACAGCAGACCAACGATGATCAATACATTGATTGCAAGCTTTGTTGCCAGGCCCATTGAATTAATTGACTTTACTATCATCGTTATTTCCTTTTTTTTGCCTGATCCGGATTGCCTGTCCTGCACTTTTCGTGACTTGTTTGGACATAACCTTACACAGAGTAGGTTAGATTCCGGGTTTAACAATTAAAAAGTGATAACGGTATTCAACTTATTTGCCTCCGGTCAGCACAATAGCGCGTCAACTTGTGTATGTGGCTAATTTGTATTCGGCAAAACTGTATCGATTGGGAGGCTGATTTTTTTATGCAGCAGATCCAGTACTGCGCTGTCCTGCCCCATCGAAGCCAGTATTGACAACTGGTTTTCTGCAGCGTTTTGCTTGCCCGCACGCCAGTATGCAAGGGCCAGGTAGTGATGTATTTCAAGGAAGCCAACGGACAGGTTTTGGGCGCGTTCCAGAACGGCGATAGACTGTTGAGGATGTCCATCCTTGAGGTAAGCGACACCCAGACCGAGCCAGTAATAGGGATCCTGATTTTGTTTTTCTTTCAGTCTGGCGATTAACTGTGATGCTTCTTCGGTGCGTCCCTGATCCTGCAGCAAATGGCTTAGCGCATTGAGGCTCTGGTAATTGTCCTGGTCCAAAGTGACGGCGTGCCGCAGTAATTTTTCCGCGTCCTGGTCAAAGCGAGCATTCAAATAAAGCTGAGCCAGGTTGCTGTAA
Organism: Oxalobacteraceae bacterium GrIS 1.18; assembly: GCA_040544425.1. Lineage (GTDB taxonomy): Bacteria > Pseudomonadota > Gammaproteobacteria > Burkholderiales > Burkholderiaceae_D > Solimicrobium. The sequence continues at coordinate 253,424 of JBEONO010000004.1, forward strand.
CTCGGTGCGTAACCGGGATCGGTCAGCAGGGCTGATTTGAAGTAAACGTAAGCCATATTGAGGTCGCCGCGCGCCAGGTACTCGGCACCGATATTGTTGTCATAGCGCGCCAATATGCCTTCCTCGGTCAGGTCCTGTCCGCGCTCCCAGGAACCAACCTGGGCTTCGAAGTCGATCAATATGGAGCCTGATCTGGCAAAAGCACTGTCAACCTGAGTTCTGACGTCCGTGCGCAAATTGACGTGCCCCGTCACAAAATCGATTCGCCCGTTGCGACTGTAGACCGATGGAATCTGCACCTGCTGCATGGTGGCAGCAAGTCCCAGGGTTTTGGCAATGGAATAGGCCAGGACGGTCAGAGACAGGCAGTCGCCGCGTCTTTTTTGCCAGGTTTCTGCCGCCGTGGTGGAGTGGTTCAGTGCATAGGGAAATGAATGTCCGTCGGGACCAAACAGCAAGTTCGTCAGGTAGCTGAGCTTTTCATCTGGGGTGACCAGCCGCGGCCGGGCGCGCTGGATCGTCGCCTGCAGTGCCGGGTCCAGTTTAAACAGTTCGTCCTTGCCGATGGTGATGCTTGATGCGTCGTAGTGAAACGCCTGATCCTGCCAGGGGATCATCGCCATTTCCGGGGCAGATCCGGGCGTGGCGCAGCCAGTAAGCAGGCACAGGAGAACCGTGACCAGGATCATGGACTTGAACATGTTGCACCCCCTTCGTTCAACTATATTGCTTTTGAATACTGTGGTTTATATTGATCCTGATCGTGTTGGAAGGCAATGTCTGGTTGATGGAATGGAGGATCCGTTGCTCCAGTAATTTTCTGGAAAACCAGATCCGGCAGGGTTGTAATCATCTGGTAGTTTTCGTAAGCATAGTCAAGCCGCGCGCACATTCTCAGAATCGTGTTTCGCGCGACCACAAAACCGTGTAGAGGCGCAAAGTCAGTATTTCTTCACATATTGCCAGTATCGACACGTATTCCAAACGTGTCGATGAAATCGAAAAATAGCGACATATGTGCTGGACATGTCGCTGATATCGACATAACACCACATACATGTCGACAAAATCCGGTTTTATAAACATGAAAAGCAATTGCGCAGCGCCAGACAGCTTCCCGCTACCTCAAGGAATTGGTTCGGGTCGGTGTTTTGCAGGAAATCACGATGGGTAAAGAAAGGTTATTTCTGCATCCAAAGCTGATGCAGCTGATAAGCCGGGATGACAATCAATTTGATTACTACCAGAGTCGGGTGAATGAATAGAAATAGAGCCGGCCAAACAAAGGCGATACAACCAATTGCCGGGAGGTGCTCACCCAGCCGCTTTCTTAAGTAACGCCAAGCCACGCTCTGCAGCCCCGGACCCGCGTTCTGCTCGAATGTGAAAGCGCGTTTCAGCGTCAAATTCCGCCAGCATTTGCGTCGCCATTTCATCGATAAGACGATTAAGTGGTGTGCCACGACTTTTGGCCAGCGCTTTCAGGCGTTTGTGCTTATCGTCTGGTAATCGAACTGTAAGTGCAGCCATGTTATATCCCCTTTAAAAAGGTATCTGGAGCCAAAATGCGTAGCTGAGGAAAACGCAATTCCATGCCCTTAAGATGTTGCAGATTGCGTGTGACAATGAAGTCTGCCCCACCAGCGATCGCCAACTCAATGAGGTGATTGTCGGCTTCATCCGGCAGGTTTGGTCGCCACATATAATAGACATGTGTCCAATCGCAACACGAATAAAAAATGTCGAGTAATTCGTTTCTCTCTTGTACGCTCAGTTTGCATTTACCGAACAAGTCACTGCGACTGAAAACGTCCTCAATTTCATTAAACAGGGCATTTCCCATCAATGGAGTGCATTTTCCATTCAGACAGGCGGCTAAAACTGCATTTGCCGCACCTGTCCCGAGACAGGCACCAACAATAATATTAGTATCAACGACGATTTTCATGTTTTATGGTAGCGTATTTGCCACCACAAATCAACGCGGGACCTGAGCCAAATACCGTGTTAACTGGCAAAGCAATGAATTAACTGCGGTAAAAAATAATTAGAACCTTCTGCTGGGCTATTCACAATGCTAAAAGACTATTAGATTGTCGCCGACTCTCACTGACGGCGGTGTTTCGTTGCGCTGCTATGTGCTACGCTTTCTTCAACCCTTCCAGCAGCGCTTCCGGCCGCATCGGCAAATGCCGCAATCTCACGCCAGTGGCAGCAAAGATCGCATTGCCGATCGCCGGTCCGATCACGGTGGTCGGTGGCTCACCCATGCCGGTCGCGGTCTGGGTGCTGGCGACGAACTGGATATCCAGTTCCGGCACATCGGCCATGCGCAGCGGGGTATAAGTATTGAGATTGGTATCGCGCACCTGTCCATGGTCAAATTCGGTGCCCTCGTGCAGCGCCATGCTCAGGCCCCAAAGCGTCGCACCTTCAGCCTGTGCCAGCGCACCGTCGGGATGAATAATCGTGCCCGCGTCAATCACCAGCGACAGTTTTTCCACCGTGACGATGCCGGTTTTGCGGTTGACCTTGACCCGTGCCACGCAGGCGCTCCAGGTCGGCATATCGCGTTCCTGACCGAAGCTGCAGGCGATGCCCAGGCCGGTGTCGGCAGGCATGGCCTTGCCCCAACCGGCATTGACGGCGACCAGTTGTAATACGTTGGCCAGTCGTGCGGCACCACCGACTGCATTCGGCGCGCTCCCGGCATTGATTCCTGCCGCGTCCAGCAGGGACAGGCGAAATGCCAGGCTGTCGACTTTGGCGGCAATGGCCGCTTCATCCATAAAACTTTCCAGCGCCCAGTTGGTCCAGCCCGGTCCGACCGAGCGTAACCAGCCGGGACGAAACGTGCTGTTGGCCAGATCGTTGGAAATTGCGCGCACCCGGTGGGCACCGACGCTGTACCAGTGATCGGCACCGGAAATCGAAAACGGATCATAGGGTTGATCGTTTTTTCCCTTCGGCATAAAGGCCGGAATCATCACCTGGGTCGGCCATCCGGCGGCAGCGTCGTGCTGCATGGCGCTGACTGCGCCGTGTTCGTCGAAGGCCATGCGCACGCGTTGCACCGAGGCGGAACGGGGCGAATCGAAACGGGCATCATCTTCGCGGGTACAGACCATCTTGACCGGCGCGCCATAGGCTTTGGCAGCCAGTGCCGCGGGTACGGCGTAGTCGCCATTGAGACGACGTCCAAAGCCACCACCCAGCAGATAGGTATGCAGTTCGACCTTGTTTTCTGCCACGCCAAGTGCCTTGGCCAGCACCGGCAGGACCAGCGACTGCCACTGATTGCCGGTATGAATATGCCAGACCCCTTCGTGAAACTGGGCCAGCGCATTCACCGGTTCGAGCTGAAAATGCAGCACGGTGCTGGTGGTGTAGCGCTGGTCGAGCAGCAGTTTGGCTTTGCTGAATTTATCCTCCACGCCTGCATCGGCGACCACCAGTGAACCGGTGGCCGGATCGTCGATCAGCTTGTTGCCGTGCTCCAGAATGTCGTGCTCCGACACATTGGCACCAGGTCCCAGCACCCAGTCAACCCGGATCAGCTCGGCGGCCCGCTTGGCGGCCCAAAACGTTTCGCCATACACCATCACCCAGCCTGAAACCGTATCGGACGGATCGGTCAGGGCGATGGATTTGAGATAGCCTTTGACGCTTTTCGCTGCATGGTCGTTGATCGAATTGACGGTTGAGCCGTGGCGCGTCGGCGGGATCAGCGGCCTTGCATAGACCATGCCGTCGATCACGGCGTCGATGCCGTACACGGCGCTGCCGTTGGTTTTGGAAGGGACATCCAGTGCTTTGGTTTCCTTGCCGATCAGACGGCGCTGCCCGGGTGTTTTCAAGGTCAGCGCTTTCAATTGATCCGGCGTGTATTGGCGCGTTAATTTGCCGAGCCGGACAATCTCGCCGTACGACAAATTTTTCCCGTTGCAACTGACGATACCATTTTGCGCGCTGCAGTTTGCCACCTGCACATTCAGCAATCTGGCTGCCTCTTCAATCAGCGCGATCCGTCCCGCGGCACCGGCCCGGCTCAAGGCATCAAAACTTTGCCAGACCGACCAGCTGCCGCCGGTGACCATGGTGCCCCATTTCGGATCGCTGTCGACATAATTCAAACGCACCAGATTCCAGTCCGCTTCCAGCTCATCGGCCAGAATCCGCGCCAGCGCAGTACCGACATGCTGACCCATTTCTGCCTTGGCAATATTGACCGTGACAATGCCGCCGCGATCAATTTCAAACCAGATCGACGGATCGAAAACCGGCTTGGTTGCGGCGGCTGTTTTCCCGGCCGCCAGACTCTGGTCGGCGCGCATGAAGGCCAGTGCGAAGCCGCTGCTGACTGCAGTAATCATGAAGCCGCGGCGTTCCAAAGAAATCGTTTTTGCCTCTGCCGCAGCAGGGCCGTGTCGGGTGAGTTTATGCATCTGTCTTTGCTCCATGCATGTTGACGGCGGCCAGCTTGATGGCTTTCCTGATTCGCACATACGCCATGCATCGGCAAAGATTGCCGCTCATGACGGTATCGATATTGGCATCGGTCGGATTCGGATAATCCTGCAACAGCGTGGCGGCCTGCATGATCTGGCCCGACTGGCAGTAGCCGCATTGCGGGGTCTGGGTTTCTATCCAGGCCTGCTGCAAGGGATGCTGACCGGCCGGATCCAGGCCTTCGATGGTCACGATCACGGCATCCTGAACAGCGCCCACCTGGGTGATGCAGGAACGCACCGCGCGGCCGTCGATATGCACGGTGCAGGCACCGCACAGGCCAATGCCACAGCCGAATTTGGTACCTTTTAATCCGAGGTGATCGCGGATCACCCACAACAGCGGGGTCGTTGGATCGGCATCGATCGTCACCGCTTTTCCGTTCAGTAAAAATTGATTCATGGTGTCAGCACCTTTTTGTGATCTTGTGATTTTGTGATTATCAGGGACGCTGCGCATGGCGCAGTACGGCAACGGATTTTTCCAGGTTTTCCCAGGGCGGCAAGGCAGTGCGGCTGCTGCGCAGATAAGATGCCAGTTGCGCGACATCGGCGTCGGACAGGCCCGCGCCGTAGCCGGGCATCATCAAACCGGGCATGCCATCATGCCGGTCGACACCGAACAGAATTACCTGCAACAGGTTGTCCGGAGTGGGTGACAGCAACGTACTGGAAAAACCCAGTTCGGGGCGTTTCTGACTGACCTGACTATCGCTGTTGGAATGACACGAGGCACAGGCTGCCACATACAGCGCGGCACCGTGATTGTTGTATAGATCGTGAACCTGCGCCGATTGTGCCGTTACTTTGGCAACCAGGCTGCCAACGTCGGTCGTGCCTGACGCAGCAAGTGAGGCTCCGTTGATACTGGAAAAATATACCGCCAGAGCGTGAATGTCGGCGTCACTTGCCAGTGCCAGACTGTGATGGACCACTTCTGCCATCGGTCCAATCGCCACGCCATGCAGCTTGGCGCTGCCGGTGCGCAGATAGGCATAAATATCTGCCTCACTCCAGGCCAGCGGTGCCGGATTGGCGGCAGTGAGCGGCGGTGAATACCAGCCGTCAATTGGCGCGCCAGCATAGGCAGCACTTTTTTTCTCGGCGCCCAACGCGTTGCGTGGCGTATGGCAGGACGAACAATGCGCCAGTCCTTCGGCCAGATAACGGCCGCGATTCCAGTCAACGGTTTTGGAGGTGTCAGTCACCAGCGCGGTCTGATCAAAGTACAGCCATTTCCATCCGGCCTGCAGGATGCGCTGGTTCAAAGGGAAGGGCAGGGTGTTGGCTTTGGACTGTACATCAACCGGTGCGCGCGTCATTAAAAATGCATACAGCGCAGCAACGTCGTCGTCTGTGACATGGACGAAATGGGTGTAAGGAAATACCGGGAACAGATGGCTGCCATCGCGGCGCACACCTTCATGCAGAGCGCGCTTGAAGGCCGCTTCCGACCAGTTGCCAATGCCGCTGCCCGGCGCTGGGGTGATATTGCTGGAGTAGACGGTGCCGAACGGCGTGTCAATCGGCAGCCCGCCAGCAAACGGCGCGCCGCCTTTGACGGTATGACAGGAGGCGCAATTGCCGATGCCTGCCAGCATGGCACCGCGTTCAATCTGCTGGGCAGAAAAAGTATCGGGCGAGGGGGGCGGAATCGCTGCCAGCGCGGCGTGCCAGGACAATCCATAAAATACGCCTGCGCCCAGTACCACGAGGCAGACCAGTCCGATCAGTGTTTTTTTCATCAATGTGTACTCCGGTGATGCGGTGAGGGTCCAGAAAATAGTCATAACCGGCTGGGATGCTGATGCGTCCATGGCCGCCAGTCTGTGCGCTGCCGCACGTATCAGAATAATCAGCAAATCCCCCAACCAGCCACTAATAAGGGATAAGGCGCGCGCCGATTATGCGCCGTCTGGCTGACCCCGTCCAGAACTCATCCTTGCGGGATTTGGTGTGCTGTCGCACAGACCGGAGCGTGGCAAAAATTTACAGTGCCATAGACTGGGGTATAACCCCAGCCTGCGTAATGTTTAAGTACGGCATTTCCCATCATGGAGAACAATAATGAAGTTTCAACCAGAAACTCATGTAGAGAAATTCGATATCGCGATTTTGGCGGGCAATTCCAGAGTCAGCCGTGATGAAGCAAGCGGAGTTATCACGGTCCAGGCCCAGTTGGCTGCCTTCCAGGCAGGGCTGCGTCGCGCCGCCGAAATCAGAGCTGAGTCGAATCAGCTTGCCTCTATTTCACTGGCACTTGACCACCGTGGCACGTTTCGCAAACAGTTTTTACTGGAAGGTCTGACCAATTCGCAAAAGCGCCATCCGAATCTGGCGCAACTCCATCCGGGCATTGTCGAGGTGTTCGCGCCTGTGGCGCGGATGTTTGACATTCCGATGACCAGCATTGCCATCATCCACGAGGACTCGGCGCGCACCCATGCCAGTCACATCATTCAAACCCGGAATCTGCCACTGGCCCTGACACGGCTGATGAAAGTCGAGACAGACTCTGACGAGGATGATGTCGATGAAAATGAGTCCGGCGGTGCCGGCACAAACAACAGGGTCACCTGTGCTGCCGTGACCAGCGAATATTTTTCCGGCAGCATCAACACCAATACTCGGATTCTCGAAGTGTATTTTGAAAACGATATCTGGTCGCAGGCGAAAGTCTATACGCGGGGCGCTCTGCTCATGCAGGAGCTGGGCAGCAAAGTCCAGGTTCGATTGATGATTGTTGACCGGTCGGGTGCGGTGCTGGGATCGAGTTATTCGAGGCGGGCTGAAAATCTCCCCGCCTAGTCAGGGAATAATGCCCATACGGGCGTTGAATTTAATTTTATTGAGCCAGTTCTCCTGATAGTGCTCTTTGAGCAGACTCAGCGAACTACGCGCGACACCAACGCGTTGTGCCAGATCTTCCAGCGAAACCAGGCTGTCGAGCCAATTGAGGTTATGCGCGGATACGATAGCGCCCTTATCGGCAGTGGACGCCATGACAATTGGTGGGCTCAATACTTGATCGGCATATAATCTTGCCCATAAATGCTTCTCGCCGTCGTCAAGAAATGCGCAGGTGGGATAGGCGATGACCAGCATGGCGACTTCGCGTTTTGCAACCAGATGAATTTTTGCAAGCGTGCCGGTTAACATCGCTAAATCAACCTTAATAAAACCGGGTTTGTTGGGATTTCCGCGCTGTGTCTCATCGACGCACTCCTGCACGGTCTCCAGGTCATAACGTTGACTTAAAGTTGTCCAGCAATTCGTTCTGAACGCCTCAAAAATGACATTGGTATCCACAAACACTCGAACTTTTGTCATAGACATTTTGCTTAGAGGTCAAACGGCACTTTGAGTCCGTATTGGATGAAAATCTTGCTCAAATCATCCAGATCGCCGACAATAATTTTTGCCGCCTTGCGTGGCGATATCCAACCTTTATCGATCGCTTCCTGCAAGAGAACAATAAATTCAAAAGAAAATTGCCTCGGCATTTCAGTGGACGCAAGTTGTGAACTTATTCCTGTCAATTGCTGACAGATTGCTTTGTCGATTTTTTTTAGATTCACCAACCTCCATCCCAAGGCAACGGGCGAGACGTGCAAAGCTGCCGCGACCTCGACAAGATGCTCAATACTGTTTGACCGTTTTGGATCGATCAACCGTTCCAATGAAGCAGACGGCATGAGCAGTGCTGCTGCAAAATTATCCGCCAGCTGTTCTGTGCGCCGGTTTGTCGCTCTGATTTCAAACGAATTTGATTCGCGATGGTCCGGCTCCATTAAATCCCAGGTCAATGCATGGAACAACTCATGGGCAAGATCATAATTTCTGCGCACTTCGGTTTCATTTCTATTGATCAGAATGACGGTCAGGTCATCCAGATGGCAGGTTGCGCCTGATATGGACTTGCCACTTTCGTCGACAACTGAATCGACAAATAATACGGGGATATCGAGTTTTTTCTCAACGATACTGGCCAGCTCTTCGGCTGGCACGACGCCCAGTTCAAGCTCATTGACCAGTTGTTCTGCACGGGTCTGCGCCAGTTCGAATGTCGATTTTGAGGACAGGCGCAAGCTGTTTTTCAAGGGGCTGGAGTCACCGTTTTTTTTGGACTTCATTTCGCGTAGCCAGCGCAACAGGCCGATCCATCTTCCGGCCCTGTTCTCAAATTCATTTAAGTGACTTTCATCGAGGGCCGGATCTGCCCGCCATGAAAATTTAGCCTCACCGGCGACCGAAAACGGATCGATAAAAAAATCGGTATCTTTGTTGAGCAGTTCAGAAATGGTGAACAGCTCTTCGGCCTTGACCGCACGCTTGCCTTTTTCAATGTCTGAAATTGTTTGGCGGTCGTTGATGTTGAGTGCACTGGCCAATTGATCCTGGGAATAATTAGCCGCCTCGCGCGCCGCCCGGACCCGCAGACCGATAAGTTTTTGCGAAATTTGATTGATCATAAAGTTCACCTCTGGGTGGGTATTTTAATCTTGCAAATATCATTTCGCAAGAATTATTTGCAAATCTAAGTAGGTTTCATATTCAATTGGCAAGCGACTGCGAATTGGATGGATGCGTCCCGGTCTGACTGGCAAACAGCTCCGCAATCCATTCAACAAATACCCGCACCTTGGCCGAGAGATGTCGATTCTGGGGATAAACCACGTGAATCGGGATGGGGTCAGTGGTCCAGTCGGTCAGCAAATGTTCAAACCGCCCATCGGCCAGGTATGGCTCGAGCTGCGATTCGGTGATCTGCAAGATACCCAGTCCGGCCAGACCGGCGCTGACGTACGCGTTCGAGTCATTCACAGCGATCTTGCCGCGCATGCTGAACTCAATCCGTTCGCCGTCCCGGGTAAAATCCCAGTCGAAGATCTTGCCGGTCTTGGAGGAAAAATAATTGATGCACTGATGCTGCTCCAGATCGCGTGGATGCAGCGGTCGGCCGAATCTGGCGAGATACTCCACCGAGGCGCAGGTCACGAAGTTCAACACGCCGACCCGGCGCGCAATCAGATTCGAGTCGGCCAGATTACCGCCGCGCACTGCACAGTCGACGCCTTCTTCAATCAGATCGACCGGCCGGTCGCCGCAGCCAAGTTCCAGTGAAATATTGGGATACAGCTCGAAAAAAGCGGGCAGGGCGGGAATGATGACGCCGCTCGCCATGCCGGTCGGCACATCGACGCGCAGCCGCCCGGTCGGGCTGGCGCGATTTCGCTGCAAGGATTCTTCCGCCTCGCGCACGTCCGACAAAATACGCAAACATCGTTCATAATACGCGGCCCCATCGGCTGTGACGCTGATCTGGCGGGTGGTGCGATGCAGGAGTTTGACGGACAGCTCCTTTTCCAGGGCCTGGATCAGGGTCGTGACCGTGGCTTTGGGCATATGCAAATGCTCGGCAGCGCGCGTGAAGCCGCCCGCGTCGACCACCTCGACAAATACTTCCATAGCTTGTAATTTGTTCATCTTTTCCCCTATTGTTCGTAATTCTGAACAATCAATTCGTTATTTGCCCGTTTATTCGATTGTATAACAAGATTATTATTGCGGCTCTGCAGCATGGACTGCAAACTGTTTTGCATTATTCGGGAGCTTGTTATGAGTCAGATCAATAAAATTATCGGCCAGGTCGGCCTGGTCACGGTGCTGGTGGCATTGCTGTTTGCCCTGGTCGGGGTAATCTCGACGGACGCCTACTCGGTGGCGGCCCAGGCGCAGGCGCATGGTGATCTGGCTCTGATGCAGCTGGGTGAGGCGAGCAGTAATGACACGCACAGCCCGGTGACAAATTTACTGCTCAATGGATCAGCCGACCATCAGGTAACGACGCAATGACCCCGATGTCCGAACTGCCTTCCCAACAACTCAAGGTCCGCGATACCGTCGTGCAGGGCGCGGCGGGTCCCCTGGCGGCACGGATTTATTCCGCCAATCCGGCCAACGTCAAACAGGACAGCCTGATCGTGTTCTTTCACGGTGGCGGCTTCGACACGGGTGATCTGGACGATGCCGATGAATTTTTGAATCACCTCGCCTTGGGCAATCCCGGTCACATCGTGATGGCGACCAGTTACACACTGGCCACTGAACATCCCTTTCCGGCTGCCGTTGAAGATGCTTACGCGGTATTGAACTGGAGCCGGAAAAACAAGACGCGTTTGGGCTGGAGCGGCAAGCAGTTGATCGTGGCCGGTATCGAAGCCGGTGCCAATCTGGCGGCAGTGAGCACTTTAATGGCACGCGATCGCGGCGGACCAGCCATCGATGGACAGATTCTGATCATGCCGATGCTCGATCCGGGCCTGACCACCGGCTCGATGCGCGCCATGCCCGCACCAGAACTGGTTGAAGTGGCCGATGCCTGTGCGGCAGCGTATCGCGGCTACCTGCCGAACGCAGCCGACCGCATTCATCCCTATGCCTCGCCGCTGCAATCGAGCCGTCTGAAAAATTTACCACCGGCCCTGATCATGTCTACCGAAGACGATCCCCTGCGCGATGAAGCCGAGTTGTACGGCAACAAGTTGATCAACGCCGGTGTCAATACCACCGTGCAGCGCATGCCCTCGGTCCCGTTGCGTGAACCCGGGGCACGCAATGAATGTGCATGTCGGGTATATGCACTTGGCGCAATTGGCGTATTCCTCGCTGGTCTTGAGCGACAGCGTACCGAAAACCTGATCACGGGGGCGACCCCAACCAGCTAATCCTGCTGAGGCATAAATTTAGATGCTCCGTCCAGAAGACCCGCGTCGTTCCCGCGGATTCAGGCGGGAACCCAGTGTCGTTACGCTGTGGTCTATCACCAAACGACGCTAGGTTCCCGCCTGAAACCGCGGGAATGACGGAGCACGGAGCCGGAGTGAATTTATGACACAGTAGTACAAATTACCTACTAATTTTCAGTTTCACGCAGATCTAACGGCGTAGCCGGTTCAGGCACCGATTTATCGATGCAGGGGATTTTTTACGCTCAATTTTTTAATAACAGGGGAAGTATCATGAATTCAAATAACAAAGTATCAAACCGAACGTTGGGTGCAGCCTTGACCGCGGCGGGCATCATCAGTCTTGCACTGCTCAGTGGCTGCAATTTCGCGACCGGCAAAACCAATGAGGCACCGGCCTCTGCTGCAGCAGGTGGTCCGCCGGTTTCAGTGGCTGCCGTGATTGAAAAACCGATTGAGCAGACCCAGGAATTTTCCGGTCGTATTGAGGCCATCGAACATGTTGAGATTCGTTCCCGTGTCAGTGGCTTCATCACCGCAATCAATTTCAAACCGGGCAGTGAAGTCAAAAAGGGTGCGGTCCTGTTTGTGATCGATCCGCGCCCGTATCAGTCCGAAGCGGATCGCGCCGAAGCAGCCGCCTTCTCGGCGCGTGCCAAAGCGGATCTGGCCAAGCTGGAGTTGAGCCGCTCGGAAAAACTGCTGGCCGAAAAAGCCATCGCCCAGCGTGAGTTTGACGGCAGCGCCTCAAACTGGAAAGAACTGGACGCCAATGCCCGTGCCGCTCAGGCATCGTACGAAACCGCCAAACTGAACCTGAGCTACACCCAGGTGCGCTCACCGATCGATGGTCGGGTCAGCAAGGCCGAGATCACCAATGGCAATCTGATCGATGCATCCGCCGTGCTGACCTCAGTCGTTTCGACCGAGCGCATCTACGCCAGTTTTGACGGCGATGAAGACACCTTCCTGCGCGTCGGCGAGATGTCACATCAGGGCAAACCGGTAGCGGTGCGCGTGGGTCTTGCCAATGAAACCGGTTTCCCGCATGAAGGCAAACTCGAATTCGTGGATAACCAGTTGAATCCGCAGACCGGCAGCGTGCGCATGCGCGCTACCTTTGTGAATGCCGACAATGTGCTCGTGCCAGGTTTGTTCGCACGGGTCCAGCTCGGCGGCGGCAAGGATTTAACTAAAGCGCTCCTGATCAATGACCGCGCCGTCGGTACGGATCAGAATCGCAAATTCGTGTTTGTGATTGATGCCACCAATAAAGCTGAATATCGTCCGGTCAAACTCGGACAGACCGTCGCCGGTTTGCGTGTCGTCACCGAAGGTTTGAAGATTGGTGAACGCGTCGTGGTGAATGGTTTGCAGCGTGTCCATCCGGGCGCTTCGATTACACCGGAAGTTGTGCCAATGGACTTTGATCCGGCCAATTCCCCCAAAGTAGCAGCAGCGGCCAGTGTCACTGTAGCCAAGGAATAAGACCATGAATTTTTCACGCTTCTTTGTCGACAAGCCGATTTTCGCGGCGGTATTGTCGATCATTATTTTTGTCGCCGGCCTGATCGCCATCTTTCAGTTGCCGATTTCCGAGTACCCCGATGTGGTGCCGCCTTCAGTCGTGGTGCGTGCGCAGTATCCGGGTGCCAATCCGAAGATCATCGCCGAAACCGTGGCTGCGCCACTGGAAGAGCAGATCAACGGGGTCGAAAACATGTTGTACATGACTTCCCAAAATACCTCCGACGGTGCGCTGGCACTGACCGTGACCTTCAAGGTCGGCACCAACGTCGAGCAGGCTGAAACCCAGGTGCAGAACCGGGTTCAGCGCGCCTTGCCGCGCCTGCCGGAAGAAGTGCGCCAGATCGGCGTGACCACAGTCAAGAGTTCGCCGAACCTGACCATGGTGGTGCATCTGGTGTCACCGAACGGTCGCTATGATGATCTGTATCTGCGCAACTATGCGGTCCTGAATATCAAGGATCAGCTGGCACGCATTTCCGGCATGGGTGAAGTGAATCTGTTTGGCTCGGGTGACTATGCGATGCGTATCTGGCTCGATCCGCAAAAAGTGGCAGCGCGTGGCCTGACCGCCAACGACGTGGTTGAAGCAATTCGCGAACAAAACGTGCAGGTCGCTGCCGGTGTGATTGGTGCAACGCCCTCCAAAAATGCGGAGTTTCAATTAACTGTTAACACCCAAGGTCGCCTGAAAACCACCGAAGAATTTGGCGCCATCATTGTGCGTACCGGTGCGGACGGCTCGACCACGTTATTGAAAGATGTGGCGCGGGTTGAACTGGGTTCAAACTCGTATGATCTGCGTTCATTGCTGAACAATAAGTCGGCCGTCGCACTCGGTATTTTTGAAGCGCCGAATGCCAACGACCTGCAACTGTCGGCCAATGTACGCGCCAAAATGGAAGAGCTGAAAAAGGACTTTCCGGAAGGCGTGGATTATCAGGTTGTGTACGATCCGACCCAGTTTGTGCGCGAGTCGATCAAGGCGGTGATTCATACACTGCTTGAAGCGATTGCCCTGGTGGTGCTGGTGGTGATTATATTCTTGCAGACCTGGCGCGCTTCGATCATTCCCCTGCTGGCAGTGCCGGTGTCGATTGTCGGTACCTTTGCCGTGATGCTGGGCTTCGGCTTCTCAATCAATACACTGTCGCTGTTTGGTCTGGTGCTGGCAATCGGGATCGTGGTCGATGATGCGATTGTGGTGGTGGAAAACGTCGAGCGCAATATCGCCAACGGTTTGAGTCCGCGAGATGCGACGATTCAGGCCATGAAAGAAGTGTCCGGTCCGATCATCGCCGTCGCTCTGGTGCTGTGTGCCGTGTTTGTGCCGATCGCGTTTCTGTCGGGCCTGTCCGGTCAGTTCTATCGCCAGTTCGCCTTGACCATCGCGATTTCCACCGTGATCTCGGCCTTCAGTTCACTGACACTGGCACCGGCACTGGCAGCAACTTTGCTCAAGCCGCATGACGCACCGAAAGACGGTTTGACGCGCGTGATGGACAGTTTGTTTGGCCGTTTTTTTGCCTGGTTCAACCGCTTTTTCGGTCGCGCTTCGCATCGCTATGAGACTGGCGTCAAAGGCATACTGGGCCGTAAATCGGCAGCAGTCGGCGTGTATCTGTTGCTGGCGGTCGCCGCGGGCTTCATGTTCAAACTGGTACCGGCCGGGTTTGTACCGGCCCAGGATAAGCAGTATCTGGTCGGGTTTGCCCAATTGCCGGATGCAGCCTCACTGGAACGCACTACCTCGGTGATTCGTCGCATGTCTGATATCGCCAGGCAGATTCCCGGCGTAGAATCATCAGTCGCATTCCCGGGTCTGTCGATCAACGGTTTTACCAATGCGCCGAATGCCGGTATCGTGTTCACCACCCTGAAACCGTTTGATCAACGCACTGCGCCGGAACAATCGGGCGCGGCGATTGCAGCAGAAATCAACAAGCGCATGGGCAGTATTCAGGATGCCTTCATCATGGTGTTTCCACCTCCTCCGGTCAATGGCCTGGGAACCATCGGCGGTTTCAAGATGATGATCGAAGACCGTGGCAATCTCGGTTACGACGAACTGTACAAAGCGACGCAGGCCATGCAGATGAAAGCCTGGCAGACCCCGGAACTGGCTGGCGTATTCTCCAGTTTCCAGATCAATGTGCCGCAACTGTTTGCCGATGTTGACCGCACCAAGGCCAAGCAACTCGGTGTGCCACTGTCAACGATTTATCAAACCTTGCAGATCAATCTCGGCTCGCTGTACGTGAACGATTTCAATCAGTTCGGCCGCACTTATCAGGTGCGGGTGCAGGCTGATTCCATCTATCGTTCCCACGCTGAAGATATCGCCCAGCTGAAAGTGCGCAATGACAAGGGCGAGATGATTCCGCTGTCGTCCCTGATTCGCGTCAAAGACAGCTATGGTCCTGATCGTGTGCAGCGTTACAACGGCTATGTGGCAGCTGATTTGAATGGCGGTCCGGCGCTGGGTGTCTCTACCGGTCAGGCGCAGGCTGCGCTGGAAAAAATTGCCCGCGAAGTTTTGCCAAAAGGGATTACCTATGAATGGACTGAGTTGACCTATCAGGACATCCTGTCCGGCAATACCATGATCTATGTTTTCCCATTGTGCGTGCTGCTGGTGTTCCTGGTTCTCGCTGCGCAGTATGAAAGCTGGACCCTGCCGCTGGCGGTGATTCTGATCGTGCCGATGTCGATTCTCTGTGCCCTGATCGGCGTCAAGCTGACTCATGGTGACAATAACGTCTTCACCCAGATTGCGCTGTTCGTGCTGGTCGGGCTGGCCTCGAAGAATGCGATTCTGATCGTCGAGTTTGCCCGTGAACTGGAAGAGCATGGTCGCACTGTTGTCGAAGCTGCGCTGGAAGCCTGTCGTCTGCGTTTGCGTCCGATTCTGATGACCTCAATCGCCTTCATCATGGGTGTCGTGCCGCTGGTGTTTTCACACGGTGCCGGTTCCGAGATGCGTCATGCGATGGGTGTTGCGGTCTTTGCCGGTATGTTGGGCGTCACATTCTTCGGTCTGTTTTTAACGCCGGTATTTTATGTTTTATTGCGCACGCTGGCCAACCGCCTGAGTTCAAAAGCGGTTGAGACAGCAGCTGTTGCGCCAAAATTGGAAGGAACCCATTCATGAAATCGCACACGATGAAAAAGCGTATCGCGCCTTTATTGCTGACCCTGATCCTGACCGCCTGTGCTGCGCCAGAATTCAAACAACCGGACGTGCCGATGCCGCATGCCTTCAAGGAATCGTCGCAGCCGCTTACCGCCGCAGACGGCACGCGCTGGCTGCCGGCACACTCAGCCGAAGTGCAGCAACGCGGCCAATGGTGGCTGGTGTTCAACGACCCGGCACTCAATCAGCTGATCGCTGAGGCAACTGGCGCCAACCAGAATCTGGCCGTCGCTGCGGCCCGCGTCAAAGAGGCCCGGGCGATTGCCGGAATTGCCGAAGCTGACCGCATCCCGCAAGTCGGGGTTGGGGTCGGTGGCGAGCGCACGCGCGCCTCGGCCTTGTCGCTGAATCTGCCGCAGGGAACGAAAGTCGCACCGGCCAATATTTACCAGGCCAATCTGAGTGCCAGTTACGAAGTCGATCTGTTTGGCCGGGTTGCCTCGAACGTCAGCGCGGCCCGTTCTGACGCGGCAGCCAGCGAAGCGACTTATCGTTCGGTGTTGTTGTCACTGCAGGCCGATGTCGCGCAGACCTATTTCAAATTGCGCGAAACCGATGCCGAACTGGCGACATTGAATCAGACGGTGAAACTGCGCGAAGAAAGTGTGCACGTCAATCAGCGTCGTTACGATCTGGGCGATCTGGGTGAGTTTGATTTGACCCGGGCAAAAACCGAATTGCTGACCTCGCGCGCTGAAGCCATCGGACTGCAGCAGCAACGCGTCACCAATGAACACGCGCTGGCCGTCTTGCTGGGTAAACCAGCCTCGGAATATGCAGCAAGTGTAAGTGTGTTGGAAGACGCCGCGCAAATGCCACAGATCCCGGCCGGTCTGCCTTCTTCCCTGCTGGAACGTCGTCCCGATATCGCCGCAGCACAACGCGCGATGGAAGCATCGAATGCGCGCATCGGGGTCGCCAAGGCAGTGATGTTCCCGGCACTGAATTTGAATGCCGGTGTCGGCGGCCTGGCCGGAACCTTGCCCGAAGTATTCAAATGGTCTAACGGTTCCTGGGTACTCGGTGCCTTGTTGTCGATGCCAGTGATCGATGGTGGTCGCAACCGGGCCGCCGTGACTGCCAGCGAAGCGGTGCTGGAAGCATCGGTAGCGACGTATCGACAGAACGTGCTGGTAGCGTTTGCCGAAGTCGAAGACAACCTGGCCGGTTTGCGCATTCTGGCCGGGCAGGCCGAGCAGATTGATGCAGCCGTTGTGTCGGCGCGTCGCTCTGCCGAGCTGGCGCGGCAGTTATACGATGCCGGTCGTTCCAGCTATCTCGATCTGCTCGACGCCCAGCGCAATCTGGCAACCGTTGAACGCAATGCGGTAATCCTGCGCGGCAGTCGTGCGGTGAGCACCGTTGCCCTGATTCGCGCCCTGGGTGGTGGTTGGGATAGTTAGTTGGAGCAGTTCGGCAGTCCGGTAATTTGTTCATTTGGAGAACACCATGAAACTTTTAAATTTATTGCGCAATCTGAGGATGCTGCTGGTTGGCGGCGTGTTATGTCTGTCAGTTTTTCATCTGGTCGATTTGAATCATCATCGCAAGCTGGAAGTTGATCAGCGCGCCGCCGTCATGAAAAGTCATGGTGTTCAGAATCCGGATGCCGCGCCGGTCATTGAACTACCCACTGCCGATGGCGTGTACACAGCCGATCTCGACGCCAATTTTCAGCAGGCGATTGTTCAGACGCTTGGTGAGGTGATTGTCGCTTACCTGCTGGTGATGGCGCTGTTTGCGGGGATCAATCAGATTTTGGGGATCAGGATCGATGATCTAGGCAAGCACAAAACGAAGGCGTAGGCTGGCTTATATAACCCGGCCTACGTGACTTTTACTCAATGGCTCCGCCATTGCATCCTTTATTGATTCGCACATGCCGGGGACAGACAGAAGAAACAGCGTTTCTTGAATTGCATTCCAATCTTCAGCGGAAACCAAGACTGCTGAAAACCGTTTTCCTGTGATCGTCACAGGTTCGTGCGACTCAGTCACCTGGTCAATTAATCGCTCAAGACTGGCGCGAGCCGCGCGTGCGTTGATGATATTCATATTGAATCTCCTTTTTTTAACGGTGCTACTCGTTTCGGGCGTGATCCTAAGCCAGCGGCAAATCAGTTCATGTCATCAATCGACACTGCTTTGGCCGGTTTGGGCAGCATTCCTTTTAATTCAAGGCTCGAGCTGGTTATGGGAATCATCAGAAATTCACCGTTTGTCGTTTCGATAAACTCAATACGGCTTCCAGTTTCAAGTCTCAGGGCGGCACGCACCTTGGCGGGAATTGTTACCCGTCCTTTTGATCCAAGTTTGGCTGTTGACATAATTTCTCCTGTCTTTGCAGTTTCCTAAATTTAAAGTATGGAGTATCGGTCGATCACTGAAGTTCCTTTTCTTACGTCTTTGACGTATAATCCGCCGATGCTCACAGTTATCGAAACCCCTACTTTTCAACGGCTTTGGCCCGCTTATTGGACCGAAGAGGAACGTGCGGAATTTGCTGCCTATTTGGCGCAGTGTCCAGAAGCAGGTGATGTTGTAAAGGGTTCCGGTGGTGTACGCAAAGTTAGATGGGCTCGACAAGGAGGCGGTAAATCCAGTGGCGTCCGGGTCATCTATTACAACCGCCTGACCAGCGGCGAAGTTATCTTAATCTTCCTTTATGCAAAAAATGAATTTGACTCAATTGCCGGGGAAAAGCTGAAGGAGTTAAAAAATGCAATCGAAAAAGCCTATGGGCGATAAGGCACTGCGCGCCTGGGAAGATTCTCGCGACCTGAGTGCAGAATTGGAACAATCCATCAATGAAATGCTCGCCGGTCAAGGCCAGGCCGTACCGGTTTCTTCTGTTGTCGCTGTCCGCATGCAATCCGGCCTGTCCCAGAGTTTGTTTGCAAAACTGTTGGGCGTATCGGTTCGCACTTTGCAGGAGTGGGAGCAAGGGCGGCGTCAACCGTCTGGGGCGGCACAGACTCTGCTGAGGATTGCTATGCGACACCCCGAAGTGCTGCGCGAGTTGGCGGCATAAAAGCTGATCTGTTAGAGCAACTCCACCAGCCCCGGCCCGGGGCAAATCATTGACACTAAAATAATCGACGCGCATAATTTGTCGCCTCATGCCCATTCCTTTAGGGCAACACAGAGCACACCAATCCAGAATGTTCAGGGCGTGCACCTCACCCGATTGATCCTTTTCACCGAAATGAAAGCATATGAATAATCCGCGTAGATTGTTTCTGTCAGGGAGTTTGTTCGTTGCACTGATGTTTCTGATCGGTTGCACCACACCGGCCATTGAAGCGCGCCGCCACTATACCGAAAATGTCTCGTCGATCCTGATCTCGCAGGACAAACAAAAGCTGGTCTTCATCGGCAAAACCTACCATTACATTTTTGATGCGCCGCCCGAGCTGGTGCGTACGCTGGAAATGCCATTTCACAGCAAGGTCAGCGGCGAATTATCGAATTTCCATGTCGACGCCCAGGCAGGTGTGACCGGCCTCTACAGTCTGCGTATTGAAGGGACGCTGAATGAACGCGACCGATTGGATGCGACATCTGCAGGTTACCGGCCTGACCCGAATGGTCAACTGGCCCTGTCCGGCAAGATCGGCGGCACCCGCTACCTGGAAGACACCTCGCTGATGGGCGAGATCAAGGCCATGCGCAATCCCAAAGACAAACTCGACGAGAAACAGTCGGTCGCGGAAAGCCTGAATAAAACCTACACGCTGACCATCACCTACGATCCGTCCAGCGGCGAAAAAGCGCTCAACAAAGTGATTTCGCCGATCATCGTCAGCAGCGATGGCCTGTACCTGCTGTTCAATGTTTTTCTGGCACCGGTGGTCATTCCGCTGGCCATCGAAAATGTGTCGCCCACCTGCTTCCCGTATTGCATGACACCACCCAAATAAAGAGCAGTCAGGCGCGCAAGCGCAGCGCATTCAGGATCACCGACGCCGAACTCAAACTCATCGCCAATGCGGCAAACATCGGTGACAACAACCAGCCGGTCATCGGATACAACACCCCTGCAGCCAAGGGGATGCCAAGTGAGTTGTACAGCAGCGCAAACAACAGGTTCTGGCGCATATTGCGCACGCTCGCATTCGAGAGGGCGCGCGCGTAAGCAATCCCGCGCAGGTCGCCCTTGACCAGCGTGACCTGGGCGCTGTTCATCGCCACGTCGGTGCCGGTCCCCATGGCGATGCCAATATCGGCCTGGGCCAGTGCCGGTGCATCATTGATCCCGTCGCCGGCCATCGCAACGATATGTCCCTGTGCCTGCAATTGCTGAAC
This sequence comes from Oxalobacteraceae bacterium GrIS 1.18, assembly GCA_040544425.1. Lineage (GTDB taxonomy): Bacteria > Pseudomonadota > Gammaproteobacteria > Burkholderiales > Burkholderiaceae_D > Solimicrobium. Next base: position 273,706 of record JBEONO010000004.1, read on the forward strand.
CAGTTTTAATTTGTCGGCCGGTTGCACTTCACCATGCACATCGCTGATACCCAGTCGTTTGCCGACCCCCTGGGCGGTGGTGATGCCATCCCCGGAGGCCATGATCACGTGTATCCCGGCGGTCTTCAAGGCCAGCAGCGCTTCGGGTGTGCTGGCCTTGATCGGATCCGATACCACCAACAGCCCCGCGAGTTGCCCGTCGACCGCCAGGTGCATGACACTGGCACCCTCGCTGCGCTGCAATTCGGCTTGATCCTTCAATACAGCAACCGGCACCTGATGCTGTGTAAGCAGGACGGCATTGCCGAGAATGAGCGATTGTCCCTTGACTGTGCCCTGTACGCCGATGCCGCTGGCAGAGTCGAACTGCTCGACCTGATCCAGAACCAGATTGCGTTGCCGCGCAGCGGTCACGATGGCGACTGCCAGCGGATGTTCACTGCCCTGATCGACACTGGCGGCCAGCCGCAGTACGTCGTCCTCGCTAAAGCCGGGCGCGGCAATGGCCCGGTCAAAAACCGGCCTGCCTTCGGTGAGCGTGCCGGTTTTGTCGACAATCAGCGTATCCACCCGGCGCAGGTTTTCAATCGCGGCGGCGTCCCGGAACAGCACGCCATGCGTGGCACCCTGACCGGTTGCCACCATGATCGACATCGGTGTTGCCAGACCCAGGGCACAGGGACAGGCGATGATCAGTACTGCCACGGCGTTGATCAAGCCGTAGACCCAGCTTGGACTGGGACCGAACAAGCCCCAGGCCAGCAAGGTCAGCAGCGCGATCGCGACCACGCTCACCACGAAATAACCGGCCACCACATCGGCGACCCGCTGCATCGGTGCTTTCGATCTTTGGGCACCGGCGACCATCTGGACAATCTGCGCCAGCACAGTTTGCGCGCCAATTTTTTCGGCGCGCATGACCAGCGCTCCGGAAGTATTCAGTGTCGCACCGATCACCTGGTCGCCGCTGCGTTTGGTGACCGGCATCGGTTCGCCGGTCAGCATTGATTCATCAATCGCACTGCTGCCTTCCAGCACCACACCGTCCACCGGCACTTTTTCTCCGGGCCGCACCCGAAGTTTTTCACCCACTGCCACATCGCTCAAGGCAATGTCCTGTTCGCTGCCGTCGGCATTGATGCGCCGTGCAGTTTTTGGTGCCAGCCCCAACAGCAGTTTGATCGCCAGCGATGTTTTGGCGCGCGCCTTCAGTTCCAGAACCTGGCCGAGCAGGGTCAATGAAATGATCACCGCAGACGCTTCAAAATACACGCCGATGCGCCCCATGCTCATGAACGATGCCGGAAAAATGTCAGGCGCGATCGTGGCCACCACGCTGTAAATAAATGCCGATCCGGTCCCGGTAGTGATCAGGGTCCACATATTCGGGCTGCGATACAGCACCGACTGAACACCACGGATCAGCAACGGCAGACCGGCCCAGGCCACCACCGGCAATGCCAGCGCCAGTTCGATCCAGCTCTGCACCGGACCACGAACCCAGCCCGTGGCGTGACCAAACATCGCCAGCAGCGCAACGCAGACAGTGAACGGCAGGCTGATCCAGAAACGGTTGCTGAAATCCTTCAGTTCGCTGTTTTCTCCATCAGCCAGTGTTGGCATGACCGGTTCCAGCGCCATGCCACATTTGGGGCAAATGCCCGGATGATTCTGGCGGATTTCAGGATGCATCGGGCAGGTGTAGATCGTATCTGCCGGTGCCTGCGCCGTTTGCACCGGACTGGCATCGAGATACTGGGCTGGATTTGCATCGAATCTGGTTTTGCAGTGCGCGCTGCAAAAATAGAATTCCTGTGCAGCGAAATGCGAATGATACGGAGATGCTTCAGTTGTACTCATCCCGCACACCGGATCACGATGCGCGGACTGGATGGTTGACTTGGATTGGTCGTGCTTGCGTTCAGGTCGAAAAAACTGAGGCTGGGGCAGACTGTGAATCACTTGCGGCGGCATTGTTCACCTTTATGGAACAAACTAAGCCATTGAGTCTCCCACAGATACGCCTGACCCGATTGATTCCCGTCAAAGTTCAATCGATATGGTCGAATATAGCCGATGAATTGCTTAAATCTACAGCAGGTCCAGCTTATTCAATATCTGGTCAGCATGCAGAGTAATCGCCGCCTGATCTTCCGCGCTGATCTTGTTCAGATTCGCTGTCATCAACCGGGTGCGCGGACTGGCGTCAAACTGTGCGCGATGCTTGATTAAAAAATTCCAGTACAGGGTAGTGACCGGGCAGGCATCCTCCCCAAACCGGACCTCGGGCCGGTAGGCACAGGAACCGCAGTAATTGCTCATGCGCTTGATGTAGGCACCGCTGGCAATATACGGCTTGCTGGTGAACCGTCCGCCGTTGGCAAACAGCGCCATGCCCGCGGTATTGGGCAACTCGACCCATTCGATGGCATCGACATAGATGGCCAGATACCAGGCGCACACTTCTGCGGGCAGAATCTCGGCCAGCAGGGCGAAGTTGCCGGTCACCATCAGGCGCTGGATGTGATGGGCATAACCATACTTGAGGGTTTGACCGATCGCGTCCTGCATGCACGCCATCCTGGTCTGACCGGTCCAGTACCACGCCGGTAACGGCCGTTGATGATTGTAAAAATTATCCTGTGCCATGCCCGGCATATCCAGGTAATACATGCCGCGCACAAATTCGCGCCAGCCCAGAATCTGCCGGATAAAACCTTCGACCGTGGCGAGATCCAGTCCATGCTTTTTGGAGGCCAGCAGAGCTGCATCGATCACTTCGCGCGGATTCAATAGTTTCAGGTTCAGCGCGCTCGAGAGCATCGAATGCCAGCCAAACGGCGTCTCGGTCCACATCGCGTCCTGAAACATGCCGAAATTGATCAGGCGATATTCAGTGAAATAATCCAGCGCCGCCAGCGCTTCGTCGCGCGTGACTGGCCAGTTAAAATAATCCAGCGAACCCGGATGCTCCGGGTAGGTCGCCGCAACGTAGCTGATGACTTCAAGTGTGATGGCGTCCGGCGCAAATGCCAGTGGTGCATCAATCAGGCCCGGGCCTTTTTTGGAATAGGGCTTGCGATTATCCTGATCAAAATTCCATTGCCCGCCTTCGGGATTGCCATCCGCGTCCACCATAATCTTGTGGGTCTTGCGCATCAGGCGATAAAAATATTCCATCCGCAATTCTTTTTTGCCACTGGCCCATTCTGAAAACTGCTGATGCGAACAAAAGAAATGATCATCTTCGCGCATATCCAGTTCCAGGTTCAATTCCTGGGCCAGTTGTTCGATGGCGAGTTTCAGTCGCCACTCCCCCGGCTCCACGCAAACCAGATGGGTGATGCCGGATCGAAGCAATTCGTCCTTGAGCACCGCCACAATCGGCAGGGGCGATTCCTTGATATAGGTGAGCGGGTAGTGCAGGTCGAGAAGCGCTTTGCCGAAATGCCGCATCGCCGATAAAAACAAGGCGATCTTGACCTTGTGCGACCAAACATACTCTGCCTCGTTGGCGGACTCGATCATGATCAGCCGGTCGGTTTGGGGATTGAAATCTCTCAATGCCGCAGCGCGCAGATCCAACTGATCACCCAGAATTAAAACCAGCCGCTTTTGATTGTTCATTTTTGTTTGTATTGGGTTGGACAGTAGGCGCGGGTAACCAGCTTGCTGCGCAGCGCGGCGTGTTTAGTGACACGCCCGGTGACGCGTTTGCGCCATAACTGAAATGAGCCGCGCTTGAGCTGGGTTCGCATGATTACAATTACCTGCGATTCGGACATGCCATAAATCTTTTCAATGGCATCAAACGGGCTGCGATCTTCCCAGGCCATTTCAATTAAGCGGGACAGATCTGGTTCTGACAGGGCGGCGGAGGATATTTTTGGCATACTGCGAGTTTAAGGCTTATTGACCGAAATAGCCGCACACCCAAGAATGAATACCTGAACATGATCGGCAAGATCCGTAAAAAACAGCTGGCTGCCCAGCCGTCAGTGCAGCAGAATGAGCCCGCACCGGTGTGCCCGATCTGCGGCAGAGCGATACCTGACGCGCAAAAAGACGCGCACCATCTGATTCCCAAGTCCAAAGGCGGCAGGGCGACGCAATACCTGCACCGGATCTGTCACCGGCAGATCCACGCCTTGTTTAATGAAACTGAACTGGCCCGCACCTTGAATACTGCCGAATCACTCAGAGAGCACCCGGACATGCAAAAATTTATCGGGTGGGTACAATACAAGCCAGATTCGTTTTATCAAAGAACATCCAAAAGTCTCAGAATAAAATAAGTTCGATCATGCAAACAAGTCTATTTGATAACGCCAGCGATTTGAACATATTGCCCAAGGACGGGCAGGCAAACTATTTGCCAGCCGTTTTCAGCGCACAGCAATGCAGCGCTTTATTCGATGCCCTGAAAGCTTCGTTGACCTGGGAGACTGAAGAATTTGTCATGTTTGGTCAAAAGATCACGATGCGCAGACAGGTTGCCTGGGTGGGCGACCCGGGATGCTCTTACACCTACTCAGGCATGCAAAAACATCCGCAGCCCTGGACTGCAGAATTATTGCTGATCAAACGCAAAATGGAGCAGCTCGCAAAGTGGGAATTCAATTCATGCCTGCTCAATCTGTATCACGACGGCAGCGACGGCATGGGATGGCACAGCGATAACGAAGATGAACTCGACAGTCAGGCACCGATTGCGTCCCTCAGTATCGGTGCTGAACGCAAATTTGCTTTTCGTCACAAGACAGACAAAACAACCCATTCGCTCTTTTTGGGGAATGGCAGTGTATTGATCATGCGAGCACCCACCCAGCAATTCTGGCGCCACAGCCTGCTTAAAACTAAAACCGTAGTGGGGCCACGCATCAATTTAACCTTCAGAAAAATAATTGCTGGCCGAATGTAGCTTGGGTTGAAAACCCGGCTTCGGTCTCGCCATGCTTTATGAAAATGTGCGGCAAATTATTTGAAATATCCACGCATCAGCCATTACCCTTTTTGGGGTTTTCACTTCGCACGGCTCTTGAAATGCCTGACTGACAGCACCGGGCAATACCCAATTTGACAACCTGAAGCACTAATTGCAACTTACTGATGACCTATTTAGGGCATTTACAAGCGGTCATTAAATCTATAGTCTCGTACCGGATATTAGCCTGCAACTTTCGAATCCGCGTGTATTTGCACCGAAATCATGGATTTCTGAACAAAAGTATTGGCACGAATTATTGGGAATTTGTGGTGGTGGATAGTTGTAACAGACTGAAATCGGCACTTAGCAGCCTCTGGACGGCCTAAGCAAATATGGAATCAAAAGACGAGAAGTGAGTGACTCAGGGAGTGAAGCCGACACTCGTACCCGACTTAAAAATATCTTTTATATTCTAAATAACAAATGTTGCTCAATAAATTGAACCGCAAAGCCGTTTGGAAAATTTCTGTTATTTTGATTTCGTTGCTGTTTCCAGTTTATGCAACATCTCAAGAAGACGGAAGACAGTTTACGTCTTTCTCCAAATTCAATCTCAACGTGGGGACATTGGAAGATGTACAAAGCGTCCTAGGTCCATCTACTTTGGTTGAGACCGGCGAAGCAGGGGAATATGAAGCTTCAGTTTGTTATCGACTACCAGGTGGGCTAGTCTATTTTCTTTCTGGGGGGATGGGCGGACGTGATTTGACGCTTTTGGGATTTGGAATTTCCAAACTTGACGCAAGGAAGCCGTGTGCTCATTGGCCTCGGAGTGTCGTTGCGCCGATTCTGCAAATTGGTAAATTAAGAGTTGGAATGACCGTTGATGCGTTTTCCAAGATCGTTAATGGCAAAATTGAATGGGACGGAAATAATGCACGGTTTTTCTATGAAACCAAACGAAAATTTACCCAAGAAGAAATGTCCAGTTTTAATGCCGACGTGCAAACCAGTATTAAAGATGGCGGCCAGCAAAATTATTTCGACGTGCAAGTCGCTTTAGTTGCTAAATTCAAAAATAAAAGGCTCACTGAAGTTAGGGTCTGGAAGATCAAGACCCTTTAAACTAATCGTGAACCTAATAACATCAGAGCGGTTGCATTAAAAAAACCAATGAGTAAGGCGGCAGACGGCAGAGCTTGTGTCAAAACGTATGGCCGGTGACAAATCTGAAGCTGTCGTTGGCTGTACGTCGGCATCTGGGCAAAATCTGCACATTGCCGCCAGTCGGTCAAGGAATCAAATTTTTAAAAATAGATATTGCCATTTGCAACTAAAGGATAGTTATGAGCGGAAAAGTAGTCGCCACAGCTGTGTCAATTGGAGTGGCTTGTTCCATTGCATTCATCGCAGGGTATTTGTTTCGAGCCAATTATGGTGGGGACCGACAACCAATTATAAATGCCATAAACGGTGCTGAAGTGGTTAACATGACCTTGTTTGATTTAACGCTTGCCCGTATGAATTCTGACACCGCTGATGAGCTAGCAAAAATTAAGTCGCTAGACGAATTGCAGCCTTTGAAAGAAAAATATCGAGCAAACGCGCTAAGACATATTGATTCATTTGACCGTAGTGCCAGTGCGACAAAATCGGAAAGTAAAAGGGAAATGCTAGAGCCATTGAAGGTTTCTGCGGAAGAATACAGACAGCGGCTTGGTGAAAATCATTAGTCGCTTATGTATGCCAGGTGCATCTGTCGTTTCGCGGCACAAAGCTGCCAAATTAACTAAGCACTAAAAAAACTATGATTGTTGCTGCCCTAATATTTTGCGCCATGTGCTCAGCAGTAAGCTGGTTATTTATGATGTTAATTTCAAGCGGGAACAAAGATGAAATTACAAAACTGTCGCCGGCGTATGCTAATCAAATATTTACTAGTTACACGATAGGCGACCAAATTATGAGGCGCAGCCCGTTTCGACTAAGGGTGATACTGTCAACCGTCCCTCCAGACGAAATTTCTGAATTGGTTAAACCTTTGAAAGTTGTAGCTTTCATTCATGCAATTTTCTTATCTGCATCCGTATTGTTTATGATATTGGCGTTAAGTGGATGTGACGCAAATAAGAAAGAGGGAGGGCAATTTGCAAATGCCAGCAATCTTAAAATTGGTAGTGAGGATGAAAAACTTTTGAACGGAAATCAGAGCGACACTACTGACAAATTGTGGTATGCATTTCGTAATGCGGTGTATTCACACGATTTTGATTCGGCAACTTCCATCCTTAAACAATATCCCGCAATGCTAAGTTCAAAGAATTCGATAGGGGAAACTGTGCTTCACTTTGTTGCTGTTGAAAACGATATAGAAGGAGTTTCCTGGTTGCATTCGAAAGGCGCTGATATTAATACAAGAAACAAGTTTGGTGATCCAGTAGTCTTTGAGGTGGCATCGTTAGGTTATAAGGAACTATTTGCATGGTTCATAAAGTCCGGAGCAAATTTGCGCGTACTAAATGGAAACGATCAGAACATCGATGCTTATCTCTTAGATTTAGATCGTCCTGAAATGGCAAAATGGATTCGTGAAAATTACAAATGATTACCCAACAGGAATCGACCGCAGGCGGCACAAACGCGACAGTCACAGCCATTGGCAATCATCAAAGTTAAGATATGAATGAAGCAAAATTTGATTCATCAAGATTAAAATTTTCGAATC
>JBEONO010000005.1:0-258029 GCA_040544425.1 Oxalobacteraceae bacterium GrIS 1.18
TGCGCTTTTTACTTTCACTCATTTGCTGTCATCCTTTTCAAGACAACAGCTTAAACTACCCTGCGGTTACTGTCTCAAATCCTGGGACCACTATACTCGTCCATCGGATTAAACCCAGGTAATTATGGAACGCATACCATGCGCCGGACAAAGGCAACGCTAATTTATCGTCGAACCAAGAACCTGCGAGCAATCCAATTATTGCTCGGCCACAATAGATTGGAGTCAACGGTAAGGTATTTAGGCATCGAGGTAGACGATGCACTTGAAATTGCCGAGCAGACTGAAGTATAAAGATCAGTGAGGCCTGCGATGTTTCTGATGGTGCTCTCATGTCGCATAAAAACAGCACCACTTTTTTAAAGTCAAATTGGGAATTTGAGCGATGATACCAGATGCCGACTTTCAATCAACGTCTCCTGTCTTGCACATTGCGGGCATACACAGCAGGTATAAAATAAATTAAGAAAATCCAAAAACAATTTTTCTGTTTTATGTCTGGACAACGCAGATTTCAGTCGTTGAGGCTTTTCAATGATTGCCAGGACGGTGCCCAAACGCGACGGCCGACAAAAATCCGGTCTATGACTGCTTTCAAAGTGGAGCCAACATTGCGCTTTTTTACCACATCGGGCCGCTTTCCACATAGCCGCCATTGAGGTCATATTATTGGCTGCAAGAAAGATTTAACAATTGAGTGGCGGCTCTCTAAAAATGACTGCTGAATGCGAAATTGCGTATTCTGGTGCCCTACCTAGATTTGCAAACATGCGACAGTGAATGCGCGTTGAATCCACAGATTTGATGATAGCCGTTTCCATCAAATTCAATTACAGTGGGATTCAGACTAAGTTCGTGTTCATCAAGAAATGATTTCTTGAGGGGTCGAATATTCATGTTCGCAATCCCTTCTTCGCTGCGCCAATCTTAGTAAGGTAGAACGTACAACTATGTGCGTTGTCGAACGGATAAGTACTATTTATCCGAGTATAAATTCCAAGTAGGGAGCAGCCAACCCCGATCAATCATTGTTCCCAAACGATTTAATCTCAACCATACCTGAAAGAAAATCATGAAAAATATTTTTGGAGTTATGTTGGCGGCAGCTGCAATGCAGCTGGCTTTCCCTTCGCTAGCTGCAACCACCGATGCGAAAAGTACCTATGCCGCGACTAACGACAAGGCCGCCTCCGAATACAAACTAGCCAAAGTACAATGTGATGGGATGACTGGCAATGCCAAAGACGTCTGCAATGCGCAGGCCAAAGCGGCAAAAATTCAAGCCGAAGCGAATGCTACCGCATTGTACAAAGGCACACCGGCGGCCCGAGCTAGCGCACGTAAGGATATCGCTGATGCCAATTACGATGTTGATAAAGCCAAGTGTGCAGGTCAGAACGGCAATCCAAAAGACGTTTGCATGAAAGAGGCCAAGTCAACAATGGTTTCCGCAAAAGCGAATGCCACGGCGGCCAAAAAAATCGGCGATGCGCGATCAGATGCAAGTGACGACAAACAGGACGCCAACTACAACGTTGCAATCCAAAAATGTGATGCGTTGGCCGGAACCCGCAAAGATGATTGTGTGACGTCGGCAAATAGCCAATTCGGAAAATAAACAACCGCCGCTCTTTCTAACGTTACGCGGTTTGGCTCAGCTATCGCCAACTATGGCGAAGTTGTTGAACGGGTAAACGGAAATTAAAAATGAATTCGAGCAATTTGTTTCGGTCCGAACTAGTTAAAAATTACGTCGCTCTGCATGCTGAAAAAGGTGCGGATGGCTTGATCATTTTATGGGAACGGATTGTGGTGGAAATCGTTGTGCTCGTAGGCAATGGGGGTTTTAATGCACTCTTTGACCGATGTATCGGCCTTACCCAAAATACTTTTCCCTGGCTCATTGTCGCCGCACCTTTGCCACTGGGTGGTGATCGAATTACTGAGTTGCGGCTGCGCTTTGCGGAGCAGTCCACCACGCAAGCCGCTGCGGCAAATAATCAACTTTTAACCACGTTTACGGATCTCCTGGCTTCGCTCGTTGGTGAGCAGATAACAGTTGTGATCTTGCATACTGCTATGGGCAAAAGCGAAGCCAATGGCGCAAAGGAGTCAAAAAATGAATGACAAGGTAAAAATACGCCGCCTTAAAACGGGCGTGCCCGGTTTGGACAATCTATTGGGCGGAGGTCTTCCGGAATTTTCGTTTAACCTGATTGCTGGAGCACCGGGAAGTGGAAAAACGACGCTTGCTCATCAAATTATGTTTGCTTTAGCAACCACGGTCAGGCCAGCACTGTTTTTTACTGTGCTCGGTGAACCAACACTAAAGATGATGCGATATCAACAGCAATTTCCGTTTTTCGATCCCAAAAAAATCAAAGATTCCATTCACTACTTCGATTTGTCGACAGAACTTGCGGATGGCAATTTTGACTGCGTTATGGAGCGAATTGTCACAGAAGTGAAGAAACATTCACCTGGACTTATATTTGTCGATTCATTTCGGTCCATGGCACATTCGGCAAAGGGTAAGGCGCAAGGAGAAGCCGAACTGCAACGATTCGTACAACAATTGGGTGTATATTTAGCCGCTTGGCAGGCTACAACATTTCTTATTGGGGAATATTTAATTCCAGAATCAGAGTCCAGCCCCGTCTTTACCATTGCCGATGGCATTTTTTGGGTAGCACAAAATTTGCACCGCAATTCGCTTGTACGCAAGATTCAAATCGTCAAGATACGTGGCCAGGCACAGGCGCCCGGTCTGCATACGTTCCGAATTGGTGATGACGGAATTCAAATTTATCCGCGGGCGATTGTGAACGCAGGCGCAGCGGTCAAGGCACAAATTAAGTCAAACGCCGAAGACAAACGTGTCCAGATGGGCGTACCTGGCCTGGATGATATGCTTGGCGGTGGCGTGCCGACCGGTTACTCATTACTTGTGGTGGGACCATCCGGATCTGGAAAAACAATATTGGCCACTGAGTTTTTAGCTGAGGGTGCAAAGAGGGGGGAAACGGGTGTGATCGCAGCATTTGAAAAAAGCCCGAGTCAACTGCTCAGCAATACGCTCAATGCGTTGATCGACGCCAAACAAGTTGGGGTAATTGAAACGCGCGCGCTGGATTTATCGATTGATCAAACTTTGCATGACTTGCGCGAAATGATTACCCGGATGAAGGCAAGGCGCGTAGTCATTGATTCCTTGTCCGGATTTGAATTGGCGCTCGCGCCCGAATTTCAGGAGGATTTCCGAGGATCGCTGTACCGGATGGTCGCCGAACTCACCGGCATGGGCGTCACCATTTTAATGACGTCGGAACTTGAAGATCGCTACACCGATTTGCGATTTAGTCCTTTTGGGAGTGCGTTTCTCGCCGACGCGATTATCGTACAGCGTTATATCGAAATCGACGGCGAATTCAAACGCGCCATGTCAGTAGTTAAGGTCCGTGGCAGTCAACACAGTAAGAAGATCCGACTATTTGATATTTCCGACGACGGCATTATTCTTGGTGACTCCTTGTCTGAATATGGCGGCATCATGACAGGTCACCCCAAACTTACTCCGGAACTAGAGCGGTCAGATCGGGGTGGACGGTGATACGCGATGACGGCGATGCTCCAACCTTTCACCGCGAAGACCCGGCTCAACCGGGCGTGTTGACTATGCACGACGACACGGTGAAAGCCGTTGACGAAAAAAATATTACCAATAGGGAAAGCACCGTCCATGACGATGAAATTGCTGTCCGAAATCGTGAAAAATTAGCGTCTTCAAGAGAAGATGCGGCTCATTTGCGAGAAAATACGATCGACTTACGGGAAGACGTTGCGTATACACGTGAGCGAACTGCGCAGGAACGCGAAGATCAGACCCGCACGCGCGAACATGCCGTCACGCTGCGTGAGCTGGAAAGCCCAGGATCAGACACAATATTGGCAACATCTGACGATCAGGCGATGATGTTACGCCAAGCTAACGAACATCTGATTGTTGCTGCCATAGAATCGCAAAAGCTAGTCGAAAGAGTCGAAACGGCAAAAATGGCGTTGGCCCATTTGGCCCACCACGATTTGTTGACCGATTTGCCTAATCGAATATTGCTAATAGACCGCCTTAATCAAGCTATTGATTTGACCCGTCGCCAGGGAAAGCAACTTGCGGTCATGTTTTTAGATCTAGATCGGTTTAAATACATCAATGACTCATTGGGCCACACGATTGGAGACCAATTGCTGCAATCAATTGCGCTTAGGCTGGTTGCTTGCGTACGCAATTCAGACACGGTAAGCCGCCAAGGTGGGGATGAATTTGTTCTGTTGCTTCCTTCTATCGAACACGTCAACGACGCGTCACTTTGTGCGCAAAAAATTCTTACGGCATTTACGTTGCCGCATTTGATCGACCAGCATAACCTCCACATCAGCGTCAGTATTGGCATCAGCATTTACCCCAATGACGGCCTTGACGCAGAAACGTTAATCAAGAGCGCGGACACAGCGATGTATCATGCCAAGGAAAGCGGTCGTGGGAATTTTAAATTATTTAGGCAGGAAATGAATGACCGAGCGGTCCATAGGCAAACTATCGAGGCAAGCCTTCGACTTGCTGTAGAGCGGCAGGAATTTGTACTTAATTACCAACCGAAAGTCAATTTGCGTACCGGCGCAATCGTCGGTTGCGAGGCGCTCATTCGCTGGCAACATCCTGAACGAGGGTTGCTGTCACCTGAACAATTCGTGTCCATCGCTGAAGATTGTGGATTGATCTTACCGATTGGTCGTTGGGTACTTCGCGAAGCCTGTCGTCAGGCTACAGCGTGGCGGCAGGCTGGTCTGCAGCCGATTGTCGTGGCAGTCAACATCTCTGCGCTCGAATTGCGTTCGATCGATTTTCTCGACAATGTTCGTGCAACATTGAGAGAAACTGATATGGAGCCGCGTTTCCTGGAACTCGAATTAACCGAAAGTGTCCTTATGCAAGATGCCGAATCGAGTAATTCCGCACTGATTGCCCTACACCAATTGGGTACAAAACTTGCACTTGATGATTTTGGCACCGGGTATTCCAGCCTCAGCTATTTAAGAAGGTTTCCGATCGACACATTGAAGATCGATCAATCGTTTGTGACCCATATTATGAGTAACCAGGACGATGCAACTATCGTGTGTTCCGTTGTAAGCCTTGGTAAGAGTCTTAACAAAACCGTCATTGCAGAGGGAGTCGAAACGCAAGAGCAGTATGCATTTCTTCTGGCGCAGGAATGTGACGAGGGTCAAGGATATTATTTAAGCCGACCGGTTGTGGCGTCTGCCCTGGCAACTATGCTACGGTCAGGCGCATCACTCCCTGGTTACCCAATGCCGATAAACGGGAGGTAGCGTCCCAGTATAGTTTCAATACAGACAAATTATCGTGCGGCCAATATAAATAGAAAAAATTATATTCAATTTAAACAAGTTAATCTATATAGTAAATCCCCTGCCTGTTCGTAGAGAAAACCTGACAATGGACAACCAATTTGTGGAAAAAGAGATCAATGCGCTTCTGCAGGCTTGGTCGTGGAACTTAAACTACGCGGATCACAATAGACTGTGTAATAAACCTTACGCGTATCTCGCACTCAAAGTCAAAACAGGTACTATGACGTTAGAACAAGCTGTCACAGCAGCGTCAATACGAAACCGTGACAATTTGAAGGGGTTTTGATATGTTCGATGATATGTACGAGAATTTCATGCCGTTCGACTTGGAAGACGCTAGCAAACACGAAGTTAGACGGCGAAGTGTAATTGCAATCATTGCAACTATTATCATAGTATCTACTTCTGCTTTTCTGTTTCTGAATTCCTAGCTCAAATATCTTAATGGTCGAATCTTGAACGAATTTTCTCACTAAAAAATTGGCATTTGTTACGCCCTGCTTCTTTGGCAAAATACATTGCCTCATCCGCGTTGCGAATTAACGTTTCCGTGTCGTCACCATCATTAGGAAAAATACTGACCCCAATTGAAGCACCGATTTCAAGCACTCGCTCAGAAATCGCGTAAGGAGCAATCACGCACGAATGAATTTTTCTAACGTTGTCAGCCAGCGTCTGCGTATCAGTTACTTCCGTAAGTACCAACACGAACTCATCGCCGCCGAGACGACTAACTGTATCGGAACTTCTAATTGACTCGGTAAGACGTTGCGCAACCGCCTGCAGGACGATATCGCCGATAGCATGACCGAACTTATCATTCACCGCTTTGAAATGATCCAGGTCCACAAACAGAACAGCTAATTTTTGACTGTGCCGTATTGCCAAGCCAATTGCAATATTAATGCGATCATATAGCTGCAAACGATTGGGCAAATTCGTCAAAAAATCATGGTTCGCCAAATGGCTTAACATGACGTTTGACAATTCTGAATGCTCAGTATTTACTTGACTTTGCAGCGATGCGATAACAAGATGTTCGTTGGCTTCTCTGAGCGTCGTGTGGAGAGATTCTTGCGCGAGTTTCACAAGTTGCGAATCGGATATTTCCTGAACTCTGTGGACAAATGATTTGCTCTGCTCTGACATAAACTCGACCTCGCGCCTATGCAGGTCGTTCTCGCAGTCCTTGAGCTCTATTTCACCTATCACTAGGGCTTTTTCGCGCTGCCCTAGCGCCTTCTCGTAATTGGACAGCGCACAGGCTCGCCTTAGTGGATTCGTATCGCTGGAGGTTCCCAACATAATTTCTCCCCGGGCCATAATCGATCCGGACGACTTCCGTCGGTCAACGTCATTCCGCTTTCTGCGATCAGAATGAACGGAGCAACGTTGATCCTGTATGCTGTTGTCCATGTTAGATCCAATTGTTTTGAAATGTTGATTATTTCATTCGCGCCACACCTTCTACGGCCAAGCTTCCATACGGATATTACTCGCTTTGCCAAGGTGCAGCAATGAATTTAGTGTAACTAAAGGGTTCACCCAAATTGCAGTCGTTGAGGCGATGCGGTGATTGCCAGGACGGTGCCCATACGCGACGGTCGACAAAACACTAGTGTATGATTGCTTTCAAAGTGGAGCAGCCATTCCCTACCTCACTGAAATACCGAACCAGTCCTTAGCTGCATACGTGGGCCTAGGCTAGCAAGCACCGATTCGCTCGCTTGCTTGATAACTAGGCGTACTACCCCCAGGAAAAATAAACACCATAGAAAACGCTGCAACCTGCGCCGTCTAATCTGGATTTTTTCCTTCTTTCTTATTCTCCAGTACTTTACCTGTTTTTGCATCCACGCCGACTTCGTATGTTACCTTATCGTCCTTGTTATTTTTAATATCAAAGGAATAGCGCAAACCACTGCCACCTGATTCTTTTTCCAATTCTTCGTCGGTAACTATACCGGGGTGCGCCTTTAATGCTATCGCTCGTGCCTGTTCTATGGTGAACTTGGCGTCAACAGCCAGCTTTTCACCTTTGTAAGACTGAGCGCAGGCTGCGCCTGCAAACAGGGTTAAGCCGAGCAGGATCGCGAGAAAGTTTTTAGATAATGTCATGGTATTACTCCTATTGTTGGTAAAAATTCGGGGGCGGTGTATTCGCTGCGTCCTGATGATCTTCTGCTTCTAATTTGAAAGCTGCCACGTGTCTAGAAGTAACAGATATGAACTCTATCAGTTATTTGTTCAAGTTCGTATCTCATTACGCCGCCAAAACATCTCTCGATCGACAAGTCAGATCAGCATACTTTTCCTATATTTTTAAATTTGTGCGGTAACCAACAACGTCAATCCTTGATTCAAATCTTGAAATCAACATCGATGTCGACCGGCGGGTAACGCAAAATACTTATTCTGTCCAGGGACTGGTCGATTTGTAAGCGGCCATCCAACTTGAATCTGAATGCACCACATTTAGGCATTAATCACACCCTGGCTTTAGTTAAAATCGGCGCCAAATTTGTTAGAGATGCGCTGATTCCGCCAAAAGCCTGGGCTCCATTCCGATAAACTTAATGGTCTGATTTTTTACATGCAGCCTCTGTACTCTTTTGCGCCGTATTGCAACATCCCATTGCGCTCTTTGAACTGTCTTTGGCATCGGACAAGTTATTCTTGTCGTGACATGCAGCTGCATTGAGGTGGTTTTTTGCAGCGTCTTGATGATCGGCCGCAGCCTGTTTATGTAGACCGCTAGCGGTTTCTGTATTTGACATGATATGTTCCTTGGTTAGAATCATTGAGAGGAAATGCATGCCACACAATTTATTTGCGCGACATGTAAGGTCACAATATTCTTCACTTCCAAACTAAACAGTACGCGAGCGCACGTAGTGGAGAAGTAATCACTAAATGTATTGTTATTTACTGACCATTGGCATCTTACTGGTTATTTTCTCACCTAACGATGCATCGAAGTGAGGTGCGGTGATAGAGTCAACCACAACTGCCCTTTGTTCCACTCTCTTGGATTGAAGGACATGGAACATCTCCATATGAGCAGTAGACGCAGCAATCGCGTTGTTTTGGTTTGATACTGATTTTCTTGATGGACTGTCTGAAAAATCCGCTTACGATACCAGAATTGGACATCAATACCGTGTCACTGGTGACAAATCTTAAACGCTCGTTGACTGATCGTCGCTATCTGATCACAATCGGAAGAGGGTACTATTCTTCGCACGACCGGGTCGCCATCTATCATTTTCAGTGTCAGGATATAGGTATGAAAGTTCTACTAAAGTTGTTCCGGATCGTCCATGGGTTGATGGCATGTCTGTTTGGCTGCGCAGCACTGATGCTGATCGCCATTGCTACTCGTATAGGATGGTTGGCCTTCAGCGGTAGTTTGGACCGGGCCGCAGCGCAGGCAATTATCGAGGCAGTGGGACTATTGGCAGCTGCGGTTGTTGCGCTACAAATTTCCGAGACTATTGTTGAGGAAGAGGTCATTCGTGATGCAGATATCAGCGCGCCGACTCGTGTGCGAAGATTCTTGTCAAGATTCTTTGTGGTCATTGTGGTTGCGCTGGCCATTGAAGGTCTGGTTGCGACCTTCAGAGCCATCCACGAAGATCCGACACAACTTCCGTATGCTGCGAGTATTCTGGCTGCGGTTGGCGTACTGCTGGCCTCATGGGGCCTGTTCGTTTACTTCAATCGTGCTGCCGAGGAATTGGAGCCGGAGGCGATGGCAGACGCCAAACGGGAAGACAGCAAACTCAAGTAGGCTTCAGTCGCTATTCACCAATTCTAGTTGACACAGTTGATTGATCATTCCGCAGAGGAGTGAATCAGTCAACATCGGTCATCCGCCGAATAAAATAATTTTTCCGACAGTAATCACATGCTGCAATGATTGCGCGTGTCGGGTTCAGAAAATCCGCGCCTGCCTTTTTAGATATTAGCGATTCAAAAACACTGCTCTGTGCGCTGTCGAACGGAAAAGCACAAATTATCCGCGTAAAAAGTAATCAGCCAATAGCGATTTAACAAGCGCCATTTATGCCCTCCATCTCTATCTCAATCGCAGCCAAAGGAAAATCATTATGTCCGAAAAAACCGCAAGCATTCACTGGGAAGGCCCTGGCAAAGCTGGTCAGGGCAAAGTCAGCACCGAGACTGGCGCTTTGAAGGACTATCCCTATGGATTTTCCAGCCGATTTGAAGATGACCGAACCGGTACCAATCCCGAGGAAATTCTGGCTGCAGCACACGCTGCATGTTTCACAATGGCCTTTGCGTTTGGCTGCGACAAGGCCGGTGTGAAAGTCAGCAGCATTGATACTATTGCCTCGGTGCGACTGGTGAAACAGGGAGAAGGGTTCATGATCGATCAGATTTCATTGACGATGCAGGCCACTGTTCCAGAGCTGGATAACGCAAAATTCCAGGAACTTGCGCTTGCAGCGAAACGTGACTGCCCGCTGTCAAAGGCGCTGGCGGGAGTACCGGAGATTCTGCTGAAAGCCCGATTGGGACAGGAAGAGCCGGGTGAATAAGACGCCGCAATTAACGTACCGGAGAACCAGGTTTAGAAGAATTTGACCGCAAAAATACATGTGCAGGTGCTTGGTGCAGGATCGAATAACAACCAGGAGAATAAAATGGATGAAAAAGTTGAATTGAGTAATTTAGCCGGTGCACTGATACGAGGAATGCAGGTACCGGTGAGGAACGAAGACTACGCCAGAATCGCTGATTATGCAGCGACGATTTTTGGCTTGTCGGCGGCCGCAATTTCAGAGGAAAAGTTCAATGCCAACGCGAACAGGGTCATGTCCTTCTTCAATGGATTTGTGAACTATTGCGGCCTGGCGGTGGGCCTTTCTGACGACCAGTGCAGCGGAGCATTTGAGGTATTTTTTTCCGAAATAACAGGTTTGCCGCATCACGATGCCGCCATGACGCTCAGCGTATTAGACAGGATGGCGAAAACAGCCGAAGGGATTGCGCTGATCAAGGCGGGCGAGCATGCCGCTTATGAATGTCAGCAAGGCGATGTAACACGAGCTGTTGCCTCACTTGGCAACGCTCTGACACTGAGCAGTTGAGCGGTATCTGAGGAAGCCATTTCTGCCACAGATTTGTTCGATGGCGTACAGACGTTGACAACCTCAGATTGAGATTTTGATCGATACGTCCAAATTAAATCCATGGTTCGGCCTGTAGTCTGTTTAACCGCCGCACGCAGATCGACTGACGTGCCGCCCTTCTGGAAAAATCGTTATGTCATCCACTCAATCCGAATTCAATACGCACAGCTTTCACGCGGCACTTGCGCAGCACAATAATGCCAGAATCACACCTGGGACACCATCCAGTCGATGGGTTGACGACGAAAAGTTGGCATTGGCGTGGCGGCTTCGTGAAGGGCATTTCATCGAATCATTGCGCGCGGAAGTGGCGCCAATGATGGGTCAAATTCCCCGTCAGGCCAATCAATTTGTTGCATGGTTTGAGTCCCTGAACGAGTCTGGGCCAGGTCAACATGACTTACTGTTCAACTGGCTGGCAACCGATGCGACGCTGCTTCAAATGCGCTGGTTCCTGACCCAGGAGGCGGCAGGCGAGGCGGGATTCGATGATCTGCTGGCGTGCACGCAAGTCAAGCTGCCGATGGCTGCCAAACTTGAATGTGCACGCAATTTTTGGGATGAGATGGGTCATGGCAAAGCCGGGGCCATGCACGGACCAATGCTGGAGGCCATGGTGCTCGCTCTCGATCTTGGGCCCTCAATCGTGACCACAACCTGGCAGTCACTGGCACTGTCGAACGCTATGCTCGGCATGGCATTGACACGGCGATACGCGTTCCATTCGATCGGGGCTCTTGGCGTTATCGAATTGACTGCACCAGGACGCATGGTCAAGGTTTCTGCCGGTATGCGCCGCCTCGGCATGAATGGCAAGATGCGCGCCTATTTTGATCTGCACGCCGCGCTGGACGTCTCGCATTCTCAATGTTGGAACCGTGAAATAATCCATTCCCTGGTTCTTGCCGACCCTGACTGCGCACAGTCGATTGCAGAGGGCGCATTGATCCGTTTGCATTGTGGTCAGCGCTGTTTTGAACGCTATCGCAGCCATTTTGGACTGGACACCACTCCTGAATTGCAAGTCGCCGCGCAAGTCTCTTCTCAGGCTGTATTTTGCTAGGCCAGACGCGCTCCACGGCGGCAGCGACTGATCAACGCGAGGACCCGAATTTCGAGGCTGATCATGAGGCATCTCTGGTGCATCTGCTGTCTACACTGGCCAAGCAAGACTACCGATTTTGCACGGTAACTCCGACTACGCATCAGCGGGTGACCGGGAAGGAGAGGGTCGTGACCACCGATTTGCGTGATATTTTCGGTTGGAACCTGCCATTCGCCATGGAGGTGCTTCCGGTCGATCTCGCGCAGCAAATGATCAACGCCGGGATTCTGCATGAAAAAGACGGCATGGTGCGCAGTGCGCTTCGGGTGGCATCGCTGGGTAGATATCTGTTTCTACATTCATCATTTCCAACCATCGATCCCGATGCGGTTTTTTTCGGCCCGGATACGTATCGCTTTGCGCGCTTCATTGCTTCCGCGCTAAAGCGCACGGGGACACTCGGGACGTCGTCTGACACGATGGCGCAACGACCCATGCGCCTGCTCGACGTCGGTTGCGGCAGCGGGGCAGGCGGGATTTTCGCAGCGCGTACGCTTCGTGCCAGGGGCATTCAGGTGCAACTGGTATTGAACGACATCAACCCGAAAGCGCTCACGCTGGCAGCGGCAAATGCACGAGCTGCAGGCGTAGAAGCAATCTGCGCATTGGGCGACTCCCTGGCTGCCGTTGCCGGAAACTTTGACTTGATCGTATCGAATCCACCATACCTCTATGACGATGCAGAGCGACTTTATCGACACGGCGGTGAGCGCCTGGGACGCGCACTCAGCGTGCGCATTGCATCCGAGTCGCTTGCCCGTCTTAACAAAAATGGGCGGCTGCTGTTGTATACCGGTGTAGCAATGACCGGCGCGCGCGATCCCTTTTGGGAAGAGATCGCGCCGGTTGTCAATGCAGCGGGTTGCAGCTGGACTTACGAAGAAATCGACCCCGATGTCTTTGGCGAAGAACTTGACCGGCCAATCTATGCCAGGGCGGAACGGATTGCCGCAGTCGGACTCATGGTGCAATTCCCCGGGGAAGGAAGTCATGCCGGCTGATCTGAACCTGCCGTTGGACGCAGCGGTGCCTGCAACGGGCAACAGCCAGATTGTGCGCTGCGGGGCTCTTGAAAGAATGCCGAAATGGTTGATCTGCGTGCCGCTCGCCTTTCAATGGCTATGGTTATCGTTGCGCTACTTCGGCACGACCTTACCTTCCTGTGCGAACCCCAACATTACGTCGGGTGGCCTGGTCGGCGAAGGAAAACTGGAATATTTTTCATGCATGGGGCCGCTGGCTCGCGCTGCGACCGCCCCTTATATTGGCGTCGTGGCGAATGCAGAGATATCAGCTGCACGCCTCGCCCACGCGATGGCCAGTGCAGGCCTCTGGTTCCCGATTATCGCTAAACCAGACCTCGGCCTGTGCGGCTTTGGCGTTCGCCGGATCGACACGATGGCCGCGCTACTGGACTATTTTGCGGCCTATCCGGCTGACGAGACAGTCGTGTTGCAGCACTATTTGTCACAGGATGGCGAGGCCGGGATTTTTTATGCCCGTGATCCGGTCAGTGAGGAAGCCAAAATTATTGGCCTCGCGCTACGCTACTTTCCCCGTGTTATTGGAGATGGCAGGCATACCGTTCAAGAATTAATCAATGCCGATCCGCGGGCTGGCCGCTTGCTGGTCAGCAAAAAGCACGACACTTCAATCCCCGACGGACACATTCCGGCAGCAGGAGAAATTGTGCGCCTGGCCACGATAGGATCGACTCGCGTTGGTGGCCTGTACCGCAATGGCAGCAAATTTATCACTGCCCAGTTAACGGAAGCGCTCGATGCGCTTGCCCGGGATATGCCGTCCTTCTATTGTGGTCGTTTTGACGTGCGCTTCGACAGTCTCAATGAACTTGCACAGGGACGTGGCTTTACGATCATCGAGGTCAATGGTGCCGGATCCGAGGCGATCCACGCCTGGGATCCAGATGTCGGTTTACTGGAAGGGTTCGGGATGATCTTTACTAAACAACGAATGCTCTTTTCGATCGGCGCTGTGCTGCGCTGCCGCGGTGCGCGTGCCGTCAGCCTGTTTTCGTTGGCGTGTCTATATCGGCGTCAGCAGCGCCTGATTGAATTTTATCCGCCTTCAAATTGAGAATTCCCGGCACCAACCAAGCAGATCGCCCGCTAGTTGAAACATGCAGAGTTTGTTTGGCTTTTGCAAATGATTGCTTTGATGTTTTGAGATTGGCGAGACAAAAAACACTGTTCTGTGTGTTATCGAACGGATAACTACAATCAATCCGCGTAAAAAGGTT
Source organism: Oxalobacteraceae bacterium GrIS 1.18 (assembly GCA_040544425.1). GTDB lineage: Bacteria > Pseudomonadota > Gammaproteobacteria > Burkholderiales > Burkholderiaceae_D > Solimicrobium. The sequence continues at coordinate 13,955 of JBEONO010000005.1, forward strand.
TAGTCTGATCACAAGGTTCTGAACATCATCGGTGTTTAGTCGATATTCAACTTCAACTGCCATGGAATAGTCACTCAACCGGCAACACTGCACTAGAGTCCGGTACTCACCCAAACTTTAGGAAATGTATGACAAAGATATCCGCAACCAATCCTCACCCGAATAAAGCAGCCGCGGGAAGTAATGGATTGAAGGTGCCGCACGAACTGGATCAACTACCCAGTAAAGATCCAATTAAACCGCAACCGGTCATGCGTCAGGCGTACGACGATCTGGAAAAAGGATTAGTTGATACCGACATGCATGGTGAACGAGGCGTTGAAGAGGTGCAGAAAAACAGCAACCAGACGGATCACAAAACGGATAACAAAAAGAAGCGGTCTGCAAATTCAAAAAAATAAATTGATTGTCGCATGGACTGAGTCTGGCAATTTTGGTTTTGGTGTGATGCCGCACAGACCTCAGGTTATGCAAAAGGCAATCTGTAAACGGCATTGGAAAACAGATATTCTTTCACAATCCGAATGGAAATATTTAAATCACACGGCAATACTTAAAGGACGCGATATGGACAATCAAGACGTTATTTCTGTTTTAAATACACTAATCGAAACATGCAAAGACGGTGAGGCGAGCTATACGACATGCGCCAAAGACGCCGGCGAGCGCAATTCACCATTACAACCCGTATATGCCGATATTAGGCATCGCTGCGCTGCCGCTGCATCCGAACTACAGGCATTGGTTGTCTCGCTGGCGGGAGAACCGAGTACGGAAGGCAGTACTGCCGAAGCGATTCATCGAGGTTGGGTGAATCTGAAACACGCACTCGGCGCCAAGAGCGATGAAGCAGTCCTGGCTGAATGCGAACGCGGCGAAGATGCTGCGAAAAAACAATATCATCTTGCGTTGGAACATGACTTGCCTGCTCAAATCAGGACGGTTGTAGAGCGCCAATCTCAAGGCGTATTGGCCAATCATGACAAAATCAAGTCGCTGCGCGATCGGTCCGATCACAAAGTTTAATTTAAAGGCGGCTATGGTAAAACGTAGCTGCAATTGTCTTCTTGTTCCAAAATTTGACCGCGCAGTGTGGATCTGAAGAATTTATTTAAAAAATGATTTGGTCTTAGCCAGGAAAGCCGCAAAATCTTCAGCATGCATCGGTCTATTAAAATAAAATCCTTGTGCTGCCGAGCATTGATTTTGACGCAATAAATTCAGCTGCGTTTCCGTTTCGCCCCCCTCCACGATGACGTAATGATGCAGGTTTCGCCCAAGATTTATGATAGCGCTGACGAGGACATTAAGGGACGGACAAGCATTATTTGTCGGGTGTTTGGTTGCATTCGGCGTTGTAATTAGCGTTCTTATTTTTATTCGGTCATACATTTTTGCTACCGCCTCACTTAGTTTGACAGTTCGTCTGTTGAATCTGGTGGTCATGTTCCCATTAGTTGTTTTCATCTTAAATAACACGTTGCGTCATTTTTTTAAAAATTACTGCTCATAGAAATAGATTGAGATTAAATTCTGAATGACTGCAATGTATAACCTCGACCGACGCTTATGGGCACACTGCGAGCAGTCATTTCTAGACAGCTGCCAGTCAATTGTTAAATCTTTCTTGCAGCTAACAATGTGACCTCAATGGCGGCTATGTGGAAAGCGGCCAGACATGGAAAAAAAGGGCATTGTCGGCTCCACTTTGAAAGCAGTCATAGACCGGATTTTTGTCGACCGTCGCGTTTGGGCACGAAGCGGGCATACGCATATCCAAATAATACTGCCCCAAAAATGCCCGAATCTGAGTTTGCCGCGAAGCTCCAAACGCAACGCACGACAAAGCATATAAGCATTAATCAGCAAATTTCTATGTATCCAACGGTTGGGTTGAGAAGCGTTGCGACGATCTCGTTCGAGTTCTGTAGCAACGCATTGATTACTTCTTGATTCGCACTATTGCCTGTAACTAAACGTATGACTTTGGGCGGATATCCATTCATACCGGACAAGCCCTGGAAATCATCATCCTTGGTGACGATCACATAATCGTTAACTTTGGCAAACTGCCAAATTGCTCGATCGTCGAGGCGTTCCAAACCAACAAGCCTGACTTGAGTGGATCCAGGATACGTCTCTTGCAGCGCAGAGACGATGCGATACGACAGATTTTCGTCGAGTAGTAATTCATGCGGCCAGATGCACTACTGCGCCGTGACGTTCCCGTTCAGCCGCATAGGCCAGACAAGCCAGCACATCGTCTCGCTGCAACTCTGGGTAGTCGGCAACAATCTCATCCAAAGTCATGCCAGATGCCAGCCAGTCCAGGACATCTTGTACCGTGATTCGCAATCCACGAATGCATGACTTGCCGGCGCGTTTGCCGGGCTCGAGAGTAATAATAGTGTGATAGTCAATCATGACGCTGCCTTTCAAATAGTCAAATAATGGTCAGATATATTTCGGTGAAGATCGACGTTCGCCAGCAGTTTGATCGATTGTACGGTAATAGTCCGACAGCCCGGTAGGCTGAGATTCAATCCCGGCACATCAACGTTCGAAGCCGGGATTGCATTCAGACCGGTCGGACGGTGTGCCAAATTTTTTAGGCGTTTCTCCAGAATGCCTTATTTAGGGCATTATTTTTCAGATCGAAGACGTTTATGCTTCAGCGGGCCGTGTATTTCTGGTTTGTCCCCAAGGTGTATCGAACGGCGCGTTACAACGGCAGATTCAATAATGGCAAGAGAAATTTAAATCTAATGAGCTTCTATGAAATCGATAGTGACAATATTCAGCTTTGCCCTCTTGATTTTAACCTTTGGAAATTCCCGGGCTGACGAAGAAGTCGCACTGAATGGCACCTTGGTTATTGATGTCCACGTGCAGACAGTTTCAAGATTGAATGGCGATCCGGGTTTGGAAGGTGACTGGACCAATGGCTATTGGGTCACGAATGTGCAAACCGGTAAGTCCTATGGAGGATTGGTATCGAACAGCTCAAGTTTGCAGGTTCTGGAAGTACCGGAAGGTATTTATTGTGTTGATACCCTGATTACTGGAGGTAACGCCATACACATCGATTATTGTGGGGAACCATACTTTCGGATAAAAAGCTCTACGATAAATAACGTTGGACGATGGAGATTTGGAGTCAGGGTGCAGGATCGCCAATTCAAGCTTTTTGCAAGCATGGAAAAGTTGGCAGATGTTTTAAAGGCTGCAAAAGAGCGCTTCCCGGAAAAATTTAACTGATATCAAGTAAAAATTCGATACTGTATAAGCGAAGCTTGTTTTGAAGCCCCCGTTGACTGTATGTCGGCGTCTGCTCACAATCGGCACATTGCCGACATACGAAACCCAGATTCAATATTAATAATCTTAGGAATTATTCCCGCCATGATTTCAAAATCAAATTTTTTTACGAACTGTTGGAGCGGAAATGCCAAGTTATGGCAGGCGTTTTGGATTGGTGCGATTGCCGGGAAAATTCTCACAATTCTTTTGTGCGCCTTAATTGGCTTCCTGATTTGGAAAGGCCCTCAAGACAATATCCTGGTAGATTTGGTTCTTATTCCCTTTCTATTAAGCTATCTAGTGTTTGCTTCAGTTAGTGTGTGGCGTTGTGCTTCAAATACGGACACCGGTGCATTAGGTGGCCTTGCGCGTGTTTGGGTTGTGTTCTCAATCGCGATATGGGCATTGATGGTCATTCGTGCTTACTAGATTTTTAGTGCAATCTTAAACGACCTAATTCGGCAGAGGCTGTGTAAAAACGTAGCCTCACTGAGCCGCAATTTTTTTGAATTATTTTTGCTGCACCAGTAAACTTTTTTTTGCTCCGTTCTGTCTAATCGTTATCTCAACACACGACGAGGTAAGGATGAAACGATTTATCCAAGGCGAGAACCGCAAGCAAAGCACGCTACTCCCCGAGATGTTGGATGACTACGTCACGCAAGAGAATCCAGTTCGGGTCGTTGACGTGTTTATAGATAACCTCGACGCACACGCGGCAGTGCCGTTGTTGGTTATAACGTGCAAGTAGCCGTCGACAGCAAACACCACCTTATCGTTGATCATGAAGTCACCAACGATGGCAATGATCGCGATCAATTATTTAACATGGCAACCAAGGCACGCGACGCGATGGGTGTCGAAAAGCTCACCGCAATTGCCGACCGGGGCTATTACAAGAACACCGAAATACTGGCCTGCGACAACGCCGACATCAGTGCCATTGTTGCTAAAAGTGTGACATCAACTGCATCCAAAGAAGGCCGGTTTGGCAAAGATGATTTTATCTACGATGAAAAGAAAGATGTCTATCGGTGCCCAGCTGGTCAGATACTCATCCGACACACGAGTCATAAAGAACGCGGTGAAACGCAGCATCGGTATTGGACAACCGAATGCAAGAATTGTCCGTTGAAGGCTCAATGCACGCCAGGCAAAGAACGACGAGTAAGCCGGTGGGAAAACGAAGCTGTTTTAGATGAAATGCAACGACGACTGGATCATTTCCCCGAGGCGATGCGGATCCGTCGAGAGACGGTGGAGCATACCTTCGGGACCATCAAATTTTGGATGGGCAATCAGCACTTTCTGATGAAGAGACTCAAGCACGTTGCAACGGAGATGAGTTTGCACGTGCTGGCCTATAACATGAAGCGTGTGATGAAAATACTGGGCACGATCCCATTAATGCAGGCGATGGGACGGTGAGGCGAGACAGAGATGTTGTAAATAGCCCCTATTTGGAGGGGATTACGAGCGATTTAAGTTCATCGCAAAAAAAACGGAGAGCGTGAAATGAAAAAATCAGATTAAACTGGGACGTCTTATAGCTCCGTTAAACCGCAATTAAAACGCAATGAAGATAGATCGTTGACGGATCTTTGGTTTTTACACGGTCTCGGCACACAGCGGTCAGACACCATAATGGACAATCATGGCTAGGGGTTTAGGTAAGATGCTGCGGATTTTAAAATATTCCTCTCTCACTGTTTGTGTTTTGATGGGGTTGCTTCTACTTCTTGCTGTGAGTAGTTATTACTTCCCGCCGACATATGAGGCAGTCGCCAAGTTGCCAAATTCGCCGTCTCAAATAGTCTTGCAACTTGAACCAATGCATCCTTGGCTGGCGGAGTATAAGCGCTTTGCAGTAATTCGCAGGCTTGGAGAGTCAGACCAGCGCATTGAAATGTTTCCTGATACGGGTGGCTATTCTCGAACACAACTTTATAGCCTTCCTGACGGAATTTTCTTACTTAATGGATTTTTTGATTCCGTGAAAATTTACCCAGCCAAGCGCAAATTAATTTCTGGTCCAGAAGGGGAAATTAGCGGAACGTATCTTGGGGCTTTCGACCGGACTCATGATGGGAACTGGCAATTCATCGAGGCAGTTAAAAGCCCAGAACAATCTCTTGTCGCTAGTGGAGGGGAGTGACTTTCTGACTTTTTGAGAAATGATTTCTGGCCTATAGGTTGCCCCATCGAGCAGTATTCAAACGATAGTCCGCTATGGGCACCGTCCTGGCAATGACAGAATTGGCTCAACGACTGCAATCCGTGTTGTGCCGCCATAGAACAGAAAAATTGCTATTTTGTTTTTTTTTAATTTATTGTTAGCCAGCTTTGTACGCCTGCAATGCGCAGGACAGGAGCCGTTGATTGAATGGCGGGATCTGAGCGCAATCGGCAGAGCTTGTGTAAAAACCTATGCTTGAATCATTGCGAGTTTGTGATGCTGGGCAGCTGCAACAGCCCAAAATCGGCACTTTGGAGAAATTCACGCTGCCCTTAAAAATGGTCCTTGCATAATGCCACTGAAATATGAAACTTGAGAAACCGGTTCATCAAACAGAAAGAAGCCATGTCAACTTCAATAATTAAAACAGTGGTAACTGCCAATGTTCTCACATCGATTTTTTTGGGTTGCGCATTTGCTTCTGAAGATGTTATCAAAATCGGATTCGCAGGCGCGCTCAGTGGTCCGCAGGCGGTTGTCGGAAAAGATGCGGAAAACGGCGTGAAAATGGCGATTGAAGATTTGAATGTAAAAGGTGTTGTGATCGCCGGCAAGAAATACAAAATCGAACTCGTCACCGAAGACGATGCCGGTGAACCCAAGCAAGCCACGTTGGCGGCACAATTTCTGGTGGACAGTAAAGTTAACGGGGTAATTGGTCATCTGAATTCCGGAACATCCATCCCCGCATCGAAAATCTACTATCAGGCGGGCATTCCGCAAATCACCACGACGGCAACAAACCCGCAATATACCCGCCAGGGATTTGGCTCAGCTTTTCGGATGTGTCCGACTGATGACCAATTGGGCCAGGCCCTGGGACGTTATGCCGTTCAATCTCTCAAAGCGCAGCGCATCGCTGTTATCGACGACTCCAGCTCTTACGGACAAGGCGTTGCCGTTCAGTTTGTCAAGGCAGCCAAGGCCGCATCGGCAACAGCACTGATCGTCGCGAAAGAGCAAACCACCGAAACGGCAGTGGATTTTCACGCGATTCTTACCAAGATCAAACAGACCAAACCGGACGTTATTTTTTTGGGCGGGAACTATCCAACGGCAGCTCCACTTTTACTTCAAATGAAATCGCTTGGGATCAAAGCGAAATTCATGGGCGGCGACGGAATCTGCGGGCCACTGGAATTGCCGAGCCTGCTTGGAAGCGAATTACAGGATGGTCAAGTGTTTTGCACAGACCTCGGCGGTGCCGACACCAAGGCGGTAGAAGCCTGGAGCGCGAGCTTTATCAAACGATTTGGTCCGCGCCATCATAATGGCGAAAATAGCTATGATGCTGTCTTTATGATGATTGAAGCGATGAAGCAGGCTGGCTCAACCGACCCGGTGCACTATCTGCCAGTTCTCGCCAAAATTAAATACCAGGGCATGACGGGGTTGATTGAATTCGACAAAAACGGCGATTTGTTAAATGCTCCGATAACTATGTATACGTTCATCGGTGGAAAGCGGGAATTAATTTCATCCGGTCATTAAGATCAACAGACTGATGCTGTTGACCTGCTTTCAGTCGCAGCCTCCGTATCCAAATTGGCAGTTATTGATACGTCAGGGCTCCAGCCGCGCCAGCAATAAATTCAGCCGTCAGCTCGGGATGCGTCACCGGCAGCATATGACCGCTGTCGGCCAGTACCAGTTTTGCGCCGGGTATTTTATCCACCAGCGCCTGGCCATTTTTCTTCCAGTTCAGAATGCGGTCGGCACGACCGAACAGGACCTGCACCGGAATCCGCAATTCGGTGTAGCGCGATTCCATCGCAGGCAGACGCTCGGAAATCGCCTGCAAATCGCGCGACGCGGAGACGAACTGGTGCGGACACAAACTCATCAATCCACCGCCATTGGTCGCAAAATCATCAGGCACGGCGTCGGGTCCGAACACTTGGCCGAGCACCGCGTCACGCTGCAAAATACTGGCCGGCACAAGCAGCGTCCAGGCAATTGCGCTGCGCAGCCATGCCGATTCAATCATCAGCGCGCGAAACGCCTCGGGCGGTTTGTTGTCCTCGGGCAGATGCGTCAAGGGTGCCAGCAAGGCCAGACCGGTCACGCACTGCGGATGCTCCAGCGCCAGCGTCAGGGCAATTGCACCGCCCAGCGAATGACCCACGACCATCGAAGGCCCGAGCTTGAGCTGCCCGATGAGCTGGGCGATGGCAGTGGCCTGGGAAGAAATATCCGCGGCCATCGTCGCCGGACGTACCGAATAACCGGAGCCCGGTCGATCAATGACGACGACACGAAAATTGCGCGACAAAATTTTCGCCACACCATAAGTAAAATGCCGCATTTGTCCGGCCAGGCCATGGATCATGATCAGTACCGGACCGCTGCCCTGTTCGTAGACATTAAAGTTCACACCACCGGCTTCGACAAACCGTCCCTGCGCTGGCAAGGCAGCCAGAACGCGTTGGTTGGTCCACAAGGTGAACAAAAACAGCACGACACATAGAGCAAACAGAATCAGCAACAGGATCGAAGCAATGTGAATTATCGTCATGGTGAAATCAACCTTTTCAAAAATTTCCAGTACAGCACGGGCGCAATACGTTCCAGCAGTGCGACCACTTTGGCATCCGATCCGACCAGAATGCGCGTTTTACGTCGTTCGATACCACTGACGATAATTTCACCGGCTTGTGCGGGCGGCATGCGCAGCATCTTTTCGGCGCTGGCGATTCCGGCCAGGACCTCCTCTTTGGGGATGTTGTCCGGCACGCGGGCATTCCTTGCAATGGCAGTTGCCACGCCGCCCGGATGGACCACGCAGACACCCACCGTCGACCCTTCCAGTTCATGCAGCAGCGCATTCGAAAAGCCGCGCACGGCAAACTTGCTCGCCGAGTACGCGGTCTGCTGGCTTGGCGACACCAGCCCCCACAGGCTGGAAATATTCACCAGACAGGAATCATCACCGGCGTGCAGGAGTGGAAGAAAGGCGCGCGTCATGCGCACCACGCCATGGAAATTGATGTCCATGAGCCAGTCAAAATCGGCCTCGCTGACCTGTTCAAAATTGCCACCCAGCGCAACCCCGGCATTGTTGAACACGATATCGACACGCCCGTGGGCGGCCAGTACCTGTTCAGGAAATTCTTTCACCATCGTCCGATCCGCCACATCGAGCCGATGACAGCTGACCTTCACGCCTTGTTGTTGCGCTGCCAGCCTGACGCTTTGCAGGCCAGCTTCGTTGATATCAGCCAGAGCGAGGTGACAGCCGCGCCGCGCCAAGGCCATGGCGATGGCCTGCCCTATTCCGCTCGCTGCACCGGTCACGACTGCCACGCGATTTTTTACATTCCTCATTGCTTGTCCCCGGTTTTGAACTGCATGACGCCGTCGTCGATACGACCATAGCGGATGGTCAACAAGTCCTGCAGATAGTTTTGATAGACCTGCCAGGGTCGGCGCGAGCCCTGCCTTGGCAATAATTGTTCGGCACGCTGCACATAGCCTGAAGTGAAATTCATGAAAGGCAGCGGCGCTACATCGGCCTCACGTCGTGGCACTGCGACGGTCTTGCCGTGCTTGTCCATGAATTTCAGCAGGCGACAAACGTAGCCGGTGGTCAGATCGGCCTTCAAGGTCCAGGATGAATTGGTGTAGCCGAAAGCCAGGGCAAAGTTGGGCACGTCACTCAACATCATGCCTTTATAAACCATGGCCTCGTTGGGTATGACCGGTTTGCCATCGACCGTCAGCGACATCCCGCCCAGCAGTTTCAGTTTCAGTCCGGTGGCAATCACAATCACGTCCGCCGTCAGCGTCTTGCCTGACTGGAGCCGGATACCGTCCGGCGTAAAACTGGCAATGGTGTCGGTGACCACCGAGACCTGGCCCTTGCGGATTGCCCCAAACAGATCGCCGTCGGGAACCGCACACAGGCGCTGGTCCCAGGGATTGTAGTTGGGCGTGAAATGGGTGGCGACATCGAAGTCTGGTGTCAGCTCCCTGGAGGCCATGTCAATGACGCGCTGCTTGAACGCTGCCGGATAGCTTCGGGCGATTTTGTAGTAGAACATCGCTTCAAACACATTTTTCCAGCGCGTCAGGGCGTAGGCCAGGCGCGCCGGCAGGATGCTTCTCAAGCCGTGCGCAATAATGTCCTCGGAGGGTCTGCTGACCACATAGGACGGTGAGCGCTGCAGCATCGTGACATGGGCTGCCGTTTCTGCCATGGCTGGCACCACCGTCACCGCCGTGGCACCGCTGCCGATGACCACGATCTGCTTGCCTCGGTAGTCAAGATCCTTGGGCCAGAACTGCGGGATGACCGTCACGCCTTTGAACGCCGCTTCGTCCGGAAACTCGGGGCGATACGCTTCGTCGTAACTGTAGTAGCCGCTGCATCCATACAAAAACCGGGCGCGGATGGTTGACTGTTCGCCGGTGTCGGTCCTGGCGACCACCACACTCCAGCAGGCGTCGCTGCTGGACCAGGCTGCGCTGAGGGCCTTGTGACCAAACCGGATATGCGGCGTGACATGGCCTTCTGCGGCGGTCTCGCGGATGTAGGCAAGAATCGACGGGCCGTCGGCAATCGCCTTGGGATTGGTCCAGGGTTTGAATCGGTAACCCAGCGTGTACATGTCGGAATCGGAACGGATGCCGGGATAGCGAAACAGATCCCAGGTTCCGCCGATGCTGTCGCGTGCTTCGAGAATTACGTAGCGCTTCTCCGGGCAATGCTGCTGTAGCTGGTGGGCCGCGCCAATCCCGGACAGGCCGGCGCCTATAATCAGGACATCCAGGATCGGAGTCCCGGTTGCGGTTTCAGTGGTCGTCATGGTGGTGCGTCTCCCTGTTTGACAATCGTCGTTGTCAATTAATTTTCAGCACTGTACATTACTGCTTGAAATCTGACAACCAGTCATGTCAGAATAGGCAAATGAATCTAGAATCCGCTCCCCGCCGCTCGTATCGCGGCATCTCCAAAGAAGACCGGCGCGCTGAGCGCTGCGTGCGTCTAATTACGGCAGCCATCAAAACCTATGGCTTGATGGGCTTCCGCCAGACTTCGGTGAAGGCGGTTTGTGCCGAGGCCGGGTTGACCGAGCGCTATTTTTACGAGTCATTCAATAACAGCGAAGAGCTGTTGCTCACTGCCTACGGTGCCGTGATTGAAGGTTTGCTCAGGGAACTGACCCAGGCTGTGGAGAAGGTCGGAGGAGATAAATTTGAACGCGCCAGGGTCATGCTGGAGGCATACTTCACTTTGCTCAGGCGTGAACCTGCCGCTGCCCGATTGATCCTGATTGAGATTCGCGGCGTCAGCGCGGCGACCACCAATGCCTACACGGCAGCGCTGCACGGGGTGTCGCAAAAACTGAGAGAGGTTTTGTCAATCCCGAACGGAGAAGCCCAGCAATTGCTGGGTCTGGCGGTGGTCGGAGGAATCAGCCTGATTGCGCTGGACTGGATTGAGCAGGATTACGCGCCGCCGATCGGGGTCATGGTTGGCACGTCATTAAAACTGGCGTCCTGTCTGTTGGATGTCACAGCCAATCGCAAGCGTCTGATTATTTAAATGCTGCGGAGCGGCTATCCCGATTACGTCGGCACGACTATTCCCGGAGTCAGGCCTAATTTTTTGGCACGGCGGGCCAATTTTTTATCATCAAAAGTCGCAACGCTTTCACAACTTCTGTAACTTGCGTGATGCAAAGCATCCGCCAAATCTATCCCGACCTCCCCATGAGATAGCGCTCGCTCAATAGTCGCACGGTCTTCAATGACAACATGAGGAAGGTTGATCAAATGGCGCAACACTGACAACGCCTGATCATTTGAAAATCCATAATACCCGCGCATAACCCATTCGAGTTCAAGAATTACGGTTTTACACACCATGAGCGGCCGCCCAGATTCAATCAATTTTTTAGACGCGATCCGCTGACGCTGGGCTTCTTTGTCAGCGGTGTCTTCGATGTAATATCTGGCCAAAATATTCGTATCGAGGCCGATCATCGTTTAATTACCTTAGCCACATCGAGATCCACCGGGACAGCTGGCAGTCGGCTTTTCAACATACCAAACCCACTTGCAAAAATATCACCAGGATTGCTTTTTACCCGCATTTCGACATGATCACCTACCAATTCAAACTCTATGCGCGTGCCTTGCCGAATGCCAAGTTGCTGCCGAACTTCCTTGGGGATAGTCACTTGACCTTTACTGGTAACCGACGTAATTTCCATTTTAGTCTCCATGTAATACCTCGTAATACTAGCATCACAGTGAATAGGTTTCAACACCCTGCTTCGATTTCCCACGCCAGTATTTCGTTTTACAGCGCTATGAATACAGGAACAATTTTTTTTGCAAGCCTACCAACCCACGCCAAACTTAAACACCTGGCATAACTTTGAGCGATAATTGCCGGTCTCCACGGATTACTCCCCCTGCAGCAATCATCGAAAGGAATTGGCATGAGCGATCAGTCGTCCCCTCCGGATTCACCCAGTCGCGAGCAAATGCTGTACTGGCTGCACGAAGCTGCCGAAATTGAACACAATCTGATGTGCTGCTATCTGTATGCCACCTACACCTTGAAGCGCAATGATTCTGCCTGGACGGAGAGCCAGAGAACTGCAGTCAATGGCTGGCGCAAGGTACTGACCTCGGTGGCGATGGAAGAGATGAGTCATCTGTGCCTGGTCGGCAACCTGATGCATGCGCTCGGGGCACCGCCGCATATGAATCGCCCGGCTTTTCCGATAGACTCGGGCCCGTATCCGGCCGGGTTTGTAATTCGTCTCGGACCGTTTTGCCAGGAGACGATAGAACATTTCAAATTTCTGGAACGCCCCGCTACCGCGCACGAAACCTTGCCGGACGGCGCCGGGTTTGAGCCACAGCGCCAGTACCGCCGCGTTGTTCCGAAAGGACGCCTGAGCCCCGGACCGCGTGACTACAACACGGTCGGTGAGCTGTATGAAACGCTGTCAGAAGCGCTGGCAGTTTTTGCGCGCAAGTATGGGGAAGCCGCCTTGTTTATCGGTGATCCGGCGCTGCAGGTTGATGCGACACTGGCACCACTGCCGGGCGTGATTGCCGTGCACGACCTGGCGAGCGCGCAACAGGCGATCAGAACCATCGTCACGCAGGGGGAAGGCGCGGGCAGCGAACATCTGGATTCACACTTCTGTCGCTTCACGCGGGTTGGCGATGAATTGGCCGATCTGCTCAAGGCCGACCCGACGTTCAGTCCGGCCTGGCCTGCAGCAACGAATCCGGTGATGAATGCGCCGGTGATGTCAGCGGACAATCGCGTGCATATTGATCATCCAGACAATTCACGCTGGCTCGATATCGGCAATGCCCTCTACACCACGTCGCTGCGCTGCCTGCTGCAAGGCTTCGACGCGCGCGAGCGCAAGAGCAAAGCCAGCTGGCTGGCAGTGTCATTTGCGCTGATGCGCATGACGGTACCGGTTGGTCAGGGCCTGGCGGCGCGTCCGGCCAGCGCAGCGCAGTCAGAACCACATGGTGGCTTGACGTTTACACCGCTGCGCACACTGGCTCGCCTGCCGGCCGACAGTGCCGCGTCGATGATCGCCGAACGACTGGAAGAATTGAAGCGCCGTGCGATTGAATTGCCGCTCGAGCTGGTGGAGGGAGAAACGGCCGACACCTGGCATGAGGTCATCGGCAAGTTAACCTTGCAGCAGTCGCGCCTGCGCGAAATGTCCGATCAAGAAACTGAACCAAAACCGGTCCCAGTCAAGGTCGCGCCTGCAACGACCGTCCCCGCTGCTGCAAAAATTGAGATTGTGCGCGGCAAAGATCTCACCATATTTTTCGACGCCGGACGATGCATTCATTCCCGTCATTGTGTCCTGGACGCGCCGACTGTATTCAAGGCCAATACACCGGGCGAATGGATTTATCCTGACGCCATCCCTGTCGATGAGTTGATTGCGGTTGCGCATAACTGTCCGTCCGGCGCAATCCGCTATGAACTGCACGACGCCAGCAAAGTGGAAAGCGCGCCTGCCGTCAATACCATCCGGATTCGCGAAAACGGGCCGTATGCGATTCATGCGCCGTTGACCCTGGCGCACAAGCCGGATGGTTTTCGTGCGACTTTGTGTCGCTGCGGTCAGTCAAAAAATAAGCCGTGGTGCGACAGTTCGCACGTTGCCGCAGGATTTGTCGCCAGCGGTGAACCGCCAAGCGGCAAGGTCGATGCCCTGACGATACGCAATGGTGAGGTTGCGGTCACGCCGACCCTGAACGGGCCCTTGCATCTGGAAGGGAATATGGAAATCTGCGCCGGAACCGGCAGGACAGTGGCGCGGGTCACCGACGCATTTTTATGTCGTTGCGGACAATCCAGGAGCAAGCCGTTTTGCGATGGCTCGCATGTGATTGCCGGATTTATTGCCGATGGCGACTGAACAGGCATGCAAAAAACATCTCCTGAAAATGGGTAATCAGGACCGGCAGGCTGCCAGCAAAGCATCGGCAGTCTTTTCGTCACTGCTGCGACCAATGACAATTGCGCCGACCAACATGGCAAGTTCGCGCATCGCTGCCTTGCGCCTTTGCGCTTCCGAGCCTTTCATACCGCGCGACACGGCGTCAACGACGCGATTGAATCCGGCGCCAAATTCCTCCTTGACCGCCACCGATTCATGCGCCAGGTCTCCGGCAAGGGAAGGCATGGCGCAGCCAAGGCCGGGATTGTCGAGATGCCCTTTCGACAGGTACAGCTTGCGGTACTCTTCCAATGCACTCTTTGGATCGACTGTCTCCATGCGCTGTTCCAGCACCGAAGCAAACTCATCAAATGCTGCGTTCAATGCCTCAACCAGCAATTCCTCCTTGGAATTGAAGTGACGATAAAAGCCACCGTGCGTCATACCGGCATCGGCCATTGCATCGGCCACACTGGTATTTTTGACACCGCGTTCCCGAAATAAGCGCGACGCACCTTTGACGATGCGATCATGATTTTCATCCATGTCCAGTTTCGATACTTTCATTTTCCGACCTCTTAAAAATCATTTGCATTTTTAGATTATACCCATCATACTAGATTATAGTCATCATCTAAAAATACTTTCTTGATTAGTTCGCAGCTTTTTAGATTGAATGTGCCGCCGACAGAAAATGATAAGGACAGAGTTTTATGCGCAGAAATAGACAGGCCAATTGCTGGAGCAGGACGGAAAAAATTGGACTTCGGTTAACGCTGGGTCCCATTTTTTTTACTTCATTTTTATTGACGGGCTGCGCGGGCGATCAGGTGATGCCGCCCCATTTGGCGATTGCTTTATCCACTCAGTACGCCCATGAGAACGGCGGCTCAGTTGAGACTGGTGACAACTGGTGGGACAAGTACCAGGACCCGGAACTGGCGCGACTGATCGGGCAGTCCTTGGCAGCCAATCAGGATGTGCTCGTTGCAGTCAACCGTCTGGACGAAGCGAAAGCGCAATTGGGCGCACAGACTTCCCGGCTGTTGCCCAGCGTCGCGCTCGGTGCTTCCGCCTTACGAAGCTCGAGTGGATTGCCGGCGCGGGTCAAGCAGGGCATGCCGGATACCCGGGCAACACAGATTGATGGCAGTCTGAGCTGGGAGATTGATATCTCCGGGCGGATTCAATCGGCCAGGGCGGCCGCGAAAGCGGATCTGGTCAGCACCCAGAGTGAAATCGCTGGCGTGCAGCTGATGGTCGCCGGTGAAGTGGCGCGGGCCTATTTCACGCTGCGTTCTGCGTCGCAAAGAGTTGCCTTGCTGGAGTCATTGCTGCAGGCGCAACGCGATTATCTTGATCTGATCAGACAGCGCCATGCAGAAGGATTCACCGATGCGCTGATCCTGGCGCGTGTGAGCGCCTCAGTAGCGGAATCGGAAGCGCAACTGCCCGAGCTGCGCAAAGTCATTGGTGTCACGGAACATCAGCTGGCGCGTTTGACCGGGGCCAATCCTTCCGTGCCACCGACTCAGTCGGTCGACAACTATCCATGGCCGATCGTCGCGCCGATCCACGCCGGTCAGCCGTCCGATCTGCTCAGACGCAGACCCGACCTGATTGCCGCCGAGGCTCAATATGTCGCGCAGTCGTATCGGGAAAACGAATCGAGGGCACTGCAGTGGCCGCAAATTTTTGTCTCGGCGCTGCTCGGCCGCGAAAATCTGACTTTGAACGCCATCCCCTATTCGCCGGCCCGTTTCTCGAATGTTGCCGCCGCGTTCGCCATCCCGCTATTGAATCGCGGTCAGATCGACGCCAATATTGCAACCCAGTCGGCGCGCACTCACGAAGCTCTGCTGCAGTGGCAGAAATCATGTCTGGTGGCGATTGAGGAAGTGGAAAATAGTTTACTGGCACAGGCGGAACAAGCCCAAATACTGGCGCAGTTGACAGTTGCAGTGACCGCGCAAAAAAAAGTACTGGATCTGAGCGAGTCGCTGTATCGCGAAGGACAGATCGACCGGTTGGCGCTGCTTGGCGCAAAACAGGCTCTGCTTGGCGAACAAATGACTCTGTCATCCATTGAGCTGCAAACGACACTCATTGACGTCCAGCTGATCAAAGCCCTGGGCGGTGGCTGGAAGGCGGATCGTTCTGCCGACATCGCACTGCAAAACAGTCAACCCAAACCCGAACAATCAGACACTGGAGCTAAACCGTGAGCACTATCAATAAAATCAGTACGCTGGCCCTGTGCAGCACAAGTCTGCTAATTCTGGCGGGATGCGGCTCGCATACTCAGGACAAGGCGGTCGACAAAGTTGTGTATGTCAGTCTCGCCAAATCCGACTCTTCTCAGGCGTCGCGCATCCTCACCGGTGTCGTGCAGGCGCGCGTCGAAACCGATCTGGGCTTTCGGGTGGACGGCCGCGTAACCCAACGGCTGGTCGATACCGGCCAGCATGTCGAGGCAGGTCAGGTTCTGGCACGACTCGATCCGAACGACTATCAACTGGCCAGCAGGGCCGCAGCCGCTCAGGTTGCCGCGACAAAAGCGGAACTTGACCAGGCCAGGCTCGAGCAAGCCAGACTGGAACGCCTCTCCCCCACCGGCGCAATCAGTCAGTCCGATCTGGAACGCCAGAGTGCTGCCACGGCCAGCGCCACCGCGCGCTACGATGCGGCACAGCGGCAATCTGACCTGGCCAAAAACAAACTCGCCTACGCACAACTGACGGCACCCTATGCTGGCATCATCAAGTCGATCAACACGGACGCTGGTCAGGTGGTCAAGGAAGGTCAGATCATCATCGCCATGGCCCACGATGGCGACCGGGAAATCGTGGTTGATATTCCCGAAGATCTGTTCGTCGCGGTCAGACAGATGAAACCGACCGCAGCACTGTGGTCCCAGCCTTCAATCAGCATGAACCTGGCACTGCGCGAGCTTTCTCAGTCAGCCACGCAACAGGGCAGAGTTTATCGCGCCAGATACAAAATCATCAGCCCGGACAGCAAGACGCTCAACGCTGTCGCCCTGGGATCAACTGCAGAAGTGACCATGCATGCAGCGATCGAAACCGGTGTACGCATTCCGGTGACGGCCTTGATCAAAACAACTGCCTCGGCCGGTGTTTGGGTGGTTCACAAAGAGGATGGGAAACTGGTATTCACGCCGATTACCCTCGTGCACTCAGACCTGAACTTTGCCACCGTGACTGGTATCGCACCGGGAACGCCGGTGGTGAGCGTGGGTGCGCAGAAGCTCGACGCCGGCATGAAAGTGCGGGCGATTGAACGTCACGACGATGTTCTGGCAACTACTGGCGGGCAAGGTCAATAATGCAATCATTTAATTTATCCGAGTGGGCCGTCAAACATCGCGCCATTGTGTTGTTTCTGATGATCGCAGCGATCGGCGCGGGCATCTTTTCCTTTTTAAAATTGGGCCGTCTGGAAGACCCGACCTTCAACGTTCCGCAAATGACGGCGGTGGTGGTTTGGCCGGGTGCGACGGCGCAGCAAATGCAGGATCAGGTGGTCAATCGCATTGAACGAAAAATGCAGGAGCTGGACGGCTTTGAGTATGTCAACAGTTTTTCCAGGCAGGGCTTTGCCGGGATCACGCTGCGCATGAAAGGCGGATTGAAAAAATCCGAACTCGATGATGCCTGGTACCAGACCAGAAAGAAAATCAATGATATCCGCAGCGAATTTCCCGAAGGCGTCAAGGGTCCGTTTTTTAACGATGAATACAACGATGTGTACGGCATACTGTATGCCATCGTCGCTCCGGACCTGAGCAATGCTGAACGGTTAACCGTGAGTGAAGAAATCAAGCGCCGCCTGCAAAGTGTGAGCGGTGTCAACAAGGTCGATATTCTTGGCAGACAGGCTGAGAAAGTTTATGTTGAAATTTCTTCGCAAAAGTTGGCCGCGTTGGGCCTGTCGCCCAATCTGATTATCGAGACCCTCAGCAGGCAGAATTTGATCACCCCGTCCGGCAGCGCTGAAGGTCAGCATGACAGCGTCGTGGTGCGCACCGATGGCGCCCTGCATTCGGCCCAGGATGTCGCCGACGTGAGTCTGTCGCTTGGTGGACGAATTTTAAAACTGTCAGATGTTGCCACGATCCACAGCGGCTATGAAGAACCGGCCAGTTTTATTGTCCGGCACAATGGCACACCGGCTTTGGCCATTGGCGTGACGATGGCCAGAAACGGCAATATTCTTGCCCTTGGTGCAGCGCTGGATAAAGAGACCAAAGCAATTCAGGCCTCCTTGCCAGTGGGCGTCACAATGGAAAAATATGCCAATCAGCCTGGCGTGGTGGAAGAGTCGGTGGGCGAATTCGAACGCTCATTTTTCGAAGCCCTGGCTATTGTGCTGGTGGTGTCGTTTGCGACGCTGGGCTGGCGTACCGGTCTGGTGGTGGCAGCGTCGGTGCCACTGGTGCTCAGTATCACGGCAACGGTGATGTACTTTAATGGATGGAATCTGGAGCGCATTTCGCTCGGCGCCCTGATCATCGGCCTGGGCCTGCTGGTTGATGATGCCATTATCGCGGTCGAAATGATGGTGGTAAAACTGGAAGAAGGCTGGGACATCGTGCGCGCTGCCACCTTCGCCTATACCTCAACCGCTTTCCCGATGTTGACCGGAACCCTGGTCACGATTGCCGGATTCATGCCGGTCGGATTTGCGAAATCGGCGGCGGGAGAATATGCCGGTGGGATATTCTGGGTGGTCGGCACGGCGCTGATTGCGTCCTGGATTGTTGCCGTTATTTTTACGCCCTATCTTGGCATTCTGCTGTTACCGAAAGTGCACGCCGGGCATGCCGCCCACGATCCCTATGACAGTGCGCGTTACCGGCGCTTTCGCAAGCTGATTGACTGGTGTGTTACGCGGCGCAAAACAATTCTCGCCGCAACCATCTTCGCCTTCCTTGCCGCGGGCTTCGGCATGACTTTCGTGCAGCAGCAATTCTTTCCGACCGCATCGCGCCTTGAACTGTTGGTGGAGCTGCGCACCCGCGAAGGTGCTTCGATCACGGCCACCGAGTTCGAAGTCAAGAGAATGGAAAAAATTCTGCAAGGCGACAAGGATATTGAATTTTTTACTGCCTACATTGGTGCCGGATCGCCGCACTTTTATCTGTCGCTGGCACCGGAATTACCGAGTCCCAGTTTTGCCCAGTTTGTGGTGATGACGAAAAGCCCGGAATCGCGTGAACATTTGCGCAAACGTTTGCTCGAACTGTTCGCCAAAGACGAGGTATTTCCGGACACCCGCGGCCGGGTGCTGCGCCTTGAATTTGGCCCGCCGGTCGGATTCCCGGTGCAGTTTCGGGTAATCGGGCCAGACACCGACAAAGTCCGGGATATCGCCTACGCGGTCAGAGACGTGGTAAGAAAGAGCGCACTGGTACGGGACACGCAGCTGGACTGGAATGAAAAGGTCAGATCGATCCGTGTCCACGTCAATCATGACAAGGCGCGCCAACTCGGCATCAGCAGCGCTGACATCCAGAACTACGTGCAGGTGGCATTGACCGGCATTCCGGTCACACAGATTACCAAAGGTGAGGAACTGGTCGAGGTGGTATTGCGCGGCACGCCGACGGAACGCGGCTCACTGGACCGGATCGCGGATTTGCAGATCACTGCCAGAGATGGCGCTTCGGTACCGCTGTCGCAAGTCGCCAAGGTTGAAGCGACTTTTGAGGAACCGGTGCTCTGGCGCAGAAATCGCGACATGGCGCTGACCGTGCGCTGCGATGTGGCCGATGGCGTGCAGGCACCGGATGCCACGACAAAGATCTGGCCCGATCTGAAACCCATCATCGACAGTCTGCCGAGCGGATACCGGATTGAACAAGGTGGTGCCATCGAAGAAAGTGACAAATCGAATACCGCTTTGTTTGCAGTCTTTCCGGCCATGGTCGTGGTCACTCTGCTGTTCCTGATGTTTCAACTGCAAAGTTTCTCGCGCGTGTTGATGGTCTTTATGACGGCACCACTGGGTTTGATCGGGGTGGTCCCTGCCCTGCTGATTTTTCAGGCGCCGTTTGGCTTTGTGGCCCTCTTGGGCGTGATCGCGCTGGGGGGCATGATCATGCGTAATTCGGTCATTTTGGTGGACCAGATCGAGCAGAATATTGCCAGGGGCATGGCCAGCTGGGATGCGATTGTGGAAGCGACTGTCAGACGTGCCCGGCCAGTGATCCTGACTGCGGCGGCGGCCACGCTGGCCATGATCCCGTTGACCGGCAGCGTGTTCTGGGGACCCATGGCCATTGCCATCATGGGTGGGCTGGTCGTTGCAACTCTGCTGACCCTGTTATTTTTACCGGCCTTGTATGCCGCCTGGTTTCGGGCAAATAAAGTACAACCATGAAATTGCTGCATTTTTTATCCCGCATGACCAACCGAGGAATTTGATGAAAAACCTGACTGACACAGTACGAGAACATTATGAGCTTGCCGTAGCAGACCAGTCCACACTGATTGCAGAGTTATCCGAAATCATTGACGGCATGCCCAAACCCTTGTTACCAACCAGCTTCAGCTCGTTTGATCAATTTCATGTCGGCGGGCTGACAGCGACCAGTAAATTATCAGAGCAGCTGGGCATCACCAGCGCCATGCATGTCCTCGATGCAGGCTCGGGTCTGGGTGGACCGTCACGTATTCTGGCCTCGGTATTCGGATGCACGGTAAGCGGCGTTGATTTATCCGCTGCTTATGTGGCCGTTTCCGAGCTCATTGCACAGAAGCTCGGGATGCAGGAGCAGGTGACATATCAAACCGGAGATATCACCTCCCTGCCATTTGCTGACCACAGCTTTGACGTGGTCTGGAGTCAGCATGTGGTAATGAATATCGTCAACCGCTCGCAGCTGTATCAGGAAATTTATCGCGTTCTGAAGCCGGGCGGGAAATTCGCGTTTTATGATCCGATCGCCGCCGACTCGAAAGCGCCACTTCACTACCCGGTGCCGTGGGCGGAAACATCCGCAACGACGACCCTGCTGACGAAACAGGAGACGCTGGACGCCGTTGCTGATGCCGGTCTGACCTTGACCATGTGGGACGATGTGACAGAACTGGGTATTGGCTGGCTGGAACGGCAGCGCAACCTGCAACAGCAAAACGGCGCTGAAGGAGTCAGGTCAGCATTAAGCCCGGCGCTGGTTGTGGGGCAGCGCATGCAGGGCATGGTGGCAAATTTTGCCAAAAATCTTGGCGAAGAACGCGCCAGGCTTGCAATGGCTATTTTTGTCAAAAACTGAACTGAAGCCGCATCCCGGTTGGGTTGAGATGCAGCCGGCAATGCACGTCAATTTTTTAATTTAAATTGTGCAACAGCCTGTTGCACAATTTTGCGACTGAGAACCGGCATAGAAGCAATTGTCCAACAGCTTGTTGGACAATTGTCGTAGGCACACAACGTACTGTTCACCAGGATGAGCAACCGGGCTGAAAGGGCCAGATATGGCAGCCATTTTACCGAGCGTGAAACAGCTGGAATCTGAATTGTCTGACTAGGCTTGATGATCGTTGGCGGCAGGCAGCAGGCGATTGATCTGCTCTTGCGTCAAGCCAATCGACTGCAAAATTTCAACGCTGTGCTCGCCACATCCGGGGACTTTGCTGCGTGCCTGTGATGGGGTGCCTGAAAACCGCGGTGCCGGTGCGGCCTGCAAAATACCATCGTGCTCGCTGTAGATCTGACGTGCCTGAATATGCGGATGCGCCATGGCCTGTTTGGGATTCAACAGCGGGGCAAAGCAGGCATCGCTGCCCTCCAGCAGCGTGATCCAATACTGGCGCGGCTGTTGCATAAAAATTTGCTCGAGGCGCGTTCGCAAAATTGGCCACTGGCCGGGTTCATAGGGAGATTTGAAATCGGCGTCATCGGCCAGTCCCAGTTTTTCAAAAAGTAATTTACCAAATTGCGGCTCCAGCGCGCCGATGCTCACGTAACAGCCATCGGCACACAGATAACTGCCGTACCAGTGCGGCCCGTCCAGCAGTCCCCTGCCTCGCTCAAAGGGCTGATATCCCGCTGCATTGGCCGACAACAAAAGATTCATCAGATTGGCACTGCCATCGACGATGGCGGCATCCACCACCTGACCAGCACCGCCCTGTTTGGCATGCAGGATGCCCGCCACAATGCCCAAGGCCAGATACAGGGCCCCGCCGCCCAGATCACCAACCAGAGTCGGCGGTGCAGTCGGCACGGTGCCCGGCGCGCCGGAAAACCATAAGGCTCCGGAGAGCGCTATATAGTTGATATCGTGCCCGGCGGTGTTCGCCAGCGGACCGTCCTGGCCCCAGCCGGTCATGCGGCCGTACACCAGACGCGGATTGGCCTGCAGGCACACGTCGGGCCCCAGTCCCAGTCGTTCCATCACCCCGGGGCGCATGCCCTCGATCAATGCGTCTGCGTCGCCAACTAAACGTAGTACCGCTTCAATCGCGTCGGGGTCTTTCAAACCAAGCGCCACTGAGCGTTTGCCGCGATTGACGATCGCGTGCTTACCCATTTCCAGCATGCCTTTACTGTTCGGGCGTTCGATCAAAATCACTTCGGCACCCATATCGGCCAGCAGCATGCCGCAAAACGGGCCGGGCCCGATGCCAGCGATTTCAATAACACGAATACCATCAAGAACACCCATGAGTTTCCTTTGTGCCTACAACGATCTGGCGATAATTTCTTTCATGATTTCATTCGCACCGCCATAGATACGCTGCACCCGTGCATCCGCATACATTTGCGTGATCGGGTATTCGAGCATGTAGCCATAGCCGCCAAACAATTGCAGACAGCGGTCGACCACACTGCACTGCAGATCAGTGATCCAGTATTTGGCCATTGAAGCACTCACCGTGTCGAGATTGCCGGCGATCAGCTGCACTATGCAGTGATCAATAAACACGCGCGCGACCATCGCTTCGGTCTTCACTTCCGCCAGCACAAAGCGCGTGTTTTGCATCTCAATCAGCGGCTTGCCAAACACCATCCGTTCTCTGGTGTGGGCAACGGTCAAGGCCAGCGCGCGTTCAATCGTGGCCACCCCGGCGACGGCAACGATGGCGCGTTCATACGGCAGTTCCGTCATCAGCTGAATAAACCCGGCACCGGCCACGCCACCCAATACATTGGCTGCCGGGATGCGCACATTATCAAAGAACAGCTCGCAGGTATCCTGGCCTTTCTGGCCCAGCTTTTCAAGGATGCGGCCACGACGATAGCCGGGCAGGTCTTTGGTTTCCACCAGCATCAGCGAGGTCCCCTTGGCACCTTTGGCCGGATCGGTCTTGGCTACCAGTAAAACCAGATCCGCCATATAGCCGTTGGAGATAAAGGTTTTTGATCCATTGATGACGTACTCCTCGCCATCCAGCACAGCAGACGTGCGGATGCCCTGCAGATCGGATCCGGCACCGGGCTCGGTCATCGCGATCGCGGCAATCATCGTGCCACTGGCCAGCAGAGGAAGATACTTCAGCTTTTGCGGTTCGGTACCCTGATTCAAAATATAGTGCGCGACGATTGCATGCACATGCAAACCAAAGCAGGCATCACCGGCACTCGAGAGTTCTTCAAACACCACGCACTGATGGGCAAAGGTTCCGCCCGAGCCACCGTACTGGTCTGAAATATCCGCCAGCAGCAGGCCCATCTCGCCGCCCTTGGTCCAGATCTCACGGTCGACATGCTGTTGCCGTTGCCATTTATCCTGATGCGGAACAATTTCAGCTGCGACAAAGCGCCGCACCGCATCGCGAAAACCTTCCAGTTCGGGGTTCATCCAGGGTGAGTGATAAGTCATGTTGTGTCTCCATATTTTTATTTAATTTTTTTGATACAGGGTGACCACGCAGGCGCCGCCCAAACCAAGATTGTGCTGCAAGGCGAGGCGCGCTCCGGCGACAGTGCGCGCACCGGCATTGCCGCGTAGTTGCTGGGTCAGTTCGAAACACTGTGCCAGTCCGGTAGCGCCGAGCGGATGGCCTTTGGACAGCAGGCCGCCAGACGGATTGGTGACTACCCGTCCGCCATACGTGTTGTCGCCGTCATTGATAAATTTTTCTGCGCCACCTTCCGGGCACAGGCCCAAGGCTTCGTAGCTGATCAATTCATTGTGCGCAAAGCAGTCGTGCATTTCGACGACATCGATATCGTCAGGGCCGATTCCGGCGGCCTGATACACCTGATTGGCAGCGGCCTGACTCATGTCATAGCCGACCACGCGCATCATGTCCTTGCCGTCGAACGTGCTGGCACGGTCCGTGGTCATGGCCTGAGCCACAATTTGCACCGCGCTATTCAGATTATGTTTTTTTGCATACTGTTCGGACACCAGCACTGCCGCTGCTGCGCCACAGGTTGGCGGACACGCCATCAGGCGCGTCATGACGCCCGGCCAGATCATCGGCGCGTCCATCACTTCTTCGGTGCTGACGATTTTTCTGAACAGCGCCATCGGATTGTTCGCCGCATGCCTACTCGCCTTGGCGCGGATTTTGGCGAAGGTCTCTAGTTTGGTGCCATATTTGTGCATATGACTCAACCCGGCTCCGCCAAAATAACGCAGGGCGAACGGTACCTCGCTGTTGGCGACCAATTGATTGGTCAGCTCGTCAAAGCGCTCGAACGGCGATGGTCGGTCCTGGAACATGGTGGTCAGCGCACCGGGGCTCATCTGTTCAAATCCCAACACCAGCACGCACTCGGCACTGCCGCTGGCAATCGCCTGGCGCGCCAGGTACAGCGCGGTGGAACCGGTGGAGCAATTATTGTTGACGTTGAAGATGGGGATGCCGGTCAGGCCAACTTCATACAAGGCTTTCTGGCCGCTGGTGGAGTCGCCATAGACGTAACCGACATAGGCTTGTTCGATGGCGTCGTAACTGAGCCCAGCATCCTGCAATGCCAACCGGGCCGCCTCCGACCCCATTCGATCATACGATGCGCCTGAACCGGGCTTGACAAAGGGAATCATGCCAACACCGGTGACAATTACTTTTTGAGTCATGGTCTTTCCTTCTGTGGGCTGCTAAATCTGCGGCTGACTTCGGCTGATGTTAGCCCATTTCCGGGATAATCTTACTAGACGCTGCTTACTAATGAGTGAGTTTGTGCCAGGATAGCCATGGCAAACAAACAAGCAAATAAATGCCTGAAGCAAACTATTGTGCGCTAACACACAGACGACGGGCGCACTACTCCGTACGATAGCGGTAACGAATCAAACTTTTTAAGGAAACGCTATGAAGTGGGCCGGCATGTATCTCATTGGATTTATTGTTTTGGTTGGCGGCATTCTGGCGGCGCTCTGGAAATTGGGTCTGCTGGCCATGATCGGCGCGACCTGGACTGCCATCGGGATCGTCATTGTCCTTGGCATCGGGATTATGGTTGCGGTATCGCAAAGCGGAAACAAAGAAAGCATTGATATCAGTCAAAAATAAATAAAAAGAAAATAAGACAGCACTTCGTCCCAATCAAATCATCATTTCGTCCAGCGCACTGCAAACGAAATCAGCCTGGAGCATCCATGTTAACTAAATTCGTCCATTCGTTTGTGATTCTGCTGGCGCTCTGCCTGGGCGGTTGCAGCACCTTTCCGCCCGGCGCCAATTACCCGAGAACCGCTTCGACAGCAATGGCGCATCCGGAAAACACGCAGCTGGCGCAGACGTTTTCTGCTGCAGCTAACGCCAACACAGGCAAATCCGGATTTCGCGTCATTCAGGTTGGTGCCGACGGTTTCTTGATGCGCATGCAAATGATCAAGGCCGCTGAAAAAACCATCGACCTGCAATACTATATTTTTCATGGCGACAATACTGGTCGCTTATTGACAGCGGCCATCTTGAGCGCTGCCGACCGCGGTGTGCGCGTGCGCATTCTGATTGATGATGGTGAAACCGAAAACGGCGACGAGCAGATTGCTTTGATTGAAGCGCATCCCTCGATTGAAATTCGTATCTTCAATCCCTTCGCCTATCGCGGCCACGTGCAATTTTTTCGGGCTGGCGAATACCTGTTAAATAACAGTCGGCTTGACTACCGGATGCACAACAAAATGCTGGTCATCGATAACTCGATCGCGCTGATCGGCGGCCGGAATATCGGCGACCAATATTTTCAGGTTGATCCAGACTCCCAGTTTGCCGATGACGACCTGTTCTCCACTGGCCCGATTACCCACCAGATGTCCGGCATCTTCGACGAGTTCTGGAACAACAGCCGCTCCATCCCCTCCAAGGCGCTCGACAGCGCCCCGCATAATGCAACAGAACTGGTCGATCATCGCCATGAGTTGAACGAAGAGCGAGTCCAGATGAAAGCCGACGGGATTGATTACGTCAAACGCATCACCAGCGGCGAACCATTTCAGGGCATCGTCTCGGGCCGTCTGCCGCTGGTGTGGGCGCATGCCCAGCTGGTCAGCGACAGCCCGGACAAAAAACAGGTTGAAGACGGCAGCATGGTCGGCAAACTGATGCATATCGACGTGGCCAAAGCAACCAGTGGCGTGCAGTCGGAACTGTTGATGGTTACCCCGTATTTCATTCCCGGCAAAGTCGGCATGAAGTTGTTTCAGGATCTGCGCCAACGCGATGTGCATATCCGCATTTTGACGAATTCACTTGAATCTTCGACCGAATCACTGGCCCAGGCTGGCTATATGCCTTATCGCAAGCCGTTGCTGGAACAAGGGGTGGAATTATATGAAATCTGTTCGCTGCTGAAAAATAACAAGGGCAGCGGTCAGACCGCCAAGATGTCCAGCCACGGCAATTTTTCCCTGCACGGAAAACTGTTTGTCATGGACCGTCAGCGCCTGTTCATCGGATCAATGAATTTCGATCAGCGCTCGATGCATCTGAATACTGAAATCGGCCTGATCGTTGACAGCCCGGAACTGGCGCAACAGGTTGCGGTGCGTTTTGAAGCCATGGTCCAACCCGGCAATGCGTATCACGTGACACTTGATCCAGACAGTAAACGCCTGATCTGGCATACCGAAATCAATGGCCTGGCTGTGGATACGGATGTCGAACCTGCGCGTTCAGACTGGCAACGATTCAAAACACAATTCTTGTCACATCTGCCTTTGGACAGTGAATTGTGATCACTAAAAAACCTAATAAACCTCCCAGGGATTAATGACGACAATCTTGGCGGCCTCATAGGGAGCTGTGTCCCGTGACGCCAAGATGAACCCTCGCGAAGCTGCGATTGCGGCGATATAGCCATCTGCCATAGGAAATCCCATACCTGCGACCTTGGCGGTTACCGCCAGCTCGGCATAGCACCGCGCTGCATCGGCATCGAAGGGGAGCACTCGATTCCTGAACAAGCCGATCAGACCGTCAAGGGTCTGAGTCAACCTTTCCTTGCGCTTTCCGGCTGGGAGCACCCCGATGCCAAACAGCAGTTCAGCAAACGTCACGCTGGACAGATACAGTGTTTCGGCGGCTTGATTATTCAACCAGGCCCGCACCGCCGGGTGAGCCTCGGGTTTCATCGCCTCGGAAACGACGTTCGTATCGAGAACGATCATTCAAACCTCAACGGCTCGGCTGGTGTCTTGTCCCTCACTTGCTCAAAAACTTCAAAGTCCTCGTTCGTCAGGCCAATCTTGCTGCCTAACGCCGCGAGGGCATCCCCCAATCGAACGCGTGTCTCCGGCTTGACCGCGATCGCCAGTATTTCGCGGACTTCAGCCTCGGTGCTGCGTCCGTGTTGCGCTGCTCGCACCCGCAATGCGCGGTGCACATCGTCAGGCAGATTACGTACTGTTAGCATTGCCATGTCTTCACTCCATATAAATGCATTCAATGCCGTCATAATATATTAATGAATGCAAAATCGCAAGACTGGGATTTCGCCTATGGACTGTGAATTGTGATTGCAAAAAATAAATAGAAACGTACGCGAGCGAACAGATCTGTTCCCGGTCCCGATTTACTATGAAGTCCTGTGCTGCCAATAACCAGGCAGACATGGATTTCATTCACCATTCATCACCGAGGAAAATTATGAACAAGGATCAAGTCAAAGGCGCAGCAAAAGACATCGGCGGCAAAGTGCAAGAGGAAGTCGGTAAACTGGTTGGCAGCAAAGACCAGCAAATCAAAGGCATCCAGAATCAGGTTGCCGGTAAAGTGCAGGAATCGGTTGGCGACTTGAAAGAAGCCGTCAATAATTTGGGCAAAACCAAATAGAAACAGGTATCTACCACCCGGCTATCCCAGTCACGGCGGCCACGCGGGCATTGCCCGAATCTGGTCATTCCGGGTGCAAACTTCAGTCAGTCATGCAATCGGCCCGTTACGGGCTGATATCCCCAATCTCCCCGGCAAGCGCACTAATCACCCTCCCCATTTAAGTCGTTGCTATAATGAGCGCGCTTTTCAAGCCGCCGATAGCTCGGCCAGCCCACTGCAATGCCCATCAGGAATAGACATGAGTAAATACAAACGGCTGATTCTGGTCATTCTGTTTCTGCTGCTGTTGCTGCTGATCTCTGAACTGACCGGCCTGCGCGATCACTTCAGTTTGAAGCTGGTACACGACAAGCTGGCCAATAATCTGGTCACCGGCATTCTGATTTTTATTGCCCTGTTCGTGATCGGCAACCTCATTCATATTCCCGGCCTGCTGTTTCTCGCCGCTGCGGTGCTGGCGCTTGGAAGGGTGAACGGGGGCATCGCCACCTATATCGCTGCAACCATCTCGTGCGCCGTCACTTTCCTGATCATTCAATATCTTGGCGGCGCTGCCCTGCGTCAAATCAATAACAAAATCGCAATCAAATTACTGGACCATCTGGATGCGCGTCCGGTCCGCAATATCGTCTTGCTGCGCACCCTGTTTCAAACCCTGCCCGCACTCAACTACACGCTGGCCCTGTCTGGGGTCAGCTTTCGCAGCTATATGATTGGCACGATTCTTGGCCTGCCACTGCCCCTCGCTTTATATTGTCTTTTTTTCTCACAACTTGCAAAAAGTTTCAGTCTTGGTTAGGCAAACCGCCTGATTTCTCCTATGATTTAAAACGTTTCAGAACCCCGATAATTTAATTTTAAAAATTATTGTAAGGATCGGAACGGTGTCACGACTACTAATTGCCAAGTCCACATTGCGAGCCAACTGGATCGGAAACATGGCTTTTTTTGGCAATCCAACTAACTAACTAGGAGTAGTACATGAATAACATGAAATCAGGCATCGCCATCGCTACAGCTGCAGCAGCATTTTTCGCTTTCGGCGGCACTTTCTCAGTCGCTCAGGCTGCAGACGCACCGGCAGCAGTACATTGCGCCGGAATCAACAGCTGCAAAGGTACTTCAGACTGCAAATCGGCCAGCAACGAGTGCAAAGGCCAAAACAAGTGCAAGGGCATGGGTTGGGTCAGCAAAACTGCTGCTGAATGTTCAGCTGCAAAAGGCACAGTCGTTAAGTAATCAGATTGTGATTCGGCACCGGTCAGTCCGGTGCCAATACTCTCAACTATCATGACAAAAATAGACGGCTTCGGCCTCGGGCTAAGACCCGTCCACTATCCCGACTTTCTGGAACATAAGCCACAGGTAGACTGGCTGGAGATCATCTCTGAAAATTATATGATTCCGGGCGGTAAACCCCTGCATTTTCTGGACACGATACGGCGCGACTATCCCATGGTGATGCATGGCGTGTCGATGTCGATCGGCAGCACCGATCCCCTGAACATGGACTATCTGCGCGAATTGAAAACCTTGATTCAGCGCGTTCAGCCTGGCTGGGTATCCGACCATTTATGCTGGACCGGTGTCGACCACGCGAATCTGCACGATCTGCTGCCGATGCCACTCACCGAGGCCGCACTGGTTCATCTGGTTGATCGCATTCATCAGGTCCAGGATTTTCTGGGCCGGCAAATTGCGCTGGAAAACGCCTCCACTTACGTAGCATTCAATGCCGACGAAATGCCCGAATGGGAATTCGTCGCCGAACTGGCCCGGCGCGCCGACTGCAAACTGCTGCTCGACGTAAATAATGTGCACGTCAGCGCGGTCAATCACGGCTTTGACGCGCGTCGTTATATCGACGCGATGCCAGCGGAGCGCATCGTGCAGATTCATCTGGCCGGTCATGAAGACCATGGTGATTACATCATCGACACCCATGACCATCCGATCGCTGCACCGGTGTTCGATCTGTATCGCTATACGCTGGAACAGCTGGGCTGGATCCCCACCATGATCGAGCGCGATGACAATATCCCGCCGCTTGCCGAACTGATGGCCGAACTCGATCAGGTCAAACAGATTGCCGGCTCGGTGTTAAACCGGGAACTGGCATGAGCTCGACGCTGCACGGCCAGCAACAACAATTCGCCGACGCGCTCCAAAATGACGCGAGCTGCAGCTTATTCAAACCAACCCCACAAGGAACCGCGCCGCGCCTGTTTGTCTACAGCGACGCGTATCGCATCCGCCTTGGTGAAGCGCTGAAAGAAAATTATCCGGTGCTGGCCAGAGTGCTGGGCGACGACGGTTTCGCCGATCTGGCCAACGCGTTTTTACGCGATAACCCCTCGCGCACCGCGTCGATCCGCTGGTTTGGGACCGCGCTCGCCAATTACGTGGAACGGACAGATGACGTCTTGCCCCACCCGGCCCTGGGCGATCTGATCCGCATGGAATGGGCACTCAACACCGCGTTTGATGCGGCAGATGCGACGCCGCTGACCGTGGCAGACATGCTCACTCTGGCACCAGAGGCCTGGCCTGATCTGCAGTTCCTGCCCCACCCTTCCCTGCGCCTGCTGGCGCTGGAGTGGAATGTCGAACCGCTGTGGACCGCGGTGACCGCAGATGAAAACGCCGAAGCCGAACCACCGGAACCCTTGCAGCACCATTTGTTAATCTGGCGCGTCGAATACCGAACCCTGTGGCGCTCGGTCGAAGCGATTGAGGCACAGTTGCTCAATGCCACACTGGCCGGACACAGCTTTGCAGAATTGTGCGAAACAGCTGCAGAATCAAACCCCGATGCGGCCGCAGAAACCGTTGCCGGTTATCTGAGAATTTGGGTAGAAGCAGGAATGCTGGCCGGGATGAAGGAAAAATAATGAGGCCGCAAAATCACACCCGATTATTCTATTGGCTGGTCAAGCATTACGTGGCCACCTATTTTTTGATGGTCGGCCTGTTCCTGGCGTTTGGCCTGCTGTCGCTGGATCTGGTGAAATACGTCTCAGCCAATGCCAACTATCTGCTTGAAACCGGTCTGATGGGTTTGCTGGACGGCGGCCTGACCCAACTGATCGAGTTGATTCTGACCTCGCTGTTTGCAGTACTGGCCTATCTCGGTTTCAAGCTGTGCGAACATGCACTGGTTGAGCGCGCCGCACATCATCATGATTAAAGTGTAAGGTCTGGGAAGATCGTCCGACAGATAGCCAGTTCTTTACTCACTTTCACGAACAGGCGGCGCATCATGGCTACTAAAAAATTCAACGGAAAATTGCCGGGACGAGTCGTACTGGTGTTGCAGGGCGGCGGTGCACTGGGTGCCTACCAGGTTGGCGTCTACCAGGCATTGCATGAGTCGGGTATTGAGCCGGAGTGGATCATCGGCACCTCAATCGGCGCGATCAACGCCGCACTGATTGCCGGTAACAAACCGGAAGACCGCATGAACCAGTTACTGTCATTCTGGGAACGGGTCGAACAGAAATCCGTCAATCTGCCGTTCGATCCGCTGGGCATGGCCAGCATGCTGACCAATCTGAATATCATGATGAAAGGTTTGCCGGCCTTCTTCAAACCCAATACGGCAGCAATGATGGGCAACAACGTCAAACTCGGCGTTGAAAAGGCCGCTTACTACTGTACCGAGCCACTCGGCGAGACCTTGAATGAATTGGTCGACTTCGATCAGATCAATGGCAAAGGGAAGGTGCGTCTGACCGTCGGCGCGGTCAACGTCAACAGCGGTGTGATGCGCTATTTTGACAGCAGCACGACCGATCTCGACACCAGACATATCATGGCCTCCGGCGCCCTGCCTCCGGCCTTCGGTGCGGTCCGGATCGATGGCGAGCCTTACTGGGATGGCGGGATCTACTCGAACACACCAATCGAGGCGGTGCTGGACGACAATCCGCGCCGCGATTCGATGGTTTTCGCAGTCAATGTCTGGCACCAGGCCGGACCCGAACCGGAAACCATCGCCAATGTTCTGGCGCGTCAGAAAGATATTCAATTCGCCAGCCGCGCCGACAGCCATATTGAAAAACAAAAACAGATTCATCGCTTAAGACACATCATTCGCGAACTGGGCAAGCAACTGCCCGCCAACAAGCAAAGCACCGCCCAGGTCAAGGAATTAACTGCCTGGGGTTGTGGCACCACCATGCACGTGGCGCATCTGGTTGCGCCGCGGCTGGACAATGAAGATCAAAGCAAGGATATCGATTTCTCCTTCGCAGGAGTCAATGCCAGACGCGCGGCCGGTTACGCTGACACGATGCGCATGATCGAACGCGCACCGTGGACAGAATATGCCGACCCGATCGAAGGCGTCCTCGAGTATCGTTAATGGCTGCGCTCATTTTTATTGGGGCGCTGATCGCTGCCGGCACAATGGGTTTTGCGATTCAGCGCGGCGCAACCTGCACCGTCGCCGCCGTCGATGAAATTGTCCAGCGTCGTAAAATCAGCCGCCTGTCGGCGATGCTGGAAGCAGCCGTCTGGGTTGCAGTCGGGCTTGGTCTGGCCGAGCACTTCCATATGCTGACTGCCTTGCCGGGCGGCTTCGACACCACCTTCTGGACCATCAGCGGCGCAGCCCTGCTGGGCCTGGGAGCCTACATCAACGGTGCCTGCGTATTTGGCGGCATCGCCCGGCTGGGGTCGGGACAATGGGGCTATGTATTCATGCCGCTTGGTTATTTCCTGGGCTGTCTGGCCATGCCGCTCATTTTTACCATGCCGGTTGTCATTCCCCGTGAGAGCACCGCCACCATGTCATTGGCCGCGAGCCTGGCACTGTGGCCCCTGGGGCTGCTGCTGCTGTGGCGCTTTGGCCGGTTAATCATGGAATTGCGCACACAGGCGACACGCGCAGTCTGGTCGCCGCGCCTGGCAACGATTGTGATCGGCATCACCTTTCTGGCAACCTTGCTGCTGTCGGGCCGCTGGGCGTACACCGAAGTGCTGGCCGATCTGGCGCATGGCATGGCGGAGGGTTCCTGGCAACGCATCCTGATGGCACTGGCCCTGTTTGGCGGCGCAATGGTTGGCGGTTTGACTACGGGCCGCTTCAGATGGACCAGTCCGGGTTTAACCGGTGTCATACGCTGTTTGCTGGGAGGCGCTATGATGGCGTGCGGCAGCCTTTTGATACCGGGCAGTAACGACGGTCTGATCTTGATCGGCATGCCATTACTGTGGCCGTATGCCTGGTCAGGCTTTCTGACCATGTGCATCAGTATCGCCATCGCACAACTTGTGGGGCGCTATATGAGTCGGGGACAACCGGCTTGACGAGTGCTGAACATTAATTTTTTACCAGACTGTGTATGCTCAAAACAACTGCAACGACTCTGACTGAATCAGGCAATGCTGCCAATAACCACGATGAACTGACCAAAGGTCTGATGGCCGACCACGCCTGCATCTCGCCCAAATTTTTTTACGACAGTCTGGGCTCGGTGTTATTTGAAGCGATCTGTCAGTTACCTGAATATTATTTGACGCGGATTGAAAGTCAGATCATAAAAAATCACCTGACTGAATTTGCCCACGCCGTTGCGTCCGGCGGCACGCTGATCGATCTGGGCGCAGGGAACTGTGCCAAGGCTGCGCGGCTGTTTTCACACCTGCATCCGGACCAGTATGTCCCGATCGATATTTCGGTCGATCATTTGACCGATGCCGTGCAGCGTCTGCAGCAGCGCTTCCCGCATATCGAAATGACGGCCATCGGCATGGACTTTTCTGGCAGCTGGAGCCTGCCGGTTCAGGTGAGGAATGATCGTCGGCTGTTTTTCTATCCGGGCTCGTCGATCGGCAATTTCCCGCCTGATGCGGCACTGGCATTTCTAAAAAATATCCGTGCTGAATGTGACGTGAACGGCGGCCTGTTAATCGGCGTTGACCTGGTTAAAAATCCGGCCGTTTTAAATGCTGCTTACGACGACAACCTCGGCGTGACCTCCGCCTTTAATTTGAACGCCCTGCGTCATGTGAATCAGGTCCTGGGATCGGACTTCGACATCCGCCAGTGGCAGCATATCGCTTTTTTCAATACTGAAAAATCGCGCATCGAAATGCATCTGGAAGCGCGCATGGATCTGGACGTGTGCTGGGCGGAAAATCGTCGGCATTTTATGGCCGGAGAACGTATCCACACCGAAAACAGCTACAAATACCAGCTGCCGCAATTTTTGACGCTGCTGGCCGATGCCGGTTTCGGCAAGCCGCAATACTGGACCGATGAAAACGAGTGGTTTGCCATCGTGTATGCCAAAGCAATCTGAGCGAACCATGTCCGAATTGCTCACCACCTGGAAGGCGACCCGTGATTATTCCGTCGCCATCGCCGCCTGTTTGTCTGCGGAAGATTGCGCCGCGCAATCGATGCCGGACGCCAGCCCGATCAAATGGCATCTGGCGCACACGACCTGGTTTTTTGAAACCTTTATCCTCAGCGAATTTGAAGCCAATTTTCAGCCACATCATCCGGCATTCCGGATGCTGTTCAATTCCTATTACAACGGGATAGGCGAACAATACCCGCGTCCGCAGCGCGGCCTGCTGACGCGTCCCGGACTGCAGGAAGTGCTGGCTTATCGCCAGGCCGTCGATCAACGCATGCAGCAAGTACTGCTCAGTCAACCCGGCGACAAACTGAACACACTGGTCGTGCTCGGCATCCAGCACGAACAGCAGCATCAGGAACTGATGCTGACCGACATCAAACATCTGCTGTCGATCAATCCGCTCAATCCGGCCATGACTGAAGCGGACAATACAACTGGGATTTCCGATCAGCTTAAGGTCGACCATGCCGCGCTGATCTGGCATCCGTTTGACGCCGGCTTGATCGACATCGGCCACCACGGCAGCGAGTTTTGTTTTGATAATGAACTGCCCCGGCACAAACACTATGTCGACAAATTTTCGATGGCCTCGCGCCTGGTGAACAACGGCGAGTATCTGGATTTCATTGAAGCGGGCGGTTATAAAAATCCGGCGCTGTGGCTGGCCAGTGGCTGGAACTGGATCAAACAGCAGCAGATTACCCATCCGCTGTACTGGCATTACAGCGACCACTGGCAGGAATTTACCCTGCACGGATTGCATCGGCTCGATCCGGTTCAACCGGTCAGTCATCTGTCGTTTTTCGAAGCATCGGCGTATGCCAGCTGGGTCGGTGCCAGACTGCCGACCGAGGCGGAATGGGAATACGCGGCGCAGACCAATTCATATTTGTCGCAATTGTTTGACACCTGCTGGCAGTGGTCCAGCAGCGCCTATACGCCCTACCCTGGCTTTGCCATCTCGGACGGCGCGATCGGCGAATATAACGGCAAGTTCATGGTGGACCAATATGTCTTGCGCGGCTCGTCGGCGTTTACTCCGGCCAATCATGCGCGGGTGAGCTACCGTAATTTTTTCCCGACTACGGCGCGCTGGCAGCGCACGGGGATCAGGCTGGTCAGATAAACAGCGAGTGATTATTTTGTGCAGCACCCAAATTGAGAACGATCGCTCCCAATTTGGGTATTAAATTAGTGTCAATTAGTGTCAATTAGTGTCATTAAGCAAACCGTAAAATCGTTTATCGCTCAGACGAATTGACACATTTTTCGCAATTGCCGACGATATAATGCAAGGTTATTAATTTTTTCAACTGCGTCACATGAGCAGTGCAGAAAGGATTGCCATGAATACCGTTGTAATTGAACATGTCCCAATTAGCGAATTGCCTGCTGCCTGGCGTAATTTACTGCCTGTCCCATCCCACTCCCGGGTCACGATCAAAATCGAAGTAGAGTCCGATACAGATAAACAAATATCTGCAGTCGACAATCTCCCTCTCGAGTCGCTGGTTGAGTTTATGCGTAGGTCACCATTGTATGGATTTGAAGATGTCGAACTGAATCGCGACCTCAGTCCGACCCGTGAATTGGATTTTTGACCTGTCCATCGCGAGCACAGATTTTACTGAATGTGGATGACACATAAGGTC
Organism: Oxalobacteraceae bacterium GrIS 1.18; assembly: GCA_040544425.1. GTDB lineage: Bacteria > Pseudomonadota > Gammaproteobacteria > Burkholderiales > Burkholderiaceae_D > Solimicrobium. The sequence goes on from JBEONO010000005.1 coordinate 50,210, forward strand.
GCCTGGGTGCTTCGGCACGTTTGCAATTGTTGTTACGGTGGGCCGTTAAATTTTTTACTACCATTTACTGATCATTGATTAATACCCAAAAAGGGTATTATAATTCCCAACATGGGTACTAATTCAACAGGACTGGCGGACGCACTTTTCGGCAACGTACAACAACGTGTGCTGGGGTTATTGTTCGTCAATGCAAATCGTAGCTTTTATACCAATGAAATTGTTCGCTTCGTTGATTCCGGCATTGGGGTTGTACAACGCGAGTTGGGCAAATTGGTCAAATCCGATCTGATCACAATACGACGGATCGGCAATCAAAAACACTATCAGGCCAACCCAGACTCAGCGATCTTTTCTGAGCTGCGCGGGATCATGTTAAAGACTGCCGGTCTCGCCGATATAGTGCGTTTAGCGCTACTACCGCTTTCCGACAAAATTTCAACGGCATTCATTTACGGCTCTTTCGCCACCGGAAAAGATACGGGCTCCAGTGATGTCGATGTGCTTATCATTAGCGACGAATTGACCTATGCCGATGTGTACACATACCTCCAACCGTGCGAAGCGAATCTCGGCCGACCGGTCAACCCTTCCATTTATTCAATTCAAGAAATCAAACGCAAGCAGGCGGCAGATAACACCTTTGTCACAAGGGTGTTGAAACAACCCAAGATTTTTTTGATAGGTGACGCCCGTGAGCTCCCAGCATCTTGAAAATCTGGTCAAAATTGGCAGCTTGAAATCCGAGCCACCAAGCCAGACTGAGTTTAATGGCTTGCAACGTTCGGCAAATGCCCGACTGACAGACGCCAACAATGCAGCGCTGTCAGTCGAAAGCCGTTTCGATTTGGCTTATAACGCGTCACACGCCATGGCGTTGGCCGCGTTGCGCTGGCACGGCTACAGATCGGATAATCGATACATCGTATTTCAGTGCCTGGAACACACCCTGAATCTGAAACCCGATGTCTGGCGCGTCCTCGCGCAGTGTCACCAAATTCGTAACGTTGCCGAGTACGAAGGCCATCTCGAAATCAACGATCAACTTTTGGTCGAATTAATTCGGGCCGCTAATTTATTGAAATCAAAAATCGACGCATTGGCACCAATCTAGCCAAAAAACAGATAAGAAACCAGAATAGCAGCAACCACCCCGGCGAAATCCGTCAGCAAGCCCATCGAGATGGCATAGCGGGTTTTGCGGATGCCTACCGAGCCGAAATACAGCGCGACGATATAGAACGTGGTATCCGCCGAGCCCTGAAAAATGCAGGACAGTCTTCCTACAAATGAATCAACGCCGTACGTTTTCATGGCATCGACCATCATCGCGCGCGAGCCGCTGCCACTCAGTGGCCGCATCAGAGCCGTGGGCAGGCCGGGGGTGAAATCGGTATTGATACCGAGTTGGGTGAAGATCCAGTTGAATCCGGCGACGATCAGATCAAGCACACCGGCGTTGCGCAACACGCCAATCGCCACCAGCATGCCGACCAGATAAGGAATAATGGTCAGCGAAGTCTGCATGCCGCTTTTGGCACCGTCGATAAATGCCTCATACACATTGATCTTCCTGCGCATCGCGCCGAGGATAAACGCCACGATAATCGAAAGCAGGATCAGATTGCTGCTGACCTTGGAAAAAATTTCCAGCTCGCTGCGCGACAGGCAATGGCTTAAATACCAGACCAGCATCCCAATGCCGGCACTGAGCCCGCCCAGCCAACCGATCACCACCGGTTCAAATAAATTGATTTTCTGGCGAATCGCTACCGCAACCAGTCCGACAACCGTCGCAGCGTAAGTCGCGATGATGCAGGGGATAAAAATATCGGAAGGATCGTGTGCACCGAGCACGGCGCGCTGGGCCATGATTGCCAGGGGGATCAGCGTCAGTCCGGACGTGTGCAGCACCAGAAACATGATTTGCGCATCGCTGGCCGTATCCTTGTCGGGATTCAGGGTTTGCAGACTTTCCATTGCCTTCAGGCCGAACGGTGTCGCCGCGTTGTCCAGTCCCAGCAGGTTGGCCGAGAAATTCATCAGCATGTGACCGTTGGCCGGATGGTCTTTCGGCACGCCCGGAAATATCCGCGCAAAAAACGGGCCGATGATTTTTGCGACGAAACCAATCGCCCCGGCCTTTTCACCGATATTCATGATGCCCAGCCACAAAGTCATCACCCCCGCCAGCGGCAGGGCGATGTCCATCACGCCAGTACGCGCCGATTCGAAGGTGCCATCGACGATGCGTTTAAAGACTTCGACATCACCGAAAAATAGCCATTGCACCAGAGCCGCAACAAAACCGGTCAGAAAAAAGGCGATCCAGATGTAATTAAGAACCATGGAGAGGTGGCGGGATGGCTGAACAAGTGTGCATGGTATAGGGGATTGGCAGGCATTTCAATTAACTGCAAACAGTCTTCAAATACTGCCCGGCATAAAACATATCCTGTTCGATGGCGTGTCGGACCGCGGTGCCGTCGCGCTGCAGCAAGGCGTGCATGACATCATCGTGGGCATCGTTCAGTTTTTTTGCGAAGCGTTCGTTGTCAAATAACTGATTCGAAATTGGCCCGACTTTCAGCCAGACGGTTTCAATCAATTCCATCAGCATCGGTGAACCGCTGGCGCGATACAGCGTGACGTGAAATTCTTCGTTGGCATCGAGATAGGCCTTGATATCGTTGGCGGCGATTGCCTCGGCCATGTGCTGATTGAGCGCCGTCATTTTTTTGATGTCTGCCTCACTCATCCGGTAAGCGCCAAGTTCAGCCGCCTGCCCTTCCAGCAAAATGCGCGTTTGCAGAATATCGTCAAACTGGGCGCGCTTTAATTTTGGCACCATCACGCCGCAATTCGGAATATTCACCAGCGCACCTTCCGCGGCCAGACGCTGCAGGGCCGCACGCACCGGCATGACGGACACCCCCAACTCCGCGGCAACCTGGCGGATCTTCAATCGTTCACCGGGCAGGAACCTGCCCACTGTCAGCCACTGGTGCAGGGTCTGATAGGTTTTGTCCTGCAGGGTCGGAAAAGATTCTTCTTGCATGATTCCTTACACCAGTTGTTCGATGCAGTCTTCAAATACGGCCAGGAAGCGTGCAATGTCGGCCGCCCCGGTTTGCGGGCAGACCAGCATCATATTGTGAAACGGTGTAATCAGGATGCCGCGATTGAGCAAAAATAAATGCACAATTTTTTCCAGGTCGCTGTCGAGAATCTGGTCTGCCTCCGTGCCATTGACCGGTGACTTGCTGCAAAACTGGAATTCGGTGCGGGCACCGACCTGCGTCACGCACCAGGGCAACTGGTGTTTGGTGATCAGTTGCCGCAACCCACCTGCCAGCTGCTCGGCAAGTGAGAGCATGGTTTGATACGCCGCATCGGTCATGACCTCGGCCAGATTGGCACGCATGGCGGCCATGGTCAGCATATTGGCTGTCAAGGTGGTGCCAACCCCGGAGTGTCCCGGCACCGCCTGCCGTTTGGCCTGTTCAACCCGCATTGCCAATTCTCTGGTAAAGCCATACACCGCGCAGGGTACGCCGCCGCCAACCGGTTTGCCCAACACCAGCGCATCGGGCTGAAGTTGATGCAATCCGCTGTAACCGGCCGGGCCGGAACTGATGGTGTGGGTTTCATCCAGCACCAGCATCGTGCCGTGGCGCCGGATAATTTTTTGTGCCGCTTCCCAATAGCCGGGTTGCGGCAACACCATGCCGATATTGGTCATGACCGGTTCGGCCAGCACGCAGGCCACATCGTCATTGGCCAAGGCCGCTTCCAGCGCAGCCAGATCATTGAATTCAATCACCACCGTATTGGCGGTCAGATCGGTGACCTGTCCCAATAAACTGTCGCGCTGTTTCGGCTGACCGTCGATCAGATCGACAAACACATCATCCACCGTGCCGTGGTAGCAACCGTTGAAAATCAAAATTTTGGAACGGCCGGTCGCAGCACGCAGCCAGCGCAGTACAAAGCGATTCGCATCCGACGCACTCAGGGCAAACTGCCAGACCGGCAGGGCAAAGCGCCGTGCCAGTTCTTCGGCAACCCACACCGCATCTTCGGAAGCCATCATGGAGGTATAACCTCGCTCCGCCTGCGTGGCCAGTGCCCGCGCGACCGGAGCCGGTGCGTGGCCGAACATGGCGCCGGTGTCACCCAGACAGAAATCGGTATAGCGATGACCATCGGCGTCAATCACGCTTGCCCCGCTGGCCTCGGCCACCGTCAATGAAAACGGTGTTGACCAGTCAGTCATCCAGTGCAGCGGAACGCCGAACAGCAGGTGCTGTGCAGCACGGGCAGCCAGTGCTGCAGAGCGCGGATTATTGTTCTGAAATCTGCTGCGTTCCTGAGCATTTAATTGCAGTGCACGCTGCCAGTCGATACCGGCACGCAGATGTTGTTTTGCTTCAATTGATTGATCCATGATTCCACCTATACCAATAACATTAAATGTTCACGTTCCCACGAACTGATGACCCGGCTGTAGGTTGCAAATTCCAGTTCCTTGACCTCGCAAAACGCTTCGACAAACAGTTTGCCCAACAGTTCACTCAAGGGCTGGCAGGCACGCAGGCGCATGATTGCGTCTTCCAGATTGCGCGGCAATTCATCATCGACATGCTCGGCGCTGCCCGCGGTCGGCTCGGTGGGGATCAATCCCCCGACCATACCCAGATAGCCGCAAGCCAGAGTCGCCGCCATTGCCAGATAGGGATTGACGTCAACGCCGGGAACACGGTTTTCAATGCGGCGGTTCGCGGCATCTGAATTTGGAATCCGCAGCCCGCAGGTGCGATTGTCGTAACCCCAGCGCACATTGGTGGGCGCCGACATAAATCGGGATAAGCGGCGATAGGAATTCACGTAGGGTGCAAATACCAGCATCGCCTGGGGCACGTATTTTTCCAGACCGGCCAGGTAGTTAAAGAAAAACGGGCTGGCCGTTCCGTCCGGATTGGAAAAAATATTATCACCCGTATTCAGGTCCACCACGCTTTGATGGATATGCATCGCGCTGCCCGGTTCCTGCTCCATCGGTTTGGCCATAAAGGTGGCAAATATCCCGTGGCGCAATGCTGTTTCGCGCACCGCGCGTTTGAACAGGAATACCCGGTCTGCCAGCTCAAGCGGATCACCGTGAGTAAAGTTGATTTCCATCTGCCCGGCCCCGGCTTCATGAATCAGGGTTTCAACACCCAGTTGATGGGCATTGCAGAACGAAGACAGCTCAAGAAAAAACGGATCGAAATCATTCACCGCATCGATCGAATATGATTGCCGACCGGATTCCGACTTGCCGGTTCGACCCAACGGCGGGGTCAGCGGCTCATGCGGATTGCTGTTGCGCGCCACCAGATAAAATTCCATTTCCGGTGCCACTACCGGTTTCCATCCACGCGCGCGATACAGCTCCAGCACGTGACGCAACACCGCGCGCGGTGACAATTCCACTGCGCTGCCATCAAAATTCTGACAATCATGTATCACCAGCGCCACCGATTCCTGGGCCCAGGGCACGATGCGCAGGGTCGCCGGGTCCGGCACGCAAATCATGTCGGGATCTGTCGGGCCGACATACGGATTGTTATTCGGCTGCTCGCCATTGACAGTATTTAACAGCACGCTTTTGGGCAGACGCATCTCCCCGGCCTGCAAAAACAAATCGCGCGGCAGAATTTTGCCGCGGGCGATGCCGGTCATGTCGGAGATGACACATTCGACTTCATGGATATTGTTGGCTTTTAAAAACTCGGACATCGGGGCTGACATGTGAAATTCTCGCTTGGTGAATTGGTGGAGATTCGGGTAGATACTCGGGTAGAGATTCGCGGGTTGAACTGCCGGGCGGCTTTAATTAAGCGATATTTGATCACATTTATTGAATAAATTAAAGATGCCTAGGGTAATTTTCCCTATTAATGGCTTTTATTTGATCACATATTATCAACAAATCATTACTTTTACACTGTCTCACTTGCGGGGTGATCTTGAACAACCTGGCTCGGGTAAACCCTGATTGCGACGGATACCGGCACGAAATAAATTACGCAGCCCTCGATGGGTGCTGACACCGTCCGCTGCGCTTTTACCCCACATCGGGCATGGACGATTTTTTAATTCAACCTTGGTGAGAATCACAATCATGCAGATATCTAACGCGCAAACTCCCCTGTTCAGGTCCTGGTTTGCAGGTCAGGGCAACAGAACCGAACCGGGAGTCCTTGCCCCTGGCTCAAATTTTTTAGTGCAGTTATCAAGAACCCCACAAGGCGAATATATTGGCAGACACTCCGTCAAATATTTCGGCGGGGTCTTGATCGGCGTCGGTGCCATGCTGAATCCGGTCAGCGGTCTGGGCCTTGGATTGATCTCTGCCGGCTCGGCAATATGGGTACCCAGCACCTGCCTGTCCAGCGCCGCACTCCGCGATAAAAACTTTCAGTTGCTCGCCAAACATTTAGCTGCTTCCGCGCTGTCTGGTGCGTGCGGCGCCGGATTTGGTGCCATAACTGTCCCACTTGGGCTATTGAATTTTGGCAGGACTCTGGGTGATGTAATGTTTGCCTGGACCGTGAGCGGAATGGTTATCGGCGCTGGCTTGTTTTTACCAGCCGAAGCAGATGATCTGAACAGAAATGTTGAAGTGCCACGCACAGAGGCTGCGCCCGTCCACGAGGGACAAAATGAAACCATACGAAGAACCCTGCGCGAACGGTTCGTATCGGCTGAACAAATCACGATCAATCAACGCAATGAAGATGGCGGGTCGACTGAGATCGTCTTCAATATGGAAGACCGTCAAGATAAACTGATGTGTCACCCGGTCGCCACTTCCGAAAAAGAATGGATCGCGGTGCAAAGGAATACTGGTGCCAGGGACTATGATTTGTTTGAAGCATCGTCGTTTTATAACGAGCACAAAGCATTACGATACGCCGCACACCCCTACACCAAGGCGCGCATGGAAGACCTTCATATCATTGCAGGCCAGGAACTGTTGGATTTGCTTGACGCGGCGTCCCACACGCAATCTGATCAACACGGGATAAGCATTGCGCCCATTCCGGAATTACAGCCGGTCCAGGAAACAGCTTAGCTGGGCAGCCATTGTCCCGATCTCGCGTGCCGTGGCCGGACCAATATTCAGAATTAAAGCAGGAACATCGCCACGGCAGCGACACCCATCACGGCAGTCGCTATACAACCCAGCGCAATGATCGCCCGGTGCGCGGTAAATTTACCCATCACCGATTTTTTTGACGCGAGCATGATAATGAGCACCATCAGCGGCACTGCGACGACGCCGTTAATCACCGCGCTCCAGAACAGCGCTTTCATCGGACTGATTGGCGAATATTGAATCACCAGACCGGCCAGTACGCTTGCGGCGATAACACCATAAAAACCTTTGGCTTCGGTCACCGTGTTTTCCAGGCCAAATTTCCAGTTCATGGCTTCGGCGAAGGCATACGCGGCCGATCCGGCCAGCACCGGTACCCCGATCATGCCGACCCCGAGAATACCGAGAGCGAAAATAATGAAGGCGAACTCACCGGCCAGTGGCTTGAGCGCGCTGGCCGCCTCGGCTGCCGTATTAATGTCGGTCACCCCTGCCACGTGCAAGGTGACGGCGGTGGCCAGAATAATGAAATAGGCAGTCAGGTCCGAGTAAAACATGCCGCTCCAGGTATCCCAACCGATGCGGCGCAATTCTTTGTCACCTTCGCGCGCATCCTCACAGAGCGGTCGCGCGCCGGGCACCGCTTTCATGTCCTCGACTTCTTCGGAAGCCTGCCAGAAAAACAGATAAGGGCTGATCGTGGTCCCAAATATGGCAACCACCATGGCGGCAGTTTTCGAATCGAACGACAGGCCACTCGGCCAGATCGTGCGCAATGCCACCTGTCCCCAGGGCACATGCACGGCAAACAGCACCAGTGCGTAAGCCAGCAGCGAGAGCGTCAACCATTTGAGGAAAAAAACGTAACGGCTGTACGGTACAAACAGCTGCAACAACAGCGTGCCGATCACAAACACGGCGGTCATCAGATGGCGATTGATCCCGCTCACCAATTCTGCGACTTCTCCCATGGCGGCAACATCGGCAGCGATGTTCAGCGTATTGGCAATCAAGAGCAGGAACACGACACCGAACAACACTGCCGGTGGAAACGCAGCCTTGATATTTGCCGCCAGACCTTTGCCGGTCACCCTGCCGATCAGCGCACACATGGATTGAATCGCCGACATCAAGGGATAGGCCAGCGGCATGGTCCACAGCATGTTCAGACCGAATTGCGCACCGGCCTGAGAATAGGTCGCGATACCACTTGGATCGTCGTCGGCCACGCCGGTAATCAGGCCGGGACCGAGTTTTGCCAGGGGATGGTTTTTTACACGAGTCCAAAAAGCACTCAGGGAACTTACAGCTTGAGTATCAGCGACGTTGTCCTGCGGTGCCTGCATGGATTTGCCTGTGGTTGGAACGACAATCGGACAAAAGAATTGGCTATCTTAGTCGATTCCCTGATCAGGCAGTGCTTATACATCTGCCGGAAGTCAAAGTTTCACATAAAATAGTTCACACGCCAGGCGGCGCGGGGAATGCTTATCCAGCCTTTCAAAGACTTGATCACTGGCGAGAAATGTGTGCCACGTCACTCACAATTTTTCTGAATAATTGATGCGATGGCAAACCATTTTCAATCCCCGCTTGGTTATACCGACCGGCCGTAATCGCAACCACCAGATCCAACGCCGGCACGATAAAAATGCGCTGTCCGCCATTTCCCATCGCAGCAATCCATGCCCATTCCCGGCCATCGACGGAACTGGTGCCGGTGCGCCATAAATAACCATAACCCCATCCGCTTTCAATTTCCGCATCAAGGTGTTTAGTGATGCTGTCCTGAATATACTCAGCGGGAACAATTTTCCGCCCGTTCCAGCTGCCGCGATTCAAAATCAATTGGCCAATTTTGGCCAGATCGCGCGGCGTCAGGCGCAGTCCGGCATGCGCCATTTTTTGATGGCTGATCAGCGAGGTTTGCCATTCCCAGTTGTCAATTCCCAGCGGCGCAAACAAGACCTGGCTGGCATATTGATCGAGGGGCATGCCGGTCGCGGTCTCGAGCACCGCGCCCAACAACACGACGCCGCCGCTGTTGTAGACATAGTGCCGACCGGGCGCCTCGGCTACTGGCCGTTCAAGCACATAGCGCACCATGTCGGTGGAAAACTCCATGACTGTTTCATTGCTGAAAATCGATACCGACCCATCTTCATCCCACTTTAAACCGGAGGACATGGTGAGCAGATGGCGCAGCGTAATTTTGCGCTTGGCCTGGTCCCGGGTTTGATCCGAGATATTTTTTAACAGATCTACCACCGGCGTATCGAGTGATTTGATCTTGCCCTGCTCAAGCGCGATGCCGATCAACAGACCAATCACACTCTTGCTGACCGACCGCGTATCGTTCAGCGTATCGGCATTGAAATCAACTTCATGCGCAAAAATCGCGCCGATTTTTTTGTCGTCCGATTTGAAATAGCGCTCCGCCAGCATCTTGCCATGCTGCTGAACATAAACCCCGTGCAGCAAGGTCGTCTCTGGTTGCGAGTCGTTGATGGTGGCAATGATCGCCGCGCCCACTGGCAGGTCGGCTGGCGTAACGCTCTGTGCGCTGCTGGCAGGCGAGGTGCAGGCAGCGCAGGCGCTGATCAAGAAAACGAAACAGCGTGGAAGCAGCGTCATCGACTACTCTGTCTGCTGGTTTAATGATGCCTGCTGTAAATCGCATTCCAGAAATACCCAGGATTCGTGCAGGGGCACCGGCACTTCGACATCCGCATACGGCTCGCAGGCCTTAAATCCAAGGCTGGCATACAGACGCCGTGCTGAATACATGAATGGGGCGGTATCGAGCAGTGCTGTCTGGTAGCCAAATTCGCTGGCATCGGCCAGGACCTTGCGCAGACATGAGCGCCCCAGGCTGCGCCCCCGGTAGGCCGGACGAATATACAGGCGTTTGATTTCAGCCACGCCATCGCGCATGTGGCGCAGCCCTACCATCCCGGCAATCTCATTGTTCATTTCGACCAGATAAAAAATACCGCGTGGCGGCTGCTCTCCGCAAATTTTGCCCATCATCTTTTCGACATAGTCCGGAATAGACATACCTACCAGATTTTCAACTGTGTTACCCAGCGAATTGGCGATGCCATTCGACACCCAGGTGATGTATTCAATATTAATTTTTTTGATGTCATCGTGATCCGATACCGGATCAGCGACTTTAAATTTCAGCGAGTTCATTGTTTGTCCACATTAACGGTCAATCGCTTCAGGAATACTGCGGGGATTCTTTTCCTGATCAAAGAATGCCCAACGCCACAAATTGACGGAAGCGCCCGGCCCTCTGCTTGCAACGGATCCAAAGCATAAACCTGCCTGTCAATTTTAGATATGCCCTATTTTAGGTATTTTAAGAACGATCAAACAACACATGGATGTCAATAACTGGTCAGTTTTGTAAAACTGCTCACGGTTTCGCAGCAAATTGCGACGATAAAACCACAGCAATCGTGATGGTCTGCCATCACGCCGAAAATCTGACCTGATTTCTGCCGCTGCGCTTGGCCTCGTACAAGGCCGCGTCGGCCCGTGCATAGGCACTGGCAAAATCAGTGCCGACCGGATTCCAGCTCACGCCAATACTCAAGGTGATCCTTCGGTCGATCGGCTTGGGCTGCTCCTGCGCGGCCACCGATTCACAAATCCTTTGTGCGATCCGCACCGATGTATCCAATGCATCGACCCGGTCGATGATTGAAAATTCCTCGCCACCGACGCGACCGATCGTGCTTTCTTTGCGGATCACTGCGGCGATATGCTGCGCCACTGACTTGATGACCTCGTCACCGGCAGGATGTCCGAAGTCGTCATTGACCTGTTTGAAATGGTCGATATCCAGCACATACAGCGCGCAGTCGTGCAGAGCCAGACTGCTGGAAGCAAAATCGATGAAGGCGCCGCGATTGAGCACACCGGTCAGCGCATCGTGGGTGGCGCGATATTCGAGCTGTTTGGCCAGATCGTTCAGGCGCCGGTTGAGCTGGTTCATTTCCAGCTCTTCGCGGTCGCTGCGGCGAATCAGCCGACGGCTCTCGTGCAGCAGTTGTTCGTAATGGGCGATCAGATCATCGAGTGCGCGCCGACAGGAATCAATGTCGGGGGCGCTGGCGCGCATCGATTTCGCCAGTGCCAAGGCTTTTATTTCACGGTCAAAAAGATCCGGTTCAATCATTGTCATCAAATATTACCGAGTGGGCAGTCGCGAAATTCCAAGGCAGTGAAATCGGCGCGCAACTCTTCGCCAAACTCCAGGATGGAGTCATCATCTTCGTGATAAAACCAGTTGAGCTGGACATGATTGCCAGCCAGAGCGGCCTGATTGAGCTGATTGAAAAAACTGAACAACATCTTGGTACTCGAGCTGTTGAAATAGGCCAGCGAAATATTCACCGTAATTCTCGTGCCGCTGCATTTTTCCAGGTAGTGACGCGTGCTGTCGGCAATCGGAGAGAAAAATGCCGCGGCGTTTTCCGGGTAGGACTCCCCTTTCATCGACAGCGTATGCGTATCGAACCTGAAATCAACCTCCGGTGAATTTGGAGTGGCTTTGATATGTAGATTTTCCATGTCGTTTCTGAACTCCAATTTAGTCAGATTATTGCTTTAATACAGAAGATGGTTGTGTCCGGGCTGGCTGCGTCGGATACAAATTCGAAGTCGAGCGGCTCACTGGCGTCACGCGCCAGGGTCAGGAAACCGAGACCGGCGCCTTTGCTTGTTTCTGGCGCTTCGTCGCGCAGCGCCTTCTTGTAAGCGTCCTTGATTTGCTCGACGCTCATCGAGCGCAGGGGCTCCAGAGAATCTCTGATAGCCTTGACGTTCGCCGTGGCAACCGGATTGGCACTGAGCAAAAAGAAGGCGTCATCTTTGGTTCCGATGCAAAATGAACCGCGGCGCATCTGTTTTTCGGTCTGGCCTTCCGGCACCAGCGAGTCCGACGAGTAATGCATGATGTTTTGCGACAGTTCGATAAACGAAGAAAAGATTTTTCTGCGGGTCGGCCCGGCTGCACCAACATTTTCGAGTCTGGCCCGGATCACTTCTGAAATCGCTGTCACGACCGGTTGGGAAAAATATCCCACATAGAAAAAAACGATATGTTTTTTTCTGGCCGTTTCCAGGAACTGGTTAATTTCTTCATATAGCACGATTTTCTCCTTCATTATTTGTTATGAGCGAATACAGACAAACGTCACATCATCGCGTCGTCGCTGCTCGCCCTGCCATGCTGTGTACTCGCTGAGCAATCCCTGGCTGATTTGCTCAGTTGTTCCTGATCGCTGCTTCAGAATGGCATCGCGAATGCGGCGCTTGCCAAAGGAAATCCCTTGGGGGCCGCCAATCTGGTCGATCATGCCATCGGTGGTCATGAAAATCAGACTGCCGCTTGCAAGCTCGATGGTTTTGTTGGTCCACTGGTAGTCGAATGGCGATTCCAGATAGCCGATACCGGTGCGCTCACCGTCAGTGATCTCAAATCCTGCCTTGGACGGATCAAGCACCCACAGCCCGATTCGCGCTCCGGCAAAAGTGAGCTTGCCACTCGAGCGTTCAAACCAAACAAAGGCGGCATCCAGACCATCATTGGATTGGGAAGAATCTTCTCTGCCATCGACCTGACCCAGTGTTTCTTTGATACCGCGGTTGACATCCATGAACAATGCGGCAGGATCTTTGGGACCTCGCTCCTGCAAGGCTTTGGCAAGCGTGGTCGACGCGATCAGTGTCATAAAGGCACCAGGAACACCATGGCCGGTGCAATCGGCAATCGCTGCAAACCAGCCGTCCGGATAGACGCAAAAGTGATGGAAATCGCCACCGACTACATCGCGCGGCTGCCACACCAGATAGGCATCTTCCACCGCTTTTGAGAGAGCCTCATGCGAAGTGCGCAGCATGGCGGTCTGGATAACGCTCGCATAATCGATGCTTTGCATGATCTGGCGATTCTTTTCCGCCTGCAGATTGGCGACGACTTTCATCAGGTCCAGCCCGAAGCCGACCCCTTCAAGTTTGCCGTCCAGGGTGATAATGAATCCGTCTGCCAGCGCGCGCTCGCCAAATTCAACCGCCCGGAATGTCAGTTCCTCGATCGTCATCGTTGAGTCGACAATCAGCGGGTCTTTATCCATGAAGGCGATGCAGCTCTTCTTGCAGTACAGCTCACGGTGAAACGGTTTGGACATCTGCGACATAAATATGGTGCGATTGATCAGACCAATTGGAATGTCGCCCTCAAGCACGGGCAGAATGATCAATTCGCGATGTGCTGTAAACAGATCCCAGACATCCAGATTGTTGGTATCAGACTCGACTGAAATTGTTTTGACACATAAATCGACGACGGTTGGATGACGATAGCGGGGCAGGTTTGATCTTAGTGCGTTAAATTCACCACTCATTTCGCTTCCTATAGTCGTACTTTGATTGAGTCGCAATGCGACAAAAAATGTGATTTATCGGGGCTTGGCGTTCGGTTAACGAACCGCCCGACAATCACTATAGTACGTAATAATAGTTACGCAACAATGACCAATGTGTGTTTTATGAGTGATATTGGGCTTATTACGCTGTTACGGCAGCGTGGGCAGGGTCGAATCGCCACAACTCGCCACAACTTAGCGCGTTTTTTTGTGCCGTTTGAAACAAGTGACAATATGATCATCAACCATGCCGATTGACTGCATGTAGGCGTAAATGATGGTCGGGCCGATGAATTTGAAGCCGCGTCTGGCGAGATCTTTTGAGATTCGCTCCGATAACTCGGTTTTTGCCGGTAACTGTTTGTAGTCATCAATATGGTTGACGATGGTCTTGCCGTTCACAAATCCCCACAGATAGGGATCCAGTCCACCCACTTCGTCTTTCAACAGCAGATAGGCTTTGGCATTGCTGATGACAGCCGCGATTTTCAACCGATTGCGCACGATGCCGGCGTTGGCCAATAATTCAGCGACTTTTTTATCGTCGTATCGGGCAATTTTCTCGGGGTCCCAGGCGTCAAAGGCAGCACGATAGTTTTCCCGTTTGTTAAGTATCGTCTCCCAGCGCAGGCCGGCCTGCGCACCTTCCAGGTTCAGCATTTCGAACAAGGTGGTTTCATCGTGGCAGGGCACGCCCCAGTCGTGGTCGTGATAAGCCAGATACAGGGGATTGGCAGGATTGGCCCAGTGGCAGCGTTGCGTGGTCATCTCAGCACGCCGCATGATTGACGGTAATCACATGCACCGCCAGGCCGCCGAGCGAGGTTTCCTTGTATTTGGCCTGCATGTCAAAGCCGGTCTGACGCATGGTTTCGATAACCTGGTCCAGCGTGACGTGATGTGTCCCGTCACTGTGCAGGGCCAGCGACGCTGCCGTGATCGCTTTCACTGCGCCCATGCCATTGCGTTCGATACAGGGGATTTGCACCAGGCCACCGATCGGGTCGCAGGTCATGCCCAGATGATGTTCAATGCCGATTTCAGCAGCACATTCAATCTGCTGATTGGTTCCACCCAATGCCGCCGTCAAACCCGCCGCCGCCATGGCACAGGCCACTCCGACTTCACCCTGACAGCCGATTTCAGCACCAGAGATCGAGGCATTTTTTTTGCATAACATGCCAACCGCGGAGGCCACCAGCAGGAAATCGCGAATGCCCTGATCGGAATCAATACGCTGACAGTCTTGCGCATAGTAGCGCAGCACCGCCGGGATAATTCCTGCCGCACCGTTGGTCGGTGCCGTCACCACGCGCCCTCCGGCGGCGTTGACTTCATTGACCGCCATGGCATACAGACTGACTTTGTGGATCGGGTCGTGCGGCATGATATCGAGCTGAGTTTGCGCGGTCTGCCACAGTTTGGCGGCACGCCGTTTGACGTTCAGACCGCCCGGCAAAACGCCTTCATCGCGCAGTCCGGTTTCAATGCAGTGACGCATCACCTGCCAGATTTCATCCAGCCCGGCATCAATCCGTTTCGCATCGTCATACACCAGTTCATTGGCCCGCATCATCTCGGCGATGCTGATGTTGTGCTTTTCGCCATGGATCAGTAACTCGCCCATCGTTGCAAATGGATAGGGCTTGGCTTGCGGCGCACTCGCCGGCTCATGCCCCATTTCCTGTTCAGTCTGAATGAAGCCACCGCCGACCGAATAAAAAATTTGTGCAGTCACGCTGCCGTCGCGTCGCGTCGCCGTAAATTTCAGCCCGTTCGGATGGGCGGGCAAACTCTCCAGCTTATGCCACAACAAATCGCGCTCAATGACAAAAGAGATCGGATATTCACCCAGCAGATGCATCTGCCCGGTCTGACCAATCTGCGCGATCTTGGCAGCGATCGTCTCCGGCACCACGTCTTTCGGCGTCTCGCCGAGCAAGCCCAGCAACACCGCCTTGTCGGTGGCATGCCCGATTCCGGTCAGGGCCAAAGAGCCGTACAACTCAACCTGCACGTGAGTGACGTCGGCCAGATCAGCGCACTCAATCAAAAACCGGCGCGCCGCCAGCATCGGTCCTACCGTATGCGAGCTCGATGGACCTACGCCAATCTTGAATAAATCAAATACACGCATGTCCATCTGCTGTCTCCTGAAATACTGATTAGTCTGCTTATTAGGCTACTTTGCTCGGTTGTTCGACCACGATATTTTTTAACATATCGCTGACCATTTCCGGCAGTCCGTCATGTGACTGCCAGTGCCAGTCGGCGCGCGCCGCGCTGTCATCCAGACTGTCCGGCCAGGTATCGGCAATCGCCTGCCGTTGGTCGGGACGGTAATTGACCGCAAACTGCGGATGGTGGCGTTGAATTTCCGTGGCAATCTGCTTCGGGGTGAAGCTGATGCCAGCGACGTTGTACGAGGAGCGAATTTTAATCTGTTCTGCCGGGGCATTCATCAATTCGATGGTGGCCCGAATCGCGTCAGGCATATAAATCATCGGCAAGGCCGTGTCTTCGGAGAGGAAACAGTCATAGGGTTCGCCGCGCAAGGCGGCGTGGAAAATCGCAATCGCGTAATCGGTAGTGCCCCCGCCCGGCGGCGATTTGTAGCTGATGATGCCGGGATAACGAATACTGCGCACGTCCACCCCATACTTGCTGAAATAGTATTCGCACAAACGCTCACCGGCCAGTTTGCTGATCCCGTAGATGGTGGTCGGGTCCATGGTGGTCATTTGCGGCGTGTTCACGGGCGGCGTGTTTGGACCGAAAGCGGCGATCGAGGATGGCCAGAATACCTGCAGGGGTTTGCCTGCCGCATTGCGCAGACGAGCCAATTCCAGGATGTTGAGCAGACCATCCATGTTCAGGGTCCATGCTTTTAATGGCGCCTGTTCACCGGTCACCGAAAGCAGTGCAGCCAGCTGATACACATCGGTAATGTCATACTGCGCAACCACGTTCGCCAGACGATTGGTGTCGAGCACATCGAGCTGTTCATAATGGGTAGCGCCATACAGGCTGGCCGGGGCGATATCGGAGGCGATCACATTGTCCGTGCCGTGTTCCAGCGCCAGAGCGTCGAGCAGTTCACAACCAATCTGGCCGTTGGCGCCGATAATTAATATTCTTTTTGACATGCTGTTCTTCCCAATTTTATTTGATGATATTTAATTCGCGACCAGCCTGGGCGAACGCCGCGAGGACCTGATCAATTTGTTCAGTGGTATGCGCCGCAGACAACTGCACGCGCACGCGGGCCTGCCCCATCGGCACTACCGGATAAAAGAAACCGGACACCAGCACACCCAGTTCATACAGGCGCGCCGCGAATTTTTGCGCAACGGTCGCTTCAAACAGCATCACCGGCACCACCGGATGGGTGCCTGGCTTGATGGTAAATCCGAGCAGTTCAATTTCACGCCGGAAGTGTGCGGTATTGGCGTGCAGGCGATCACGCAAGACCGTGCTGCCGGAGATTTTTTTGAGCACTTCCAGGGAAGCGCCAGCGATCGACGGTGCCAGGGTATTTGAAAACAGATAGGGGCGCGATTTCTGACGCAGAATTTCCACCACCTCGCGCCGCGCAGACACGAACCCGCCCATCGCGCCGCCCAGTGCTTTACCCAGGGTGCCGGTGATGATATCGATACGTCCCATCACATTGTGATGCTCATGCGTGCCGCGACCAGTCTTGCCCATAAAGCCCGAAGCATGGCATTCATCGATCATCACCAGCGCACCATAGCGGTCGGCCAGATCGCAGATTTTATCAAGCTGGGCAATCGTGCCATCCATGGAAAACACGCCATCGGTAACGATAATTTTGTGGCGCTTACCGGCCGCTGTCGCCGCCTTCAACTGGGTCTCCAGATCGGCCATATCATTATGCGCGTAGCGATAGCGCGCTGCCTTGCACAAACGAATGCCGTCGATAATCGAGGCATGGTTCAAGGCGTCTGAAATGATCGCGTCTTCAATATCAAACAGCGGTTCAAAAACGCCGCCATTGGCATCGAAGGCGGCTGCGTACAGGATCGTGTCTTCCGTGCCGAGAAATTGCGACAGCGCCGCTTCCAGTTGCTTGTGCACCGTCTGCGTGCCGCAAATAAATCGCACGGATGACAGACCATAGCCAAATTCTTCCGTCGCCTTGATTGATGCCTGGACCATGCTTTCGTCGCCGGACAAACCAAGATAATTGTTGGCGCACATATTAATCAGGTGCCGACCATCGCTCCCCACCACTTCCGCGCCCTGACGTGATGCCAGTATCCGTTCCACCTTATACAGTCCGGCTTCGCGAAGTTGTTCAATAGTCGTTTGCAGTCCGGTATAGAAAGCCGATTGGTGTGCTGTAGTAAGTGCGCTCATGACAATCCTTTAAATAAAATTGAGTTGCTGCGATCGTTAAATGCTAATATTCATTATATTTTGCCAATTCCAATATAACGAATCCTTGTTCGATATATCGAATACTAAACAGTCTTAAACCACTTTGCAAGTAACAAAGAACATAAAATGACTAAGCCATCTTTGAAATCGGTCAGTAATACGCCCCCTGAAGTCGGTGCCACATTGCAGCGCATGCGTCTGGAACGCGGGCTCACGCTGGAAGACCTGTCGCGCACCGCTGGTGTATCCAAATCGATGTTGTCACAAATTGAACGCGAGAAAGCCAATCCCACGATTGCCGTCGCCTGGCGATTGGCCAACGCTCTGGGCGTCGACATTGCGGAATTGCTCAGTTCAGAAGTCAAGAAGCAGGACACGATCCGTGTTCTGGAAGCGCACGAGACACCAACTCTGCCGGGCGAACACGCCGGATATATATTGCGCATCTTGGGGCCGATGGAACTGGCTGGAAAATTTGAGTGGTATGAACTCACGCTGGCCCCCAATGGTGCGTTGATTTCCGGATCACACGATCCGGGTACAACCGAACATCTGACGCTGTTGCATGGCAGTGTTGAACTGGATGTCAACAACAGCAAGAAAAAATTGAAAATTGGCGCTACCGCCCGCTATGCGGCTGACCTGCCGCACGCAATCCACAATATCGGGAAAAGTGAAGCCAAAGCGATTATGGTGGTCATCCATCGTTAGCCCTGGTGCTACTTTGTGCACCATCACATTGAATTAAACATTGACGAGTATTGCATTAATTTGCGGGCGATGAAATTTGTATGTGTTGGGGTTGGTGTTGACGTTGCTGTTGGGGTTGCTGTTGACGTTGCCTTTGACGTTGCCTTTGACGTTGCTTTTGACGTTGTCTTTGACGTTGCCTTTGACGTTGCTTTTGACGTTGCTTTTGACGTTGTCTTTGACGTTGCCTTTGACGTTGCTTTTGACGTTGCCTTTGACGTTGGGCCCCATGTATCGCCGCCGGGATTTTTGGACTAAAAATGGATCAGAAAGAAAAACTGTCTGAGCCGCAGGCGAGTTTTTTTCTTTCCCATTTTTAGTCCAAAAATCCCGGGGTTTCGGCGAGACCTGGGGTCGCCTTTTTTGGGTTACCTTTTTTGGCGAGGCAAAAAAGGTAACTAGCTGTCGGGCTACCCCCGACCGGCAAACTAAAATAATTTAAGCGTTAGTTTTAGGAGCAAACCAGGTGCAGTACTGCCTTGAATTACTGGTTGAGTCGATTTGAGTTCAGTAGGTCGGGGGTAGCCCGACAGCTAGTCACTTTTTTTGTCTCGCCAAAAAAAGTAACCAAAAAAAGGCGACCCAAGCGCAGCCGAAACCCCGGGATTTTTTGGTCCAAAATGGGAAAGAAAAAAACTCGCCTGCGGCTCAGACAGTTTTTCTTTCTGATCCATTTTGAACCAAAAAATCCCGGCGGCTGCACATGGGGGCAGGTCAAAAGCAACGTCAAAGGCAACGTCAAAGACAACGTCAACAGCAACTTCAAAAGCAACTTCAAAAGCAACCCCCAACACACGCAAGTTTCACCACCCATAATCCAATGGAGTAAACCTATCTTTTGGGACAGCAATTTATGACTCAGTAATCTTAGTACTGTACTAGGCCTACATTCATTTGCCCATGTCTGAAATCCAATTAATGCATTAAAAACAAGGTTACTGTACGTCAAAAAATCTAAATGGTATTTATTCTCATTATCATTTAAAATAAGACACCTTCATTACAAATCAGTCGCTTCTGATCATTTATGACTAAAAGCACGAACAACGAGCAAACTCTCTCACTGGATCAACTGAAAGTGGGCGAACGCGGTTTTGTCGGCAAAATTAATCAAATCGCCTCGGCCATCAGCCAGTTTGACCCGAACCTGGCGCGTCGGCTGATGGAAATTGGCTTCATCCCCGGTGAACCGCTGGAGATCCTGCATAAGGGCTTTTTTGGCGGCGAGCCGATTGCGGTCAGAATCGGGCATTCGACATTTGCATTGCGCCGTTTTGAGGCTGCCCTGATTTCCGTTATCCGCCGGCCCGAAAAATGACTACCACCTTTGCCCCTGCCTTTTCACCCCTGGTCGCGCTGGTGGGCAACCCCAACTGCGGCAAGACTGCACTGTTCAACCGCCTGACCGGCGCGCGCCAAAAAGTGGCGAACTTTGCCGGTGTGACGGTGGAACGCAAGATCGGCAAATATCTGAGCAGCACCGGTCGCGTCTGGCAAATCCTTGATTTACCCGGTACCTACAGTATTAACGCCAGCACCCCCGACGAACAAATCACCCAGTCTGTCATCACCGGACAACACCAGTCCGAAGCCATGCCGGATGCCCTGGTCTGCGTGGTCGATGCCACCAATCTGCGACGCGGATTGCGTATCGCGCTGGAATTGAAACAATTGAATTTGCCCATGGTGCTGGCCGTCAATATGATCGACGTGGCAGTCAAACGTAAAATTCAGATTGATCTGGCAGCCCTGTCGCTTGCGCTGGGCATGCCCGTGGTGGAAACCGTCGCGGTGCGCAAAGAAGGCGAAGCGCAATTGGTCGCGGCGCTGGAACAACTGCCACTGCGCCCGGAAAAAAATCCGCCGGTGCACGTGCTACCAATGTCGGTGATGGAACTGCAGGATGAGGTCAACGCAATTCTCGCCAGCTGCGTGATCAATCCGACCACCAAATCGCTCTGGACTGAAAAAATCGACCGGATTATTCTGCACCCGATTTTTGGCACCGCGATATTTTTGTTGTTGATGTTCATGGTGTTTCAGGCAGTATTCTCCTGGGCGGCAGCACCGATGGATCTGATCAAGACCAGTGTGGAGGGTCTTGGCACCCTGATTCAAAACAATATGTCGGATGGCATATTGCGCGACCTGCTGACCAAGGGAATCATCGGCGGCAGCGGCGCGGTGCTGGTTTTTTTGCCGCAGATCGTGATCTTGTTTTTCTTCATATTGACACTGGAAGATTCCGGCTACCTGCCGCGCGCCGCTTTTTTACTGGACCGGCTGATGGGCAGCGTCGGTCTGTCGGGGCGCGCTTTTATCCCCCTGCTGTCGAGCTTCGCCTGTGCGATCCCGGGCATCATGTCGACCAGGACCATACAAAATCCGCGCGACCGCTTGACCACCATCATGATCGCCCCGCTCATGACCTGTTCTGCACGCCT
Source organism: Oxalobacteraceae bacterium GrIS 1.18 (assembly GCA_040544425.1). Lineage (GTDB taxonomy): Bacteria > Pseudomonadota > Gammaproteobacteria > Burkholderiales > Burkholderiaceae_D > Solimicrobium. The sequence continues at coordinate 71,386 of JBEONO010000005.1, forward strand.
GCCAGTGTATGCGTTGATTATTGCGGCGTTCATTCCCGATCGCCAGGTGCTGGGATTTTTAAATCTGCAGGGCCTGGTATTGTTCATCCTGTATATGGCAGGGATCCTGTCGGCCATGCTGGTGGCCTGGGTGCTGAAGCCGCGCAATAAAACCCATCATGCCCTGATGCTGGAATTGCCCGATTATCGCTGGCCGAATGTGCGCAATCTGTCGCTGGGACTGTGGGAGAGAATCCGCATTTTTGTCACCCGGGTCGGCACCATCATTCTGGCCTTGATGATTCTGCTGTGGTTCCTGAGCAGTTTTCCGGGTGCGCCCGATCATGCCGACCACCCCGCCATTTATTACAGCATCGCGGGCTTGCTGGGACGCGGTCTGGAAGTCATTTTTGCGCCTATCGGATTTAACTGGCAAATCTGCATCGCGCTGGTGCCGGGCATGGCGGCGCGCGAAGTGGCGGTGGCCGCGCTGGGCACGGTGTATGCGCTGTCTCAGCACGGCGACAATCTGGCCCAGACCTTGCAACCTTTGATCGCCCAGTCATGGAGCATGCCGACCGCGCTGTCTTTATTGGCCTGGTTCGTGTTTGCCCCGCAATGCATCGCGACCCTGAGTGTGGTCAGACGCGAAACCAACTCGTGGCGCTACCCATTCATCATGGCCGGTTATTTATTTGGTCTGGCTTATTTCGCTTCTTTTATAACTTATCGGGCAGCTTTGCTTTTTTTAGGCTAAATTGAATCGTGGAGGACATCATGCAAACCATTATTTGTAGTTTGATTATTTTTGCTGCCGTGGTTTACGTCGCCAATCGCTGGATGCCGTTCGCGCTCAGGCAGCGTTTGATGACACTGTTGGGCCAGACACCCAAAGCGAAAGTTCAGGCTGGAAGCGGGTCTTGCAGTTCATGTTCATCTTGTGGCAATTGTGGAAGCGATTCGGATAAGACGGTAAAAAAAGTAATTTTTGCCAGTAGCAAGTAATCCGATCGCTATGATAAGCTGGACTACCTTAAAGCAGATGCGACGAATTATTCAATGGTAAATATTATTTTTGATAAAACCGATAAAGGTCGTGAGGAGATCATTTCCCGCAAATATCGCCTGGCAGGCCGTTTGCGTACCTTGCTGGTGTTGGTAGATGGCAAACAGACCAGTGACGATCTGCTCGCAAAAGTGTCCGCTCTTGGCCTGTCGCAAGCCAGTATCGACGAATTGGAACACCTCGGTTTTATTCAACGACAAGGCGCCACGGTGCCGGTCAGTAATACCCTGGACGACAGCCAGAACAGCCAGATCAACAGTATTGAGCTGTTTCAGGTTCTGTATGATTTTTACACTGAAACGATCAAACAGAATTTGGGTCTGCGCGGCTACAACATTCAATTCATCGTCGAGCGCGCGACCAATCTGCAGGACTTCCATGACCTGCGGGCACCTTTTCTGGACGCCATCAACAAGGCGCAAAATGAAAAAAAAGCACTCGAATTGCGCGACCAGCTTGACGAACTGCTAAGCATTATCCCGGTTAAATCAAGTTAACCAGACGCCATCATCACCGCAGGTTTTGCCGGCGGCATTAATTTACCTTACAAATTCGAATTTTTTTTCCTAATATAAGGTTAGGGATTAGTGGATTTGTGACGGTAATAGGCGCAGCGGACCCAAGGCTTGTGCAATTGACCATCTCGAATCACACGCATCCATCCTGTTCACCGCACAACTATTGATGATCGCATCTGGAGATTGATTACGTGGCTACCTCTAAACCATCCAAACAAAGTCCAGCGGATGTGGCACGAGAAACTTTTCGTCAATTATCAATCAGTCGCACCCAGCCTACCCCGGATGCCTATCGCAAGGTCTTCAATGAAATCGCCGGGATTACCGATGACGCAGCGCCCCAGGCGGAACCGAATAAAGACCATCAGGAGCTGGAAACGATCCTGTTGAACTTTGCCATCAGCCTGACCCTGGAAAGCAAGGAATTCGCCCACATCGGCCAGCAACTCGCCATATCGGCAGAAAAACAGCAATGGTCTGCGTATCAGGAAGGCCTGAACCATTTTATTGAAAAAGTCTTCGCGCAAATCAAAGCCCTGCACGCCAAAGCCAGCGAAGCGGCCAGGCCTGGTCCGGTCGAGATGCCGGTTGATCTGCAAAAACAGGAAAGCGTCTTGAAAGACCTGCTCACCCGAACCTTGGGACTGGCTTTGCCGAGTTTATTGAATACCGCCCCGGAGCTTTCCAGGGAATCCGAAGCACTCGGTAAATTATTAAAAGTCTCACTGTCCGAGAAAGAATTGACCGATGTCGGATCGAGGCTAAAAAATCTCTGCTTCAAGATCGAACATCTGCCGCAAGTCGCAGGCGCTCCTGCCGCAAAGTCTGCCGCTGCGCCGCTGCTGGACGACCCGCTGATTCCGATGCTGTCAAAATTATTGTCGCAGACCCTGAGCATGGCAGTCGGCGCCTTGCTGCACGGTGATGTCAAGCTGGTGGAAGTGTCGGACAAACTGGCCGACGAAGTAAAAACTGCCCAGACCCTGTCCGACTTTCAAAACATTGAAACGCGCTTGAAAGACCTGTGCTACAAAATCAGTCTGAAAGGTGATGACACCAGCGAACAGCTGCAACTGCTGCTGTCGCTGTTCAAGCTGTTGCTCGAAAATGTCTCGTCGCTGCTGGAAGATGATAACTGGCTGCGCGGACAGGTGATTGTGATTCAGGAGCTGATCACCGGCGAGATTGACCACCGCGCCTTGCTGGCCGCAACCAAAAGCCTCAAAGAGGTCGTCTACAAGCAAGGCGTGTTAAAAGAAAGCATTGCCCAAAACAAGGTATCGGTCAAACAGCTCATGGATCTGTTTGTCGACCGGCTCAGTGTATTTGCCAGCACCACCGGGGATTACCACGACAAGGTCACGTCCTATACCGGCAAGATCACCCACAACACCAGCCCGGAAGATATCAATAAGGTGATCGACAGTCTGCTGGCCGATACCATGGTGGTGCAGAACGAAACCAAGCAATCCTATGACATGATGCAGGCCGCCCAAAAAGAAGTGCAGGAAGCCGAAGCGCGGATTGCTGAACTGGAAAAAAAGCTGGCCGACATGAGCGATCAGGTGCAAAAGGATCAATTGACCGGCAGCCTGAACCGACGCGGCCTGGATGAAATTCTGGCGCGCGAGGCAGCACGCTCTGACCGACGTAAAACGCCGCTGTGTTTTGGCATGCTGGATATCGATAACTTCAAAAAAATCAATGACACTTTCGGCCATGTGACCGGCGACGGTGCCCTGGTGCATCTGGTGAATATCATCAAAAAAACCCTGCGCTCAATGGATATCGTGGCACGTTACGGTGGCGAAGAATTCGCCGTGGTGATGCCGGAAACCGGCTTGAAAGATGCGGCCGATACCATGATGCGATTGCAGCGCGAACTGACCAAACATTTTTTCATGGCCGGGGAAGAACAGGTCTTGATCACATTCAGCGCCGGTGTGGCAGAACGTCACCCGGCCGAAAGCCAGGAAACCTTGATCATCCGCGCCGATAAAGCGATGTACAAGGCCAAGATGACCGGAAAGAACCGGGTCGTCAGCGCGGACTGATTACCATGTTTTCGTTTTACGATCCGCCATTGATCACAATCAGGCGCTGATCAGTCCTACCCACTGGAAAAAAAATGGTCTCAGGTGTCGATTCTCCCGTCACGCAACAAAATCCGCTGATTGAAGCGTCGACCAGTGCCGGGCCAATCAATCAGGCCAGGCAAGGCGCGATCCTCAACAGCAGCCAGCTGGTGGTCGGCAAACAGTTCAAGGCCGAAGTGGTTTCGGCGCTGACCGACGGCACTTACATCGTCAAGGTCGCCGATGTCGCCGCACGCATGCAATTGCCCAATTCGCCGGAAGTCGGCGCCAAGCTGTCCCTGACGCTGATTGCCACCTCGCCGCGCGCCACGTTTTTATTGAACCCGTCGGATGGCGAACCGGGCACGCCGGTGACTACCAATGCGACGGTTGCGACATCGGCCAAGCAGCTCATTGACGACTTCAATCAATCGGCTGCGGCCAAAACCGGCGCCAGCGGCCCAGCCCTGCAGGCCAGTTTTGCGGCGGCACCGGTTACCAGCACCAGTGCTGATCCGCGCCTGATTATTGTCAATGGCGGCGCGACCGACAGCGCCCCGGCCACGTTCAGTTCGGCAGGCAAATTAGTCAACCAGTTAATCCAGCAAACGCCTCACGACGCCACGGTGGTGAACGTCAGCAAAGTGCCTCTGCTCGCGACGCCACAGGTCAACGTCAATACCCTGGCCAGGGCATTGCAAAGCGGCGTTTCAACCAGCGGCGTATTTTATGAATCGCACGTGCTGAAATGGGCCGAAGGAACGCTGCCCCTGACCGAACTGATGAAGGAACCGCAGGCCAGCTTCAGTACACCCAACTCCGCACCCAACGCCGCATCCAACCCCACACCCACTTCCGCGCCCACACAAAATACGGCAGCCAATGTCGCGACCAGCAATCCGCCAAATAATGCAACGCCTGCGGAAGCTGCGAAAATAAATCTGCCCTCGACCGTCAGTCCTGACACGCGCACCGGCATCGCATCCGGCCCGGTTGGCAATACGACAGCCACCGGCAGCAGCGCGATCACCCTGCCCAATGCCGCAGCGCCGATCATTCAGCAGCAGTTGCAAACCATGGAGCAGCAACGCTTTATGTGGCGCGGTGAAGTCTGGCCGGGACAAACCATGGAATGGGAAATTTCGCGTGACCGCCAACACAAACAGCAGCAGCAAGCCGAGGACCCGGAACAAATCTGGCAAAGTGTCGCCAATTTTTCCATGCCGCAGCTCGGAAATATTTCAGCGCAATTCCAGTTGAGCGGCACCCATCTGAAACTGACCGTGCATACCCAGGATGCGGCGACCTCGCAGATCCTGCAGAAGCACGCAACTACCCTGGTCAACGCGCTGGATAACACCGGCACCCAGCTCGATTCATTACAGATTAAAACCAAACCATCATGAGCAGCACAGCCAAACCGGGCGATGAGCACAACTCGCCCATCCAGAATGCCGTGGCGCTGGCTTATCAGGGCGGTTCGTCGGCGCCAACCGTGGTCGCCAAAGGGAAAGGTCTGGTCGCCAAAGCGATCATTGAACGAGCCAAAGAGAATGGCGTTTATGTGCATCAGTCGCAGGAGTTGGTCTCACTCCTGATGCAGGTCGATCTGGACAAGGATATTCCTCCGGCGCTGTATCGCGTCGTTGCGGAATTGCTGGCCTGGCTATACCATATCGAAAAACAAAAAAGCACCGGCATCATCACCCCCTACGTTTCCACCTTCGAAGTCAACCCGAAACTGACACCATGAAACCAAACTTACCCAATCTGGGCACTGAAAATCAAAGTCCGTATCAAGTTGATTCGCGCAAGGAAATCATCATGTTGATCCGCAGTCTGCAGGAGAGCAAACAGCTCATCAACATGATTATCAATGACGGCACCGAAGTGATCGTCACCGCCATTCTGAAAGTCGATGACGACAATAACAACATCGTGTTTGATTGCGCCTCGACCGAATCGGCCAATCAGCGTCTGATCGAAGCGCCGCGGGTGTATTTCGAAGCTTCGTTAAACCGGATCAGTATCCAGTTTTCTTCCTCCAGCATCAGCCGCGCCAACTACCTGGGCAATCAGGCCTTGAGCTGCACCATCCCGGCCAGTCTGATCCGTTTGCAGCGCCGCGAATACTATCGCATCAACACACCGATTTCCCATCCGATCATCTGTGTCGTCAAGGTCCCGCAAGAAAATGGTGGTGGCGAGATCAAATTGCCGCTGGTCGATATCAGTTGTGGTGGGGTCGCGCTGCTGGATGAGAAAAAAACCTTGAATGCCGAATTTGGCGTGATGTACGACAACTGCAAAATCGACTTGCCGGGATTGGGTGTGATCAACGTGACGCTGCAGGTGCGCAACTCGCAAAATCTATTATTGATGAATCATAAAACCAGTCGCCGCATTGGCTTTCAATTTGTCGATATGCCGAAAGCGATTCTGGCGCAGATTCAAAAATTGATTACCAAAATTGAGCGTGAACGCAATTCCCGCAATGCCGGGATGAATTAGATTTGCATATTCATAATGTCGGTGTAGGCCGCAACCATCTTGTTGCGGACCTGCACTGTGGTCTGCAAACTGATGTTGGCTTTTTGCGTAGCGATCATGACATCAGACAGACTGACGCTGTCATTGCCCGAAGCGAACTGGTCGCCCAACTGTTGTGCCTGGGCCTGAACCTGATTGACCTGATTGAGTGAGTTTTTTAAGGCGTCAGCAAAATTGACTTTGGCGCTCGGACCACTGCTGCCGACTCCACCGACCGCCGCTCCCACCGCAGCTCCCACATTGCCCAATCCAGAGGGCGCAGTGGCCTGGGCCGCGGTATTACGCAGCAAGGCCAACATCGAATCAATCTGACTGGAACTTATCCCTTCGACACCCATTTCTCTCTCCAAGGTTTCATTTTTTTCAAACTCTTTGAGCTGGTGCCAGACTATCAGAGCCCCGTGCAAATTTTAATCAAGATAAGACAGGTAAATCGCCATGTATTCGCCTGTTTGAAATAACGAAATCATCTGACAATCTCATCAAATTCGATAGGAATGCTGCGCGTCCGATGTCACACTGTCGGTGGGCGCGCGGTGATTCCGATCAGTCTGTAATGAAACAAGAATCTTCCGGAGAACGTTAACATGGCAACAGCAGATCCAGCGACTCTGGCCCAACCGCGCTTTTTAGGGTTACCAGAAACACAAGGAACCAGAGTGTTTCTGCTTGCCGTCTCGGCAGCGGTAATCATAGCGATCATGGCCGGTATTTGGATGTGGACTTCACAACCTGATTACCGTGTACTGTTTTCAAATTACACCGATCGCGATGGCGGTGCCATCGTCGCATCCTTGCAGCAGATGAATATCCCGTATAAATTTTCCGACGGCGGCTCAGCCATCCTGGTCCCGGAGGGCATGGTGCACGATGCACGTCTGAAGCTGGCATCACAGGGTTTGCCGAAAGGCGGCAACGTCGGATTTGAATTGATGGAAAATCAAAAAATGGGGATTTCCCAATTTTTGGAGCAAGTCAATTTTCAGCGCGCACTGGAAGGTGAACTGGCGCGTTCGATCGAATCCATTTCAGCGGTGCAAAGTGCCCGCGTGCATCTGGCCATCCCCAAAGACACGGTGTTCGTGCGTGACCAGCAAAAACCGACTGCTTCGGTGATTCTGAATCTGTACTCCAGCCGTCTGCTCGACCAGCAGCAGGTCAGTGCCATCATCCATCTGGTTGCTTCGAGCGTGCCTGACCTGCCGGCACAAAACGTCACCATCGTTGACCAGAGCGGCAATCTGCTGTCTGACACCAGCAAACAGGCCGGGGTCGGCCAGTTGAATCCGAGCCAGCTGAAATATGTGCAGGAACTGCAGATGGATATCGTCAAGCGGATCGAATCGATCATCTCGCCGATCGTCGGCAACACCAATGTGCGTGCTGAAGCGACTGCCGATGTTGACTTTACCCACGTTGAGCAGGCCGCTGAAGTTTACAAACCGAATCAGACTCCCGACTCGGCCGCGGTGCGCAGCATGCAGAGCAGTGAATCTGGCAGCAAAGGCGGCGCCAATGCTTCCGGCATTCCGGGTGCGCTGAGCAACCAGCCACCTGTCAATGCGACCGCACCGATCAACGCACCGGCTGGCGCTTCGAGTGCAGCCAGTGCCGCAGCCGGTGGCACCGGGCAAAAAGATTCCACCATCAATTACGAAGTCGATAAAACCATCAAGTACACCCAGCAGGCGATGGGCGGCATCAAACGCCTGGCCGTTGCCGTGGTGGTCAACTTCAAGAATGAACTGGACAAGAACGGCAAGCCGGTTTCCCGTGAACTGAACGATGCTGAAAAGGCGCAGATTATTTCTCTGGCCAAGGAAGCGATGGGATTCAATCAGGATCGCGGCGATACGATCAATGTGGTCAACAGCAAATTTGTCGGCACTGAAAAAGACAACGTCGAGGTACCGCTCTGGAAGCAGACCGAAACCATTCAGCTGGTCAAAAATGTCGGCAAGTATCTGCTTGGCACGCTCGCCATCATGTATCTGTTCTTCGCCTATCTGAGACCGTTGATTACCAAAATCATGGAGCGCAACAAGAAGTCGCAGTCCCGTGCCGCACCCAAGGTTGAAGAGGAAGAAGAGGATGAGGATGTGGTCGTCAAGCTCAGTCCCGAACCGGAAAAAGACGAGTTCCAATTCAAGAATGCGCAGGCGTATGAAAAAGATCTGGAGGTTGCCAAAGACCTCTCCCGACAGGATCCAAAGATCGTCGCCAACGTGGTAAAAAATTGGGTAAACAGTGAATAAGAAATAGTAAGTAATAAGGCTAAAAAAAATATGAGTGACGATGGATTAAATAAAGCAGCCATCTTGATGCTGGCCTTGGGAGAGGATTGCGCTTCCGAGGTCATGCGCCATTTGGGGCCGCGCGAAGTGCAAAAGCTGGGCATTGCCATGGCCAGCATGGTCGCCATTCCGCATGAAACTGTCGCTGCCACCATCGATGAATTTCTGAACAATGCCGATATCAGTTCTTCCATGGGTATCGACTCGGATGACTATATCCGTAATGTGCTGACCAAGGCGCTCGGTGACGACAAGGCCGCCTCGCTGCTGAACCGGATTCTGGGCGGGCGTGACGCCAGCGGTATCGAGAGTTTGAAATGGATGGACTCGCCGTCCGTGGCCGAGTTGATCCGCAATGAACACCCGCAAATTATTGCCACCATTCTGGTCCATCTGGAACGCGATCAGGCCTGCGAGATCCTGGGCAATTTTACTGAGCGACTGCGCAATGACGTGGTGCTGCGCATCGCGACACTGGACGGTATTCAACCGGCTGCCTTGCGCGAATTAAATGATGTGCTGACCAAACTGTTGACCGGCAATGAGAGCCTGAAGAAAAAAACCATCGGCGGTGTGCGCGCAGCGGCGGAAATTCTGAACTTCATGAATGGCGAACAGGAAGCCTCGGTCATGGGCAATCTGCGCAATTACGACAGTGATATGGCCGAGAAAATCATGGATGAGATGTTTGTGTTTGATAACATCATGGACATTGACGACCGCGGTATTCAACTGCTGTTGCGCGAGGTGCAGTCTGACACCCTGATCATCGCCCTGAAAGGCGCCAACCCCGAGATGCGCGACAAGATCTTCAAGAACATGTCACAACGCGCTGCCGAAATGATGCGCGACGATCTGGAATCCAAAGGTCCGGTGCGCCTGTCCGAAGTCGAAGCCCAGCAAAAAGCAATTCTGGTGATCGTGCGCCGTCTGGCCGACGAAGGCCAGATCATGCTGGGTTCAAAAGGCGGGGAGGATTCTTTTGTCTGATGCCACTTCCAAAGGCAAACTCTCAGCCTATCAACGCTGGGAAATGACTTCATTTGAAGAGCCCAAACCGGCCGCAGCCAAAGTGTCGACCGAAGCACTGCTGGCCAACAATAAGGCCGAATTGGACCGACTCAAACTCAAGGCGCAAAAGGAAGGTTTTGCCCAGGGCTTCGAAGAAGGTCACAAGACCGGCCTTGGCACCGGTCAACTGGAAATGCAGCACGAGTTGGCGACCATCCTGAAACTGAGTACGCAATTTAATCTGGGCATTCAGCATGCCGAGCAGATCGTGGCGCAGGAAGTGCTCGATCTTGCGCTGGACATTGCCAAGGCGATGTTAAAAGGCGCGCTGGAAATCGACCCGGCCTTGATCATACCGGTGATCGAACAGGCCATTGCCAGCCTCCCCTCAGTCCAGCAACCGGCGCAACTGTTTCTCAATCCAAAAGACGCGGAATTGGTGAAACAGAAAGTCGGCGCGGAGTTGGGTGAAACCGGCTGGGTGATTGTGAACGATCTGCATATGAATCAGGGCGACTGCAGGATTGAAACCCTGAAGAATCAGATCGATGCGTCGCTCCAGTCGCGCTGGCAACAACTGACCGATGCACTCGGTCGCGACAACAGCTGGTATGTGCGTGATCTGGAGCAGAGACGATGAACACTGAACTGGCCCAAGGCGAATTGGCCCAAGGCGAATTGGCCCAAGATAGGCTGGCCCCTGCTGAACTTGTCCCGGCCGAGTCGCTTGCGATGTGCAAGACCTATCTGAAGAATGCCAGCGAAGTCATCAACCTGGTTGGCAACTTTGAAATTGCCGGGCGCATCACCCGCATTACCGGCATGGTCATCGAGGCGGTGGGATTGAAACTGCCGATGGGCAGTGCCTGCATTATCGTGCTCCAGAACGGCGAAGAAATTAATGCTGAAATCGTCGGCTTTGATCACGAAAAAATATTTTTGATGCCGCAAAATTCGACCGAAGGTCTGTTGCCCGGCACGGCTGTGTATCCGGCCAAGTCGACAGACAATATCTGCCGCGTCAATCTGACCATCCGTCCTGCACGACGCTCGATTGACCGGACCCGCCACCTGCCGGTCGGTTACGAATTATTGGGCCGGGTGCTGGACGGCGCGGGCACTCCGCTCGACAATCTCGGCCCCTTGAATACCTCGCAAAGCGCGGCCCTGAAATCGCGCCTGATCAACCCGCTGCATCGCGCGCCGATCACTGAAATTCTCGATGTCGGCATCCGCGCGATCAACAGCATCCTGACCATCGGGCGCGGTCAGCGCATGGGCCTGTTTGCCGGTTCCGGCGTAGGTAAAAGCGTCTTGCTGGGCATGATGGCGCGCTATACCAGCGCAGATGTGATCGTGGTTGGATTGATCGGCGAGCGAGGTCGCGAGGTCAAGGAATTTATTGAACATATTTTGGGACCGGTCGGTCTGTCGCGCTCAGTGGTGGTCGCAGCGCCAGCGGACACACCGCCGTTGATGCGATTGCAGGGTGCGGCGTATGCCACCACCATCGCCGAATATTTTCGTGATCAGGGCAAAAGTGTGTTGCTGATCATGGATTCGCTGACCCGCTACGCCATGGCGCAACGTGAAATTGCGCTGGCCATTGGCGAGCCACCTGCCACCAAGGGATACCCGCCTTCGGTCTTTGCAAAACTGCCGCAACTGGTTGAGCGCGCCGGCAACAGTCTGCCGGGCGGTGGTTCGATCACGGCGTTTTACACGGTGCTCACCGAGGGCGATGACCAGCAGGATCCGATCGCTGATTCCGCGCGTGCGATTCTGGACGGTCATATTGTGCTGGACCGCGCGCTGGCCGATTCAGGGCATTACCCGGCAATCGATATTGAAAAATCAATCAGCCGGGTGATGACCAACATCACCAGCCCGGCACATCAGAAGTCGGCACGGCGACTCAAGCAACTGGTGTCAAGGTATCAACAAAGCCGGGATTTAATCAGTGTCGGTGCTTACACGGCTGGGACCGACCCGGTACTGGACGAAGCGATATTGCAACATGAAAGAATTGAACAGTTTTTGCAGCAAGGAATTCAGGAACGCAGCCGTATTACGGAGAGCTTGGGGCAACTTACCACGCTTTTCTAAGCATTGATTGAACACCCATCCTTTTATACTTGGTCGAAAGGATAAATCATGGCTCAGACATCTACACTTACCACCCTAATTGACATTGCCGAAAAGCTCACTGATGAGGCTGCGGCCAATCTGGGGTTGGCGATCCGCTCATGCGAAGATCTGGAAAGCAAGCTGAACTTGCTGAAAAAATATCGCGAAGACTATTCACTCAAGATGCAGGCAGAGTTGAAAGCCGGTCGCGATATGCAGCACATCCGCAATTTTCAGCTGTTTTTGGGGAAAATCGACGACGCCGTGCACGGTCAGCAAAAGCTGGTCAACGACGCGCATCAACGCGTGGCCTTACAGAAACAGCAATGGCAGGATCAGGAACGAAAGCGCATGTCGTACACCACGCTGGAAGAACGTGCCGACAAAGTGCAGCAGCAAAAGGAAGCGCGTCGTGACCAGATTCAAACCGATGAACTTGGCGCGCGCCAGTCGTTTTACAAACAGTAAGCGTTGGTCAAGTGGCATCTTGAATCGGATTTTGGTCGCAGCGCTGCTCATTTTTTAATATTTTGTAGGTACAGGTCAAGATCATGGTCGCCAACGTCAATGCAGTCAACGCCGCGCAAAACAAGCCGGCCGCTCATCAAGCCGCCAGCTCCGGTGCGGCCGGTCAAGGCGCGGCCAGCCAGGCCATGTCGTTCGTCACTATGTTAAACAACGAAATTCACGCTGCCGCGCCGCCCACCCCTACTCCAGCCGCAGCACCGGTTGTTCAAAAAACAGCACACCCTGCATCGCCAGCACCAAAAGACCGGACCGTCAGTGCGGGCCACAATGGCACGGGCGCTGCATCCGGATCGGGCAAGGCGGGTGATGGCAACACTGCAGGCGACAGCAGCGGCAACGCGGCAGCCAGTTCAAATTCCACTCCTGCTGCATCTGCCGACAATGGCACTGTGGCAAATGGCAAGAAGATCAGCAAATCGGCAGCCGGACAATCCGATACAACAACGAGTCCGACCGACGCTGCCGCCGCCACTGCTGCAACTGCCGCAGCGCTGGCGGTGCTGACTGCCAATAACGGCGCAGCTGCCAGCTCTGCAGGCGCTGAAAATTCGGCTTCGGCAGCCGCAACCGGTGTGAACAATGCGGCAAACAATGCAGCAAACAATGCAACGGCGTCAGATCCGCTGACTGCAATTGCAGCCAACGCCGCGACTGCTGCAACCCCGGTTGCACCTGCTGGTACCAATGCAGTGCACGACCCCAAAGCAAGCGCCACAACCGCACTGACCGCGACACAGACAGCCAATGGCAAGGCGGCCGCACCGATCGCGGCACAAACTGCCGTGGCCGTGAACCCGGCCAAATCTACCGGCAAAAACACTGGCCAACAATCGGAAACGTTTGCCAGCACCCTGAATAAGGCCGTGTTGCCGGAAGCCGGAACAGGAAATAAAAACAGTTCAATCATGCCGGCCCAGCCAGCAGCAGGCGCTCAAACCAGCGCCACCCCGATTACCGCCCCTGCCGCCAATTTGACTGCGCCGCTATCAGGCAATGCAGCCAATGCTGACACGTCACTGCAGTCAATCAAGTCGGTCAACCAGAATTTAAGCGATGCGCAGATGAATGCGATGGCACCGATCCTGGCGATGCCTGCCAATAATCTGCCACGGACTGAATCGGCTGACACGATTACCACCCCGGTCAGCTCGCCCAACTGGGATCAGGCGGTCGGACAGAAGATCAACTGGATGGTCTCCGGCGGACAGCAAAGCGCATCCCTGACCCTCAATCCTCCCGATCTGGGTCCGCTGCAGGTAGTCTTAAGTCTGAACAACCAGCATGCCAATGCGACGTTTATTTCGCACCATCCGGAAGTTCGTGCAGCGCTTGAAAATGCCATCCCCAAGCTGCGTGAAATGATGAGTCAGTCCGGCATTCAGTTGGGTGACTGCAATGTGAACAGTCAGGCCAGACAGGATTTTGCCCAAAATCAGGCACAGTCAAATTCGGGTCGAACCAGTATCAGTGACCTTGGCAACCCAATTGGCGCTGTAACAGGCAATTCGGGTGTGATCCAGCGCGCTGGCACTGGATTGGTTGATACCTTCGTATAACCGTAGCAACGACACAAGATTTAGCCACTTTAGAGCGGGAAGGACCATGTATGACATTGAACTAGGGAATTAAAACTACTATATTTTCATTAAGAAGTTTCAGTCTTCTAGTGGTAATAATTAACCAACTTTGTTTTACATACCAATCTAAAGGAATTCCATATGGCCAAGACAGCACCAAAAGAAGAAGCGCCAGCAGGCGCTGAACAACCAGTCGCGACGGGATCGAAGAAGAAAAAAATCATCCTGATCGCCATCATTGCTGTTGTGGTATTGGCAATCGGCGGCGGCACGGCGGCTTTTTTCCTGACCAAGAAACCCGCCAATACCAAGGAAGTCAAAAAGTCTGCGGAAAAAGCCGCGCCCCCGGTTTTCCTGGCGCTGGAGAATTTCATCGTCAATCTGCAGACTGAAGGTGGTGATAAATATCTGCAAACCGGCATCACCCTGCAGGTGCGCAATGAAGAACAACTGAACTATTACAAGGCGAATATGCCACAATTGCGCAGCCGGATATTACTGCTGCTGGCCAACAAGGGCGCCGATGAATTGCTCACCAATGATGGCAAACTAAAACTGGAAGAAGACCTGATCAAGCAGGTGCAGATGCCGTACAACAACGATGAGCCGACTCCGAAAGAAGCGGAAGAACGAAAAATATTAGGCGTGTACTTTACGTCGTTCATGATTCAGTAGAGAAGAAACCATGTCTGACAATTTTCTATCCCAGGAAGAAGTCGATGCCCTGCTCAAAGGGGTTACCGGGGATATTGACGATGCCGGTTCCGAAGAGGATACCAGTGGCGTACGCACCTACAATCTGGCCACGCAAGAGCGGATTGTGCGGGGCCGGATGCCGACGCTGGAAATTATCAACGAGCGTTTTGCGCGCCTGTTGCGCATCGGCCTGTTTAATTTTTTACGACGCAGTGCCGAGGTCTCGGTGGGCACGGTGCGGGTTTCCAAATACAGCGAATTTATCCGCAATCTGGTGGTGCCGACCAATCTGAATCTGGTGCACATGAAACCGCTGCGCGGCACCGCGCTGATTGTGATGGATCCGAATCTGGTGTTTCTGCTGGTGGACAATTTGTTCGGCGGCGATGGACGCTTTCATACCCGGGTTGAAGGGCGTGATTTCACCCAGACCGAGCAGCGTATCATTTTGCGCATCCTCGACATATTATTTGAAACCTATTCCAAATCATGGGCCCCGGTCTATCCGATTGAATTCGAATACATCCGTTCAGAAATGAACACTCAGTTCGCCAATATCGCCACGCCGAATGAAGTGGTGGTGTGCACGACGTTTACGATTGAACTGGGGCCGGTCAGCGGCGAAATGCATTTCTGCATGCCCTACTCGATGATCGAACCGATCCGCGACACCCTGACCAGCAGTCTGCAGGGTGAGACGCTCGAAGTCGACAAGCGCTGGGTGCGCCTGATGACGCAGCAGATTCAGATCGCCGAAGTGGAAATCGTCGCCGATCTGGGTACTGCGAACATGTCGCTGGGAGAGGTGCTGAATCTGCGCGTGGGCGATATTATTCCGCTCTCGGTACCCGATGTGCTGCTGGCAAAGGTTGACGGCACGCCGGTCATGGAATGCAAGTACGGAACCTTTAACGATCAATATTCGCTGAAAGTGGAGAAATTACTCTCTTCCAGCGCACAGGAAATGGCAATGGACGCCTCAACCGACAGCAAGCATGGAGCACATCATGGATGACATCAATTCAGGCGAAGACGCGCCGATCAGTGAAGACGATTGGGGCGCGGCGATTGCCGAGCAGGAAAAAGCCGACGCAACGGCAGCACAAAACCAGCCACAGCCGACCGTGTTTCAGGAGTTGAGCCCGCGGGCCAACAAGATTGAAACCCACAACGATATCGACTTCATTTTGGATATTCCGGTCCAGCTGACCGTGGAATTGGGACGCACCAAAATTGCCATTAAAAATCTGCTGCAACTGGCGCAGGGTTCGGTGGTGGAACTGGATGGTCTGGCTGGTGAACCGATGGATGTGCTGGTCAATGGCTGCCTGATCGCACAGGGCGAAGTGGTGGTGGTCAACGACAAATTTGGTATTCGTCTGACCGACATCATTACCCCGGCCGAACGGATCAGAAAACTGAACAAATGAACCGAGCGATCTTCCTTGTTCTGCTCGGTTGCTGCACGCTGGTTCATGCAGCAGACGCCACCGACAATCCGACCTCGGGCGGCCTGCTGCACATTATTCTGTCGCTGCTGCTGGTAGTCGGACTGCTGGTTGGCGCGAGCTATCTGTTTAAAAAATTCGGCATCAATCGTGTTCATGGCCCCTTCCCGGTCAAAGTGATCGGCGCCACCAGTATCGGCAACAATCAGCGACTGGTGGTCATTGAAGTCGGTGATGAATGGATTTTATTGGGCGTAACACCGCAAAACATCACAACGATTACCAAAATGCCGCGCCAGGAAGCACCACCTGAAGCTGGCAACGCAGCCAAACCGGATTTTGCCAAGTGGATGCAGGGCGCGTTAGAAAAATATCATGCAAAAAAACCGTAACTCCCTCATTCGCAGTCTGCTGATACCGGCCACCCTGCTCGCCCTGTGTCTGTTCTCACAGACTGCGTGGTCACAGGTTCCGGTCATCACCAGCACACCGGCTGCAAACGGTGGCCAGAATTATGTGCTCAGTATTCAGACACTGCTGATCCTCACTTCGCTCAGTTTCCTGCCGGCCGTGCTGTTGATGATGACCAGCTTTACCCGCATCGTGATTGTGCTGTCGATGTTGCGTCAGGCGATCGGCACGGCCAGTTCACCACCGAATCAGGTCATTATCGGCCTGTCGCTGTTTCTGACCATGTTCGTGATGAGCCCGGTCATCGACAAGATTTATGCCGATGCCTATCAACCGTTTAACGATAACAAGATCAGCTTTTCCGAGGCCTTGGAACGCGGCTCCAAACCGCTCAAGGAATTCATGATGAAGCAGACCCGGCAGGCCGATCTGGCCCTGTACGTGAAGCTGTCGCGCTCGCCAAAATTGAATGGCCCTGAAGAAGTACCCCTGACCGTGCTCATTCCAGCCTATATCACCAGCGAACTGAAGACCGCGTTTCAAATCAGTTTCGCCATTTTCATCCCGTTTCTGATCATCGATATGGTGGTCGCCATTGTCCTGATGTCGATGGGGATGATGATGATGTCGCCTGCCACCATTTCGCTGCCCTTCAAGATCATGCTGTTTGTGCTGGTAGACGGCTGGCAGTTATTGATGGGTTCATTGGCCCAAAGTTTTTATTAAGAGGAATATATGACTCCCGAACAAGTCATGGATATGGCCAGACATGCCATGGAAATCACGCTGATGATCTCCATTCCGATGCTGATGGTTGCGCTGGTGATCGGTCTGATCATCAGTATTTTTCAGGCCGCGACCCAGATCAATGAAATGACTTTGTCCTTCATTCCAAAACTGGTCGGCGTATTTTTGATGATCGATCTGACCGGCCCCTGGATGCTCGGCATTCTGACCAATTATTTTCACGAACTGTTCATGAATATCCCGCGCATGGTCAGCTGAGCGAGTTGAGATGATCAACTTCTCCAGTGAGCAGTACATGTTGTGGATCACCTCGTTTATCTGGCCATTGACCAGAATACTCGGCATGATCGCCATCGCTCCGGTGTTTGGCAACTCTGCGGTACCGGTCATGATCAAGATCAGTTTTGGCGTGATGCTGTCACTGATTGTCGCGCCGACCCTGCACAATCTTCCCCATATCGATCCGATGTCGCTGGCCGGTTTGATGATCCTGGCGCAGCAATTCATCATCGGTATCGCGATGGGTTTTTCGATTCAGATCGTCTTTGCCGCCATCGATATGGCCGGCAACATTATCAGTCTGTCGATGGGTCTGGGATTTGCTTCATTCTTTGATCCGCAAACCAGAGCCACCACCCCTGCGGTGAGCCAATTTTTGACCCTGATTGCCACCATGTTGTTTCTGAGTCTGAATCTGCATCTTGCCCTGCTCAGCGCCCTGGTGGAAAGCTTTGATACCCTGCCGATCGGCGCAGATATCGCCAGCCGGCCCGGCATCTGGTTCCACGTGGTGACAGCCGCATCGGTGATCTTCAGCTCGGGAGTCCAGCTGGCACTGCCGATCATTGCGGCCTTGCTGGTGACGAATATCGCGCTGGCGATTCTGACCAGGGCGGCACCACAACTGAATCTGTTCGGCATCGGCTTCCCGATCACCATGACCGTCGGATTTGTGATGGTCTACATCGTCATTCCGTATCTGGCAGCACCGCTGCAAAAATTATTTGAACTGGGCATTCAGCATGCGGCGTTGCAGTGACTGAGTAACAGTTGCGTTGTCTGCGGAACACGCCAGACCGCTATTTTTTTTACTGCGCACGTTACCGTCCGATTTTATTTGCCAGCGCCACAGCTTCCCCGCGAGATTTAACCTTGAGCTTGAATAAAATCGCTGAGACGTGGTGCTCGACCGTTTTTTCAGAGCGCGACAACTGACTGGCGATTTCAGCATTCGAGCGCCCCTCGGTCAAATGCAACAGGATTTGAAGTTCACGCGCGGTCAGTCCGGCAAAATTTTGGGCAGTCGTCGCGCGCGGACCGCGTATCACGCCGCGCAGTCCGGCCTGACGAACCTGGCAGCGGCAGCGCCTGATCAATGCGCTGGCACCCAGTCGTTCGAGCTCGGACAAAGCTGCATTGACGTTGGATTCGTCGCCCGCCATCAGGAACAGCGCAGATTCATAGCGCCGACCTTGCAACTGCGCGGTTTCAGAGGCCAGTTTCCAATTACCTGAAAAATACAGATCATAAGCAGGCTCCAGATCTGCCTCAGTCGTCGCGCCATCATCCAGCTCCAGTTTATCGAACCAGAATGCCAGTTCTCCGATGACATATTTATCGCCCCGCTGTCTGGCCAGATCATAGGTCGTGTACACCACCTGATCGAGTGCGGCAGCATCATTGGCAAGCCAGGCAGCTTCTGCATGGGCGATGGCGACCGGTGCGAGCCTTTGCAGTTCACCGATTTTTTGCGCCAGCACGGTTGCTTCACCCAGCAATTCGGCGCCGCCTGGATCGCCTCGCAGATTCCTCACCCGCGCCAGCGTCGTCAGAATGGGGATGCGCGAGATGTTGGCAACACGCTTGCGCGCCAGAACCTGGCTCGCCAGTTCTGCAGCGGCATCCCAATTTCCCATTTCAAATTCCATGCGGATCTGGTACGCCCTCAAGTAATGCAGCCAGGAATCCAGATCGCGCTCGGCAAAGTAGGCGATGCCTTCCTCGATGCCCTCACGTGCCGAACGGTAATCGCGCTGACTCACCGCTGTGCTCACCAGATTCACATAGGCGCGCGCGGCATGCTCGCGATAGTCCAGTTCCAGTGCGGTCTGCAAACTTTGCTGCAACATCGCCTTGCCGGTGATTTGTCCACTTGAGCAAAGTGTCGTCCCGACATTGTTCAACGCGTGAATCAGAATTTCACTGTCGCCTTCTTTTTTTGCCAGTTGAATGGCGGCGTTACCGAATTGAATCGCCTCCTCGCTGTTCCCGTTCAGCATATAAAGTTGAGACAGATTACTCTGTGCCCAGGCCAGTTCAATCGGGTCCGACTGCGATTCCAGAATTTGCACGGCCAAATCAGCGCATATTTTTGCCTGGTCGTTATTGCCGGCGAACCAGTGCAGACGGGACAGCCAGCGCATGGTATGGCCCTGCTTGATACGGTTTTCAAGTTTGCCCCAAATTGACAGCGCCGCCAGCCGGGCTTCAATCGCATCGTCAATCTGGTCGGTCAGATAGCACATATAGGCGCGCTGTTCGTACAGCTGCGCCCGATCAGGCAGGCCAAGGTCCTGGGCATGCAACAGCGCTACGCCATAAAGTTCCGCAGCTTCGCGATGGGACCCGCAAGACTTGGCTTCTGCAGCGGCTTGCGGCGCATATCTTAAAACTGCCTCGGTGTTTTTGGCACCTGCAGCATGATGAACCAGACGCGCCATTGCCACATGGCCTTTGTATCGAATCAGGTAATCAAGAATTCTGGCGTGATAAGCGACGGCAATCGGGACGGCCAGAGTTTCCTCGACCGAAATCCTTGCCAGTTCATGGCGAAAAAAATAAAATCTGCCGTCTGTCTTCACAAGCCCGGATGACAGGGCAACCAGGACGTCTTGCTGTTTCGGGCCGAGCACGGCTGCAACGAGAGCAATTTCGATTCTGGTTGGCACGATCGAAATCAGATTGATCAGCTCAAGCGTGGTATCGGGGAGTCGGGACAGACGCGCCATGACTGCATCGCGAACCGTGCCGGAGTTGGTATTGCCGCGGATGGCTTCGGTGACGAAAAACGGGTTGCCGCCCGTCGTTTTATAAATGCCGTGCGGATTGCAGCTTGCCTGCCTGGCGAGCTCAACCACGGCATTTTCACTGAGCGCGGCAAGCGGGATGCGGGTCACGGATTTGGCGGGCATATCGCCCAGCACGGAACGCAATGGATGATGTGCGCCTAACTCATCATCGCGAAAAGTCAGCAGCAACAGAGTTGGAATCAGGTGGATACGACGAGTGAGAAATTTCACCAGATCGAGTGTGGCGGTATCGGCCCAATGCAGATCTTCGATCACCATGATCGTGGCAGCCTGGCGATTTTGCAGCTGATCCAACAGCGCCGAGAACAATTCGGCACGATTGCCTTCCAGTCCGATCAATTGCTGGATGCTGGCGTCCAGCTCGTGGGCCATGTCATAAAGTGGTCCCAGCGGTCGCGGTGAATAGAGTGCCTCACAGCCGCCGGACAGCACGCGACAATCGGGATGGTTGGAAATGAATTGGGTCAGTACCGACGTCTTGCCAATCCCTGCTTCGCCAAACAGCAGGACGGTATTGCCGTTGCCAAGGTCAGCATGTTGAAGGGCAGTGAACAATTGCTTAAAAACGTCATCTCGTTCAATCAGCGCGGTCACAATATCCCCCCGGCGAAAAAAACCCATTGTGACATAGGGCTGACACAATGGGCAATTTCAGCGGGACGGCTTCAGTGATAGAAATAAGGATCCAATACTGTCACTTCAACAATGTTTTCTACCGGCAGCTGATTGCACCTGGCCACCTGCCGGATCGCCTCGGGGGTCGGTGCATCGTAAATACAGTAGGTATGCTTTTTATCCTTGCTCACGTATGAATGAATCCAGGTCACCCCCTGCTCACCGTTGGTGCTCACTATTTTCATCAATGCATCTGTTCCCTCAGAATTGACCGGGACCTGCAGACCGGCGGGGAAATTTCGTTCGATCATGTATCTGGGCATGGCAGCTTCCTTAAAGTGGTCGGGCATTCAGGCACAATGCGCCTGCAGTATCAGTGCGCGCCGAGGACGACTGGAATTTTGACGATGTAATCAACCGGGATCTTGTTTTCCTGTGCGGCATCCCGAATCGCCTTTTCATTCGGCCCTTCATAGATGCAAAACGTTTTGGTCTTTTCTTCATTGGCATAAGAATAGATCCAATTCACCGCATGTTTGGAATTGACTTGATTGACGGCTTTTTCGCCTTCATCGTTGAGACCTGCGAGTGCGCCAGGTGGAAAGGTGCGCACTACCATGTAGCGATTCAGTCCCTCTGCCGGAACCGATACCGCCGGTGCCGGACTTGCGCTGACTGCGGTATTTTGTTCACTGCCGGCAGCGATCGCTGTCACTGAAACGATCAAGGTCATCACTGCCAGGATTGATTTTGCACTGTTGTTCATTGGACTCTCCCTGTGGTGTACGCAACAGCAAATGGATGCGCTGGGAAAGTATAGAGGCGCGCTGCGCAGCAATCATGGGGGAAACTTCCCATATTGCCGCCTCAGACTGCCTGATTTGCAGACAAAAAATAACGAACTGCAAGTCCGGCCTACCTGGCAATATGCAGCCAGATTTCATTGCGCCGCAAAAACCACGGCATAAACGGCGGATCATAGCGCGAGTAAACGGGTGTGCCCTCCGCTACCAGGCCGGCCGATTTCAAGGCATCCTGCAACATCGTCAAATGTTTGTTGTAGTTGGACTCCGACCAAAACCCTGAATAGCGGATCA
Source organism: Oxalobacteraceae bacterium GrIS 1.18 (assembly GCA_040544425.1). GTDB lineage: Bacteria > Pseudomonadota > Gammaproteobacteria > Burkholderiales > Burkholderiaceae_D > Solimicrobium. The sequence continues at coordinate 93,214 of JBEONO010000005.1, forward strand.
CCGCGATGCGCGTCGGTGCCACTTCGCGCAGCTTGACGCGCGCATCCAGCGGTTCCGGCGCGTTGGCAAGATTCACATCTTTGGGCAACACAAACTGCACCACAAAGCCACCCTCTGCGGCGGTCTGCGTGACCGGCGCGGTCATTTCCAGCTTGACCGGCTGGGCTGACTGGGTCACGGGCGCCGTCATTTCCAGCTTGCGTGCTCCTTTGTTCTTGCCGAAGATATAGCCGGCCAGGATCGGGAATGCCAGGTTACCGGCCTCATCAGCCGGGGCGTCAATCACTACCTCGGCCACCGTGTAGGCAGCGTAATCGCGGATCTGGATGCCGTTGATTTCTTGAACAACTTTGAACTCAGGTTCTTCGGTAGCGCGGCTGGCCATGGGTAAGGTCAATAAAAAGAAGGTTGAAATAATTAAACAAAGCCGGTGCTTGAATGCAGACTTTGAAACCGGATGCGTGCCCTGCTGTTGCTGAGAATTCATGATTGGGGGGAGTGAGGTTGAAAGCGGCTGGTGGTGCCAGGACACGAGAATCATAATCTAAAAACGCCACACCGCCCGACATAATAAAAAATCGACATGGGTCACGACCTCATTTGATTCAAGCCGCGAAATATTTAATTCCTTAAAAATCAATCCACTAAAAACTTTATGTGGGTTTTTTGCTATTTTTATTACCACAAAGTATTTTTACTACCAGCCAGTATCTTTTTTTATTAATAGGTATTAAACTCCGGTTCACGATGTGCCGCCAGTTCAAATCGGGCTGTTCCAACCGTCTGCATTGGCTGCTCCATCGTCAAAGTTTGCTTGATACGACTTGTCGGGATGCTGACGAACAGGTCAGGTTGCCGACACAACACCCAAAATCTTACGAGAAGGAGTGCAGTCAAATGAAACCAATATTCAAGAATGCGCAACGCTGTCTTGCGCTGGTTGCGGTGGTGGCAACGACCGTCGTCGTCCCCGCATGCAGTTCGTCCAGCTCACCGGCCGCCGTTATGAACACCCAATTGCGGGTCATTCACGCATCGTCCGATGCACCAAACGTCGATGTCTTGGTTAACGGCGCGAAAGCCGCCAGCAATGTGCCATACGAAACCGCTTCAGACTTTTTAACGATACCAGCCGGGCCTGCCACCATTCAGATTAACCCGACCGGGTCTGCTACATCAGTGATCAATGTCAATCCAACTCTGGTGGAGTCGCGACAATATACTGCCATCGCTGTCGGCTATGCTGCACCATCTGCACCAGCGGCACAGGCCATTACCTCCGTGCTGGTTGATGATTCAGGTAATACGCCGGCTGCGGGTAATGTGAAGCTGCGCGTCGTGCATGGCGCTCCTGCTGCTCCCGCAGTCGATGTGTATGTGACTGCGCCGGGAGAGGCCCTTCCTGCCAGTCCAACCATTTCGGCATTGAGCTACAAAAATTACGCGCCAGCTGCCGGGGTCAAGGCCTTGGAAGTGGCGGGAGGAAATTATGAAATCAGAGTCACGGTCGCTGGCACCAGCACACTCGTCTTTGATTCCGGCTCGGTGTCCTTGCCGGCCAATGCCGACCTGCTGGTGATTGCAGTACCGGCTTCGGGCGCCTCCCCAATCAGTCTGCTGGTTGCGCCAAGCGGCTCAGCTGCGTTTGTGATCCCTTCCACACTTGCAGCAGTCCGCGTTGCCCATTTTTCTCCGAACGTACCCGCAGTCAATATATTTCTGACTTCGCCAGGGCAGGCCAACGGCAGCACAAATCAGGTTGAGAGCAATTTCAGCTTCCCCAGCGCGTCGGCTTATCTTGCTGTAGCGCCTGCCACTTATGACGCTTCAGTTGCCCTGTACCCTGGAACGACCGGTGTGTTGAGTCTGAATAATGCAAGCCTGGCAGCAAACACCAGCACCAGCGTATTTGCCATTGGACTGCTCGGAGGGACAGGCACCCAGCAACTGCAACTGGCTGCGTTCAGCGATGATCGGACACCGGTTCAAGGCAAAGCGAAAGTGCGTGTCATTCATCTCGCTCCAGATGCACCGCCAGTCGATGTGGTGGCCCTAAACGCCGGGTCGATTGCCGCCACCTTGGTGACCAATCTGTCCTATCCGAATGCGACCGCTGCCGATCTCCAGGTCGCACCCGGGACCTATACGCTGGCGGTCGTCCCTGCCGGTGCCAGCAGCCCGATCCTGCCGACATCATCCGGGGTGACAGTTAATCTGACCGCGGGTCAAGTCGTTACGGTTGCAGCAATCGGATGTCTCAACACCAGCACAGGACCTTGCGCTGGCGGACAGGCGTTTGCATTGACAACACTGTCGGACAATTAAGTTTGACTGGCGCTGTCCCAGGACTGTGAAGCACGGGGGGATCAAATTGTTTGCCCCCCCTTTTTTAAATTTATCGACTGCCTTGGGCGCCACAATGAAACTGATACTCGCCATTTTTCTTCTGATGACTGCAACTTGCGCTGTATTTTCCAAGACTGGAGCACAGCGTCAGGGCGACTTGATTCGTCTGCTGGTTTCGGCCAGTATTTTTTAGGAACATGGGCAGAAACCAAAACCGCTGCTTCACCGTTTCCTGACACGTATTCAATCAATGATGACCATCATCAATCAACCTGAAAAATCTTCTCCAACGGCAGTTTAAATAATTTCGAAATCGCAAATGCCAGTGGCAGACTCGGATCGTACTTGCCGGTTTCAATCGCATTAATCGTCTGCCTTGACACCTGAAGCTGATCAGCCAGCGTCGCCTGGCTCCAGTCCTTTGCAGTGCGCAGTTCCCGGATATGGTTCTTCATATCAGTCCTCGATCTTCTTGCGGATGCAGGTTAGCAGTCCCCACCCACCCATAAAGATCCCCCAGATTACAAACATGCTTAAGCGCGGAAAACCGATGCCTTCCATAAAACCGTAGGTCAGGCTGAAGATGGCCGTGATACCGCCCGCTATCGCCATATTCTCAAGACTCCATTGCCGCATATATTCATCGATACGTCTGAAGTGACGCACCACCGCCCACAACGCGCCCAGAACCGGGACCATCGGACAAATCGCGATCGCGGTGCGCAACCAGCCAGCCTGCATGTCGCGGGCAATCCAGACACTGATGAACAGGACCAGCACATAAATGAAAATCGAACCAAACAGTTCGCGAAAATACGTATTATTGATTTGCTTCTCGTACATACAAACCTCCAAAAAGTAAGAATCAGAAATGAGCCCGGTTACCCTCAACATGTAAAGCACACTTGACATCCTATTCTCACAGATTTTGAATGTCAAGCAAACTTTACATGGCTGTTAAAATTGAAGACAGTGCGAACCAGGCAAATACTGACTCGATTGAATATTAATCTGCACTGCTGTAATCTTGAGCATCTATAAAACTACAGGCGCGCACTTCGCAGCTGCGCCGATTTTCAGGGAGAAAAAAATGGCAACAATCCAGGATATTACCGAGCGTCTGAAGGCAGCCGTGGGCGATGACAGCGGGCTGGGCAAAACCTTGAAATTCGACTTGAAAGGCGACGGGTTTGTGTTCATCGATGGCGCCACCGTGAGCAACGAGGACGCCCCCGCCGATCTGACCATTAGCATTTTGCTGGTGGATCTGGTTGCCATGGGTCAGGGGAAATTGGACGCCATGTCCGCCGTGATGGGAGGTCGTATGCAGCTGTCCGATATGGGTTTGGCCATGTCGCTGCAAAGCAGGATGGCGGCGCTGTTTGCCAAAATGAACGGCTGATCAATACTCAGACTGAAACAAATTACCGTCTGAAAAAACAAAAGTATTTTTACCCGATTTCTTGGCCGCATACATGGCGTCATCGGACAGTTTGAGCAGTTCATCGGCTGACTTGCCATCATTTTGAAAAATGGCAATGCCGATCGACGTACCCACCGTGATCGATTTATCCCCGTCGCTGATCGGCTCGTTGACAGTAGCGATCAGGCGTGCGGCGATCACCGCAATGCTGTGACGGCTATCGGGCTGATCCAGCAGAATCACAAACTCGTCGCCACCGAGGCGGCAGATGGTATCCGAGTTGCGCAGCAGGACTAAAAACCGGCCGGCTACGGTCTTGAGTACGTGGTCACCCATATCATGACCGAACAGATCATTAACTGATTTAAAACCATCGAGATCAAGAAACAGCAAGGCGAACTGGCGCCGCTCGCGTGAGGCCATGGCCATTAACTGGCCAAGTCGCTCCATCAGCAGCAAGCGGTTCGGCAGACCCGTCAGGCCATCGTGAAAGGCCATGTGTTCCACCAGTTGATCCCGGTCCCATTGCTTGGTGATATCGTCGAACACACCTACATACTGGGTCACTTCATCGGCATCGTTCCAGATCGCTGAAATCGACAGTCTTGCGAGGAACACCGATTCATTTTCCCGTTTACTCCAAACGTCGCCCTTCCATTTGCCGTTCAGGTTCAATTCCTGATACATCTGTTCAAAGAATTCGCGACCGTGGCGGGTGGAATTAAGCAGGCTGGCATTCTTTCCGATTGCTTGCTCTGCACTGAACCCGGTCAGACGGGTGAACGCCTGGTTGACTGATACGATGATGGAATTCACGTCGGTGACCATAATTCCCTCCGAGGTCGCGTCAAACACACTGGCGGAAAACCGGATTGCTGCGTTGGCTTCTCTCAGTTTTGAGATATTGGTCACGAGGGCGAAAAAACCTTTTACCTCACCGCTCGCGTCCCGGTCGGGAATATAGTTGGCCAGGGTATAACCGGTTTCTCCGCCAGACATTTTGATTTCGCGCTCAAACTCCTGTATCTCGCCGCCCAGCGCACCTTGCATGTAAGCGATATTTCGATTGAACAAGGTCTCACCCAACAGTTCTTTGATGTGTGTTCCGAGAATTTCTGCGGGCTGCTTGCCGAACCATTTAATGTATTCCGCATTGGCAAACCGGCAGATCAGGTTTTGATCCCAATAACCGATCAGGCTGGGCAAACTGTCCGCGACGGTGCGAATGAACCGCTCGCTTCTGGCGCTTTCAGCAGACAGGGCATCGGCTCTTTGCCTGGCTTCCAGCAGATCCTGCTCAAAGCGACTGCGCTCCATGGTCACAAAAAAAATCCAGGTATAGCTTTCTTGCCCGGCCTGTCCGGTTTTTTGACAGTTGACAAACACCGGCGTTTTGACTCCGGTGCCGGTCACAATCTGCAATCGAATTTCCTGCACCTGGTCTTCGCGCAACAGCATGGGCCAGATATGAGTCTGTAGAAAAATCCTGCTCGCTACCGGAAACAGAACGTTCATCGACTTTGAGACCAGCGAACCGGCAGCACAGCCGCTCAGTTTCAGCAGGCTCCGGTTCGCTGATTGGATGATACCTGCCCCATCGGTGACTAAAACTGGGCTGGGTATCTGATCGAAGTTTTTCACGATAATGGACTAGGCTGGTGGCCCGATAAATTCGCGAATCGCGTGCACCACAAGTTCTGGCGCGCTCATGTGCGCGCAGTGTCCCTCTACGCCCAAAATTTTGAAACTGCTGCCAGCCAGATGGGCGTGAACATATTCGCCCACGCCAACCGGCGCCAGGGTATCGGTTTGATGTTGCAGAACCAGGCACGGGCGGGTGACCTTTGGCAAATCGGCACGGTTATCAGAAAAAAAAGTGGTCCGTGCAAAGACCTTGGTGGTGACCGGATCGGTAGAACAAAAACTGTCGGACAGTTCGGCGGTGACGGCTCCCGATTCACCCTGGGCCGAAATCACCGGCGCAAGATAATTCGCCCATCCGATATAGTTTTGCTCCATCAGTTCCAACAGGCCTTCCAGATCTTCTTTTTCAAATCCGCCAAAGTACCCAGGTGGGTCATTGAGGAAACAGGGATTGGGGCCGACCAGGATCAGTCTGTCGAACAGTTCAGGGCGCATAATCGACGCCAATATTCCAACGCTGCAGCTGACCGAATGGCCGACAAAAATCACGCCACTTTTCAGGCCAAGTGAATCACAGACATCGAGAATATCCTGCGCATACCCGTTCAGGCTGGCATAGCGCTGTGCATCAAACGCAGCCAGATCCGATTTCCCGGATCCGACGTAATCGAACAAAACCTGCCGGTGCGTTTCCGCAAATGCGGGCGTGATCCGGTCCCACATAGTCTGGTTGCAGCCAAATCCGTGCGCGTACAGCATCACCGGCCCATTGGCGTCCAGAACTTTAACGTTGTTCCGATGACGAATATTGCTTGCATGTTTATCCACTAACATTGGCAGACTCCCTGATTGAATTTGATTGGATGGCCGCGGGAATTCAACGGGCGAATACTGGCTGGGAAGATCAGGTTGCAGCTCCGACAATGTGTTACTTGCGAACGGGCTCAATAGCTTAAGTCAGTATAGTAAAAATGGAACCACTTGCAAGTTTAATTTACTGCGTTAAATACCCTGAATCTGGCTCACTTCCCATTCATATCCGTGTCTGTGCATGCCCATTGCTGCCAGTCGTATCGCCGGTCTTTAGCACACGACTTTCGATGTTGACTTTGGCCCGGCTCCTTTTTCTTGAATAGCGGCGAGCTACGACCTATGCTTCCTATGTTACCTCCTGCAGCATCATGTTTTGATTCATCTCTTGAATAACCATTTTTCATGGACAGGGCTATCAATGCTGCCTGCACCAATCCCGGATGACGAAGCTGCGCGCGTGGCATCGCTGCTGCGCATGGCAATTTTATCCACGCCGAATGAAGAAATATTCGACAAGATCGCCCGGATCACCAAAATCGTCATGGCTGTACCAATCACTCTGGTCTCGTTGATTGATTCGGAGCGGCAGTGGTTTAAGGCCTGTTTCGGCCTGCCGGTGCAGGAAACTCCCCGGGATATTTCATTCTGTGGCCACGCGATCATGCATGACTCGCTGTTCATTATTCCTGATGCGACCAAGGATGCGCGATTCGCAGATAATCCCTTGGTTACCGGCGAACCCCATATTGTTTTTTATGCCGGTCGACCGCTGAAGAGCCCGGATGGCCATCGGGTCGGCACGCTGTGCATTATCGATCACAAACCACGCCAGCTGTCACTCGATGAGCAGGCCCTGCTGAACGACCTCGGTTCATGGGTTGAGCAGACATTTCTGGTCAGGATGCTGGCCACGCATGACGTCAGGTGGCAGATGCTGTTTGAAAATATGACGGTCGGATTTGCCTCGCACGAAATCATCCAGGATGACAGGGGCAAAGTCATCGATTATCGCTTCATTGAAATGAATCCGGCTTACGAACAAATCACCGGCATCTCTGCCAGCGAAGCGATAGGCCGGACAGTACTGGATTTGTTGCCTGGTACGGACACGAGCTGGATCGAGGTGTTTGGCCAGGTCGCACTGACCGGAAAACCGCTGGACTATGAGAATTTTTCCGATGAACTGGGCCGATGGTACAACGTCCGGGCCTATCGTCCGCGTGACCGGCAGTTCGCACTGATGGTCACCGACATTACCCAGTCGAAGCAGACCGAAGAAAAGCTCGGTGCCCTGACCTTGAAACTGAAAGAGAAGATTGCCGAGCTTGAACTGTCGGAAGAAAAATTACAGGGGCTGAACGAAAAACTCGAATATCGCGTGAAAGAGCGTACCCACGAATATGAGGCGACCAATATCTCACTGAAATCGACCATCGAGCGTCTGGAAAATACCCAAAATGAACTGGTGATGGCAGAAAAACTGGCTTCTCTGGGAGCGATGGTTGCTGGCATCTCACATGAACTGAATACACCGATTGGCAATGTGGTGACCTTGATTTCTCTGCTGGAGGCAAATTTCCAGGAACTGCTGACACAGATTCGCGAGCCGAATCCGAGACGCAAAGTCCTCGAAGAATTGATGTTAGGGGGCAAAGAAATGACCACCCTGTCGGCCAGAAACATCTATCAGGCTGCCGAACTGGTTCAAAGTTTCAAAAGAGTGGCCGTCGATCAAACCTCGGAGCAGCGCCGCAAATTTAATCTGAAAGCGGTGCTTGACGATGTTGTGAATACGGTGATTGCCACTTCCAAGAGAAATAAAAACTTCAATATTGAATCCCGGATTCCTGCCGATATCGAATGCGACAGCTACCCTGGCCCCTTGAGTCAGGTTGTCACCAACCTGATCCAGAATGCGTTGATTCACGGTTTCGCGAATGCCGATTCCGGGCTGATCACGATCACGGCCAATACAATTGGCGACCGGATCCGGATAGTGGTCGAAGACGACGGCATCGGCATGGCCCCTGAGGTGCTGTCGCATATCTTTGACCCGTTTTTTACGACAAAACTGGGGCAAGGCGGCTCTGGACTGGGACTATCGATTTCCTACCGCATCGCCACAACTGTCCTGACCGGAAAAATTTCGGCATCATCGAAACCCGGCCAAGGCGCCCGGTTTGACATGACGGTGCCGCGCATCGCGCCGCTTTAGCATCAACAGTTCATCGTCAATTTTCTGAACCTTGAGTGGATGGTCTGCTGTGTCGTCGACTCACCGAAAGAGGGCTTTATTTTTTTTATGTGAATGCCACACGCAAGTTATCTGGTATTGTTTCGGATGTTGCGGGCGGCAGCACTCACTTTCAAATTTTCAGCGTCTGAAAGTGCTCGTAAATGCCGCCACAACTAATCAATCTGAAAACAGCCAAATGAAAACAAACAGGAGAATCGAGTATGGCCATGATGCAGGAATTTAAAACGTTGGTTATTCGGGTAATTCCGTGGGATTTTTTCCTAGCATTTTGTCAAATTGAGTTTTCCGCAGAAGAACAGAATGCGCATGCGGTAGTTTTTGAATGAGCGGAAACCACGTGCGTTTGCCTTGATAATTTGGATAGCTGAGTTAAAGCCTTCAGCCGAAGCATTTGTAATACGGTGCTTTACGTAGTTGAGTAATCCTGGAAGGTGGCGACGTAACATCAGCGTAACCTTTTTGACAGGAACGAGCTTGCTTCGCATAGCAGAATTGCTCCACGCTTTAAAATAACGTTCCGCCGCTTTCACGCAGCGATAATTCCAGAACTGCGCAAAGCTTTCTTTGAGTGACCATGCGCGACTCGTTTGTTTCACTTCCTGATACAGCGAACGAAAGGCGACAGCTTCGCTACTGCGCTTATCGCCCATATTTCTCAACCATTGGTACTTTGTTCCAGTCAAGCTTGAAATCCCTTGCTGTAGTAATTTTTTGTGCTCACTACGACGCACATGATCGACCGCTTCATTGAGGTATTTGGCGACATGGAACTTGTCATGCACGATGTCGGCTTGTGGTAATTGACTTTGTGCCGCACTCATGTAGGCAGGCCACATGTCCATCGCCACCGCTTCTACGTGCTGGCATTGTGCCGGGCTGAGTGTTTTCAATAGCGCGTTGGCATCTGCCAATTTCCTACCTGGTACCACATCCAATATGCGAGAACCATCGACATCGCTTAACACGCTAATGTAGTCGTGTCCGCGGCCGAAGCTTTTTTCATCCAGGCCAAGATGCTTGATGGGTTCTTGTGCGCGTTGTGCCAACCCTCGCTCTACCGCTCTTGTCATGATCGTGTTGATCGTATTCCAGTCAAGCTCCATCAACTCGCTCACGCGTTTGATGCTGGAGCATGCCTGTAGTAATTGAATGACGAAGGCTTCCATGAGAATGGTCACGCGACTATAGCGCTCCGCCCAAGGCACTGTTACTTCTTCCGTTTCGCCATTAGCGTACTTTACACGCGGCACTTGAGCTTCAATAATGGTTTCAAACTGGCAGGTGTCCAAATGCCGCCATGTACGTTTGGTCCAACCGTGTATGTGCGCTCGCTTGCTGCTGTCAGTAGGATCACCCCACACCGTTTTCTCCTGGCACGCGACGACGACTGTGACGCGATTTTTGTCCATCTCTAAACGGACTTCTTTGGCGTACCACGGAGCACTTAGCCCAAGCAGCTTCTCATAGAGTGTTGTGTCTTTCATTATGTCTTCGCGTGGATTGATGCCGTCATCATTGTCAGTAGGTCATGTTGGTCTTTATGGTTGGATGCAGTAACCCGTTGCATCCAACCATGAAACAGTTTATTTTAACAGTGCGCGTCAATGGTTCGCTTCGCCGGATAAAGCCCCGCCATTGACACAATGCGACCAATGCTAATCGTACAAAAAATCAAAAACCTAATTAAAAATCCCACGGGATTTCATGAAGAGCCAAAACGTTTATCACAAGAGGAAATGTCGTCGATCTGGCAGTCGGTGTCATTGTTGGTGCAGCCTTCAGCAAGATTGTCGATTCATTGGTGCAGGATGTGATCATGCCGCTGATTGGCAAGGTCATCGGAGGACTCGATTTTACCAACTACTACCTGCCATTGAACGGTCAGGAGAGTCATTTGACCCTGGTTGAGGCGAAAAAATTGGGCGCGGTTTTAGCCTACGGGAATTTCTTCACGATCGTACTGAACTTTATCATTCTGGCCTTTATCATTTTCCAGATGGTCCGCCTGGTCAATATCGCCAGAAAGAAGGAAGAAGCAGCACCGGCCGAACCGGCACCAACACCGGAAGATGTGCTGTTGTTGCGTGAAATTCGCGACAATCTGAAAAGATAAGAACCTGCCAAATATCCGGGTGCGTCTGAACGACGCGCCCGCATTCTCATTGCACTACTGAGCCTGGCAAGTCACTCAGTTCGGCCCCAGGTTCATACTGACACCAACCATCAACAAGGCATCATTAGGCTTGATCGGAGCCTGGGCAAGATTGTCGTAACGGTCCTGAAAACTGGCGGTAAGGCTCAAGGTTTTGTTCATCGCAACCGACAACGAAATATCAAACACCGAACGGAACTTGCCACTGGTGGTCAGGTTAGGATAGGCCACGAAGCTTTCCTTGAGGTGGGTATTTTCATTAAACTTGTAGCTGAACTCTTCGCTCAGCAGTAACTCGGTTGCGTTGTATGACGTTTTCAATTCGTTGTTCACCATCACACCGGGATCATTATATTTATCGTTACGCAGGTTCACACCGCCGTAGACATCCAGCACGGCACTGTCGTCTTTCAAAACATGATCACCCACACCCAGATTGACGGTCTTGCGCAATGACAGGTCTTTTTTTCCATCGTGGTCCAGGCCCAGACCGACAAAGCCCAGCAGGTCTGCATTGAAATTTCTGTCGTAGCGACCGCCGGTGCGCCACAGTGCTGCGGTAGTTGATGTTTCCCGAACACCGTTCGTTGTGGTGGTCGCCTTGGCGTTTAAGTCCTGCAGATAAAAGGACCACTTGTCGATCGTCGATTGGCGATCCATGTTTAACATGAAATTCAAGGTTGACGATTCCGTATTTCCCGACGAGCTGACCAGACTCAATGTTCCCAGGCCGCGCCACTGATCATCAATGATCGGATCGGCAGCACAGGCAATCTGCGTGACAGCAGCGCTCAATAAAGCAACCGAAAAAGTCACGATATGCATTTTGTTCGACGTTATTTTTCCCATTTTTATTCCATTTTAAAAAAGCAAATTCCAGCCCGTCGCGCGGACGAAATGTCTGGCAAATCAAGATATAAGGCAGCCACAATCCATCGCGCAGCGTTGATTGCTGCGCATGCAGTCATGGAGCGGTGTGAGTATTTTTAAATCAGGCGGTACTGCAATGGCCAAGTGACTGACCTGTGCAGTTATGGTGCGCTGACATCCATCTCAGCGCACCAGTTTTTTTATTTGCTGCAAGCCTTGCCATGATCAGCATGATTGCCGGCTGCTTTGGCTTCTGCTTCAGTCATGTACGAACCTTCTTTGGTTTTGCCGTAGTATGCACTGCCTTCACAATGATATACCTTGGACATGCTGTTAACCCATACCTTGCCAGCGCCACCGCCCGCTGCCGGAGCTGCGGCTGCCTTGGCTGCTGCCGCTGGTGCAGCCGCTGCCGCTGGTGCCGCTGGCGCTGGCGCTGCCGCTGGTGCTGGTGCTGCCGCTGCGGCTGGTGCCGTGTCCCATTCCTTTACGCCCTTATGTCCCGAGCATGCACCCTTTTTACTGGTACCTGAGTATGCTGTTCCGTCTTTGCATGTTGCTGTTACCGTTGTTGCAGTATCACTTGCCATGGCAGTGTTGAGAAAAGCTGCTGAGCCAACGACAGATAACAGACTTGCCAAAATAATTGATTTAATTTTCATACTGATTCCCCTTTGTGGTTGAAAAAACTAACTGCTCTTTTGTGCGTCAGCCATTTTGGATAACGCGATCGTTAATGCCGCTCCGCCGAGCGTCTTGATTAAACCCGAGTGTTGCGCGTAAAAACCGCTCATTTGCTCAACAATGCCGCCATCCTGTTGATGTGCATGATCGGCAAGCTGTTGCACCTGTTCAGGCGAAATCTGCCCAGCCTGCTCTGGCGTGACCGTGCCGTTGGCACCGCCGAGCTGACTCAGGATTGCGCTTAAGGCTGCGCCTCCGGCACCTCCTTCAATTGCACTCAACACTTGCGGCCCCATGCCGCTCAACAGATGATTGAGCATGCCGGCCTGCTGATCCGGATTTGCCTGGCCAAACAGTTGTCCGACCATTTGTCCAAATGCAGGCGTCTGATCCGAATGAAACATCGCCGCCAGCCCCTGACTGATCAGAGCAGCAGGAGAACCCTGTGCTGCCTGATCAAAATGATTTTCCACCGGAGTGGTTCCGCCAATTACGCCCTGCAATAAGTTACCAAAATCAAATCCCATGATGCGCTCCAGTTGGATAATCCAAAACATAAAAAAAAGGACGATTATTTTTTGGTCGCCAGGTGATACACACCCAAAAGAATCATCGCCCCCACAATTGCACCAATAAACCCGGCTGAACTGCCTGCCTGATACCAGCCGACCAAGTGGCCCAGATAAGTTGCCGCAATAGAACCTGCAATACCTATTGCCGCAGTCATAAAAAAACCACTGGGATTGTTTTCGCCTGGCATAATCGCCTTGGCAATCAGGCCGGCCACAAATCCAATTAATACTGTCCAAATAATGTGCATATCAAGTCCATTAGTCATGTTTGAAAGACAGGCAGTTCAAGCAGTCCATTTTGATGCGCAGCGACACCCCTTCAATCCGGTGCTACTCAATGCCGGCACTCAATTATCAGCACTTGCATCGAAAAACGAACGATACACCCCAGCGCCCAGAACAGCACCGATGATCGGCGCAGCCCAGAACATCCACAGTTGAGCGACAGCCCAGTCTCCAACGAAAACAGCCACTGCCGTACTGCGAGCCGGATTCACTGAAGTGTTGGTCACCGGGATGCTGATGAGGTGAATCAAGGTCAGTCCAAAGCCGATCGCCAGCGGCGCAAAGCCTGTCGGCGCACGCTTGTCAGTTGCCCCCATGATAATCAACAGAAACATCATGGTCATGACAACTTCACACAAAAAACACGCCACCATCGAATATTTTCCGGGTGAATGGTCAGCGAAGCCGTTCGAGGCAAAACCGGCGGACACATCAAAACCGGCCTTGCCGCTGGCGATCAGATAAAGCACCAACCCCGCTAAAAGGCCACCGGCCAGCTGCGCAATAATGTACGGGACGACCTGGCGACCTGAAAAACGACCACCAGCCCACAGGCCAATCGAGATTGCCGGATTTAAATGACAGCCTGAAATGTGTCCGATCGCGTATGCCATCGTCAAAACGGTCAAACCAAAGGCCAGTGCGACACCGGCAAATCCGATCCCCAATCCGGGAAATCCGGCAGCCAGTACCGCGCTGCCGCAACCGCCAAGAACCAACCAGAATGTGCCAAACAATTCCGCTCCATAGGCTTTCATAATTTTTCCTTTATCACGTCGATACCAGTCAGGATTGACCGGACATTTTTACCTGTCACGAATTTCAGGCCGATTACCGCTTCCTGGAATTTCACGACACCAAAACAGGATTCGGTGAAACAACGAAGACAAGCTGCATGGTCGAATAAGGCGCGCCAATACAAGTTCAGAATTGTGTTCAGGACTGCTGTACAAGTCGCTCCTCCAGGTAGCCCTGAATCGGGCATTACCAGAAACGGCCGGTAAAATATTTGGTTGACCGAGACCCGAAATAATCCGAATTCAAATTTTATGTACTCTTTATTGCTGTAAGGAAAATCCGAAATACCCACATCAGATTTGCCAGATAAATCAGGGAGAGCGTAACAGAAATATTCCATGAATATGGTTGGATTTTGGCCATCAGTTTCCGGTTGGCGACTTTACCCGAAACTGGCTGGCATACTTTTGGTACACCACGGCATAATCAGCCAGACAGCTGATTCAAAATGTGAGGTCGGAGCTGGATCCAACGGCGACTTTCATTTCAGATGCGCACGTTAAGGCGCTTCGGCCAGGCTGTATATAGAGCTTTAGTGCTACATGACATTTGCATGACAGCCGTTTGCGCACTGGGACTTGCTTTGCGCTCATAAAGATTCGGGGCATTGCACGGATCAGCCAAATTCTGTTGTAGACTTGGTCTGCATAAAAATCCAGGGAAAGCACACATGAAAATAAGGCCTGCGTCTCACGAAGGACGAATCGGCGAGCAATCGACCCGACAGGCTCCGGCATTTACGCGCACCTTAATTTTCAACGTTGTCGGCCTGGTGATGGTTCTGGAATTGACCTTACTGACTGCCATGGTCTGGCAAGGCATCACGGACACTGAAGCGGCGGCCAGGTCGAATGCGAAGGAGACGCTTGACCGGTCGACCGAACGTCTGGAAATTCTGATTCGCGCCGCGCAGATGACGGGCGACTCGGCGGAACATGCCGCGCATGGTGCCGCGTTAACCGGTGCAAGCTTGCGCTCTACCCTGGAACATTCCCTGTCCGCGTTTGAGCAGCGACCGGAATTGAGCTACGTGGGAATTGTATTGCCCGAGACGGGTGAATATGGAAATCTGGAACGAACTGCCAAGGGTGATATTTTGCTGTGGCTGTTTCCCGGGAAGCGAGCGCACGATGCCGTGACGCGAAGTTTCAATCTGACCAGGCAGGGTTTCGTGCTTCATGAAGAAAAATTTGCTTACGACTACGATCCGCGCAGCCGTCCGTTTTATCAGGCGGCTGTAAGTGCTCCTGGCAGCGGCCGGTGGATTCCAACTTACCAGTGGATCGTGCACAACACACCAGGTCAGTCTCTGTGGGGATTCAGTTATGTCAAGGCATTGCATGACGATTCCGGCCGTCTGATCGGTGTGCTGGATACCGACTTCGACATGCCCGCATTAAATCGCTTTATTCGTTCGCTCAATACCGAGTATCACTGCCTGATTCAGGTCGTCGAATTGGGTAGCACGGCGCGTCTGATCGGCGATGCGAAAGTCGACCTGGCACCACTTCCGGTTCCGGACGACCTGGTCTCCCTGTTAAAATTTGATGGCGATGTCTGGCTGAACAAGATCAAGGTAAACGGCGAGCATCGCTGGGTCGCCGCGCGTCGCCTGAATCTGCAGGGCGGGCGGTCATGGATGGTCGTCACCACACAACCGGCTCCTTTGATTGATCCAGCGCTGCAACGGCAGTTGTATCACGTCGGTGAAATGGGCCTGGTAATCGCACTGGGGCTGATACTGATCTCGATCCGCCTCGGCCAGCGCTTTGGCAGACCGTTGGCCAAACTGGAACAGCGCGTGGCAGCAATCGGACTCGATGAACTGGTGGACCAGCCCGAGAAGACGAACGACACCAGGACCGAGTTTCGCGAAATTCAACTGCTGAATGTGGCCGTCGATAACATGGCGACGGTCGTGCACCAGCTGTTCGAATCGAAGGAGCAGGTCACGGCAACCAATGAACAGCTTGAATTACGCGTGGCACTTCGCACCAATGAGCTGGCCAAGGCGCAACATGAATTGATGAATGCAGAAAAAATGGCCTCGCTGGGCGCGATGGTCGCAGGCATATCGCATGAGCTGAACACACCGATCAGCAACACGCTGCTGGCAGCCTCGACCATGGAGCACCTGATCGAAGGCCTTGACCAGAAAGCCCAAAACAAATCCCTGTCGGTGAGTGCACTGTCGGAATTTCTCGTGACAGGGAAAGAACTCTCGACACTGATCACGCGATCGACCAAACGTGCCGTGACGCTGATTGAGTCATTCAAACAGGTTGCGATTGACCAGACTTCTGAACGCCGTCGACACTTCGATTTAAAAGACGTGATCGATGATAATGCCGCAAGCCTGTTTCCAAAATTGAAGGCTACCGGAATCAAACTTGAAAACCTGGTAGCGCCTGGTATTGCCTGCGACAGTTTTCCTGGCCCGCTGGGGCAAATTTTGATCAACCTGATTGATAACGCGATTTTGCACGGACTGCAGGAAAGTAAATCCGGGATCATTCGCATCGTTGCAGAACAATTGGGGAATCAGGTGATTCTCACCGTGAAAGACAATGGTATCGGCATGACACCCCATGTTCTGGCGCATGTCTTCGACCCATTCTTCACCACAAAATTGGGCAAGGGCGGCTCGGGTCTGGGCATGTCGATCTCCTACCAGATCGCCACATCGGTGTTGGGAGGGGAACTGGTTGCCAGATCGATCCTGGGCGAAGGCGCCACGTTTATTTTGAGTTTCCCCAAAGTGGCACCCTTCACGGTGTGATGAATTGATAGATCGTTATTTCACAGCAGCACCAATATGATCAGACTCCGGACTGCCACGCCTTGCATAATTATAGATTCCTCTATTGACTGCTAAACACTCAAAACTAGGCATGGAAGCCCATAAACGGTGGGATACCAACCAGTGAGAACATCAGCATCAGCAAGGCAAACCATGGACTGCGCTTGCTCAGGCCTTTCAGGTCGTCGATCTGTTCCGCCTCAAAGCCATTGCGTGCCAGCAGCATAATCATACCGAAGGTGCCCAATGCAATCAGGATATAGGTGATCACGTAGAGCATCGAGGAAGCGTAAGCACTTGCCGCAAAATTCACATGCCCATCAGGCACAAGCAAGCGTAACCAGGCCAGCCATTTACCGGCATTATTTAGTTGATGCAACTAAGGTGGAAGAACGCTATTTAAGAATCTATAACGGTATAGGTCGGGGCCGCCATTTCGATTCTCATTCAAAGCCAACCGCGTTGAATGACACCAGGCCGCGATCTGAGTAACAACAGTTCTGACTTCGAGCCCAGGCTCCCAGTGCGCTTTACACGGCTTGGTTGCCATGGCGCTGCCAAAGAGTCTTCGCTGCAGACAACAGCGAAGTCGAAATGCGTCGAGTCAGCGTGGGCAAACTGAAACTAATGGACTGGCGCCGAATGATCGGACCCGGCAGCGTAGCCCGCCATAGCCGATGAAGCCCGGTTGGCAATTCGGGCAATTGGCGCATTTGCACGACCAGGCATTGAGATACGTCCGAATCTGGGTACGGTGGATCAAGTTCCACGCCGCTGACATGCGACCATGGCAGCACGGGAAGCCCGGGATGGTGGATTCCTGTTGCATCCATCTTGAGTGCGAAGCCAGCGCGTTTCATGTTCAGTAACCCAAGCAGGCTCGCTCTGACCAACCAGAAACCGAAGGCGCCCCCCAGCAACACTGCCAGGGTCTGCCAACAGGTCATGGGCACCTTGACCAACAGCACAAGTGGAAGAGCCAAACCGAAGGTCGTGAACAACAGAGAAGTTCCAAGCTGAGAAAGCCACGGAACAGCCAGTACAAACTTCTCGCCCTGCCACGTCGAATCTACGGTCTGTGGCGCGAGTTCACGTTCCCGGATGCTGGCAATCCAGAAGACGGCGCCTGCACTCATGAGTACCGCAATCCAATGGATAAACCACCTCAGGAAACCGGGATCAATAACGGCCAGGGCTACGGCAAATAGACATCCAGTAATTACCAGGCCTGCGCAGAGTTTGAGCATCCACCATAGAAGGCGTATTACACTTGAAGATTGTGATCGCATATTGAAATTATTAGGCTGGCTACGATTGATTGCATCCAGAAGGTCTAAATTATGGTAATCAGGAACTGCTTTGGTACCTCAACTAAATAACGACGCCTTTCTCATCACTTTAAGATGCTTAGAAATGGCTGACCAAGGGAGAATGGCAAGGCAATTTCATTCACTGACGTGTTTCCCATGGCTAATCGATACAGTATTGCCCGACGGGTAGGATCAGCCAGAGCAGTAAAGGTCGCAGAAAGCGCATCCTCGATATATTGCCAATCAGACATATACCCGAGGGCAGTCTAGGTAGAAATTTTAATGGTGTCAACGGAAATTCCCAATGATTGCTTATGCCTGCGCAGGAAACGCTACTGATAGCGGCAAGCGAGCCAAGGTCAAGCAGGGGTCTTGTGAATCAGAAAACGAAATGATTTAAAACAGTCGGTGAGTGACTCGTTTGTGCCACCAGGAATGGGGGGACTCAATATCTCTACTGGCTCCTGCACAATCAGCCCCAAATTAGTCGGTTATATGTTTAGATATCAGGGTTCAACATTACGGCAATCACAAACATAAATGTTTGACTGTCGGACCTGACGCCATCGTTGGAAACGAAGATTTATTGTCTACGAAATTTTTGAAATTGTGGCAGCTGTCCAGCTACCTGACTGAATTTTTTCAAGCCAGAATGCGCCGATAATGGTTTTCACATCGGTAACCTGACCGTTTCTGACACCATCCATCAGTTCGGACAATGGTGCACGGTACACTTCCAGAAATTCACCCTCATCCAGACTTGCCTGGCCGGCAGTCAATTCCTGCGCCAGATAGATTTCCAGATGTTCGTCGGCATACGCGATCGCATTATGAATGGTGCAGACAAATTGCCATGACGTAGCGGTGTAGCCGGTTTCTTCCAGCAACTCGCGTTTGGCACAAGACAGCGGATCTTCATTCGGATCGATTTTCCCGGCCGGGAATTCGATGAACACCCGGTCAAGCGGATAGCGGAACTGACGCTCCAATAGCACGGTGCCGTCTTCGAATAAGGGCAGGATCACCACCGCGCCGGGATGCTTGATGTATTCACGACTGGTGATCTGCCCGTTCGGCAATCTGACCTGATCACGCTGTACTTTGAGGAAGTGACCGTCAAACACGGATTCACTGGAGATGCAGGTTTCTTTGAGTTGATCAGTCATGGCGTTTTAAATATTGATACACAAAGCCGGGAAACGCGAACACGATAAACAGGCAGGCCGAGATCGCATAAAACTCCCAACCCTGCGGAAAGCTATTGCCAATGCTCGCTTCAAACCACATCCCCAATCCGCCCAGCACAAAATAGCAGCAGGCCAGTTCCAGCAGGCGGATCCAGATCGATTTTTTGTTTGTAGATTTTTTTATCGGGATCAGCGCAAACAAACGCTGATTGATAAAAGGCATATTGGCGCCTGCCAGCGCCAATATGATCAGACTCCAGACTGCGGTACCTTGCATTATGAAGCCAGAGTTTTGGTGATCGCGTCCAGACAGGCATTCATCAGTGATTCAGGCAGCAGGCCTAGGGCAAGTACAGCCAAACCGTTCAGGCTGAGCATCAGACGCATTTCTGCGCCAACCGTGATTGGACTGGTTTCAGTCGGCTCGTCAAAATACATCACCTTCACAACGCGCAGGTAATAGTAAGCGCCGATCAGTGAGAACAACACCGCCACCACGGTCAGCCAGACCTGCCCGGTATTGAGCACAGCCTGCAATACTGAAAACTTGGCGTAGAAGCCCATAAACGGTGGGATACCGGCCAGTGAGAACATCATCATCAACATCAGCAAGGCAAACCATGGGCTGCGCTTGCTCAAGCCTTTCAGGTCGTCGATCTGTTCCGACTCAAAGCCATTGCGTGCCAGCAGCATGATCATGCCGAAGGTGCCCAGTGTGGTCAGGACATAGGTGATCACATAAAACATCGAGGAAGCATAGGCGCTTGCGGCAAAATTCACGTGACCATCAACCACGCCGGACAGCAGTCCCAGCAACATGAAACCCATATGGGAAATCGTCGAATACGCCAACATGCGTTTCAAATTGGTTTGTGCCAGCGCCGCGATATTTCCGACCGCCATCGACAGAACAGCCAGCACTACCAGCATCTGCTGCCAGTCGACTGCCTGCGGGAATAAACCTTCCACCAGCAATCTGAACGCAATCGCAAATGCAGCCAGCTTGGGTGCGGCACCCAGCAGCAGGGTCACGCCAGTTGGTGATCCCTGATACACATCCGGTACCCACATATGGAAAGGGACGGCGCCCAGTTTAAACGCCAGGCCAGAGACAATAAACACCAGTGCAAATACCAGGATATTCTTGTTCGCAGTGACCGAAGCACTGGCGCGTGCAATTTCAGACAGATCCAGCGTGCCGGTCGCACCGTACAACATCGAAATACCATATAAAAGAAAACCGGAAGCCAGCGCACCGAGCACGAAATATTTCATCGCAGCTTCAATCGAGGCAACGTGGTCGCGGCGCAATGCCACCAAAGCGTACAAGGCCAGCGACATCAATTCCAGGCCGAGATAAATGATCAGTACGTTATTCCCGGAGATCATCACCATTTGACCGAGCAGGGCAAACAGTGCCAGCACATAAAACTCTCCGCCCAGTTCGCCACCCAGCATGCCGCGCTCCGTGCTGTATTGACGGCTGTAGATCAGGGTCACGCCAACTGCGAGGTAGCAGAACAGCTTCAGCAGATTCGACATCGGATCCGACAGGAACATATTATTGAAGACGTAATAGGTCTGCCCGGCGTTGAAATCAGCCAGGGTCAGGACGGCACAGATTGCAATCGTCAGCAGCGACAGATAATGGGTCAGCACGCGTCTGGCGTCTGTCGTGAACATGTCGATCAAAAGGATCAGACAGGTCGCCAGCAGTAAAAAAATCTCTGGATATGCGGGGGTAAAATTCATCATCGTTTTGCCTATTTAGCTTTACAGAGCTGGTATTTTAGTTATGGCGACATGCTGCAATAAGTCCGACACGCTGGTTTGCATGGCCGCAGTAATTGGTTCCGGATAGAGCCCCATCGCCAGCACCGCAATTGCCAGTACGCCCAGCATGAAAAATTCACGTGAACTTAAATCGGTCAGTTCGGCAACGTGTTTATTGTTGACCGCGCCAAAAATGACGCGTTTGACCATCCACAAGGAATACGCCGCACCGAAAATCAAGGCGGTTGCGGCAAGCAGACCGATCCAGAAATTGAATCTGACGGCACCCAGAATAACCATGAATTCTCCGACAAAGCCGGATGTGGCAGGCAGGCCGCAGTTCGCCATCGAGAACAGCAGGAACAAGGCCGCAAACTTCGGCATGGTGTTGACTACTCCTCCGTAATCAGCGATCTGACGGGTATGCATGCGGTCGTACAAAACGCCGATACACAGGAACATGGCGCCGGAAACAAAGCCGTGAGAAATCATCTGCACCAGACCGCCCTGCACTGCCATGTCGTTGAACACGAAGAAGCCGAGCGTGACAAATCCCATATGCGCAATCGATGAGTAGGCGACCAGTTTCTTCATATCGGTCTGCACCAGCGCGACCAGTCCGATGTAAATCACGGCAATCAGAGACAGGGTAATCATCATTGGCGCCAGATAATGACTGGCATCCGGGGCGATTGGCAAAGAGAAGCGCAGGAAACCATAAGCACCCAGTTTCAACATGATCGCCGCCAGCACCACTGAGCCGCCGGTTGGCGCTTCAACGTGAGCATCCGGCAACCAGGTGTGGACTGGCCACATCGGTACCTTGACGGCAAACGCCATCAGGAATGCCAGGAAGATAAAAATCTGCTGATGCAGGGTCAGTTTCAGATTGTGCCAGTCGAGAATACTGAAGCTGCCGGATGCGGTGTACAGATAAATAATCGCAACCAGCGTCAGCAGTGATCCGAGCAAGGTGTACAGGAAAAACTTGAACGAAGCGTAGACGCGATTAGCCCCGCCCCAGACACCGATGATGATGTACATCGGAATCAGTGTCGCTTCAAAGAAGACGTAGAACAGCAAGCCATCCAGCGCACAGAACACGCCGATCATCAAACCGGACAGGATCAGGAAGGCACCCATGTACTGGGCAACGCGTTTTTCAATCACCACCCAGGCGGCGATCACGACAATGATGGTGATAAAGGCGGTCAGGATCACCAGCCACAATGCGATACCGTCGATACCCAGGAAGTAGTTGACGTTATAGCGCGAGATCCAGCTAAGCTGTTCAACGAATTGCATGCCGTGCGCAGCGTTGTCGAAATTACCGATCAAAGGCAGCGTCACTACAAAACTGGCAATTGCACCGATCAGGGAAACAATGCGCACCAGGCCAGGGTTATCGTCCCGGCCGACTGCGATAACCAACACGCCGAATGCGATCGGAAGCCAGATCGCCAGACTTAATAAGATGGAAGTTGAATGCATAATTATTGGTCTTCTTATTTAGTAAATGGGTTCGGCATGAAATAGATCAGATAGCCCAACACACCAAGGATCATGACAAATGCATAGTGATAGATATAACCGGTCTGCACAGTGCGCATGGTTCTGGAAAACCAGGCAACGAATTTTGCGCTGCCATTGACGAGCAAGCCGTCGATCAAGTTTTTATCACCGACATTCCACAGGCCGCCGCCCAATAAACGGGCACCACCGGCAAACACCACCTCGTTGAATTTGTCCAGGTAGTACTTGTTGTCGAGCAGGTTGTAGATAACGCTGAAATTTTTCTTGATCGCAGTCGGGATCTCCGGTTTCACCATATAGAAGAAATAGGACAGGCCAACACCGGCAAGCGCTAACCAGAACGGTACGGAGGTTAATGCAGCGATACCCATATTGAGAGCACCACCGGCGTGATGGAATTCTTCAGTCAGTTCTTTCATCGCTTCATGATGGTCGGCCACGAAGATCACGTTGTTGAAGAAATCGCCATGCACCATGTAACCGATGGTCAGTCCGCCGATCAGCACCGAAGGAATCGCCAGCAGGATCAGCGGCAAGGTCACAACCAATTGGGATTCATGCGGTTTTTGACCCGGTGCCAGACCATGGTGCTCATGATCGTCGTGAGCATCGTGAGCATGAGCGTGGTCATGTGCATGTCCAAAATTTTCTTTGCCGTGGAACACCAGGAAGTACATACGGAATGAATAGAACGCGGTCACGAACACACCCGCCAGCACAGCGAAGTAAGCGAAATCGGAGCCCATCAAATGACTGGCTTTGACCGCCTCGATGATGCTGTCTTTGGAGTAAAACCCGGAGAAGAACGGTGTGCCGATCAGTGCCAGCGAACCGACCAGGGAAGTGATCCAGGTAATCGGCATATATTTACGCAAGCCACCCATATTGCGAATGTCCTGATCATGGTGCATGCCGATGATCACGGAACCGGCAGCCAGGAACAGCAGCGCCTTGAAGAATGCATGAGTCATCAAGTGGAATACCGCCACTGAGTAAGCCGAAGCACCGAGCGCCACGGTCATGTAACCCAGTTGCGACAGAGTCGAATAAGCCACGACACGTTTGATATCGGTTTGGATGATGCCCATGAAGCCCATGAACAAGGCGGTGATCGCGCCGATGATCATCACGAACGACAAGGCGGTATCCGACATTTCAAACAAGGGCGACATCCGTGCCACCATAAAAATACCGGCGGTCACCATGGTTGCCGCGTGGATCAGCGCAGAAATCGGCGTTGGACCTTCCATCGAATCCGGCAGCCAGACGTGCAGCGGAAACTGTGCCGACTTGCCCATTGCGCCAATAAACAGACAGATACAGGAAACGGTAACCAGCATGCAGTTGGTACCGGACATCATCTGAACCAGGATTTCCTTGCGCGCAAATACTTCGCTGTAATTCATGCTGTTGGTAAAAGCGACCAGCAAACCGATACCCAGGATAAAACCAAAGTCACCGACACGATTGACCAGAAAGGCTTTCATGTTTGCAAAAATGGCGGTCGGCTTGGTGTACCAGAATCCGATCAGCAAATACGATACCAGTCCGACCGCTTCCCAACCGAAGAACAGTTGCAGGAAGTTGTTGCTCATGACCAGCATCAGCATTGAAAACGTGAACAGAGAGATGTAGGCGAAGAAGCGGTTGTAACCTTCATCTTCTTCCATATAACCAATCGTGTAGATATGCACCATCAGCGACACAAAGGTCACCACGCACATCATCATCGCCGACAGACTGTCAATCTGGAAGCCGACTTCCAGCTTCAGGCCTGCCACATTCATCCATTGATAGATAGTGCCATTAAATGTTGCGCCATCCATGACCTGCATCAGAATGGAAAACGAAATCACCATGGCGATAAACACGCCGAGTATGGTTACGGTATGCGAAGTCTTGCGACCAACTACATTGCCAAAAAATTTGGTGCCGAACAGGCCCGCTATCAAGGAGCCAGCCAGCGGAGCCAGCGGCACGGCTAATAGTAAAGATGGATTCAGTTGCCCTGACATGAGTTATCCTTTGAGCGTATCAAGGTCTTCGACATTGATGGTATCTAAATTGCGGAACATCACTACCAGAATGGCCAGTCCGATTGCGGACTCGGCAGCAGCCACGGTCAAGATGAAGAAAACAAACACTTGCCCGGCGTAGTCGCCCAGGTAATGCGAAAAAGCGATGAAATTCATGTTCACGGCCAACAGCATCAATTCGATTGCCATCAACAGCACGATGATATTTTTACGATTCAGAAAAATGCCGATCACGGAAATCGCAAAAAGAATCGCGCCCAGAATCAGATAGTGGGTGAGAGTCAGAACGAACATTATTTGCTCTCCTGTTTGGTTTCGCCGGACTTGGCTTCCGGACGTTTTTCCGCCTGCATCTTCACGATACGCAAACGATCTTTGCTTTGTACTTTGATGGCGATAGAAGGATCCAGATGTTTGGTGTCCTTGCGTTTGCGCAGCGTCAGCGCGACTGCCGCGACAATCCCCAGCAACAAAATGGCTGCGGCAACTTCGAATGCATAAGTGTAGTGGGTGAAGATGAGTACACCGAGCGCCTTGGTATTGCCACCGTCTTCAATTTTGACTGGAATGCTGTTTGCCACCGGACTCCAGAAACCGCGCAGCAATACCATCGCCATTTCGAGCACGATTACCACGCCGACAATCGCAGCCAAGGGAAAATGGCTCCAGAAACCGTGGCGGATTTTGTCAAGATCAATGTCGAGCATCATCACCACAAACAGGAACAGCACCATCACCGCGCCGACGTAGACCAGCACCAGCACGATGGCCAGAAATTCCGCCTGCAATGACATCCACAGTGCGGCGGCATTAAAAAATGCCAGCACCAGAAACAGGGCCGCATGGACCGGGTTCTTGGCGGTGACGACGCGAAACGCAGCGGCAATTAAAATCGCTGAGAATACGTAAAAAAGGACAGAGGTAAATTCCATTATTCGCACTTATTCCAGGTTATCGGTATGCGGCATCTTGAGCGCGTGCCGCGGCAATTTCCGGTTCATATTTATTGCCTACTGCCAGCAACATCTCTTTGGTGAAATACAGGTCACCACGTTTTTCACCGTGATATTCCAGGACGTGAGTTTCGACGATCGAATCCACAGGACAGGATTCCTCGCAAAAGCCGCAGAAAATACATTTGGTCAAATCAATGTCGTAGCGCGTAGTACGACGGCTGCCGTCCGCGCGCTGTTCTGATTCGATCGTGATCGCCATGGCCGGACAGACTGCTTCGCACAGTTTGCAGGCGATACAGCGCTCTTCGCCGTTAGGGTAGCTGCGCAAGGCGTGCAGACCGCGGAAGCGTGGCGACATCGGGGTTTTTTCTTCGGGGAACTGCACGGTAACCTTGCGTGCAAACATATAGCGGCCGGTGAGCGCCATTCCCTTAATCATCTCTAACAGCATAAAGCTGGAGAAAAATTCTTTAATTGCTTGCATGATCGTAAATCCTCAGTTGACCTATTTCCAAATATTCCATGGGGACTGCATCCAGGCCGCGACAAATACCAGATACACCAAAGTCAGCGGTATAAATACCTTCCAACCCAAACGCATAATCTGGTCGAAGCGATAGCGCGGGAATGAAGCACGCGCCCAGATGAACATCGAGACCACGACAAAAGTTTTGACGCCTAACCAGATCCAGCCGGGGATAAAGCCCAGGAAGGCAAATGGTGCTGCCCAGCCGCCCAGGAACATCAGCGAGGCCATGGCGGAAATTAAAATCATGTTGGCGTATTCAGCCAGGAAGAACATCGCGAAGGACATACCCGAATATTCCACCATATGACCGGCAACGATTTCCGATTCACCCTCGACCACGTCAAACGGGTGACGGTTGGTTTCGGCGATGCCGGAAATCACATACACGACAAACATCGGCAACAGCGGCAGCCAGTTCCAGGACAGGAAATTGATACCCATATCGAAGAACATCCCCTTGCTTTGACCCATCACGATATCAGTCATATTCAGGCTGCCGGATACCAGCAATACGATCACCAGCACGAAGCCCATTGCAATTTCATACGACACCATCTGTGCCGAGGCGCGCATCGCACCGAGAAACGCGTACTTGGAATTGGAGGCCCATCCGGCGATGATCACGCCGTACACTTCCATGGAAGTGATTGCCATCATCAGCAACAGGCCGGCGTTGACATTGGCCAGCACCACGTCCGGACCAAACGGCACGACGGCCCAGGCAGCCAGCGCCGGCATGATGGTCATGATCGGCGCAATCACAAACAAGGCTTTATTGGCACGGGTCGGAATAACGATTTCTTTGAGCAGCAGCTTCAAGGCATCAGCAACAGGTTGCAGCAAACCGGCAGGACCAACCCGGTTCGGGCCCAGACGCACGTGCATCCAGCCGATCATTTTACGTTCCCATAAAGTCAGGTAAGCCACCAGACCCATCACCGGCAAGGTAATGCAAATGATTTTGATCAGCGTGTAAACCGTGGTCCAGATATCCGGCCAATAGCTGCCAAACAGTCCGCCAAAGTAAGTATTCAACGTGTCCAACATTACGCACGCTCCACAGTAAGAGTTCCGAACATGGCGCCCAGTGCGGCAGTGGCAGGGTGTCCTGCAGCGATACGCACCACGTTAGCTGGCAATCCTTTGTCTGCTGAAGCTGGCAACAACACGCTTTGGCCGTTGTGGCTCACCTTGACGATATCGCCATTGACCAGACCCAGGGATGCGAACTGTTGTGTCGTGAGCCAGGCGCGCGGCGGTCTGGCGTCAGCAGTTTCCTGCAATGCTGCCGAGTGGCGCGCCAGCACGTCAGTACTGTAGATGCCCACGTTGGCAACCCGTTCGACGCCGCTGGTTTTGCCGGCCAACATCGAATCGGACAGCGTGAGTTTGATTGAATTATTCAAACGCGCAGACACGTCGGTTTGCTTGTCCAGCACTTCATCACGCACTGATTCGGATGTTTCGTATTCAAAACCGGACAGGCCCAATAAATTCCCTAACACACGCAATACTTTCCATGCCGGACGGGTTTCACCCAAGGGCTTGACTGCGCCATTAAAACTTTGCGCGCGACCTTCGCAGTTGACAAAGGTGCCGGAGGTTTCGGTGAATGGCGCGATTGGCAGCAAGACATCGGCATATTCCAGGCCCTGTTTGAACGCTGACATGACGATGACCATCTCTGCGCTGTGCAGGGCTGCAGCACCGGCAGCGCTGTCGAGCACCGGATCGGCGTTTAACAACACATACGCCTTGCGCGCCTCGGTCAGCATCTGTTCGGCGCTTAATCCGTCTTTGCCTGGCAGGGCATTCGCGACATAGCCACCCACCGTATTGGCGGCTTCAGTCAGATAACCAAATTTGATCCCAGCCTGCTCGGCAATCCACTGCACTGCGGCCTGAATTTTCGAGGCATCGGCGTGATAGGTCACGGCATTACCAAGCATGATGGCGTTCTGTTCACCAGCCAACAGGTCAGCGGCGATCTTGCGCGCCTGGTCGGAGACTGCCGCCGCTTTCACCGGAGCGGCAATGCCCTTGGTTTCGGCAACAGCATTCATAATTTCAACGACTGCTGACAACCAGCCTGACGGAGCGCAAATCAGTTTGTTTGCGATTGGCATCAACAACTCGTCGTCACTGGCGTGCAGTATCGAGATCCGGCTGCCACCTTTGACTGAATGACGCAAACGCGCAGCCAGCAAAGGATGGTCTTTACGCAGGAAGGAACCGACTACCAGCACATTTTTCAATTCTGCAAACTCGGCGATCGACATGCCCAGCCAAGGTTTAAAGTTGTCATGCTGCGTGGCATCCGTTGCGCGCAGGCGGAAATCAATATTCTCCGAACCGATACCGCGTATCACTTTTTGCAGCAGACTTAATTCTTCCAATGTGGAATGCGCCGTAGCCAATGCGCCGATCGATGCAGCACCATGTTCATGCTTGATGTTTTTCAAACCATGCGCGACGTATTCCAGAGCGGTTTGCCAATCGGTTTCGGCCCATTGGCCGCCCTGCTTGATCATTGGTTTGGTCAGGCGTTGATCGCTGTTGAGGGCTTCATAAGAGAAACGGTCTTTGTCGCTGATCCAGCATTCGTTAATGGCTTCGTTTTCCAATGGCAAAACGCGCATGACTTTATTATTTTTAACCTGCACGACCAGATTGCTGCCAAGGCCGTCGTGCGGGCTGATCGATTTGCGACGCGACAATTCCCAGGTTCGTGCCGAGTAACGGAAAGGTTTGGACGTCAAAGCACCAACCGGGCAGATGTCAATCATATTGCCGGACAGCTCAGAATCAACGGTCTTGCCAACGAAGGTGGTGATTTCCGAATGTTCGCCGCGACCCAGCATGCCCAATTCCATCACGCCGGCAATTTCCTGGCCGAAGCGCACACAACGGGTACATTGAATACAGCGGCTCATTTCTTCCATCGAAATCAATGGACCGGCCTGCTTGTGAAATACCACACGCTTTTCTTCTTCGTAGCGTGAACTTGACTTGCCGTAACCGACCGCCAGATCCTGCAACTGACACTCGCCACCCTGATCGCAGATTGGGCAATCCAGCGGGTGATTGATCAGCAAAAATTCCATGACTTCTTTTTGTGCCTTGACCGCTTTGTCACTCTTGGAGCGTACGATCATCCCTGCCGTGACCGGGGTCGCACAGGCTGGCAAAGGTTTCGGTGCTTTTTCCACCTCGACCAGACACATACGGCAATTGGCCGCAATCGACAATTTTTTGTGATAGCAAAAATGCGGGATGTACGTGCCCAATTTATTGGCTGCGTCCATCACCATACTGCCTGGCGGTACTTCTACTTTTACGCCGTCAATTTCAATTTCAACCATAGTATTCTCTGGCCTATTGTTAATCTGTTAGCCGCTCTTTTAGGTCAATCGCCTAAAGGTAAGTCGGTACCAAGCAATGCTTATGCTCGATGTGATATTCAAACTCTTCCCGGAAATTCTTGATCATGGCGCGCACCGGCATGGCAGCTGCATCACCCAGGGCGCAGATGGTGCGCCCCTGAATACCGTCTGCCACACTGTTCAATAAATCCAGATCATCCGGACGGCCTTTGCCATGCTCGATACGATGCACCATGCGATACAACCAACCGGTACCTTCACGGCATGGTGTACATTGACCGCAGGATTCTTCGTAATAGAAATACGATAAGCGCAACAGTGATTTGACCATGCAGCGCGTCTCGTCCATCACGATGACTGCGCCGGAGCCCAGCATCGAGCCGGCTTTGGCGATCGAGTCGTAATCCATATCGGTCGCCATCATGACTTCACCTGTCAACACAGGCATTGATGAACCGCCAGGAATTACCGCTTTGATCTTTTTGCCGTCACGCATCCCGCCAGCCAATTCCAGCAAGGTGGCAAACGGTGTGCCCATTGGCACTTCATAATTGCCTGGTTTGGCAACGTCGCCCGACATCGAGAAAATCTTGGTGCCGCCGTTGTTCGGTTTGCCCAGTGCTGCGTACGCTTCGCCGCCCATATTCATGACAAAGGGAACCGCTGCAAATGTTTCGGTGTTGTTGATGGTCGTTGGTTTGCCATACAAACCAAAACTGGCCGGGAATGGTGGCTTGAAACGCGGCTGACCTTTTTTGCCTTCCAGCGATTCCAGCAAAGCTGTTTCTTCGCCGCAGATATACGCACCATAACCGTGGAACGCGTGCAGTTGAAAGTTGAAGGCGGTGCCGAAAATATTATTACCCAACATACCGGCAGCGCGGGCCTGCTCCAAGGCTTCTTCGAAGCGGTCGTAATCGGCAAAAATTTCGCCGTGGATGTAGTTGTAGCCAACGGTAATGCCCATGGCATATGCACCGATCGCCATACCTTCAATCAAGGCATGCGGATTGTAGCGAATAATGTCGCGATCTTTAAATGTGCCCGGTTCGCCTTCGTCGGAATTACAGACCAGATATTTTTGGCCAGGAAATTGACGCGGCATAAAGCTCCACTTCAATCCGGTCGGAAAGCCTGCACCGCCGCGACCGCGCAGTGACGATGCTTTCAATTCCGCAATGACCTGTTCAGGTGTGATGCCTTCGGTCAGAATCCGTTTCAACGCGCTGTAACCGCCGCGCTTGACGTACTCTTCCAGGCCCCAATTCTTGCCATCGAGGCCAGCCAGGATTAATGGCTTGATGTGTCTTGTATGCAGACTGGTCATTTGTGCGCACCTTCAGCGGGAGTGGATTTCAATTCATCAACCAGCGCGTCAATTTTTTGATCCGACATGAGACTGCACATGCGCTTGTTATTCACCAACATCACCGGCGCGTCGCCGCAGGCTCCCATACATTCGCCCTCGACCAGGGTAAATTTATGATCGGCACTGGTTTCCTTGTAGTCGATACCCAGTTTCTGCTTCAGATAGTGTGCGGCTTTTTCTCCGCCTGACAAGGCACACGGCAGATTGGTGCACACCGAGATCTTGAACTGACCGACCGGCTCGGTGTTATACATGTTGTAAAACGTCGCCACTTCCTGGACCGCCACGGCTGGCATGCGCAGATAATCCGCCACTTCCTGCATCAATTCAGGTGACAGCCAACTCAGTTGATCCTGAGCGATAGCCAGTGCCGCCATCACGGCAGACTGTCTTTGCTCATCGGGAAACTTGGCGATTTCGCGATCTATTTTTTTGTATGATTGCTCTGATAACAGCATAAATTTAACCTTAAGTATTGACTGGTCCGACTCAAAAATTACCGGTCGATTTCACCAAACACAATATCCTGCGTTCCAATAATCGTGACTGCATCCGCAATCATGTGGCCTTTGGCCATTTCATTCAAACCCTGCAAATGCGGATAGCCCGGCGCGCGAATTTTCAGGCGGTAAGGTTTGTTGGCACCGTCTGAAATCAGATAAATGCCGAACTCGCCTTTCGGATGTTCCACTGCCGCATACGCTTCGCTGGCTGGAATATGAAACCCTTCAGTGAACAATTTGAAGTGGTGAATCAACTCTTCCATATTCGACTTCATTCCGACCCGTGACGGTGGCGCAACTTTATGATTGTCAATAATCACCGGACCGGGATGATTGCGCAGCCATTCAACGCATTGCTTGATAATCTTGTTTGACTGACGCATCTCTTCGACACGCACCAGATAACGGTCATAGCTGTCGCCATTCACGCCAACCGGAATATCAAAGTCCAGCAAGTCGTAGACTTCATACGGCTGCTTCTTGCGCAAATCCCACTCAACACCGGATCCGCGCAGCATCGCGCCGGTGAAGCCCATCGCCTTGGCGCGCTCGGGACTGACCACACCGATGCCGACCAGGCGCTGTTTCCAGATCCGGTTATCGGTCAGCAGGGTTTCATATTCGTCGACATAAGTCGGAAAGCGCACCGTGAAATCTTCAATGAAATCGAGCAGAGAGCCGCTGCGATTGTCATTCAACACCTGCATGGTTTTAGCGTTGCGATAGTCCGATGCCTGATATTGTGGCATGGTGTCCGACAAGTCACGGTACACGCCACCCGGGCGGTAATAAGCAGCATGCATACGCGCGCCGGATACGGCTTCGTAGCAATCCATCAAATCTTCGCGCTCACGGAATGCATACAGGAACACCGCCATCGCACCGACGTCCAATGCATGCGCGCCCAGCCACATCAGGTGATTGAGCAGTCGAGTGATTTCATCAAACATGACGCGGATATATTGCGCACGCAATGGCACTTCCAGACCGAGCATTTTTTCAATCGCCATCACATAGGCATGCTCGTTACACATCATGGAAACGTAGTCGAGACGATCCATGTAGGGAACTGATTGCAGGTAGGTTTTTTGTTCAGCCAATTTCTCGGTGGCGCGATGCAGCAGACCGATATGCGGGTCGGCGCGCTGGATGACTTCGCCGTCCAACTCCAGCACCAGACGCAATACACCATGCGCGGCCGGATGTTGCGGACCAAAGTTGAGCGTGTAATTTTTAATCTCAGCCATTCAATACCTCTGTCATTAACCCAGATCGCAAGGCGACTTGGTGTTATCCATTATTTTGCGTAATTTTCTTCACGAATAATTCGTGGCGTATTTTCACGAGGTTCGATCGTGATCGGTTGATAGACAACACGTTTTTGCTCTGCGTCGTAGCGCATTTCCACATACCCGGAAACGGGGAAATCTTTGCGGAATGGATGACCGATGAAACCATAGTCGGTCAGAATGCGGCGCAAATCGTTGTGACCATCGAACAAAATACCGAACAGATCAAAGGCTTCGCGTTCATACCAGTTGGCGGTTGACCAGATCTCGGTCAATGAAGGCAGGATCGGCATTTCATCATCAGCCGCAAACACGCGCACGCGCAAACGCCAGTTGTTGGCGATCGACAGCAAATGCGACACGGCCGCAAATCGTTTGCCGGTCCAGCTGCCTTCGCCGTAGGTTAAATAGTCCACGCCGCACAAATCAATTAATTCTTCGAAGCGAGTTGACAGGCTGTCGCGCAATTCGGTCATCACCGCCAGATAGTCGGCGTGGCCCACTACCAGAGTCAGCTCACCCAAGGCCTCGCTCAACTCAAAGGAGCGTGCGCCCATGATCGTGCGCACGGCCAGCTCAAGATTTTCTATTTTTGTCGTCATTTTTTATAACCCAGCAAAACACTGCAAAATCAGCGAGCAATGGTGTTCGTACGTTTAATTTTATTTTGCAACTGCATCACACCATACAGCAGTGCTTCTGCCGTCGGAGGACAGCCAGGCACATAGATATCGACCGGAACAATGCGGTCGCAACCGCGCACTACGGAGTAGGAGTAATGATAATAACCGCCGCCGTTGGCGCAGGAACCCATGGAAATTACCCAGCGCGGTTCGGCCATCTGGTCATAGACTTTGCGTAAAGCGGGCGCCATTTTGTTGCACAGGGTACCGGCAACGATCATCAGATCGGACTGACGCGGAGAAGGACGGAACACCACGCCGAAACGATCCAGATCGTAACGTGCCGCGCCGGCATGCATCATTTCTACCGCACAGCACGCCAGACCGAAAGTCATCGGCCACATCGAGCCGGTGCGCGTCCAATTGATCAGTTTGTCTGCAGTGGTCGTGACAAAACCTTCGTTTAATATGCCTTCGATTGACATAGCACTTACCTTTTGCCTGAGCTTTAAATTTTGCTTGTTTTACTTATTTTTTACTGCTGATGCACCGGGAAGACTATTCCCAATCCAGCGCGCCTTTTTTCCAGATGTACCAAAAGCCGACACCGAATTCAAGGATGAATCCCAACATGATTAAAAATCCGGTCCAGCCCAGCTCATGCTGCGCCACGGCCCAGGGGAAGAAAAATGCAGTTTCAAGATCGAACAGAATGAACAGGATTGCGACGAGGTAGTAGCGCACGTCAAACTTCATGCGCGCATCTTCAAACGCTTCGAAACCACATTCATAAGGAGATAATTTTTGCGCGTCTGGTTTAAACGGACCGATCAGACGTCCAAGGACTTGAGGGACAACGCCGACCAGGATGCCGACGATAATAAATAACAAGACGGGAAAATAATTTTCGAGGTTCACGATTGAGCAAGCCAAAAGGGTTAAAGGCCCTAGATACCGGTGTCAGGATACTGGTGTCTAGATACAGGTCCATTATTCGTTCCTACTGTCCTACTTATAGTCTCTAGTTTCAAAAAACTAGTATCTAGATGGTGCCGACGACGAGACTCGAACTCGTACAGCTTTCGCCACTACCCCCTCAAGATAGCGTGTCTACCAATTTCACCACGTCGGCATTTTACTTACACTTCAATTAAGTCCGGTATTCTACTTGATCAGGAGTAATTGTTCAACGCACAATCACCTTAAAACCGAGAAAACTGGACCCGATTCCGAGCTTATTTTGGTATCTGGTCTGCGTGACCTGCACTACTTGCAGGTTTAGCTGCAGAAACTGGTGCTGCACCTGCTGGCGCTGCCTGCTTCGGCGCTGTTACCACGCCTGGCGCAACCGGCACTTCCTCAGTTGCCTTGGGCTGGGTCAAGTTGTCCATCACGCTGTTTGACGGTGCAGTATGTCTGTTACCAAGATAGGCTAAACCCAGGGTTGCTGCAAAAAATATCGTCGCTGCGATTGCCGTTGCCTTGGACAGGAAACTTGATGAACCAGTCGCACCAAACAAACTGCCTGATGCACCAGAGCCAAACGCTGCGCCCATGTCAGCACCTTTGCCATGTTGAACAAGCACCAAACCAATCACTACCAATGCCGCCATCACCTGAATTGCCACTACCAATGAAAATATAGAGTTCATTTAACAACCTAAAAAATTAAAATTTGCACACGGTTGTGTGCATCAATACTGCAAAAATTACACCGATCACGCGTTAGCCTCGTGCGCCGCCGCGATGATACCCAAAAAATCAGCTGACTTCAGCGACGCGCCGCCGATCAAGCCGCCATCAATGTCCGGCATCGCCAACAATGAAGCTGCATTGTCCGGCTTCATGCTGCCGCCGTATAAAATTTGAATTCGCCGCGCCACATCCGCGTCAAATCCGGCAATCTGCGCACGCAAATAAGCATGAACCCGTTGCGCCATTTCAGGCGTTGCGGTTACTCCGGTACCGATTGCCCAGACCGGCTCGTAGGCTACCACAACATTCTTTAACGCGTTTTGACCAATTGCCTGCAAAACCACGGTGAGCTGACGGGCTACCACCTGCTCGGTCTCACCGGCTTTACGCTCCAGCAAGGTCTCGCCGACACAAATAATCGGCACGATGCCCAACTCCAGCAAGCGCAAGGCCTTACCCGCCACCAGCTCATCAGATTCAGCATGATAAGTGCGACGTTCAGAATGCCCAACGATCGTATAGAAGCAGGAAAAGTCTTTCAGCATGGATGCCGAAGTTTCGCCCGTATAGGCGCCGCCGGTCTGATGCGACACGTCCTGACCGCCCCATCGGATTACCGAATTGTGCAGAGCCGATTGAGCCTGGGCCAGATAGGGTGCCGGAACACAGACTGCCACGTCACATGCCAACTCGGCCGCCAAACCGCTTTGCAATTCAGATAACAGCGCCGCATTGCTTGCCAGGCTGCCATTCATTTTCCAATTACCAGCGATCAATGGGCGACGATGTTCCATCCAAACCTTCCGCTTTTTGTCTTCACTTAAATAACTCGACATTCTAGCTTGCAGGGGTAAATACGGTCAAACTCTCTGACCAGTTAATCAGAGAAATTGCTATTTATTTGCTACTCAATCCCCAATTTCTGGTCAGATCGGCATTATTTTGGGCTGAAATCAGGTTAAAGCTTCAGGTGACAGGACAATTACCGAATTGCCTGCCGCCGCAATTACAGTAGGCAAAAGTTAAATTGCCCAGGTGATTAATCTGCTATGCACCCATATCCAAAACAATCTTCCCGATGTGCTCGCTGCTCTCCATTAACGCATGCGCCTGCGCCGCATCTTCATAGGCAAAGGTTTGATAAATAACCGGTTTGATTTTTCCCGATTCCAGCAGCGGCCAAATGTGTTGCTGGAGTTTTTGCGCAATCGCATATTTAAAATCTACGGATCTGGCGCGCAAGGTTGACCCGGTTACTGTCAGGCGACGCCGCATGATTGCACTCATATCCAACTGCGAGGTCGCTCCGCCCAACAAAGCAATAACCACAATCCGGCCATCATCGGCAAGGCAACTGATTTCCCGGTTGGTGTACTCGCCCGCCACCATGTCCAACACCACATCCACACCCCGCCCCTCGGTCAACTCTTTCACCACCGCGACAAAATCTTCCGTCTTGTAATTAATCCCGCGCGCCGCCCCGAGCGCCTCGCAAGCCAGCGCCTTGTCTTTGCTGCCGGCAGTAGCAAACACGCGATGCCCCAGGGCAGTCGCCATCTGAATCGCGGTCACACCAATACCGGAAGTGCCACCCTGAACTAATAAAGTTTCAGCTCCAGTTAATTTGGCGCGATCAAACACATTGCTCCAGACCGTAAAAAAATTTTCCGGCAGCACCGCAGCCTGAACCGCAGTTAAATTTTTCGGTATCGGCAAACATTGCTTAAGCGGCGCGGCACAATACTGCGCATACCCGCCACCGGCAACCAGTGCACAAA
This sequence comes from Oxalobacteraceae bacterium GrIS 1.18, assembly GCA_040544425.1. Lineage (GTDB taxonomy): Bacteria > Pseudomonadota > Gammaproteobacteria > Burkholderiales > Burkholderiaceae_D > Solimicrobium. The sequence continues at coordinate 129,822 of JBEONO010000005.1, forward strand.
CCAGATCACCGACGGCAAATCCGCTCGCACCCAAATCACCCGCAACGATCTCCCCCGCCACTTCCAGTCCAGGAATATCGGATTCTCCCGCTGGCGCCGGATAAGCGCCTTTACGCTGAAAAACGTCGGGACGATTGATCCCGGCGGCGTGTACTTTGATCAGCACTTCACCACTGCGCAGAACCGGCATTGGCCGCTCACACACCTGCAACACTTCAGGGCCGCCAGGCTTTACTATTTCAATCGCTCGCATCATTTTTTCTCCAATAGACCAATAAAAAAACGCCCATGTTTGCACATGAGCGTTTCACTTGACAGCATCACGCGCAATTACTGCGGTGTGTCACCTTCAACGACCGCCGGGGCCGGAGCATTGTCTGCTGCCGCAGCTTTCATCGACAGTTTCAAACGACCGCGGTCATCGGTTTCCAGGACTTTCACGCGCACTACCTGACCTTCTTTGAGGTAGTCAGCAACCGCATTGACGCGCTCGCTGGCGATCTGGCTGATATGCAGCAAGCCATCTTTACCTGGCAAGACTTGAACGATCGCGCCGAAATCCAATAATTTCAACACGGTGCCTTCGTAGACTTTACCGACTTCGACTTCAGCAGTAATTTCCTGAATCCGACGGCAAGCTTCCTGACCTGCAGCAGCATCGACAGAAGCAATCGTCACAACACCTTCATCACTGATATCGATCTGTGTGCCGGTTTCTTCAGTCAAGGCACGAATCACGGCGCCGCCTTTACCGATGACATCGCGAATTTTTTCAGGATTGATTTTGATTGTGATCAGGCGCGGTGCGAAATCAGACAATTCCACTTTCCCTTGCGGTACGGCGGCTTCCATTTTTTCCAGAATATGCAAACGGCCTTCTTTAGCCTGAGCCAAAGCGACGTGCATGATTTCTTTGGTGATGCCCTGGATTTTGATATCCATCTGCAAAGCGGTAATACCGTTCTTGGTACCGGCAACTTTGAAGTCCATGTCGCCGAGGTGATCTTCATCACCCAGAATGTCAGTCAGGACCGCAAACTTGTTACCGTCTTTGATCAGGCCCATCGCAATACCGGCGACGTGCGCCTTGACTGGCACACCGGCATCCATCAGTGCCAGACAGCCACCGCACACTGATGCCATGGATGAGGAACCGTTAGATTCAGTAATTTCAGACACCAGACGCACTGAGTAGCTGAAGTCAGCAACATCAGGCAATACTGCTTCCAGAGCACGCTTGGCCAAACGACCATGACCGATTTCACGGCGCTTTGGGGTGCCGACGCGACCAGTTTCACCAGTTGCAAACGGAGGCATATTGTAATGCAGCATGAAGCGGTCTGAATATTCGCCCATCAGGGCATCAATTTTTTGTTCGTCGCGTGATGTACCCAGAGTCGCGATTACCAGAGCCTGTGTTTCACCACGAGTGAACAATGCCGTGCCGTGGGTCCGTGGCAATACGCCGGTGCGAATTGAGATTGGGCGCACGGTACGGGTATCACGACCGTCGATACGCGGTTCGCCGTCCAGGATCTGGGAGCGAACAATTTTTGATTCCAGATCGAACAGGATATTGCCCAATTCAACTGAATCGATATCATGATCAGCCAGCGCAGTGTTGACAGCAGATGTTGCCGCTTTCAGTTTGTGAGTACGCGCCTGCTTTTCCTTGATTTGATACGCTTCGCGCAGCAATGGTTCAGCGATCGCGCCAACCTTGGCAATGAGCTCTTCATTTTTTGGAGCTGGTGCCCATTCAACCAAAGGCTTGCCGCCTTTTTCTACCAATTCATGGATCGCATCGATCACCACACGCATTTGAGTATGACCAAACACCACGCCGCCCAACATGATTTCTTCGGACAGTTGTTTGGCATCGGACTCGACCATCAGCACAGCTGATTCAGTACCGGCAACGACCAGATCCATCAACGAATCTTTCAATTGAGCCGCATTCGGGTTCAATACATATTCGCCATTGATGTAGCCGACACGGGCCGCACCCAACGGACCGTCAAATGGAATACCTGACACGCACAAGGCAGCAGAGGCGCCGATCATGGCGGCGATATCCGGATCAATATCCGGATTGACGGACAGAACGTGAATGACGACCTGCACTTCATTCATATAACCATCTGGGAACAGAGGACGAATTGGGCGATCAATCAGACGGGAGGTCAGCGTTTCTTTTTCTGACGGGCGGCCTTCACGCTTGAAGAAACCACCAGGGATACGACCTGCCGCATAGGATTTCTCCAGGTAATCGACTGTCAATGGGAAAAAATCTTGCCCAGGTTTGACATCTTTCTTGGCAACCACGGTCGCCAGCACAACGGTATCTTCCATCGACACCAATACGGCGCCGCTGGCTTGACGAGCAATTTCACCTGTTTCCAGGGTGACGCTATGTTGTCCATACTGAAAAGTTTTGGTAATTTTATTAAACACAATGTGTCCTTTCTAATTGGTCAATATTGACCTTGCCGACAGAATTCCAGGTGCTGTCGTTCACCTCACAACGGGCTGGCATCAACGCTGACAGCCTTACTACGTAATTCACAAAATCTACAATGCAAAAAGCCCGCATCAGAAAACTGATACAGGCTTTCAGGCGCTAACAAAAAATGCCAAGCGTGGTATTACTTACGCAGACCAAGTTTAACGATCAGATCGCGGTAACGTACTGAATCTTTACCTTTCAGGTAAGACAGCAGGCTTTTACGGCGATTTACCATCATGATCAAACCACGACGTGAGTGGTGATCTTTGGAATGTGCTTTAAAGTGGGTATTTAAATCGTTGATCCGGGCGGTCAACAAAGCCACTTGAACTTCAGGAGAACCTGTGTCGTTGGCGGCACGTGCATTATCAGCAACAATCGCTGCTTTTGCTTGTTTTTCAATAGTCATGATACTTCCTCAACATGCGATATAAAGAGTCAGGAGGTGATTTCCCTCTGTATTGACCCAGATAATATCGTGATTAATCAATAAAATAACCGGCAGGAATACCGGTTAGGTGCGAGATTGTAATGGAAAACGCAGTGCAACACAAACTATTTATGGACACGCGGATTATAAGTTTCCACGTCATTCCCGCCTGAAATCGCGGGAATGGCGACATGCCTCATTTACAACTGAGGGTTAACCTTCTCCGACTTCGAGTGCAATTTATTCAACGCTGATATATACGCTTTCGCAGAAGCCACCACGATATCCGGGTCTGCACCGACACCATTGACGATCCGGCCGGCTTTGGACAAACGTATCGTCACTTCCCCTTGCGACTGCGTACCCGGCGTAATCGCATTCACCGAGAACAGCACAAACTCGGCATCACTTTGCGTAACCGATTCAATCGCCGCCAGGCTTGCATCAACCGGGCCATTCCCCTGCCCTTCACTGATCGCTTCCTTGCCGTCGATCAGAAACACAACCTTGGCATGCGACTGTTCACCGGTCTCCGATTTTTGACTGAGCGATACAAATTCGTAATATTCCTTGGTGTGCGAATGCTGTTCGTCGTTCACCAGTGACAAAATATCTTCATCATAGATCTCCGATTTTCTGTCGGCCAACTCCTTGAATCGGGTAAATGCTGCATTAACTTCCGTTTCTGAATCCAGCGTGATCCCCAATTCATCCAGCCGTTGTTTAAAGGCATTGCGACCAGATAATTTACCCAACACGATTTTATTGGCGGCCCAGCCGACATCCTCGGCACGCATGATTTCGTAAGTATCCCGAGCTTTCAAAATGCCATCTTGATGGATCCCCGAGGCATGGGCAAATGCATTGGCACCCACCACGGCCTTATTGGGCTGGACATTGAAGCCAGTAATTTGCGCCACCATTTTCGAAGTTGGGACGATTTGGGTCGTATCAATTCCGACCTGAAAATCAAAATAGTCTTTGCGCGTTTTCACCGCCATCACAATTTCTTCCAATGCGGTATTGCCGGCGCGTTCACCCAAACCATTGATCGTGCACTCAATCTGGCGCGCGCCGCCTATCATCACACCGGCCAGCGAATTGGCCACCGCCATACCCAGGTCGTTATGACAATGCACCGACCAGACCGCCTTGTCCGAATTCGGAATCCGTTCACGCAAAGTCTTGATCATATTGCCGTAGAGCTCAGGCACTGCATAACCAACAGTATCGGCAAAATTAATTGTGGTCGCACCTTCGTTAATCACAGTTTCAATCACACGACACAGGAAATCCATTTCCGAGCGGCTGCCATCTTCCGGGCTGAATTCGACATCATCGGTAAACTTGCGTGCGTAGCGCACCGCCATCTTGGCCTGCTCGACGACCTGATCCGGTGTCATGCGCAGCTTCTTTTCCATGTGTAATGGCGAGGTGGCGATAAAGGTGTGAATCCGCTTGCGTTGCGCATGAACCAGTGCTTCCGCGGCACGGGCGATATCACGATCATTGGCACGCGATAACGAGCAGACGATGGAATCTTTGACGATGCTGGCAATCGCGCTGATCGCTTCAAAATCGCCCTGTGACGATGCGGCAAAGCCAGCCTCAATCACATCAACGCGCATGCGTTCCAGCTGCTTGGCGATGCGTATCTTTTCGTCTTTGGTCATCGAAGCGCCGGGCGACTGTTCGCCATCACGCAAGGTTGTGTCAAATATGATGAGTTTTTCTGCCATGATGTACTCCAATAGTGTCTGAATGATGAATAGTTTAAGTGTTTGTTTTGGAACTGTGCAACGCTAAATTTGAATGTCTTTTTACACCCCTTGCCGGGTCAGCATGGGGAGGAAACAAACTCAAATTGTGGGGGTATGTGGTTTAGCGCGTGAACCGCACTAGGTCTAGCGAGAATAGATTCAGAGCTGACAGGGATTGTGCCAGTTTGAGGGATGAAAAGCTGATCGGAATGGAAAACATAGGAACTGACTATAATCGCAAAAAAAACTTAATGCAACCGTTTCAATTCAAATTCCATAAAAAAAAGCCATCCCGGCAAGAATGGCCCGCTGCGAACAGCTAATCATGATCGTGCTCATGCTCATGGTCATGCACTTCCACCTTGGTTTGCACAATACTGACCGGCCGACCCTTACGCCAGCGCCACAGGAAAATAGCATAGCCAGAAATACAATACAGAACGAATACCGTGAACAACACGATCGACGGATAGCTCACGATCAGCACGTAAGCCAGAACGAACACCAACGGAACCGCAAACGGCACGGATTTTTTCAGATTGATCTCTTTGAAACTATAGAAGGGAATATTGCTGACCATGGTAAAGCCGGAAACCAGCGTGATGGCCCAGATCACCCAGCGCAAATCGGTTGAATCGATTTTAAAATCGGTCAGGGCCCAGATAAATCCGGCCACCAATCCAGCCGCGGCTGGACTGGGAATGCCCTGAAAATAGCGTTTATCAACCACCGCAATATTGGTATTGAATCGGGCCAGGCGCAATGCCGCACAGGCACAGTAGACAAAAGCTGCCAGCCAGCCCCACTGCCCCAATCCTCGCAAACCCCATTCATAGGCGACCAGGGCCGGTGCCACGCCAAACGAAACCATGTCGGACAGACTGTCGTACTGCGCGCCAAACTCGCTTTGGGTATTGGTCAGCCTTGCCACGCGGCCGTCAAGACTGTCGAGCACCATGGCGATAAAGATGGCAAACACCGCTTTATCGAAGTGCGCGTCCATGCCCATCACGATGGCATAAAACCCGCAAAACAGGGCGGCTGTCGTAAATGCATTCGGCAGTATATAAATGCCACGCCGCGGCTTCTTGCGCGGCGCAATTTCACCGGCAGCAAGGGTTGCTGCCGGTTTTTTAATGACTTTAAAAAAATTCTTGAAATTTGCTTTTGATTGACGACGTTTATATGTCATGCGAGCCTTGTAGATTTACGTTCCATCACTCCAACTTGATTGGCAGCAAGTATAGCGTCAATCTCCTGGGGATCAAAATGCTGCACTAGTTAAATTTTATTTTCGCGACCACGCTGGCGCCCAGCGTCGTCTCGCCGGGTTCGAAACTGGTTTCCTGCACCGGATTGCCTTTTGCCAGCATGGGTGCAGATGCAGCAAACATGCGCGGCTGCGGCTGGAATTGATTAGTGGTACCGTCAAACTCGAGGGACTCAATCAAAGAATCAGCCGGATCTCTGCCCATCGCTTTCGCAATGATCTGAACCCGCTCCATCAGATTTTTGTATGCAGCTTCGATCCGTCTGGCTTCCAGATTTTTTGTAGTTTCTTCGGACAGCCCAAAATTCAGGCCATTTAATGCCAGCGTCTGCTGAACTGCTGCCACCGTGGTCGGCAATTGCACAATATTTTTGGTGGTCAGATCCAGATACTGGCCGACGCGCCATCCGGTCAGATTGCGCGGCTTGTTCGGCGCAGTCTGATCGGCATACACCGGATAAGTGTAATAGCCACGGGTAGCAAATTTTGCCTGGGGATCCAATTTCTTGAGCACTTCGGTCCCCTCCTTCATTTTTTGATTCACACGTGACGCTGCCGCGCCCTTGTCCTTATCCTGCTCCTCAATAAAAAAAATCGCTTTGGCCTGGTCGTTTTCAACAATAATTTCGCCGGTTCCGGACACCGAGACCGACGTTCCTTTGGTCTGCTGCGCAAACGCGGAGAGTGATGCAGACAGGGCGATGAAAGCCGCGACTACGATAATTTTTTTCATAAGTACTCCATGACAAAAAAGGGAAATGGCGTCCAGAATACTTCAATTTGGGCAAATGACGTTAGTGCTGAAAAGTAAAACCATCCCGCTCTGCATATGCGCTGCCACTTCCATGCATTGAGCCGATTTGTCGATCCTCCGCAGTCACCGCGCCTGCCATTCTCCCACCCAAATGGTCAAATCCAGACTAAAATCTGCCGCTGCGCAACTTTCGAAATCGGGTTAACAAAACCATGTTCATGGCAATCGTGGCAGTCGCATTCAATGTATATCTGCTTGCCTTATCAGTGACCGGACAAATACACCCAATTGTGATTTATTTGTATTTGACAGTCAGCTGTCTCACCTGTGTTGTCTACTACATCGACAAGCACGCGGCGCGGCGCAGCGGGTGGCGTGTTCAGGAAAGTACCTTGCATATGATGGCCCTGCTGGGAGGGTGGCCGGGGGCTTATGTTGCACAAAGAATCATGCGCCACAAAACGATGAAAGAGTCGTTTCAGCGTATTTATATGGCAAGTGTAGTCCTGAATATTCTTGGATTTTATTTTTTGCTGATTGCCTGAAGCGTCAGCACCACTATGCTTCAGGCAAGCGACGTGTACACGCCACATCCAATATAAACATCGTCGATTTCAACCACATATGACCGCTTTGATTGCACCTTATTGGTCGCCGCGTTAAAAATATCGTAATTAACCCAACCAGGTCCGGTCTGGCATTGTTCAATGATATCAGCGAGGAGCCGTTTGCCATCGACTCCAGGAACATCCTGAAGGCGCTTGCCGACCTTGGCGGGATCGCCGCCAAACGCAACGTATTTGCCACCGGTATCCAGAGCAAAGACGTACATGTCGCGGTCAAAAAATTTATTGGCTGGATCTGTAACGCCGGCCAAAAATGCATCTCGTCTGGCCACGGTCTTGCGGAATTCGACGGCACGCTGCACCAGCGCAATTGCCTCCTTCGAGGTCCCTCTTGGTCCGGCAATCTGGTTAATTATCGGCGCGCCCTTTGCTCCGTCATTCGAATGATCCAATTTAAACAGCTGCACAACCGCGATCATGTCGTTCGCTTTTCCTTCCAGACCTTGTGTGGCGTGCACCGACTTTTCAACCAGCAGACTGTTTTGTTGCGTCGCCTTGTCCAACTGGTTGATTGCGTTGCTGATCTGTTCAATTCCGGCACTTTGCTCCAGACCAGCAGTGGTAATTTCGCTCATGATATCGGTGACATTTTTGATGCTGGTCACAATTTCATCCATCGTGCTGCCGGCCTGATCAACCAGATTGCTGCCCAGTCTGACCTTGTCGACGGAGTCATCAATCAAGGTCTTGATCTCTTTGGCGGCGGAGGCGGAACGTTGCGCCAGGTTGCGCACTTCACTGGCCACCACCGCAAATCCGCGCCCCTGTTCGCCGGCCCGCGCTGCTTAAACTGCGGCATTCAGGGCCAGGATATTGGTTTGGAACGCGATGCTGTCAATGACGCTGATAATGTCGGCGATTTTTTTGGAAGAAGCATTGATTGATTCCATTGTGGTGACGACCTGCGCCACAACGTTGCCACCCTTGACCGCGACCGCGGATGCTGACTCGGCCAGGCTATTTGCTTCGCGCACATGGTCCGCATTCTGTTTTACCGTCGCGGAAAGTTCTTCCATCGCCGATGCTGTCTGCTCGAGCGATTTCGCCTGTTGATCGATCCTCATGGCGAGATTTTCGCTGTCGCTCGTAATATGGCCCGACGTGACTGCAATAGAATCTGCGCTGGATCGCACCTGTCCGACCAACCCGCCCAGGTTCCCATTCATCTGTTTGAGTCCGGACATCAATTCACCCAATTCATCTTTGCCGCCGACCGGGATTCCGACAGTCGTCAGATCGCCTGATGAAACGGCTTTGGAAATATCGATGGCCGACTGCAGGGGTTCTGTAATCGAGCGGCTGATAGCCCAGGCACAAAAGGCGCTGAACAGCAGCGCAAGAACGGTCAAAATATTCAGCCCGACTTTGACGAAAGTCTGCGTGACCATTTTGTCTGTTACCAAACGTGAATCGTGCAAGCCCCAATTACCGGCAAGACTGATCATTAAGATCAAAAGCATAATCAAGCCGAATCCTGCAAACAGGCGGGTGCGAATTTTAAATATATTCATATTTTTTTCACAAGAAATGGAGGCCAACTACTCCCGCTGCCGACAGGGTCGTTTTCACTTAGCAGGATTCGGTTTGTACGGCAACAGGCACCGTACTGTTCAGTGTAGGAGAGAAAAATTGAAACGCAAATGCTGATTGAATTGTCAGTTGCGCAATATATGGCGCTTTAAGCAAAAAAACAGTGCCTGCGCACTGTTTTTTAGTTTTAAGCTGTTTTGCCCTGCAGGGCAAAACAAGATGATGCCCGGCGATCGGACAAGTCAGTTCTTCGATTGATCGACCAGTTTGTTTTTTGCGATCCATGGCACTTGAAGCGTAAAAAAAACAGTGCCTGCGCACTGTTTTTAGCTTCAAGCTGTTTTGCCCTGCAGGGCAAACAAGATGATGCCCGGCGATCGGACAAATCAGTTCTTCGATTGATCGACCAGTTTGTTTTTTGCGATCCATGGCACTTGAAGCGTAAAAACACAGTGCCTGCGCACTGTTTTTAGCTTCAAGCTGTTTTGCCCTGCAGGGCAAAACAAGATGATGCCCGGCGATCGGACAAATCAGTTCTTCGATTGATCGACCAGTTTGTTTTTTGCGATCCATGGCATCATCCCACGCAGCTTGGCACCCACCTGCTCAATTTGGTGCTCCGCATTTAAGCGCCGACGGGAAATCAAAGTCGGCGCGCCAGCGCGGTTTTCAAGGATAAAGCTCTTGGCATATTCGCCCGTTTGAATATCCTTCAAACATTGGCGCATAGCATTCTTGGTGTCTTCCGTCACAATTTTCGGACCGGTCACATACTCGCCATATTCAGCATTATTCGAGATCGAGTAATTCATGTTGGCGATACCACCTTCGTAAATCAGATCGACGATCAGTTTCAATTCATGCAGACATTCGAAGTAAGCCATTTCAGGTGCATAGCCCGCTTCAGTCAGCGTTTCAAAACCGGCCTTGATCAATTCAACCGCCCCACCGCACAAGACTGCCTGCTCGCCGAACAAATCGGTTTCGGTTTCTTCGCGGAAGTTGGTTTCGATAATCCCGGCCCGACCGCCGCCATTGGCCATCGCGTAGGACAAAGCGATATCGCGTGCGGATCCGGATTTATCCTGATACACCGCTACCAGGTGCGGCACACCGCCACCCTGGGTGTAGGTTGAGCGCACGGTATGGCCTGGCGCTTTTGGAGCAATCATGATCACATCCAGATCGGCACGTGGAACGACCTGGCCGTAATGCACGTTGAAACCGTGTGCGAATGCCAGCACTGCACCTTGCTTGGCGTGGGGCGCGACATTTTCGTTGTAGACCTGGGCGATATTTTCGTCCGGCAGCAGGATCATGATCACGTCAGCAGCTTTGACAGCTTCATTCACTTCGGCCACATTCAATCCGGCGTTCTTGGCCTTGTTCCATGATGCGCCATCCTTGCGCAGGGCGACGGTTACTTTGCATCCGGAGTCATTCAAATTCTGCGCGTGCGCATGGCCCTGTGAGCCGTAGCCGATGATGGCAACCTGTTTGCCCTTGATTAATGAGAGGTCACAATCTTTATCGTAAAAAACGTTCATGTTATTTTCCTGATTAGTTAATTTTTAGTTTGGCGATTAAACTTTGAGTATGCGTTCACCGCGACCGATACCCGAACCACCCGTTCGTACTGTTTCCAAAATCGCGGTGCGTTCGATTGAATCGATGAAGGCATCCAGCTTGGTTTTGTTGCCGGTTAATTCGATGGTGTAGGTCTTTTCCGTGACATCAATGATGCGGCCGCGGAAAATATCTGCGGTGCGTTTCATTTCTTCACGTTCCTTGCCGACTGCGCGCACTTTGATCAGCATCAGTTCGCGCTCGATGTGCGCACCTTCGGTCAGGTCCACCACCTTGACGACTTCAATGAGTCGATTCAAATGCTTGGTAATCTGTTCGATCACATCATCGGACCCGGTTGTGACGATTGTCAGTCGCGACAGCGTGGCGTCTTCGGTAGGGGCAACCGTCAGTGTTTCGATGTTGTAGCCGCGTGCCGAAAACAATCCGACTACGCGCGACAGGGCACCGGCTTCGTTTTCCAATAAGACAGAAATAATATGGCGCATGTTAGAGATCCTCCGAACCAAGCAACATTTCAGAGAGCCCTTTGCCGGTCTTCACCATAGGCCAGACGTTTTCTGTTTGATCGGTAATAAAATTCATGAATACCAGACGGTCCTTCATCGCAAAGGCGTCGCGCAAAGCACCATCCACGTCGGCCGGATTTTCGATCTTCATACCGACATGACCGTAAGACTCAGCCAATTTGGAAAAGTCTGGCAGAGAATCCATGTACGATTCGGAATAGCGCGATGAATAATCGATTTGCTGCCATTGTCGCACCATGCCGAGGTAGCGGTTGTTCAATAAAATAATCTTCGGCGTCAAATGATATTGCTTGCAAGTGGCCAATTCCTGAATACACATCTGAATTGAACCCTCACCGGTAATACAGGCAACAGTCGCATCCGGGTTGGCCATCTGCACGCCCATGGCGTACGGCAGGCCCACACCCATCGTGCCCAAGCCACCCGAATTAATCCAGCGGCGCGGCTTATCGAATCCGTAGTATTGGGCTGCCCACATCTGGTGCTGACCAACATCGGACGTGATGAACGCGTCACCCTTGGTAATCTGAAAAACTTTTTGTACCACTGATTGCGGCTTGATGACTTCAGTTGACTGGGCAAATTTCAGGCAGTCGCGCTTGCGCCATTCATTGATCTGCTCCCACCAGGCGGCCACCGGCTTGGGATTCGGCCGGTTTTCCGAACTGGCCAACTGCGACAGCAGCTCGATCAGCACGTCCTTGACGTTGCCGACTATCGGGATATCAACCTTGACCCGTTTGGAAATCGAGGATGGATCAATATCGATATGGATAATCTTGCGCTGCTGTGAAGCGAAGTGTTTCGGGTTGCCGATCACGCGGTCATCGAAACGGGCACCGATGGCAATCAACACGTCGCAATTCTGCATCGCCATGTTGGCTTCGTAGGTGCCGTGCATGCCCAGCATGCCTACATATTTTTCATCTGAAGCACGATAAGCACCCAAACCCATCAAGGTATTCGTGCAAGGGAAACCAAGCTGATCAACCAGCTTGTTGAGCTCCGGCGCTGCATTGGCCAGAATTACCCCGCCGCCAGCGTAGATCATCGGGCGCTCGGCTTGCAGAAGCAATTGCAGCGCTTTGCGAATTTGTCCGGCATGGCCTTTATCTACCGGCTTATAGGAGCGCATCTCGATTTCTTTGGGATACGAGTAAGCACATTTATGCATGCTGATATCTTTGGGGATATCAATCAGCACCGGACCAGGTCGGCCGGTTGTCGCGATATAAAAGGCCTTTTTGATCGTCGTCGCCAGATCACGCACATCCTTGACCAGGAAATTGTGTTTGACGCAGGGGCGCGTAATCCCGACGGTGTCGCACTCCTGAAAGGCATCCTGACCGATGGCACTGCTGGGCACCTGACCTGAGATGACGATCATCGGAATCGAATCCATATACGCCGTTGCCAGTCCGGTTACCGCATTTGTGACACCAGGGCCGGACGTTACCAGGGCGACGCCGATTTTATTGGACGAACGAGAATAAGCATCGGCTGCATGCAGCGCGGCCTGTTCATGCCGAACCAGGATATGTTGGAATTTGTCTTGTTTGTAGATGGCATCGTAGATATACAACACCGCGCCGCCAGGGTAGCCGAACACATGTTCAACGCCTTCTTCGGCCAGGCAACGTACCAGAATTTCCGCGCCTGTTAAATCTGTCTGTGTATTCACTTGCTTTCCTTTCAAGGTCCATAGGAGATTGATCGGATGTTCTCGCCTTGCGAAGTGCCATATCAAATTACAAGTGCTTGACCAGATTCACGTTACCGCTTTCGCCCTTCCACAACCGTAGGTGTGTTGCAAGCCAAAACTTTTCACTACTGGATATCGCTAAGTCACCTGATACAGAAAAACTTCTCACGCTTGTGGCATGGGTTAGAACAAACTAGCTTAAATCTAAAGCAAATCGCGCAAGGTCGACATGGTGGGTCTGGCTGCGGACTTTTTCTGCTCCATGATAACGGAGCGGACCCACACGTTAATGCGTCGCACCAATTTGTGTCAAGTTATTTCAGAAAATTTAAGAAAAATGCCAGGCCAATAAAAACGCCATGATGTAAATTTGCTGCGATTAATTGCCATGGTACAAACTTATTGCGGTCAAGGATGAGGGAATCCTTTATACTTCCCCGCATTATCGGAGGCCGGTCATGCAGAAATTCAATCAATTATTCAAACTTATCCTTTTAGTGACCGCTTCTATGCTGCTGCTCAATGGCTGTGTTGTCATTTCGGTGGCCGATGCGGTGGTCGGCACGACGGTTGAAGTTGGTTCGGCTGTAGTTGGCACAGCAGTTCATGTCGGCGCCGCGGCAGTGAGCACCACGGCGGATGTGGCACAGGCTGGCGTGCATGCGATGACCAGTTCATCTGAAGTCGCTAAATAAGTCGGGAGCCAACGCATGTTTTATTCTATCGCCGCCATCAGCGTGGGCGCTTCCTGCGGTGCCTTGTTGCGCTGGTTCTTCGGCCTGCAATTTAACACTCTGTTTACCACAATACCGATGGGCACCGTTGCCGCCAATCTGCTGGGTGGCTACCTGATTGGACTGGCGATCGGGTTTTTCAATAGTCATCCGCTGCTCAGTCCAGAATATCGCCTGCTGGTCATCACCGGCTTTCTTGGCGGATTAACCACGTTCTCGACCTTTTCTGCCGAAGTGGCCAACCTGTTGCAGGCCGGTCGGTTCAGCTGGGCGCTGGCGACGGTCAGTCTGCATGTAATCGGTTCCGTTGCGCTGACCCTGCTCGGTGTCATGACAATCAATTTGCTGCGCGCATAATTACTGACACCACCTTTACTGACGCCACTTCGATAACGCGCTCACATCGGTCGATCGCGCATCGACCCATTTGGCGCCATCTGCGCCGACTTCTTTTTTCCAGAACGGCGCTTCGGTCTTCAGAAAATCCATGATGAATTCGCAGGCCGAAAACGCCGTGCCGCGATGTTGACTGGCCACTGCCACCAGAACAATCTGATCGCTGACGTTTAACAGGCCGACGCGATGAATAATAACGATGTCCTGTAGTTCCCAGCGCTCGCTGGCCTGCCTTGCAATGTCAGCGAGCGATTTTTCAGTCATGCCCGGATAATGTTCCAACTCCAATTGAGTAATGCCCTGTGTCGAGCCAGTCGTCGCTTCACGCACCGTTCCAACAAAACTGACCAGTGCGCCAACCTGGGGTCTGCGCATGGTTGCCAACTCAGCGCTGACATCGAAATCTTCGGTTTGAATTGCGATTTTCATCAGCCACCTGTCACGGGAGGGAAAAACGCAATTTCCTGACTGGATTGCGATAGCGACAGTGGTTCTGATTCATCGCACATCACCTGCTGGTAGGCCATGCGCAGTGGCCGCTCCGGTGCCAGAGCCTCGGCCCAGACTCCGCCACGGGCGATCAACCACTGCCGGACCGCGCCGACGGTGGTAACTTCTGGCGGCAGCACGACGATTTGTTCAGCGCAATCGAGCTGCTCACGCACACTGGCAAAAAAACGTAATTGAATCGTAGTCATGACATCAGTTCCGAAAACGGGATAAATTTAACCAGATCGCCGCGTTGAATGATTTGACCTGGTGGATTATTGATCAATCCATCGCCCCACACTGCAGAGCTCAATACGGCCGAGCCCTGATTGGAAAATAAATCCAATCCACCTTGCGAGTTGAATCGGGCACGTAAAAACTCATTGCGCCGGTCAGCCTTGTTCCACTCAAAGTCGGCGCGCATGAAATATGATTTGGGCGCGACTTCTGCCACGCCCTGCAGACGTAGCAGGAATGGTCGAACAAACAACAGGAAAGTCACAAAACTGGAAACTGGATTACCAGGCAGCCCAAGAAAAGCCGCAGCGCCAACTTCACCAAAGGCCAGCGGCTTGCCCGGCTTCATGGCAATTTGCCATAAATTCAAACGCCCTTCGGCCTGCACCGCTGGCTTTATATGATCTTCTTCACCAACCGACACACCACCCGAGGTGATCACCAGATCATGGCCTCGTGCCGCCTCCCGCAAGGTATTGCGCGTCGCCTCCAGCGTATCTGGAACAATCCCGTAGTCGCTGATGGCACAGCCACAGTTTTCCAGCAAGGCGGTCAGCAGGAAACGATTCGAGTTATAGATCCCACCGGGAGGCAATGGCGAACCCGGCATGATCAATTCGTCACCGGTAAAAAATATCGCGACGCGCAGTCGCCGTTTGACGTTCAGGCTGGCTGCTCCGACTGAAGCCGCCAAACCCAGTTCCTGCGCACGCAATCGTGTGCCGGCAGATAAAATCACGCTGTCCTTGCGAATATCTTCACCAATATGACGCACCCATTCCCCGGCGTTGGGAAGATGCGATAAACGAATTGTTCCGTCGCCCAAGGCTTCGCATTGCTCCTGCATGATGACGGCATCAGCACCTTGCGGCATTACCGCGCCGGTGAAGATACGTGCAACCGTACCCGCCTGTAAGGCAGTACCAACGTGACCGGCGGCAATGCGCTGACTGACCGGCATCGCTTGCCCGGCCTGCGCATCCGCAGCACACAGGGCGTAACCGTCCATCTGTGAATTTTCTGCACCGGGCACATCAATCAATGCCGTGATGTCTTCAGCCAGGATTCGGCCATTGGCGCGCAAGGTCGGCACTGTTTCAATATCAGCTATTGGCCGGGCGGCAGACAAGAGTGTCGCCAACGCTTCGTCAGCGCTGAGTAGTGGAGTCGGATTGTTCATCATTAAATAAAATCGCGGGCGCGATACCAAAATTTACCGGCGGCTTCCAGCCAGGGAGCCAATCGCTTCCCGCCTGGAAAATCAGTATGGTTCAATTGCATAAATAAATTCAAATGATCGCGGCGTCCCAAAATCGCATCAGCGACCACCCGACCGGCTACGCAGGTTGGCAGTACGCCGTGACCTGAAAAACCTTGCATCCAAAACACGTTGCCGCGTGATCCGATATCCGGAGCGCGGCTCATGGTGATATCAATATGTCCTCCCCAGGCGTAGTCAATCCGCGGATTTTTCAAACCCGGAAAAACCCGTTTCAGGCTGGGCAGCATGGCAGCAGCGATGTCGTCGGGTATGCCGCCCAGATAAGTACAGCCGCCACCAAACAGCAAACGGTTATCCGGGCTTAAGCGAAAATAGTCCAGGACGAATTGATTGTCAGTGACACAGGCATTACTCGGTATCAGGGCGCGCGCCTGTTCCGGGGCCAGGACCTCGGTAGCGACCATGAATGTGCCGACCGGCAGGACTTTGCGGCTTAACTGCGGATCGAGTTCGTCAATATAGGCGTTACACGCCAACACCAGCGCATCGCAATTGATCTGCCCGCGATCAGTCTTGACCTGTACGCGATTGCCAACCTCATGATAGGACAGCGCGCGAGTCTGTTCCAGAATGACACCGCCCGCTTTTTCAATCGCCACTGCCAAGCCCAACGCCAGCTTGAGCGGATTCAGATGTCCGGCTTCCGGATCGAATAATCCGGCCTGATAGCGGCCACTGCCTACCCAATTGGGCAAGTCTTTTTTTTCTACAAACTGCAAATTCTCATAGCTCCATTTCTTGACTGCCTGCTCTTTCCACTCGCGCAACAACTTGACGCGACGCGGCAAGACCGCTGTGGTCAGATGACCTTCGTGATAATCACAAGCAAATCCATGACGTAGCGGTAATTCCTTAATTTCGGCAGCGGCCCAGCGCATCAGTTTCCACAATGCTTTGGCATTATCCCAACCAAGGGCCTGCTCGATCGGATCCATATCGCAGGACCAACCCAAAATGGCCATACCACCGTTACGGCCAGACGCGGCCCAACCAACGCGGCTCGCTTCAATCACGGTAACCCGTTTGCCTTCCAGTGCCAATCGCAATGCAGTATGCAAACCGGAAAAGCCTGCGCCAATCACAAGCACTTCAGTGTCCAGATTTTCCGATTGTTGGGGTCGTTCAGGCGGGATACAGGTGCTGGCGTAATAACTGGACGTGTGGTTTGAATTGCCTTGAAACATAAACTGCCTTTGGTTGAATTGCTTTGAACTGCGACGCTGACAAGCTGAAGCTTAAACTGGAAATATTTCAGCGGTGTGAGAAAAATTGCTGTCACACCCTGATCATCCTATTTTTCAGGCGCCTGAAGCTTAAATCGGAAGTATAGATAATCGTCGGCACACTGTTCTGGCCGTTCCAGCATCGGTATGTGACCAATACCATTCATAATAATCACGCGGGATCTTGGCATCAGCTTATACAGGATTTCAGCGGTCAAGGGGTTGATCACCCGATCCTGATTTCCCCACACGATCAGCGCCGGGGTTTTCAGGCCCGCAATCCGCTGCTCGAGCGAATCTTTGGTAATTTGCGTAAAGATCTGCTCCGAAAGCTTTTCATTTTTTATCGAATCCTGCGCCAGCACGTTCAAGATCGGACGTGGGATCAAAGGCGGCTTGCTCATCACAAAATCAAAAGCATGGGCGTAATCGTCAACGTTGCGGATCAGTAAAATATTATGTTGCTGCGCTTCGACGATTTTGGCCAGCTCGCTCTGCGGCGCACTCCAGATCCCAGCCGGACTGAGCAACCATAAACTGTCCACTTCAGCCGGATGGGCCGCGGCGTATGCCAGAGCGATCTGGCCACCCATGGAATTGCCCGCCAGATGCACAGACTTGAGATCCAAAGCATGCACCAAAGCGCGCACCCGTTCTGCCTGGGCCCGCGCGGAATAATCAACCCGTGCAGAAATGTCGACATTGGTCAGATGGGTGGATTCACCAAAACCGATCAAGTCCGGGATGATGACGTGAAAATGCGGCGTCAGGAATTTGGCAATCCGGGTGAAGTGATCTTTGTCGGCACCAAAGCCATGCAACAGCACCAGGGGATCACCTTTACCCCCTTCCAGGTAGACAAAATGCAGGCCGTCCGGCAATACGATTTCCTTGCGGCTTAATTTTGCCGCATCACGTTCGAAGCGAATAAAGTACTCAGTCGCCTTGGGGGATTCGACATAAACGAAGTAATACAGCCCCAGTCCGCCAAGAAACAATACCACTAACAACATTTTGATAAACCGCATCATCCAGCTCCACAGATTAAAAACCAGTCCAACCCAAATCTAACACAACTTACTCAGTCCCCATCTTTTGCCGGTGCCAGATGCTGCAAGGGCTCGGGCATTTCTGCCAGATACCAGGTCAACATGGCAAACAGCGCAACCTGACGGCGCAGATTTTCCGGATCGACTTTGTCCAGCGTGTCAGCCGGTGTATGGTGATAACTAAAATAGCTACGCACGTCGAGCAGGGGCTCAAACGATGGCACGCCCTGCTCTGTCAGGGGTTCGACGTCGGCCCCGCTGACGTAATCCTTCAATTCCACTACGGGAGCATCGATACTGCGCAGCAGTGCTTTTAAAGGATCAAGCACTTTTCCGTCCTTGACGCTGGCCCTTAAACCCAGCGGACGTCCAGCGCCACTGTCGCTTTCAATCGATGCGACGTGATTCATTAACAGATCTTTGTTCGCCGCAAAATACGCCTGGCTGCCTCGCCCACCGTTTTCTTCATTCATCCAGCCAATAATTCGTACCGTGCGATGCGGATGCAAACCGAGTTTTTTAAAGACATCGGCCACGCCCATCGCAACGACCAGTCCGGCACCGTCATCAATGGCACCGGTTGCCAGATCCCAGGAATCGAGATGCCCGGACACGATCACAATCTCTTGCGGCTTTGTGCTGCCAGGAATATCAGCGATCACATTATGGCTGTCAACATCCGGCAAAGTTTGCGGGGTCAAGGTGAGATGCATTTTTATTTCACCTTTTGCAGCCAGACGAGTCATCAGCATCGCATCTTCCGCCGTCACAGCCGCAGCCGGAATCGGCGTCGCATCGCCCCAGCCGGTTACACCGGTGTGTGCGATGCGGTAATCGGCACCACCGACCGACCGCACCAGCGCTGCCGCTGCGCCCAGTTTCGAGGCTTTGGCCGGACCGATAAATCGATACATCCCGGCTTCACCATAGGCAGTCCCGGCCAGACCATTGTCAGCCAGATGCTGGTCATAGGCGACATCAAACAAAATAATGTGGCCTTTCACTTCTGCTGCGCGCGCGTTCAATTCTTCCATGCTGTGCACCACGACCACCGGCAAGGTCAAGCCCTCGGCCGGTGTTGCGCTCGAACTACCCAGAGCAGTCAGTACCACTTTCTGACTGATCCCGGCCGGTCGCTTCGGATACTCCACCAACTCCGCAGTTTCGATACCGCGCACCCAATGCGGCGCCTTGACGGGTTGCAGCGTCACTTTCATGCCGATATTACGCAGGTCCTCGGCAATCAAGGCAACACCGGCTTCGGCGCCGATCGACCCGGACAGCCGCGGTCCGACCTGATCGGTCAGTTCGGCCAGTCTTTCATACGGATAGTCGCTGGCCATCGCGGCATCACGGATCCGTGTCAATGTGGCTGTGTCGAGCTGTACTGTTGGCGCAGCGATGACGCTGTGTGTCACGACTGTGCAAACAGCCGCGGCACATAAGTTACTAACAATTTTTTGCGTCCTGTATTTCATTTTCATTGCAGTTCCGAAGCTGGTTAAGTAAATCGATGAATTATTTGGATGCCAGTGCCAAGGCATACAGTCGGGCGCTCTTCATCCACGCTGTGGATGCAACGATTAACTGGGTCAGGATCAGACTGACAATAAATCCCGGTACACCGACATGTCCCAAATTCATTCTCAACAGGCCAAACACGGCGGCTGCGACCACGCCAACCAAAGTTAGCACGACATAAAAGCCCAGCGCAGAAAGAGGACGTTTTACGACCAGCACCAATCCACGCCACCAGGCTTTGAAGGCTGACCGGCGCGTGGTGCTGTGGATGAATTGAGCACGCCCGGCGTCCAGCGTAGCGTCGGCAATGATCAGCAAGATCGCCATCACTGCCAGCGAAATATGGCTGGCGAAATCGGCATCGGATTCGAGAATCGCCTTTTCGGCATAGCCGTCCGACCAATGCATGACACCGGCAATGATCGCGCCCGCGATCCCAAACGGCACAATTGCCACAAGCAACATGCGCAGCATGCGCCAGTACTCAGCAATCCCGCCATGTACCAATTTTCCCATTGCCAGCGGCGTGGCCGAACGCGCCGCGGTAACGATTGCGCCGCTCAAAAATGGCGACAGCAACAGCGTGAAAATCAGTGCACCAAGGCCCGCTTCCTGCAGCAATAATTTATTGATCACCATCGCCGAAATAATGTCATTGATCGCATTCATGGACAGCTGATGCGCCAGTGCACCAGACTGCACTGAATGGCTTAATTGCGAGGAAATGATCTGCCACAATGGCAAGGTCATGATGGCGGTTGGGATCAGCAGTACGATGATCCATAACACTATCAGGCGCCATTGCAAACCAAAGCTGGCAGACTGAACCAGGACCGATAAAAATGTTGGCTTATTAGTCGTATTCATAATGTCGCAATCGAAGAAATGATGAATTGGATTAAAGTGGCTAACTCAGAAGTCCAGCGCCGAGCCGACGTGTAACTGCCCTTCAGAGTTCGGCTATCGTTGAGTTTATCGCCATCCAGATAGTGCATCTGGTCCGGATCAATTTCCGCAGACACAGCCTTGACCGGTTTGACCCAACTGTAGCGCGCCCATCTCTGGTTATCATTCCACACCACGGTTTCCTTACTGTCGTCAGCAAAGTGCACGACCAGCGTCTGTGGCACTGCTACGCCTTTACGGCGCAAGGTAACGGTGGTGAGAAAAGGAAACGGGCCGGTGCCCTCTTTGGCGTCAGGGTGTGCCTTTTTCCACTCCTTGCGTTGCTTTTCGATCAGCTCTTCAGTTTGTTCTTCGGTCGCTTCAACCCATTTCCCATTAATCTTCGACGTACCCTGTTCAGGCAGCACTTCTTCACTGCTCAGCTTGTCGACCCGATCATCCATGGCTTGGGTGCTGTATACCTGCTGGGAAAATGCTCGGGCGACCACGTCAGGCTTGCCGGACACTTCCGACAGGACAGCCTGAAAATCGCCGATACCTGGATGACGGAATTTCCAGGTCGCATAATATTGCTTAAACGCGCGCTCCATCACATCCTTGCCGAGTTCTTCCTCAAGATCACGCATGGTGGTGGCAGTACGTGCATACACGGAACCATAGCTGGAAGTCGAATAACGGTCCCAGGAATTGGCACCAGTCGGATCGGCGGGATCATGATTCATCGCGCCCAGACGCTCTGCTTCGAATCCGGTCGTCGTCTGATCAATACCCAGCATTTTCAAAAACGGCACCGTCAGGTGGATCAGCTGACCGCGTTCACGGATCATGCGGAAGTCCCAGTAATCATTGAAACCTTCATCCAGCATCGGCTCTTCAAATTCATTCGAACCTAACAGACCATAAAAATATCCATGACCAAATTCATGAATGGTCACAAAGTCGAGAGCGAACTGGTTCAAGGTTCCCTGCTCCACTTTCTCGTAACCTTCCGCAGTAAAGAAGGTCGGATATTCCATGCCGCCAGCTTCGGTCGCATTGTAAGGCGGGATGACGGCAGTGACGGTCTTGTACGGATAAGGTCCCAAGGTTTTGGAAAAATAGCCGAGCGCATCGATGGTCGCCTGTAATGCCGGTGCTGCAGAAGCTTTATATTCCGGCGGATACAACACGGTTACTTTCACTTCGGGGCTTCCTTCGCCCTTGTACACACCTTCGAGGGGTTTGGCCGTGCGATTATCTGCCGTCCAGGCGAAATCGTGGACATCGCCCTGTACGAAGTGGTGGGTAGTCTTTCCGGCGGCTTCGACCGGAGCGCCCTGCTCTTCACCGGTTGCACCGACCGTATAATCTTTCGGTACGGTCAGCCTGACATCGAAGTTTCCATAGTCGGCATAAAATTCGCTGTGCAGATGGAACTCATGCGCGTTCCAACGGGTTTCCGTCGCACCGCGTTCTCCGGGCAGTTCGAGCACGGCGATTTTGGGGAACCACTGCCCGACCAGGTGGAAGGTTCCGAAATAACCGGTACGCGCCACCACGCGCGGCAGTTGATCGTGAAAGTTGATATCGAGTGTAGTGGTTGCACCAGCCGGCACTGGGGTCGGCAAATCAAACCGCACGACTGTGTGATCGGTTTGCGGACCATCATCAGGATGGACAAATGTCCAGCTTACATTGGCTCCGCCTTGCATCACCTTTTCCAGATCGATATGCCCCCAATCACCGTCTTTGGTTGGGACATCGCTGCGAAACTCAAATCCGTGTGTCTTCTTCTCACTGTAAAACGTGCTGCTGTTACCTTCGAAGGCATTCAAGTACAGATGCATATAGATCGAGCGCACTTCTTTATCGCTGCGATTGCGCCAGCTCAGTTTTTCCTGACCATCGACTGTATGCTTGACCGGATCCAATGATGCTTGAATATCGTAGTTCACCACGCGGTCTGACAAGGTCGCTTCATTGCCTTTTCGCGGCCCGCCCCAGGCATTGGCAATGCTGGGCTGCACAACAAAGGCTGCGTGCGCGCCAACCATTGGAATCCCATCCTGGGAACCGGTATGCCTATTGTCGTTCGCTGTGGATTGGAGTGTGGGTTGCGCCGCCAGGGACGCATCGCTTTTTTGATCCGTGGTTGCCTGCAGCGTAGCGGCAACAACCAGCAGAGAGACCAGGCCGAATCCTTTCAGACTGGCAGATGCAATAGACATGTTTTCTCCTCATTTTTATTAGAACCAGCGAACCGTATTCACTGGATTGTGACGAAGTAAATTGATCACTGATATTGACTGTCACGGTTGGCGACAACGTTGCATACTAGCATGATAAATGGCCGTGATTATCAGTTGTATTTAGATAACAACATCTCAGGAATTACGCTATGAGGGGATAGTGTTTCGGCGGGAATCGTTGTAAATCGGCGAGACTTAAACCTGCCTCGCCTGAAACGGGTCTGCCTGTGTCTCGAGGCAACACAGGCAATGAACTTAATCCAAAATCAGCTGATGGACAATATTGAGCGATTCATCGCCGATCTGACTGCGCCATGCACGGGCAAAAAAAGTTCTTTCCTGGTCGGTCGGTTGCGTACGCCATGAAACATGCAAGGTGCCTTTGTTGTCGTGCAGATTGGCGATTTTGGTGATGCAGGTCTTATTATCGGAAATATCTGCCTGCCCAATGACATAGCCATAAACGCGGTTTAAGCGCTCCAGGCGATCAGGTTCGGTGTCACCATTGATTGCGGAAATTGTTGGATGATCTAAATACATGCCTGCTCCCTGAATAAATTCTTTTTTAGTTGCGCACGGCTTTGCATTCCGTGCGATTGATGACCTTGCCGGTTTCGTCCAGCGTATCCAGGTTCACGTCGAAACCCCATAATCGTGACACATGCTTCAATACTTCATCCGTCTGCTGATTTAACGGGCGGCGCAGATACTGGTTGTGACGCAATGTCAAAGCGCGATTCCCATGCACATCCACCGACCAGACCTGAATATTCGGCTCACGGTTACCAAGATTGTATTGCCCGGCCAAACGTTCTCTGATGTATTTATAACCACTGTCATCATGAATTGCTGAAATTTCAAGCATTTCCCGGTTGTCGTCGTCTAACACTGTGAAGAAGTGGAAGTCACGGATCAGTTTAGGCGATAAGTATTGCAAAATAAAGCTCTCATCTTTGAAATTGCGCATCGCAAAGTCCAAAGTCTTGAGCCAGTCCTGTCCGGCAATCTCAGGAAACCAGTGCCGGTCTTCGTCGGTAGGGTTTTCACAGATGCGCCGGATATCGGACATCATGGCAAAACCAAGCGCGTAAGGATTGATGCCGGTGAAGTATGGACTGGTGATCGGAGGCTGATACACCACATTGGTATGGCTTTGCAAGAACTCCATCATGAAGCCTTCGCCAACAATGCCTTCATCGTAGAGCTGATTCAAAATGGTGTAATGCCAAAACGTGGCCCACCCTTCGTTCATGACTTGAGTCTGCCGCTGCGGGTAAAAATATTGCGAGATTTTGCGGGTCACGCGCACAATTTCGCGCTGCCATGGTTCCAGCATCGGGGAATACTTTTCAATAAAATACAGCAGATTTTCCTGAGGTTCGGACGGAACCCGCGCCGGCTCCTCTTCAACCTGAGTCTGATCGCGGCGCGGCACCGTGCGCCATAAATCGTTGACCTGTGATTGCAGGTACTCCTCGCGCTCCTGCTGGCGTAACTGCTCTTTGGCCAATGAAATACGTGCCGGGCGTTTATATCGATCTACGCCATAATTTTGCAAGGCATGGCAAGAATCAAGAACCAGTTCGACGGCTTCAATTCCGTAGCGCTGCTCACAGTCGGCAATATAATTTTTCGCAAACACCATGTAATCGATAATCGCCTCGGCATCGGTCCAGGTGCGGAACAGGTAGTTCCCTTTGAAAAATGAATTATGACCGTAGGCTGCATGTGCGATCACCAGCGTTTGCATGGTCAGGCTGTTCTCCTCCATCAGATACGCAATGCAGGGGTCGGAATTAATCACGATTTCATACGCGAGACCCATTTGTCCGCGCTTATAACTTTTCTCGGTTCGTAAAAAGTGTTTCCCGAAAGACCAGTGATAGTAGGAGATGGGCATTCCGACCGAGGCGTACGCATCCATCATCTGTTCAGCCGAGATAATTTCCAGTTGGTTCGGGTAGGTATCCAAACCAAAGTTTTGCGCGACGCGGCGAATTTCGGCTTCGGCCTGCTCCAACAGGTCGAAGGTCCATTCCGACTGGTCCGGCAAACGATTCTTGCTGCGTTTGGCGTTATCCGGCTTATCTTTCGATCTGGTGGCTTTTTTAACAGTCATAATTTCGCATTCTGCTTTTTAAACAAATCCCGGAACACTGGATAGATATCTGCCGGATCTTCGATTTTACGCATTGCAAAATGAGCGTGGGTGCTGGCAACCTGCTCGTATTCGCGCCATAGATTCTGCGGCTCGCCATCCGTGATCTCAACGTAGGCAAAGTACTGAACCAGCGGCATGATTTTATCGAGCAGTAGCTGTCGGCAAGTGACTGAATCATTATCCCAGTTATCTCCGTCCGAAGCCTGCGCGACGTAGGCGTTCCATTCAGAAGTCGGGTAACGGGTCACCAAAATTTCGTGCAACAGGTTGATTGCCGAAGAGACGACAGTACCGCCTGACTCTCTGGAATTGAAAAATTCCTGCTCGTCGACTTCCATGGCCGCTGTGTGGTGGCGGATAAACACCAGTTCGATTTTTTCGTAGGAGCGGGTCAAGAAGAGATACAGCAAAATAAAGAAACGCTTGGCGGTATCCTTTTTCGCTTCATCCATCGACCCGGAAACATCGAGCAGACAAAACATCACTGCCTGGCTGGATGGTTTCGGCACCTTGATGCGATTGCTGTAGCGCAAATCAAAATTATCAAGGAATGGAATCGCCAGCAAGCGGGTGCGTAAATGGGTAATTTCATGACGCAAGGCGATGACACGCTGATCGCAGTCCTCGACACCATCATTGATAAAGTCATGCAATTCCTGCTCGGCCTGCTTCAAGCGTCGGCTCGATTTTCCGCCAACCGCAATCCGCCGACTCAAGGCGCCGCGCAAGGAACGCAATATATGCAGATTCGACGAGGTACCCGACATCTTGTAACCGGCGCGCAGCTGTTTAAAATCGGTGGAAGCAGTCAGCTGGGTTTTGACCATATTCGGCAATTCCAGGTCTTCAAAAAAGTAATTCATGAATTCTTCGCGGCTGACTTCAAATACAAAGTCATCTTCCGATGTGTCTTCACTGTTACTCGCCTGTCCGCTTCCGGATCCGCCCCCACCTTTCGGCCGCTTGAACTGATCGCCCTTCATATATTCTTTATTGCCGGGTCTGACAGTCTCCCAGACGCCGCCATGATCATGCCCAAAATTGGGTTCATTGACGTCTTTGACAGGGATCGAGATTTTTTCGCCGCTTTCGACATTGGTGATAGACCGGCCTTTGACAGCACGGGTCACCGCTTCTTTGATCTGATCTTTATAGCGCCGTAAAAACCGCTCTCGATTGACCGCCGATTTATTTTTCCCTTGAATCCGTCTATCGATTAAGTGAACCAAAATGGTCTCCTCTGTATTTGCAAGTTAGGATTTACGCGCCACCGTCAATGAACAAGCACCATCATGGGCACGCGTAAATCCCGAAATTATGAGGTTTTTCTCACTCGCAAATACCATTCACATAACAGACGCACCTGTTTTGCGGTATAGCCTTTTGCCACCATACGCTCAACAAATTCTTGATGTTTATTTGCGTCATCAACACTTGCTTTCGCATTGAATGAAATCACCGGCAACAACTCTTCCGTGTTCGAGAACATTTTTTTCTCGATTACGGTGCGCAGCTTTTCATAACTGTTCCAGGCTGGATTTTTACCGGCATTTTGTGCCCGGGCGCGCAGCACAAAGTTGACGATTTCATTCCTGAAGTCTTTTGGATTCGAGATGCCGGCTGGCTTTTCAATTTTTTCCAAATCATTATTGAGCGCTTCGCGATCAAAACTTTCGCCGGTATCCGGATCACGGAATTCCTGATCCTGAATCCAGAAATCAGCGAACAGGACATAGCGGTCAAAAATGTTTTGACCATATTCGGAATAACTTTCCAGATAGGCAGTCTGAATTTCCTTGCCGATGAATTCAATATAGCGCTGCGCCAGATATTCCTTGATGTAGGACAGGTAGCGTTGTTCAATCTCTGGCGCAAACTGTTCACGCTCAATTTGCTGCTCGAGCACATACAGCAGATGCACCGGATTGGCAGCAACCTCGGTCGTATCAAAGTTAAACACTTTTGAAATAATCTTGAATGCGAAACGCGTCGACAACCCGCTCATGCCTTCATCGACACCGGCATAGTCGCTGTACTCCTGTTTTGACTTCGCTTTTGGATCGGTGTCTTTCAGATTCTCGCCATCATAGACCAGCATTTTGCTGAAGATGCTGGAATTCTCAGGCTCCTTAAGTCGCGACAACACGGAGAACTGCGCCATCATTTTCAACGTACCGGGGGCACAGGGGGCCTGCGCCAGAGAAGAAGTCCGAACCAGCTTTTCGTAAATTTTTATTTCATCAGTAACGCGCAGGCAATAAGGCACTTTAACGATATAAATACGATCGAGGAAAGCTTCATTATTTTTATTGTTCTTGAATGCTTTCCACTCCGATTCATTCGAGTGGGCCAGAATAACACCGTCAAACGGAATCGCGCCAAAGCCTTCGGTTCCTTTGAAGTTACCCTCCTGGGTCGCGGTCAGCAGCGGGTGCAATACTTTAATGGGCGCTTTGAACATTTCCACAAATTCCATCAAACCCTGGTTGGCCAGACATAATCCGCCTGAGTAGCTGTAGGCATCCGGATCGTCCTGCGCAAAATCTTCCAGCTTGCGGATATCGACCTTCCCAACCAACGAAGAGATGTCCTGATTATTTTCATCGCCCGGCTCGGTCTTGGAAATCGCGATTTGCTTTAAGACCGATGGATGACGCTTGACGACGCGGAACTGATTGATATCACCGTTAAATTCATGCAGACGTTTGACTGCCCATGGGCTGGGGATTGTTCTGAGATAACGGCGCGGAATACCGAAGTCTTCCTCAAGAATGACACCGTCTTCTTCTTCGTTGAACAAACCGAGCGGCGACTCATTGATCGGTGAGCCTTTGATGGAGTAGAAAGGAATTTTTTCCATCAACACTTTTAATTTTTCAGCGATGGATGATTTACCACCACCGACCGGCCCCAGCAAATACAGAATCTGCTTGCGCTCTTCCAATCCTTGCGCGGCATGCCGGAAGTAGGAGACGACTTGTTCAACGACTTCTTCCATCCCGTAAAAATCGCGGAAGGCCGGATAGATTTTGATGATTTTGTTGGCGAAGATACGGGAGCGACGCGGATCGTGGCGGGTATCTACCAATTCCGGTTCGCCGATTGCGGCTAACAGACGTTCAGCAGCGGTGGCAAATGCTAATTTATCGCGCTTGCAAATTTCCAGATATTCCTGCAAAGAGTATTCTTCTTCGCGGGTACGTTCATATCGTGCTGCATAGTTATCGAAGATTTTCATGGTTGCGTCCTTTAAGACTCAGACATCACTACAATACACTCTTAACGCTGACCGATTAGTTTTCGCTTACAGCTGCGCTTTTCCGTTCAGCAACTTAATGATATACGCTTTGCTATATTTGTTATAGGTTAAATTGCCCGATTTACCAAAATTTAAAACCGGAACAGAGCTATTTTATTGGTGCTCAATTTCACTTAAACGAATAGATTTCATGAGGCCAAAAAATAATTCAAAAACGTCTCACCGAATAAACTACACCCAACACAAAAATTGAAAAAGCAAATTCAGTGAATCTGGTTTCAATTTTTGATTGTTAAATAGTAATAGGTTGACTTGGTTCGCGCCACTAAGTTCCAGATTTTTAGTCGCTCCACATTTCGGCGCGGAGACTCCAACAAGGATTGCAGTATCAACTTGTGGTGGCCTCAAACCAATCCATGTAAGGTCGATTGAATTACTTTTTTGGTCCACTAGATTTTATTGGCAATCCACTATAGTCGGCTACGATGTGTCATTTATACATATAATTCAGGCAATTGATAACATTTAGTCATCTGGAGGCGATGTTTCTGTTGTCGGCTGACATGAAGCGTTTTAGTATTTCAGCCTGACAGTCATATGGATACACGGCAGTCCAATTAATACATCCATAAAAATCCCTGAACATGAAAAATAAAATTTTCAACTATTTAATTCAGATCGCTTCTCCAGGATTTATTCCTGACTCTCTGGCCATTTTGCTCAGCTACCTGACTATTCTCGCCATTTTTCCAATTGATGTCGTCACCGGATCAAAGATATCGTTGAACTTCATTTATGTGTTCCCCCTTACATTAGTTGCCTTGCACTGTTCCAGAAACTTCGCGGTACTGGGCGCACTGGCCCTGTCGCTGACGGTACAGGTGCTCACGCTGATAACGTTTTCAGAGGACTCATGGAGCAGCAGACTGTTCCTGTTTGGGCTGATATTCATTTCCGACTCGATTCTGGTACTGGTAGCCAGGTTCGCGCGTTTTAATATTCTCGAAGCAAAACGACTGTCAACCACCGATCCCCTCACCCGGCTCAGTAACCGTCGGGCACTTGAAGAGGCCATCAGTCTTGAAACTACGCGACAAAAACGTTATGGCGGTCAATTTTCGCTGATGTTAATTGATTTGGATGGCTTTAAAGCTGTCAACGACACCATGGGTCACCTTGCCGGGGACAAAGCGCTGGTGCTGCTGGCCGATATCTTGCGCGAGCACACCCGGCAATCGGATTTGGCGTTTCGCATCGGCGGTGACGAATTTGTGGTGCTCATGCCGAATACGGAAGTGGCCGACTGCGAAAAAATATGTACCGGCCTGTCCAAACTCATTGCCGAAAAAATGAGTGCAGTGTCATTCCCGATTACGGCAAGCATCGGTTACACAACCATCGACCGCGCGCCGACAATTGCAGTCGATATTCTCACGATTGCCGACAAGGCCATGTATGAAGCCAAATCGGCCGGGAAAAATCGCATCGTCCGAGGCTACGACCAGTCTGCCATCGCAGCATAAATCAATGATGAATCCGTCATATAATCACAACTCATAAAAAAACCTGGCAGCATTTCACAGCTACTGGTTTTGACTATGAACAGGTCGCGTTCTGTAACTTTACAACCAAGGATAACAATGAACTTACGTCGGCATCGCGGATCATTTTTGGCGCTGGCAATGGTCTTCGCCTCAGGGACCATTGCAGCAGTACCTGAAACCAAGCCACTGCATTACACCCTGCATGTGGCTACATCTCCAGACAAACTACACCTGACCACCGTTGAAGGCGATACGTCGCCATCAGGCGGAGCACCCACCATCCGGGATTTGATCATCCGCAGTACGGACGGAAAAACCACAACGACAATCAAATTGCCTTGCGGGCGAGTCAACCAATGTTGGCCAGAATCTCCGGCATGGACACCTGATTCGAAAAAAATCGCCTTTGCACTGCGTTCGCCGGGCAGCCACGCTCGTTCCGTGTATCAGGTCAACGTCGATGGCAGCAATCTGAAAAAATTAATCTCATTTAAAGGTACGATCAGCGATTTGTCTTACAACGGCAATGGCAAGCTGGCCGTGCTGGCAACTGAAAATGCAACCAAAGAACTGGGTGCCGTTGAGGCCGGTGCGCCGGTGACCGGCGACCTGGATTCCGCGCCGCCTGAACAACGCATCGCAATCCTGGATAAAAATGAATTGCACTGGGCCTCTCCTGCCAATTTATTTGTTTACGAATATGACTGGATACCGGATGGCAGCGGATTTGTTGGTACCGCAGCCGAAGGCGATGGCGACAATAACTGGTGGATTGCGAAGCTGTACACCTTTCAGAATGGACAGGCCAAAGTGCTCCATACGCCGAGCAGCCCGCAGCAACAGTTTGCCAATCCAGTGGTATCGCGGGATGGCAAGACCGTTGCATTTATCGGCGGCATCATGAGTGATTTTGGCTCGACCGGCGGAGATATATTTACCTTACCCTTGACCGGCGGTACTGCCATCAATGTCACGCCCAAACTTCCCGCCTCGATAACCGCACTTGACTGGGATTGCAATGGTGAGCTGCGTGCCAGTGTGATGGTGGGCGACGAATCTCGCATCGTCAACTTTGGCAATGGCAGCGCTGCCAATCCTGGCCGTGTGCTTTGGTCGGGCAAGGAATCGCTGAACCTGGAAAATATCAAACCTACCGATTTATGCAAATCAACGGTTTCTGCTGTAGTTCGCCAGACGTTTACAACTGCGCCTGAGATCGCCATCGGGGAAATTGGTAAATGGCAGGACATCACCCATGCAAATGCACATCTTAAGAACGCCTACCAGGTACAGAGCCTGACCTGGAAAAGCGACCCGTTTTCGGTGCAGGGTTGGTTGATTTTGCCGCCAAAGGAAACCGGCAAGGACGGCAAATTACCGCTGATCACCGTCATCCATGGTGGCCCTGCCGCCGCTGTGAGACCCAGGTTTATTGGAGTTGGCACCGCAAAGTCCCTGCTTGACCACGGCTACGCATTGTTCTTGCCGAATCCGCGCGGCAGTTACGGACAGGGCGAAGAGTTCACGGCGAGCAACGTGCGCGATTTTGGCTACGGGGACTTGCGCGATATCCTGGCCGGTGTTGATGCCGCCATTGCAGCAGCACCCATTGATCCAAATCGCCTTGGCATAACCGGACATTCGTATGGCGGATTCATGACCATGTGGGCTGTCACCCAAACCAATCGGTTCAAGGCGGCGGTGGCTGGAGCAGGTATCAGCAACTGGTTGTCGTACTATGGAGAAAACGGCATTGACGAATGGATGATCCCGTATTTCGGCAAATCGGTATATGAAGAGCCTGAAGTCTATGCAAAATCATCGCCGATTAATTTTATTCGTCAGGTGCGCACACCGACTCTAAGCATCGTCGGTGCAGCCGATGTAGAATGCCCGGCGCCGCAAACTCAGGAATTTGGTCACGCATTGAAAGCACTGGGCGTGCCATCGTCGACTGTCATCTATCCGGGTGAAGGACACGCTTTCCGGGATCCGGCAACTTTGGCGGATTTGGAGAAGCGTACCTTGGAATGGTTTGGCAAGTATCTGAAATAAAGGCCAACACTGTTCGATGTCCTCGTTTCCGCAGGTTTAAGCGGGAACGAGGCATGAAAGAATAAACTCAAAGCGCAGAACCAATTCGATTCAAACGCGGCAAATAGTAATTTTTTTCATCAAGCGAATACAGCACTCTGTTCACCCGACCGGTAATCAACTCCCGCTTCACGAATCCGATGTAGCGTGAATCTGCGCTGTAATCCCGATTATCTCCCAACATCAAATACTGGCCAGCTGGCACTGTGACCGGACCAAACGACTTGATCGAGCCGCGTTCAGGCATCTCAATGATCGAGTGATTTTTACCCAACAGATTTTCATTGAATACCAGTTGTCGCCCGAAATAGCCAGGCGTTAAATCGGCATGTGCGGCGACCGCTTGGTAGCCAAGCTCAACGCCATTGATCGTCAATTTTTCATCACGCATTTGCACCACATCACCGGGTACTGCAACCAGTCGTTTGACCAGACGCAAACCGTCAGCAGGAGAGGTGAATGTCACGATATCGCCCCGCACCGGGTCAGCATTGTGTTTCAGAATGACATCGGTAAAAGGTAGCTTGACGTCATAGGCCAAACGGTTTGCCAACACGTGATCGCCGATTACCAAGGTCGGGTACATCGAGCTGGACGGAACCACATACCAGTCAGCAATGGCGCTACGAAACAACATCATCCCCAACAGAAAAGCGACAAACCCCTTATTTTCCCTGAAAAGTTTTTTAATAGTTAACATTTTATGTTCCCAAAAGTCAAAAATAAGGCCAGTTGGACCAATTAACATGAAGCAAGTTCAAAAAAAAACTCCTCAATCGAGGAGCTTTTTCCAAGCAGACAAACCAGATTAATTATTTGGCGTTCATCAGCGCAACCGTAGTGTCCAACATGCGGTTCGAGAAACCCCACTCATTGTCATACCAGGAAGATACCTTGACCAGATTGCCGGCAACTTTGGTCAAGGTCGAGTCAAACGTCGACGACGCAGGATTATGGTTGAAATCAACTGATACCAGAGGTGCAGTGTTGTATTCCAAAATACCCTTCATCGGGCCTTCTGATGCAGCTTTCATGATCTGATTAATTTCATCAACCGTCGTGGCGCGTTTTGCGACAAAGGACAAGTCAACGATCGAGACATTAATAACTGGAACGCGAATCGCATAACCATCCAGCTTGCCATTTAATTCCGGCAATACCAGTCCGACTGCAGCTGCAGCGCCGGTCTTGGCAGGGATCATCGAATGCGTGGCCGAACGGGCCCGGCGTAAATCTTCGTGCATGACGTCAGTCAACACCTGATCGTTCGTGTAGGCGTGGATGGTGGTCATCAAACCGGATTCAATGCCGACCGTGTCGTTCAAGGCCTTGGCCAATGGTGCCAGGCAGTTGGTGGTGCATGAGGCATTTGAAATGACCGTATCAGTTGCCTTCAACACGCTGTGATTCACGCCATACACAATGGTTGCATCGACATCTTTGCCACCCGGTGCGGAGATAATGACCTTCTTGGCGCCGCCTGCCAGATGGGCCGCGGCTTTTTCTTTGGTCGTAAAGAAACCGGTGCATTCCAACACAACATCAACACCGATTTCACCCCAAGGCAAACTCGCCGGATTGCGTTCGGCAAAGACGCGAATTTTGTCGCCA
Source organism: Oxalobacteraceae bacterium GrIS 1.18 (assembly GCA_040544425.1). Taxonomy (GTDB): domain Bacteria; phylum Pseudomonadota; class Gammaproteobacteria; order Burkholderiales; family Burkholderiaceae_D; genus Solimicrobium. The sequence continues at coordinate 163,251 of JBEONO010000005.1, forward strand.
TTGACGATCATATAATCGCCTTCAGAGGTGACCGTGCCAGGAAACTTGCCATGTGCAGTATCGTATTGCGTCAGATGCGCGTTTGAAGCGGGTGCACCCAGATCATTGATAGCGACGATCTGAATGTCATGCTTCTTACCGCCTTCGTAATGAGCACGCAAAATATTACGTCCGATGCGGCCATAGCCGTTGATTGCAACACGAATAGTCATCCTTACACTCCCTAAAAGTTTTTATACAAGAAAGAAAATTAATTCAACACTGCCTGCACTTTGGCAACCACGTTCTCGACGGTGAAACCAAAATGTTTGAACAACACACCAGCCGGGGCCGATTCGCCGAAACTGTCGATACCCACTACCGCGCCTTCCAGTCCGACGTACTTGTACCAGAAATCAGTCACACCGGCTTCAATTGCCACCCGTGGCAAGCCTTTCGGTAATACGCTGGATTTGTAGGCTGCATCCTGACGATCAAACACATCGGTCGACGGCATCGATACAACACGGGCTGGAATACCTTTACCCGCCAATTCAGCGGCAGCTTTCACAGCCAGATCGATTTCAGAGCCGGTCGCAATTATCACTACCTTGGCACCTGGAGGATCTTGCAACACATAACCGCCTTGGGCAATTTGTGCAACCTGTTCTGCAGTGCGTGACTGGAACGGCAAATTTTGCCGGGAAAATATCAGCGTCGACGGACCGTCCGCACGTTCAACCGAATGCTTCCACGCGACCGCCGACTCAACGGTATCGCACGGACGCCAGTTATCCAGATTCGGAATCAAACGCAGGCTGGAAACATGTTCGATCGATTGATGCGTCGGACCATCTTCACCGAGTCCGATTGAATCATGGGTGAAGACAAACAGAGTCCGGATCTGCATTAACGCAGCCATGCGGATCGCGTTGCGGCTGTAGTCGGAGAACGTCAGGAAGGTTGCACCAAATGGCAGATAACCGCCGTGCAGGGTGATGCCGTTCATGATTGCGCTCATGCCAAATTCGCGCACGCCATAGTTGACATAGTTACCGGCTTGATTGTGACGTACCGGAACACATTCTTTCCAGTTGGTCAGGTTGGAACCGGTCAAATCGGCCGAACCACCAAGGAATTCCGGTAACACCGGTGCAAATGCCTGAATCGCGTTTTGACTGGCTTTGCGCGTGGCGATAGTTTCCTGCTTCTCCATGCACAGCTTGATGTAGTCATCCGCAACCAGGGCAAAATTACCCGGCAACTCGCCTTGCATACGACGCACCAGCTCGCCTGCCAGATGTGGATTGGCGGCGGCATATGTGGCAAACATTTTGTCCCAGGCTGCTTCACGCTCGGCGCCGGCTGCTTTCGCATCCCATGCGCTATATACATCGGCAGGAATTTCAAACGGCGGATAAGACCAGTCCAAGGCAACGCGAACTGCCGCAATCTCTTTATCACCCAGAGCTGCGCCATGCACGTCGTGGGTACCGGCCTTGTTTGGCGAACCCTGACCGATTACGGTTTTACAGCAGATCAAGGTCGGCTTGGTCGATGTCTTGGCACTGGCGATTGCATCTGCAACAGCCTGTGCGTCGTGACCATTAACGGCACGAACCACATTCCAGCCATAAGCTTCAAAGCGCTTCGGCGTATCGTCGGCAAACCAGCCTTCGACGTGACCATCGATTGAAATCCCGTTGTCGTCGTAGATCGCGATTAATTTATTCAGCGCCAGAGTACCGGCCAGCGAGCAAGCCTCATGCGAAATACCTTCCATCAGACAGCCGTCACCAACCAGGGTATAAGTGAAATGATCCACGATCGGCAGACCGGGTTTATTAAATTCCGCCGCCAGCAGTTTTTCTGCCAGCGCCATACCAACCGCATTCGTCAGTCCCTGCCCCAATGGGCCAGTGGTCGTTTCTATGCCGGGAGTAATATGAACCTCCGGGTGGCCAGGTGTTTTGGAATGCATTTGACGAAAATTTTTAATCTCCGACATCGGCAGATCGTAACCAGTCAAATGCAATAAAGCGTAATGCAGCATCGAGCCATGGCCGTTGGACAGCACAAATCGATCGCGGTTAATCCATTTCGGATTGGACGGGTTATGGCTATAGTGCTGCGACCACAGGGCCACCGCAATTTCCGCCATGCCCATCGGCATGCCCGGATGACCGGAATTGGCTTGTTGAACTGCATCCATTGCCAACACGCGGATCGCGTTAGCCATTTTTGTGGTGACTGGTAAGGAAGGGAGCATAGGTATCTAGGTGAAGTTAGGAGTTGGAACTATCGTGACCAGGGACAGGCCGGAAAGCCCCGTATTCTACCAGAGCCGACCCGCAGTCTAACTATTGCCTCCCTGATTTTGCACAAATGAAGGCTATTTCATGGCCTTTTTTATCAATAATTAATTTGAACAATGCCAAACAAACAATGACAAATCGGGCCGCTGTCCGGCTTAATCACCAATCAGGCGTCGCGCCTTGACAGCGGCTGCCAGATTTTCCAGCACCTTGACGCTGTCGTCCCAGGCTATGCAACCATCCGTGACCGATTGTCCATACACCAGTTCGCGACCGGCGACCAGGTCCTGACGACCACCGACCAGATTCGACTCAATCATCACGCCGACAATGCGCCGGTCGCCCGCAGCAATTTGCTCGCTGATATTTGCGCACACCGGAATCTGGTTTTGCGGATTCTTGGAACTGTTTGCATGCGAGGCATCAATCATCAGTCTTGAGGCGACCCCGCTGGCGGCGATTTCCTTGCATGCCTGATCAACGCTGGCAGCATCATAGTTCGGCGTTTTACCGCCGCGCAGAATCACGTGACAGTCTTCATTGCCATTGGTTGAGACAATCGCAGAATGCCCGCCTTTGGTCACGGATAAAAAATGATGGGGTTGCGAGGCGGCCTTCAGGGCGTCGATCGCTATCTTGATATTGCCATCGGTGCCATTCTTGAAGCCAACCGGGCAGGACAGACCGGAAGCAAGCTCGCGATGCACTTGCGACTCCGTGGTGCGCGCGCCGATGGCACCCCAGCTGATCAGATCAGCGATGTACTGCGGGCTGATCACGTCCAGGTACTCGGTACCGGCCGGCAGACCCAATTCGTTAATGTTCAGCAGCAGCTCGCGGGCAATGCGCAGGCCGTCGTTGATGCGAAAACTGTTATCCATATAGGGATCATTGATCAAGCCTTTCCAGCCGACAGTCGTGCGCGGCTTTTCAAAATACACACGCATAACGATTTCGAGCTCACCGGCAAACCGCACCCGCTCTTTGGCCAGACGTGCCGCATACTCGAGCGCTGCCTTGCTGTCATGAATGGAACAGGGGCCGATCACTACCATCACGCGATCATCCTGGCCGTGCAGGATTCGGTGCAGCGCGGTGCGCGAATTGCCAACCGTATCAGAGGCAATATCGGAACAGGCAAATTCACGAATTAAATGGGACGGCGGGATCAGCTCTTTCATTTCCCTGATGCGTAAATCGTCGGTGCGTAACATAATTTCTCCAGGCTTTAAGTTTTAAAATCGTTGAATTTGAATGTGCAAATAAAAAAACCGCCAGATTTGGCGGTTTTAGAATTTTGGTCTGGCTACTTCGCGCGCCTACCTCTGTTCCACCGCCGTTGGGCTGGAATAGAAAAAGGTAAAGTAAAAGAAAGAATGGTTCATTTGCGCGGCGCACGGTAAGTTGGGTGCACTAATCATGCATCAAATCAATAGGCTTGGCAAGTTTTTTACTTATCCCGTTCAAATAAATCCAAAATCGCCTGTTCTGCCACTTGTTAGCCATGACAGTGTGCGACACCACTATGACTGCCAGGGCTAATAGGTCCCTAAACGCATGGTTAACAAATTTGAACCGTCAAGCTGAGCTCCCTCGGCAACAACGATTCGTTGGCAAAATGGCTCAAACACTTCCAGATTTTTAAGATTTCCATTAATGGTTCCGTCAGAAAAATCCGGCCGGTAAAAATCCGCGTCCGCAGCCGAAAATCTCTCGGTCAACGTAATTCCACTGAAGTCAGGATAACCCAGTTTTGTTTTGTCCAAATTGACTGCTTCTTCATTGCCAAGTTTGTTCTTGATTAACTCATTGAACTCGTTACGTTTAAAATTAGCACAGATCGTATTGATCACTTCTCTTTCACAATCCGGATCGGACAAAGCCGCGGACGAGGTTTCATAAATCGTCTGATTTTTCTCACATTGAATGATGCGACCAGCTTGGTCACGCTCAAACGGCTGCAACGCGGCAGCATAGTTCGAAAATTGCATGATGATTTCGCTGATATCAGGTGACAGTCCCGTCTCTTTTTGAATTTCAATATCAAGCACATTCGAATCGGATTTAATTTTTTCCACACCGAGCAACTGCCTCAATTCGTCCCTGCCATACTGTTTGCCTATGAACTCTGACACTTCACGCGGACAATCCGGATCCGCAACAGCTGCGCCCAGGGCATCCAAAATTTCCTTGTTCACTTCGCTATCTATGGGTATGCCATGATTATCGAAGCTTAGCTTCCGAAAAGCTGCTGAATAATCTGCATATCCCGCTACGACACCAGTCAAAACGGATGGCAAATCAAAATTTTTTTGAACTTCTTTCGTTACTGATTTCGTGTAGGTGTGAACGCTTCTGCCAATCGAATCCATTAGTTTCCTCTTTTAAAATATCGTAAAAAAAACGGCACATTTACGCCGGATCGTTGAAGTGACGATTTTAAAGCGGCACGACTAAAATCAAATATAGTAAAACCCCAACAAAATAATATTCAAAAACCTGTTTGCGGGCACTTCAAAACACAATTCAGTTTTCTTATTCATGACGCCCAGCCAGGATCGAAATCCACTTGACGTGCAAACGTTGCCGCGCCATGGCATCTGCCGGATGCACCCAGTCGTAGCCGATCAACTGCCAGTCCGTGTCATTGGGATCGAAGCCAAGATTGGCGATATATTCAGCCGTACAGAGGGAGCATTGTTTTTTGAACGGTAAAATAAAGCCACCGTGCTCCCGTTGATAGTCTTTTGCGACGGCATAGTTTGCAAACCACTGATTTAAAAACCCACCGCGTATGAACGGCAGCTGGCATTTCAAATCAGCCCACGATGCAAACCCCTGCTCCAGCGCGATTACCTGCAAGGCATGTTTGCGTTTGATTATGGAAGCCGGAAATTCCGCCTTGTTACAATCGGAGAATTCAGGAAGTTTTAAAAAACGATTGAGGGCACGGTGCCAAACCGCAGCGGTGACCTCAGGTCGTAAGGCTTTTAAAAGTAGTGATGCTTGAATTTTGCCTTCTTCGATGCCGAAGGGCTTGCGTGATTTATCCATGGCAGACCTCTGTTCTTGAAGCCATTCCCACTGATGGCAAAACAAAAGTTACAAAGAATAAGCGTGAACTTAGCTGTGTGTTACGGGTGAATTCATCTTTTGTGGGTTGGCGCCCCTTTAGCCAGGAGCAGATGCTAGCCAATCAGGCACATGATGTAAAGTGTTTTCTTGCCGGGGTTTTCCCTGATGCGGGCATTTCCATCCCTGGCTCGACAATGATCAGAAAAATCAGCGATATACTGTGCGGACCCTAAATCAAGCTTCAATCAACCTTCAATCACCCCTATGACATCCACAATTAAATGGCAATGCCTCAGCTTCAACGAGCTTTCCGGCGCACAAATGCACGCCATCCTGAAAGCCCGCTGCGATGTGTTTGTCGTCGAACAAAACTGCGCCTTCCCTGAAATCGATCTGAAAGATCACTCCGCCCTGCATTTGATTGCCTGGGGTGACAACGACCAGCTGGCGGCCTATCTGCGTATCCATCCGCCCCATACCCATTTCGCGGAACCGTCACTCGGACGCATCTTGAGTACTTCTTCTTACCGTGGCACCGGTTTAGGTGGACAATTGGTCGAGCAGGGACTAAAACACTTGGAGGCACATTATCCGGATCTGCCGGTCCGAATCGGTGCGCAATGCTATTTGCTGGATTTCTATCGCTCGTTTGGATTCAATATCGCGTCGGAAGAATATCTTGAAGACGGCATCCCTCATATCGAAATGCTGAAACCGGCTGTGTCTGAAACAAATTAATCAGGGAGTTTGAACCATGAATTACATATCAATTGTTGCGGTCGCACTGCTGTCAGGTTGTTCGCTGATCTCGGGTCTGTCGAATTCCTGCGTCGAGAATAAAACCGATGGCAGCCGGATCTGCACGCTCCAGGACAGCAATCAGAACATCACCACCCGCACTATCGAGCGCGACAACAAACTATTTATCTCAACCTGCAGCAATGGCCAGTGTTCGGAGTTCAAAGAAGTCGGCATTGCACCAACTCCTATGACGAAGTAAAAATCTTGCGAAATTTCGCCACCTTGGGCGCGACGACAAATGCGCAATATCCCTGATCAGGGTGCTGGCGGTAGTAGTTCTGATGATAGTCTTCTGCGCGGTAAAACACCGGCAGCGGACTGAGTTCAGTAACCAGCGGCGCATCCCACACGCTTGCCATTTCCGAGATAACGTGCCGGGCCGTTTCGCGCTGAACCGGATCATGATAAAAAATCACGGAACGATATTGCGTGCCAGTGTCATTGCCCTGCCGATTCAATGTGGTCGGGTCGTGAATGGTAAAAAACACTTCGAGAATTTTCCGGTAACTGATCAGATCGGTATCGAAGCTCAGCTGCACCACCTCGGCATGACCGGTGGTGCCGGTGCAGATTTGCTCGTAGGTCGGATTGACTACGCTTCCGCCCGCATAGCCCGAGATAATTTGGGTCACGCCTTTTAATTCCTGATACACCGCTTCCGTGCACCAAAAACATCCACCGCCCAGTGTCGCCGTTTCGATTGCCATAAATACCTCAGCTTGGTTTAATTGTCCTGGCCATTGTACTGCACAGCCGCCCAGTCTCCCGACTTGCCGCCCCTCTTCTCCAACACCTTGATGTCGCTCATCACCATACCACGATCGACCGCCTTGCACATATCGTAAATGGTGAGCAGGCCGATCTGCACGGCAGTCAAGGCTTCCATTTCCACGCCAGTCTGCCCGACCGATTCGACTTGTGCAGTGCACACCACACCGTTCTTTTCAAGGATAAAATCCACCGTCACGCGGGTTATCGGCAGCGGGTGGCAGAGCGGGATTAAATCGCTGGTGCGCTTGGCCGCCATAATTGCTGCAATCTTCGCCACCCCCAGCACATCGCCTTTTTTGGCCGTGCCATTTGCAATCAGGGCCATCGTTCCAAGTTGCATGGTGATGATGCCGCTGGCGCGCGCAATGCGATGGGTCACAGCTTTGCCGCCCACATCAACCATATGTGCCTGGCCGCTGGCATCAAAATGGGTCAGTACATTCGCTGGATTTGTGATTTGATCAGATTCTTTATTCATAATTTTTTTGCGGATTCGGGACGGGTACAAGGGTATCATAGCGCCATGAAAATAACTTCAATCTACCGACAGCTGCCAAAAATGACCTTGGTCGCGCTAGTATTGGCCAGTTGCTGTTTTACCCAACCGGTGCTGTACGCGCAAAATTTGCCTGCGCTCGGTGACGCGGGACGCGAAGATCTGTCGCCGATGATGGAGCGCAAATTAGGCGAAGAAATTATGCTCGGGGTCCGCTACGACAAGGATTATATTGACGACCCTGCCGCTGCCGAATATTTAAACGAATTTGGCTCCAGACTGCTCGAAGTGCATCAGGAAGCACGCGGCGACGCCAATTTCGATTTCTATTTTTTTGCAGTACGCGATCCGACAATCAACGCGTTCGCCTTGCCGGGCGGGTTCATCGGCGTCCATTCGGCCCTGATTCTGACCGCGCAAAACGAATCGCAACTGGCGTCGGTGCTGGCTCATGAAATCGGCCATGTCGCCCAGCGACACATCGCGCGCATGATCGGCAATCAGCGCAAAGACATGTTGATCCCGATTGCGTCGATGATCCTGGCAGCGCTGACCATGCGCTCCAGTCCCGATGCCGCCATGGCAATGGCGATCGGTGGCCAGGGACTGGCAATACAAAGGGAACTGGACTTCAGCCAAAATGCCGAACGCGAAGCAGACCGGGTCGGACTGCAAATCTTGCGCGATGGCGGCTACGACCCGACCGGTATGGTGGCATTTTTTGAGCGCATGCAAAGTTCGACCCGCGCCTACTCGGACAATTACCCGGCATTTTTGCGCACGCATCCGATGACGACTGAAAGGATTGCCGACATCCAGTCACGAATCCAGTCCGAAACTTTTAAAAAGCACGTTGACGGCGCAGACTTCCAACTGTTTCGTGCCCGGATTCGGGTATTGCAGGATGAAACCACGCAAGGTCTGATTAATACCAAAGACTATTTTCAGGGCCTGGTGTCGCAGGCAAAAGCCACCAAACAAAGCGACCCGGCAGCGGAATACGGATTGGCCTACGTCGCCTTCAAGCGAAACGATTTTAAGCAGGCACAAATCAATTTGGATCTGGCGCGCAAGCAGGCCGAAGCCAACAGCATATTTTTTACCAGCCTGCAGCTTGAAATCCTGGCGGCCAGTAAACAAAATGAAGAAGCCTTGAAACAGGCCGAGGCAGCGATCATCGAATTTCCGGTTTCGCGCAATATCAGCGGTCAGTATGCCGATGCGCTGATCGCCAACCACCAAGGCGAAAAGGCGATCGCCTATCTGCGCGACCAGACTTTGTTGTATCGCAAAGATTTCGACTTGCAGGATCAGCTGGCCAAAGCGTATGCGTCAGAAAACCGGGAAGCCCTGCAGCACCTGGCCCTGGCCGAATCGTATGCCTTGCAGGGTGCAATTTCTCCCGCCCTGGATCAGCTGGCGATAGCCCGACGGTCAAAAGATGCGACTTATTACGACCAAGCCATGATCGACGCCAAAGAACGGGATCTGCGCGAGCGGTATAAAGATGAATTAATCGAAGTCAAGAAAAAGGAAAGCAAGAATCAGTGAGCAATGCTGTCGCTGAACCGGAACGCCTGTAATTGCATTGCCCGCAGCTCTTCGATGCGCAATTGAAAATTTTGCAGGCTGGCTGTCATGACCGAGCCGCGATTGGCCATGTTTTCAAGATCAATCACCAGTTGCAGCATCCCGCCAAACACGCCGCTGCGTCCGATCAAGGCTTCCTTGATTTCATCCGCGACCGAAATTTGCGCCAGCAGCAGCGGCATCGGTGCTCCGAAAATAACGTCCAGCAGCGACATGATCCCGGCCGTGAATGCGATATCGGCGGCAAGCTGATCGCGCGGCATAATTTTTTGCGCCATCAACTCCATCAACTTCCCGCGTGTCGTGGCCAGATTCAACAGCGGCGACATCAGACTGTCCGGCTTGCCGGATTCCGCGTACATTAAAATCTGCAGCCAGCGTTGCAGCTGACGACGACCAAGAATCGTGATTGCCTGCTTTAAGGTTGCGATCCGCTGGGTGGTCATGAATGCCGGGGTATTGGCCAGCTTGATCAAACTCAGACCCAGACTGGCATCTTTTTTAATGGCTTTTTCAATCTCGGCTGTCTCGGCATCGCCGACCAGCATGTTTAATATATTGACCACAGTCAGTTGCGACGAGTGCAGTTTCTTGCCGCTTAAAATTTTTGGTTTGGCAAAAAAATATCCCTGAAACAGGTCAAACCCAAGCTCGTGACAAAATGCGAAGTCATCGAGGCGTTCAACTTTTTCTGCCAGCATTTTTTTATTGCAGCCCTTTAGCAATTTGAACAGCGCGGATAATTCTGCGCGGGTCAATTCCATGATATCGATTTTGATCATGTCGATAAATGGCAGCACCCGGCGCAGTCCCGCCGAATCGGCGACCACATCGTCCACAACAAAATGGTAGCCTTCCGCTTTCAGATGGGTCAGCCGTTCGATCAAGGTATCAGTTACCTCAACGGTTTCGAGAATTTCCAAAAACACTTTGTCATGCGGTAAAAAGCGGAAGAAGTCACTCATCAATACCTTGGCATCCACATTAATCAGGCCCGGTACCGTGCCGATCACGTTGGTCAAACCCAGTTCAGATGCATGAGCAATAACCGTGGCAGTCGCAGCAATATCATTGATGACATTGGCAGATTCGTCGGATTCACGCCGAAACAGCAATTCATAGCAGCTCAATTTTTGATGGCGATCCAATATCGGCTGACGCGCAATATAGAAGTCCAACGCATTGTCTTGATCGAAACTGGTGTCCTGGCTCATATCGTCCTGAAGTTGTTTACAAACCATCCCGCGCATACTTTATTGGCAACTTAAATGCGCAATCGGCACATAGTGGAGCGACTCTTTTAACTATAGTACGTCGAGCCCGGTATTGACAGCCCTTTGCAAACGGCTTGAATGCTTGCACCGGCTAACAAGTGAGCTTCACTATTTTTTAAATCAATGGCAATCAGCTCCACCGTTACAATGCCGCATGCCGCGCGCGATATATTGGCAGAATTGCCGGCAACTATCGAACGCCTGTTCCCACCGTTATTAGAAATGTCACACTTATGTCAAACATATTCAATGTATTCAATCCGGCACATATTGCGAACGAACCGTTTGTGCGTTTTGCGGTGACTGATATCGATGGCGTGTGCCGCGGCAAACATCTGTCCGGCGAAAAAATCGCCAGCATGCTCGATGACGGCGGCACCATCGCCAGCGCGATTTTCGGTTGGGATATTGCCGATGAGTTGTATGACAATGTCAGCTTTACCGGCTTTCATACCGGCTATCCCGATATCGGGTTAAAGCTCGACACTAGCACCGCGCGCCAGTTACCCTGGGACGACAATCGCTGGCTGATTCTGGGCGAGCACACTTTGCCGGACGGCAGTCCTTTGCCGATCTGCCCGCGCCAGGTCCTCAAAAAAGTGCTGTCGAAAGCTGAGCAACTGGGATATTCGGCTCAGGTGGGGATGGAGTTCGAGTGGTTTGTGCTAAAAGAAACCGAACTGTCGGTACGCCAGAAAAATTATCAGAACCTTGAAACTGCAACTCACGGCCTGACCAATTATTCGCCATTCCGCATCGATGGCCAGCATGATTTCGTGCGCGATCTGTTCAATTTTCTACCTGCAATCGATGTGCCTCTCGAAGCACTGCATACGGAAGCCGGACCTGGCAATTTCGAGGCGGCGATACGCTACTGCGACGCGCTGGCTGCGGCCGACCGGGCGATCCTGTTCAAACAGGCGGTGCGCGAAATTGGGCGGCGCCATGGATTGCTGAACACGTTTATGGCGAAGTTCTCGATGAACTATGCCGGTTGCGGTGGCCATATGCATCAGAGTTTATGGAAAGATGGCAGCAACGTGTTCCATGACGCCAGTGCTGCGCACGGCATGAGTGCCACCATGCGCCATTTCATCGCCGGACAGTTGCATTGCCTGCCGCAGTTGTTTCCGCTGTACGCACCGTTTATCAATAGTTACAAGCGCCTGGTGGACGGCAATCTGGCACCGGTCAAGCCGACCTGGGCGATCGACAATCGCAACGCATCATTGCGCGTGATTCCGGGATCGTCCAAATCGATGCGACTCGAAACCCGCACACCCGGCGCGGACGCCAATCCCTATTTGGCAATTGCCGCCGCGCTGGCTTCAGGTTTATATGGCATTGAACATCAACTGGAACTGGATACGGCGCCGGTCTCGGGTGCCAATCTGGGTGCCGAAGAAGTCGCACGCCTGCCGCGCACATTAGCCGAAGCCACCGAGGCGATGGATCGTTCAAGTCTGGCACGCGAATTACTGGGCGACGAGTTTGTCACGCATTTTGTGCAAACCCGGCAATGGGAAGTGCGTCGCTTCAATCAGTCGGTGACTGACTGGGAATTGCGCCGCTATCTGGAACTGGTTTGAGAACAAAGGGAATTAAATTCGCTAAGGTATCGAGCTCAGTGAGTTGCACTGCAAGTGCCTGCCCCTGAAATTCGAAGCGTAAATCGTGATGCGGATTTTCCAGCCAGTCCAGCAGCTGCTGGTCCGATGCCAACTGACCTGAGATCTGCAAATGTGCCATGGCATGGATCGCATCCCGATCATCAATCTGCGCGACAATCGCGCCGCTCTGTAAAATTATTTTTCCATCCGGCGTCATCCACACTGCATCGCAGGAATCCAGCACCGTGCCGGTATGCAGCACCCAGCCTGCCTGCGGGTCGGAATGCGCAATATAGGGCGTGGCCTGCAAGTCAACAAACACGCGTTGCGGGCCATTCTGAAAATAGTAACGACCTGTCTCGTCAGACAGATAATTGCGGTCGATAAATCCACGTAAAGTCGCGTTGGTGATTTTGCTGCCCAACAGTCCCTGATCCTGCGTGGCCTGATCGCGCATACGCCAGACACCGCGCGCATCCAGACCCAGCCAGCCAAAGCAGTCCGGCACGTTCGGCCATTTAGCCATCGCCAGTTGAACTTGTTTATCAAGCATGTTGATCGAAAAAATGCAGCACGCGTTTGGGCAGCCACATATTGTTGGCGGGCCATTCTGCGCTGGCAAAACCGACATGCCCACCCTGTTGCGGATATTCCAGCGTCACGCAGGCGGATGCCTCGGTAGGCAAATACTGTCCCGGCAAAAACGGATCGTTCCTGGCATTCAGAACCAGCGTCGGCAATGTGATATCGCCCAGAATGTATTTGGCGCTGGCGCGCTGCCAGTAGTCTTCAGTATTTTTATAACCGTGCAGGGGCGCCGTGACGACATTATCGAATTCGTACAGATCTCTGGCAGCGAGCATGCGGTCGCGATCAAACAGGCCGGGATACTGTTCCAGTTTTTTCAGACACTTGGGTTTCAGGGTGCGCAGGAACACTCTGGTGTAGACCATATTAAAACCGCTGCCCAGAGCAGCGCCACCTTGCGCAAGATCCAGCGGTGCCGACACCGAACAGGCGGCCTTGACAAAATCGGCCTGGTGCCCACTCTCACCGAGCCAGCGCAACAAGGCATTGCCACCCAGGGATACACCGCACACAAACAAGCTGCGCTGCGCGTGCAGTTCGTGAATGCGGCGCAGCACCCAGTTAATTTCAGCGGAATCGCCGGAATGATAAAACCGTGGTCCGCGATTCAGCTCGCCCGAACACCCGCGAAAATGCACCACCACACCGGCCCAGCCACGCTGCCTGACCGAGGCCATCAAGGCGCGCGAATAATGGCTTTCCGAATTGCCTTCCAGTCCATGAAACAACACGACCAAGGGCACGCCGTCATTGGCATCGACAAAATCAAGATCGATGAAATCCTGATCCGGCGTGCTCCAGCGTTCACGGCGATAACTGACCTTGGGAATTTTTAACAGCTTGGCAGGAATGATCGTTTGCAAATGGCCATTGGTCAGCCACGAGGGAGCAACGTAATGGGTGTTCATATGATCAATGCAGCATGCTGGCGCGGAATAATTCATTCGGCGCGCGGCCCGGCGCCACCGAGGCATGATGCACCGTGATACGCCAGCCTATCGCGGTTTTGATGTAGACATTCGTGCACAGGATATGAATATCCTGAGTCATGTCAGCAGTCCGGTGGACCTCTTCAATGATGTTGTGCACGGCCGTCATCATATTGCGGCTGGCATGTAACTGCACCGGCTGAATATGCACAGAACCACGTTCAAAAATGGCTTCGAATGAGGCGCGGATGGTGGCATGGCCGACCAGGCGGGTCGCTCCCGGGTGGATGCAGACAATTTCTTCATCCTCAGCCCACAGCGCCATCAGGGCTTCAATATCGGCACGGCTTAAAGCGTCATAAAACGCTGCCTCTGTTTCATCCGCCGAACTGAATAATGGTGCACGCATAGAATTCCTGTCTGAAGTGGCAATACATGGATTAATGCGCTTTCAGCGTCACACCGGCTTTTAACTGATACTCAGTGCTGCAATACGGGCAGGTAGCGTGACCGTTGTGCGACAGGTCCAGAAACACTTTCGGGTGCGACGACCAGAGCGGCATGGCCGGATTGGGGCAATAGGCAGGCAGATCAGGCAAATCTAATTCGACGATACTTTTGGTTTTCATGGGAACTATCCTGAATGAGTCAATGTAACGGCGGATTCCGTGAGCGGAATCCAAACCCGGATTTTAATCTATTCATCGTGTGAATAAAATAATTCCTCTGTAAAATAGCGCTTTTGTTGATTTTACAAATCAATTTGTCCCAGGCCTGTTCGAAAATCATAGATCGCCCATGTTGACCAACCCCGCAGGATTGACCGCGCAAGAAATTCAAGAAATTGAACAACGCTCCTTTCGCGAAGGCGTCAAAGCCTGCGCGCCAACCCTGATCGGCATCGCCGCGTGGGGACTGGTGACCGGCATCGCCATGATTAAAACTCACTTTACCCTGATCCAGGCGCTCGGCATGACCCTGACTGTGTTCGCCGGATCGGCGCAACTGGCCACCCTGCCCTTGATTGCCACCGGAGCGCCGCTGTGGATGATATTTTTGACCGGCGTCATGATCAATCTGCGCTTTGTGATTTTTTCTGTAATTATCGCCCCACATTTTTCACAGCTCAAATTTTCCCAACGCGCGTTCTGGGGTTATATGACCGGCGACGTGTCCACCGTCCTGTTCATGCAACGCTATCCGACCGAGGCCCCGCAGATCGGCAAGTTCGAGTTTATGAAAGGCCTGTTTATTCCAAACTGGGCCGCCTGGCAAATCGGCTCGATCGCCGGCATTCTGTTAGGTGGCACCATTCCTGAAGACTGGCATGTCGGCTTCGCCGGCACACTGGCAATTCTGTGTGTGTTGTTGCCGATGGTGTTGAATCGCGCCACCCTGGCTGGGGTGATCGCAGCGGGCGCGGTAGCAGTAGCGACCTATCACTGGCCCTACAAATTAGGAATGTTATTGGCGGTAGTAGTCGGAATGGGCTGCTCGATCTGCTGGGAAGAATGGCATGAACGTACCGAATCCAGGGAGCAATCATGAGTGATACAGACATCTGGCTGGTCACCGCCCTGCTCACCCTCGGGACCTTTTTAACCCGGGCGACGTTCTGGTTGGTCGGACATCACATCACGATCCCGAAACGGGTCAATGAAGCATTGCGCTACGCACCGGCCTGCGCGTTGGCAGCGGTGATCGTACCCGATCTGTTGTTTCATGAAGGCCAGATCAGCGTCAGTCTCAGCAACCCGCAACTGGTTGGCGGCGTCATTGCCGCGATTTTTTTTCTGATGAAACGCAGCATGTTCGGTGCCTTAATTTTGGGAATGGCAGTCTTTACGGCAGTCCGGCTGTTGAGCTAAACATTTTGATAACTAACTTGTCAATTACCTAAAGAAGCGCCGCAGCATCTGACGATTCCCGGCGAAAAGCAAAAAATCCTTGCCGTATTTATCATCACGGCAGCTATCGTCGCCCTCGACCTTACGGTAAAATACCCGTCTTTTCCAGGTGCATCGCGCAGTATTGTCCGCAGTCCCCTCATTAACCCTTCTAACTCCACATAAAAATGCAATTTATCCGATTCAGCGATTTGATCGCCCAAGGTAGTTTGGCAGGCAAACGAGTTTTTATCCGCGCAGATTTGAACGTACCGCAAGATGACCACGGCAATATCACCGAAGATACCCGCATCCGTGCTTCGGTTCCGGCGATCCAGCAGGCCCTGAAAGCGGGCGCAGCGGTGATGGTGACTTCGCATCTGGGACGTCCAACCGAAGGAACCTTGCGTACGGAAGACAGTTTGGCTCCGGTGGCCAAACGCCTCGCCGAATTGCTTGGTGTGCCGGTTCCGCTGATCCAGAATTGGGTCGACGGCGTCGATGTGAAACCGGGCCAGGTGGTGTTGCTGGAAAACTGCCGCGTGAATGTCGGCGAGAAAAAGAACAGTCCCGAACTGGCCAAAAAAATGGCCGCCCTGTGCGATGTATTTGTCAATGACGCATTCGGTACTGCGCATCGCGCCGAAGCCACCACCCACGGCATTGCCCAATATGCACCGATTGCCTGCGCCGGTCCCCTGCTTACTGCCGAACTTGATGCGCTGGGTCGCGCTCTCGGTCAACCCGCCCGTCCGCTGGTTGCCATCGTTGCCGGTTCCAAGGTATCGAGCAAACTGACCATTTTGAAATCGCTGGCCGACAAGGTCGATAACCTGATCGTCGGCGGCGGAATCGCCAATACTTTTATGCTGGCTTGCGGATTAAATATCGGCAAGTCGCTGGCCGAAGCCGACTTGATCGACGAAGCCAAAGCGATTATGGAGATGATGACCAAACGCGGCGCGACCGTGCCGATTCCGGTCGATGTGGTCTGTGCCAAAGAATTTTCGCCAACAGCAGCAGCCACAGTCAAACTGGTTTCAGAAGTCGCCGATGACGACATGATTTTAGACATCGGCCCGCAAACTGCCGCCATGCTCGCCGAGCAGATCGCCACTGCCGGTACGGTAGTGTGGAATGGTCCGGTCGGCGTGTTCGAGTTCGACCAGTTCGGCAACGGCACCAAGACTCTGGCGATGGCTATCGCCAACGGCAAAGGTTTTTCTGTCGCCGGTGGTGGCGATACTCTGGCAGCGATTGCCAAATATCACATTGCCGACAAGATTGGCTATATTTCAACCGGCGGTGGCGCCTTCCTTGAATTCCTCGAAGGGAAGACTCTGCCAGCCGTCGAAGTGTTAATGCAACGTGCTGCAAAATAATTGTTTTTTTCCATGTAATACAACCTGGAGTAACGAATGCCACGCGGAACAAAAATTGTCGCCACTATCGGACCAGCATCAAATACAGTCGAAATCTTAACGCGCATGTTTCATGCCGGTGTCAATGTGGTGCGCCTGAATTTTTCGCATGGCAAAGCGCAGGATCATATTGATCGTGCCGCCATGGTGCGCGAAGCGGCGCTGTCCTGCGGACGTGAAATCGCCATCATGGCCGATTTGCAGGGTCCGAAAATCCGTATCGGCAAGTTTGAAAACGGCAAGATCGAATTAGCGAATGGCGACAAATTTATTCTGGATGCCGAATGCACCATGGGCAATCAGGAACGGGTGGGCCTCGATTACAAGGCTTTGCCACGCGATGTCAAACCCAATGATCGCCTGTTGCTGAACGACGGACTGATCGTGATGGTGGTCGACAAAATCGTCGGTGCAGAAATTTTCACCACCGTCAAAATCGGCGGCGAACTCAGCAATAACAAAGGCATCAATCGCCAGGGTGGTGGCTTGACCGCACCGGCCTTGACTGCCAAGGACATGGAAGACATCAAGACCGCGATGAGTTTTCAGGCCGATTACCTGGCCGTGTCGTTCCCCAAGAGCGCAACCGATATGGAGATGGCGCGTCAGCTGGCCAATATCGCTGGTGAAGCTTACGGGCACAAGCCGATGATGATCGCAAAAATCGAACGCGCCGAAGCGATTCCGCTGCTGCAGGAAATTCTCGATGCCTCAGACGGCATCATGGTGGCGCGTGGCGATCTGGCGGTTGAAGTCGGCAATGCCGCGGTGCCTGCCCTGCAAAAGCGCATGATCAAAATGGCGCGCGCTTCCAACAAGCTGACCATCACGGCCACGCAAATGATGGAATCGATGATCTTCAATGCCGTGCCAACCCGTGCCGAAGTCTCTGACGTGGCCAACGCCGTGCTGGATGGGACCGATGCAGTGATGACCTCGGCGGAAACTGCGTCCGGAAAATATCCGGTAGAAACCGTCGAGATGATGGCCGCGGTCTGCCTCGAAGCGGAAAAATCTTATGCCTGCGAACTGGATGCCGATTTTCTGAATGCGCGCTTCACCCGTATTGACCAGTCGATCGCTTACGGCGCTTTATTTACCGCTTACCACCTGCGTGTCAAGGCCATCGTCGCGCTGACCGAGTCCGGCTCCACCGCGTTATGGATGAGTCGTCACAATATTGATATTCCTTTGATCGCGCTCACCCCAAGCCGCTCGACCCAGCGCAAGATCGCGCTGTATCGCAATGTGCGCACTTACGAATTGCCGTATCACGCGGACCGGGAAGTAGTGCTGGCCAATGCTGAACAGATTTTGCTGGACCATAACGTCGTCCAAAAAGGCGACGCAATTGTTGTGACCTGGGGCGAACCGATGGGCCAGGTAGGCGGAACGAATGCGCTGAAAATTGTGCGCGTCGGCGATCTGATTAAATAAAAAATTATTTACTTATCACACTACTGTTAATTCTTAGGAGAAATCATGGCACTCGTATCGATGCGTCAATTACTGGACCATGCCGCTGAAAACGGCTACGGCTTACCTGCATTTAATGTCAACAACCTGGAACAGATCAGCGCGATCATGCAGGCAGCCAGCGAAGTTGGTTCGCCGGTGATCATGCAGGCGTCAGCTGGCGCGCGCAAGTATGCCGGTGAAGCATTTTTGCGCCACCTGATTTCTGCGGCGGTGGAAGCGTATCCGAATATTCCGGTCGTGATGCATCAGGATCATGGCCAGTCACCGGCCGTGTGCATGGCGGCGATCAAATCGGGCTTCACCTCGGTGATGATGGACGGCTCATTGATGCCCGACGGGAAAAGCGTCGCGAGCTATGAATACAATGTGGAAGTGTCACGCAAGGTGGTGGAGTTTTCCCATTACATCGGCGTCACCGTGGAAGCGGAATTGGGTGTGCTCGGCTCTTTGGAAACCATGATGGGCGACAAGGAAGATGGTCACGGCGCAGACGGCAAGATGACACGCGAACAATTGCTCACCGACGTCACCCAGGCAGCCGACTTTGTGAAGCAGACCCAATGTGATGCACTGGCCATTGCCATCGGCACCTCACACGGCGCGTATAAATTCTCGCGCAAACCGACCGGCGATATTTTGGCCATCGACCGCATCAAAGAAATTCACAAGCGCATTCCGAATACCCATCTGGTGATGCACGGTTCTTCGTCAGTACCGCAAGAACTGCTGGCTGAAATTCGCGAATTCGGCGGCGATATGAAAGAAACCTACGGCGTGCCGGTCGAAGAAATTCAGGAAGGAATCAAGCATGGCGTACGCAAGATCAATATCGACACCGATATCCGTCTGGCGATGACCGGCGCGATCCGTCGTTATCTGGCGCAGAACCCGACCAAATTTGACCCGCGCGATTATTTGAAACCGGCCCGTGAAGCAGCGATGCTGGTGTGCAAGGCACGCTTCCTGGCATTTGGCTGCGAAGGTCAGGCAGATAAAATCAAACCAATCCCGCTGGAAAAAATTGCCGAAAAATACAACAAGGGCGAGCTGTCGCAAATCGTGAACTGAATCAGTAAATAAAGGAATGGAAATGGCTACAGTAGGAATCGTAATGGGCTCGACATCCGATTGGGATGTCATGAAAGAAGCCGCACAGATCTGCAAGGACTTTGGCATCAGCTATCAGGCACGGGCCCTGTCGGCGCATCGCACGCCGGTGGAACTGGAAGCGTGGATGGCTGAAATGGAAGCCGCTGGCTGTCAGGCATTTATCGCTGGCGCTGGCGCTGCGGCGCATCTGGCTGGTGTAGTTGCAGCCAAAACCATTTTGCCCACTTTCGGTGTGCCAATTCCTTCCAAGTATTTGAAGGGACTGGATTCGTTATTGGCGATGGTGCAAATGCCCAAGGGCATACCGGTTTCCACGCTGGCGATCGGCGAAGCCGGTGCCGCCAATGCGGGCCTGTCAGTGGTCGCGATCCTGGCATTACACGATCCGGCCATGAAAGCAAAATTAATCAAATACCGTGCCGACCAGGCTGAAAAAGTGCGCAATTCAGTATTGCCAGAACTAAATTAGTAATAAGGAAAAATCATGTCAGGAATCCTGGAAACAAATTTGAAGTCACTGCCGTTTTTACATCGCGGCAAAGTACGTGATATTTATGCCGTTGGTGAAGACCACTTGCTGGTAATCCAGACTGATCGTCTCTCTGCATTTGACGTCATTCTGGATGACCCCATTCCCAACAAGGGCAAGGTATTGACGACCATGTCGAATTTCTGGTTCAAAAAATTCGGGCATTTGATGCCGAACCACATGACCGATATCGATCCGCTGACCCTGGTGAGCGAAGATGAGCGCCCACAGGTTGAAGGCCGCGCCATCGTCGTCAAGAAATTTACCCCACTGGCTATTGAAGCGATCGTGCGCGGTTATATCATTGGATCGGGCTGGAAGGACTATCAGAAGACCGGCATGGTATGCGGTCATCAACTGCCGGCCGGACTGAAAGAAGGACAAAAGCTGCCGGAAGTATTGTTCACACCGTCAACCAAGGCACCGGCCGGTCAGCATGATGAAAACATTTCATTCGCTGAAACCGAAAAAATCGTTGGCCCGGACATCGCGGCCAAAGTGCGTGACCTGGCGATCAAACTGTATTCGGAGGCGGCCGAATATGCTGCGACCAAAGGCATCATCATTGCCGATACCAAGTTTGAATTTGGTCTGGATGCAGCCAATAATATTTATCTGATCGATGAAATCCTGACTCCGGATTCCTCACGGTTTTGGCCGGCTTCCAGCTATCAGGTCGGTATGTCGCCACCATCGTTTGACAAACAGTTTGTGCGGGACTGGCTGGAACAACAGCCTTGGGATAAAAAGGCACCGGCACCGCGCCTGCCTGCAGAAGTTGCCCAACAAACTGCCGATAAATATGCAGAAGCCTTAAGACTGTTGACGGTCGCCTGATCAGACATTGAAGAAGCGGGGATTTCCCCGCTTTGACCATTGCGCTGCATACCTATGCCCACACCCCTGCAAATCGCCCAGGCTGCCGAGATCCTCACAAGAGGTGGCCTGGTCGCCTTCCCAACTGAAACCGTGTATGGATTGGGTGCCGACGCCGAACAGCCGCAAGCGGTCGCCGCAATCTATGCGGCCAAGGGCAGACCGTCGAATCATCCGGTGATCGTTCATCTGGCGCCGGAAGCCGATCTGGGGTATTGGGTGAAACAGATTCCTGCAGAAGCCAGAGATCTGATTGACGCTTTTTGGCCGGGACCGCTGACGCTCATTTTAAAACGCGCTGATCGCATTCCGGACACCGTCTCAGGAGGGCAGGACACCCTCGGCGTGCGCTGCCCATCCCACCCTGTGGCACAGGATTTGCTGCGCGCCTTCAAGCACGGACAGGGCGGTATCGCTGCACCGTCCGCCAACAAATTCGGCCGGGTCAGCCCAACGACTGCCCAACACGTACGCGATGAATTTTGCGCCGAACTCAAACCGGGCGGATTGATCAGCATGGTGCTGGAGGGTGAGCAGAGTCAGGTCGGGATTGAATCGACGATTCTGGATTTAAGCCGCCTGCACAGCCACGGCCCGGTATTGCTGCGTCCGGGCCATATCAGTGTTGAGCAGCTGGCCGCTGTCCTGGGCAGAATGCCCACCTCGCCCCTGGCTGACACGACAACACCGCGCGCATCCGGCACCCTGGAAGCACATTATGCGCCGCAGACACCGGTTGTGATCGTAGCAACCGCGCAGCTGGATCAGGTGCTCGCGCAACTGCACGCCGCGGGCAAAAAGGTGGCATTGATGCACTATCACCAGCGCGCAACCATGGTCGACGCGCCGATCTGTTTGCCGCACGATCCGGTGCACTATGCGCGTGAACTTTACGCCAGTCTGCGGTTGCTGGATAACGAACATGCCGATGTGATTGTGGTTCAGGCCGTGCCTGATACGGCGGAATGGGATGGCGTGATTGACAGGCTGCGGCGCGCTGCGCATGATTCTTTGGGTGTGTTGGGCAAACTGCTAGGGTAAATCAGCAACTGATGTACCGTCCAGGCGACCCGGTCGTACCGTGGGTTCAGGCGGGGGCGCCTGGACGGGAACCGAGCGGCGTTTGTTTAACGACCAAGGCTTGACGACACTGGGTTCCCGCCTAAGGCCGCGGGAACGACGCTCCACCACTACTTTGCAACATTCCCCGCCACATTCATAATTTCCCAGGTGCGCGCAAACGGCGGTGCATAAATGAAATCCATCATCCCCAACTCGTCCACGGTCAATCCGCTGTAGACCGCCACCGCCAGCGCATCGACCCGGTGCACCGCTCCGCCCAGATACGTGCCGCAAATTTGTCCGCCCAACAGACGTCGTGAAGTTTTTTCGTAAATCAGCTTGACCCACATAGTGCTTTGACCCGCTACATAATCAGTATGATTTTTATCCTGGATAAAGACCGTGCTGTAATCGAGCTTCATCTGCCTGGCTTCCTGTTCGGTAATGCCGGTTCTCCCTGCCTCCACATCAAATACCCGAATACCGCTGGAGCCGAGCGCGCCAATAAAACGCGTGCCCTGGCCGGCCATGACTTCACCGGCGATTCGTCCCAGCTTGTTGGCCGAGGTAGCCAGAGGGATATACATGTCGCCACTGATTTTATGCGGCACCGTCGCACAATCTCCGGCAGCATAGATATCGCTCAGACTGGTTTTACACTGCGCGTCGATGATCACCGCGCCCTCTTTGGAAAGCGCGATTCCCGCACTGCGCAGAAATGCCGTGTTGGGTTTAAAGCCAGTAGCGAGCAGCACCAGATCGGCAGGATATTCGGCCAAATTGGTTTTGACCGCATTCACAACGCCATGGTCACTCAAGATTTCCGCCACACTTTCATTCAGCCGCAAAGCCACGTCATGACGACGCAGTGCCTGCTCCAGATGCGTGGTAATTTCCGGGTCCATCGTACGCGCCATCGCCCGGCCGGCAAATTCGATCACCGTCACCTTCTTGCCGCGCAGAGAAAAGGCTTCGGCCGCTTCCAGCCCGATAAATCCGGCACCGATCACCACCACATTCTGAACATCCGCCATTAAACCGAGCAGCGTCGTCGCATCCGACTTTGAATGCATCGTTTGCACGTTTTTCATCGTCAGCCCGGCAATCGGCGGTGTAACGGGAGAAGCACCTACTGCAATCAATAATTTATCGTACGCAAATTCGACTGCATTTCCTTCGTGCAGCGCCGTGACCCGTTTGTTCGCAGCATCAATTGCAGTGGCCGTGTGGAATAGCCGGATGTCTATCCCCTGGCTGATAAACTCGGCCATCGGCCGCGCCGTCATCTGCTCGATATCGGTAAATTCTCCGCCAACAAAATACGGGATGCCGCAGGAACCAAAAGAGACGACCGCAGATTTTTCCAGCACCGTGATCCTGGCCTGCTTGTCAAACTTGATGATGCGCATCGCCGCCGACAGGCCGGACGCATTTGCGCCAAGGATTAAATAATTCATGGCTCGTCGTTGTCCAGTGTCGCGTTCGGGTCATTGAAGATCGCCATGTTCATCGTGCCCATTTCGCGGTCGGTGGCAATTACCGCGGTCATGGTGCCGGACACATTGGTGAGCGTGCGTGCCATGTCGATGATCGGATCAATCGCCAGCACCATGCCGATCAGCGCAAAATAATCTCCCATGCCCATCCCGGTCAGGGCGATGGTTGCCGCAACGGTGGCGGTGCCGGGAATGCCCGCGATGCCGATCGATCCGATCGTCACCACGATCAGCAGCATGATGTAAAACTGGGCGTCCATGGTCATGCCCAGCATATGCGCTACCATGACCACCACCATCGCCGGGAAAAATCCGGCACAGCCGTTCATGCCGATCGTGCTGCCCAGCGAGCCAACCAGATTTGCCGTGCCGTCATTGACACCCATGCGCCTGGTCAAGGTTGAAATTGTCATCGGCAGTGTGCCAACCGAGGATCTGCTGCTAAACGCCAGCAGCCAGGTACCCGCCGCTTTTTTTACGTAGGTGATGGGCGCAACACCATGCAGCGCGATGATAATCAAATGGATCGTCACCATCACCAGCGTGGCGACATAGATCGCCGCCACAAAACTCGACACTTCGATGATGGCCGGGATGCCGTTGGAAATAATCGTCCGTGCCAGCAGGGCGACTACCGCATACGGCATGTATTTGATGATGGTCATCGCGATCGACATAACGATTTTGTACAACGCGAACATCAGCTGTTTGAAGATTGCAATCGGCTCCGGATTTTTTTGTTCCATGCGATTGGCAGCAATGCCGACCAGCGCCGAAAAGATCACCAGTCCAACAATATTTTCGCTGGTCATCGCTCCGACGATATTGTTTGGAATCAGCCGCAGCAACGTGTCGACCAGATTGGTGTACGGGATCATTTTCTCTGAGTTTTCCGCGTGCAGACCCTGCCCCAGATTAAACAGATTGGCCAGCCCAATTCCTAACGCGCAGGCAATGGCGGTGGTGAACAGCAACCAGCCTATGCCGTGGATGGCGATTCGCGGCAAATCCTTTTTTCCGGCAAAATCCAGAATGACTTTGATGATGGATACAAAGATCAGGGGAATCACCAGCATGCGGATGAAGGCGATGAAAGCGCGACCCACCAGGCCGTACCAGATTGCGGCTTCTTTCATCCAGATCGTCGAGACCGCAGGAAATTGCGCCACGGCTTGAATGCTCAACCCGAGCACCGCACCCGCGACCAGGCCAATCATCATCCGGATGGAAAAACTGATTTTTCTGTTTTGCAGCACTGCCATGCCCCAAAAGCACAGCAACAGCAAGCCGATGCAAATGACAGTTTGGTACTGGGTAATGGCTAAAAAATTTTCAAAAAAAACACCTTGAAACAGAGCTGGCTGGTTGGCAGCATTCATATTATTTTTCCTCGTTTGAATCGACGGTCATCACGCATGGTCGGGCGATTATACCTATTTATTCACCATCTCCCTCGGGACCAGCCAGGTGAGCAATGCGCCCAGCAACATCGATGCTGCCATCAACACCATACCGGCATCGGTGCTGTGGCTTAAGTCCTTTAACCAACCGACCAGATAGGGACTGACAAAGCCAGCCAGATTGCCCAATGAGTTGATTAACGCAATCCCGGCCGCGGCCGCGCTGCCACCTAAAAACGCGGTCGGCAGACTCCAGAACAGCGGCAAGGCGGTCAAAATTCCCAGCGTCGCGACTGTCAGCCAGATCATGGCCGGCACGGTGTCATGCCCATACAAAGTGCTCAACAATAAGCCGACACATCCCAACAAGGCTGGAACAATCACATGCCAGCGCCGCTCCTTGCGGCGGTCGGCACTGCGCCCGGCCAGAATCATCCCAATGCCCGCCACCGCGTACGGTATTGCGCTCAACAGTCCGACAGTCAGAGGATCGGCGACGCCAGTCGACTTGATAATGCTCGGCAGCCAAAAACTGATTCCATACAGACCCATGACAAGGCTGAAATAGATCAGTGCCATCTGCCAAAGTCTGGGATGGGTCATGAGCTCGCCGAATCGTAATTCCCGCTTGCCCAACTCGTCGGCCTGAATGTTCTGTGCTAACAGTAACTTCTCTTCGTCACTGAGCCACCTGGCATCGGCCACCCGGTCTTGCAGGTAAAAGAAAACGATCACGCCCAACACGATCGACGGTATTGCTTCAATCAGGAACATCCATTGCCAGCCGTTCAGTCCCAAGGTGCCTGGCATGCCATGCATAATCCAGCCCGAAATCGGTCCGCCAATCACACCGGACAAGGCGACCGCGGTCATAAAAACGGCGGTAATCTTGCCGCGTCGCTGGGCCGGATACCAATAGGTCAGGTACAAAATAACGCCGGGGAAAAATCCGGCTTCCGCCACGCCCAACAAAAATCGCATCAGGTAAAACATGAATGGCGAACTCACAAATATCATGGCGGCCGACACCAGTCCCCAGGTCAACATGATGCGAGCGATCCAGATCCGCGCGCCGATTTTGTGCAAAATTATGTTACTGGGAATTTCAAACGCAAAATAACCGATGAAAAATATACCGGCGCCAAGGCCATACACCGTGTCGCTAAAATTCAAATCCGCCAGCATCTGCAGCTTGGCAAAACCGACGTTCACCCGGTCGAGATACGACGCCACGTAACACAGAAACAGGATCGGCATGATGCGCCAGCTTACTTTGGAGTAAGTTGCCGCCTCGAATGTATTTTCAGACTGCAGTTTTTCCATATCTTCTTCGGCTAAAAATGATTTACAGAGATTTACATTTTTGATTGAACCAAATCGCTGTCACTCAAACAAAAAGCCGGGTGATGCAGGTATTGGCAGCGCTCAATTTAATGACGATATTTTGAGATGAAAGTAGGTAGATCATGAAACATTTTTTATTCTTGCTTGCGCTGGCAACACCGTTAGTGTCGGTGGCAGCACCCAACGTGGGCGTTTCAGTGCGCCTTGGCCAGCCTGGCTTTTATGGGCAAATTGAAATGGGGGGCATGCCCCCACCGCAGCTGGTTTATCCGGCTCCCGTAGTCATTCAACCGGTTCCGGTCGGTGTGGTCGGTGCGCCGATTTATTTGCGCGTCCCACCTGGCCATTATCAGAACTGGCGTCACTACTGCGGGCGATACAATGCCTGCGGACGTCCGGTGTATTTCGTCAACGACGGCTGGTATCGTAACACCTATGTCCCGCGTTACCAAAACAACTACCGCCACGCTTATCCAGCACCGTACTATCGCAATGACGAAGACCGCCACCAAAATCAGCATTATTACAATGATCACAAATATAACCGCTAGAAATTCTGAATAAGATTGTCAACTCAATCTGATCTGGATCGTTTACCAGCTATTCGAGTGCCTGTCAGGGAATGAAAATGAAACGCGCCTTACTCGTAGCGATGCTGACTATGCTGCCGTTAATTGGCTTGGCCCAGGAAGAGGCATCTGGCTGGGATCAAATGCCGCCTCCACCCGCTGTTCCGGTCGGTGACCCGGGCTATTACGGGCAGGTTGATGTCATCAACACTGCTCCCCCAGTCGTTTACGCCACGCCCTTGATTGTGCAGGTCCCGCCACCCGGTGTGATTTACTCCCCGGTTTATCTGCGTGTACCAACTTATTATTATCAAAACTGGCCCCAATACTGCGGGTTTTACAATGCCTGTTTTTATCCGGTTTTTTTCGTGCAGGAAGTGTGGTACGCCAATGTCTACGCGCCCTGGTACCGGCACTATTATCCCTATGGACGTCCGGGCTTTGTGGCCCATGTTCGCTATGGCGGGCATGTCCAGGGTGCTTATCCGCGTGGCGGGTCTCACTTTGATCATGGCGGATGGCACCACGACGACCATCGGCGTTAAGAATTAAGCATTAAGCACTAAGCAGTCCGGTTTTACTTGAAAACGATCTTCATCGTCAAAATAAAACTGGCCAGCATCAATGTGACGGTGTTGGCGACGATCAGCGGCCAGACGTGAATGCACAGGCCATACACCAGCCAGCACGCGATTCCGGTGGTAAAAATAATGTACATATGCAGTGAAACCCCTTGCGCGTGCTTGTTTTTCCAGGTCAGCAGCGCCTGTGGGATGAAAGCGATGGTTGTCAAAACCGCAGCCAGGTAGCCCACCAGATCAATATAATTTGTCATTCACTTCCCGAAGAGAGCAGTTGGCCGCCGTGAAAAATCAGCGGTGCGCTCGGGGTAAATTCGCACTGCTCCACTTCGCCGACAAAGATCACATGATCTCCCTCGGGATAACGACTGCGGTTATGACATTCAAACCAGGCCGCCCCGCCCGTCAAGATCGGCAGACCGGTAGCCGACAGAGTGTAATCAACCCCGATGAATCGATCCTTGCTGGGCTTGGAAAATTGTTCCGCGAGATGGGCCTGGTTGGCTGCCAGGACATTGATCACATAATGACTGTTGACGGTAAACACCGGCAGACTGCTCGCGCCATTCGACAGACTCCATAACACCAGTGGCGGATTCAATGAGACCGAATTGAACGAGCTGGCGGTAATCCCCAAAAATTTTCCGTTTTCCAGACGTGTCGTTATCACCGTCACACCGGTGGCAAACTGCGACAGCGCGCTTCTGAAGTGGCGCGTGTCGACAGCGGATTTTTGAGGAGGAAGTGGTGTGCTCATTGCATTCGTTTTCAATAGTTAAGGAATCATAACCCAAATCCCCCTCGAACCACCTCAGGCGCGCCTTTGCAGAACGAAGATCGGCTGCGCCCATTCGGCTTCTTTTTTCTTTTTGCTGGTAATTAAGGTCAGTTCAGACGGATCATACACATCGGTATTGTGCGTCAGCGGAGTGGTCATCAGATATTGCGCGTCGGTGTTTTTCAGGAACTCACCGACCAGTTGAATATTGCGAATATCCAGATGGGCGAACGGTTCATCAATAAACACAAATCCGCCGCTGCCTTCTTCTGATTTAAGCAGACCGATCAGCAGGATCAAGGACTTCATCACCTGCTGGCCACCGGAAGCTTCACCGTCGTTCATCCCGATAATACCCTTGCCGTCGAACTTGAAGCGCACATGCAAACCGGCCTGGGCCAATTGCACATCATCGTTTTCCAGTCGTACCGGATCGGCATGCACTTCAATCCCGGCCAGCTCGCCCAGTTGCTTGATGTTTTTCGCGTAGATCTTGATCGTATATCGCAAACGCTCGATATACGCCCCACGGGCATTCGAGGTCGCTTCCATGGCACGATTGTTTTGATAACGACGCTCTTCGGTTTCCGCCTGCTGACCAGCCAGCTGATGATGCAGGCGATGATGTTGATCTACCACCGTCGCATCAGTTTCCCATTCTTCTCCGGCGATATCCTGATCAATACTCTTGATGCGCAATTCCACCTGACGCGAGTTTTCGAATTTCTCAACCAGACCGTCCAGGTAACTCTCTTTGCGCCAACCGGCCGGGAGTTTGCTCCAGCTATG
The DNA here is from genome assembly GCA_040544425.1 of Oxalobacteraceae bacterium GrIS 1.18. Lineage (GTDB taxonomy): Bacteria > Pseudomonadota > Gammaproteobacteria > Burkholderiales > Burkholderiaceae_D > Solimicrobium. The sequence goes on from JBEONO010000005.1 coordinate 191,999, forward strand.
ACGGCTGTCTTTCAACACCTCGGCCTGAGCACTGCGTTCCTGCGCCAGACGCTGTTCATGGTCGCGGGCCTGCTGTTCAGAAATTGCCAAATATTTTTGCGCATCTTGCCAGGCGATTTCGGACCGGGTTTTGGCAATGGTGGCCTGTTTCAGCAAATCGCCCAACTCACCCAATCGTCCGCCGACTTCAGTCCGCACTTTTTTCAAGGGCTCGACATTTCTTGCCGCTTCAGCGAATTCATCGCGACGCGCATGCAATTCTTTCGCTGCATCGACACCGGCCAGACGGGTTTTCAGATTGCTGACAGTTCCTGCCAATTTGCTGATTTCCAATGTTAATTGGTCTTCCTGCTGTTCCAGTTTAGGCAGGCTGGCCTGCAGCGCTTCGAGACGCTGGGTGCGTCCGGCATTGCCGAACCGATAGCGCGCGACATCGACAAATAATGAGCGTCCACCACGGCGTTCGCAATGAAACGCCTCGGGAGTGATCCATTCTTCGCCAGATAATTTCATTCCGTCTGCAATCGTGTCAACCCGTTGAATACGCTTGAGCTGATCGACCAGCCAGCTCGGTACCGCGGCACTGAACTGCACGACGGAGAACAGGCTGGCATCCTGTTTGGCATTGGTCTTGGGCACCTTGATCCGCTCCGGAACAATGAAATGCGGGAAGCGCGTTTGTTCGGCGATTTTGAAGGCGGCCCGCGCATCACCGGACTGTTCCAGCAACATCACGTAGGAAAAGCTTTTCAGGATACCCTCGACTGCGGCCTGCCAGCGCGGGTCAACCACTTCCACCACATCAGCCAGCATGACGTGGTCAATATTTGCATCGGTTAAAGCGCGGCGCATCGCTCGCACGTTTTCCGGATCCGGCACACCGGTTTTACTTTGCAATGCCGAGATCGTGGCCTGTTGTTCGGCGATCTTTTCGGTCAGTTCGGCGCGGCGCTGCTTTTGCTGCGCCAACAAAGCTTCCTGTTGTTCCAACTGCTGGGTGGTTTCGGCAATATCGGCACCCGATTCCGCGGCCAGTTTTTCCAGACGATGTTTTTGTTCCAGCAAATTTTCTTGTGGCTTGAGCTGTACGTTAATCTCGGACAGGCGTTTTTGCAGCGCCTTTTCTTCCAGCTCGAAGGCGCCTTCCTGCTTCAGGTTCTCGCTGAACAGACGTGCTTTCTCCGCCAACGCGTTGCGCTGCGCGCCAAGCTGCTGGTCCTGCTGCAGCAGATTGAGCTTGGCATTGCGCAGATTCTGGCTGATATTCAAAAAGTGTTTGCGCGTTTCCAGATAATGCAGGCTGGGCAAAATCTGTTCCTGCAGATCACGCCGCTCACGGGTTTTATTTTCCCACTGATGATAGTTCGCCACCCGCAGACGCAAGCCTTCCAGATTGGCTTTGGCCACTTCCAGTTCGGCTTCAAATTGCTGCAATTCGATTTCGGTATCCTGCTGATGGCGCTTGGCCTCGTCGTAGGCATCCAGCACTTCTTTATCACCAAACACCTGGAACACCAGGTCCAATAACTGGCGCGGTGCGTATTCACATAATTTATCGGTCTCGCCCTGCTCCAGGGCCAACACCTTGGCCATGGCTGGCGACAGGCCGGCATTGGCCAGGCGCTTGCGGTAGGTTTCTACGCCCAGCCAATCGGTGGCATCGATCACCTCTTCCACTTCAACCCGCCCGGGGCGCATCAGATATTGACGCTTCCAGTCACCACCATTTTTTTGAATCTGGCAAATCAGCGTCACTTCGTCTTCACTGAAAAATCCCGATGAGCGAAACGGACGATTCGACAATTGCCGGCCTACCGGTTTGTTATCAACTACGGCGCGCAGCCAGGCTATCGGTTGTCCGGAGTGACGCGCGTAATGTTTGTAGGTCCGCCCCATCGAACAATCCAGACCGAACAGGGTACGCAAGGCGTCGAGCAGCGTGGTTTTACCTGAGCCGTTCTGTCCCGAGATGGTGATGATTTTTGCGTCGAGCGGAATATTTTTAATGCGCTGCCAATAGTCCCAATGCACAAGCTCTAATGATTTGATGTGGAACATGTTTTCTTATTCGGTAATTGGATTGATTTTGAAGATGTCAGCTAAAGCGCCATTCAGAATGCGGTCTTTCAGTGCGTCGGTATCCATTAACAAATCCAGCAACGGGCCTTCACAAATTAAATCGCCTTTGCGTTCGATAAAACCGAGGCGATTCAGACTGCCGAGGTTCATGTCCATTTTGGTTTTTTTGCCGAGCTTGTCGCCGAAGTCGCTCAGCAATGCCTTGTACGAAATACCGATTGAGGCATCAGCGGCGCGCGGCATCGGCTTTTCTTTGCCGAACATTTCAGTCTGATCCTGTTCACTGAGCAAATGCAAGGATTGTCGTTCACGTTTCGGCAAAATAATCAGGGCCCATAAAACCACCAGCAATGCGACACCGTCGCGTGCCAAACCGAAATTATTGTTTTGCCAGGTGTCGCGCGCACCGAACACTTTGGATTCGACATCGCGCACCAGCGCCAGGGTGACATGATCGGCATACACGTTATCAACGAACTTCATGCCGCAGGCCAGCAGTCGGGCATCGACATCGACGCGAAACAGTTCATCGGTCAAGGCACGCTTGACCAGTTTATCTTCACGCTTCAAGGTTTGATGAGTAATCAGACGCGCAATTAATTGTTGTGATTCTTGGTTCATAGGGGTGCAGTATCGGGGTCAATCACGTGCATTAGCCGGGCATCGGATAAGGCGGAAATTTCGGCGTCCTGCACGATGACCAGGTTGTCGGTCAATTCAAAAATCATCGGCAGATCGGACAGTCGTGCAGTCGCGCCCTGCAGGCTGGCCTGCTCCTTGTCGCCAATCAGCGGTAACAGCGAAGCGCGGTATGAGGCTATGGCAAAACTGTTCGGCATCAACACATGCTGAACCTCTACGCCAACCGGCAATGCGCCTGCGTCCTGGCTAATGGTATGCAGGGACTCCAGCCAGGCATCCAGCTGGGTGTACAGGGCAGCTTCGTCCTGCACCTGAAATAATGTGTCCAGGCCGCCTGGCAATGCGAAATTTTGATTCTGGCGTTCGGCAAACATCTCGGCCTCGGCCACGTCGATCATTTCGCCGGGCGTGATAAATAATGGTGTGACGGGCAGATCAATAGCATCATCTGCCAGGGACGCCAGATCGTCATGCGCCATCAGCCAACTCTTGATATCGGTGGTCGACAATCCCGATTGACCAAGATGCACGCGTTGACGCTCGACTTGATTGAGCGCGCGCGAAAACATGCCCTGCATATTCAACAGCGCACTTTGCGCCCGGCCGATTGCCTGGGCTGCACGCTGGGTCGCTGGATCAGCATTGCCATCCTGGGTGATCGAATAAATAATTTTGGTGCCCTTTTCGACCCAGTCGCAGGCGTTATTCCATTTACTTTGCGACGCTCGCAGGCGATATTCGGAGCCCGACGCAATCGCATCGCGAAATTCTTCGGTCAATTCAATCAGGCGTCCAAGCAGATGCTGCAACTGTTCGACGGTCACGCCACCGAGTGCCTGAGCACCGGCCACCTGAGTCATCAGGAAGCCCATATCAGCTGCATCGGTTTCCTGATCCGCGGCAAACAGGCTGTCCAGTGCCGACAGCACATTGCGCGCCAAAGGCGACACCCGATACAGCGATGTGGCTGCTTCCCAGATTAATAATTGATGCGAACGCAAACGTGCCAGCACAGTATCCAAACTGTCTGGCTGGAGATACGCCAGTTTGGCGTTAATATCGGAGCGACTGAAACTGGAAGACTGGACATCGCCTGCCAGCTCCCGCAAGACCAATAAACGCACCAGCACGCTGTCAAAGCCGCCGTGAAATAAAGCGGTGAAGGCTTGCAATACAGGTTGGGCACGTTTTAACTGATAAACCTGTTCGATATCATCGAAGGCAACTTCAGGCTTAAAGTAGGCTTGCAGAGAACTGCCTTGATCTTCTGGTTCTTGGCTGTTCGGGTGGTCTGGTCCATTTTGCATGGACTGCATTTTAAAGTATATGAAGCTTTTTGGGGGTATCGAATTCAGGAGTGAATCGAAATTCGCCTCGAAGGAACTGCTTATGGCGTTAACAAAATCACTATTTTTATCTGCCTCAGAACATATCCACATCACTGTTCATCATACTGGCTTCCTGCAATTTGCCCGCAGCGACCAGCTGCTCATAAAACGCCGTCTGATTGCGACCGTTTTCCTTGGCAAAATAAAGAGCCTTATCTGCCCGATCCATGATCGTGACTGATAAATCGGAGGGACTGATAAAAGTTGCACCGATACTGACCGTGACATTGCCGACCTGAGGGAAATGGTGTTGCTCGACCACCTTGCGAAAACGTTCCATGATCATATGCGCCAACTCTTCATTGACGTTGCGCAGGACCGCCACAAATTCTTCACCACCTACCCGAAACAGCAAATCGTATTCGCGGAAAGTCTCGGTCATACACTGGGAAAAATGCAATAACACTTCATCACCAACCAGATGACCGAAGTTGTCATTGACTCTCTTGAAGTGGTCGATATCAAACAGGGCCAGGCAATACTGCACTTTCTCGACGTCGCGCTTGTTACTCTCACCGAGCGAAATAATAATCTGCATCATTTTGTCATCGAAAGATTTTCGATTCAAGAGGCCAGACAGATGGTCGCGCTGATTATCGTTCAGCAAGGCCAGGTAATTACGGTAGAAACCGATAAAAATCGACACCAGCTCCTGGTTTTGCTGGGACAGCTGTTTGCTTTGGACCGTCAAAAAGCCATTCACACCCTTTGAACCCGAAATGGGGAAAATGCTGCGAAAGGTTGGGTCGGGTTCTTGTGTGATCTGGTTGATTACTAATTCAGCACTGTCTCTGGCTTCCAGATATTGCGGTTGATCATTCATCAACATCGGTTCTGGCAAAGCGTCTTCGAAGCGCTCTTCATAGCCAACCCGCACCAGAAACACTTGGGGATGCTCGGTTGATAATTGTTTAAGCGTGCGAATTTCGTACAGATTAATGAAATCAGCAACGATGATATTACTCAGCGTTTGAATGATGGAAATCTGAAAAGCCTTGATCTCTGGTTTTTCGATTAATTTTGCCAGAGAGAGCAACAGCTTGGATACATCTGAATTTGCCATAAATACGATAGCCTGATTAAAGTCGGGATTGGCTTTGTTTAATGACAATTGTGGAGCCCGCCACATTGCTTCCCAAGCGGTGCCATATCGCTCGCTTTGTCACCATATTGAAATAGTAGAACATAGATACAGCTTTTGCGAGCAACTTTCGATTCTTTAATTTGCCAGTGCCTTTTCCAATGGTTCCAACAGGGTGCGGCTGTCAGGCGTAGTCGTGCTGATAAAGCTGTCAACAACATTGCCCTTGCGGTCGATGAGATATTTATAAAAATTCCACTTTGGTGTAGTCCCGGTTGCCTTGATCAGCTGCACATACAAGGGGTTAGCCAGGTCGCCCTGCACCGAGGACTTGGCAAACATCGGGAATTTCACCCCATAAGTGTTATAGCAAAAATCAGCGATCTCCTTGGAACTGCCTGGCTCCTGCTTGCCAAAATCATTCGACGGAAAACCCAGCACCACCAGTCCTTTGTCTGCATATTTTGCATACAAGGCTTCCAGACCCTCGTATTGTTTGGTGAAGCCGCAAAAGCTGGCCGTATTAACAACCAATACCACTTTGCCAGCGTACTGACACAAATCCTGTTTTGAATCGTCTTGCAGGCGATTGAATGTGTAATGCAATATCGCCGGACATACGGCAGGCGCAGCAGGGGTTGCTGACGGTGACGAAGGAGCTGACGTTTGTGCCAACGCAGCGAACGACAGGCAAGTGAGCATGCCAAGCACAGCAAATTTAAAATGCGACAGTAACCTCATTGTCCTGCTCCCAATTGAAAAATAAATATCAAGGCCGCAGCTTATCATCACTCGCCGCTCTGCGCGCTAAAACAAACTGGTCGAATAGCTCAAAGAGCGCCATCCCTGCCAGCATAGCCGTGCCAAATACTACACTTTTCTGCACTCCCGCACCCAATAAAACCACTGCTGGCCCTGGACAGATCCCGGACAGACCCCAACCCAATCCAAACATCGCACTGCCAACAAGCAGTTTTGCATCGATGTCTTTTGTGCCTGGAATTCTTAACGGTAAGCCCAACCACGAGAGCGACATTTTTCTGACCAAGCCAAAAGCCAGACTGGCAATACCCATTCCACCAACCATCACGAATGCCAGGCTTGGATCCCAGTTGCCGGCCAAATCCAGAAAGCCAAGGACTTTGGCCGGATTACTCATCCCCGCTACAATCAGACCCAAACCAAAAAGCAGTCCACTGCCTAGCGCAAACAATAAGTTTGTCATTAAAAACACTCCTGTAAATTAAGCCATCAGGTGGCGGACAACAAATACGGTGAGAAAGCCAGACAGCATGAAACTTAGAGTGGCTATCATCGAGCGCAGCGACAGGCGCGACAGACCGCATATGCCGTGGCCGCTGGTACAGCCCGAACCAAGGCGGGTGCCGAAGCCAACCAATAAACCGGCGGCGATCAAGACAGCAGGCTTGGCATCAATAACTGTCTCGGGCATAACTGCAAACCATGTGTAGACCCAAGGCGCCGCCAACAGTCCAGACAAAAACAGCAGACGCCACCAGATGTCTGCCGTCGCGCGCCTGGACAGGTCGCTGAGAATACCGCCGATGATGCCGCTGATGCCAGCGATCCGGCCGTTCCACAGCAATAAAACCGCAGCAGCAAGGCCAATTAAACCGCCGCCGATCAAACTGGCAACAGGCGTGAAATGCATGCTATCTATCGTAATCATTTTTTCTCTCCACAATACAGGTCATAAATTGTCTTTAGCAGTTGCAGCACCTTCGGATCCTGCACCGAATAAAAAATACGTTTGCCTTCCCGGCGCGTTTCAACCAGCCCTTCGCTGCGCAATACGCCAAGTTGTTGCGACAGGCTGGGTTGGCGCAGATTGACGCTCTCCTCCAGCTCACCAACTGACTGCTCTCCCAGACTTAATTGGCACAACAGCATCAGCCGATCCGCATTTGCCAAGGTGCGCAACAGCGCCGCAGCGTCACCGGCAGCGGTTTGCATTTGCGGAAAATCAAGGACATGTTTGCTTTTCGAGACCATCGTAAAATTTTATTGATTAATATTATATTTTTCAATATTATATACTTTGATATTATGTATTTCAATATATTATTGATCGACCACCATGATGACCAACCCGCAGATTCACCCGTTTTTTGACCACGCTACCTCTACCATCACATATGTGGTGTTTGACCATATCGAGGGGCACGCAGCAATTATTGATCCGGTATTGGACTTTGAAGCCAGCTCCGGACGAACCGATACCAAATCCGCCGATGCAGTCCTGGATTTTATTGCTGAGAACAAGTTAACCGTGCAGTGGATTTTAGAAACGCACGCGCATGCCGACCACATTTCGGCAGCCCATTACCTGCGCGATAAAGCCGGTGGCACAGTGGCAATTGGTGAACATATTGGTCAGGTACAGCAAGTGTTCAAAACGCTATTTAATTTTGGATCGGAATTTGCTGTCGATGGCTCGCAATTCGATCACCTGTTTTCCGACAATGAGATATTCCAGATTGGCGATCTGACCGCGCAGGCGCTGTTTGTGCCGGGCCACACCCCAGCCGATATGGCTTATCAGATTGGCGACGCCATCTTCGTCGGCGACACCCTGTTTATGCCCGATATCGGCACTGCGCGCTGTGACTTTCCCGGTGGTGACGCACACATGCTGTATCGATCAATCAAACGACTGTTGAGCTTGCCTGACCGAACCAGGCTATTCATGTGTCACGACTACCCCACTTCGGGTCGCGCAGCGCAATGGGAGAGCACCGTCGCAGAACAGAACGCTTACAACATCCATGTCAACGCCACCGTTTCGGAACAGGATTTTGTGCAACGCCGGCTGGCACGGGATGCGACTCTGTCGATGCCAAATCTGATTTTGCCATCCATCCAGATCAACATTCGTGCCGGTCAATGGCCGGAACCTGAAAGCAACGGCATGGTGTATTTAAAGCTCCCGCTCAATGCACTTTAATAAAAAGCGATCGCCATACCATCGTCGGAGTCACTAAATTTCAACAATTCGTATTTGCGACGGAATCTGATTGACTAACATCGTCGAGTTCTTTATGTTAGGCGGCTTGGAAGGCAGTCTGCGGATTGCCACTACACCAGGTTCGATCATTTTCAACTCCAACACGAGACGATAATTCCAATGAAAAAATCACTACTGATGTTTGCGATGGCTGGCGCTTACGCCATCAACTATACGGCATGCGCCGATGAAGGTATGTGGATGCCACAACAGCTGCCACAGGTTGCGAAACAGTTGAAAGAGGACGGCCTGCAGCTTGATCCGAAAACGCTGACCAGATTGACCGAATTTCCAATGGGCGCCATTGTCAGTCTGGCCGGCTGTTCCGCTTCGTTCGTCTCGCCAGAGGGTCTGGTCATCACCAACCATCATTGCGCGTACAGCAGCATCTCGCATAATTCAACGCCGGACCACAACTATCTGGCCAATGGATTTCTGGCGAAAACATTGAGTGAAGAATTACCTGCCGCGCCCGGATCGCGCGTGTATGTCACGACTGACGTCAGCAATGTCAGCAGCAAAGTTATTACCGGCAGCGTCGCCAAATTAATCGGCAAAAAACGTATCGATGCGATTGAAAAAAATCAAAAGGAATTGGTCGCCACCTGTGAAAAAGATCCGGGGACCCATTGCAATGTCGCCAGCTATTACGGCGGTCTGGAATTCTATTTGATCAAGCAACTGGAAATTCGCGACGTGCGCCTGGTCCACGCCCCTGCTGAAGGAGTCGGCAAATTTGGCGGCGATACCGATAACTGGATGTGGCCGCGTCACACCGGTGACTATAGTTTTTTCCGCGCCTACGTTGGCAAGGATGGCAAACCGGCGGACTTCAGCAAGGATAATGTCCCGTATGTCCCCAAACATTATTTGAAACTGGCATCGCAACCCTTGAAGGAGGGCGATTTCGTGATGGTCACGGGTTATCCGGGGCGAACCAATCGCCATCGATTACCGGAAGAAATCGCGGTGACCTTTGAATGGAGTTACCCGGCGTATGTAAAGGCATCCGGTGAGCAACTGGCGATTATTGCGAAAGAAACCAGCGGCAGTGAAGATCTGAAATTGAAATATGCCAGCCAGGTGGCGGGCATAAACAACTATTACAAGAACCGGCAGGGCATGTTGGACAGCTACGCGGGCAGCGATATTTTGCCGCGTAAAGAGAAACAGTTTGCTGACCTGAAAACCTGGGTCAATGCAGAAAATAAACGTAAACAGGAATACGCCAAAGATATCGACCTGGTCCAGCAGGAAATGACTGAGCGCGATACCCAGGCCAAGAAAGATTTCCTGGTGATTTATTCAACGCCGCGTCTGCTCAATATCGCAAATCGGATGCTGCGCTTCGCGCATGAATCGGAAAAGCCTGACCTGGAGCGCAAGATCGGCTACCAGGAACATGACAAGGGTCGCTTCAATGCTTCGGTAGATGGTCTGGATCGCAGCTACGATGAAAACGTCGATAAGGCCCTGGCCTTGCATTTCCTGACGCAATACATGGCGCAACCCAAGGAGATGCACACGGCATCGTTTGATGCAGCGCTCAATCTGCATGAAGGCATGAGCGAAGCAGAGTTGAAATCATGCCTGGATGCCCTGTATGCCAGCAGCAAACTGGCGAATAAAGAAACGCGGGTGGGCTGGTTATCCAAAACCCCGGCAGAGTTTAACAGCAGCGACGACGGTTTTATCAAGGCTGCCGTGGCGATGTATGACGAACGTATCAAACGCGAAGAGCGTGACGACGAGCTCAACGGCAAAATCCAGCAATCGTATGCCAACTGCATGAAAGCCAAAATCGCGTATATGCACAGCGTCGGCCAGGCGATTTATCCAGATGCCAACAGCACCTTGCGCGTCACGTTTGGAAAAGTGACCGGACGTGAAAAAGGCGCAGACGGAACCAGCTGGAATGCATTCACAAGCTTGCGCGGCGTGATGGCCAAGAATACCGGCAGCGGTGAATTTAATGCACCGGCAAATCAGCTGGCCGCTATCAAAGCCTACGATCAGGAGGCTTTAAAGACTGGGAATTACGGTAAATTCGGCGATGCGCAATTGAAGTCGGTACCCGTCAACTTCCTGGCCAATCTGGATATTACCGGTGGCAATTCCGGTTCCGCCGCACTGAATGGCAAGGGCGAACTGGTTGGCCTGGCGTTTGACGGCACGCTGGATTCGATTATTTCTGACTGGGATTATAACGTGATCAATTCACGCTCGATTCAAGTGGATCTGCGCTACATCTTGTGGGAAATGAGCAATGTTGACCACGCTGATAATTTATTAAAAGAGCTGAGGGTCAAGTAACCTTCCCAGTCGCCACAATCAACGGTGCCAAACACAATTGGCACCGTTTTTTAATATGGTGACGCAGCCCCAAAACCAGGCACATCATTGATTAATCAGAGATAATGCCGCTTTATTGCAAACAACCAGTAAATATATAAGCGATGCGTCATCTGTACACTCTGATCTGGATATGTGCCTTGCCACTGGTGCTGGCAAGACTGTATTGGCGCGGGCACAAAGAGCCTGGCTATCGACTGCATATCGGAGAACGTTTCGGTTCCTACCCCGAATTTCAAAACAGGCGACCAGTAATCTGGATACACGCCGTGTCCGTTGGGGAGACGCGCGCGGCGGAACCGTTAGTGCGCGCATTGATGCAAACCTATCCGCAACATGCCATTCTGCTCAGTCATATGACACCGACCGGACGGGCGACTGGCGCGACGCTATTTCAAAAAGAAATCGAAAATCACCAGCTAATACAATGTTTTCTACCTTATGACATTCCGCTGCTTATTCGTCGCTTACTAAAACACTTCAAACCTGTTATTTGTATTTTGATGGAAACCGAAGTCTGGCCGAATCTGATTGATGTTTGCCATAAATACGGCACTCCGGTTACCCTGGTCAATGCCCGACTGTCCCCGAAATCATTCCGTAAAGCCGAACGCATCGCCGCCCTGATCCGACCGGCCACTGCTGTCCTGGCTGGCGTGGCTGCGCAAACCGACGCCGACGCACAGCGCATCAGACAGCTCGGTGCACCGAATGTGATTGTGACCGGCAACAGTAAGTTTGATGTCAGCGTGCCGGAAGAAAAAATTGTGGCCGGACATCAGCTGCGCCAGCAATGGGGAAATCGCCCGGTATTGCTCTGCGCATCGACGCGTGAAGGTGAAGAAGAACTCATTCTGGATGCCTGTGCAAAATCAGCGATTGCCGATCTGCTGCTGGTCATCGTGCCGCGCCATCCGCAGCGCTTCGATCTGGTCGGGCAACTGATCCAGCAGCGCGGTCTGGCATCGGAGCGGCGCAGCGCATCAGGTCCAAACAAATTGGCAGACCATATCAAGGTAGTGCTGGGCGACACGATGGGTGAGATGATCAGTTACTACGTCAGCTGCGATATCGCATTCATCGGCGGCAGTTTGCTGCCATTGGGAGGCCAAAATCTTATTGAAGCCTGCGCAGTCGGAAAACCGGTTTTAATTGGTCCGCACACCTTCAATTTTGAAGCAATCACCTCCGACGCAATCAGCGCGCAGGCCGCCATTCGGGTCGAAGATGCAGATGAATTGTTTCGGCAAACCGCGGCGCTCATTCAAGACATTCCACGCCGCAATGCAATGGGAAAAAGTGCCCTGGCCTTCGCATTGCAGCACCGCGGTGCGACGACTCGGACCATGGTGTTAATCAATTCACTGATCAGTGCAGCAAAGAGTTAACCTGCACCAGATCTTCCTCTTTCAATGAAGCTGATGACGACTTCAGACGCAAGCCGTTCATGATCGTGTCATAACGCGCTTTAGCCAGATTCTGCTGGGTCGTGTATAGCTGCTGCTGGGCATTCAAGACATCGATATTGATCCGCACCCCAACTTCATAACCCAGCATATTGGATTTCAGCGCTGACTGGCTGGAGATTTCTGCGGCCTCGTAGGCCTTGACTTGCGCCAGGCCGTTATTGACTCCCAAAAACGCCTGGCGTGCAGCCAGTGCGGCACTGCGTTTGGCAGCTTCATAATCGTTGCCGGCCTTGTCTTCCAGGGCAATCGCTTCGCGCACTTTGCTGGTCACGGCAAACCCGGAAAAAATTGGCACGTTCAATTGAATGCCGATTGATTTCGTATTCTCCACAAACGCCGGTTGCGGCGGTGTTGATGACGATGGGCTGTTGGTGCGATTCACGTCAGCGATCAGATCCAAGGTCGGCAAATGGCCGGCGCGATTGACTGAAATCGCCCGTCTGGCAATCTCCTGATTGAGTTGGGCACCGACCACGCTGTAATTATCATGTTCGGCCGCGCTGACCCAGTCATTGATATTGATCGGCTGGGGAGCGCTTAATTCAACACCCTTATGCAGCGGACTGAGCGCTTCTGGCGCATGGCCGATGATTTGTTGCAGCGTGCTGCGCTTGATTTCCAAATCGTTTTCGGCAGCAAACTCTTGCGCTACCGCCAGATCATAGCGAGCCTGTGCTTCGTGTTGATCGGTGATGGTTGTGGTGCCAACCTCGAAATTGCGTTTTGCAAAAGCCAGTTGTTCGGTAATCGCAGTTTTGTTGGCACGCACCGATTCCAGGGTGTCCTGTGCCGACAGGATGTCGAAATAGGCTTGGGCAACACGCACCATCAAATCAAGTCTGGCCTGGCCGAATTGCGCTTCGCTGGATGCAACCAGCAATTTACTTTGTTCAAATTGCTGCCAGTTTTCCCAATGAATTAATGGTTGTGTGAGCCTTAAATCATAGATTGAGGTCGTGCCCCGGTTTGAAACGTTTTGCCCGCCATAAGACAGACTGTTATCTGACATCGTGCTGGACCCGGTGAAATTCAACACTGGTAATAATCCTGCCCGTCCCTGGATTGATTTCTCCTGCCCGGCAGTCAGACTGGCCCGCGCGCTGGCAAAAGTCGGGTCATTTTGCAATGCCTCCTGATAAGTTTGCAGCAAGTCGGCGGCACAGGACTGCTGGGCCAGACCACAGGCCATCAGCGCAGAAAACAGGATCGAATAAATACCGGCATGACTTTTTTCAGATTTAGCTTGGCCAACTTTAAACATAGGGACTCCGGATAGTAAATGTCTCAACGACGCTCAACAGCGAGCACAATTCGAGCACTGTATTGAAAGGCTGGCCGGGCCGCTATCAAAATGCGACCAATTGCATTTTTTATGGGGTGAGATGCAGGAATTACGGACTAAACCAGGTCAACATGGCGCTAAATCAAACGGCTATCCAGCACATGCACTCAGTAGGTTGGCATCGAGGTATCGACCAGAGTAGCCCATGCATGAATACCACCGGTCAAATTGATGACCTTGTCGAATCCGTTCTGCTGCAAAAATTGCGCGACTTTCCAGCTGCGGGCACCGTGGTGACAGATGCACACAATCGTATCGTCCGGATCTAATTCATGCATACGCGCTGGGACTGTATTCATGGCCATATGAATACTGTTGGTGATGTGGCAGTGCTGGACTTCAGGCGTCTCGCGTACATCCAACAAAACTGGGCTGACGCGATCTTCATCGGCCAGCCACTTCGCCAATTCGGGCGCAGTAATTAATTCGGGATTCAAGTTCAGTGCACCCGTTAAAACGAAAATGCAGAAACGTGCTCGGCTTCTGGAATTGCAGCCACACTGGTGTCGAACAAAGCCTTGACATCAAACTCAGACTGGCTCAAGCGAGTATAGAGACAGGCAGTCATGACAGGCGCCGAGCCCACGATGACAAACAAACGTCCGCCTACTTTTAATTGTTGTTTGAATTCTTCCGGCAGGATTTGCACCGACCCGGTCAGAACGATGACGTCGTAGGGAGCTTCGTTGGGCCATCCTTTTGATGCATCGCCCAGGGTCAGGCTGACATTTGCCACACCCTCACGATGCAGTGCCTGCTGAGCGGCAGCAAAAACGGCAGGTGAATTTTCCACGCAAGTCACGTGCCGGCTGTGAAACGCCAGTAACGCCGGCAAATAGCCGGTACCAGATCCAACCACCAATGCGTTGCCATGTTTTTTCGCCGCCACTTCTTGAACGATACGGGCCTCAATCTTTGGACTTAACATCAAACTGCCGTCAGGCAAAGGCAATTCAGTATCCATGAAAGCCAGTGACTGCTGATTTTCGGGCAGAAATTTTTCGCGCTTGACAATGGTGAGGAGCTCCAACACACCGAGGTCCAGTACATTCCAAGGACGAATTTGCTGCTCGATCATGTTAAAACGGGCTTGTTCAATGTTCATTTTGGGGTCTCGCAATTGGGCAAAAGCGCTATTCTACAATGCATTTTGACAGGGAAGTTTATAGATATTATTTTTTCAATAGACCAGATAACATGGTTTCAATATAGGACGCGAGATAAGCCTCGACATCCAAAGGGTGCTGATCCTGGGAGCAAAATGATTTACTCCATAACATCAGCATCACCATTGGTGCAGCGATAATCTTCGGCATTACAGTCAGATCAAGCAGTCTGAACTCACCGCTCTTCATGCCGCGCTCCAAAAGGCGAACAATCATCTGTTCATTACGTTGAATCACTTCCGCGTGATAAAACTCCGCCATTTCCGGGAAATTACTGGCTTCTGCAAACATCAATTTACAAATCCCAGCCATGTCCGGCGCACTGATGCTCCTGTGCCATTGCGTAATAATTTCTCTGAACAGGTCTTTGGTATTGCCCTGGTATTCAATCAACAAATTCTCTGCCTGTTCAATGTTCGGTACGATAGTCTCGCGAACCACGGCCTTGAATAAATCGTCCTTGTTTTCAAAATACAAATACAGCGTTCCCTTCGACACACCGGCATTACGCGCCACTTGTTCCAACTTGGTCGCGGCAAAACCGTGCTCAACAAACGCATCCAGGGCCGCCGACAGCAATTCTTTCGGCCTTGCGTCTTTTCGCCTCGCCCAGCGCGGCTTCAACAGGGTTTGCATTTTATTGTGCCCTTATTTTTTACGATTCACTTGGGGCTAATAGCGCTAAATGATGGTCTTCCAGATAACACCATTCGCCCTCCTCAAGTCCCAGCTCGGCCAGAGTCAGATTACCAACAGCAGTCCTGTGCAACGCCGAACAATGGTTACCAGCTGCTGCCAGCATACGCTTAACCTGATGATATTTTCCTTGTTCCAAAACAATTTCGCACTGAAATTGTGCAACCCGCCTGCACACCAGTGCAAATAGCGGGGCCGGTTCGTCATGCAACTGAACACCCGATAATAGTTGCTCAACTAATTGATCGGTCACCGGATCCTGGGTAGTGGCCAAATAGACTTTGGGAACATGGCGTTTCGGTGAGGATTGTGCGTGGATGAAAGCACCATCGTCTGACATCAGTAACAGTCCAGTCGTATCGTGATCAAGTCGTCCTACCGGTTGGACGTCGCGCCAGGTGCATTGCTCGGACAGCAGGGTCAATACTCCGGGATGATGGCTGGGCTTTCTGGAGCACTCAAAATTGGCGGGCTTGTTGAGCGCAATATAAACATGCTCACGATACGGCCAAACTTCATCATAAAGCTCGAATGTCAAACCGTTGGTGTCAAAGGCAGTGCGGTAATCCGTGACAGCTGCGCCATTAATGCGCACTTCTCCGTCGGCAATCAGGCTGCGACACCATTTGCGGGTGCCAAATCCCTGCGATTGCAGGATCCGGTCAAGGGTTAATTTTGTCATGGGCCGAACTGTAGCAGATGTGCGATTTGAATCCAAGACAGGACGCACTCCAAATTGTCATGCTGATTCAAGGCTCACAATGAACTCCAGCCCGGGCTGAACAAGTGTCGCCGGGCTGTTTGACAATGAAATCGGAACGCAATCGATGTTAATGCAGGCATGCACTTAAGCAAAGGTAGCTTCCATGCGATCTTGGGTGTGGTAGATGGGGACAGGGGTCGGCTTGCTGCCGATGACTTTGTTGCGGCCATTTTTCTTGGCTTGATACAGAGCTTGATCAGCCATTTCGACCAACTCATCAAAACTTTGCTGCACACCGCGCCGCTCAGCCACGCCAATACTGACTGTAAATCGGTGCTCTTCAGGCAGTACCGGCAATGCAATATTACTAACTGCAATCCGAATTCGTTCTGCTACTTCGCAGGCGTGCTTTAAGCTGGTGTCAGGTAACATGACCAGAAATTCCTCACCACCAAATCGCGCCAGGACGTCTTCGGTGCGCAGGCCCGTTTGAATCTTCCCGGCGATTGCAACCAGTACAGCGTCGCCTACCGCATGACCATAGGCATCATTGATTTTTTTGAAATGATCCGCGTCAATCATCAGGACGCTGATCAGCGTGCCACGCCGATTGCTGCGCGCGATATCCCGCTCAGCCAGGGTAGTCAGGGCGCGGCGATTGAATACATTGGTGAGCGGATCATGGGTTGCCTGCTGTTGCAGGTCCATTTGCAGGCGGTGACTGGTAATGACGATCAGCATAATGGTCTGTGCAAAGCCAAGCACGATATTGACGATCAGTGCGCCGCTGTGCCAGATCGAATTGGGAGCGGTATGCCCGCTATCGGCGAGGAACGAACCGACCAGATGAATGAACAGACTGAGGATATAAGCGCCACTCAATATCGCCACCAGCAATAAACTGCCACGCAATTCGTCGCGCTTGGCGGTGAAGCAACAGTAGATGGAGTAGCCAAAAAATATGCTGGATGCGATCGTGAACAATACAATGCCACCGAAACCGCGCAAATCGATGGAATAAGCCAAACCGTACGCGACACAGAACACACCGCAGATCAGGCGGCACAGGCTCCACTGCGGACGCTTTCCGGCAATCAGTGCAACACCGAAGGCGATATGCATGCTGCCCCAAATGATCAGCATGTAAGACAGGATTGAAATTATTGCGGGAGAAAAGACTTCACTTAAAACCACCAAACATAAACCCAGTGCAATCAGGCCGTTACCGCGTGCCCATTCTGCTACATAACTTGAGTTGTAATGGACCTGGCGAACATAAAACATCAGCAATGCCTGCGTAATGCTCAAAACCGCCAAAACCAGATAGATCGTCCGGACGTCTAATTGTGAAAACATCTACTCCCCTTTCCATGCTTTTGATAGCTTTTGATTATCTTTAATAACTATGCTGCATGATTAACGAACAACGGATGTCATTTTTGAAAAACATAACTATTAGTAAATTACGCCACATAATACTTGATTTAGTTTTCGATGCGACAACAATTTATCAAAATTCATCATTTTTGCAAATATTTATAAAAAAACCACAGTTGATAGTCAAAATAAATCAACTTAATTCGATTAATCAATTTTACTAATTTAACTCGATGCCCTACTATGCATGCTCCTCCCACAATTTAAAAGGAATTCACCATGTCATTAATCAATAGCGAAATTAAACCTTTCAATGCTACTGCTTTTCACAACGGTAAGTTTGTCCCGGTAAGCAATGAAACCCTTAAAGGCAAATGGTCTGTATTTGTTTTTTATCCTGCTGACTTCACTTTCGTTTGCCCAACTGAATTGGGTGATTTGGCCGATAACTACGCCGAGTTCCAAAAGCTAGGCGTTGAAATTTACAGTGTATCGACTGACACCCATTTCGCGCACAAAGCATGGCATGACACATCAGACACGATCGGCAAAATCAATTACCCGATGCTGGCCGATCCAACTCTGGCGCTGTCACGCAATTTTGAAGTGCTGATCGAAGAAGAAGGTTTGGCTTTGCGCGGTACCTTCGTCATCAATCCTGAAGGTCGCATCAAAATTATCGAAGTCCACGACAACGGTATCGGTCGCGACGCAAAAGAATTGCTGCGTAAAGTACAGGCTGCCCAATACGTTGCTGCTCATCCAAACGAAGTCTGCCCAGCCAAATGGACTCCGGGTGCACACACATTGACACCATCATTAGATTTAATCGGCAAGATTTAATCGAAGAGTAACGGGCGTGTATTTTCGCATGCCCGGTTTTTCAAAGCACAGAGGAAGATCATGTTAGACAGCAATCTCAAAACCCAATTAAAAGCCTACCTGGAAAAACTGGTACACCCGGTTGAACTTGTGGCCAGTTTAGATGACAGCGATGTCTCGCGTGACATGCGTTCTTTGCTGGACGAGATCGTTGAGTTGTCGAGCAAAATCACCCTCAAGATTGCCGACCAGTCTGACACGCACACGCCCTCATTCAGCATTAATCGTCTGCACAAGGAACAGGGAGAAGTCGCCATACGCTTTGCCGGTATTCCAATGGGCCACGAGTTCACCTCTTTGGTATTGGCATTGCTGCAAACCGGTGGACATCCGCCTAAAGTCGATGCCGCTGTAATCGAACAAATTCAACAGTTGCAAGGTGATTTTCACTTTGAAACCTATATCTCGCTGACCTGCCAAAACTGTCCGGAAGTCGTGCAGTCTTTGAATTTGATGGCAGTGTTAAATCCGCGCATCAGTTCCGTGGTGATTGATGGCGCATTATTTCAACAAGAAGTCGAGCAGCGCCAGATCATGGCTGTGCCAACCATTTTCTTGAATGGCAAAGTGTTTGATCAGGGACGATTAAGCATTGAAGAAATTTTATCCAAGCTCGATACTGGTCTGGAAAAACGTACGGCAGAACAATTGGACGCAAAAGCGCCCTTCGATTTATTGGTAGTCGGCGGTGGACCGGCAGGTGCTGCTGCAGCAATCTATGCATCGCGCAAAGGTATTCGCACTGGCGTGGTCGCTGATCGATTTGGCGGCCAGGTGCTCGATACCATGTCGATTGAGAATTTTATTTCAGTGACCGAGACCGACGGTCCAAAATTTGCCGCAGCGCTGGAACAACACGTCAAAACCTATGACGTCGATATCATCAATTTACAACGTGCCGAAAAACTGATTCCGGCAACCGAAGAGAATCCGCTGATCGAAATCAAACTGGCCAGCGGCGCAAGCTTGAAGGCCAAGACCATCGTTTTGGCAACCGGCGCACGCTGGCGTGAAATCAACGTGCCTGGTGAACTGGAATACCGCAATCACGGCGTGGCATATTGCCCGCATTGCGATGGACCGCTGTTCAAGGGAAAACAGGTTGCGGTAATCGGCGGGGGTAATTCCGGCGTCGAAGCGGCCATTGATCTGGCCGGGATCGTCGGGCATGTCACCCTGCTGGAGTTCGGTAGCGAATTACGCGCCGATGCCGTGTTGCAGCGCAAGTTGCACAGTCTCGGTAATGTTACGATCCACACCAGCGCCCAGACCACGGAAGTCACGGGCGACGGCAAAAAGGTAACCGGGCTTGACTATAAAGACCTAATCAGTGCTGAATTGAAGCATGTTGCGCTTGACGGTATTTTTGTACAGATTGGACTGGTACCCAATACCGAGTGGTTGAAAGGTACGCTGGAGTTATCGCGTCATGGCGAAATCATCGTCGATGCACGCGGGCAGACCTCTTTGCCCGGCGTATTTGCCGCCGGTGATGTCACAACGGTGCCGTTCAAACAGATCGTCATCGCTGTTGGCGAGGGCGCCAAAGCTGCGTTATCTGCATTTGACCACTTGATCCGTTCGTAAACCTTGGGGCGCGTGAGTCAGAAAACTCATGCGCCTGTTAAATCGTCTTTGAATAACGCAAGGGTTCTTCTTTCCGACCCAGATATGCATCGAAGGTCATACATATATTTCGAATCAACAGCCGACCTTTCAGGCTGACCTTGATCGCTCCTGGCTCCAATTCCAGCAAGCCATGATCCGCAAAATTTTCCAGCTTCTGCAGTTCGCGCTTGAAGTAGTGATGAAAATCTATCCCGTATTCCGCATTCAATTTATCGAAATTCAATTCGAAGTGGCACATCAATTGCCCGATCAGGTCGCGGCGGATGACGTCGTCAGTGCTTAAAGCGAATCCGCGCGCAATGGGTAACTCACCTTGATCAAGGCGCGCATAGTAAGCATCCAATGTTTTTTCATTTTGGGTATAGCAGGCGCCGACGGCACTGATTGCTGACACGCCACACGACAGCATCTCGGTCTGGGCATGGGTCGAATACCCTTGAAAGTTGCGCTGCAAACGTCCTTGCTGCTGAGCCAGGCACAGGTCATCATCCGGCTTGGCGAAGTGATCCATACCGATATACACATAGCCAGCCTGGGTCAGCTTGGTGATACACAAGAACAGCATTTGCAGCTTCACTTCCGGATCAGGCAATTCATTCACATTGATACGGCGCTGCGGTTTAAAGATATGCGGCAGATGCGCATAGTTATAGATCGCAATCCGATCCGGATTGGCGTTGATCACCTGATCTAAAGTCTGCTCGATTGTGATTAGAGTTTGCTTGGGCAGACCATAAATCAAATCCACGCTGATCGACCGAAATCCGGCATCTCGCGCCGCCTGCATCACTGCCAGCGTCTCTGCTTCGGGCTGGATGCGATTGACTGCTTTTTGTACGTCTGGATTGAAATCCTGTATGCCAAGACTGATTCGGTTGAAGCCCTGCTCGCGCAGCACTGCGACCCGTTGCGGTGTGACGGTGCGGGGATCAACTTCAATCGAATATTCGCCGATATCGTCTGGGGCAAATTCAAACTGCTGGCGCAACTCGGCGAGCAAGCTGCTCATCTGTTCATCGTTGATATACGTTGGCGTACCACCGCCGAAATGCAATTGTTCGACTTTCTGCATGCCCGCAAACAGCGTTGCCTGCATCCTGATTTCGCGCTTCAAATAATCAAGATAAATTTCTGCCTTGCTGCGATCCTTGGTGATGACCTTATTGCAGGCGCAGTAATAGCAAATCTGCGCGCAAAATGGAATGTGGATATAGATTGACAGCGGTAGTGGTTGTGCCTGCTGACGAAGTACCTCAATGGCATTTTTATAGTCGCTGATCTGAAATGTAGCTTGAAACCGATCTGCTGTTGGATACGAGGTATAACGTGGTCCAAGCTGATCCATTTTACGGATCAAATCCAGATCAAAGACCGGCGTAGTGTCTGGTATCGCAGCGGCGGAATTTTTTACAGGGGCGTCGGCTAAATCAAGCATGGTCTTTATCTTTAAGGTGGCAGCCCTGGCGTAAAAGGCGAGTGGGATCAGTGGAATTTTACGAGTGCACAGGCGCTGACCGTTTGATCTGGCACAATAGAAATCGCCGTAAGCAAGAAAAAAGCACTCTCATGATTACAAAATTGAATGTTTTCGCTTATGCCGGCCTGCCAGACTGTTTTCTGATGCCAAAAATAAAAATCGGCGCAAGGCAAAATGCCTGCGCCGATTTCTACTTCAACTTCAACCTTCGAAGTTGATGATTCCAATTACTTGGTCACTGCAGTTTTAACGTCCTCAGTCTTTTTTGCAACAGCCTGTTTGTCGTTTGCGACTTTTACGGTGCCGACTTTGACTTCTGCTGTCTGCATATTTTTTGCACTGGCGACTTGTGTCTTCGTGCTGGTAACTGCAGCAGTTTTAACTGTGCCTGTGGGTGCCAACGAAGCAGTAGTTGCTGGTGCAGCAGTTGTGGGTGCAGCGCTTGTCGCTGCGGCAGTGGAAGCAGTCGCTGTTGCAGTCAATGCAGGCGCTGCAGGAGTTTGTGCGAACGCTGCACCCATAACTAAGGTAGCAGCAACGAAAGTAGTGGTGATCAGCTTGTTCATGATTAATCCTCGTTTAGTTTAGATGTTGCGCATTCAATCTGCGCACTACCATAACGAGACCTCTGCCATTAATGTTGACAGAGATATTGTAGCCAATTGTTACGGACGAATTATTCAGATGGCGAACTGGCCAATTTAAATAGCGTGAAAAAATTTTCGGTGGTTTGCTGCTCGACTAAGGACAATGGTATTTGTTTCAGATCGGCCAGATATTCAGCAACATGTTTGACCCAACCCGGTTCATTCATTTTTCCGCGGTGTGGAATTGGCGCCAGGTACGGCGAATCGGTTTCAATCAGAATGCGGTCCAGCGGCAGTGCTTTCGCGACTTCCTGAATTTGTTTGGCGCTCTTAAAAGTCAAAATACCTGAGAACGAAATATAGAATCCCAATTCGACCGCTGCCGTTGCAACCTCCAGGGTCTCGGTAAAGCAATGCATCACACCACCGGCCCCACCCTGCTGCGTTCCGGCACCGGCTTCACGCATAATTTTTATGGTGTCTTCCGACGCTTCACGGGTATGAATGATCAGCGGCTTGCCAGTGATGCGCGAGGCTTCAATATGAACCCGAAAACGATTGCGTTGCCATTCCAGATCACCTTTTAGACGGAAATAATCCAGACCGGTTTCACCAATGGCGATTACTTTGGGATGATTGGACAAGGCCACCAGCTGTTCGACGGTCGGCTCTGGCGTGTCAAGATAATCGGGATGAACCCCAACCGATGCATACAAATGCGGGTAGGCTTCAGCCAGCGCGAGCACTCGCGGAAAATCAGGCAGATCCACCGCCACACATAACGCGCGACCAACGTGGTTCGCTTCCATGGTGGCGAGAATTTCAGGCAGGCGTTCCGATAACTCAGGAAAGTCCAGATGACAGTGTGAATCGATGAACATAGGTCACTTAGTTGAGATCATTCATTTATTAATGATTTGCAGTATAGCCTGCGCGCTTTCTTTCGCGCTGTCACGCAATAAACTATGATGCATATCCAGAAAGCGCTGCTGCAAACGCGCCACCAGTTTATCGTCATGCAGTTGCTGCCAGATTGCATCAGCCAGACTGTCTGGTGTCGCAGCATCCTGCAGCAATTCGGGCACCAGAAATTCGCGCGCCAGAATATTCGGCAGTCCTACCCAAGGCTGATAAGCCATGCGGCGCATGATTTGATAGGTGGCCCACATCTGTTTATAGGCAATCACCATAGGTTTTTTCAACAATGCCACTTCCAGCGTAGCGGTGCCGGACGCAACCAAAACACTGTTCGCCGCGGTAATCGCTGTGTGCGAGCGACCATCAATCAACAGTACTGGAACATCCGACAGCTTAGCCTCAATCACACGCTGCATATACGCATTGCGCTGCCTGGTGCCAACCATCGGAACCACAAATCGAATCTTTGGATCCCGTTGCGCAAGAATTTTTGCAGCACCGATGAACGCTTCAGTATGGTGATGAATTTCGGACAGACGACTGCCCGGCATA
Organism: Oxalobacteraceae bacterium GrIS 1.18; assembly: GCA_040544425.1. GTDB lineage: Bacteria > Pseudomonadota > Gammaproteobacteria > Burkholderiales > Burkholderiaceae_D > Solimicrobium. The sequence continues at coordinate 215,364 of JBEONO010000005.1, forward strand.
ATCGTCACAACTGTTCCATCAAGCGGCAAGCCCAGTTCCTGGCGCGCTTTCAACATGTCGGGTTCGAGAGGCAAAATTTCCGCCAAAGGATGGCCGACATAGGTGACGGGGATATTTGCAGCCTGATAGATTTCCGCTTCAAACGGGAAGATCACCAGCATATGTGAAACGGAATCGATGATTTTTTTAATCCGGCTGCCGCGCCAGGCCCAAATCGACGGGCCGATGAAGTGCACGGTCGGAATTCCCGCTGCTTTCAATCTTTGCTCAACCGTAAAATTGAAATCAGGCGCGTCGACCCCGATAAATACGTCCGGACGTTCGGCCAGCAATTGCGCGGTTAAACCGGTTTGCACGGCTTTGATTTCGCGATAGTGCATCAGTACTTCAAACAGTCCACGCACCGACAGCGTTTCCATCGGATAGTCCGAGACAAATCCATATTCGGCCATATGTTTACCGCCAATGCCGTGCATATGCGCCTCTGGCAGCTGCGGGCGCAGACCTGATAACAATCTGCTTGCCAGCAGGTCGCCGGAACTCTCGCCCGCTACAAGTGCAATTTGTCGGTTCATTTGCTATGGCTCTAGCGCACGATGCCGCGCGTGGAGTTGTCCAGGAAAGTCAGCATCTGCTGAATATATTGCTGCGCATCGGGATGATCTTCCTGCGCCTGATGCATCGCCGTTTTGGCGTCTTCCAAAGTCAGGCCCGATTTGTACAATAATTTATAGGATTGACGTATGCCATTGATTTGCTCGCGCGTAAAACCGCGTCGTTTCAGTCCTTCGATATTTAAACCATGTGCTGCCGCGGGGTTACCGGATAAAATCAAAAATGGCGGCACATCCTGAGTAAGGCTGGTATTCATGCCGAGCATCGCATGCGCGCCGATTTTGCAGAACTGATGGACGCCGGCAAAGCCACCCAGAATAACCCAGTCGCCAATTTCCACATGGCCGGCAATTGACGCATTATTGGCAAATATTGTGTTATTTCCGACCTGACAATCATGGGCAATATGCACGTAGGCCATCATCAGATTGTCGCTGCCGACCCGGGTTACGCCGACATCTTGCACGGTGCCTAAATTAAAAGTGCAAAACTCGCGTATCGCATTGCGATGACCGATCTCCAATAAGGTCGGTTCGCCGGCGTATTTCTTGTCCTGCGGCGCCGCGCCTATCGAAGAAAATTGAAAAAATGTGTTGTCACTGCCAATAGTAGTATGGCCTTCAATGACCACATGTGGACCGATCTTGGTACCCGCCCCGATTTTGACATGCGGCCCGATAATGCTATATGCGCCGACTTCTACCGTACTATCCAGACAAGCTTCTTGAGCAATGATCGCTGTTGTGTGGACTTGGCTCATTATTCCTGATCCGCTTTAGGTTTGGGATTTTCAACCGTGCGCAGCGTGCACATCAGATCAGCTTCAACTGCCAATTGTCCGTCCACCGATGCGCTGGTTTTGTATTTCCAGATACCGCGCGCCACCTTGATAATTTCAACCTGCAATTTCAATTGATCACCTGGTTCGACCGGTCTCTTGAAGCGTGCATTGTCGATGCCCAAAAAATACACCAGAGTGTTTTCATCCGGCTTTTGTCCCATGGTCAAGAACGACAATAAAGCGGCTGCCTGAGCCATGGCTTCAATCATCAGCACACCGGGCATGACTGGCTTATTCGGGAAATGGCCGTTAAAAAATTCCTCATTCGCGGTCACATTCTTGATCGCCGTGATACTTTTTCCAGCTTCCCAGTGCAACACGCGATCCACCAGCAACATAGGATATCGATGCGGCAGGAATTCTTTGATTTGATTGATATCTAAGGTAGTCATGAGCTCTTTCATTTTTTTGTGATTCTTTTCAATTATCTTCTGACGTTGAACGATGTCCTGCATCGACCAGTCGCTGTACGGTTTTCTCCAGAGCGCGCAGTTTATCTCGCATACCGTCCAAATTTCTTACGATCGCCGCGGATTTTTCCCAGTCAGCATTTTTTGCCAATGGATAAAAACCCGTGTATTGACCGGGTTCTGCAATCGACCGTGATACCAGGCTACCGGAGGAAACATGCACGTTATCGGCAATCGTCAAATGTCCCAATATCATGGCCGCACCGCCGAACGTGCAGTAGCGCCCAATTACGGCACTGCCGGCAACCCCGACACATCCCGCCATCGCGGTATGTGCGCCAATATGACAGTTGTGGCCGATCTGAATCTGATTATCTAACTTGACACCTTCTTCGATAATGGTATCTGTCAGCGCACCCCGATCAATACAGGTATTGGCACCAACTTCAACATCGTCGCCAATCAGCACCCCGCCAGTTTGAGGGATTTTGATCCATCGTCCCGATTCATTGGCGAATCCGAATCCATCACTTCCGATCACGGCACCCGAATAAAAAATAGCCCGCTTGCCAATCCGGCAATCGTGGTGCACGGTGACGTTGGCGTGAATATGGCTGTCTGCACCAATTTTGCTTGCGTAACCGATAAAGCTTCCGGCATCAATCTGCACGTTTTCTTCTACCACTACATCTGCTTCTATACACACAAACGGGCCGATCACAGCGCTGGCAGCGATCTGTGCACTGGGGTCAACGACTGCGCTGAGATGTACGCCGGCACTGGGCCGTTTGCGATTCTGTTCCGCAAACCACTGGGCAGATTTCGCAAAAAAAGCGTAGGGATTGTCCACTACGATCAGCGTACCCTGAAACGATGACTGCTTTATGAACTCGACATCGCTATTTTTTATGATGATGGCAGCTGCCTGAGTCTCACATGCTTTTTTGCGTAATTTGGGATTTGATAAAAAAGTAATACTGTTTGCATTGGCGTGCTCTAGCGGAGCAATCCCCGTCACTTCCAGATCCGCGTTACCAATTAATTGACCGCCCAAGCGTTCGACCAAATCACTTAGCCGGGTACCATTCATTATTTATTCAAAGCTTTCATTACTTTTTCAGTAATGTCGACGCGCGGACTGAAATACACGCCGTCCTGCAGGATGGCATCATATTTTTCGGATTCGGCAATCTGCTTGATAATTTTCGTAGCACGCTCACTTAATTTTGCAGTCTCTTCATTCTGGCGCTGGCTGACGTCTTCTCGGAATGCCCGTTGTTTGCGCTGAAAATCCTGGTCCATATCGGCCAGTTCGCGCTGACGTTTGAGCCTGTCAGTTTCGTTCAGAACTGGGGAATCTTTGTCCAATTTTTCTGCCGATGATTTGATTTTTGCAGCAAAATCCTGCAGATCTTTTTTTCGTTGAGAAAATTCCGATTCGAGCCGAGCTTCCGCCGCCTTCGCGGGCTCTGATTCGCGCATGATTCTCTCGGTACTGACGTAACCAATTTTGGTTTCTTCTGCAGAGGCATCAATAACGATGAGCAGACAGCCAGTGGTAATCAAGAGCCGCAACAACGATGTAATTGCAATTTGTTTCAAGATAATTCTCCGCAGAAATAATTTTTCTTTCAAAACTACAACATAATAGCTATTTACGCGCAACTCATCAACAAACCTTAGAATCCGCCGCCGATCTGGAAGTCAAACGGTTTTTTCCGGTCAAGTTCTTTCGCGTTGACCGCGTGAGCCAGGCTCAGCTTCAAAGGGCCCATTGGCGATAACCACGTTATACCCAAACCGTAAGCAGCTTTCAGGCCACCGCGGAACGCCGCACCTTCATCGTACACGTTACCGGCATCGGAGAACAGGAACCAGCGCAAGGAACGGTCGGTTGAGCCAGGGAATGGGAATTGCAATTCAGCATTTAATATCAAACGCGAGGCGCCACCGGTCGAATCGCCGGTTACCGGATCTTTGCTGCCCAACGAAGCTGTTTCGAAACCACGCACAGACCCGATACCGCCGGCATACCAGTTCTTAAAGATCGGGAATGGATGGCCACCAAATCCGCGACCATAGTCGATTTCGCCATTCAATGCCAATGTTGCAATATCCCGATATAAGGGCAGGTAATATTGGCGATTGTAGACTGCTCGCATGTATTTCATCTGACCGAGCTCAGCCACTTCAAGATTGGCGCGCTGATAACTACCGGCGCTTGGCGTCAGCACGTTATCGCGGCTGTCTCTTTGCCAGGCAACGGTCATTGGGAACGCGACGGTCTTGGCAATGCCAGGAATTTCATCAATATAAGCCGGCGCGCCAGTGACCGGGTTTTCTGGAACGTAGAAAATTTTCCCATTTCCGTAGTCCGCGACATATTTCTGATAACGATACGGACTGCCGATTTGAGTTTCGACGACGGTACGTTCAGCACCCAATCCAAAAAAGACAGTGTCCAGTTCAGTAAACGGTACGCCAAACCGCAGGTCGCCCCCCAAGGTTCTGACGTTGTAGTTACCTACGCTGCCGATCGGCGCCGTATTGGTACGATAGTAAACTTCCTCGCTGCGGCTAATGCCTTCGTCGGTGATATAAGGCTCAAAGCGGGATAATGCAATGGTTCGATTGATCACACTGGTATTGACGCTGATACCTATCGTGTCGCCACTACCGAACGCGTTACTCTTTGACAGGCCGCCGGATATCGTAAAGTGCTGCGCCTGCGAATAACCGGCACCCAGCGTGAAGTTACCGGTAGGATTTTCAGTCACGTTCAGATTCACGTCGATCTGGTCGGTGCTACCTGCAACTTCTGGTGTTTCAATAGTGACTTCCTTAAAGAAGCCCAGACGATCAACGCGATCACGAGAAAGTTTGATTTTCTGACCATCGTACCAGGAGCCTTCGAACTGCCTGAATTCCCGACGAATCACTTCATCGCGAGTGGTGGTATTACCGGAAAATCCGATTTTGCGCACATACACCCGCTTGCCTGGATCGAGGAAGATCGTAAATGCGACCTCTTTTTTGTCACGGTCAACATCAGGGTTAGCATTGACGTTCGCAAATGCGTAACCAAAATTGCCCATGCGGTCGGTAATGTGTTTGGTACTCTCGGTCAATTTGGCCGCTGAATAGGTCTCCCCAGATTTCAGAGTAATCAGTGATTTGAACTCGTCATCGCGTCCGAAGGTCTCGCCTTCCAGGCGAATATCGGTGACAGTGTATTGCTCGCCTTCGGTTAAATTGATCGTGATGTAAATATCTTTTTTATCCGGGGTAATCGAGATTTGAGTCGAATCGACGTTCATTTCGATGTACCCACGATTTTGATAATACGATTTCAGTGTCTCAAGATCACCCGACAGTTTTTGCTTGGAATATTGATCAGCCTTGCTGTACCAGGTGAACCAACCCGGGGTACGCAGGGAGATTATTTTTTGCAGGTCTTCGTCGGTGAATGCTTTATTACCGATGAACGTGATTTTCTTGATCCGGGCAACTTCACCTTCATCAACAATAAAATTGATGTTGACACGGTTGCGCTCAACTGGCGTTACCGTAGTCGTAACCTGAACGCCGTACAATCCGCGCGACAGGTATTGACGTTTCAATTCCTGCTCGGCACGATCCACTGACGCCTTGTCAAAAATACGTCCTTCACCAACGTTAATTTCCTTTAATGCCTTAACCAGAACGTCTTTTTCAAATTCTTTCATCCCGGTGAATTCAAGCTTGGCGACAGAGGGCCGTTCTTCCAATACGATGACCAGAACGTTGCCCTGCACTTCAATTTGTACGTCCTTAAAGAAACCGGTCGCATACAGAGACTTGATCGCTGCCGTGCTTTTTTCATCGTTGAACGTGTCGCCGACCCGAACCGGCAAATAACTGAAAATCGTGCCTGCCTCTGTTCTTTGTGCACCTTCCACGCGAATATCTTTGACCACAAAAGGTTGAATGGCAAGTGCAGGTCCAGACCCTAATACAGCAAAAGCGGCAACAGCAATCAAACGACGCGGAAAATTGGGAAGCGCAAAACACGCAGATTGTAATTTCATTGGCAAGAGTTCTTTAACAGTATTCTTATTAAGCAAAGGGCAAGATCGTCAATATGACTGGCACTAGTTTGATTTTAAGTAGGAAGTAATCTAACGATATCGTTAAAAAAAGCGATTACCATCAATAACATCAAAATAGCTAGCCCTGCACGCTGGGACATTTCCCATAGACGTGTTGAAACAGGTCGTCCAGTTAAAACTTCCAGCGAATAATACAACAAATGTCCACCATCTAATACAGGTATGGGGAGTAAATTCATGACGCCCAGGCTGATACTGACGAATGCGAGGAAGTTGATATAGCTCACCCAACCTGATTTCGCGGTCTGCCCGGCATAGTCGGCAATCGTCAGCGGCCCGGTGATATTCTTGAGTGAGACCTCACCGATTATCATTTTGCCGATCATTCTCAACGTCAGGATGCTGGTCGACCAGGTGCGTTCGACGGCTTTCGGCAGAGCGTCGATCAAACTGTCCTGATGATTCAGCATCTCTGGCGTCGAACTGACTTCCACTTTCAGTTTGCCGATCTGGCCCGTCGCGGTCTTTTCCGCGGCCGGCGTTACTAAAAACTCAAGTATTGCGCCAGACCGACTGACTTTGAAGTGCAGTAATTGATTCGGCGCGGCGCGGACCATACTGATCATGTCGAGGCTATCCAACACCGGTTTGCCATCGATCTCAAGGATCACATCGCCTTTTTGCAGGCCGGAATGCAGCGCCGGGCTGTCCGGCATAATGTTACCAAGCTGGGCTTGTGACAGCGCCAGAGTTAATCCCAACTTGCTTAAAAAATCGGTTTCCATATCCTGACCCGACAAGTGCTCAAGCGGTACGATAATTTCCTCGCTCAAATCAGAGGACTCAGGCCTGACAGTCAACACGGCAGATTTTTTTTCAATCGCACTTTGCAATAATTCCCAGCGCAATTCCGACCATAGCTGTATCGGTTTTCCATTGACCGCTGTGACCAGTTCATTGCCGCGCGCACCAATTTGATAGGCAGTAGAGGAAACGGAAGGCTGATGCAATTTTGCGATCGGCTCAGGGATGCCATTCATGAACAAAACAGTCAGCAGAACAATCGCCAAAATAAAATTGGCGATCGGTCCCGCAGCGACGATGGCGATGCGTTTCCAGACTGACTGCGAGGTGAACTCCCTGGCCAACTCTTCGGGTGCAATCTGCCCGCCATCCGCTTCGCGTGCGTCCAGCATTTTTACGTAGCCGCCCAGTGGTATGGCAGAAATCACCCACTCAGTTTGATCTGGGCCGAAGCGCCTGGAAAACACAACCTTGCCCATTCCAACTGAAAAGCGCAATACTTTGACCTTGCACAGTCTGGCGACCCAATAGTGTCCCAGCTCATGAAACACGATCAACACGCCAAGTGCAAACAGGAACGCCAATATTGTTTGGATAAGGTTCATATCAATTCAGCCGGATAAATTCGTGAGCGGCTTCACGTGCCAGAGCATCTTGTTCCATAATTCCAGTCAGGTCGACCACACGTCGGTTCGCTACGCGATTCATCACAGTTGCGATCAATTCAGGTATTTTCAGGAAGCTTATCCGATTTTCCAGAAATGCCTGTACCGCGACTTCGTTAGCTGCATTCATAATCGCCGGAGCCGTATCACCGGCACGCAAGGCGTCGTAAGCAATCGCCAGACAAGGGAAGCGTTTCAGGTCGGGCTTTTCAAAACTCAGTTTGGCAATTTGTGTGATGTCCAATTGATTGACGCCAGAATTGATCCGCTGCGGATAAGCCAGGCCGTAGGCGATCGGCGTGCGCATGTCTGGATTGCCCAGTTGCGCCAGGATAGATCCGTCGACATAAGAAACCATCGAATGAATCACGCTTTGCGGATGAATCACCACTTCAATCTGGTCAACCGGTGTGCCAAACAGCCAGTGCGCCTCAATCACTTCCAGACCTTTATTCATCATCGTGGCCGAGTCGATTGAAATCTTTTTGCCCATCACCCAGTTTGGATGGGCAATGGCCTGCTCCGGCGTCACATCATGCAGCGATTCGAGGGATCGATTCAAGAAAGGTCCGCCCGACGCAGTCAGCAGAATCTTGGTAATTCCATGCGGCTCAGAGCATCGCGAGTAATCTTGCGGAAGACATTGAAAAATCGCATTATGTTCGCTGTCTATCGGCAGCAGCGTCGCGCCATTTTCCAGCACGGCATCCATGAATAACTGGCCCGACATGACCAGTGCTTCCTTGTTGGCCAGCAGGACTTTTTTACCTGCCTGCGCTGCAATCAAGGTTGGTGCCAATCCGGCTGCACCAACGATCGCCGCCATCACGACATCACATTCAGCGACGACGTCGCACAGCGCGCGCTCACCGAACAGCACTCTGGTCTTTGAATCATGGGCGGCCAGTTGAGTCTTGAGCATTTCAGCAGCCTCAGCAGTGCCGACTACCGCGTATTGCGGATGAAATTGCAGACATTGCAAAACCAGTTCATTGACCCGGGTGTGCGCGGTCAGTGCGTACACTTCAAATTGGTCACTGTGACGAGCGATCACATCCAAAGTTGAAACGCCGATCGATCCGGTCGAACCCAGAATGCTAATTTTCTGCTTCATGATTTGCTTGTAATTTCAATGATCGTTTGAATTAATATTGCCAGCGGCAGCACCGAAATCAGTGCGTCGATCCGGTCGAGTACGCCGCCGTGCCCAGGCAACAAATTGCTGCTGTCCTTGACCTGGGCGCGACGCTTTAACTGCGATTCGACCAAATCTCCAGCCACGCTGGCCCATGTCAACAAGCTCAAAATCAGACCCAAACCGAACCACCCGCCATGCCGCAGCAGATTGGCAGAAAAACTGTCTGCCGGAATTGGAAGCTGGGTACTGATTGCGGCAATGATGAGCACGCAGATCCAGCCTCCAATCGCGCCTTCCCATGACTTGCCGGGTGAAATAGTCGGTGCCAATTTGCGTTTGCCAAACGCCTTGCCGGAAAAATAGGCACCGACATCAGCCACCCAGACTATTGCCATCACCGAGATCAAGTAGGCTGCCGAATGCTCACGCTGGAAAACCACGATCGCCAAAAAAGTTCCAAGAATAGAAAGCAGGTACAGGACACTGTAAATTCGGCCAGATCCGCTTTCAATCGCTGGCAAGCCCAATTTTAAAGACGGAATGAATTTGACCAGCCAGGCCAACACTGCAATCATCCAAACCAGTAAATACTGGGTCTGGATACCGGCATAAGCCAGCCAGATAAAAATTGCAGTCCAGACGACTGCTGCCGGAATAATCATCCGATGACCAAACAGACGCAAACTTTCCCAACTGGCTGCGGCAAAAAACACGGCACATAAACCGATGATCGCCAACGGTGAGCCCAAAAACAAAACCGGCAATAACACTGCCAGCAGCACCAGCGCTGTGATAATGCGGGTTCTTAACATTAAGAAGCTTTCTTGGATTCGAGCAGTTGCTCACTGGTGCGACCAAAGCGTCGCTCGCGCTGTTGGTAGGACAAGATGGCAGCGTTCAATTCGGCGCGTCCGAAATCAGGCCAGAAGGTATCGGTGAAGTACAGCTCGGTATAGGCCAGTTGCCAGAGCAGGAAATTCGAAATGCGCTGTTCGCCTCCGGTGCGGATGAACAGGTCCGGCTCGGGCGCATAGGCCATCGATAAATAGGGCGTTAAATGATGTTCTTCGATTTGGGTGAGATCAGGTTGCGCTGCGCGCAATTGATTCATCGCCTGAACGATATCCCAACGTCCGCCGTAGTTGGCACAGATCGTTACGGTGAGTCGGCTGTTGCGCGCGGTCTTGTCGACCCCGGCCTGAATTTTTTCCTGCAGGGCCGGCGTAAATCGGGATAAATCGCCGACGACTTTTAAACTTATATCGTTGGCATGCAGGCGATTTACTTCACGTTCCAGCGCGCTCATGAACAGGCGCATCAGGATCGAAACTTCTTCTTCAGGCCTGCGCCAATTTTCCGAACTAAACGCAAACAGGGTCAAATAGCTGACCCCACGCTCAATACATGATTCAACCATGGTTCGCACTGCATCGACACCCTTTGAATGTCCGGCGACCCTGGGCATAAACCGTTGGGTCGCCCAGCGACCATTGCCATCCATGATGATGGCAATATGCTTGGGAATCGCACCAACGTCGGGAATGGTTAGGGTAGAACTTGAATCTGTCATGTCAAACATTCAAAATTAAATCCAAACATCGAGTCTCCGATGCAGCCTGCAACGGTCGCATCCAGGCGATCAAACCGTCAATAATTCTTTTTCTTTTTCAGAGATTAATTTATCTACTTCGCTGACAAATTTATCCGTCAATTTCTGCACCTCGTCCTGCGCACGACGTTCATCGTCTTCAGAACATTCTTTGTCCTTCAGCATTTTCTTGTAGGCTTCGTTTGCATCACGGCGAATATTACGAACCGCAATTTTTGCATCTTCGCCTTCGTTCTTCACCAGCTTCACGAATTCCTTGCGACGCTCTTCAGTCAACGGTGGCGTCGGTACGCGAATCATATCGCCCTGTGTCGAGGGGTTTAAACCCAGATCAGCTTCGCGAATCGCCTTTTCGACGACCGCAACCATTTTCTTTTCCCAAGGTTGCACCCCAATGGTACGCGCATCAATCAACGTGACATTGGCAACCTGGCTCAGCAAGGTTGGATTGCCGTAATAATCGACCTGAACATGGTCCAGGATGCCGGTGTGCGCGCGTCCGGTGCGGACCTTGGCCAGATCAGCTTTCAGGGCATCCAAAGATTTTTGCATTCTTTGTTCGGTATTTTTTTTAACTTCAACCAAAGTCATGAGTATCTCCTACTTCAAAAATATTTTAAACGTGTACCAAAGTACCTTCATCTTCACCAAGAATAACCCGCTTCAATGCGCCCGGCTTGACAATGGAAAATACCTTAATCGGTAAATTTCTGTCGCGGCATAATGCAAATGCGGTGGCGTCCATCACCTGTAACTGGCGCGAAATCGCTTCATCAAAACTGATCGTCGTGTAGCGCACTGCATCTTTGTCCTTTTTAGGATCGGCTGAATAAACACCGTCAACCTTGGTGGCTTTCAACACGATTTCAGCACCGATTTCAGCACCGCGCAAAGCGGCGGCAGTGTCGGTGGTAAAGAACGGATTGCCGGTGCCGGCAGCAAACACAACGACCTTACCTTCTTCCAGATACTGCAATGCCTTGGGCCGGACATACGGCTCTACCACTTGCTCGATAGCGATCGCCGACATGACACGGGCGGTGATTCCGACCAGACGCATTGCATCTGCCAGCGCCAGAGAATTCATCACAGTGGCCAGCATGCCCATGTAATCTGCCGTGGCCCGGTCCATTCCCTGGGCACCAGGGGCGACGCCTCGGAAAATATTCCCGCCACCGATAACGATGGCCAGTTCAATTCCCAGCTCCTTGATTTCAGCAACATCAGCAACCATGCGCTCTATAGTTTCGCGATTGATGCCGTAAGCATCATCACCCATTAAAGCCTCACCAGATAGTTTCAGTAGTACGCGTTTGTAAGCTGCTTTTTTCGACATTTTCTCTCCGCTGTAATTGACTGGATACGCTAGCACTAAATTCAATATGCAACAGCATTCATAAAACAAGCATTCTATGAAAAAAATTACATACTTTTTAACATCGTCAACATTAAAAAAAACGGGCCAATTGGCCCGCTACTTCACCGATAAATTTGCATGACCAAGCCAAGGTGCATGCCACCTTGAATAGCCTCCACTCTGCCGGTCAGATTCAAACTCATCAGGTCACCCTCTTGTTTCAAGCACCGCGCTCGACATGTCTCGCGGTATTTTATGCTTTTTGTGCAGCAGCCACCTGAGCGGCAACTTCAGCAGCAAAGTCGTCCTGCTTTTTCTCGATGCCTTCACCAACAATGAACATCTTAAATGCTTTTACTGAAGAAGACTCGGCTTTCAACATTTGTTCAACGGACTGTTTGTCATTCTTGACGAATGGTTGATTTAACAATGACACTTCTTTCAAGAACTTCTGAACCGATCCTTCAATCATCTTGGCGGCGATATCGGCAGGCTTGCCAGACTCGGCAGCTTTCAAGGTTGCGACCGAACGTTCTTTTTCGATCAAATCAGCAGGAACCTGCTCAATCGACAAGGAAACCGGCTTCATCGCAGCGATGTGCATCGCAACGTCTTTGCCGATTTGGTCATTGGCACCGGCGAAATCAACGATCACGCCAATACGTGTGCCATGCAGATAAGTCGCCAATTTGGCTTCAGACTCAAAACGCACGAAACGGCGGATCGACATATTTTCACCGATACGACCGATTAAAGTGGTGCGCAGACCTTCTACAGTTGTACCGTCGACTGGCAATGCAGCCAACGCTGCCACGTCAGCAGGATTGTGTTCTGCGACCAATTTTGCACAGCTGTTGGCCAGAGCCAGGAATTCGTCATTTTTGGTGACGAAGTCAGTTTCGCAATTGATTTCAACCAGGGCACCAACATTGCCAGCGACATAGGCCGTGATAACGCCTTCAGCAGTAATCCGTGAAGCAGCCTTGGATGCTTTGCCGCCTAATTTGACGCGCAGAATTTCTTCGGCGCGATCCATATCGCCTTCTGCTTCAGTCAAAGCTTTTTTGCACTCCATCATAGGTGCATCAGTTTTTGCGCGTAATTCACCTACCAGTGCTGCCGTAATCGCTGCCATAACAACTCTCCTAATTTCATTAATAATCAGTTGGGGACTGGCAAAAAATCGGCCTTGCCTGATTCGGGCGACGCGCTTTTTTCTTCAATCCCAGTCTTAAAAAAAAGGGGCTACCTTGCCCCTTTTTAGTAAAGTCATCTTGTCGACAACTTCTATATAGCTAAACTTATGCCTGCTCAGAAACTTCAACGAAGTCATCGCTACCGGCCATAACTGCTTCAACGACTTCATTCAGTGCATTAGCACGTCCTTCGAGGATCGCGTCGGCAACGCCGCGCGCATACAGTGCAATCGCTTTTGACGAGTCATCATTACCAGGAATGATGAATTGAACGCCTTCTGGTGAATGATTTGTATCGACTACACCAATAACCGGGATGCCCAGCTTGGCTGCTTCAGTAATTGCACCTTTGTGGTAACCAACGTCAACCACAAAAATTGCATCAGGCACGCCGCCCATGTCTTTAATCCCGCCAATAGCTTTTTGCAGCTTGACCATTTCACGCTCAAACATCAGCGCTTCTTTTTTGGTTAATTTTTCTACTGCGCCTTCCAATACTTGCGCTTCCATGTCTTTCAGGCGCTTGATTGAAGTCTTGACAGTTTTAAAATTGGTCAACATGCCGCCCAACCAACGTTGGTCAACGTAAGGCATACCGGCACGGTGTGCTTCAGCGGCGATCAGTTCGCGCGCCTGACGTTTGGTACCAACCATCAGAATGGTGCCGCGGTTTGATGCAGTTTGACGGATGAATTTCATTGCGTCTTGGTACAAACCAATGGTTTTTTCCAAGTTGATGATATGAATCTTGTTACGATGTCCGAAGATGTACGGTGCCATCTTAGGATTCCAGAATCGGGTTTGATGACCAAAATGGACACCGGCTTCCAGCATTTCGCGCATTGTTACTGACATAATTTTCTCCAGGGTTTAGTCTAGAATCCAATCAGTGACTCAAATTTGAGCACCCTTTATTGACCGGATTCGCGATTTCAGATTTACATTTTTTACATAACTCACAACCAGTTCATGAGTCAGGGCGGAATTCTACACCAAAGCGGCCAATCTACTCAAGCAAATCATCGTTCCAACTGCGTCAAAGTGGGCATCATCTCGCCCAACGGTTGTAACAATAGCCAAACAACAGGGCAACAATGGCAATACTTATTTGAATTAGTGTTGAATTGACATCAGCAGCCCCATTGAAGCCGAGAATATCAACGATTGCGGATTTTGGCACCTGGGTTGCCACATACACCCAAAACAGGAACAGGCACAAAAATAAGCGCGGCGTTCTGGCAGTTCGTCCGAAAACGCTTGCCAAGGCACTCAGGCTGAGCAACCCGGTCAGGGTGCTCCAGGCCTGAAACGGATGGTGAAACGCCAGGCGCAGCATGGGCAAACCAGAAAAAAGCAAGCCAAGAAATACTGTTGCACTAAATTGTCGCAGGTAACGCTGCACGACTCCGCAGCCCACCGCACCAGTCATATCTTCACTGCCGTTGGCAAAATCCCTGGTTGCTACATCGCCGACGCTTATTCCCCAAAATACGGTTGCGATCAGCAATACCCCTGGCAAGAGATCAATGCGTAGAAATATTGCGCAAGACCAGACCGCAAGCAAGGCCAAAATTGCTGAAGGCGAGGCAATCAATGTCAATGCGACGTCGGCCAATGCCGCGCCGACCATCCCGGGCAAATTCGCCGCCAAATGAAACAGGGGCTGTACCAATTGCGTTAGCGGACGCAGCAACTGGTTTAACAGCGCAATGGGTGTGCGACGATAATTTGTCTGGCTGACTTTTATTTTATCGGACGAATAGCGATGGAAAAATAAAAATGCAGGAACAACAACCAGACTTGCCAGTCCAGCCGATGCGCATCGCATTAATATCATGGGAAATGACCATAAATCGTTGCCAAGCGTCAGTCTCGGCAAAGACGTGTCGAAGTTCGCATAACCCAGCGAGATATCGTTCGAACCAAGCTGCGCATGCAAGGATTGAATGACCATGGTCACTCCGCTGAAATCAAACAGCAACAGACCGCTGAGACTTCCCGTCACAGTCTCAAACGCAGCCAATGATGCCAACTGCAGCACCCAAAGGAAAAAGAACACCACATCACCAAGCTTACCCATCAGCGATGGAATGCTGTCGAACAGCACGGCGCAACTCACGCTAAAACAAATTAAGGGAAACAATATGATCAAGTATGTTTCAAGGTAAACCCACAGCTGTATCGGTCCTGCGCCGCGCAGCAGGTGGCACACCATCACACTCAACATAAAGACGGTTGCCATCACCATCAGGTACGCCACGCCACCCAACCAGCGGCAAGTCAAAAACAGGACGCTGCTGATTGGGCTGGATCCGATCACGGCCCCGGTCCCACAACGTACATCTTCTGCAATACGCCCGCGCGTCAAAAAGAAACCAGCCAATCCAAACACCAGGGCAAACAGACTCACGCTACCCAAGGCCAGGGTTGAGCTGGTATTGACTACTGCTGCGTTCTTGACTGCGATAAATGCGTAACCGCTGTCCTGATCGGCGAACATCCAGAACCCGATGGCGGCGACCACGAACACGGTAACCAACGTGCTCAAACGTCGCAGTCGCAGGTGTGCCTCAGTCGTTACCAAAATTCTTAAGGCATACAAATTCATAGCGCCACCTGCGCGTAGCGCTGCGACATTAATGCCTCTTCCAGATTTGCCTCAGCCGCCACCGCATCAAAACAAGGTTGGGTGGGATGCGCGATCCGCAGTCTCATCAGGTTGCCGTGACGCTGCGCATGCAGAATGTGCAGCTTGCCACGCAGGGAATCGTAATAATGACTGTCTACCTCAGCAGTCCAAATTTGTCCACGTGCCTGTTCAAGAATCACTTCCGGGGACTCACAGGCCACCAGTTTGCCACCTCTCATGATTGCCAATTGCGTCGCGATGCTTTCAACGTCCGACACAATATGCGTAGACATAATCACCAATTTTTTAAAGCCCAGTTCATTGAGCAGGTTTCGAAAACGCATGCGCTCCTCCGGGTCCAGCCCTGCGGTAGGTTCGTCCACGATCAAAATATCCGGATCATTGATCAATGCCTGCGCAATACCCAAACGGCGGCGCATTCCACCGGAAAAGGCCGCTGCCGGACGCTTCGCATGCTCGTGCAAATTTACCAGCTCAAGCAAATAACGAATGCGTGCCGGGTCCCTGCAGCCTTTAAGCGCAGCAAAATACTGCATGAACTCCAATGCGCTGAGATTCGGATAGATGCCAAAATCCTGCGGCAGATAGCCCAGACGCGAACGTATCAATTGAGGTTTCCTGGCAATGTCCTGCCCGTCAAAAAATATTTGCCCGCCAGTGGGCAACGACAATGTGGCGATCATTTGCATCAAGCTGGTCTTGCCAGCACCATTGTGGCCAATCAAGCCGACCACGCCATGAGTCAAGTTCAGCGTGACGTTGTCGACTGCTAAAATATTCTTACCGAATTTTTTTGTAACCTGGCGAAGTTCGAGCATGGTGTCTCCCAATGTTTTGGATCGTGGTGTTGTGATAGCGATCGAACTTTAGCTAATACGAAGGCAGCAAACTCTGGAATTCCGATGAACTGCCAAATGACGGGTTTGGATTGCAAATAATGTTGAGATCGAGTCACATATGCTGCCAATTCGAGCAAATTCATTTGACTGGCAGCTGCTCGGCGTGCGATTCAAAGTCGGTCTGCGTGCAAATAGTCTATAATTTCGATCTACGTTTAATTTGTTCCTGATGATCAGCAAGCGCGACACGGCAGATTAAATATCCTTATTCCCCCAATTAATATAAATCAGATAATAAAATGAATTCAATTACCATCAAAAACGCGGAAGACATCGAAGGCATGCGCATCGCCGGCCGTTTGGGCTCCGAAGTTCTTGATTACATCACGCCTTATGTAGTCTCTGGCGTGACGACTGGCGAGCTTGATCGCCTGTGCCATGAATACATGACCAACGTACAGGGCACGACACCAGCGCCGCTTAACTACTGCCCGCCCGGCTATACGCCCTATCCCAAGGCGATCTGCACCTCGGTAAATGATGTGATTTGTCACGGCATACCCGGCGACAAAATGTTGAAAAATGGTGACGTGGTGAACCTGGATATCACCGTGATAAAAGATGGTTACCATGGTGATACCAGTCGCATGTTTTTTATCGGCGAACCATCGATCATGGCCAAACGGCTTTCGACCATCACGTTTGAATGCATGTGGCTGGGTATTTCCAAAATCAAACCGGGCGCCCATCTCGGTGACATCGGTCACGTGATTCAACAACATGCGGAAAAAGCCGGCTATAGCGTAGTCCGTGAGTTCTGCGGACATGGCATTGGCAAAATTTTTCATGAAGAACCGCAGGTACTGCACTATGGTCGCCCTGGAACCCTGGCAGAACTGGTACCAGGCATGATCTTCACTGTTGAACCCATGATTAATGCCGGGCGCAAAGAGATCCGCGAAATGCCGGATGGATGGACGATCAAAACCAGGGATCGTAGTCTATCGGCGCAGTGGGAACACACGGTTCTGGTCACCGACACCGGCTTTGAAGTATTGACTGTATCAGCCGGATCTCCACCTCCTCCAGATTTCATTTCAGCGAAATTTTAATTTATAACAAAACACAGCTGAGGATATTCATATGCAACCCTTGGCAATCAGGCTAAAGGAACAATTAAAGGCGCGGCATCAATTATTGACCGTAGCTTTTTCTGAACACAAAAAAAGACCTGAGGCGCTGTTGCATGATATCTGCCACAGCGTCGATATCGCGCTTATCGAACTTTGGAATACCATAGGCCTGCCAAATGACCTTAGCCTGATCGCAGTCGGCGGTTACGGGCGCGGCGAATTATTCCCGTATTCGGACGTGGACGTGTTGATCCTGCTGCCTGGCCAGGTGGATGACATGTTGCGCGGAAAACTGGAATCACTGGTGCAACAACTCTGGGACCTGGGTTTGGAAATCGGCCACAGTATACGCACAGTTGACGAGTGTCTCTATGAATCGGCAGCCGACATTACCGTTCAAACCAGTTTATTGGAAGCGCGCCTGATTACCGGTAACCGTAAACTGTTCCGATCACTCAATGAGCAATACAATGCAGCGATGAATCCGCAAGCTTTTTTCCAGGCCAAAACACTGGAGATGCGTCAAAGGCATGTCAGGTTCGAAGATACACCCTACAGTCTGGAACCAAACTGCAAAGAGAGTCCGGGTGGACTGCGCGATCTTCAGGTGATTCTCTGGATCGCCAAAGCTGCCGGTTTAGGCAACTCCTGGTCGGAACTGGCGGCGCGCGGATTGATCACTGGCCCGGAAGCCAGGCAACTCAGACGCAATGAGCGCGCCTTCAAGGATATTCGCATTCGGCTGCACATCCACGCAAAACGACGTGAAGACCGTCTGGTATTCGACGTGCAAACTCCGATTGCCGAAACCTTTGGATTCACCGCCACAGCGACCAGACGTTCCAGTGAATACCTGATGCAGCGCTATTACTGGGCCGCGAAGGCGGTCACGCAATTGAATACGATTTTGCTGCAGAATATTGAGGCCAAGTTGTTTGTCTCTGCTTCGCTGCCGAAAGCGATAAATGCTGACTTCAACGAAATCAACGGGTTCATTGAACCGGGCGATTTGGCATTATTCGAGCAGCGTCCCTCATCGATTTTGGAAATTTTCCTATTGCTCGCCCAGCATCCCGAGCTCAAGGGCATGTCTGCCCCGACTATGCGCGCCTTGTGGCATGCGCGTTTTAAAGTCGACAGCAAATTCCGCCATGATCCGGTTAATCATGATTTATTTTTGCAGATCCTTCAGGCACCGCAAGGTATTACCCATACCTTGCGCGGCATGAATCAAATGAGTCTGCTGGGACGCTACATACCGAGTTTTCGACATATCATTGGCCAAATGCAGCATGATTTATTTCATGTCTACACCGTCGATCAGCACATCCTCATGGTGGTCAGGAACATGCGCCGCTTCATGATGCCGGAACACGCGCACGAATATCCGTTTTGCAGTCAGCTGATCGCCAACTTTCCGCAGCCCTGGGTTTTATATATCGCAGCCTTGTTCCACGATATTGCAAAGGGGCGACATGGTGACCATTCCCAATTAGGCATGGCCGACGCCCAGCGGTTTTGTCGCGAGCATCGCATTTCCAAACAGAACACCGAGCTGATCGTGTTTTTGGTTCAACATCATTTACTCATGTCGCAGGTCGCGCAAAAACAGGATCTGTCTGATCCCGACGTTATCCAACAGTTTGCGCAGATCGTCAAAGACGAGCGGCATCTGACTGCACTCTACCTGCTGACGGTCTCAGATATTCGCGGCACAAGTCCCAAGGTGTGGAATGCGTGGAAAGCCAAACTGCTTGAAGATCTGTACCACATGACGTTGCGCGCGCTAGGGGGAGAAATTCCATCACCGGATCGTGAGCTCAAAAATCGTCAGGATGAGGCGTTGAAGAATTTGCGTTTATTTGGACTGCCCGAAAACGCGCATAGCGAATTCTGGAAACAACTCAACGTAGTTTATTTTTTGCGCAACGATGCCAGTGATATCGTCTGGCAAACGCGCGCCTTTTGCGACAAAGTCAACAGCGACAAGCCGGTAGTCAAATGCCGGACTGCGCCTATCGGTGAAGGCCTGCAGGTGGCAGTGTACACCCAGGATCAGCCTGACCTGTTCGCCCGCATTTGCAGCTATTTCGACACCAAGGGATTCAGCATCATGGATGCCAAAATCCATACCACCCACCACGGCTACGCGCTGGACACCTTTTTGATATCTGCGTCGGCATTTTCCAAGAGCTACCGCGACATTATCAACCTGGTGGAACATGAGTTGACTGAACTGTTGAGCCTGCAAACTGCCTTACCGGCTCCCAGCAAAGGTCGATTGTCCCGTTTATCACGGACCTTTCCAATCAGTCCGAAGGTTGATTTGCTTCCCGATGAACGCGGCCATTACTATTTGCTCTCGGTTACTGCCAATGACCGCAATGGACTGCTGTACTCAATTGCCCGCGTACTGGCCAAATACAAGATTAATTTGCACACCGCAAAAATCATGACCTTAGGCGAACGTGCTGAAGACGTGTTTTTAATTGATGGTGCAACACTGCAAAATGCGCGCATGCAAATTCAATTGGAAACCGATTTATTGGATGCACTCAACATTTAACCCCGTATAGATTTTTTAACGATGAACACTGATAACCACGATCTACTCCGCCTCTCCAAACGCATGTCGGAACTGGGACTGTGCTCGCGCCGAGAGGCCGATGAATGGATCAGTAAAGGCTGGGTGCGGGTGGACGGCAAAGTCATCTCAGAACTGGGAACCAAGATCCTGCCCGATCAGCGCATCACTATCGAACGACAGGCAGCTGCGGAACAATCCAAGCGCGTGACGGTGCTGATCAACAAGCCGGTGGGCTACGTCAGCGGACAGGCGGAGGACGGCTATGAACCGGCAATTTGTTTGGTCAATGCAGAAAATCGCTGGGAAGACGACAAATTGCCTGTGCATTTTCACCCGACTCAATTACGCAGTTTAGTGGCTGCGGGCCGTCTCGATATTGACTCAACCGGCTTGCTGGTCTTGACCCAGGACGGTCGGATTGCGAAGCATTTGATTGGTCAGGATACCTCGGTAGAAAAAGAATATCTGGTGCGTGTTTCCTATTCCAAAGGGCCGCGCTTGCCTGACGCCGAATTAAAGCGACTCAACCACGGTTTGACGTTGGATGGGAAAGCCCTGCTGCCGGCCAAGGTCCGGTGGCAAAATGACGATCAACTCAATTTTATTCTGAGGGAAGGCAAGAAACGCCAGATCCGGCGTATGTGTGAGGCGGTCGGGCTGACTGTCCTGGGCTTGAAGCGGGTACGGATCGGGAAAGTCAAACTTGGCAATCTGCCAGAAGGCAAATGGCGCTATTTGAGTGATACCGAAATGTTTTAGAAACAAATGCTGGCGATATGATTGGCACTTCAAACAACAATATGTATGTAAAAGCAATTTATATCTTGCAATCATAGAAATACTGTATAAAATTACAGACTGCATATAAACCCAGTTAAAAGGTAACGCCATGCAGAAATTAACTGCCCGCCAAGAACAGATTTTGAACCTGATTCGGGATGCAATTCAAAATACAGGATTCCCGCCGACCCGAGCAGAAATCGCGACTGAATTAGGATTTCGTTCGGCCAACGCCGCGGAAGAACATCTCCAGGCACTGGCACGCAAAAAAGTCATCGAACTGACTCCGGGAACCTCGCGCGGCATACGTCTTTGCGAAACAAGCCAGTTGCGTCAGCTTGAGCAAATCAATGTCAATCAAAATGCAGCAAACCAGCTCTATTTGCCCTTGGTTGGGCGCGTTGCTGCCGGTTCTCCGATTCTCTCTGAAGAGCACATCGAAGCCAGCTACAGCGTCGACCCCAATTTGTTTTCAGCGCGACCGGATTACCTGCTGAAGGTACGTGGCATGTCGATGCGCGATGTGGGCATATTGGAAGGCGACTTATTAGCTGTTAAAAAAACCAATCAGGCAAACAATGGACAAATCGTCGTGGCTCGCATCGGCGATGAAGTCACTGTCAAACGGTATAAGAAAACCGGTTCGCTGATTGAGTTATTTCCTGAAAACCCCGACTATAGCGTTATCAAAGTTGAGACTGAAGACTTTGCATTGGAAGGTCTGGCGGTAGGACTGCTGAGAAGCTGGAATTGATCATTGAGCACCAAATAAAAAACGCCCACATTCGGGCGTTTTTTATTTTGGAACCTACTACTGTCAATGCTTCACTACCGGATCGACTGCACCCTCGGCAACTGCTGGCGTAGCGCTTACCACAACCTCTTCATCGATCAGAGGAGTCGGCTGACGCTCCAACGCAATTTCCAACACCCGGTCAATCCAACGTACCGGAATAATTTCAAGGTGATTTTTTACATTGTCTGGAATTTCCACCAAATCCTTGGCGTTTTCTTCCGGAATGATGACAGTCTTGATTCCACCGCGATGCGCTGCCAACAGTTTCTCTTTCAATCCGCCAATTGGTAACACTTCGCCACGCAAGGTAATTTCACCGGTCATTGCCACATCGGCTCTGACTGGAATTCCAGTAAAGATTGACACCAGCGCGGTAGTCATCGCAATACCTGCGGATGGACCATCTTTAGGTGTTGCGCCTTCAGGCACGTGAATATGGACATCAGTTTTTTCAAAAATATCTGCCTTGATGCCCAGACGTTTCGCACGACTTCTGACCACCGTGCGCGCTGCCTCGATCGATTCTTTCATCACATCACCCAGGGTGCCGGTACGTATTATATTGCCCTTGCCGGTCATCGACACCGCCTCGATCGTCAACAGGTCCCCGCCAACTTCAGTCCAGGCTAAACCAACCACCTGACCAACCTGGTTTTCCTTGACCGCCATGCCGAAGTCATAGCGACGCACACCAAGGTACTTATCCAGATTTTTGCAGGTAACCGTGACTTTCTTGTCCTGTTTTTTCAGCAGCAACATCTTCACGACCTTACGGCAAATTTTTGAAATTTCACGATCCAATGAACGCACACCTGCTTCACGTGTGTAATAGCGAATAATGTCGCGTATCGCTGTTTCTGAAATCGTGATTTCTTCTTCTTTCAGCCCGTTATTCTTAATTTGCTTTGGCAATAAATAACGCTGGGCGATGCTGCTCTTTTCGTCTTCTGTATAACCAGATAAACGAATCACTTCCATCCGATCCAGCAAAGCCGCAGGAATATTGTAGGAATTGGAAGTCGCAACAAACATCACGTCCGACAAATCAAAGTCCACTTCCAGATAATGATCGGAGAATGTGTGGTTTTGTTCGGGATCCAAAACTTCCAGCAAGGCAGACGAAGGATCGCCACGGAAATCCGCACCCATTTTGTCCACTTCATCCAGCAGGAACAGCGGATTGCGTACGCCGATTTTTGCCAGACTCTGTAAAATTTTGCCTGGCATCGAACCGATATACGTTCTGCGATGGCCGCGAATTTCTGCCTCATCTCTGACGCCGCCCAACGCCATCCGAACAAACTTGCGATTCGTTGCACGCGCGATGGATTGCCCCAATGAAGTTTTACCCACACCCGGTGGACCAACGAAACACAAGATCGGCGCTTTCAGTTTGTCAACGCGTTGTTGCACAGCCAGATACTCAAGCACACGTTCTTTCACTTTATCTAAGCCATAATGGTCTGCATCCAAGACTTTTTCAGCGTTGGCCAGATCATTCGTCACCTTCGATTTTTTCTTCCAAGGCAAATTGATCAGGGTATCGATATAGTTACGCACAACGGTTGCTTCGGCAGACATGGCAGACATCATTTTGAGTTTTTTCAACTCAGCCATGGCCTTGTCTTTGGCTTCCTTCGGCATCTTGGCGGCAATGATCTTCTTGTCGATCTCTTCCAGATCGGCACCCTCTTCGCCCTCACCCAATTCTTTTTGGATCGCTTTCACTTGTTCGTTCAAATAGTATTCGCGCTGCGACTTTTCCATCTGACGTTTTACACGGCCACGAATTCGTTTTTCAACCTGCAAAATGTCCAACTCACCCTCTAACTGTCCAAGCAAGTGTTCGAGACGTTTGGCAACGCTGAAAATCTCCAGGATTTCCTGCTTCTGATCGAGCTTTAATGGCAAATGTGCCGCGACTGTGTCGGCCAATCGGCCAGCATCATCGATGCCGGACAGCGACGCCAAAATTTCAGGAGGGATTTTTTTGTTTAGTTTGACGTACTGATCAAATTGTTGAACGATCGCGCGACGCATCGCTTCGACTTCAGAATCATCGCTTTCTTCCGTGGCGACCGGAATGAGATTGGCAACAAAGTGAGTGTCAAACTCGCGAATCTGGCTGATCCGGGCGCGTTGGACACCCTCCACCAGCACTTTAACCGTGCCATCTGGCAGCTTCAACATTTGTAAAATATTGGCAATACAGCCAATTTCATAAATATCATCAGGTGAAGGTTCATCTTTAGCAGCCGCTTTTTGCGCCGCCAACAAGATACTTTTTCCCTGCTCCATGGCCGCTTCCAGCGCTTTTATGGATTTGGGGCGGCCAACAAAAAGCGGAATCACCATATGTGGGAATACAACCACATCTCGCAATGGCAACAACGGTAATTGTGTTTGTTCCGTAATGAGTGTCGTCGTCATGAGGTACCTTATTTAGTTAATGCTAAACAACATGTTGGCATGGATTGGTAAAACACAAGTGCAGCAAAAAAATTAAAAAAATAAAGCCACACACGAGGTCAACCCGAGGTGGCTTCTTGACCCTGAATCAGTCTTTTTAGATCAACTTTGTTGGCGATCGGTCTTCCTTAGTTGGCGCTCGACGCCTTCGGCTTGTCATGGTAGATCAACAATGGTTTAGCCCCTTGTGTGATCGTGTTTTCATCGATAACGACTTTGGCGACATTTGGTTCACTGGGTAAATCATACATTACGTCCAGTAAGGCGTGCTCCAGAATCGAACGCAAACCACGCGCACCAGCTTTACGCGCGATCGCTTTTTTCGCAATTGCGTGCAATGCAGACGGACGAATATCCAATTCCGCACCTTCCATCTCCAACAACTTCGCATATTGTTTAACTAATGCATTTTTTGGTTCGATCAAAATTTGAATCAGCGCATCTTCATCCAGTTCATTCAAAGTTGCGACCACTGGTAAACGTCCGACCAATTCAGGGATTAATCCGAATTTGATTAAATCTTCTGGTTCGACTTCCTGCAAATGTTGATTCGACGCCGCTTCCAATTTACTTTTTACGCTGGCTGAAAAACCAATGCCACCCTTTTCAGAACGGCTCGAAATCAGTTTAGTCAACCCATCAAAGGCACCACCACAGATAAACATGATATTCGTGGTGTCAATTTGTACGAAATCCTGATTAGGATGTTTGCGCCCGCCTTGTGGAGGAACCGACGCCATCGTGCCTTCAATCAGTTTCAACAAGGCCTGCTGCACGCCCTCACCGGACACGTCGCGTGTAATGGAAGGGTTGTCGGACTTGCGTGAGATCTTGTCGATCTCATCGATATACACAATTCCCTTTTGTGCTTTCTCGACTTCGTAATTGCAATTTTGCAGTAATTTTTGAATAATGTTTTCAACGTCTTCGCCGACATAACCTGCTTCAGTTAAGGTCGTTGCATCGGCAATGACGAAAGGCACATTTAACATACGCGCCAAAGTCTGCGCTAATAATGTTTTACCGGAACCAGTTGGCCCAACCAACAAGATATTACTTTTTGCCAGTTCAACATCATCTTTTTTGCCGAGGTATTTCAATCGCTTGTAATGGTTATAAACGGCGACCGACAAAATGCGTTTCGCTGTCGTCTGCCCAATCACATACTGATTCAACAACTCACAAATTTCATTCGGTGTCGGCAAATCCGATTTACTGTTACCGATGGTCTCGATGTTTGAGATTTCATCTCGAATAATATCGTTGCAAAGATCAATGCACTCATCACAAATAAATACTGAAGGACCCGCGATCAGTTTTTTTACTTCATGCTGACTCTTGCCGCAAAATGAGCAATAAAGCAATTTTTCACCACTGGTTGATTTTTTATCTGGCATGGTACAAATTATTTATAAAAAGTGGATTGATAGTACCTGCAATTGGAGCATTCGTCATCGTGAATAACCCGAATTATCGCTACAGGGAACAGAAAAGAATGGAAATAACCGAAATGAACAATTCACAAAATAAAAAACGCCCACACGGGCGTTTTTCTCACAGCGCATCAAGACCGATGCGCCATGACTTTGTCAATCAGACCATATTCAACTGCATCTTGTGCTGACATAAAATTATCACGGTCTGTGTCCTTGCCAATTTGCTCAGTCGTTTTTCCGGTATGTTCAGCAAGCATATGGTTGAGGCGCTCACGCAAATAGAGGATTTCACGCGCCTGAATTTCAATATCAGATGCCTGACCTTGCGCACCACCCAACGGTTGGTGAATCATGATCCGTGAATTGGGCAATGAAAAACGTTTGCCCTTTGCGCCTGCGGCCAGCAAGAATGCGCCCATCGAGGCTGCCATGCCGGTGCATAACGTCGACACATCCGGCTTGATGAACTGCATGGTGTCATAAATTGCCAAACCGGCCGAGACTGAACCGCCTGGGGAATTAATGTAAAACGAAATATCCTTGTCTGGATTTTCGCTTTCCAAAAATAACAATTGAGCGACTACCAGATTTGCAGTTTGATCATTGACCGGACCGACCAGAAAAATAACGCGCTCTTTTAACAGGCGTGAATAAATGTCGTATGAACGCTCGCCACGTCCACTCTGCTCGATGACCATCGGGACCATGCCCAACATGTCAGTATCTATCGCAGAATTTCTATTGTTGGTCATGTTACTCCCCTGTCAGTTGTCTTAAGCTTGTACTTGATTGTTACCCATCAACTCATCAAATGAGACGACTTTATCGGTAACCTTTGCTTTGCCAAGGACATAGTTAACGACGTTTTCTTCTAATACAAGGGCTTCGACTTCAGCCAGTCGATTTCTATCATTAAAGTAGTAGCGCATTACTTGTTTTGGATCTTCATAGCTCTTCGCAAAGTCTGCCACTTGCGCTTCGACTTGCTCAAATGTCGCTTTCAATCCGTTCGCCTTAACCAGTTCGGCCAGGATCAGGCCCAAACGTACGCGACGCTCCGCCTGTGCATTAAACATCTCCAGCGGGAAGGGCATATCTTTGACATTCATGCCGCGCTGCTCCATATCCTGACGCGTCATTTCCGCCAGTCGCTCAGCATCTTCGGTAATCAAAACTTTAGGCACGTCAAATTCGCTCACTTTCAACAACGCATCCATCACGCTGTTTTTGGTTTGCGCTTTAACCCGACCGCCAACTTCACGTTCGAGATTTTCTTTAATGTCGGCGCGCATTTTCGCCAGATCGCCATCATCGACACCCAGCAACTTGGCGAAGTCTGCATCAACTGCAGGCAAGTGTGCCCATTCAAGATTTGCCAATGTAATTGTGAATTCGGCAGTTTTTCCAGCCACGTCTTTGCCGTGGTAATCGGCCGGGAATGTCATCGGGAATACTTTTGATTCACCGACCTTCAAACCGATTGTCGCCGCTTCAAACTCGGGCAACATACGCCCTTCGCCTAACACGAAAACAAATCCTTCGGCTTTGCCGCCCTGAAATTCAACACCGTCGATGGTGCCCACAAAATCGACTGTCGCACGATCGCCATTCTGCGCTGTCGCTTCTGCACCGCCGTCGCCATGCTCACCGGCCTGACCTTTGACGTGATAGTGCACGCGTTGTTTGCGCAGGATTTCAATCGTCTTGTCGATTTCAACATCGGTCACCGTTGTTTTAACCTGAACAACCTCAGCCGAGGCTAAATCGCCGATTGTTAATTCAGGATAAATTTCAAACGTCGCGTCGAAACTCACGACGCCTTCTGCTGCTTCGGCGTCAGTCTTCGGTGCGATGCTCGGATAGCCTGCCACACGCAGTTTATTTTCATTTGCGGCGTCGTTGAATGCGCGGCCGACCTTGTCGTTCAAGACTTCCGTTTCGACCTGATAACCGAACTGCGCCGCTACCATTTTCATCGGAACTTTACCTGGACGGAAACCGGGCGCTTTCGCAGTGCGCGCGCGCACCTTTAAACGTTTTTCAACTTCCACACGCACGTCAGCCAAAGGCACGGTGATAGTGAGACGGCGTTCTAATTTACCTAATGTTTCGACAGCAGTTGCCATTTAATCGTCCAAATAAAAATTGTCTGTGGTGCGAGAAGGGGGACTCGAACCCCCACACCATTTCTGGCGTCAGGACCTAAACCTGGTGCGTCTACCAATTTCGCCATCCTCGCGGTATTTGCGTATATAGCTGTTAAATCGATGCTATGTACAGTGCAGAAAAAACAAAAGCGACCGCGTCGCCTGAATTCCCCAGTGCGTTTCCGCATGTGGCATTTTAACTCCAGCCGCGTATTCTACAAGAAAACCTTGGATATTGCTGTCAATTTATGGGAGGAAACGCATTTTCCTGACTAATTTGGCTTACTTTTAAAATTTAATTCATTCAAACAATAAGCCGTATTAAAAAATTAACATCGCATGAATTTTCCGCAGCGCTTAATTCTGAACCGGAGCGATTCTGACCCCCGGGCCCGTAGCACCGTCAAAGCCCAGCGTTTTCAATACCGCCATTTCACTTTGCTCGGTGACTCCTTCAGCAAAAATCTGCATACCAATGTTATGCGCGATGCCAATCAAGCCGCGCAGGAAAACCTGATTCCCATCATTGCTGGCGATATCGCGGATGAAGCTGGCATCAACCTTCAAATAATCCAGTTTCAATTCTTGCAGTTGCCCGATCTGGCTGAATTGTCTGCCGAAATGCTCCAGGCCAAGGCGAACACCGGTGCCTTCCATTTGGTGCCGGAATTCTTTAAACGCGGCGATATGGGCATACGCGCCAAATTCTGGAAACTCGATCCACAGGCGTCGACTTGCTTTTGGATTGGCCAGCAACAAGGTTCGAATATAATCGCAGAACGTCACATCTTCCAACGATCTGGCCGACACGTTGATGGCCAATCCGATGATTTGCCGGTTCATGTTCAGTTCTTCTATACCCAGGGTAAGCGCGGCAGTGTCGAGCGTGGAGCTCATACCGAGGCGCTCGGCGATCGGCAGAAACCGACCGGCCGGCAGCCATTCTTCCAAAAATTTCAGGCGCAATGGGCATTCATTGTGAATCAGGCGCTGATCAAAATCAGTCACGGGGAATGAGCCCAATTTGGCCTCGCGATTTTCGATGGCGTTATAAATCAATTTCAACCATTGCTCATTGCTGCGTGGCGAATCTTCACTGATTAAGCTTTCCGCATCGTGGACGCAGTTGATGTGCTGAGCTTCTGCGCCCACCAATGCTGCATCCACCTGAGAGAGCAAGTTGCCAAGGTTTTGCCCATAACTGAATTTTCCGGTACCGATAAAAGCGACTGGTCCGCTATCGAAATACGCCGAGGTAGAAATAACGAGTGTGTCGAGGAGCTGGTCGGCAATCGGGTGGGCATCGATCAATGGCAGCAGCAGGCCAAAATCAGCGCCGTTCAGGCGTGCGGCCAGCGAATTCGGAATTTCATGCGCCAGCCTGTTCAATGTGTCTGCAACTGACACCAGCATATTGTCGGTTTCGGTGCGCCCCAAGCGCTTGTTCAGCTCTGCCAGATTAGCGATACGGATCAGCAGCAAGGTCCCTGAAAATGAATCTTCCATTTCCAATACTGCCTGCAGTTGTGCCATAAAATAATTTCGATTGGCCAGTTTAGTGAGCGGATCTGAATTGGCTTCCAAACGCACTTGTTCAAGACGTATCGCTTCATCAGCAAACATTTTCTTGACCAACAATACCGTCGAATTCATTGCCGAAGTCAGTTGCCGCAATTCAGGCACATTCGATTCGGGCGTCGTAATGAAATGTCTTTCAGTGATAGCCTGCGCCTGCGCGATGACTGCATTCAGTGGCTTCTTGATGCGACGCAGCACCAATGTGCCCAGCCAGCCGCCAAAAAGGCTGGTCAGTACCAACGCGAAAATCAATGCAAGCGTGCTGTCCCACAAGGCTTTGTACGCGAAGCGCGTGCTGCTGATCAGGGTGATCGTGCCGACCTGGTTCCACCCGTTATTGATTTGGGCGTGGCCTGGTTGCGATATCAACGGCAGACTGCGCACAAACCAGAGCGGGGCATCGTACGACGCAGCGGACGCTTTTTTGGACACGATTTCTTTACCATTGGGATCCAGCACACGGATCAATTCATAATGACCGTTATCAAACAGTGCCGATACGGCTAACTGAATTTCCATTGAATCCACGTTTCGTTGGTTCAATGACAAGGCCAGTGAAGCCGCATTGTCTTCATTTTTTGTCCGCAGCTGATCTTCCAGATAGCTTCGCGCAGTCAGCGTCGAGGCGAGCAAGCCGCCTGCAAGGCTCAGCACGGCGGTCAATATCAAAGACAGCCAGATTTGACGATACATAGACATAGTCATTCCTTTATTTTTTAAAAGCCTTCTGCATGCACACGACGCAGCAAATCCGCCCAGCGCGACAATTGCCCAACCCCGCCCGGCCCGACCGATGAACCACCGGCCACGCCAACAAACACACCATCGCTGTTGAAACTGAAGACCGGCGACAAATCCGTTCTTCGCGAGGCTGGCCGGATATCGGTGATCAAATTATCCAGGACCAGCGGTTCGGCTTCAGGCGTCGGGTAATACGCCAGAATCATGTGTGCCTGCTGGATTGAGCTTTCTGCGCCGCCAATTTGTGCTTTTACATAAATCAGTCTGAGCTGCTTTACCGGTACGTTCAATTCGAGTAAGGAAAAATACTTGGCAATAACATAGCCTTTACAGTCAGCTTTCAATTTGCTCATCGACTGCAATGGCGTTGCCCAAAAGTCATCTTGCCCCCACGCTTCCCTGTTTTCAACAAAGGCGACGCGCCGGTTAAAAAATTCATTGACGCGCTTGAGCCTGTCATTGACCGGCAATCCGTTCGCGTCGCGCAACATGGTTTGCCAATCCGCCAATGTTTGTTGCTGCCCACCCATTTTCTTAAATGTCGTCTGAACCTGATTCATGTCCACGGCCAGCGCTGCGTCCAGTGGCTGCACAATGACACATTCAACAATGATCAGGGTCATCATTGTTTGAGAAAAGATACGCGCCAGTTGTTTTTTCATTAATCAATTCACGTGAAAATGATGCTTGTATTCAATTTTAGTGAATTTTTTGATTATTTCTGAACAATTTGAACGATATCGAAGAATTATTTAATTTGATTTCAAAAACTGTTTATGCAACAAATGACCTGCTATATTGGTTTCATTCAAATAATAGATAATTTTCCGTGATAAATTACAACATCATTACTATACTTACGTAAATGCAACATATTTACTGGGTGTAGCTTTAAAAAAACAGCGCTCACCTGTGAATTTGTCTCTGATTTGTCTCCGCTTACGAAACAAATAATTCCTATGCTGAATAAAAAATTGCTGTTGATCCTTGCTCTCCTGCCGCTCATTTCTTTTGCGGAAGTCCAGACCATCAAAGACGCCGCCCAAGAGGCGGTGCTCACCAATCCTGAGGTCTTGCTTAAGTGGCATGCTTTTCAGGCAGCCAAGGGCGAACGTGATGTTGCCTTTGGAAACTATTATCCCCACGTCGATGTCCAGGCAAACACCGGTTACGAAAGACACAGTGATCCACTGCTGGTCAATAACTACAATTCGCACGGGCAATCGATTACCTTGTCGCAAATGATTTATGACGGATTTGCCACCAGTAACGAAGTGGACCGATTGGACCACAACCGTTTGGTCAAACTGTACGAACTCTATGACGTGACCGAAACCACGACGCTGGAAGTGGCGCACGCCCATCTGGACGTGCTGCGTTACCGGAAGCTGGTTGGATTTGCGGAAGAAAATTATGTACAACACCGCGCGCTCTACGATCAATTGCTCAGCAAAGCCAAAGCCGGCGTTGGTCGTCGCGTCGATCTGGAGCAGTCGGCCGGTCGATTGGCATTGGCCGAAGCCAATCTGTTAAGCGAAACCTCCAACCTGCACGACGTCAGCGCGCGCTACCAGCGTCTGGTTGGTCAGAGACCGGGTAAAAATCTGGATGAGCCAGTTGGATTAAACCAGGGAATACCGCCGGAACTGGGCAGTGCCTTACAAATTTCCAATACCAGCAATCCAGCGATACTGGCCGCCATCGAAAATATCCGCGTCGCCGACAGTGATGCATCCGGCCATCGCAGCGCATTCCAGCCGCGGGTTGACGTGCGTCTCAGTGACCAACATGGCACGAATATCAACAGCGAGATTGGCCAGTCCAAAGACAAGACCGCCGAGGTTGTACTGACCTGGAATTTATTCAATGGCTTCAGCGATCGCGCCAAACTGCACCAATTGGCCGACCAGATCAACATGTCGCGCGACTATCGCGACAAGGTCTGCCGTGACATGCGTCAAAACCTGGAAATTGCGTATAACGACAATCACAAAATTGCCGAACTGCTGAAATATTTGGATCAGCATCAGCTGTCGATTGAGAAAGCCCGCGACGCCTATCGGCAACAATTTGATATCGGCCAACGCACCCTGCTTGATTTACTCGATACCGAAAACGAATTGTTTCAGGCCCGGCGCGCATATGTTGAAGCCGAATACGATCAGCAGGTGGCATTTGCCCGGGTTCAGGCAGGCATGGGTAACCTGTTTCGGGTGCTGGGTCTGTCTCGTCCTGATGCCGGACCTCTGCCTAAATTCAGCAACGATGATCACGAGGGCGAAATTGCCAATTGTCCGATCGAAGCGCCTGAAACTTATGTTGCCAATAAAGTTGACCTGGATCAGCGTGCTGCCGCCCTGTTGAAAGGATTTGCACCGGTTGTCACACCGCCCGCAACGGAATCAGCGACACCGGCGGAAGTCAAGAAAACCGTCACCGTGCCGGAAACTGGCGCAGCACAGACACTGATCAATGACGCCTTAAACGGCTGGCGCCAGGCTTGGTCGGCACGCGACACGGACAAATATCTCCAGTTCTATGCGCCGCTGTTCAAGGCCTCGATTGATGCCAGCCACGAGAAATGGTTGAGTCGCCGCCAGCGCAGGATTGGCGAGAAAAAACAGATCTCGGTTGATCTGTCGGATCTGCAATTCAAGTTCACTGATGCGACCCATGCCACGACAATTTTTCATCAAAAATACAGCAGCGATATTTATCATGATGTGGTTCTGAAAACATTGGATTGGGAATTGATCGACGGACGCTGGTTAATTACGCTGGAGAACCCTGAAGCCTATTAATCACACTGTATTGAGCGCAATTTGACACCACTGAACATCGACTGCAAGTATCGGACCCATCAATGACAGCAAACGAAACCTCGCCAATCGATCCGCCAAACGCGATGCATGTCATCAGGGAAGCAGCTGCCAAACCAGGCATAGAGGTAGATTTATCTGAAGATCAACTACACACCGATCCGCTGCTCGATTGTCTGGTAGAACTGACCCGCATCTACGGTCGCCCCAGCACACGCGCAGCGCTGTCTGCCGGTCTGCCACTGTCAAAACTGGGGCTGACACCGTCACTGTTTGCGCGCGCCGCATCCAATGCCGGTTTCTCGGGAAGAGTCGTACGTCGCGCACTGGACAAAATTGACGCAGCCCTGCTTCCGGCAATCCTGCTGCTCAACGACAATCAAGCCTGTGTTTTATTGAGTTGGAACCAGGTTACCGGCAATGCCAAATTACTTTTTCCCGATTCCGGGCAAGGCGAAGTATTCCTGTCTCTCGAGGCTTTGCGCGAACGCTATACCGGCATCACCCTGTTCGCGCGCCCGCGATTTCGGTTCGACAAGCGCACCCCCTCGGTAGTCGACGTAGTCCAAAAACACTGGTTCTGGGCCGCACTGTTCGAACAGATACCCTTGTTCAAAGACATCCTCGCCGCGGCGCTCCTGATTAATATCTTTGGCATCGCGATGCCGCTGTTTTCAATGAATGTCTATGATCGCGTGGTGCCGAACTATGCGGTCGAGACTCTGTGGGTATTTGCCGTCGGCATGACCTTGGTACTGGTGCTTGACTATGTGATTCGCTTATTGCGCGGACATTTTGTCGATCTGGCCAGCGCCCGCATCGATTTAAAATTATCCGGTCTGATCATGGAGCGTGTGTTGGGAATGCGTATGGCGCAACGCCCGGCTTCGGTGGGCGCGTTCGCCTCCAATCTGCGTTCGTTCGAAACGGTGCGTGACTTCATTGCATCAGCAACCGTGACGACTATCATTGACCTGCCCTTCGCGCTGATTTTTTTGGTGGTGATCGCCTGGATCTCCTGGCCTCTGGTGTTTTTGCCGATGATCGGGATTGTGCTGGTCATCCTGTACGGCTACCTCATCCAGCACCGCATGCGCGAATTATCCGAAACGACTTTCCGCGCCTCGGCCTTGCGCAATGCCACCCTGGTAGAGAGTCTGACCGCACTGGAAACCATCAAAGCCAACGGTGCCGAAAGCCAGATGCAGGCCAAGTGGGAAAAGACCACCGCATTCCTGGCGCGCGTAAATGCCCAGTTACGCTTGCTGTCTGCATCGACCATGAACGGCGCTTCGGCGATTCAGCAATTTATTAATGTCGCCATTGTGGTGGCCGGGGTGTATCTGATTCATGAGCATATGTTGACCATGGGTGGTTTGATCGCCTCCACCATGCTGGCTGGCCGGGCTATGGCACCCTTGTCGCAGATCGTCGGTTTGCTGCTGCAATTCGAAAATGCCAAGGTCGCAATGAAAGCGCTGGAAGGCATCATGAACACGCCAAACGAACGCAGCGAAGAAGCGTCGTTTGTACATCGGCCTGAAATCCGCGGTCATATCGAATTCAAGGATGTGCAGTTCAATTATCCAGGCCGCGAGGAACAGGCTTTGCGCGGCATCAATCTGACGATCAAGCCGGGCGAACATGTCGCCATCATTGGCCGGGTTGGTTCGGGCAAGTCCACGCTGCAAAAACTCATCCTCGGTCTGTATGCACCCACCAAAGGAGCCGTGCTGCTGGATGGAGTCGATCTGCGCCAGCTGGACCCCGCCGATCTACGCCGCAGCCTCGGCTATGTGGCTCAGGATTCGACGCTGTTTTATGGCAGCCTGCGGGAAAACATCACGATCCGTGCTCCTTACGCGGATGATCGCGCGCTGGTCGCTGCAGCCGAACTGGCCGGACTGACTGAATTCGTGAACAGTCATCCAGAAGGTTTCGATATGGTCGTGAGCGAACGCGGCGAGTCACTGTCCGGTGGTCAGCGTCAGAGTATTGCGATCGCGCGCTCGGTGTTGCTCGATCCGCCGATCATGTTGCTGGATGAACCGACCAGTTCCATGGACTTTATTTCAGAAACCCAGTTGAAAGACCGGATCGCCAAATTTGGCCAGCACAAAACCATGATCATCGTGACCCATCGTTCCAGCCTGATGGATCTGGCCGAGCGCATCGTGGTGCTGGACAAAGGCATGATCGTCGCCGATGGGCCCAAAGATGGGGTGATTGCGGCATTGCAGTCCGGTCAGATCGGGAGGGCGTCATGAAAAATTTGGTGAGCGCGCTACTGAAATATTTTCTTCGCTTCGGACACTGGATTGCCCGCATCATGGAGGCCGTTCGGCTGCGCATTGATCCTTATCTGGCACCATTTTTCAAACATCTGGAAGACGCGAACGGGTCGGAAGGCGATTTTATTGCCGATGCTGATCGCGTCATTCTCGAGCAAGAGCCGCTGCGCGCGCGCATTTTGCTGCGTGCGCTGTTTGCCTGCTTCATTATTTTTATATTGTGGGCAGGACTGGTGGATATCGACGAAGTCACCCGCGGCGATGGCAAGGTAATCCCTTCGCAACAGCTGCAGGTCTTGCAAAGTCTGGATGGCGGGATCGTCTCAAAAATTCTGGTCAACGAAGGCGACACGGTCAATGCCGGCCAGGTATTGCTGCAGGTGGACTCAACCCGCTTTGAGGCATCAGTGAAAGAAAATCGCTCGGAGTATCTGTCGCTGTCAGCCAAGGCCGCGCGTCTGCAAGCCATTACTGAAGGCAAGCCGTTCACGCCGCCAGCAGCGGTTGCCAGTGAAGATCCCACGACGGTTGCACAGGAACGCCAACTGTATGTGACTGCCAATAATGAAATGCAGACCCAGATTTCCATTGCGCGCCAGGAATTGGAACAACGCCAGCAGGAGCTCGCTGAAGCCATGTCCAAGAAAACTCAAAGTACCCAGGCCTATGAATCTTCATTGTGGGAACTGACAGTGACCAAACCTTTGCTCAATTCAGGCGCGGTGTCTGAAATGGATTTACTGAGGCTGCAACGCGATGTGGACAGGTTTCGCAGCGAACGCGATATCGCGACCGCCCAAATTTCGCGGGTGCGTGCTGCCGTGAGCGAGGCCAATCACAAAATTCAGGAAGTCGAATTGAACTTCCGCAATAACGCCAGCAAAGAGTTATCGGAAACCATGGCGAAATTGAACTCGCTGACCCAAACCAGCGCGGGCCTCAATGACAAGGTCAAGCAATCGGCAATTCGCTCCCCGGTACGCGGGACAGTCAAACGGCTGCTGGTCAATACGGTAGGCGGCGTGGTTCAACCTGGTCGCGACATCGTTGAGATCGTGCCATTGGAGGGAAAACTGATCCTGGAGGCCAAGGTACTGCCACGCGATATTGCATTCTTGAGACCAGGCCAAAAGGCGACCGTCAAATTTACCGCCTACGACTTTTCTATTTATGGCGGCCTCGATGCCACACTGGAATTGATTGGAGCCGATTCGGTCACCGATGATCATGGCAACACGTTTTACACGGTACGAGTGAGTACCAGCAAAACCGCTCTGGCGGACAATTTGCCCATCATTCCCGGCATGGTTGCCGAAGTCGATATTATTACCGGCCGAAAAAGTATCCTGTCGTATTTACTCAAGCCCGTGCTCAGAGCCAAACAGGCTGCAATGACGGAACGTTGAAGGATGAGAACGACAGTGGCTATTAAAAAACATGTGTTTATTTCTGCAAACGGAGTACTGCTGCCACGCTGGGAGCTGGCTTTTTCAGGCGCGGTTGCAACGCGCACTGACCAATTGCCGAACCACGCAGCAAACGATTTTGTCTGGCTGAGATTGCAAACCGGCGCGCCGATCACGCAACAAATTCAGGCAGTGCGAGACTGTTCAGGCACCGCTGCATTGATCGTGTTGAGTGACATGCCCAACGATGACGAAGCCATGGCGGCATTTTCTCTCAGCGCACGTGGTTATGCCAATTCGCATGCTGCCGCAGAGACGCTCAGGCAAATTGCCAACGTCGTCGGGCAAGGCGGATTATGGATAGGCGAGTCGTTGATGCAGCGCCTGTTGATCGGCGTTGATCAACTGCCCGCTGCGCCAGCAAAAACAGCATCAGAACATCGTTTCAAATTGACGGAGCGGGAATGGGAAGTGGCCAGAGCAATCGCAGCCGGGGCCAGTAACAAGGAAGTGGCTCGTCAATTGCAAATCACTGAACGCACCGTCAAAGCGCATGTGAGCGGATTGTTTACCAAACTGGGTGTTGCCGACCGCCTGCAGCTTGCCTTGAAAATGAGAGAGCTCATTTAATCTGCTCACTACAAAACGAGCGCAAAAAAATTGGTTCGCTCGCGCGAACCAATAATTAATCTACCTGCCTGACTGCTTCGGAATAAACAAGGAAGTCAAACTCAACTTCCTTTTTTCGATGTCAGACCAAATCAGAATTTGAAGAACGTACCTGCACCATGTGCTCCGCCGGCATAGGTTGTTCCATAGAGATGTCCGTCTTTTGCCTGGATCACCGGAGCAACTGGGTTGGCGCCATCTCCAGCTGCACCAAACGAATATAACAAGAACGTATTACCCGCAGCATCAATTTCAAACAAGGTACCCAAACTATTTTTTCCGCCGCCATAAGTTGTGCCATAAAAATTGCCGTCATTGGCGATCATCAGCCCAGCGATAGGATTTTTACCATCGGTACTTCCAGTTCCAAACGAGTACAACACTGTTTCTACTCCTGAAGGTGTAATTGCGAAAACCGTGCCGCTGCCATTAACGCCACCGCTTGGAGTCGTGCCATACAGCCTCAGGTCCGAAGACTGCACCAGGGGCGAACCCGGATTTTGGTCCAGGATTGGATTGGTCATGTCGCCATCTGTTCCCAATCCAAAGGAGTGCAATACATGCTCTGTCACAGCAATCGGGTTGAATACAAATACTGCACCCCTATTGTTTGTACCGCCCAGGACTGAAGTGCCATAAAAATTGCCATCCTTGCCCAACACTAAAGCACCATGCGGCTCCCGGGCATCAGTAGTTGACGTGGCACCAAAAGAATACAGCACCGTAGCGAACGGAGTCGTTGCGGCAGGGTTGATTTTATAAATGGTGCCGGTTCCGTGCGCGCCGCCGGCTGAAGTCGTTCCGTAAAGATTACCATCAGTGCCCAGAGTGAGGCCGGAATAGGGATTAGCTCCATCGGATATGCTACCAGTGCCGAAAGACCACAATACCGATTCAGTTCCGTCTGCACCTGCCTTAAACACTGTTCCTTTACCGTATTGCCCACCTATACAAGTGGTACCGTAAAAAATGCCGGAGGCTGCCTCAATCAGTGGCGCTTGTGGGCAACGTCCGTCAGGCTGATCGGTAAAGCTATGTAAAATCGATTCTTTGCCAGCTGCGGTAATTTCGTAAACTGTACCCTTGCCAGTGGTGGCGGTACCACCCAAGCCGGAAGTGCCGTAAAAATTACCATCAACACCCTGAATTACCGGAACCTGAGGGCCGGCAGCATCCGGGAATCCACCAAATGAATACACGACTGAGTCAACAGTTGAACACGCTACGCTCACGTTCGTAATATTGGCAGTGACATTCACACCGGTTCCGTTTACTACCGTGCAGGTTGTTGCCAATGACGCAGATTGAACCGTGATCGAATAGCCGCCATTCAACGCAACTGGCGTCGTAAACACAAATGCGCTGTTTGAACTGACCGTGGTTGGGTTATCGCTATTATTCAACAGCACCACTTCCTGCCCCGGTAATAATCCAGATACTTTGCCAGCTACGGTGAAAATTACGGATGAGCACACCACCTGAACAGTGGACACATTGGCGGTCACGTTATTGCCGGAACCATTCGACACCGTACAGGTTTCCCCGGTTGGTTGCGTGAGAACCTTGACGACGTAACTGCCGTTGGCTGAAATTATCGAGGGAACGGAAAATGTCCCGTTACTGTTAATGACCGGCGTAGCCGATGTCGAGCTCGATCCATTAGTGATGATCACCTGAAATGTCACCTGGGTCCCGGCGTTCAAGCCAGAAATTGACCCACCCAAAGCATAGGTAATCGTATTGCCGCCGGTTCCTGTGGCAGACCCTGAACTCCCACCGCCGCCACAGGCGGAAAGGATCAAACTGGCTGCCAGGCACAAAGTCAGTTGAATAATTTTATACAGTCTTATCATGATTTTTCGTTTCCAGGTAAGGTGAGGTTCAACAATTGTCAAACCTAAACTAAATAACTCATTATTTAAAATTCCAGCAATTGAGCTCGAACAACCGGCAATTAACATACTGAATCAGCTCATCGAGGCGATATCAAAAGCGTATAAATCCATTGGCAGTCATCATTGACTCCCAATTTATTGCGCTTTTATTACGATGAATGATCTTCAGGTACACACTGATCGTGCGATATTGAATGCAAGTTTCATAATATGGCACTTGGCTTGCACGTTTGGACACAAGCCGATTCTCTTAAAGCAATGTTTAGAAAGATTCTCGAAACATTCTACAAGGAAAATTTCGCCAGCTTTATAAAAAACTGGATTTACTCGAAGAGTTACTGATTGTAAGTAACATTTATCGCCAAAAAGCCACGCTGACGCTGAAAAATCTTAACAGTAAATATATGTGTACAAATTAAAATATATTAAATTCAATAACTTATTTGCCAAACGAAGGAAGCCCGACAATCGGTCACTGTACTTCAGTACACTATCCGCGTCTATTTCCCACTGTTAATATATTTCCATAGATAAATATTTACTTAAGGAAATTTATGGCGGATTCAGCGAACATCATCGGAAAAGTTGCCGTTCTTCAAGGGCATGCTCATATTCAACACCCGGACGGATCGCGCGTCGAATTAAAAATTGGCGACCCGGTCCATGAGGGCGATGTTGTTGTAACCGATGATGGCGCGGTCGTTGAACTCGCGTTTAACGACGGACATAGTTATGTCATTCAGCAAAATGAAACGCTGGCAATGGACGCTTCGGTGTTCAATACTCAGGCAGTTGACGCCCACGCAGCCGCATTAACTGCGCAAGCCGGGCAGCTCGATGGCTTGAATGCCGTAATCGCCTCCGGCGGCAGCCTCGATGATTTATTCGATTCAGCTGCGGCAGGTATTACTGCTGGCGGGGATGCAAACAGTGGACACTCATTTGTACAGTTACTGCGCATTGTCGAATCCGTTGATCCGGGGTCATTTTCTCTGGCCGGAGGTGCGAACCTGACTACGGTAGCTCCGGTCACTGAAACTCTGTTTGGGGCAAATGCAATACCTACCCTGACCATTTCACCTCTCCCCGTCATCAATGGCGAAGCGGCACACAGTGGCAGACTGGTCCCGATTACTGGAACGGTCAGCACAAATGTACCGGTCGGTGGGATTGTCACGATCAGCGTTGACGGACACAGCTATACCGGCATCGTCTTGCGTGGCGGCACGTATGTCGTTGAAGTTCCTGCCAGCGTGCTCGCTGGCGCTGCTGCGGACAGCATCACGGCCAGCGTATCAATACCAAATTCA
Source organism: Oxalobacteraceae bacterium GrIS 1.18 (assembly GCA_040544425.1). GTDB lineage: Bacteria > Pseudomonadota > Gammaproteobacteria > Burkholderiales > Burkholderiaceae_D > Solimicrobium. The sequence goes on from JBEONO010000005.1 coordinate 255,633, forward strand.
ACCGGCGGGGTTGCAACGACTAGTGCCACTCAAAGCTATGGCGTAGAACTGAGCGCACCGCCGGTTCATGTCACGATCAATGCTATACCGACGGTCAATGCTGCCATGGCTGCTGGCACCAACACGGTAGCGGTGACTGGTACCGTGTCGGGCAATGTGCCAATCGGTAACACGGTTACTTTAACGGTTGACGGTCACACCTACACGGGTACTGTCCAGGCCGGTGGTACTTATTCAATCGCAGTACCTGGCACCATCCTGGCTAATGCCAGCACCGATTCGATCCACGCCAGTATCTCGTCGACTGATGCTGCCGGCAATACGGCAACCGCCTCCGCAGACTCACCTTATTCCGTTGAACTGGCCGCTCCGGCGATTTCGATTTCCATCAATCCGATTCCGACGGTAAACGGTGCCGAAGCGAGCAGCTCCAATCCTGTCAATGTCACTGGAAAAGTCAGCGACAACGTTCCGGTCGGCGACACAGTCACATTGACAATTGCCGGGCATATCTATACCGGCACAGTCCAGGTCGGCGGTACCTATTCAATCGGCATTCCGGGTAATGTTTTGGCGAGCGCCCCGCTGGACTCGATCCATGCCAGCTTATCCAGCACCGACGCGGCGGGCAATACTGCCACTGCGTCGGCCGACCAGCCTTATGCGGTAGAACTGGTTGCCGCACCAATCAGCATTTCGATCCATCCGATTTCAACCATCAATGGTGTTGACGGAGCCAGCCCGGCACCAGTTGCCGTCACTGGCAACGTGTCTACCAATGTTCCGGTTGGCGATATCGTCACGCTCAGCGTTGACGGACACAGCTATACCGGCGTGGTGCAATCTGGTGGCACCTACTCAGTTGGCGTACCGGGCAATGTGCTGGCCAACGCCGCGCTTGATTCAATTCATGCCTCGGTTTCAGCTACGGATGCTGCCGGCAACACGGCGTCGGCCAGCGCGGATCAGTCCTACAATGTGAACCTGGTCGGACCGGTGATCTCCATCGGTATCAACCCGATTCCGACGATCAATGGCGCTGAAGCAGCCAGCTCCAATCTGATCAACGTCACCGGTTCAGTTTCAAACAATGTTCCGGTTGGCGACACTGTCACGCTGACAATTGACGGGCATAGCTACACAGGCGTGGTGCAATCTGGTGGCACCTACTCAGTTGGCGTACCGGGCAATGTGCTGGCCAATGCGGCGGCCGATTCGATCCAGACCGCAGTGTCAGTCACGGATCCGGCCGGTAATTCTGTGACCGCGGTTGCCAATCAAACCTATACGGTCGAATTAGCAGCACCGGCCATTACCATCGGTATCAATACGATTCCAACTGTGAATAGCGCTGATGCTGCCAGTTCAAATCCGATTAATGTCACCGGCACCGTTTCTTCGAATGTACCAGTCGGTGATAAGGTCACCCTGACTGTCGATGGTCAACCCTATACCGGCTTCGTTTTGGCCAATCACACGTATTCGATTGGTGTGCCAGGCAATGTGTTAGCGGGTGCTGGCACGGATTCGATCCATGCAACCGTCTCCATGGTTGATGCTGCAGGCAATACTGCCACTGCTTCGGCGGATCAAGCCTACACGGTTGAACTGGTTGCGCCAGCAATTACGATTGGCATCAATGCGATTCCAACTGTGAATGGCGCGGAAGCGGCCAGTGCAACTCCGATTAATGTCACCGGCACAGTATCGAACAACGTACCAGTCGGTGATAAGGTCACCCTGACTGTCGATGGTCAGCCTTATACCGGCTTCGTTTTGGCTAATCACACGTATTCGATTGGTGTACCCGGCAATGTCTTGGCTGGGGCTGCCACGGATTCGATCCATGCAACCGTCTCCATGGTCGATGCTGCAGGCAATACTGCTACTGCCTCGGCTGATCAGCCTTACACGGTTGAACTGGTCGCACCGGCTATCACCATCAGCATCAATGCGATTCCAACTGTGAACGGCGCGGAAGCGGCCAGTTCAACTCCGATTAATGTGACCGGCACAGTGTCGAACAACGTACCAGTCGGTGATAAGGTCACCCTGACTGTCGATGGTCAGCCTTATACCGGCTTCGTTTTGGCCAATCACACGTATTCGATTGGTGTGCCAGGCAATGTGTTAGCGGGTGCTGCCACGGATTCGATCCATGCAACCGTCTCCATGGTTGATGCTGCAGGCAATACTGCTACCGCATCAGCGGATCAAGCCTACACGGTTGAACTGGTTGCACCGGCCATCACCATCAGCATTAATGCGATTCCAACTGTGAACGGCGCTGAAGCGGCCAGTTCAAATCCGATTAATGTCACCGGCACCGTTTCTTCGAATGTACCAGTCGGTGATAAGGTCACCCTGACTGTCGATGGTCAGCCTTATACCGGCTTT
>JBEONO010000006.1:0-257287 GCA_040544425.1 Oxalobacteraceae bacterium GrIS 1.18
TGCGCTTTTTACTTTCACTCATTTGCTGTCATCCTTTTCAAGACAACAGCTTAAACTACCCTGCGGTTACTGTCTCAAATCCTGGGACCACTATAGACGACGAGGCGCAGATGATCGCCAGCATAGTGGCGATGGTGGTTGTTGCCATCGGCGCCATGGCTGCCTCCAGGGCTGCTGGCGGATTGAGCAGCAAACTTCCTTCGACTGGTCTGCAGTCTGCCGGTACCGACATTGCTAAACTGGGTAGGCAAGTTCAGACCGGGAGTGAAGTACTTAGTTTCACAAACACCACCGCCCAGGCTGGCGCCGGGATTGCGGTCGGGAAGATCCAGGCAGATGGGAAAAATAACGAAGGCAGCCTTGTCGAACGGACTGCTGACCAATCAAATCTGGAAAAATTGGTGAAGGAAGTAGTGGACAACTATTGCAACACAAACATCTCATACGAGCTAATGCAATTTCTCTTTAGCTATATTCAAGAGCACGGCAACACAGCAAAACAAATGAGCTGGAAAATACCCGCCTAGCGCAATCAAGATTTCTAAACAGGAGAATTATTATGAATTCGATTTCAACTATTTCAAATAACAACAGCACCGTTATTCTGGACAGTGCCGCAGCTTTCGAAACGACGAACAAGGCAATTACGCTCGACCCGACAATTGGCAACGCCACCAAGGCGGCGAATGTCGAAGACAAGGCGGTTACAGTCAATTCCGAAAATGTGGTTTTGGCAGCACCAGGTAATCCAGTCAGCGCTGAAATGAGTGCCACAGTTGTTGACTATCTGGCCCAAAACACCATCCCGTTGACAACGCAAAGCGCTGATCAACTCTTTAAAGCCAAAAGTGCTCTGTCTGCTACAGTGGTCAGCTACGCCACCGATGACCGCAATCAATACAATTTATCTGCGAGCCAACTAGACCAAATCACGACAGTTGCAGCTAAGTATGCGATTGCAAACGGCGTTGAGTTAACTCCGGAGCAGTTGGATCAACTGAATCAAGCGCTAAAAGGCGTACCCCAAAACATCGATCCGGTTATTGCCAGTCTCGCCATACTGATTCAAATGATGGTGAAGCTGTTTCTGGCATCCAACGAGCAACAGTCTACTGCAGTCAAAATGGTTGCCGATGCTGCCAACAGCCAGGGCGACGAACTAAGAAAATCGGGTGGCCTAGGCATGGCAGGTGCCGTGATCGGCAGTGCCGCATCTATCGGAATTGGCGCTTATGGATTGAAGCAATCTATCGGTGGCGCAAAACTTGGCGTTGAAGCCCAGAAGGGCCAAAAGCAATGGCAAACTCACGACGCACAAACGGAACGGTTGCAAGCAAAAGTTCGTAACGTGGAAGTTGAATTTCGTGCAGAAAGAGACCACTTGGCTAGAACAAATCCAAATTACCATGTGCGCGATCCAGATATTGACCCCGTGATTGCAGATCCCGCGCGTGGAATTGCTGCTCGACCCGGTCGTGTCGGCGGGACATCACCAGAAGAAAGACTGGCCAGCAAATTTCAGCGGAAGCAAATAGTAGCCGAAGAGGCGGTTACTAACCACGAATTGAACAATGCGCCTAGACGTACAAAAGATCAACTGGACGCAGACACAGAACAAAGTCAAAAATTAACTGAATACGGTCGCTTCAATACCCAAATTTTGGGGCAGTCGATTGGTCATGGAGTGCGAGGTTCGTTTGAGGCCGGACAAAACTTTGCGCAAGCCAATAGCGTCGAGGATTCTGCCAGCCTTACATTGTCCAGCGGTTTGATTGATATGCACAGCAAGTCGAAAGATTCAGATCTGCAGTTAAGTTCTTCAATAATCAATGCAATTCGTGACAACACCCAACAGTTCACCGGCGCCTTCAATGCAGCCACGGCTGTGTGAACTATTTTAACTGGACAAATAGAACAGCCATCCGATTAGTCGCTAGCAATCAGGGGTTATTGCCTCTGATCCGACCAACAGAATTTTTTAGGAAAAGACATCATGCTCACTACAGAAACTACCAATCTCGACGCACTGGCCGAAAAATTGCAGGCAATTGCCGATGCGATTGATCCGCAAAGTCTTAATGAAGCACAACCCAACCTTCCCTACGAACGCGCGTACACGCGGCTGCAGCAAGCGTTACAAGCTTTTGGAGACAATCCAGACAATATAGTTAAGTCTAAATCATTGAATAATGCCATCGACAGCTATGAAACAGCGGTTGAAATGCTGCTCACCAAAGCGCAATCGGTTTTTGAGCAGGCTGAAGATATCGGCATAGATTGTTCTGCAGTATTGCTGGAAAAATATGGCACTGTTCTCAAGAAACTCAATTAATCAAACAAAAAACAAATCAGGAAGGAATACTCAAATGGACACCGTTAAAGGCAATAACCAAACAGCATCTGCGAAGTCAACTAACCAATCCGCCAGTGAGGTAAAAACGACCACCTCTACATGGAAATGGAGTTTATTAAATAGTCTGCCGGGCCATGTAAAGTCGATGCAAGACAACTACATCTCGCCATATACCGCCGCCGTACAGCTCTATACAAAATTTATGGCCGATATTGCAGACCTGATGACTATCGTATCAGGATCGTCACATGCAAACAGTGACAGCAATTATATAAATTTCGGAACGGAGTCGACGGTACTGAAAATCGATGCTATCAGTAAAAAATATGACATGCTGAAGAACCCGCTGTATTCCAGCAAGGCTGTCGGAGAAGCTGGAAAGGCCGAGGCAAACAGATGGGCTGAAGAATTTGGTTTAGATCCGGCGAAATGTGTACAAGAGATAAAAGGGGACGGCGGTGAGTCAAGTTATGTCGTTATCGTCGACCTTTCACCTCTTGCGACAATGCAACTGTCATTGAAAAATGGGAAGTTATCTATACAAGAATATCAACAAATGATGGCAGCATTAGACGGGCAGAAACAAATATTACAAAGTACTGTCCAGGTTCTGACTGAAAAATACGGCCGGGCCAATGCCAATCTAGATAGTATGTTCAGACTGATCTCTGGAATTATCGCGGATCTTCAACAACAGATTAGCAGAATGATGCAAAACGCCGCTTAATGTCCAACTTGATCGCGCTCTACATGAGTATCCGACCGCGCGATATTACATTAACAGGAGCAAAGAATTGCTCCTGTTAATATTGCCGTCCCCGATTCTACGTAGTCAATTTAGCGAGCCGTAACAGTAATCGGAACACTGGCCTGCGTGCTTAAACCATTAGAATCGACAACGTTCAGCTTCATCAGGTAGGTTCCCACTAATGGATTGGGCCAGGTTGCGGTAATAGTCAATCCACTGACAGTAAAGCTCATTCCCATCGGGACACCTGAAATTGAGATATTCAGCGACGCTGCATTCTTATCACTGATTATGATAGTTCCGCTCAGACTTTGACCGACTTTGCCTGTCATGGGTGCGGCACTCACTGTTGGACCGTTCGCGCTAATTGAGACGCTGTACACACCAGACCCGCTCAATCCAGTAACAGTATTCTTGGCAACCACAGTTATGACGTAAGCACCGGCAATTGGCGCGATCCAGCTAACCAGTCCAGCGCCATTAATCACCATACCTGGCGGCGCGCCAGCCAAGGTAAAAGCCACTGGATTTGGTGCCGTCACCGTAACCGAGAATGAGAGGGTGGTTCCAACTGTGCCGCTGATATTTGCGCCACTGACTGCAGGAGGCACTGCTGCTGCGATTGTGACGGTGTAAACACCCGAGCCGGTTAAGCCAGTTTTCAGGTCTTTGGCGACTACCGTCACAACATAAGTGCCAGTTACTGGTGTTGGCCACGTCACACCGCCCTGGCCGCTGATGGTCATTCCTGCTGGCTGCTTGCTCAAGCTGAAGCTCACTGCATTGGTCGATCCCATCGACACGGTGAACGACAAGGCTGTACCTGCTTTGCCGCCAATACTTTGTGAATTGACGACGGGCTGACCAGGATTAGTAATCGTCACTGTGTACAGACCCGAACCACTTAGCCCGGTCTTGGTGTCTTTTGCTGTGACAGTCACTGCATAGCTTCCCACGACAGGTACAGGCCATATAATCGCACCAGCACTGCTGATTGTCATGCCGGTCGGTTGACCACTCAAACTGAACGTGACCGGATCAGGTCCGGTGACCGATGCGGTGAACGTCAATGCGGTGCCAACCACACCGCTGATGCCGGCAGGTGTGACAACAGGTGGATTATTTGATGCGCCCGTCAGCAAATTCAATAAGCCAGACACATTCGGTGTGCCAAGGCCGGTCACTTCATCGTAACCGGCACGCGCTGAACAGCTGCTGCAACTCCCGTCAGAACCCTGAGTCACATCCAGAAATGCCGCGCTATATGAACCTGGCACACTGGAAATCTGGTTATACAAAGCGGCATGTGGCGCACCCAATGCTGCTTTTGCAGTCAATGCGCGCTGTGCATTGGCAATGGCGATCACCCCAGCCCATTGTGGGGTCGACAAACTGGTGCCACCGGCACTGAGCCAGCTGACACTGGATGTGCCTGGCGAGATCACTGCCAAATATTGGCCGGTATTGGGATTGGCATTGAATGAGACATCGGCCACGGCGCGTGTCGATTGCGCGCCCATGTCCGGTACGGAATTATTTTGATAGGCTGGCTTCCCGATATATGCACTGATACCACCACCACCATTGGCCCAGGCGGTTTCGGAACGTGATCCCGATCCACTGTAGTTGAGCGTGGTACCGCCAACCGCCAGAACATGGGAAGACACTGCAGGCCATTGCACGCCTGCGCCGGAATCACCAGTCGCAGCCAGATAGGTCATGTTCGCTGCACCAAATACTGAATCTACCGACCCGGTCCAGCTGCCTTCAGAGCCGCCAAAACTCATCGACACGGCGCCCGGTCCCATTGCGTTGGCCAGACTGATCGCACCGATCAGACTGTTTGACGATGCGCTACCTGCCTCGATCAAGATAATTCTGGCGAACGGTGCGGTCGCGTGCGCCCACTGCACGTCCAGAGCGATCTCCGTCGCCCAGCCAGAATCAAAGGCTGGTGCCGTGCTGGTCAACGCGCCAGCGTCGGTGTTGTACACCACAGAAAATTGACAGCCGTTGCTGGACGCAGCAGCCAAAGGCAGCTTGGTGTTGCCTGGAATTACAGTCGTGGCACAGCCGGGCAAACCAAATGACTGATTAAACGCCGCCAACTCGGCAACGACGTTGGGATCATTCATCGCATCGATCAAATAGATTGTCTGACCTGCGCCCAGTGCCGCGGCCTGCGCCGCAGAAAGAGAACCAGTATTTGTCGGCAAACCTGGCAGGCCATATGCGGCACGAATTTGGGCCGGGGTATAGGTGGTCACCGCAGCAGTCGACGCCGCCGGATTGAATGTCGTATTGGCTCCAGTCCATTGTGATTGACGGACAGACGTCATTATTTGTTTGGTCAGTCTGCGGGTAGATAAATTCTGAAATTCCGCTGGCACATAATGTATGCCCGGTGCATGACGCGACGACGCGGCATTGTCTATCGCATCTTCAAAGTCAGGTTGATCTAACAGAACTGGAGCGACATGGAAACTTGGCTTCAGAACCAGCTGCGCCGCTTCGAGAGATATGCTTGGTGTATCCATGTGCAGGGTCGTCACGCCGCTCGCAGTTCCAACCGCTGGACTGGACTGAGTCGAACTCGAACCTGCGCCCGATCCACAGGCATTGAACAGCACGACTGCACTGGCAGCCAGCACTAATCTAAAGGCAGGATAAGAAAATATTGATCCAAATTTCATAGCTCGCTCCAATTGAGCGAGGGCTACGCTACTGTCAAATCGAAGCACACTTTTGGAAAGCGTACTTCGAATCGGCAACCCCGCTGCCATAACGCCAAGACGTTTTAGGCCGGAAGCTTTGCGTCCCCGCTTTTCAACGAGTTTGCCCTCAGTGATTAATCTAATAACATTTGATTATGCAGGGAATGTTTCCCTGGACAAACGAATGTTACGCCGCTTACTTTTATTTACAAAGGACTTTTACACTTTTTTTAAACGGATTTTAGCTACTGCAAAACAGCCTGCTTTGCTTACTTTTTAATCAGCTGTCGGAATGGAAACTTGCGCTGGCAAGTTGGTAACGAATGATGTTTGTGCCATGTCATGCTTCTGTTAAATTCCCCCGTTAGAATGCGGGACTTTCAAAATAATTCGCCAAGCTACATTAAATGGCGCTATATGGCAGCGTCGCCCGAGCCAGAAGCAACAATTTGATACGAATTTCCATGAATTCCCGTCGAATCGCGGGTAAAATCCCTTGTCGTTTTATATTAGTAACACTGGCAGGGTTCAAGAACAGGTTTTCCAGATCGAGATCAATAGCGATGTCGACTAACAGAAGCAGAAAAATTGGCGGTTTAACTTTAAAGGAAATAAGATGTTGATCAAATCTCGCGTTGTGCTCGGTAGCGCATTGGCACTGTTGGCACTTACAGCATGTACACCAAAAGAAGCCGACAAAGCAGCAACAACTGCGGCACCGGCTGCATCAAAAGAAGCGGTAGCGGCAACTGTCAATGGCACACCAATCAGCAAAAAAGAAGTAGATCTGATCCTGAAACAGCAACGCGGCATGCCTGACACACCAGAAACGCGCAAAATGATCATCGACAATATTGCGATGCAATTGTTGGTAGCGCAAGAAGCAGTAAAAAAAGGCCTGGATAAAACGCCTGACACCCTCGATGAAATCGAAATGGCCAAGCAATCTGTTTTGGCACAGGCTTACGTACAAGACTACATCAAGACCAACACGGTCACTGATGATCAGTTGAACGCTGAATACGACAAGTTAAAAGCACAAGCCTCAGGCAATCAATATAAAGCGCGTCACATTTTGGTGAAAACCGAAGACGAAGCGAAAGCCATTATCGTCAAATTAAACAAAGATCCTAAATCTTTCGAAGCAATGGCTAAGGCGCAATCTTTAGATCCAGGTTCAAAAGCCAAAGGTGGCGATTTGGGCTGGTTTGATGCGAAAAGCATGGTGCCTGAGTTCGGCGCTGCGGTTGGTAAACTGGAAAAAGGCAAATTCACTGAAACTCCAGTAAAAACCAATTTCGGTTACCACGTCATCTTGTTGGAAGATACCCGTCCAAGCACGGCAAGCATTCCACCATTGGATCAAATCAAAGCTGGTCTGTCACAGCAACTGCAACAGCAAAATTTGAAAAAAATGTTGGACGACATGAAAGCTAAAGCGAAGATTGATATCGTCGCTGTTGCCCCAGCTTCTGCTCCTGCAGCTACCATGACGCCTGACGCAACGATGGCACCAGCCGCCGCGCCAGCGCCTGCATCGGCACCAGCAGCTGAACCAGAAAAGAAATAAGCTGACTTAAAACCAGTCTAAAAAGCCCCGCTACTTTAAACAGTAGCGGGGCTTTTTTCATTGAAGTCGCGGATCAATCTGCAGTTCGAGCTGCCGAAATCGAATGACCGGCAAAACATCGTTCGTCACGCTGCCATCATCGGGACCCAATTCGGTCCCGGCGATGCTGGTCAATATTTCGATTTCGGCTTACCCGCGCCTTTGTCTTTAGAAGATTTTCCCTCACCGGGCATTTTTTTCTTGGCAGACGCTGGTGGCACGGCGTTGATCAACCCGCCACCGGCATGGCTGATGTTCAGTTTTTGACCGGCGACCTTCACTGCCTTCAAATTATCCAGAATATTTTTCGGCATCCCTTCCGGCAGATCCAACACGCTGTACGTATCGAAAATATCAATGCGACCAATATGCTTGGGATCGAGGCTGGCGTGTTCAGCGATCGTACCGACGATCGCGCTCGGTGTTACTTCGTGCTGGCGCCCAACCTCAATTCGATAACTTTGTACGGCAAATTTGGTTTTGCTGTTTGGCTTTTCTTTTTTCGACTTTGGTTTGGTCTCGACTTCTTCAACGTCCTTAATTTCTTTAGCTTCTTTAATAATTGTCTTCGCTTCGAGCTTAGGTTCCGGTCTGGCTTTTTCTTTCACCTCAGCTGGCTTGACAAAGGGTACTTCTTTCTTGACTCGTGGCTGAACCGCTACCGGTTCAGCGACCTGCCCATCAACCGAAATTTTCAGCTGCTGACCGGCTACCCACACGGCTTTTAAATGCTGCATCACTTCGTTAGGCAAATCGCTGGGCAGATCCAAGACACTGAAGCCATCATAAATTTCAATGCGGCCAATATTCTTGGCATCGATATTCGCTTCATTCGCAATCGCGCCGACGATATTGCCGGGCTTGACGCCATGGTCATGACCGACTTCAATCCGGTAGCTTTGCATGCCAGGTTCAGATTCCCGCGGACGGCGTTCACGTTCTGGGCGCATCGGACGTTCGGCGCGTTCAGTCCGTTGTGGGCGATCACTGCGCTCACCACGTTCACGCACTGGGCGGTCATCGGACCGGATCGTCTCCATTTTCGGTTCGCGGTTATTTTTGTCCAGCAGCAGCGGCACATCGCCGCGCGCAATCTTAGCCAGCGCGGCAGCGATCTCAATTGCCGGTACATTGTGTTCACGTTCGTAGTCTTCGATGATGGCCTGAAACTGGTCCAATTCACCTTCTGCAATCGTTGTGCTGATCTGATCTTTAAAACGCGCAATCCGCACATCGTTAACTGCCTGGATACTTGGCAACTCAAGTGGCGCAATCGGCTGGCGGGTAGCGCGTTCAATAATTTTCAGCAGTCCTTTTTCGCGCGGGGTGATAAATAAAATCGCTTCCCCGCTGCGACCGGCGCGACCGGTACGGCCGATCCGATGCGTATAGCCTTCCGGATCATGCGGCACGTCATAATTAATCACGTGACTGATCCGCTCCACATCTAGACCGCGTGCAGCAACGTCAGTGGCGACCAGAATATCGATCTTGCCGTCTTTGAGTTGTTGGATGGTGCGTTCGCGTTGCGCCTGCTGGATATCGCCGTTGATCGCTGCGGCGGAAAATCCACGTGCCTGCAATCGTCCGGCCAGTTCTTCGGTGCCGAGTTTGGTGCGCGCGAAAATAATCATGCCATCAAAATTTTCAGCTTCGAGAATGCGCGTCAATGCATCCAGCTTGTGCATGCCGCTAACCAACCAGTAGCGCTGACGAATATTATCGGCAGTACCGGTTTTGGCTGCGACAGTAATTTCAGCCGGCGACTTGAGATAAGTTTGTGCGATGCGTTTAATCGCCGACGGCATAGTTGCGGAAAACAGCGTGGTCTGGCGCGACTCGGGCGTCTCCTGCAAAATCCGCTCGACGTCATCGATAAAACCCATGCGCAGCATTTCATCGGCTTCATCCAATACCAGCGTTTTTAATTTCGACAGATCCAGCGAACCTTTGTCGAGATGGTCAATCACTCGACCCGGCGTTCCCACTACCACATGCACGCCACGACGCAGCGCAGACAATTGCGGACCGTAACTTTGTCCGCCGTAAATCGGCAATACATGAAAACCGGGGATATGCGCCGCATAGCTTTGAAACGCTTCGGCTACCTGAATGGCGAGTTCGCGGGTCGGCGCCAGCACCAGTGCTTGCGGCACGGTTTGCTTGATATCGATGCGCGACAGAATCGGCAAGGCAAATGCGGCAGTTTTTCCGGTACCGGTTTGTGCCTGACCGAGTACATCGCGATTGGCTAACAGCAGCGGGATCGTGGCTGCCTGAATCGGCGAAGGGGTTTCATAGCCAATATCATTCAGAACGCGCAACAAAGCGTCGCTTAGATTTAAATCGGAAAAACTGGGTAAAGAAGGCTCAGACATGGCGATGCTCGCAGGTTCGGTGGGTTGCTTTGCCGTGGACAAAGCATAGAAGGATTCAAAGTGGGGCGTAGTTTACTCTCTTGTAGCCCAGAATGAAAATTTAATGCCCACAATCGCCCAACCCCACTTTGAGTTATAGCCCGTATTTCCTGCTTTTCAAGCGCATTTTGAGCCCCACCGGCACCATCGTAAACGCCATATGCTCCTGCGCAGCCTGGCCGCCAGGAGCACTTATATTGTCAATCTCAAAACGAGTCAGCAGCATGGCAATGGCAATTTTCATTTCCAGCAGCGCCAGATACCGCCCCGGGCAGATGCGCGGACCGGCGCCAAAGGGCATCGAAATGCGCTTTGCCGAGTTGGTACCGGCCAGAGTATGGTCCAGCCAGCGCTCCGGATCAAAATCGGCAGCGTTCGGGATATAGTGGTCATCAACACTGTCATGGCGCAGCACAGTAAAGATCAGCGTTCCAACCGGAACCTGGACATCACCGATCACTGTGTCCTTGAGTGCCTGCAGCGCCAGGAATGGTGCCACCGGTTTCAGACGCATTGATTCGCTGATGCAGGCATCGAGATAATCGAGCTGACTTAACTTTTCGATGGTGAACGCTTCATCGGCAGCAAAGGTGCTGCGTACTTCGCTCTGTAATTTTTGCAGCGTGGCCGGGTTTGCCCAGACCAGAGACAGCAGCCAGGCGATCGAATTGGCAGTCGTATCTTCGCCTGCGAGCAGCATCGTGATGACATTGCCTGCCACGTCATCATCCGTCAATCCGCTGTCACCTTGATCAGTTGCATTGATCATTGCTTCCAATAAGTTGCTCGGGTGCTCGCGCAATTGCGGATGCAAACGTATTCGTTCACGCGCTTCTGCGACAAAGCGGTCGATTGCATTGGTCACTTCCGTCAAACTGCGATCCAATGCGCGATCAGATGGCAGCCGGATATAGCGCCAATATGGAAACGGTGCCAGCAGACGTTGAAACAGGGCCGGGAAAATTTTATCCAGATGCGCCTGAATCACGTCTTCGCCAGATTCGAGGGTATTGACGTCGTGACCAAAAGCCAGACCGGTGATGGTGTCGACCGTGAAACGCATCAGTTCTGCCGTCAAATCTATATCGCTGCCCAGTGATTTGTTCCAGCGCGATTCAAGCCTGCCGGTTACCCGGGTCATGGTCGGAAAATATTCTTTGACGTGGGCGGGGTCAAACGCTGACATCACCATGCGACGCTGCTTGCGCCACACGTCACCCTCGGCACCGAACAGGCCGACTTTCATGCGCATATCAATAAATACATCGGTGAGTTGTTTGGTCCGGTCAAATCCGTCAGGACGATCGCGCAGGGCCTTGGCTATGGCCTGATGATCAGCCACGACCAGATATCTTCTGCTGGCAATGGTGAACCAATAGTACTTGCCAAGTTCTCTGCTCCATTGTTCCATCTGCTGATGGAATTGCGGTATCTTGATCTGAAGCGTGTGGCCAAAAAATGGCCAGGCCTTCGGGCTCGGCAAATCGTCGATCCTGCGCAGAGTTGGTGTCGGTGCCTCGGTCCGAAACGATTCGGTTGCAACTTCGTTGGTATCCATGCTTATCCTCGCATTTTTAAGCGCATTGCCAGACCGAGGGGCTGCATCGTGAACGCCATAAACTCCTGGGCTTCCTGGCCGTCAGGTGTGGTGATACTGTCGATGTCAAAGCGCGTGAACATCATGGCCAATGCGATTTTCATTTCCAGCAAAGCCAGATAGCGTCCCGGACAAATTCGCGGACCGGCTCCAAACGGCATCGAAATTCGCTTGACAGAATTGATGCCCTGCCCGGTTTCACCCTGCTGGTTCAGCCAGCGATCAGGATCGAACTGCGCCGCGTTGGGAATGAGTTGGTCATCCATACTGTCGCGCCGGAACAGGCCAAAGATGATGGTATTGGCAGGAATTTGAATGTCATCGATGACGGTATCACGATCGGCCTGCAAGGGCAGAAGTGGCGCGACCGGCTTCAGTCGCATTGATTCGTTGATACAGGCATCCATATAATCCAGTGCGTTCAGGCCTTCGATTGTATACGGTGTATCGGGAGAAAAATTGGCGCGCACTTCGTTCTGCAATTTTTGCATGACTGCGGGATTGTTCCATAACAGGGCAAGCAACCATGCCAGTGAATTGGCGGTAGTGTCTTCACCTGCCAGCAGCATGGTCAAGACATTACCAGCCACATCCGTATCATTCAATCCGCTGTCACCCTGATCGGCGGCATTGATCATCGCCTCCAATAAATTGCCTGGTTTGTCGCGCAGCTCAGGATATTGCTCAATACGTTGCCGGGCCTTGGCAATAAAACCTGCAATCGCAGTTTTTACTTCGCTCACGCTGCGATCGAGTGCGCGATCAGCGGGCAGACGGAAATAATTCCAGTACTTGAACAGGGACAGATTACGTCTGAACACGGCCGGAAAAATCTTATCCAGATGTTGTTGAATCACATCCGAGCCAGATTCGAGCGTGTTGACATCATGGCCGAATGCCAGGCCGGTAATCGCATCAACAGTGAACCGCATCAGATCGGCCTGCAAATCAATATCGCTGCCCAGAGTCTTTTCCCAGCGCGACTCCAGGCGCCCGACCACTTTGCACAACGAAGGAAAATAAGCTTTTACGTGGGTCGGATCGAACCCGGCCATGACCATGCGCCGTTGACGTTTCCAGACATCGCCATTGGCACCGAACAATCCGACCGGCAGTCCCATATCACGCCAGGTTTCTGCCAGACGGGACGTGCGACTGAATCCGTCCGGACGATCACGCAAAATCTTGGCAAAGGCTTGATGGTCCGCGACGATCAGCAGCTTTCGTGCGCCGATCGTGACGCAATAATAATCACCGAATTGTTTGCTCCATTGTTCCAGCGTCTGATGCAAAATATGACGCTTGATTTGCAAGGCGTTACCCAGTACCGGCAATCCTTTGGGACCAGGCAAATCTGCCACCTGGCGAAAGCGTTTGGTTGGCTGCTCTGCAGCGACTCCCTGAAATTCGGCGTGATCTGTTTCCATCATGTCTCCAACACGGCTGGTTATGATTTAGTTCGATTCCATGCTTCCCTTTGGAACCGGCATTTATAACATGCCAGTTAGCTTATTGTTTCGATTTAGGTGCATCTCTCTAACTTTCACCGCGATGCCGATTAGATACGATCGGCACCGTCTCTCATGCCGCGCGCTCCCTGTACCCCCCCAGTATGCAGCGCGATGACCGTTTGGTTGCGATGAATCAGGTCAGACCGTATCAGCTTATGCAATGCATAGAAAACCTTTCCCGTGTAAACCGGTTCAATCGGGATCTGATAACGCAACTCGAAATCAGCGCAAAATTGCAGCAGTTCCAAACTGGTCTTGGCATAACCTCCATGATGAAAATCAGTGAGCAGTTGGTAGTTTTGATAGTTGGGGTGACCGGCCTCAAGCAATAACCGGGCGACTTCAGAATGCAGGTAGTCGGCGCCCTCAATCACGGCAATGCCCAGCACGTGGCCGCGCCCCCCAAGCCCAGCCAATAAACCCGCCAGGGTCGCTGCAGTTCCACACGCAACCAGCATCACATCGGGAATAAACGGCAATTCATCAATCAGCTCGGCGACCCCGGGCAGAGCCGCGGGCGCGCTGCCACCTTCCGGAATCCAGAACCAATCCTGGTCGGGAGTCACCAGTGTTTGCCAGCCGTCTCGCCGGGTGCGTAAAAGGCGATAACTGATACGATCGACAAATTGAATCTGCATGCCACGTGCACGACAATCATCCAGCATGGCGCTGTTCATGCCGACATGACCGCGGATGAGTGCATGACTCCGGTAGCCCAGTTCAGCGGCAGCGAAGGCAGTCGCGTGCACATGATTGGACCAAAGTCCTCCCATCGTAACCAAACGCGCGCTGCGATTTTCAATTGCCAACAGACTGTATTTCAATTTGCGGTACTTATTACCGGAAACGACTGGATGCAGCAGGTCATCGCGTTTGATCCAGACCGGCATACCGAATAGATTTTCATCAGCCAATTGTTGGCATGGCGTGGGTAGCGCCATACTGAGTTCAAAATTTTTCATGGTCGGCCGGAACAGCCAGCATTTTCCAGGTCACGCCCAATGGCACGTCATCCTTCAATGCGACCAGGCGGCGTGACATGGCCAGAATCGCAGCGTCCCTGCGCAAATTTTCGCCAAGGGTATTTTTTAAAATTCCTGCTCCGGCCATGATGGCGTCAATTGATCCATACGCCTGCAATAACCTGGCGGCGGTCTTCAACCCTACTTTACTTACGCCAGGAATCCCGTCGGTGGCGTCGCCCATCAAAGCCAGTAACTCAGCGAGCTGTTCCGGTGGCACGCCGAATTTATTGTTGACCCAGGCACTGTCATGCCATTCATTTTTGAAATGATCCCAGATCAACGCACCGTGTTGAATCAACACATGTAAATCCTTATCAGTTGAGACCACGACTGCCTCGCCGCGCCCCTCAGCTAACCAGCGCAATATGGCAGTAGCAATTACGTCGTCGGCTTCTACCTCAGGGATACACAATACTTTGATCTGGAATTGTTCGAGCTGTACATACAGCGTCGGAAGACTGGCGCGCAAGGCATCTGGCATTGGGGCGCGTTGTGCCCGATAGGCAGGATAGAGTTGATGGCGCCAGGTCGGTCCGCCAAAATCAAAAGCGGCAAGCATGTGACTGGGCGTGTGCTCATGACGCAGTTTGTGAAATGCCGACAATGAAAAGCGCAAGGCCGTTTCTGCCTTTTCAGGGGAATCCGGCTCGGGGCTGGCTTCATAAATGCGCCGCACTATGTTCAAACCGTCTATGGCGAGCAGTTTAGCCATGTTTCATTTCCCTAATCAACGAACCGTCATTATACGCAGCGGCGCGGTCATGTTCATAGCCTGGTTGGGACCCAGTAATCATTGGCAAGCAAATCCCGGCTCAGCAATTATTCTCAGCCATAATATAATGCGTGCACGAAAATAATACCCTGTCCCGAATGGCAGGCACGCATGGCATTTAATCAGTGAATTTTAAGGAGTAGGGCATGAATTTTATTAAGACACGTGCTGCAGTAGCATGGGCACCAAACCAACCGTTATCCATCGAAGAAGTCGATTTAATGCCACCTCAGGCTGGCGAAGTTCTGGTAAAAATTATCGCCAGTGGCGTCTGTCATACCGACGCTTATACGCTGTCCGGTAAAGATTCCGAAGGTGTTTTTCCGGTGATTCTGGGCCATGAGGGCGCAGGGATTGTGATGCAGGTCGGCAGTGGCGTCACCTCAGTCAGCGTCGGCGACCATGTCATACCGCTGTACACACCGGAATGCGGGGAATGCAAATTCTGCAAATCGGGCAAAACCAATCTGTGCCAGAAAATTCGCGAGACCCAAGGGCGCGGCGTCATGCCAGACGGCACCACCCGATTTTATAAAGACGGCAAACCGATCTTTCACTACATGGGCACGTCGACCTTTTCTGAATACACAGTCCTGCCCGAAATTTCGCTGGCAAAAATCAACAAAGAAGCGCTGCTGGAAGAAGTTTGTTTGTTAGGCTGCGGAGTCACTACCGGTATGGGCGCGGTCATAAATACGGCAAAAGTGAAACCGGGTGATACCGTTGCCATATTTGGCCTAGGTGGTATTGGACTGTCTGCTGTGATTGGCGCCCGCATGGCAGGTGCATCGCGCATTATCGGCATTGACATCAACACCAGTAAATTTGCCCTCGCCAGACAATTGGGTGCGACCGACCTGATCAATCCGGCAGAATTAACGCAGCCGATCCAACAGGCAATCATCGCGATGACTGACGGCGGCGTGGATTTTTCCTTTGAATGCATTGGCAACGTTAACGTCATGCGTCAGGCGTTGGAGTGCTGTCACAAAGGCTGGGGCGAATCGGTCATCATCGGTGTCGCCGAGGCCGGAGCGGAAATCGCTACCCGACCGTTCCAGTTGGTAACGGGCCGGGTATGGCGCGGTTCGGCTTTTGGCGGTGTCCGTGGGCGCACCGAATTGCCGGGCTACGTTGACCGTTATATGAAGGGGGAATTTGCTTTATCCGACTTCATCACGCATACCATGCCGCTGGAGGAAATTAATACCGCGTTTGAATTGATGCATGAAGGCAAATCAATTCGCAGCGTCATTCATTTCTAAACATCGGGACGAACCGGCGCAAAGAGCCGGTTAAATCTCTGCCAAAGTTGCTAGTCGGGCTTTGCGCAGCAGAGGGATAAGCCCCAACAGCAGGCTTCCAATTGCGATCGTGGCTACGACCCAATCGAAGCTCAATATCGTGATGAAGGCTGCCCACCACAGCGCCAGCGCCGATATCACTGGCAGGATCAGCATCGTAATGAAGTTCCAGACTGAATGTTTGCTGTCGCGACGGAAATGCCAGGCGCAGGCCAAGCCCGCAAGGCCATAGTAATAGGCCGCCTGCACACCGATAATATTAATAGAGGCTTTCATCACCTCTGCAATGCTCACTGAAACCAGCGACGAAATCAGCAGGCCGAAGCCGATAATGGCGATTAGAAAAGTGGCCCAATGCGGGGTTTGCCATTTTGCATGAACTTTGGACCATCGCTCATTTAATACGCCGTCGCGCGATTGCGCGAACATGGTGCGCGAGAACTGCAGCATCGATGTCTCCAGGTTGCCGATCGTCGAGAGCATCAGTGCCAGCACAGCCAGGTAACTCCACGGGGCTGGAAAAAGTTTGTTGGCGACATCGAACACAATGTTCGTGCCTGACTTGTTGATTTCATCGTCGCTCAATACAACCAGCGATACTGCAGCAAATGCCGTGAATGCAGCGATGATGATAATCATGGCAGCGACTGCACCGATGCCGGGTGACCTTTTTGAATTCGTGGTCTCTTCGGTCAGATTGAGCGACACATCCCAGCCCCAAAAAAAGAACAGTGCAATAATTGCGCCGTTTGCAAATGAGGTCGGACTGAATGCGAACGGTGAAAATTGTTGCCATGTAATCGTATGCAAGGCATGTGGTCCGAATTCAATAATCGCAGCAATCGAAACAATTGAAAGAATGATCAATTCAATTGCCGTCATGATGATCTGGACTTTGCCGGTCAGTTTGATTCCCTGGACAATCACCACGGTCACTACAATCAACCAGGCGATTGCACACAGCGTCACGGCAATCTGTGATTGGGCAAGTGCGGGGGAGACGAGCAATAGGGTTGCCGAACCTGCGGGTATGGTGGCCGAGACCATAAACAGTGCCGAAGCCACCAGCACCGTCCAGCCAGCGAAGAAGCCCAGGCGTTTGCCAAATATTTCACTGACCCAGGAATACGACGCGCCCGCGTTCGGTGCATGAGTGTTCAAATGCATGTAGGCGAACACAATACCCAATACGAGTAGTCCACAATAGACCAGACTGGCAGGCGCAAGCACGCCGACTGCGCCGATCAAAGTGACCATGGTGGCTGAAATACTGAATGTCGGGGCAGATCCGGCTATGCCCATCGCTACCGAGTGCACCAAGCCCAAGGAATTCTTTTTTAACCCTGCAGACATCTGTTCTCCCTGATTTTTATATTTATAGGAAGACAAGTCGTGCAGCTTAGTTCGTTTATTATCTTCCCGTTCGACTGATTAGATAACAGGTCGTTTATGCAAGTCAAATAATTCTTAATTAATTATTGCTGCGCTTTGTGCTGGGTGCCACGTCATCACCGTTTTAATTTGGGTGGATGAGGTGGCTAACAAGTCAAGCTGACTATGATTTGATAAATCTGGACAAAGAGTCGTCAAATTGGTCCACCTTTTGAAAGCCAATAACCCGCCCGCTCTCGGTGGACTGCAAATTAAAGAAGATAATGCCAGGTGGCCCGAACAGGTTGAATCGTTTCAGCAAAGCTTTGTCGTTGTCGCTATTGGCAGTCACATCGGCCTGAATCAGTACCACGTTTGCCAATTTGCTGTGAATGCGCTCATTGGCAAAGGTGAATTTTTCCATCTCCTTACATGACACGCACCAGTCGGCGTAAAAGTCGAGCATGACTGGCTTGCCCTGCGCTTTGGCTTTGGCCAAAGCATATTCCAAGTCCGCATTCGACGCGACGCGGGCAAACTGCACATTCGATTTATCATGCGAAAAAGGCGCAAATACATCTCGACCACCACTTGCCATACCTCCAAATTCAATTAGGCCCAGCGCACAACAAATTACCGCAGCAGATTTTGCAAAGGCACCACCGTGACGCAACAGGAATACACCATAGCCAACCAGAAGAGCGGTCCATCCCAGCATCTGCAGCCGTATCGGCAGGACTGGCGAGACTAACCAGAGAGCCATAGCAAGCATCAGTACACCAAACAATTGTTTGATCGACTCCATCCACCGGCCAGCCTTGGGCAGCAAGGTACCAGCTGAAAGACCGACCAGTATCAATGGAACACTCATACCTATCGCCATTGAGAACAGAGCAGCGCCTCCGACCAATACATTTCGAGTCTGGCTGATATAGAGCAGAGCGCTGGCCAGCGGCGCGGCGACGCAAGGGCCAACAATCAGGGCGGAGATCGCTCCCATCACAAACACGCCAACCAATTTGCCTGCACGCTGTTGACCCGAGAAGTGCGCCAATTTATTTTGAAGGCTGCCTGGAACTTGTATGTGATAAACATTGAACATCGACAAAGACAGGCCGACCAGCAGCAGACCAAACGTGCCCAGGACCCAGGGATTTTGCAAGGCTGCGGCAAGGCCTTCGCCTAACAGCCCGGCTGCAACGCCTAAGGACGTGTAGACAATCGCCATCCCAAGGGAATAACTGAGCGACAGGATGAATCCGCGATGTCTGCTAACGTCCGCACCTTCACCGACAATAATCGAGGAGAGTATCGGCACCATCGGCAGTACACAGGGCGTGAATGCTAATCCCAGGCCCAATAATAAAAACAGCGGCATGATCAGAATTAATCGGCCGCTTTGTAATGAAGACTTCAACTGACTGCCTTCGTCAGTATTGCTGCTGATTGGCGGTGGTTTGTCGCCGATGGTGAAACCTGCGCTGTCGAAATTCTGTTTTGCATCCATCGGAGCGTAACACAGGCCCTTATCAGAACAGCCTTGGCCACGTGACTTGAGGGTCCAGGTGGATTGAGTTTTGTCAATCGAGATGATTGGAATTTGAACCGTTATAGTCTTACGGTAAGTCTCAACTTCTTTTTGAAAAGTCTCGTCGAAATGCACGGTCCCCTTGGGAAATACCGGTACGCCTAACTTCGCGCCAACTGCCTCAAACTTGAAGCGTTCACGGTACATGTAATAGCCGTCTGCAATTTGATAACTGACTTCAATTTTATCTGCAGCGATTTGTTTGCTGTTGAATTGAAAAGCAGCTTCCGGTTCAAGAAAATCAGGGTCGGCCCACGAGGTGCTGAGTGCACCGAAAAAAGTCAGACTGAGCAGAAAACGGAATACAAAGATTATCAAGGTACGCGATGACATTAAAACACCATTAAAAGAAGACGTGTCGATACTATAGACCAAAAAAAAGCCAGGCGTTGCCTGGCTAATTATTCTCAGTGCTTTTATTCTGCTGTAACTACTTCGGTTGCATCACTGATTTCTGGACGGTCTACTAATTCCACGTAGGCCATCGGTGCATTGTCACCAACGCGGAAACCCATTTTCAAAATACGCAGGTAACCACCGTTACGGTTGGCGTAGCGCGGACCAAGTTCTGCAAACAATTTAATGACCATGTCGCGGTCGCGCAAACGGGAGAATGCTAAACGCTTGTTGGCCAAAGTGTCTGTTTTGCCCATGGTGAGAATTGGCTCGATTACGCGACGCAATTCTTTCGCTTTTGGCAAGGTTGTTTTGATCGCTTCATGTTTCAGTAATGATACTGTCATGTTGCGCAGCATCGCTAAGCGATGTGAAGAGGTGCGATTGAGCTTACGTAAGCCGTGACGATGACGCATGATATTTCCTTAGTTAGTTTAAGTGTCCAGCTCTTCTATCACAATTACTTGTGCGGGCCGGTACATATGTTAAAAAGTTGCTGCTTTTGATACCAGGTCCCAAGTATCGAGACCTGATGCTAGATTCTTACTTCTCTAAACCAGCTGGTGGCCAGTTTTCTAATTTCATGCCCAATGAGAGACCGCGCGAAGCCAATACTTCCTTGATTTCGTTTAAAGACTTGCGACCCAGATTTGGCGTTTTCAACAATTCATTTTCTGTACGCTGGATCAAGTCACCAATGTAGTAAATGTTTTCTGCTTTAAGGCAGTTCGCTGAGCGCACTGTCAGTTCCAAATCATCAACCGGACGCAACAGGATAGGATCAACCATCGGAGCACGTGAAGGAGCTTCAGCAGTTGCTTCCGTGCCTTCCAGTGCAGCGAACACATTCAATTGATCTACCAACACACGTGCTGACTGGCGAATTGCTTCTTCTGGAGTGATCACACCATTGGTTTCAATGTTGATGATCAGTTTATCCAGATCGGTACGCTGTTCTACACGAGCTGACTCTACCGAATAAGACACACGACGTACTGGTGAGAAAGATGCGTCCAAAATAATACGGCCGATAGTACGATTCGCATCTTCGGACAGACGACGTACGTTACCCGGCACATAACCGCGACCTTTTTCAACTTTGATCTGCATATCCAACTTGCCACCGGCAGTAAGATTGGCGATCACGTGCTCCGGATTAACCAGTTCTACATCGTGCGGCAGATCGATATCGGATGCCAATACCGGGCCTTCACCTTCCTTTTTCAGGATAAGGGTAACTTCATCACGGTTATGCAACTTGAATACAATGCCTTTCAGGTTCAACAAGATATCAACGATATCTTCCTGCACACCGTCAAGTGTCGAGTACTCGTGCACTACACCTGCGATTGTTACTTCAGTTGCCGCATAACCTGTCATTGAAGACAGCAAAACGCGGCGAAGTGCGTTTCCTAATGTGTGGCCATAACCACGTTCAAACGGCTCCATCACAACTTTAGCGTGACCTGCGGCAAGCATTTCTACATCGATAATACGTGGCTTTAACAAACTATTTTGCATGAAATGTCCTCTTCAATACCCTCGGCTCATTACACCGATAAGGCTGATGGCATGTCGAAAAAAGCCCTTTGCTTATTTTTTGATAATGCAAAGGGCTACGGAAAAATTAGAATTAACGTGAATATAATTCAACGATTAACGATTCATTTACATCGGCGGCGATATCGCTGCGATCAGGCGTGGACTTGAAAATGCCTTCCATTTTCTTAGGATCAACCGACACCCATGATGGCATACCGATTTGTTCTGCTAAGGACAGGGCTTCAACAATACGCGTTTGTTTTTTTGATTTGTCACGCACGGCGATAACATCGCCTGCTTTAACTTGATAAGACGCAATGTTCACAACTATTGAATTCACGGTAAATGCTTTGTGGCTGACCAACTGGCGCGCCTCTGCACGTGTTGAACCAAACCCCATACGATAACAAACGTTATCCAGCCGTGATTCCAACAATTTCAGCAGCGTTTCACCAGTGTTCCCTTTACGGCGATCGGCTTCAGTAAAGTAACGGCGGAACTGACGTTCCAAAATACCGTACATACGTTTTACTTTTTGCTTTTCACGCAATTGATTTCCGAAGTCAGAAGTACGTGCGCCGGACTTTGCACCATGTTGACCTGGTTTAACATCTAACTTGCATTTTGAATCTAAAGAGCGGCGTGCGCTTTTCAGAAACAAATCAGTGCCTTCGCGGCGTGACAATTTTGCTTTAGGTCCAATATAACGTGCCACAATAATTCCTTTAATAAATGACGCTGAACAGACGATTCTGCAGCGCTAGTTTGGACTGCCAGCTTCCAAACGGTGGGCTTAACAACAAAACCCGCTCAACATTCCGCGGGTCGTGTTCTGATTTAATCCAGAACGGTATTACAGAGATAAGCGTCACTGCCGACGAAGTCGGCAACAGCAACTTATTAGATCCGACGGCGCTTCGGTGGACGGCAACCATTGTGCGGCACTGGGGTAACGTCTTGGATCAACGAGATCTTGATGCCAAGGTTATTCAATGCACGTACTGAGGATTCGCGGCCAGGACCAGGTCCCTTGATACGAACTTCCAGATTCTTAACGCCACATTCCACCGCAACTTTACCAGCTGCTTCTGCCGCTACCTGAGCTGCAAAAGGAGTTGATTTACGTGAACCTTTAAAACCAGCACCACCAGCAGTTGCCCAGGAAAGTGCATTTCCTTGGCGATCTGTGATCGTGATGATCGTGTTGTTAAAGGATGCGTGTACGTGCGCAATACCTTCAGCAACGTTCTTTTTAACTTTTTTACGCGCACGCGCTGCGGCTGCGTTATTTGGTGCTTTTGCCATAATTGATTCCTTTGTCCGGTTAGCTTAACTAGTTAAAGTCCACTAACTTGGATTATTTTTTCAACGATTGTGCTGCTTTACGTGGTCCCTTGCGTGTACGCGCATTAGTACGTGTACGTTGTCCACGGCAAGGCAAGCCTTTGCGATGACGCATCCCACGATAACAACCAAGATCCATCAATCGCTTGATGCTCATGGAGACTTCACGACGAAGATCACCTTCAACTACGAATTTTGCAATTTCGTCGCGAAGCTTTTCCAGTTCGTTATCGTCCAGGTCTTTCACCTTTTTATTGGTGGCCACACCCGTTGTTTCGCAAATTGCCTCTGCGCTAGGACGTCCAATACCATAGATTGCTGTTAAGCCGATTACGGTATGCTGATGATTTGGGATATTAACCCCTGCGATACGTGCCATTCGTTATTCCTCGATCAATAACGTTAAATTAACCTTGACGCTGTTTATGACGCGGTTCGATGCATATAACACGAACCACGCCTTTGCGCTTGATGATCTTGCAATTGCGGCATATCCGCTTAACTGATGCGAGAACTTTCATTTTGTTGCCCTCTTTCCTAATATTGCTTGAGTTTACTAAGCAAAGTTTTACTAAAGTTACTTGGTACGGAACACAATACGCGCCCGACTTAAATCGTAAGGTGTCAACTCTACCGTCACCTTGTCGCCAGGCAGAATACGAATATAGTTCATTCGCATTTTCCCGGAAATATGACCCAATACTACATGTCCGTTTTCAAGCTTAACTCTAAATGTCGCATTCGGTAGATTCTCTAGAATCTCGCCCTGCATCTGAATTACGTCGTCTTTTGCCATTCTTGTCTGCGCTCCTACACGTTACCGTGAAGCAGCTCCGCCCTTGAAGTTAGCTTTACGAAGTAATGAATCATATTGCTGGGACATCACATAGTTCTGAACTTGAGCCATGAAATCCATAGTTACAACAACGATAATCAACAATGATGTACCACCAAACGAAAACGGCACCTTGTATTTTGCAATCAATATCTCTGGCAACAAACACACCAGGGTGATATAAACTGCGCCAGCCAACGTTAAGCGCATCAAAATCTTGTCGATATAGCGGGCTGTTTGATCACCTGGACGAATACCCGGTACAAATGCGCCACTCTTCTTTAAATTGTCGGCTGTTTCTTTGCTGTTAAATACCAGCGCCGTGTAGAAGAAACAGAAAAATATAATTGCCACTGCATACAGCAACATGTGGATCGGTTCACCAGGCCCCAGAGACAATGAGAGATCTTTCAGAAACCGCATTACCCGCGAGTCATCACCGGTTGTTACGAACCATCCAGTAATTGTCGCCGGAAACAAAATAATCGACGAAGCAAAGATTGGAGGAATAACGCCAGCCATGTTCAACTTCAGCGGCAAATGACTGCTTTGCCCACCATATATTTTGTTGCCTACCTGGCGCTTGGCATAATTGACCAAAATTTTCCGCTGTCCTCGTTCTACAAAAACCACTGCGAACGTCACCGCTGCTGCCAGTACACATATTACAAGCGCCACAAACGGGTTCATTGAACCAGTCCGAACCAGCTCCAGCAAACTACCTACCGCGGTTGGCAAACCCGACGCGATCCCGGCGAAAATAATGATAGAGATACCGTTGCCTAGACCGCGCTCAGTGATCTGCTCACCCAACCACATCAAAAACATCGTGCCGGTTACCAGAGTCACTGCCGTTGTAAAA
Organism: Oxalobacteraceae bacterium GrIS 1.18; assembly: GCA_040544425.1. Classification (GTDB taxonomy): domain Bacteria; phylum Pseudomonadota; class Gammaproteobacteria; order Burkholderiales; family Burkholderiaceae_D; genus Solimicrobium. The sequence goes on from JBEONO010000006.1 coordinate 23,989, forward strand.
CGAAAAGGCATACCCGGATCAATTACCAAACCTGCTTGATGCTCCAAAGCTACTGCAATACCGATAGCCTGAAACGTTGCCAAAACCAAAGTACCGTAGCGCGTGTACTGTGTGATCTTACGTCGGCCAGCTTCGCCTTCTTTTTTAAGCGATTCAAGCGGCGGGTAAACGATCGACATCAATTGCATAATGATTGAAGCCGAAATGTACGGCATGATACCTAATGCAAAAACAGTGAAGCGCGATAACGCTCCGCCAGAAAACATATTAAACATACCCAAAATCCCACCTGAGTTCTGTTTAAACAGTTGTTCCAACTGCGCTGGATCGATGCCAGGAACTGGAATATGCGCACCAATCCGATATACAACTAACGCCGCCAATAAAAACCACAGTCTTCCCCAAGGAAAACCACTGGCACCACCTTTTGCTAGCTGAGGAGTTGTCGCCAATTATTGCTCCATATGGAATTAGGCTACTGATCCGCCAGCTGCTTCAATTGCTGCTTTAGCGCCTTTAGTTGCAATTAAGCCTGTCAGAGTCACTTTCTTAGTGATCGAGCCAGACAAAATCACGCGCACCACTTTTGCCAACTGAGAAACCAGACCTGCCTGCTTCAACGTCAAAATATCGATTTCAGCGATTGGTAATGCATCAAGCTGAGACAAGCGAACTTCTGCCTTATAAGGCGTAGCCAAAGATTTAAAACCACGTTTTGGAAGGCGGCGTTGCAAAGGCATTTGACCGCCCTCAAAACCAACTTTATGAAATCCGCCAGTACGTGATTTTTGGCCTTTGTGACCGCGGCCAGCTGTCTTCCCTAAACCTGAACCGATACCACGACCAACACGACGTTTGTAGTGTTTGGCGCCATCAGCAGGTTGAATATTATTCAATTCCATTATTTGCTCCGATCGCTCACCTTGCGGCTTACGACACAACCTTCACAAGATATGAGACTTTGTTGATCATTCCGCGCACAGCCGGTGTGTCTTCTAATTCACGAACTGAATTAACGCGACGCAGACCCAGACCACGCACAGTTGCACGGTGAGATTCGCGCGTGCCAATCAAACCCATTACCAACTTAACTTTTAATGTTTTTGTCATTTCGTTCACCTTAGCCGAGAATTTCTTCAACGGACTTACCACGTTTCGCAGCGATTTCCGATGGAGTACTCATCTTGGACAAACCATCCAACGTAGCACGAACCATATTGTATGGATTGGTAGAGCCGTTTGATTTAGCAACCACATTCACAATTCCCATTACTTCGAAAATTGCGCGCATTGGACCACCAGCAATTACACCAGTACCTTCTTTAGCTGGCATGATCATCACTTTCGATGCGCCGTGCTGGCCAGTTACTGTGTGCTGCAAAGTCCCGTTTTTCAACGTGACTTTAATCATTTTACGACGAGCTTCTTCCATTGCCTTTTGTACGGCAACAGGAACTTCTTTCGATTTTCCCTTGCCCATACCGATACGGCCATCGCCGTCACCAACAACGGTCAACGCTGCAAAACCCATGATACGACCACCCTTAACCACTTTGGTTACGCGGTTGATCGCGATCATCTTTTCGCGCATGCCATCATCTGGTTTGTCAGATGCTGTTTTCGCTTGCATTTTTGCCATGACGTATTTTCCTTAGAACTTCAGGCCAGCTTCACGGGCAGCTTCTGCAAGCGCCTTGATGCGACCATGGTAACGGAAACCGGAGCGATCAAATGCAACCTCGGTAACCCCTGCTTTTAATGCTGCTTCAGCAACACGCTTGCCAACTAAGGTAGCTGCTGCGACGTTGCCGCCATTGCCAGACGCTGCTGCCAGATCTGCACGTACTGTCGCTTCCAAACTGGATGCGGATGCCAATACTCTTGCATCTGGTCCAATAATGTTGGCGTAGATGTGCGTATTGGTACGATGCACAGCCAGACGGATTACTTTTAATTCTGCGATCTTGGCACGGGTTTGACGTGCGCGGCGCAGACGTGATTGTTTCTTGTCCATCGTCAACCCCTATTACTTCTTCTTGGTTTCTTTGAGCACAACCACCTCAGTAGCATAACGTACACCCTTGCCTTTATATGGCTCTGGTTGACGATACGCACGAACTTCGGCAGCAACTTGCCCCACTTTTTGACGATCAATCCCTTTGATCAGGATCTCTGTCGGCGTTGGAGTTTCACACTTTACGCCTTGAGGCATAGGATGAACGACTGGGTGAGAAAAACCCAACGACAGATTCAACTTGTCGCCTTGTGCCTGCGCCTTGAAGCCAACGCCGACCAGGTTTAATTTCTTCTCGAAGCCTTTAGTAACACCATTGATCATGTTGTTAACCAGGGCACGCAATGTACCAGTCATTGCATTCGCTTCACGCGCTTCATTTACCGGTTCAAATTTCAATGAACCGTTGTCATTGGCAACTTTAACCAAACCATTTAAGGCTTGAACTAAAACACCCAATGGACCTTTAACTTCTATTTGCGATTCCGCGATGCTGACTTGCACACCTGCTGGAATGGCAATGGCCATTTTACCTACTCGAGACATATTCTTCTCCTTAGGCCACGTAGCAAATCACTTCGCCACCGACACCGGTTGCGCGCGCTTTGCGGTCTGTCATGACGCCTTTTGGTGTGGTAACAATCGCCACGCCCAAGCCATTCATCACGTTAGGAATATCGCCCTTGCCTTTGTAAATGCGCAGACCAGGACGCGACACACGCTCCAGCCGCTCAATAACAGGACGACCTGCATAATATTTCAAAGCTATTTTCAATTCTGCTTTACCAGCAGTTTCGTTGACAGCGAAATCTTCAATGTAACCTTCGTCTTTCAGTACGTTGGCTATGGCCACTTTTACCTTAGAAGACGGCATCGCAACTTCCACCTTATGTACAACTTGTGCATTGCGAATGCGGGTCAACATATCGGCGATAGGATCGCTCATACTCATTGCTTATTCTCCTATTACCAGCTAGCTTTTGTCATTCCGGGAACTTCACCACGCATGGCGACTTCACGGAGCTTAATACGGCCCAATCCGAATTTACGGAAAGTGCCACGCGGACGACCTGTCAATGCGCAACGATTACGCTGACGTGTCGGGTTTGAGTTCCGTGGCAGTGCCTGCAACTTCAGACGCGCTTCGTAGCGCTCTTCTTCAGTTTTTGATTGGTCATCAACGATGGCCTTCAATGCAGCGCGCTTACCAGCGAATTTCTTCACTAAATCTGCACGCTTTTGCTCACGGTTAATCAGTGCCAGTTTTGCCATGGCGACCTCAGTTTCTGAACGGAAATTTAAATGCGGCGAGAAGGGCTTTCGCTTCTTCATCGGTCTTAGCTGTCGTGGTAATACTAATATTCAAACCACGCAAAGCATCAATCTTGTCGTATTCGATTTCCGGGAAAATGATCTGTTCTTTTACGCCGATGTTGTAGTTACCACGACCATCAAACGCACGACCAGACACACCACGAAAATCTCGCACACGCGGCAAAGCCACAGTGATCAGACGATCCAGGAATTCGTACATATGCGCACCGCGCAATGTAACCATACATCCAATTGGATAGCCTTCACGAATCTTAAAGCCTGCAATCGCTTTACGAGCCTTAGTCACCACTGGTTTTTGACCAGCGATTTTAGTTAAGTCGCCAACTGCATGTTCAATAATCTTTTTGTCCGCTACAGCTTCCGACAAACCCATGTTCAGGGTGATCTTGGTGATGCGCGGCACTTCCATCACAGATTTGTAGGAAAATTTTTCGGTCAATGCTGCAACGACTTTTTCTTTGTATATAGTTTGTAAACGTGACATGATCAGCTTGCCTTCACAACTTCGCCATTTGATTTAAAGACGCGAACTTTGCTACCGTCCACAATCTTGAAACCAACGCGATCTGCCTTGCCAGTTGCCGCGTTAAACAACGCAACATTAGACACATGAATAGGCATCACTTTATCTACGATGCCACCAGTTGTACCAGTCATTGGATTTGGCTTAACAGCTTTTTTAGCTACGTTAACACCAGCGACAACCACGTGATCTGCGTCAACCCATTGCTGAACCACACCGCGCTTACCCTTGTCTTTGCCAGTCAACACAATGACTTCGTCGTTTTTACGTATCTTGTTCATAACGACCCCTTACAGAACTTCAGGAGCTAAGGACACGATTTTCATGAAGCGCTCAGTACGCAGTTCGCGTGTGACCGGTCCGAAAATACGAGTGCCGATAGGCTCAAGTTTTGCGTTCAATAAAACTGCTGCATTTCCATCAAACTTAACCAAAGAGCCATCTTGACGACGAACACCCTTAGCCGTACGAACTACAACTGCGTTGTAGATTTCACCTTTTTTAACACGCCCTCTTGGCGCAGCAGACTTGATCGTGACCTTAATAACATCACCGATACCTGCATAACGACGCTTGGAACCGCCCAATACCTTGATACACAAAACTTCGCGTGCACCAGTATTGTCAGCTACTTCGAGCCGGCTTTCTGTTTGAATCATAATGTTCTCTTTCCCAACTTAATCCATTAAGCCTGCACGATGCAAACCATGGTCAGTCTTGGTCCCGCCAGGAAGTCAAATTGCAACCTACTGCTTAGGTGGACGATTTTTAACTACTCTTCCCACAGAGGCTGTGGAAAAAGCCATTTTGTTCTGTCGTTTGCTAGCCAACTAAGTCTCTCAAACGACACCCAACTATTATTACATCAATTCTAACCAAATGCAATAACTATTTACACGATTTGTGCAACTTGCACTACGCGAGTGACAGACCATGCTTTAGTCTTGGAAATCGGACGACCTTCCTGGATTTCCACAACGTCGCCTTCTTTAGCGACATTGTCTTCATTGTGTGCATGATACTTATTACTACGAACGATAATTTTGCCGTACAAAGGATGCTTTACGTGCCGCTCGATCAAAACTGTAACAGTTTTGTTCATTTTGTCTGAGACAACAGTACCGATCAGCGTACGCTTCAGAGCTGTTTTAGTTTGATCGTTCATTTGTCATCCTTCTGATTCATGACCGTTTTAACGCGTGCGATATCGCGGCGCACTTTTTTTAGCTGTGAAGTGTTGTTCAATTGCTGAGTCGCCAATTGCATGCGCAAACTAAATTGCGCCTTCAACAACTCGTTCAATTCTTTCGACAACGCTGCCCCATCTTTGCCACGGAGTTCTGCTGCTTTCATATACAACTCCCTTTATTGGCCGACTTGACGCACGACGAACGTAGTCAATAACGGCAATTTAGCTGCGGCCAAGCGGAAAGCTTCACGCGCAAGCGTTTCATCAACACCATCCATCTCGTACAACATCTTGCCTGGTTGAATCTCGGCAACGTAGTACTCAGGATTACCCTTACCATTACCCATCCGAACTTCGGCTGGCTTTTGTGAAATTGGCTTATCTGGAAAAATACGGATCCAGATCCGACCACCACGTTTAATGTGGCGCGTCATCGCACGACGTGCAGCTTCAATTTGTCGCGCAGTAATGCGACCGCGACCAATTGCTTTTAAGCCAAATTCACCGAACGAAACTGCGGTACCACGGGAATGCGAAATTCCCTTGTTACGGCCTTTTTGTTCTTTCCTATACTTTCTACGTGCTGGTTGCAGCATGGTTATTCTCCCGCTTTCTCAGCCGGGGCAGCTTTAGCTGGAGCTACAGCTGAGCGTACACGCTTTGCCGCAGCTGGTGCCGGAGCGCCGGTTGTATTTTGCTTGGCACGTACTGGACGATTAGCTGGCTTGCCATCGTCACGACGTGGGCCACGACGTTTTTTGTCATCTTCTGGTACAGACTCAATTACCGGAGCATCACCATTTGCCAGACGATCGCCTTTATAAACCCAAACCTTTACACCGATGATTCCGTATGTGGTTTGTGCTTCGCTAGTCCCGTAATCGATATCGGCACGTAAAGTATGAAGTGGCACACGGCCTTCGCGATACCATTCTTTACGGGCAATTTCGATACCATTCAAACGACCACCAGACATGATCTTAATACCCTGAGCGCCTAAACGCATCGCGTTTTGCATAGCACGCTTCATGGCGCGACGAAACATGATACGTTTTTCTAGTTGCTGAGCAATAGAGTCGGCGATCAGTTGCGCATCAATTTCTGGCTTACGAATTTCTTCGATATTCACGTGTACAGGAACGCCCATTAATTTGGACAACTCTGCTTTCAACACTTCTATATCTTCGCCTTTTTTACCAATAACCACGCCTGGGCGCGAGCTATAAATAGTAATACGGGCATTCTTAGCTGGACGCTCAATAGTTACACGCCCTACTGATGCATTCTTCAGTTTTTTCTTGAGATACGCGCGTACTTTTAAGTCTTCGCCTAACATTGAAGCAAAGTTGGTATTACCTGCATACCAGCGTGAAGACCAGTTACGTGTTACCGCAAGGCGGAAACCGGTTGGATGTATCTTCTGTCCCATCGTGACTCCTTAGTTACCGACAGTCACGTAAATGTGACAGGATTGTTTAGAGATACGATCACCACGGCCTTTTGCACGCGCTGTAAAACGCTTCAAAACCGCACCTTTTTCAACATAAATAGTTTTGACTCTTAACTCGTCGATGTCAGCACCGTCATTATGTTCGGCGTTTGCAATTGCAGACTCCAGAACACGCTTGATAATTGCTGCACCTTTTTTCGGGCTGAAGGCCAAAATATTCAATGCTTGATCTACTTTTTTACCGCGAATGAGATCAGCTACCAGACGACCTTTTTGGTCTGATAAACGAACTCCGCGTAGAATTGCTTTAGTTTCCATCATCGCACCTTATTTTTTAGCCTTTTTATCAGCGGCATGACCTTTGAACGTGCGGGTCAATGCGAATTCGCCGAGTTTATGGCCAACCATGTTTTCTGAAACATATACTGGAACGTGTTGCTTACCGTTATGAACTGCAATGGTCAGACCAATGAAGTCAGGCATAATCGTTGAACGACGTGACCAGGTTTTGATTGGCTTTTTGTCTTTAATCGCTTGCGCGGCTTCGACTTTTTTCACCAAGTGGGCATCACAGAATGGCCCTTTTTTCAATGAACGTGTCATGTGTTACCCCTTATTTCTTGCCACGGCGTGAAACGATCATGGAAGTCGTGCGCTTATTGCGACGCGTCTTCTTACCCTTGGTCTGTTGTCCCCATGGTGACACTGGATGACGACCTGCTGCGGTTTTACCTTCACCACCACCGTGTGGGTGATCGATTGGATTCATGACCACACCACGAACGGTAGGACGAACGCCGCGCCAACGCATCGCACCAGCTTTACCAATCTTACGCAGATTGTGTTCACCATTTCCTACTTCGCCAACAGTAGCGCGACATTCGATATGCACACGACGAACTTCACCAGAACGCAGCCGAACCTGAGCGTAGATGCCTTCACGCGCCATCAATACCACACCAGCGCCGGCAGTACGTGCCATTTGCGCGCCTTTGCCAGGCAACATCTCTACGCAATGCATAGTTGTACCGACAGGGATATTGCGGATTGGCAGACAGTTACCCGATTTGATCGGAGCTTGAGCACCATTCATAATCTGATCACCGACAGCCATACCTTTAGTTGCGATGATGTACTGACGCTCACCATCCGCGTAGCACAATAATGCAATATGCGCTGTACGGTTAGGATCGTATTCGATACGTTCTACTTTGGCGGGGATGCCATCTTTAGTACGCTTAAAGTCAACCATACGGTAGTGCTGCTTATGACCACCACCGATATGACGGGTAGTGATATGACCGTTATTGTTACGACCAGCTGTTTTACTTTTTGCTTCAACCAAAGCGGCAAACGGACGACCTTTATAAAGGCCTTCTGTAACCACTTTTACCATACCACGGCGACCGGGCGAGGTTGGCTTTACCTTAACGAGCGCCATATTATGCCTCCTCGGTGAAGTTAATTTCTTGACCTGGCTTCAAGCACACAAACGCACGCTTGGTATGGTTGCGACGACCGGTAAAACGACCACTGCGTTTTTGTTTACCTTGACGATTCGCTACCTGCACAGATTCAACCTGAACCTTAAAGAGCATTTCTACAGCCGCTTTAATTTCTGGCTTAGTCGCATCAGGGCTGACACGGAAAACAACCTGCTCGTTTTTTTCCGCAACCATGGTTGCTTTTTCAGAAATTACCGGAGCCAACAGAACCTTCATCAGGCGCTCTTCGCTAAATTTAACTAATGTGCTCATGCCAGCATCTCCTCAATCATTGCCAGTGCCGGCTTAGTGATCAAAATTTTCTTGAAATACACTAATGAAACTGGGTCAGCATAACGCGGCTCAACAACCATCACATTTGGTAGATTGCGGGAAGCAAGCATCAGATTCTCATCAAACTGATCAGCGATGATCAGTACCGAATCCAAACAACCCATGGCTTTCAATTTATCTGCCAGCATTTTTGTTTTTGGCGCTTCAACGGCAAAATTTTCAACAACAGATAAGCGATCTTCACGAGCCAACTGAGACAGAATCGAGCAGATGCCAGCGCGATACATCTTCTTGTTGACTTTCTGTGAGAAATTTTCATCCGGTGAATTCGGGAATGCACGTCCACCACCACGCCAGATCGGGGATGATGACATACCGGAACGCGCGCGCCCCGTACCCTTTTGACGCCAAGGCTTTTTCGTTGTGTGATGCACATCATCACGGCCCAACTGCTTGCGATTACCACTCCGGGCGTTTGCCTGGAATGCCACAACCAATTGATGGATCAATGCTTCGTTGTAATCGCGACCGAAAATAGTATCCGGCGCCACAACATTTGAAGACGATTGACCTTGTGCATTTAGGAGCTTGAGTTCCATAGATTAAGCTTCCTTTTTAGGTTTAGCTTTAATAGCCGGAGTAACGATTACCTGGCCATTTTTTGCACCTGGTACCGCACCCTTAACCAACAACAACTGGCGCTCAGCATCGATACGTGCGATAACCAGATTTTGTACGGTGCGAGTGTCGTCGCCCAGGTGACCGGTCATGCGCTTACCAGGGAATACTCGACCTGGATCCTGCGCCATACCGATAGAACCAGGCACGTTATGTGAACGGGAATTACCATGCGATGCGCGACCAGATTTGAAGTGGTGACGCTTAATCGTACCAGCGTAACCTTTACCAATCGTAACACCTTGAACATCCACAGTTTGACCTGCCTCGAACATACCAACCGGCATAACATCACCAGTTTTCAGCTCAGCAGCTTTGTCTGCATCAATGCGGAATTCTTTTAATACTGTACCAGCTTCAACACCTGCTTTAGCGAGGTGACCTGCAGCCGCTTTTGTTACGCGGGATGCACGGCGCTGACCATATGCGACCTGCACTGCTGAATAACCATCAGTAGCAAGCGTTTTGATTTGTGTCACGCGATTGTTTGAGACATCTAATACTGTGACCGGAATTGAATCTCCGTCATCCGTATAAATGCGCATCATTCCAACCTTGCGACCAATTAGGGCCAAGCTCATTTTATTCTCCATTCCCACCTGCGATTGGGCGGGGCTGACTGTGTATGTACTAGCTATTGTTTGATAACTAGCACTTAAAACATGCAGCCATACTGGAAATATCCATATATAGCTACACCGAAGCCCGAAATTATAGCACGCAAAAACGATTTGCAATACTTAATTTTGGATTACTGCAATTTAATTTCCACATCAACGCCAGCTGGCAAGTCCAGCTTCATCAATGCATCTACTGTTTTTTCAGTAGGATCAACGATATCCATCAAACGTTGGTGCGTACGAATTTCGAATTGATCGCGTGACGTTTTATTAACGTGTGGTGAACGCAGTACATCGAAACGTTGGATACGAGTTGGCAACGGAACCGGTCCTTTGACAATTGCGCCAGTACGCTTTGCTGTATCAACGATTTCTAAAGCAGACTGATCGATCAATTTGTAATCGAATGCTTTCAGACGAATGCGAATTTTTTGATTTGGTGTAGACATGATTTTCCTTTAAAGAACGAATCACGGCAGCCTGTTTATTTTGACTGCCGTGTTATTTATATATGCCGGTTCAGTGACCCAGCCTATTTCTTTACAACACTTATTAGGCGATGATTTTTGCAACAACGCCCGCACCAACAGTACGGCCACCTTCACGAATCGCGAAGCGCAAGCCTTCTTCCATCGCGATCGGGTTGATCAACTTGACAGTGATCGACACGTTATCGCCTGGCATAACCATTTCTTTATCCGCAGGCAACTCGATCGAACCCGTTACGTCCGTGGTACGGAAGTAGAACTGTGGACGATAGTTGTTGAAGAATGGCGTGTGACGGCCACCTTCATCTTTGGACAGGACATAGATCTCGCCCGTGAAATGATTATGCGGCTTGATCGAACCTGGCTTTGCCAGAACCTGACCACGCTGCACGTCTTCACGCTTGGTGCCGCGCAACAAAACGCCGACGTTGTCGCCTGCCTGACCTTGATCCAATAACTTACGGAACATTTCAACACCGGTACAGGTGGTTTTTTGCGTATCAGTAATACCAATGATTTCCAGCTCTTCACCAACTTTAACAATACCGCGCTCGATACGGCCAGTTACCACAGTACCGCGACCCGAGATCGAAAATACATCTTCTACCGGCAACAGGAAGGTACCGTCAACAGCACGTTCCGGTGTAGGGATATAGGTATCCAATGCGTCAGCCAGTTTCATAATGGCTTCTTCACCCAATGGACCCTTGTCGCCTTCCAGCGCCAATTTTGCAGAACCCTGGATGATCGGCAGATCGTCGCCTGGGAAATCGTACTTGGAAAGTAACTCACGCACTTCCATTTCAACCAGCTCCAGCAATTCAGCATCGTCAACCATGTCGCACTTGTTCAGGAACACGATGATGTAAGGAACGCCAACCTGACGTGCCAACAGGATATGTTCGCGAGTTTGCGGCATAGGACCGTCAGCTGCGGAACAGACCAGAATCGCGCCGTCCATTTGAGCAGCGCCGGTAATCATGTTTTTCACATAATCAGCATGGCCTGGGCAGTCAACGTGAGCGTAGTGACGCGCTGCTGTTTCGTATTCTACGTGCGCAGTATTAATCGTAATACCACGTGCTTTTTCTTCCGGTGCAGCGTCGATTTCATCGTATTTCTTGGCTTCGCCGCCGAATTTTGATGACAGTACAGTCGCAATCGCTGCTGTCAGTGTTGTTTTACCATGATCAACGTGGCCAATTGTTCCCACATTCACGTGCGGCTTGGTCCGCTCAAACTTGCTCTTTGCCATTTTTTTCTTCCTTCAAAAAGAACGATTAGTACTTACTTAGTATGTGAACGCGCTCATTCCGATAACCGAATGAGCGCGACTCAATGAGAAAAAACTATAAATCAATCAACCCGCAATTCTACAGCGATTACTTCGCTTTTGCACTAACGATAGCGTCAATAACGTTTTTCGGCGCTTCAGAGTAATGCTTAAATTCCATTGTGTAAGTTGCACGGCCTTGGGTTGCTGAACGCAATGAAGTCGAGTATCCAAACATTTCCGACAATGGAACTTCGGCTTTAATAATCTTGCCGCCGCCACCTGGGATTTCATCCATGCCTTGAACCATACCGCGACGCGACGACAAGTCACCCATCACAGTACCAGCGTAGTCTTCCGGCGTTTCAACTTCAACCGACATCATTGGCTCCAGAATGACCGGGCTCGCTTTTCGGCAACCATCTTTGAACGCCATCGAAGCAGCCATACGGAACGCGTTTTCGTTCGAGTCAACGTCATGGTATGAACCGAAGAACAAGGTAACTTTAACGTCAACAACCGGATAGCCAGCCATTACGCCTGAAGTCAATGTTTCGCGTACACCTTTTTCAACTGCGGGGATATATTCACGGGGAACTGTACCGCCTTTGATCGCATCAACGAATTCAAAACCTTTGCCCGGCTCTTGCGGTTCGATCTTCAGTACGACGTGACCGTACTGACCACGACCACCAGACTGCTTGACGAACTTGCCTTCAATTTCTTCGCAAACCTTGCGAATCGTTTCGCGGTACGCAACCTGCGGCTTACCGACAGTCGCTTCCACGCCAAATTCGCGCTTCATCCGATCGACGATGATTTCCAGGTGCAGTTCGCCCATACCACCAATAATAGTCTGGCCGGATTCTTCATCTGTTTTTACGCGGAATGAAGGATCTTCCTGCGCCAGGCGATTCAATGCCAGGCCCATTTTTTCCTGGTCAGCCTTGGTTTTTGGCTCAACAGCCTGAGAAATAACTGGCTCAGGGAATACCATGCGTTCCAGAGTGATGACCGATGACGGATCACACAATGTCTCACCGGTAGTCGCTTCTTTCAAACCCACGGCAGCAGCGATATCGCCAGCATGCACTTCCTTGATTTCTTCGCGCTGATTGGCATGCATCTGCAAAATACGACCGATACGTTCTTTCTTGCCCTTGTTCGGGTTGTAGACTGTATCGCCTGACTTCATCGAACCAGAATAGACGCGGAAGAAAATCAATTGACCAACAAACGGATCGGTCATGATCTTGAACGCCAATGCCGAGAATTTCTCGGAATCTTCTGCTTTACGCGAAGTTGGCTCGTCATATTCGTCCATACCAGTGACCGGCGGAATATCCACTGGCGAAGGCAGAAATTCAATCACCGCATCCAACATGGCCTGAACGCCCTTGTTTTTAAATGCAGTACCGCACATCATCGGCACGATTTCAGCCGCGATCGTACGAGCACGCAACGCGCCCTTGACTTCTTCTTCAGTCAAATCACCTTCTTCAAGGTATTTGTTCATTAATTCTTCGTTGGATTCGGCCGCAGCTTCCACCATCTTTTCGCGCCACTCGGCAGCCGAGGCCTGCAACTCTGCAGGGATTTCGCGATAGTCAAACTTCATCCCTTGAGATGCATCATCCCAATAGATTGCCTTCATCTTGACCAAATCCACAACGCCCAAGAAGTTTTCTTCCGCGCCAATCGGGATTTGAATCAATACTGGATTTGCCTTCAGACGTGCACGCATCTGTTCGTAAACTTTGAAAAAGTTCGCGCCGGTACGATCCATCTTATTCACAAATGCCAGACGTGGAACTTTGTATTTGTTAGCCTGACGCCATACAGTTTCTGACTGCGGCTGTACACCACCTACCGCACAATAAACCATGCAGGCGCCATCCAGAACACGCATCGAACGCTCAACTTCAATCGTGAAGTCAACGTGGCCAGGTGTATCAATGATGTTGATATGATGTTCAGGGAAATTGTTGGCCATCCCCTTCCAGAAGCAGGTCGTCGCAGCGGAAGTAATTGTGATCCCGCGCTCTTGCTCTTGCTCCATCCAGTCCATGGTGGCCGCGCCATCATGCACCTCACCAATTTTATGATTAACGCCGGTATAGAACAAAACACGTTCAGTAGTCGTCGTTTTACCAGCGTCAATATGCGCTGAGATACCAATGTTACGGTAACGCTCAATAGGGGTCTTGCGGGCCATAATCAATCCTAATTCTAATAAAGGAAAAACCGAGCATCATTTTCAGGATACTCGGTTTGTTTCAACATACTTCACAAAGTATCTGCACCAGGCACATGCACAACAAGCGGCACAGCACAAATTCTATTTCAAGCTTAGAAACGGAAATGTGAGAATGCTTTATTGGCTTCAGCCATACGATGAACTTCATCGCGTTTTTTCATTGCACCGCCACGACCTTCAGCGGCCTCCAACAATTCACCAGCCAAACGTTGCGGCATGGATTTTTCACTGCGCTTGTTTGCTGCTTCACGCAGCCAACGCATTGACAAAGCCAGACGCCGAACTGGACGAACTTCAACTGGAACCTGATAGTTTGCACCACCAACCCGGCGAGATTTAACCTCAACCAGCGGCTTGGCGTTACCGATAGCAGCAGTGAAAACTTCCAATGGATCTTTACCAGATTTGGTCTGAATGTGATCGAACGCACCATAAATGATACCTTCGGCTACAGATTTTTTACCTGACAACATCAAAACGTTGACAAATTTTGCGACTTCGACATTACCGAATTTTGGATCCGGCAATATATCGCGTTTGGGCACTTCACGACGACGTGGCATTTCTTTTCCTTTCAATCTTCAGTTGAGACTGCAAACGATCTTTGCAACCTCTCGGGGAGCCATCATAGCTCTCCACTTACTCGGCTAATTACACAACCGGAATAAATAACTAAATCAATTTAATGCTTCAGCACACAAGAATTACTTCTTGGCAGCCTTGGCTTTCTTCGAACCATATTTGGAACGAGCTTGTTTACGGTCTTTAACGCCTTGGGTATCCAATGCGCCGCGAACCATATGGTAACGCACACCCGGCAAATCCTTGACACGACCACCACGCAGCAACACTACGCTATGCTCTTGCAAGTTATGGCCTTCACCGCCGATATACGAAATAACTTCGAAACCGTTGGTCAAGCGTACTTTGGCAACCTTACGCAAAGCCGAGTTAGGCTTTTTCGGGGTTGTCGTGTAAACGCGAGTACAAACTCCACGTTTTTGCGGGCTGTTTTCCAGCGCCGGCGATTTGCTTTTGACACGTGCAGAAACACGTGGCTGGCGAATCAATTGATTGATGGTTGGCATCGTTCTAACCCAACAAAAATAAAACAAACATAAGACAAAGCCCGGAAACGATTGCCCGGGGACTAATCAATCTCTCGCACAGTGATGTGCGGGTAGCTGCAGGTAACCTTGAAATGCATCAGGTTCCGATCACATCTTCTCTGCCCGTTTCCGCACTTGAGCGCTGCATTATGGACGTATTTCATGACCACAATGTTACGTACAGCTTTATGCAGTTTCTGCGTAGTTCTTGCATACCTGCACAACGGAAACAAAATCGAGAACTCACAAGTTTAAACTTGCTTTGGGAATAGGTCAATCAATTTCATCGGATAAGCTATGAGAATCGGCGCCAGGCTGAAGAAAATTACTTTTATGCCACAACGGGAGCCAAATCGCTGATCCAGGCTTAAATCGGGATGGTTGCAGGAAGTGGTCTTGCAACCCGTCAAAGAGCAGCGGGTAAAGTCAAAGTCATACGTACTCAGTTGGATTGTCTTTTTGCACAGGCCCTGGAATTTGCGCAATGGTTACCCTACCCTGGGTGATGGAATTTTCCAAATTTCCCTCAAGCAACTCATCCAGGTCTTCTTGCTTAACTCCGACTACATTAATGCCAATGGCCTGATTTCTTCCCCGCGTTTTCGCCATATAGAGTGCTGAGTCTGCCAAATTCAGCATTTTTTCCCAGTTCGGGTCGACTTCGCTGTCGACACCCATTGGCAGTGAAATATAACCGGCGGAGATTGTCGCATGAATCACCTTTTGTTCAAATTCAACCGCCTGTCCCCCGCAACTGATCAGGATACGCTCAACCACCAAGGGTAAATTCGCCGCCGGAATATGACTCAGAAAAATCAGGAATTCTTCTCCTCCCCAACGCATCAACATATCTTGATCGCGCATCACATCCGACAGTCGCTTGCTGAACTCGATCAACACCGCGTCACCTGAAGCGTGACCGTAGGTATCGTTAATGCGTTTGAAATGATCGATGTCCAACATGACAAGAGCATGGGGCGGACTGATGTTGTCGCTGGATCGCCGGTCACTGAGTTGGGTGCGGAATTTCATCGCATCGTGGAAAGCGCGCCGGTTGAATAATCCGGTCAACGGGTCGCGTGTGGATTGATGCGCCAATTTGACATTCGCTTCTTCGAGATTCCGATTGGCTTCTCTGACTCTGCGATACAAATACAAAATAATTATTGCGACGGTCGCGGCAATGACCGTCGATAAAATTGCGATCACGCGTTGTAGCCCTTTATTTTTGATTTCCGCGCTTTGTACCTGATTTTTTTGCTCAAGCACCTCGATCTGCTTTTGTCGTTCACTGGCATCGTATTTGGCTCTCATTTCAGAGACAGCCCGATCACGATCTGACTTGAACAGCTCAGTCGACAATGCCAATTGCTCGACAATTTGCTTATAGGCCTCCCGGTACATACCGGCTTTTGCATAAGCCGCAGCAAATTGCCCAAGCACAGGTTCCACCTGGGTCTTTGCGTCCCCTTTCCGCAGGCGGACTATGCCTTGTTCAACCTGTCTGGCGCCAACCACGACCTCGCCCAATCCCATCTGACATAGCCCGACATTTATCATCGCAGTAGTCTGCAAATCTTCAGACGCCAATTTCTCGGCCAGTTCAGCGGTTTGCTTTGCATACCGCAGACACTGCTCAAAATTATTTAATCGGTAATAGGTGTCGGACAGGTTATTGACCGCATAGGCTTCGCTGCGCCGATCCGCAATGTTGCGTGCGATTTTTTGTGCTTCCAAATAGGCAGAGATAGCATCCTGATGCCGTTCAAGGTCGGTAAAGGCTGCGCCACGATTCAAGGTCAGTGTTGCCAGACTATTTTGCGCACCGACCGATTCAGCAAGCCTGGCACCTTGATCAAAATTTTCCAGTGCAGACTTTGGATCTTTGAGATCCAGGTAGATCGTGCCGATAATGTTGAGTGCTTTGATTCTTAGAAGATCGTCGTGCTTATTTTTACTCTCCAACAGCTGTATCGCAGCCAGTTGATATTGCAAGGCCACATTGAAATCACCCAGTTCGCTGTAAATGATCGACGCGTTGCTGCTGACTGTCCTCGTTAAATTTTTATCATTCACCTTCTTTGCCAACTGCAGTGCCTGTTCGATGGTCTGCCTGGCAGCATCAAACTTGCCCTGATCACTCAACATGCGCGCCTGAAAATTCAACATCAATGTTCTGGAGTAATTATCGTCATAACGTTTGGCAAGCTCGCCGAGCTCGCCAGTCAATTCTTGGGCCAGAACGTGTCGATCATCACTCAGGTAGAGGGTAATAAGTGCGCTCAAGACCAGGCGCTGATCGTCCACTGTGGCGCTGGCCGGCAAATGTTGTTTTAATTCGACTAATTGCCGGATTGCGTCAGCAATCTTGGTTTCGGCCAGATCCTGAATCCGGAAAACTTCGGTATTCATTTCAGGGCCAGGCGACGCTCCGGCTTCTGAGTTGGGGAGAAACGCACAAAACAAGGCAAATCCTGCGAACCAGATCCGCAATAAATCAAAGCAATGTGCATTTGTCCGCATATTTTGCAAGGTTCCAATGTCATTTCTGGGACAAACAGGCCCGTTCCCAAGAGGGCGACTCGCGACAATTACTGACATAACTACGGTATGAGAATGAATTGCGGTCTAGTCTGAATCCGATACCAACTTTATAAATTGCGCTGAATTTGACCTCGATACTGGCCCGAAGACCGATACAAATCAGCCAGCTCATCGCTTCTGCTTAGTTGTCTTTTGTTAATTTTAGCCAGTTCGGGGCGATTATCAAGATTTATTCCTGTATGCGTAATTTTTTGCTTTAATGAAAGGAACCATATTTAACCACAGTAACAGGCTCAACAATAAGAGGCGTCCAATAATTGGCGAAAGGCTTAATTTTCTAACATGGCTGCTTTACTGAGCGTATATTAGTGCGTATTGGCAACTCAATTGATTCAGGAGAACCGGGGACTTATGTTGGGCAAATCAACTCAA
This sequence comes from Oxalobacteraceae bacterium GrIS 1.18, assembly GCA_040544425.1. Classification (GTDB taxonomy): domain Bacteria; phylum Pseudomonadota; class Gammaproteobacteria; order Burkholderiales; family Burkholderiaceae_D; genus Solimicrobium. Next base: position 41,679 of record JBEONO010000006.1, read on the forward strand.
AATACATCGGCACTCATTCTGGAGCTTGCACCAGGGAGCGATATTTTGCGCGCCAGATTTGATCCATCAAACGGTGCAACCCCACCAAACGTGGCAATGTTAAGACTCGCATTGCAGCAGCAGGGATACTCTGAGTTTTTCCAAAATGAAGCCGCGATTGATCAATTTATTTTGCAATGTGCAACAGCGAGTGAGCCAGTAGTTGCCGAGATTGGTGAACGACGCAGCGCGCATTTTTCGTTGGAAATTTCTGAGGATCTAATGTCAGCCTGGCTGACTTTGACACCCGCACAAGGTGGCAATCCGATCGGCATTCAGGTTCACGACGAACTGCGCGACCAGGGAATTACCCATGGCATTTTGCATTCCGAGCTCAACGCAGCACTCGCACAAGGGTGGTGTGACCATCTGCTCATTGCCAAAGGTGAACCGGTTGTCTCTGGTACCCCAGGTCGATTCGATGTGCTGTTTCGAGCACAAAGCAACAGCGCGCCTGGCGTGGATGAGAATGCGAAGATCAAGTTCCGCGATCTGAGTCATTTGTTGCTGGTACATGCCAATGATCCGCTGATGCGCATCACGCCACCGATCCAAGGTAAAAGCGGCAAGGATCTTAAAGGACAGGTCGTCCTCGCCAAAGCCATACCGGAATTGAAATTTGGCATAGATTTGCAGGGCGCCGCGCCAGACCGGCAGGACCCTTGCCTGCTGGTCGCGATCCAGGCCGGTCAACCTGTCGAGGTAGCCGATGGCGTCATCGTGAATCCGGTCATCACCGTGCCAGATGTCGATCTCAAAACCGGGAAAATCAAATTTGAAGGCACTATCCACGTCGAGGGCGATATCAAAGCTGGCATGTCCGTCGAGGTGACTGGCGATGTGATCGTCAGCGGCATGGTCGAATCAGCGGACATCAAGGCCGGTGGCAATGTCGCAGTGAAAGGCGGCGTCATCGGCAAGGCTGAGAAAAAAGCCGGCAAGCAACAATTGGCAGATTCCGCCGCCCGCATTCAATGCACTGGCACGGTACAGGCACTGTTCATGGAGAATGTGCATGTCGAAGCCGGAAATGCGATCATCATTGATCAAAATGCGCGCGACTGCGAACTGATCGCACGCAATGAGATTATTGTGGGTAAATCCGGATCACGCGGCGGACAGATTTCCGGCGGACGGGCCCAGGCCAGCGTCTTGATCCAGACCGATACGCTTGGATCGAGCGTCGCCAGCAGGACGCGCGTCCAGGTCGGCATCGATCCTTATCTCGAAGAGCAAATCCATCAGAAACAGGCAACAATCCAGCGCAAGGTCGCCGACCTGGATCAAGTGCTGAAGCTGATTGTCTATTTTGAACGCAATCCGCATAAGAACGTCGATGGGGTCGCAAGTAAAGTCGAAGCAAAACGGGTCCAGCAGCTCGCTGAAATTGACCAATTGACGGAAGAACTCAAAGTCTTCGAAGAGCAGCTGGAACTGGTCGACCAGGCCTGTGTAAAAGTGGGGAAAGCCATTCACGACGGGGTTGAGATGCACATTGCCAAACAAGTCTGGAACGTCAAAGAAGACTCACGCGGCGGCATCTTCAAACTAGTCGACGGCCATATCGTTTTAGTTTAATTCGGGTTCAGGTTTGACGAGCCCGCATTTAACCGCGCTTATTGACCCCGATCCAAGAATCATCAAGACTGAGCTCAACTTCTGGATGGATTACGCTGTAAAAGCTCTCCAGCGTAAATAATTCAGAATAAACATCGGATGGAAAACCGGCGCGGTTAGATCTATTGGTTGTAAGCAATTCTCTGAAATAAGCATGCGTAGTTGGCGGATCTACCCAGAGCAGGAAAATTTTATCCATGATGTTGGGAAATTTCTCAGCTAACAGACTGGGAAAAATATCTGCGTTGCCTTCGTCGCGGAGCAAATTTTTGAATTGTTTTATATACACTGCAGTTTTTTCCGGCGAATTCACAAGACCCTCCAAAGCTTTGAACAGGACAACACCCGGACTGTAGCATCAAATTTCACGCGATGCAATTTGGCAACTTTTTAACAGATTTTATTTCATGCGCAAAATCCGCGCCGGTAAAAATAACAGGGCCTTTATAAATTCAAATACTGCATCCAGGGTTATGCCGATCAAACGCAATGGCAGAGATACCAACCAGATTAACGGCATAAGAATCAATGCGATCAGGGCCAGCGGCCAGCATAATGTCAGCAATATGCACCAAGCTATCAATAGCACCATCGTGTTCCTCCTAAAGTACCAGCAGGATAATGATAGAAATGTTATTTAGCTATACCCTAAATAGGGCATTTTGAACAATTTTACCAGCTGCCCGGGTCTGATTGCTCTTGTCATGACACCCTGTTACGCGCACAATCCCTGCTTTGTTCACTCTTGAAACCGGCAGAAATCGCCCATGACTGATTTAAATTTTCTGCTGTCTCATGCCGCACAGCAATCCTATCCAGAATCCTGCCTGTACGTGGTCGCCACGCCGATCGGTAATCTGGCCGACCTGAGCTGTCGTGCCCTGCATGTGCTGGCCAAGGTTGATGCGGTGGCCTGTGAGGACACCCGCAACACCGGTCAGTTGTTTAACCAGCTCGGCCTGTCCAAACCATTGATTGCGGCGCATCAGCACAACGAGAACGAGGTGGCGCAAAAAATTATTCAGCGACTGCAACTTGGCGAAAGTATTGCCCTGGTCTCGGACGCGGGAACACCCGCCATTTCAGATCCGGGTGCGCGCATTGTTGACGCGGTGCGCAGTGCCGGATTCAGGATCGTGCCGGTGCCCGGTGCCTCGGCCGTGATCACCGCCTTGTCGGCCAGCGGTTTATTGCAGGATCAATTTTATTTCGTCGGCTTTTTACCGAGCAAGGCGGGCCAGAGGGATACGCGTTTGCAAACGCTGGGTAATATTACGGCGACCATGGCATTTTACGAGGCACCACACCGGATTACCGAAACTGTCGCAGCACTGGCACTGCGCTTTCCTGGCGACCGCCAGCTTGTATTTGCGCGTGAGCTCACCAAATTATTCGAAGAGATTCATCGCTGCAGACTGGACGAGGCAGGCCACTGGCTGGCAGCAAATGCGCACCGGCAAAAAGGGGAGTATGTAGTTTTGCTGGAAGGTGCATCGACCGACACTGATGCAGACCTGATCGAAGCCAGGCGCGTCCTGACCATTTTGCTGGAAAGCTGCACGGTGAAGCAGGCAGCACAACTGGCCGCGCAACTGACCGGACAAAAGAAAAACGCCTTGTATCAGCTCGCTCTCGACATGAGCGAATCGAAATCTGAAAAGTCTTAACAATAATCGACCTCGCCCATGCTCGAACAAACACCGTTAATTGCCACCATCGTCGGTTGTATCGTGCTGGCGTTTGTTTTTGGGACACTGGCCAATAAGTTGAGCATGCCGCCACTAATTGGTTATCTGGTGGCCGGTATTTTGGTCGGGCCATATACGCCCGGTTTTGTCGCCGATGGTCATCTGGCGCATGAGCTTGCCGAAATCGGCGTGATCCTGCTGATGTTTGGTGTCGGGTTGCATTTTTCACTGAAAGATCTGCTGGCGGTCAAAACCATTGCGATCCCGGGCGCATTGCTGCAGATCGTATTCGCGACCCTGCTGGGCATGGTCTTATGCTGGGCGATGGGCTGGCCTGTCGGTCAAGGCATCATCTTCGGCCTGGCACTGTCCTGCGCCAGCACCGTGGTGTTGCTGACGGCCTTGCAGGAACGTCGGCTGGTTGATACACAACGCGGGCAGATTGCGATTGGCTGGCTGATTGTCGAAGATATCGTGATGGTATTGGCGCTGGTATTGATTCCCGCTCTATCCAGCATACTGGGCGGGCACGGTGAAGCACTCAGCAATACCGACCTGGCGCGCATGCTGGCCATCACCATCGGCAAGGTGATCGCCTTTGTCGTGGTCATGGTGGTGTTCGGCAAGCGCGCCATTCCCTGGATTCTGGAACGAATCGCTTCTACCGGCTCGCGCGAACTGTTCGGCCTGTGTGTGCTGGCAATCGCATTGGGATTCGCATTGGGTTCGACTTACCTGTTCGGCGTGTCGTTCGCCTTAGGTGCCTTCTTTGCCGGCATGATGCTGGCAGAATCGGAATTGAGTCATCGTGCTGCCGAAGAATCATTACCGTTGCGCGAAGTATTTTCGGTCTTGTTCTTCGTTTCGGTGGGCATGCTGTTTGACCCGTCGATACTGTTACGTGAACCCTTGCAGGTGCTTGCCACTGTATTGATTATCGTGGTCGGCAAGTCGTTGGTGTCGATGGCATTGGTGCTGGCTTTCGGCCGACCACTCAGCACGGCATTGACGATCTCGGCCAGTCTTGCTCAAATTGGCGAGTTTTCTTTTATTCTCGCCACGCTTGGTATTTCTCTGGGTATTTTGCCCGATTCCGGGCGCGACCTGATCTTGGCGGGCGCGATTATTTCGATCATCCTGAATCCCTTTGTATTTATGGGCCTGGATTGTTTAAAACCGTGGCTGGAAAAGCGCGAACAAGGCAGTTCCGAGCAGTGTGAGCTACAGCATGGTCACACGATCCTGGTTGGATTTGGTGCACTGGGAAAATTGGTTGGCGATGAATTAACCGCCCGAAAAATTCCGTTCGTGATTGTCGAGGACCATCCCGATGCCATTCACGACACGCACAATCCCGACATTCCTGCCATTTATGCTCACGCCAGCGCACCGGGGGTATTGGAACAGGCGAATATTCAAACGGCGCGCTGCATGGTCCTGACCATCCCGGACACGATCGTGGCGGGCGAGTTAATCGCTCATGCTCGCTCGCTCAATCCGGCCATCACGACCATTGCCCGAGCCAGCACGGCTGCAGAGGAAACGCATTTACACAAGCATGGCGCGACGCACGTGATTTTGAGCAAACGTGAAATGGCCAGGAGTCTGGTTAATTTAATTGGCTAATCCTGAGTTCATCGCTGGACGATGATCGGTTTGGGAACACCGACATTGGCTGCCAGAAGAATCGCGTTGTTCGCCTCGTCACGACTGGCAAACGGGCCGCTGAACAATCGATACAAAGTGCCTTGCTGAACAATTTCAAACTCGGGTAATTGTGCCAGCTTGTTTTGCAGTCTGGTGTATGTCGCTTCGGCATTGGAGCGCAAGCCAAAAGCGCCAAACTGCAGATAGTATCCGCTGGCTGTATTGGCCGTACTCGTGACTGCTGGCACGGTCGCGACGGCATCAAGTGGGGTATCGGTCTTTGCGATCAGTGCATCCAGGGCGGCACTGTCCTGTTTTGGCGTGGTCACCGCGGGTGCCGGGACTTTCTCAATAGCGATTGGCGTGATCGCCGGTGCAACCGCTGTGGCCACTGGTACCGCTAATGCTGCAGCAGCGGCAACGGGACTGCCAACATTGTTCTTTTTGTTTTCAGCCATCTTGTCGATATCCGCTGGCAGCAAACGTTCCAGCAACAATTCGCTGCTGCCCTTGCCCAGATAATCTAACTTCAGCGCCGCGGTATACGACAGATCAACAATACGATTGGTATGGAACGGCCCACGATCATTCACTTTCACAATGACCTGTTTGCCATTGCTCAGATTGGTGATGCGCGCGTACGAAGGAATCGGCAAGGTGGGGTGGGCAGCCGTCATCTTGTACATATCGTAGGGCTCGCCCGATGAGGTCCTTTGTCCATGGAATTTTTTTCCGTACCAGCTGCCGGTACCACGCTGCGAAAAAGGCTGATCATCCAGCATCGGCGTGTAGGTTTTTCCGAAGACCACGTACGGCTTGTTGCCCGAAACCGAATACGGTTCGACCTTCGGTTCCGCATCCAGGGTCAGCTCGAGGCCTGATGGCGGGTTGTCACCAGGTCCGTCGTCTTTGTAGTAAGCACCGCGACCTGAACCGGCTTTGGGCATCGACGGTGCGGGTCGACCAGGCTGATTACCGGCAGCCGCAGCAGTCTCGGCAGTAGTTGCTCTGGCATTCGCTTTATCCACGGGCGAAGCGGCATTTTTCGGCGCACTGCCGCAGGCCGCCAGCAACAACGCCAACATCATCAGCGTGATCAACTGCAATCGACTCTTGAAGCGAACTGTCACCATATCACTCCTAACTTTGTACCAACTTGCGGTGTCGTTGAATACTCATCAAAATACCCGCGCCAAATCCGAGGGTAACCAATGCCGTGCCGCCATAACTGAGCATCGGTAAGGGCACGCCAACTACCGGCAAGATTCCGCTGACCATGCCCATATTAACGAACGCATAGGTAAAGAAAATCGTCGTTATCGATCCTGCCAACAGTCGCGTGAAAAACGTCGGGGCGTTGGCGGCGATCATCAAGCCTCGTGTGAAAAACAGCAGATACAAGATCAGCAGGATACTACATCCAATTAAACCAAACTCTTCCGAAAACACGGCGAAAATGAAATCCGTAGTGCGCTCCGGAATAAATTCCAGATGCGCCTGGGTTCCCTTGAGCCAGCCTTTGCCGGTAATGCCCCCCGATCCCACCGCGATGGTCGACTGGATGATATGAAAACCTTTACCGAGCGGATCAGTGGTTGGATCGATCAAAGTCATGATGCGTTCACGCTGATAATCATGCATGTTTTTCCACACGATCGGCAGACAGGCCAGAGCCAGTACCAGCACACCGATAATGATGCGCCACGACAGACCAGCCAGAAAAATCACCGACATGCCCGCCGCCAGGACCAGCATCGCGGTGCCGAGATCGGGTTGTTTCACGATAAAACCGATGGGAAGAATTAACAGCAAGGCAGCGACAATAAATTCACGCCAGCCGATTGTGCCTTCACGTTTCTGGAAGTACCAGGCCAGCATCAGCGGCATGGCAATCTTCATGATCTCGGACGGCTGCACCACCATGCCAATGTTGATCCAGCGACGCGATCCTTTCTTGACAATACCGAACAGGGCCACGGCAATCAGCAGACTTATCCCGATGGTGTACAGAGGCACGGCAAAGCGCATCAGGGTTTGCGGGGGAACGTTGGCAGCGATCCACATCACAATAAATGCGACGACAATATTACGCAGCTGATCCTCGACCCGGCCCGGAAAATCGATACCGGCGGAATACAGGGTCACGATGCCAACCGACATGATCAAAAAAATGATAATCGCCAACGGCGCGTCAAACACCGTCAGATACGGTTTGACAGTTTGCCAGGGCGAGCGGTTTCCACGCATGATTACTCCTTGCCCGGTGGGGTTGTGGCACCGGGCGGCGGACCACCTTCCGATTCGGATTCGGCTTTGACTTCGGCTTCGGACTGCATCAGCGTCGAGTCGACTTTCTCCAGCGGAGTCGGATCCATATTTTTGATCAATTCCTTGGTCTTGTCGTCAGGTCGCTTGCCAAGTAAAAAATAATCCAGCGCCAGTCGGGCGATTGGTGCGGCGCCAGCCGATCCAAATCCGGCATTTTCAACAATCATCGCTATCGCAATTCTTGGTCGTTCAATCGGTGCAAAAGCCGTGTATAGAGCGTGATCATGGAAGCGCAGCGCGACATTATTGGCGTTATATTTTTCACCTTTTTTAATCGCGATGACCTGTGCAGTTCCGGTCTTGCCGGCAGACTCGTAGCCGGCATTGATAAACGCCGATGCCGATGTCCCTTCCTTCGGCACGCCGGCCATGGCATGTTTGATGAAATCGATATTCTCCTGCTTGAGCGCGATCCGGTAGCTTTCGGCAGGTACTGTCAGCGTGCGTTTGTGCGTCTTGGGGTCCTCAATCATTTTGACCAGATGCGGCTTCATGACTACCCCGTTGTTGGCCAGTGTCGCGACTGCATGCGCCAGCTGCAGCGGGGTAAAGCTGTTATAGCCCTGGCCGATTCCCAGTGAAATCGTTTCACCGGCATACCATTTTTGCTGCGCGGCTTTTTTATAATGACCGCGCTTCCACTCGGTGGAGGGCAAAATACCTGGGCGTTCATGTTCCAGATCGATGCCGGTCACCGCGCCAAAGCCAAACGGCTTCATAAAATCATGAATGGCATCCACGCCCAAATCATTGGCCAGATTAAAGTAGTAGGTATCACAGGAAATGACGATCGAGCGATACATATCAACCATCCCGTGACCACCTTCCTTATCGTCCCGGAACTTGTGGCCACCCAATGTGAACGAGCCCGGATCGGCCAGTGTGTAACTGGTGGTGCGCTTACCCAGTTCCAGAGCTGCCAATGCCATGAACGGTTTGTACGTTGAGCCTGGCGGGTAGGTACTGGTCAGTGCGCGATTGATCAATGGCTTGTCGATGGAATTGTTGAGGCTTTCCCAATTGGTCTGATCAATGCCTTCAACGAATAAATTGGGATCGTAAGTTGGTTTCGAGACAAATGCGAGCACGTCACCGGTTTCCGGATCAATTGCCACAAACGCACCGCGCTTGTCGCCGAATGCATCCTCGACGATTTTTTGCAGCTCAATATCAATCGACAGGATCAGATTGCTGCCGGAGGTCGCCGGGGAGTGCGACAAGGTGCGCACTGCCCGTCCACCGGCTGACACTTCCACTTCTTCACTGCCGGTGGTGCCATGCAACATGCGTTCGTAACTTTTCTCCAGACCTTCCTTGCCGATATAGTCGGTGCCGCTGTAGTTATCGGAATCTTCTTCGGACTCATCGAGGATCTTTGCGTCGGCGCTGCTGATGCGACCAATGTAGCCGATCACATGTGACGCGATTTCACCGAGGGGATATTGTCGGAACAGACGCGCCTGAATTTCAACGCCGGGAAAGCGAAAGCGTTGCACGGTAAAGCGCGCCACTTCTTCATCGGTCAGACGGGTGCGGATCGGCAGACTCTCGAAACTCTTGGAATCTTCCATCAGCTTTTTAAAACGTTTGCGATGTTTAGGCTGAATGTCAACCAGCTGCGCCAGTTCATCAATCACGTTATCAAGATCCTGATTGATTTTCGAGGGAGTGATTTCGAGCGTGTACGCCGAAAAATTACGTGCCAGGACCACTCCGTTGCGATCCAGGATCAATCCACGATTGGGCACAACCGGCACGATCGAAATGCGGTTATCTTCGGCCTGGGTCGCATAGACCTCATGCTTGACCACCTGCAGCCAGACAAAACGGGCAAACAGCACGGCAAAACATAAAAAGATAAAACCCGCGATCGCGAACAGACGTATCCGGAAAAAATAAAGTTCGCGTTCGGTGTTTTTAAATTCGGTCATACTTTCTGACTACAGACTAGATTGGACGGGTTTCATCGCGATCCACGGCACGGCGTTGCGGTGCCAGCAAGACCCAGCTTGCCAGTGGCCACAATGCGGCGGTAACAGCGCTTTCGATGAAAAATAACCAGCCTGGAAATTTGCCATTCACGGCAAATTGCACCAGCGCGCGGATCACTTGAGAACACAAAAATAAGGGGAACACGTGCAAGGTCTGGGTCATCGGCGTAAACCACAAGACGCGCCGATGGATAGTGATGGCGAAATAGGAGAGCAAGGTATAGGCCAGCGCATTTTCACCGAGCAGCGTGGCGGTATGCACATCCATCAACAAACCCATCGCAAACGCAACCCCGATGCCGACTCTGCGTGGCTGATGAATACTCCAAAACACCAGGGTCAGTGCGACAAAATCCGGCACGCCTGCCGCCGTGCCCCAGGGTAGAAAATTCAGCAAGAAAGTCACAAGCAGACTGACGATAATGAACACCGGGTTAACCGGCAACAAAATGTAATGCGGCTGGTTCATGGGTGAGTGCCTTTCACTTCATCCTTGTTGTCTTCTTTGACCTTGGCCGCGCCCGGCTCAACATTGTCACGGGTAACATGCCGCACGACTTTCCTGGGCTTGCCGTCTTCTTCTTCCGGTCGCGCTTCAATATGAGTATCGACCAGGAGCACCAGCACATCCTTTTGCCTGTCCAGTCCGGCGATCGGCAGACAGGCGATGCGCTCGAACGTGGTGGTCGCATTATTTTCAACCCGGGTGGCGCGCGCCACCATCAAGCCTGGCGGATAAATGCCATCAATCCCGGAGGTCACCAGCACGTCGCCCGCTTTGATATCCGCGTTACTGGGCACACGCAATTCGAGACTGCCGACCTGTCCTTTGCCATACACCACGCTGCGCAGGCCGTTGCGCTGGACCTGCACCGGAATGGCCTGATCTTTATCAGTCAGCAGAGTCACTTCGGCGGTGAGCGGAAAGACCCGGGTAATTTGCCCGACCACACCCTGATCATCGATGACCGGCTGACCCAGAGCGATTCCGTTTTTAAGGCCACGATTCAAAATGATCTTTCGTGTAAAGCTGTCGCGCGCATCGTAGAGTATTTCTGCCATCACCGATTTCACCGGCACCGTTTCACTGGTGGCCAGCAGGCGCCGCAACTGCGCGTTTTCGATTTTGAGCTGCTGGTCCTGGGCGACGCTGAGTGACTGGCTCAGTTGAGCGCGTTTGAGTGTGGCATTTTCATTTTCCAGCTTCGAAACCTGGGCAAAATAATCACCCATGCCACGCACCATGTCGCGCGGCATGACAGCCAGCATTTGCAGGGGATAAAGGGCAGAGGCGACGACCTGGCGGGCCAGATTCAGCGTTTGCAGCCTGGCGTCAATGACTAACAGCAGGATCGCGACCAGTGAAAAAAAGACCACTTTAACTCGCGCCGAGGCGCCTTGTTTGAAAAGTGGTGGTGGACTGTATTCCATCGTTTCCAGGTCACAATTACAGAATTAAAACGGCGGCGCGTTACGCCATATGAGGAGACTGGTGTAATACGCTACGCTATTACACCCTGCAACACAATGTTATTCGTACGAGAACATTGAGCCTAATTTTTCGATTCTGTCCAAGGCCATACCGGAACCGCGTACCACGCAGGTCAGTGGATCTTCCGCGACGATTACCGGCAAACCGGTTTCTTCCATCAACAGGCGGTCCAGATCGCGCAGCAATGCGCCGCCGCCAGTCAACATCATCCCTTTTTCGGCGATGTCGGCACCCAGTTCCGGCGGGGTCTGTTCCAGGGCATTCTTGACCGCAGAAACGATATTGTTCAGCGGATCAGTCAGTGCCTCCAGAATTTCATTACTGGAAATGGTGAACGAACGGGGAATACCCTCGGACAGATTGCGCCCCTTGACTTCCATTTCGCGCACTTCCGAACCCGGGAAAGCGGAGCCGATGGTTTTCTTGATCGCTTCGGCGGTCTGCTCACCGATCAACATACCGTAGTTGCGGCGGATGTAATTCACGATCGCTTCGTCGAACTTGTCACCACCAACGCGGATCGACCCTTTGAATACCATACCGCCCAGTGAAATAATCCCGACTTCGGTCGTACCGCCGCCGATATCCACCACCATCGAACCGGTGGCTTCGGAGACCGGCAGGCCGGCACCAATTGCAGCGGCCATCGGTTCTTCGATCAGGTACACCTGCGAGGCACCGGCGCCCAGCGCGGATTCGCGAATCGCGCGACGTTCCACCTGAGTGGAACCGCAAGGGACACAAATAATGATCCGCGGCGATGGCTTGAAAAATTTGGTGTCGTGCACCATGCGGATGAATTGCTTCAACATTTGCTCGGTGACGGTGAAGTCGGCAATCACGCCGTCTTTCATCGGGCGGATCGCTTCGATATTGCCAGGAACTTTACCAAGCATCTGCTTGGCTTCCTTACCGACCGCCTGAATCGTCTTCTTGCCGTTCGGGCCGCCTTCCTGGCGAATTGCCACAACCGAAGGCTCATCCAACACGATGCCCTGGCCACGAACGTAAATGAGAGTGTTTGCTGTGCCTAGGTCGATGGCCAGGTCATTTGAAAAATAGCTACGAAAAAAACCGAACATGTTTATCCTGTGCGCTTTACTGCGCGATTAAAAATGGAATAGGGGGTGAAGCTTGCTTTTTTGTTTTTGCTTACAGAGTGCGAGAGTGGAATTATGCGGAACAAAGTCCGTATTCAATCGAAGTTCGACCATTGTTCAACATATCCCAGACATTAACCCGGCATTCTACCTTATAATTTGCCTGAATTTGGATCAGTTACATGCTTTAACAACTGCATTTTCCAATTTATTCATTTGTCTTTTTAACCACTTGCTCCCTTTTTCAAATCAACGGCTTCAAGCCAGGCCTGATTTGCTTTGCTAACCTGAATTGCCTGACCACTCCACTATGTCACTCGAAAAAAAAGACGTCACCCGCATCGCGCATCTGGCGCATCTGGAATTATCCGATGAGCAAACCAGTAAAACGCTCGAGCAATTGAATGGTATTTTCGCTCTGGTTGAGAAAATGCAGGCCATCGATACCAAAGGCATTGAACCACTCAGCCATCCCTTCGCCCTGGTGGTCGACGAACTGGCGCTGCGCCTGCGCGACGACAAGGTCACCGAATCCAATCACCGCGACGCCTATCAGCAATCTGCACCAGCGGTCCAGGACGGCCTGTATCTGGTTCCGAAGGTCATCGAATAAATCGCCATTACATAAAACCATCTCATGCATACCAAGACCCTGACTGAACTTTCCGCCCTCTTGCACAGCAAGCAGGTTTCTGCGACGGAACTGGCCCAACATTACCTGTCGCGCATCGCAGCGTCGGACCTGAACGCGTTTAACCATGTCGACCCGGCTCTGACCCTGGCGCAGGCCACACTCGCCGACCGCTTATTGACCCAGCCCAATCCCCACCCGCTGGCCGGCATACCGATCGCGCACAAGGATATTTTTGTCACGCAGGACTGGCGCTCGACAGCAGGCTCGAAGATGCTGGCGAACTACACCAGTCCATTCGATGCGACCGTGGTCGCGCGTTACCGGCACGCCGGTATGGTCACACTGGGCAAACTGAATTGCGATGAATTCGCCATGGGTTCGGCCAATGAAAACTCGTTTTTCGGACCAGTCAAGAATCCCTGGGACAAACGGGCGGTGCCCGGTGGTTCGTCAGGTGGTTCGGCAGCGGCCATTGCAGCGCGTTTAACACCTGCGGCAACCGCCACCGACACGGGCGGCTCAATCCGCCAGCCAGCCGCATTTTGCGGCGTGACCGGCATCAAACCCACTTACGGCCGGGTCTCGCGCTTCGGTATGATCGCATTCGCATCGTCACTGGATCAGGCCGGACCAATCGCCCAGACCGCTGCAGATTGCGCTTTGCTGCTGAACAGCATGGCTGGGTTTGATGAGCGTGATTCAACCAGTCTGGAGCATCCGGATGAAGATTTTCAACGCGAATTGAATACCTCATTAAAGGGTTTGCGGATTGGCGTGCCGCGCGAATTTTTCGGCGCAGGTATTGCCAGTGATGTCGAGCAGGCTGTGCGCGCTGCGTTAACCAAATACGAAGAATTAGGCGCGACACTGGTCGAAATATCTTTACCCAAAACTGAACTGTCCATCCCGGTGTATTACGTCATCGCGCCCGCCGAAGCCTCGTCCAACCTGAGCCGCTTTGACGGCGTGCGTTACGGTCACCGCGCTGCGCACTACGACGGGTTGACCGATATGTATAAAAAATCGCGCAGCGAAGGGTTTGGCGCGGAAGTGCAACGACGCATTCTGGTCGGCAGTTATGTCCTGTCGCACGGTTATTACGACGCCTATTATCTGCAGGCGCAAAAAATTCGCAGACTGATCGCTGAAGATTTTCAGGCGGCGTTCAAACAATGCGACGTCATCATGGGACCGGTAGCGCCAACCGTGGCCTGGGATCTGGGTGACAAGGCAGACGATCCGGTCGCCAATTATCTGGCCGATATTTTCACGCTCTCGACCAGTCTGGCCGGTTTGCCCGGTATGTCGCTGCCCTGCGGGTTTGGTCAGGGTGAAAAAAATGGCAAACGTCCGGTCGGACTGCAGCTGATCGGCAATTATTTCAGCGAAGCGAAGCTGTTGGGCGTTGCCCATCAATACCAATTGGCCACTGACTGGCACAAACAAACACCAAGCGTTTAAGAGGACACATTATGGAATGGGAAGTAGTGATCGGTTTCGAAACGCATGCGCAGCTCTTGACCAAATCCAAAATTTTTAGCGGCTCATCCATCCAGTTCGGTGCTGAACCAAATACCCAGGCCAGCCCGGTTGATCTGGCGCTGCCCGGTGTGTTACCGGTGTTGAATCGGGGTGCGGTTGAAAAGGCGATCCAGTTTGGCCTGGCGGTCAACGCCACGATTGCGCCGAAATCGATCTTCGCACGCAAAAATTATTTTTATCCCGATCTGCCCAAGGGCTATCAAATCAGCCAGTTCGAATTACCGGTGGTGCAGGGCGGGACTGTCAGCTTTGCCATGGAGCGCGACGGTAAAACCGAAATCCGTTCGGTGCAACTGACACGCGCCCACCTTGAGGAAGATGCCGGTAAATCGTTGCATGAAGACTATCAGGGCATGAGCGGCATCGACCTCAATCGCGCCGGAACACCGCTGCTGGAAATCGTGACCGAGCCGGTGATGCGCAGTGCCACCGAGGCAGTTGCGTACGCCAAGGCACTGCATTCTCTGGTGACCTGGCTGGGTATCTGCGACGGCAATATGCAGGAAGGTTCGTTCCGTTGCGACGCCAACGTGTCGGTGCGTCCGGTCGGACAAGTGGAATTCGGCACGCGCTGCGAAATCAAGAACCTGAATTCGTTTCGCTTTTTGGAAGAAGCCATCAACATCGAAGTGCGTCGTCAGATTGAGTTGATTGAAGACGGCGGCAGAGTGGTGCAGGAAACCCGTCTGTACGATCCGGACAAAAAACAGACCCGCTCGATGCGCAGCAAGGAAGATTCGCAGGATTACCGTTACTTCCCTGATCCTGATCTGTTGCCGCTGGTGATCAGCGAAGCCTGGATTGCCCGTGTCAAAGCAGAGATGCCGGAACTGCCTGCCGCAATGCGCGCGCGCCTGATCAGCGATTTCGGTCTGTCCGAGTATGACGCGATGGTCCTGACCCAATCCAAGGCCACGGCCAGTTACTTTGAAACCGTGGTCAATCACGCCGGTCATGCCCAGGCCAAACCGGCCGCAAACTGGATGATGGGCGACGTCGCATCAACGCTCAACCGCGAAGGGATTGATATCAGCGCCATCCCTGTGTCTGCCGCACAATTGGCCCTGCTGCTGCAACGTATCGCAGACGGCACCATTTCCAACAAGATTGCCAAGGAAGTGTTTGCGGCAATGTGGCAAGAGCCTTCAACCGATGCAAATCTGGCTGATACGGTGATCGAAACCAAAGGCTTGAAACAGATTTCCGATCCAAACGCGCTGGAAAAAATCATCGACGAAGTATTGGCAGCCAATCCAAAATCGGTCGAGGAATTCCGCGCCGGGAAAGAAAAAGCGTTCAATGCCCTGGTGGGACAGGCGATGAAAGCGACCAAAGGGAAAGGCAATCCGGCACAGGTAAATGCTTTGCTGCTGGCGAAGTTGAATTCGGCTACGTAGACCGGAGCCAGGCATTTCCCGAGAAAATCGACCGCAAAATTTTAAATTTGACCGGAACGAGGCTAAGAAATATAAAAATGGCCGCAAATTATGATTTGCGGCTTTTTTTATGGTATTTTCTCGAAACCCGGTCGATTTTATAATTTTGCGGTCAAATTTCTATTTATGGATCGTAATTCCTTACTGCCACTCGGCTACCACGCCATCACTCAACGCTTCCAGCTGCAAACGCTGCCACTGGACAGTTGCGCGCTATTGGATTCGCGCTTGATGCAGCGCCAAAGCCGACAATCCGGCGGGCGCTGGATCGAGTTGTTCGGAGCGAGCTATCAGCCAGAAGACTCATTGAAAGGTCACCTGCAATTCGCGCTGCGTTACGAGGGCATCAACCTGCAGGTTTTGGCGATCCTGTTCAGTCAGTCCGGTCATATCGCCAATATTGAGGCCGAGCTGTGCGCCTGGTTAAGCAGCAGCCCGGAATCGCGCTATGCACGCATTGCCTGCTTTCTTTACGAATGGATTACCCAAAAGCGCCTGCCCATTGACGATCCGGTTTCGCCGCGCGCCAGTTACCAACCCGCCCTTGATGAAACACAGCAGTTCGGACTTTGCGCGGGCACCACTGCCACAGGTGAAAAGCTTGCTCGCTTTCGCATTTTAAATAACCTGCCCGGCAATCTGGACTTTTGCCCGCTGGTGCGCAAGACGCCGTATCTCAAGGAAATGGTTGCAAAGGACTTGCGGCAGCGCACTGAGCAAGTCCTGGCTTCCTATGACCAGGCGTTGTTGAGCCGCGCGGCTGCGTATCTGTATCTGAAAGAGACCCAGTCGTCATTTGAAGTGGAGCGGGAACAACCATCGGCGCAGCGGGCGCGACGCTTTGTTGATCTGTTGCGCCGCGCCGATACGCGTGAACCGTTATCGGCTGACCGTTTGATTGAATTGCAGCACGCCGTGCTCGACCCGCGCTTCCACGAATTCTGCTGGCGAACCCGTCAAAACTGGATAGGCAAGGACCTCGAATACCGGCACCAGATCGATTTTGTGCCGCCACGTCCCGAAGAATTGTCATCGCTGATGCAGGGATTAATTGCGATGGCAAACCAGGATGTGGGTCGCATCGATGCCGTGGTGCTGGCCACTTCGATCGCGTTTGGATTTGTGTATCTCCATCCGTTCATGGATGGCAATGGCCGGATTCACCGCTACCTGATTCACGACCTGCTGGCCAAGGCGGGATTCACGCCGCGTGGCATTGTGCTGCCGGTATCGGCAGTCATTTTGGCCAATCTGGAAAATTACGTCGCGACCCTCGAACATTTTTCCCGTCCGCTCAATCGTCTGACTGACTATCATCCGGACACCCCCGACATTGCTGCGCAGGGCAATGATGCAGTCTATTTCCGCTATCCCGATTTCACGCGTCAGGCCGAGTTTCTGTATAGCGCACTGGAGCGCACCGTCGAACAGGATGTGCAACAGGAAATCAATTATTTGCTGGGCTTTGATAAAGCGTACAAGGCATTGAACGGCCAGCTGGATTGGCCGCCGCACACGCTCGAATTATTTATTCAGATAACGCATTCGAATGCGGGCAGGCTGTCCGCCAAAAAACGCAAGAGCCATTTCGGCTGGATGAGTGAGCACGAAGTTGAACTGGCGCAGCAAGGTGTCAGGCAGGCGTTTGATCTATAGATGGGTCCGCCCGGTCATTGTTCTGCTATGCCGGACACCAGCTTGTTTTGCCAACCACTGGCCGCGGCAGGTTTCCAGACCAGCCAGCAATTTTCGATGCAGTGATAAGGACAATCGGAGACTTTTACTCTGACCAGTTCCGGATCTTTCAAGGCAAAATCCGGCAGGTATGCCAGGGCCTGATTTGATTTGACCAGAGCAGTCAGTAACTGCAAATCTTCCAGCCAAAACCGGATTTTTCTCGGCAGCTTATCGTCGCGCCAGCCGTCCGAGCGCGCACCGCGTGGCACGCCGCAAAACAGGGATCGATCCGGGCAGGCGAAGTCGTATTGCAGCACCTGTTCGGTGGTCGCGCTGAAGCGCGCATCGCCGCGTTTGGTTTGTTTGGCCACTTCCAACAGCGGATGCGCAGGACCTGCGACCAGTCGCATCGTAATGCTGCCGAGCGACACCGCTTCCAGTCCAGCTGGCAGTGCAGCGTCGACAGCAGCGCCGGTTGCCAGAGCGAAATCGGCTTCACCGCGGTTGAGCGCCCCAATTGCAGCATCTTCAAATTGCGCCTCAAACGCCATACCAAAATTCGGGTGATTTTTTTTCAAAAGCTCAGACAGCTCGGAACCGTAGCGCCACAGCAAAACGGCCGGTCCAACGATCCGGCAATGCAACTGCTGACGATTGCCGCGAAATTCTGCCTGGGTCAGGTCGGCCAATGCCACCAGCTGCAATGCCCGCTCGCGCAACTGCTCGCCGCGGGCATTCAGGCGCAGCCGTTTTCCGATACGTTCGAACAGCGGGGTATTGAGAGTCATTTCCAGACGTCGCATCGCTTTGGATAAAGCGGATGGACTTTGATGTAATTCGAGTGCGGCACTGCGAATATTGGCGTCGCGCGCAATCACCAGAAAAGACCGCAGGTCGTCGATATCCAAAATGTAAATCCTCAAAGTGCACAGGTGCGTATATTAAGTTGCTTATAGACCGCCATCAAGCAGATTAATATGGCGGCCTGCTATAAAACCGGAATTGTTTATGATTTTTTCACGTTATCCCGCCACCATCCAGAACGCACAATGGATTTATAAACATCATCCCGCAGGTATCGTAGGTCCGGAACATTATGAATTTCGCCACGAAGCACTCAATACCGAACTGGCATCCGGTGAAGTGTTGGTTGAAAGTCACTTCATCAGCGTCGATCCGTACATGCGGATCAATCAATCGCTGAAACCAACTTATAACGAATTGCCCCACGCCTTGAACACCGTGCAGTCTGCCGGTGTGGTGGCGCGTGTTCTGGCCTCATCCGTGCCGCAGCTGCTGGTCGGTGACTGGGTCGAAGGAATGATCGGCTGGCAATCTCACGCACGGGTTCATCACAGTACCTTGCGCAAGTTAAGCAGTGCACATGCTCCGGTCAGCGCAGCCTTGGGTGTGTTGGGTATGCCCGGCAGAACCGCCTGGTTTGGACTGACTGAAGCAGGGCGTCCACACGCCGGTGAAGTGGTCGTTGTGTCAGGCGCTGCCGGTGCCGTCGGTTCACTGGTTGCGCAATTCGCCAAACTGCACGGCTGCAAAGTGCTTGGCATTGCAGGCGGCGAAGAGAAGTGCAATTGGCTGCGCGAGTCTCTGGGACTGGATTGGGCCATCGACTACAAGGCGTATCAGGATGCTGCCTCGCTGTCACAACAGATTCACAGGCTCACCGGCGGCGTTGACGTTTATTTCGATAACGTCGGTGGCATGATCAGCGATGCGGTGATCCCGCTCATCAATCGCCGGGCGCGCATTGTCATCTGCGGTTCGATCAGCCAGTACTCAGGCGGTCTGGACCAACCCGAGCTCGGTCCGCGCTTCCTGCATCACATGCTGTACCAGCGCGCCACCATTCAGGGCATTCTGGCCCGTGACTACCTGCATCGCATGGATGAAATGATCGCTCTTGTCGGTCCGATGGTCAAAGCCGGTCAGATCAAATACGAAGAAACCGTGATACACGGCTTTGAAAATCTGCCACTGGCTTTGAACAGTCTGTTCACTGGCGAGCATCGCGGCAAATTATTGGTAGAACTGTGAGACCGTTTCGCGCTGGCGCTGGTTAGCGCCCCCCCCGGGAAGTCATACGACTGTCATAGTTGACCTGTAGGTTCATTGCTCCCACAATAAATCTAGCCCGGAGACACTCCGTTATGAATTTTACTAACGATGAACTCATCCTCCGTATGCAAAGCGAACTGGCTGACAGCTACGACGAAGAATTTGAACTGGAACTGGTTGATGACCGTCCGCTGGAAGTTTACACGGAGGGCGTAGCACCGGTACCGACCGCGCAAGAGCGAGAAATTCGCCGCAGGTATTTTCGTGAACTGTTCCGCCTGCAGGCCGAGCTGGTGAAACTGCAGGACTGGGTGGTTCACACCGGGCACAAGGTCGTGATCCTGTTTGAGGGCCGCGATGCGGCCGGTAAGGGAGGCGTGATCAAACGCATCACGCAACGACTCAATCCGCGCGTATGCCGGGTGGCAGCACTGCCTGCACCGAATGACCGGGAACGCACCCAGTGGTATTTTCAGCGTTATGTTTCTCATCTGCCCGCAGCGGGTGAAATCGTCTTGTTTGACCGCAGCTGGTATAACCGCGCCGGGGTCGAACGGGTGATGAATTTTTGCAGTGACGATCAGTATGAAGAATTTTTCCGTACCGTGCCGGAATTTGAACGCATGCTGGTCCGTTCGGGAATTCAGGTCATCAAATACTGGTTTTCGATTTCCGATGAAGAACAGGCCGCACGCTTTCTGGGCCGAATTTATGACCCGTTGAAGCAGTGGAAATTGAGTCCGATGGATCTCGAATCGCGCCGCCGCTGGGAGGAATACACCAAGGCCAAGGAGATCATGCTCGAACGCACCCATATCGAAGAAGCGCCGTGGTGGATGGTACAGGCCAACGACAAGAAAAAAGCACGCCTAAATTGCATACATCATCTTTTGCAGCAGATGCCGTATGAAGAAGTCGAGCATCCGTCAGTCACCTTGCCGCAACGCGAACGCCACGAAGATTACACACGGATGCCTGTGGCTTCGAACATGATCGTCCCTGAGATTTATTAGGCTTGGCCGTTAATGTGTTTGAATTGCTGACTTTAGTGCCTGATAAACATTAAAAAAATATTTGTAAGGAAGTTGGCAGTGGATCGACCAATTACTGTTCCGATACCGACCACCGGAAATCTAACACTCATAATCGACACGCCTGCCCATCTGGATTTTGCGCTACTTACACGTCATTGCCGCGTGGGTTTGGCGGGAAACTAGTGTCGTTACAACCCGTCTTTAGAACCAAACGACACTAGGAGCCTGCGCGGCAGAAGGAGTCGAAGCGAAATGGGTGGGAAAAGAGCCCAATTTTGTTCCGATTTTGAGGACTGTAGCCCAGCTACAGCCGGAAAAACGGGACGAAAGTGGGACTTTTCTCCACCCATTGCAGCCGACTCGCTTCTGCCGCGCAGGCTCCTAGGTCCCCGCCTGAAACCGCGGGAACGACGCACTTAGATTGCATACACAACAATGCCCTCGTAAAACAACATTCAGGCCATGATTTTGCAGCTGTAATTGGGTCGACATAAATAACTGGTATCAAGACGACTTGGGTTCATCAATCTCAATTGAAAACCACGTCATGACACTCCATTACCGACCTGTTTCGCTGCTTGATATTCCGGCAATTCTGGAGATACGGTTTTCTGTCAATGAAAACAGGCTATCCAATCCGAATCGGGTTACCTCGCAATTGTTTGAAGACTATCTCGATGTGCTGATCGAAGATCGCGACGTTGACCTGCGCGGCTGGGTATGCGAATGCAGCGGCAAAGTGGTCGGGTACTGTTATGCTGAAAAAGGCAACGCCATGGTATGGGCGCTGTTCGTGCTGCCCGGCCATGAAGGCAAGGGCATTGGCAAGGGATTATTAAATCGGGCCGTGACCTGGTTGTTCGAGCAGGGCAACGATGAGATTAAACTCAGTACCGGGATCAATACCCGTGCAGAGCGGTTTTATCGCGCGCAAGGTTGGGTCAGAGACGCCATGAAAAACCAAGAGGAAGTATGGTATCGGCTCAGCAGAACGGCCAAAGCACTGGCTTAGGCCATTCTGCGCCGCTGTCAGTCTTCGGCGAGCTGATATTTTTTGCGCAACTCAATAATCGTGGGCCGGATAAAATCGGCCGCCGCTTCCCAGTTGGTGCCCCGGGCAATCGAAATACTCCAGTTGCAACCGGTGTCATCGGCATTCCCTAAAGCGAACACTTTTCCTAACTTGATTTCCTTGTGACCTTTATACTTTTTGTATTCTTCTTTGATTTTCTTTTGGAGAAATTTTCTTTTGACTGTTTCATTTTTCATTTTAATTATCCTTCATCAGTTTTTATAGCCGGATTCAAGGCCATCCTGGCCACGCGATTAAAACACAATGACTATCCCAAGCAACTTCTTGCTGCTGGATCAGTATAACTCGACTTGTTCTGATAAAAGCCATCACATTTCCACAAAAATTGTCCTAGACTGAATCAATCCGATTCACGTTTCATTGTGCCATTCACAACAAGAGGTAGTTTATGCAGCGACGCGACTTTATCCAATCGATCCTGATGTCCGGTGTGGCGATGGCGACACCGTTTGCGCTGGCCGAGGCCAATCCAACAACATTTACGCTGGAAGGCACTGACGTTGCCGGTAAAAAGCTGAACCTTTCAGACTTTGCCGGCATGACGGTGCTGGTCAGCTTTTTCACCTTCGACTGCACCTTATGCAGCGATGATTTGAAGCTGATGCGGGAATTCTATGTGCGCAATTCCAAGAACAAATTTATGCTGCTGGGTGTGAATCTGGATAAGAACAAAAAAGATCTCGATGATTACAACGAGCTGACCACCCACGCTTATCCCAAAGACCAGCGCTTTCCGACCGTGTGGCGTTACGCCCCCGGACATAAAGATAACTTCGGCGTGATCAAAACCCAACCGACCCACTTTGTCCTGAACCGCAAGGGCCAGCTGGAATTCAAGCGCGAAGGAAAATTCGAGCCGGATGACTGGGATAACCTGTATTTGTCATTAAAATAAGGCGTGGTCGGGTACTCCTTCCCGGGTACCCTGTCAAGACTGGCGCATTTGGCTAAAGCAGGTATGATCTGCGCTTGTCTTTTTATCCTGAAATCCTGCGCATGCTACCCTCCATTGAACACCGCTTAGCCACCGAATTATCCGCTCAACCACAACAGATCACCGCTGCCATCCACTTGCTGGATGAAGGTGCTACCGTGCCGTTTATTTCCCGCTATCGAAAAGAAGCCACCGGTGGACTGGATGATATCCAGCTGCGATTGCTGGAGCAGCGGCTGTCGTATTTGCGTGAGCTGGAACAGCGCCGCGAAGCGATCGTCAATTCGATCAACGAGCAGGGCAAAATGACGCCGGTGTTGCTGCACGCGATCATGCATGCCGAAGACAAAACCGGGCTGGAAGATTTATACCTGCCCTACAAAATCAAACGTCGCACCAAGGCGCAAATCGCACTCGAAGCGGGCCTGCAGCCGCTGGCCGACAGTCTGCTGGCTGACCCGACTCTGGGTCCGGAACAGGTCGCCGCAGCCTATCTGAAACCGGCGTTCAAAACTGAAGCCGGTGATAACCCCGGGGTCGCTGATGTGAAAGCCGCGCTGGATGGCGCGCGCCAGATTTTGATGGAACGCTTTGCCGAAGACGCCAGCCTGCTGCAGCAATGCCGCAGCTATCTGCAAGAGCATGGCGTAGTCGAATCGACCGTGATCGAAGGCAAGCTGGATGAAGGTGCGAAATACGCGGATTATTTTGCCTATTCCGAAACCATCATGACCATCCCGTCGCATCGCGCGCTGGCGATTCTGCGCGGGCGGCGTGAGGAAATGCTGAATGTGGTGTTGCGTCTCGATACGGAGACTGAAAAACCGAAGTGGGATGCGCCGCTCAATCCTTGCGAAAGTCGCATTGCGCATTTCTTCAAAATCGACAACAAGGGCCGCGCTGCCGATAAATGGCTGGTCGATACGGTGCGCTGGTGCTGGCGTGTCAAAGTCTTCATGCATCTGGAAAGCGAATTGATGGGGCAGTTGCGGGAACGCGCCGAACTGGAAGCGATCAATGTGTTCGCGCTGAATCTGAAAGCGCTGCTCTTGGCCGCACCGGCCGGGCAACATGCCACCATGGGACTCGATCCCGGTCTGCGCACCGGCGTGAAAGTGGCGATTGTTGACGCTACCGGCAAGGTACTGGAATACAGCACCATCTATCCGCATCAGCCGCGCAATGATTGGGCCGGGTCGCTGCACACTCTGGGGCAACTCGCCGCGAAGCATCATGTGTCGCTGATCTCGATCGGCAATGGCACGGCATCGCGCGAGACCGACAAGCTGGCGCAGGATTTGATCAAGCAGCATCCTGAACTGAACATGCGCAAAATCGTGGTCTCTGAAGCGGGCGCATCGGTGTATTCAGCATCGGAATTTGCGTCGAAAGAATTGCCCGAACTGGATGTATCAATTCGCGGTGCCGTGTCGATTGCGCGCCGCCTGCAGGATCCCTTGGCCGAACTGGTCAAGATCGATCCGAAGTCGATTGGCGTTGGCCAATATCAGCACGACGTGAGCCAAAGCCAGCTCGCCAGATCGCTCGACGCGGTGGTGGAAGATTGCGTGAACGCGGTCGGCGTGGATGTGAATACGGCGTCTGTGCCACTGCTGGCCCGCGTCTCCGGCCTGTCGCAAAGTGTGGCGCAAAGCATCGTCACTTACCGCGATACCCAGGGACGTTTTGAATCGCGCTCGGCGCTACGCAAGGTGCCGCGTCTGGGTGACAAAACCTTTGAACAGGCAGCAGGATTTTTGCGCATCATGGGTGGTGAATCGCCGCTGGACGCCTCAGCCGTGCATCCCGAATCCTACCCGCTGGTGGAAAAAATTCTGGCTGATGTCAAACGCGATGTGAAATCGGTGATTGGCGACGTGGGTCTGTTAAAAACCCTGAATCCGGCCAAATACGCCGATGCGCAATTTGGTATTCCGACCGTCACCGATATTCTGAAAGAGCTGGAAAAACCGGGGCGCGATCCGCGTCCGGAATTTTCTACCGCAACCTTCAAGGAAGGCGTCGAAGAAATCCGTGATCTGCGTCCCGACATGATTCTGGAAGGCGTGGTCACCAATGTGGCCGCCTTTGGCGCGTTCGTGGATATCGGCGTGCATCAGGATGGTCTGGTGCATATCTCGGCCTTGTCGAATACCTACGTCAAGGATCCGCACACGGTAGTCAAAGCCGGTCAGGTGGTCAAGGTCAAGGTGTTGGAGGTTGATGAGAAGCGCAAGCGGATTGCACTCACCATGCGCCTGACCGACAGCGCGCCGCAACCCGGCGCAAGTCCCCAGCAACGTGGCGACCGGGATGATGCCAAACGTTTGTCGCAACATCAGAAACAGGCGCCGCAAACTGCCGCTCCGGCCAACAGTGCGATGGCTGCAGCCTTCGCCAAATTGCGCTCGTGATGCTAAAAGCTTAACTGACTGTTTCTCTATATAATGGCGGGATTATTTTCTGCAGAAGGCAAATCATGAGTGACGTACAAACCTGGATTCAAGAAACCGTAAGCAAGAACAAAGTCGTGCTGTTCATGAAAGGCACCGCGCAATTTCCTCAATGCGGCTTTTCCGGCCGGGCCATACAGATTTTGAAAGCCTGCGGCGCGGAAAATCTGGTGACCGTGAATGTGTTGGACGACCCTGAAGTGCGTCAGGGCATCAAGGACTTTTCCAACTGGCCAACCGTGCCGCAACTGTATGTCGGCGGCGAATTCGTCGGCGGTTCCGACATCATGGGTGAAATGTTTGAATCCGGCGAACTGAAAGCACTGATCCAATCTTGAACGCTAACCTTTCCAATCGACTGATTGTCGCCGTCACCGGTGCCACCGGGGTGGTGTATGCAGTGCGTCTGCTGGAAGTATTGCGTGCCACCACCAAAATCGAAACCCATCTGGTGATTTCTGAAGCGGGCATCATGAGCCTGCAGGAAGAAGTCGGCATGAAGAAAAAACAGCTGGAAGCATTGGCTGACGTCACTTACAACGTCAAGGATGTCGGCGCGGCGATTGCCAGCGGCTCATTTCAGACCATGGGAATGATTGTTGCGCCGTGTTCGATGAAGACGCTGGGTTCAGTCGCTCACGGCCTGTCAGAAAATTTGATTTCACGCGCGGCCGATGTCACGCTCAAGGAACGTCGCCGTCTGTTGATGATGGTGCGCGAAACGCCGTTGAATCTGGCGCATCTGCGCAATATGACGGCCGTCACCGAAATGGGCGGGATTATTTTTCCGCCCGTGCCCAGTTTTTATCAGCATCCGACCAGCATTGCTGAAATGGTTGACCACAGCGTCGGCCGCGTGCTGGATCTGTTTAACATTCCGCATCAACTCACACCCGAATGGCCCGGGCTGACCGGCAAGGCATTCAGTCAATAAATTAGCGAACCAGCTTGGTCGCTGCAACAAAAACCGCCAGTAATTTTTCAAGGCCAAGCTGATCTTCTGCACTGAACCGATTCAGCGATGGGCTGTCGATATCAAAGA
Source organism: Oxalobacteraceae bacterium GrIS 1.18 (assembly GCA_040544425.1). Classification (GTDB taxonomy): domain Bacteria; phylum Pseudomonadota; class Gammaproteobacteria; order Burkholderiales; family Burkholderiaceae_D; genus Solimicrobium. The sequence goes on from JBEONO010000006.1 coordinate 67,499, forward strand.
CACCGAACAACTCGCCATCTTTGATCAGCGGAATGACGATTTCGGAATTCGACGCTGAATCGCAGGCAATATGTCCAGGAAATGCATGTACGTCGGGAACCAGATAGGTGCGCCGGTCGCGTGCCGCCGAACCACATACCCCTTTACCAAACGCGATGCGCGCGCAGGCAACTTTGCCCTGAAATGGTCCAACCAGCAATTCCATCACTTCGCCTTTTTTGGCTGGCTTGACCAGATAGAATCCGGCCCAGTTCAGATCAGAGACGGTCTCGAAAATGAAGGCAGAAAACTGCGCAGCATTGGCGACCATATCCTGTTCACCTTCCAACAGGCTGTGCAGCTGATGTTCCAGCGACTGATAATCAGGACGAAGTTGGGTACCGGAAGAAGTAAACATGGCATTGAGTGTGAGTGAATCGGAGTCGGCATTGTACCTGCAAAATCCGATTTACTTCATGTGCCCGTCCGGCCATTTACCAGGACAGCCTGTTTGCTGAACAAAGTGGGAAACAGCTTTTCCAGATTCCCGATTTTGGGTAAATCGTTATAGACGATGTATGGATAATTGGGATTGCTGTTCAGGAAATCCTGATGATAATCTTCGGCCGGATAAAATGCGTCGGCGGCAGAAACTGTCGTCACAATATTGTCGGGAAAGGCGTGCGCCGCGTTTAATTGCGCGATATAAGCCTGAGCGATTTTTTGCTGGGTCGCATCGGTATAGAAAATCGCCGAGCGGTATTGCGTGCCATGATCCGGTCCCTGACGATTCAATTCGGTCGGGTTATGTGCCACCGAAAAGAAAATATGCAGCAACTGACCATAGGTAACCTGGGCCGGATCGAAGCTTACCTGAACTGATTCGGCGTGGCCGGTGCGACCGGTGCTGACCGTTTCGTATTGCGCGGTGGACTTGTCGCCGCCCACATAGCCTGAAACTGCTTTCTTCACACCGCGTACATGTTCATAGACGCCCTGCACACCCCAAAAACATCCTCCGGCAAAAACCGCGGTCTGCAATGGGCCTTGTGCTTTGACGTTGTCCAGTTTCGGGGGACTGATCACAACCGGGGCTTCGGCAGCATTGCAGGCCGTGGCGACACAACAAAATACCAGGGTGAACAAATTGCGCGTGGTGGTCAACATGGAAAACTCCTTTAAATAAAATCAAGTTCGGGCAGTAAAACTGAGTGCCACCGAATTCATGCAGTAGCGCAAACCGGTGGGTGCCGGGCCGTCGGCAAAAACATGGCCAAGATGGGCATCACACAGGCGACAGGAAATGGCGTCGCGCACCATGCCCAAACTGCTGTCGCTGATCTTGTTGATATTCATCGCCGAGATCGGCTTCCAGAAACTGGGCCAGCCAGTCCCCGATTCAAACTTGGTCTCGGAATCAAACAAGGCCGTGTCGCAGCAGATGCAGCGATAAATGCCAGTGGCATGGTTATTCCAATAGGTGCCGCTGTAGGAGCGTTCGGTACCCTGCTGGCGCGTGACATGATAGGCGGCGGACGATAACAGTCTGGTCCACTCCGCATCACTTTTCACAACTTTGGCCACACGCGCCACGCCGGTGCTTTTGCCCGCTACCGAAAAATTTTCTATCGAGACCCGCGGCGTATCAGACAATTCTGACAACACATCGGCCAGCGCCGTCCCCAGTGGCAGCGCGGCAATCAGCCCGCCCAGACCGCATGTCGTCAATATGCGGCGCTTGTGGTGATCGATCTGCCCCCCTGCCGCTTGCTGCTGTTGATATTTTCTGTTCATCGCACACCTTTAAAATTTGCTCTGGTTGTTTTGCATCAGTCGGTTGACCGATCGCATTCCTTACAGGCCCGGAAAATTATGTTCCGATTTCGTTGGCAAGGAATAGCATTTTCAATACGTTTTTTGCAATTTAACGTTCAAAACGGCAAAGAAATGCAATAAGTCGCTGATTTGCCTCTCTGTTCATGAGATATGTGCCGTTTGAATTTGCGATAATACTTTTTTTTTATATCGACCAGCTGTCAAACAGAAAGTGTAATGATGGACACCGAAGACCTGCCCCGCACAGACTGGCTTGAATCCCGCCAAAACGGTCACGAGAGCGGTCGCGGGAGCCGGGCCGCAGGCAGCAAACAGGCCTATCCGCAAATTGACGAAGCCTATGCAGAGGTTGCCAGACAAAACGACCAGCTGCAGGCCCTGCTCTGTCAAACCAACATTCAGGATGCCGTCACCCTGGCCAGACTGATGATCGAACAACATCCGGCGCAAGGTTTTGCGCGCCATGTGTTGGGCGCGATACTGTTGAATCAGGGTCAGATCGGCGACGCAATCGTCCATCTGGTGATTGCCGCCCACCTGCAACCGCATAACGCCGAAGCTCTCAACAATTTAGGCTGTGCACTGCAACGCAGCAAACGCTTCGAACAGGCTGAACAGAGTTATCAGAGCGCCTTGAAAATCAAGCCGGACTTCGTGTTAGCCCAGCAAAATCTGAATGCACTGCGCGACAATCCAGACCGCCGTCCACCGGGCGCGACTATCCCGAAGCACTGGTGGCGCTAACGGGTGAACCGCCGATCTTTGGCGCAGGATAACTGACAAGTTGCTATTTTCCAATAATTAAACTACTGTCTCACTGCACGGACACGATTCAATTCCGCCGAATCAATGAGTGAGAGCCGCCGTTTTGAGAAGATACCCATTTTTGAGCAAGCAGATCGTCGGCTTGCTCTTCATTTTTGCATCTGTACTGCCGATCAAGCGCGGTCTGGCTGCGGACCTCCCTCCTCTGGTGTTCGCGTGCGACAGGAACTATCCTCCCGTGAGTTATGAAGAAAACGGCGAGCCCAAGGGACTGGTCGTCGATATCCTGATTGCATTGGAAAAACGCATCGGTCAAAAAATCGATATCCGGATGATGGAGTGGGCAAGCGCCCAGGAAGCGGTATTGCACGGTGAGGCCGCTGCCTTGTGTCGGATGAGCATGATGGAATCGCGCAAAGCGCAATACGACTTTTCCACGCCGGTGATGACGTCGAATTTTTCAATTTTCAGCCGGATTCAAAAACACAATCTCTCGGATCTGAACGATTTACATGGGCTGCAGGTGGGCGTGACGCCTGGCGGTCTGGCCCAGACTTTGCTATCCACCGATCAAAAAATTAATACGGTGGTGATTGATGACTACCTCCAGGGCTTTCAACTGCTGGAAAAAAACCGGATCGACGCGATGGTTGTCGACCATTGGGTTGGCAGCTATCTGCTGGCCGAAAATGGCATTACCGACATTCAGCCGGGTGCCACTATGCTGGCGCAAATGCCAGCGTCGATCGCCGTCAAAAAAGGCAATCTGGCATTGCTCAATGCAGTCAATCAGGGACTGGCTGCGTTGCAGGCCGATGGCACGCTGGACCGGATTCACGAGGCCTGGCGACCAAAAGAAATCATCTACGAAACGCGCGAACACGCCAAGAGAAAAATCTACCTCTATTCGCTGGGCGTTTTAGTGCTGTTATTGATCGGGGCCGCAGCCTGGGTCATCACGATGAAACGTGAAGTGGCCGAGCGCGTCAAGTCGGAGCGCGAGCTGATGGAAAATCGCGAGCGCCTGGTCAAACTCTCGGCGCATATCGAATACATCAAGGAACAACAACGGATCCGGATTGCCCGTGAAATTCACGACGACCTGGGTGGCAATCTGGTTGCGATCAAAATGGTGATCCACACCATCGCCCACCGCTCACCGGTCGATCCGGCCTGGCTGACAGAAAAAATTCAATATATCGAGACCCTGATCGACCGCACCATGGAAGCGGGCCACCGCATCGTGCTCGAACTGCGCCCCGGCGTGCTGGACCTCAGCATTGTGGCGGCGATCGAGTGGCTGGCCAAGGAATTTGAAAAGCAAAACAATATCCCTTGCAAATTCACCTCGAACAGCAAGGAAATCAGCATTCTGCCCGGCCATGCGGCGGCAATCTTCCGAATGGTGCAGGAAGCGCTGACCAATATCGCCAAGCACGCTGCAGCCAGCAACGTCCAGATCACCATCCTTTCCACCAACGATAACGTGACCTTTATGATCAGCGACGACGGCCTGGGTCTGGAACAGGGGCACGAATACAAGCCCGAATCATTTGGGCTGCTGGGCATGCAGGAGCGCTGCAGGGAGATTGGCGGCGTGGTATGGTTGGAGTCGAAACCGCAAGCCGGTTGCGTAGTGACGATCAGAATCCCGTTATAAACCTGTCTTCAAGGAGAAACAAATGCAGGCAATCTGGAATGGTGAAGTTTTGGCGGACTCCAACGAGACCGTCGTAGTTGAAGGTAATCAATACTTTCCGCCCTCGGCGTTAAAGATGCAGTATTTCAAAAAGTCCGCTACACATACTGTCTGTCCCTGGAAAGGTACAGCCAGTTATTACGATGTCGAAGTCGATGGAAAATCCAACAAGGACGCTGCCTGGTTCTATCCTGAACCAAAGTCGGCCGCCAGCAACATCACTGGCTACGTGGCGTTTTGGAAGGGTGTCGAAGTCAAGTAATTTTTTTGCTGTGCAGTCGCCTCGACTGTACAGTCAACCTTTAGCATTGGAGCCGTACCATGAATAGATTGAAGCACGCGATGGTGTTGTTAGCCCTGGCAGGAACGATAGGATCACAGCCTGTATTTGCCGATGAGGCACTGCAGGCCGCGATCAACGGATCGCAACGTTCAGAAGCCAACAAGGCGCGCGACGCAGCGCGTCACCCGCAACAGACTCTGGAATTTTTCGGTATCACGCCAAGCATGACCGTGGTGGAATTAAATCCGGGCGGCGGCTGGTACACGGAAATCCTGGCACCGTATTTGAGAGCGAAGGGACATTTGATTGAAGCGTTTCCTGAGCCGAAATCCAAAGACCAGGAAGGCCGCGCTGAAGCTGCCGCCATTCAGAAAAAAATGAATGCCAGCCCGGCAGTGTACGACAAGGTGAAAACGGCGACGTTTGAACCGCCGGAAAAACTGAGCTTCGCACCGAACAACAGCGCCGATCTGGTGCTGACCTTTCGCAATGTCCACAACTGGGTTGGCTATGGCGATGAAAAAATGCAGACCATGTTTAAAGCTGTTTTCAGCAGTTTGAAAAAGGGCGGGGTATTTGGCGTGGTTGACCACCGCCTGCCAGCTGGCAAGACACAGGACAAGGATGCCTCGACCGGTTATGTGTCGGAAGCCTATGTGATTAAAATTGCGGAGAGCGCCGGATTCAAACTGGCGGCCAAATCCGAGATCAATGCCAATCCCAAAGACAATGCTGATCACAAAAACGGCGTGTGGGCCTTGCCACCAACGTTTGCCAATAAAGATGAAGACCGCAAAATGTATGCAGACATCGGCGAAAGCGATCGGCTGACTTTGAAGTTTGTCAAACCATAAGCCACAACTGGTGGGTTCGGATTGAACCTGGAATCAAACGCAGGCTGGATTAAAACCCAGCCTGAACTTTTAATAGGGGCTGACAATGAAATTATTTTTTCAAATTTTACGTAGCGCTACTCTGTTCGGCATCATTGCATTTTCTCCAGTCAGTCAGAGCTATGCGGCACCGGCTGCCAGCCCTTACGGCAGCAACGACAGCGCCGGCAAACATTTTGTCTACAACGGCAACAACTTTTACTATGAAGTCTACGGGCACGGACCAGCCTTGCTGCTGATTCACGGTAACGGCGGATCGATTGCCAGTTTCAAAGAACAGATCGCCATATTCTCCAAACACCACAGGGTGATCGTGATGGACAGCCGCGGTCAGGGAAAATCGGAACTCGGCACCGCCAGCTTAAGCTATGAGCAAATGGAACAGGACAGCAACGCGCTGCTGGACAATCTGAAACTGGACCATGTTGACGTGCTCGGCTGGAGCGACGGCGGCATTATCGGATTGCTGCTCAGTATTCATCATCCTGACAAGGTCCACATGCTGGCGGTGATGGGCGCCAATCTGGTCCCGGAGGCCGCATATCCCTGGGCAACAGAAGGCATAGTCCGGGTGCGCGGCAAGATCAATGCGGAACTGTTGCACAGCAAGGACCCCAAACCTTTGCAGCTGCAACTGCAGCTACTCGATTTGCTTGGCAATCAACCACATATTCCCCTGACCGACCTGAACAAGATTCAGGTCCCGACCCTGGTCATGGCAGGTGACCGTGACGTAATTCGCGATGACCACACCCTCAGCATGTTTCACGCCATTCCCAAGTCGCAGCTGGCGATCTTTCCCGGTGCAACGCACATGATTCCGCTGCAGGATGCCGTGAAATTCAATCGCACCGTGCTCGATTTTTTTGACAAACCGTTTGCCATGCCGGACAGCAAAGATCTGGGATGGTTTGATTAGCGCTGCCGCACTCAAAGCGTGAATGGCAGCGGCAACATGCCAAACTCCTCATCCAGCAGGCCGATGCTGTCGAGGAGTCCCTGCAAACCGCTGTCCAGTTCGTCCAGGTGTTTTCGATCGAGCTGAAGCAGGGCTTCAGGCAACAGGCCGCGCACCGGCTTGGGCGCCTTCAGCAAGGTCGCGCTGCCCTGCTTGGTCAGCTTGACCGTCACCACGCGCTGATCCTTGCTGCTTCTGGCCTTGCTGACATAGCCGCGTTTTTCCAGGTCATCGACCAGATTGCTGGTAGTGGTCTGATGCACGGCAAGTTTTGCGGTGAGTTCGCCAACTTTCAATTCTCCTGCTTCCTTTAACTCCTGCATGATCCACAACTGGGCGCCATTTACTCCGCATTGTTTGTCAATCCATGAGGAGTGCTGTGCGGCGGTCCGGATAATGATGCGCAATTTTCTGAGTATATTTAATCGCGCCTCCTGATCAGTCGGTTCAGACTGAACAGATTTTGGAGTAACTGATTTTTTAGTCTGGCTGGCTTTAGTCATGTGATAAGTCTGTTAATGTCAATAAATTTAAATTTGCGCAAATATAATTTGCAGCCATATAATATGCCCCACTGCAAGTATTTCAATTTGAAATACCTGTCACCGATAACCCCTATACATTGCAATGGCCACTCCCGACGGTTTCGATACACCACCTCCCGAACCAACCATTTGGATGCAAATTGTTGAAGTCTGGCACAGAGGATCGGCCTGGATTCTTGGTCCGATCTTGGTCGGGTTGATGGCGACCGGTCTTGCGATTGGCAGCGAACGCATGAGTGTCATCAACGCACAGCTGACTCATATGCATCCCTACGCGCCACTGATTTTCATGCCGCTGGGATTCGCCTTACTTGCCTTTCTTGGCAACCGATTCGTGCCGGGTTCCCAGGGCAGCGGCATTCCGCAAACTATAGCAGCAACGGATGCAGAAGCAAATGTGAATGTCAGCTATCTCCTTTCATGGCGCATTGCAATCGGCAAGGCGCTGCTGACCTTGGGCAGCATCGGGCTTGGCGCTTCGATTGGTCGCGAAGGTCCGACCATCCAGATCGGCGCCTCGGTGATGCATTCGTTTTTTGGCCGTGGTCCGTTTCAGAGTGTTGAGTCGCGGCGAATTTTAATCCTGGCCGGTGGCGCTGCCGGTATCGCAGCGGCGTTTAATACACCGCTGGCGGGCATCATGTTTGCCATTGAAGAGCTGAGCAAAAAACATGTTTTCAATGCGAACAGTTCGACCCTGGTCACGATCATTGTGTCGGGTCTGATTTCTCTTTCCATACTTGGCAGCTACACCTATTTCGGCACGACCGAATCCTACCTGACCTGGAACGGCAGCCTCAGTGCGATTCTGCTGTGTGGCGTGGTCGGTGGTGTTGCGGGGGGATTGTTCAGCCACCTGCTGATTTTATCGACATTTAATATGCCGGTCCGATGGGTGGCGTTTGTCGAACATCGACGACTTCTGTTTGCTGCCATCTGCGGCCTGCTGGTTGCCTTGCTTGGCATCTTTTCCCATGGCTTGATCTTTGGCACCGGTTACCAGCCGACCCGCCTGTCTCTGGAAAATACGGCGGTACTGCCCTGGTATTTTGGTATCGCAAAACTGGCAGCAACCCTGATTTCATCGGTCAGCGGAATTGCCGGCGGCATCTTTGCGCCGTCACTGTCGATTGGTGCCGGGCTGGGCGATAACGTCAGCGCGATTTTCCCGAATATGGCGGACCACAGCGCCATCGTTCTGCTGGTCATGACCGCCTACCTGGCCGGCGTGACGCGCGCGCCGGTTACCTCGTTCATCATTGCCATGGAGATGACCAACAATCATCAAATGTTGTTGCCGCTGATGGCGGCCTCCGTGGCTGCCAGCCGCATCTCCAAATTTATCAGCCCGATTCCGCTCTACCACAGGCTGTCTGAAAACTTTGCCGACAATCAGGGGCAGGGCAGACCGCAGCGCAAGCATCGGCCCAGAGCTGACAATCTGATTTTGCCTGAGGATGAAAAATATTCGTCAAGAATCAAAAGCCAGTCGGAACGGGAAGCAAACCGGTTAGAAAATCAGTAGCAAAAGTCGTAGTTGTACAAGCAGGACCAATCCAAGCTTATCTCACTATAACAATGGTGATTTGCTTAAACCATGAAGTCAATTTCAAAAGGGGAACAACATGAATAAATCCATGCAGACATTACTGATCGTAGCGACCACCTCCGTGCTACTCGCAGCATGCTCGACACCGCCCAAGGTGGAGACACCACCTGCGGCAGCACCGGTAGCGCAATCAGCGCCGACACCGATGCCGGCAGCAAGCCCGGCACCGATGGTGACGATCGATCCGTTAGACGATCCAAAGAGCATCCTGGCCAAGCGCAGTATTTATTTTGATTTTGATAAATACGACGTCAAACCGGAATTTGCCGAGTTGAACAGCGCGCACGCCAAATATCTGGTTTCCCATACTGCCCGGACCGTATCGATTCAGGGCAATACCGACAGCCGCGGCGGCCGCGAATACAACCTGGCCCTGGGTCAAAAACGTGCGGAAGCAGAACTGAAAGTATTGGCCGCTTTGGGCGTGCCAAATTCACGCATGGAAGCGGTATCGTTCGGTAAAGAGAAGCCAAAGGCCAGCGGAAACAACGAAGCTGCCTGGGCTGAAAATCGTCGCGATGACATTGTTTATTCAGGAAAATAAATCGGTTTCATTCCTTGAAAACTGCCTGCTTTCAACGCGAATCAGGCAGTTTTTTCTTTTCGGGATGAGATCAAATAAAAATAAAGCCTGTTCAGATTGATGGCAAGCCAATTGTTTTTCCTGTGTTAGCTACCGAACGGAATACCACCAGCTCTTCAAGCAAACTTGCCCTTATCGCCGACAGGCAGTGAGTTTTCCGTCGGTTCAAAAATCAGGGAGCAGGCAAATGTTAAAAAGCATCAAGGATCTTACAGGCTATGTCATTGACGCCACTGACGGCAATCTTGGTCATGTGCGCAATTTCTTCTTTGACGATGAACGCTGGACAGTCCGGTATCTGATTGTTGAAACGGGAAGCTGGCTGTTTCACCGCAAGGTGCTGATCTCACCGATAGCAGTCGGCGTGCCGAACTGGAGTGCCAGGTCGATTCCGGTTTCGCTCAGCAAACAGCAGGTGCAGGACAGTCCGGATATCGATACCGAAAAGCCGGTGTCGCGCCAGCACGAAGATGATTACCTGCGCTATTACAATTACGGCGACTACTGGGGCGGCGCGGGCCTGTGGGGTGTCGGGATGGTTCCAAATCCGATGATGCCGGGCTACGTCAACAACACGATCGCGCAAGACACGCCGACCACGGCTGACAGCATTGCTGCATCACGTCCGGATGACAGGCATCGTCACAGCAAAGAAGACCCGCACCTGCGCAGCTGTAACAATATAATCGGCTACCACATCCATGCCAGCGATGGCAATATTGGCCATATCAGCGACATGCTGGTAGACGAAAAAACCTGGGCGATACGCTACCTGATCGTTAACACCGGCAGCTGGTGGGAGAACCATAAGGTGTTGATTGCAACGCAATGGGTCGACCAGGTCGAATGGTCGGACAGACACGTGACGGTGGCGATGACCCGGCAGGAAATCAAAGATGCTCCGGATTATGACGCTAACGCAGATGTGGACAGGGCGCTCGAACTGAAAACACATCAGCATTACCGGCGCGAGGCTTACTGGTTGCATGAGCAAGACGAGTAAAAAAGATCTGTCGCCTGGCAGGCTGGGTAGCAAACCCAGTCTGCCAGGCGTCTCACCTTCACAAAGGAAAATCATGTGTAAAAAAATAATCGCTGTAACGCTGACATTGCTATGCAGTCAGGCCTTTGCCGGCTGGACTGCCACACCCTATGTTTCTGGCGGGGACGGCACGTTTTACTGGGATCCGCAAACCATCAGCTACAACGGGGACAGTCTGAAAATCTGGATCGCCGATGATTTTGGTGAAGCGCAGACCAGCAAATTCAATCCGGGCGTCAAGTATTTGTCGCATAAAGAAGTGCTGGAAGTAAATTGCGCCAAAGCTTCTGCCCGGGTCGTTGAATACGCGGAATATGCGGATCACTTCGCTGCCGGAAAGCTGGTCGTGCGCAACCAGAATGAAGGCAACTGGAACAAAATCGCCACGGACACGCTGTCCTATCACGTGATGCAGACATTTTGTAAAAAGCCGACAGCGAATCAATAACTGTTTGCGGTAACCAGATTGCAGCACCGTGACAGTTTTTTTATCCGGTCAGTTTCTTTCCGAGCTCGTCCAAAGCCCTGTGCATTGCCTGCACAATCAGCCGGTCCCCCAGACCCTGGTCGATATCGGGTACGTCCCAGTCAAATATCGCCCGGTATTTTTCGACCAACCCGTTCATGTCAGCGACGATTGCTGCATAACGTCGCTCCATTTCAATCTGTTCAATGCTTGCCATGTGGTTCTCTCCCTGGTTCTGCCAGTCAGGTACAGGCCGCTGCAACTTGCACCGGTCTGCATTAAAAGTACAGCATTGCGCCAGCATCAGAAGCTGTAACGTCCCATCAGATCAATGCGTGACAGTGTGCCGGTCTCACCCGCAAAAGTTTCGCGCTGGCCGTACATCCATTCAGCACCCAGATCGATGTTCTTGATCGGGGTATAGATCAGATTGAAAAACGTTTCCTTCAAGCTGCGGTTATTCACCGCTGCCGCGCTTTGTCCCTGATTCATGCCGAATGAGGCATTGCTGCGCAGCTTATCGCTGAACACGTGTGCATAACCCAGCACCAGACCCTTGTTGTGGTCGAAGCTGATGTTCCCGCTGCCAGGATTGATGGCGTAGCCGTTCGATCCATACAACTGATCGACATCGCCGGCGACGCGCGTGAACTGAGCCATCAGCAGATCTTTCGCACTCAGCTTGAAGCTGCCGCCGACACCAAATCCGTAGCCGTGCCTGGTCTCGCTGTCCGAACGCTTTTCGTGCTCCAGTACGCGCAGATTCAGCGCACCCCAGGCGAAGGTCTTATCGATACGTGCAACAAATTCAGGTAGTTTCTCATTGGCACTGGTGCCGCCAGACTGGTCGACCGGATCTTCCACGGCAAGCGTCATGCGCACTGCCTTGGTCGCATCGCCAAACGCGTAGCGGACCTGCGCCCGACGCGAAAACGGTGCGCCGATCGGGCCATTAAAGTCGACCGTTTCCGGCAGGTCATCGACGTCCATGAAAGTCGACCAGGTCTGTCCGACCAGCCAGCCGTTGTATTCACCATAAGCATGACGCAGCCGGACCAGATTGCGTTTATCGCCGCCGTAGGAATAGAAATCAGACTCGATGGTGGTTGTTAACGGACCATCCGGCGTTGGCGTCGAACTGGCAAAACCAAGCCGCGAGGTTTCGGCCGTGAACTGTGTCTTGCCGGTCTGCCCGCCCGCATTGTTGAGCGGCTGGTTGGTCAGGTCGGAGAAGATGTCGGGCGAACTGGATTGTCTGAAATCGTGTATCGCATCCATTTCTGCGAAGCCGTAAAGATGGACCGAGGTTGTGGTGCCCGGGATCACCATGCCGCCCGGGATTGCGCTCTCGGGCACCACAGCTGGCGCAACCGATCTGGGCCGGATACGCGGATCCGGCGCGCCAAAAGCGCTGAGCTGTTTGGCCTCGATCGCCACGCGGGTCTTGAGCGTATCAACATCGCTGTGCAGTTGCTGCAGTTCTGCACCGTCGGCCTTGGCAACGTCGCGCCCCTTGAGCGTATCAACCTCCTTGTGCAGTTGCCGCAGTTCTTCCCGCATCTGCCGGATTTCGCTGCGCAGTTCGTCGTCGCTCTGCGTCTGTGCCTGGACAGGATTGACGCCACAGCCCAGGACCAGAGCGAGCGCGGAAACGACAGGATTGAATTTCATTGGGTATTCCTTTGTGGTGATGGATTGATTGGATTACGGCGCATACACCTGACCCAGATGTCCGGTGAACAGCATCCAAATTGCGATCGCTGCCAGCACCACCAGCACTGCCGCAACAGCCATTTCGATCCGGTTGAAAACTGGTTCGGTCGGTGCATGTTCCCGGCGTGCCCAGACAAACACCAGATTACCCAGCGCAAAGAACACGGCACCGGCAATCATGTATTGAAGACCCGCCGCATACACCAGCCAGAGCCCGTAAACCGTGCCCAGCACGCTGCTGACCAGCGCCCCGGTTTTGCCCATTTTCGCACTGGCCGGATACTGGCCGGTGGCCATCAGCTTCCACAGAAAGCCGGTGGCACCGATATAGGCCGGCAGGATCATCACACCGGTGATCGACAGCATGACATTCCAGGCATTGTTCGAGAAATACATCAGGATCATCATAACCTGCATCACGGCGGTGGATACCCACAGCGAGACCGAAGCCGCGCCGTTCTTGTTATTGGTGGCAAACACTTTCGGATAGGTGCCGTCCCTGGCCGCAGCCCAGGGCAGTTCGGCAACCAGCATGGTCCACACCAGCCAGCAGGCCAGCACCGCGAGCAGCACCCCGCCGTTGATAAAGTATTCGCCCCACTTGCCGACAATCGAACCGAGGATCGCCGCCATGGATGGCGGCGCGATGGCGGCCAGCTGCGCTTGGGTCATGACGCCGAAAGGCAGAATCGAGATCAGCACATACAGCAGCACGGTGACCAGAAAGCCCATCAAGGTTGCACTGCTGACCGTCTTGGCATCCGATTTGGAGGACATCACCACCGCGCCTTCAATCCCGATAAACACCCACAGCGTCACCAGCATGGTGCTCTTGACTTGGGTGAGCAGACTTCCCAGTGGCTTGCTGCCCGCAACGTTATCGCTCACATTGCCCCAGAAATCGGCGGTGAACATGCCTGCCTTCATCGAGATTGCCAACACACCGACGAAGACAGCGATCGGCACGAATTTGGCAATCGTGCCGATCACATTCAGGGACGCCGCACTCTTGACGCCGCGCAGCACCAGCCAGTTCAGGACCCAGAACACCAGCGATCCGAGCACAACCGCCATCCAGGTATTGCCGCCTTTGAAGTAGGGTGGGAAAAAATAATTGAGCGTGTCCATCAGCAGCACGGCAAAACCGACATTACCGAACGCCGACGACAGCCAATAGCCCCAGGCGATCTGGAACCCGGCAAATTTGCCGAAGCCCAGACGCGAGTACATGTAGATACCGGCGGTGATCTCGGGCTTGATGTCGGCCAGCACCTGAAAGGTGCGCGCCAAAAAGAAAATGCCCAGGCCCGATACCAGCCAGCCGATCAGCACGGCGCCAAGCGAGGCATGCTGGGCCATGTTCTGAGGCAGATTGAAAGCCCCGCCTCCGACCATCGCACCGATCACCAGCAGGGTCATGGAAACCAGACCAAGCTTGTGACTGGCTTGGGGAATTGTGGCCTGGGCCGCTGATCCGGCTTGGGGAATGCCGGCTACGGGAATGGCAATGTCAGTCATGATTTAATCCTTGGAGATACATAAAATGTGATACAGGCCATCGACGATTTCCACGCCATGGATGTCGTGGGCAAAACCAGGCATCTCGGCATCAAATGCCTCGAGTGCCTGCAAATAAGCGAGCAGCGGCCCATCGGCCGCACCGGCGTTTTCACCGGGCATCAGCAAGGGAATGCCGGGTGGATAGGGCACCACGCCGGTGGCCACGGTGCGACCGGCCATCTGCGCCAGCGGCAGCGATTCCACGCGGTTATTGACCAGACGTTCATAAGCGGCCACCGGCGACAGAACCGGCACCGGCAACACGCCGAATGCCGCCGCCATGAGCTCGGTAGTCCGGTGTTTCTTGAGTGCGGCAAACATCAGCGCCGACAGCTCGCCGACTCCGAGCTTGCCGTAGTGCTGTGGATAGGCGGCGGCCAGCGCCGGAATGGCGACGGTCAGTGCGGTGTTGGCGAGGATGTCGCGATGCACGCCCAGCAGCGCGTTCAGCAGCGTGCCCCACTTGCCGCGCGTCACGCCCATCGAGAACAGGAACAGGCTGGTGAAATCGGTCGTCTTTTCCACCACGATGCCCTGGGCATCCAGACAGGCGGCCAGCACCGCTGCCGGTACGCCCGTTGCCATCAGCTTGCCGTCACGCCCCATACCGGGTGTCAGCACCGACACCTTGATCGGATCGAGCATGCAGTAGCCGTCTTCCAGTCCGGCGAAACCGTGCCAGTCCTCGCCCGGATGCAGCACCCAGGCCTGCGGATTCTGCGCCAGGCGCAGCGGATCGGCGAGGTGGAATGGCGTGGTTTTGCCAGCACCCTGGCCACCCTCGCTTTCATCAACCAGGTCCGGCTGCCAGGCCGTGAAGAACCAGTCGCCCCGGGCTTCGAACTCGGCATTCAGGCGCGCAAGCGTCTGCCGGAAAGCAATCGCCTCGCTGATGGTTTCGTCGGTCAGTGCCTTGCCGGACGGGCCATCCATCATGGCCGCGGCGACATCGTTGGAGGCAATGATGGCGTACTGCGGCGAGGTCGAAGCGTGCATCATGAACGCCTCGTTGAAGCGCGCATGGTCAATGGGTTTGCGGCCATCGCGCACATGGATGTAGGACGCCTGCGACAGCCCGGCCAGCAGCTTGTGGGTCGACTGGGTTGCGAACACGGTCGGGCGGTCCTGGTCCGGCTTGCCGGGCGCACCCCGCATGGCATAGCGTCCGGCGTACAGGGGATTAAAGCGCGCGTACCCAAACCAGGCTTCATCGAAATGCAGCCGGTCGACGGATTTGCCCAGCACCTCCTCGACCAGATCGACGTCATAGCACAGGCCGTCGTAGGTCGAGTTGGTAATCACGGCATGCATCGCATGCGGCGTAATTTTTTCGGTGACCAGCGGATTGGCCGCGATGCTGTCGGCCACAGCTTCAGCCGTCAGCCGCGAGGCCGGAATCGGGCCGATCAAACCGAGGTAGTTCCGAACCGGCATCAGGTAGGTAGGAATCGCTCCCGACAAAGTCATCGCGTGTTCGACCGATTTGTGGCAGTTGCGATCGCACAGCGCGATCTGGTCGCGCGTGACGCTGGACATCAGAATCACCCGGTTTGAGGTTGATGAGCCGTTGGTGACAAAGTAGGTCCTATCCGCCCCGAATACGCGCGCGGCGTTGTGTTCGGCAGCACCGATGGGACCGGAGTGATCGAGCAGGGAACCAAGTTCGCCGACCGAAATCGACAGGTCCGAACGAAACAGCTCCTCGCCGAAAAACTCCACAAATGCGCGCCCGGCCGGATGCTTCAGGAACGCGATGCCGCCAGCATGTCCGGGTGTGTGCCAGGAATATTCATACTGATCCGCGAAGCTGGTCAGTGCCTTGAACATCGGCGGCAACAGCGTGGCCCGGTAACGATCAATGGCCGCGCTGATTCTGCCGCCGATGAAGTCGGTAGTATCTTCAAACAGCCACACGTAGTCGTTGACTTCAGCGAGCACTGCCGCCGGGATCTCGGCCAGCGAACCGCTGGCAGCCAGCAAAAAGATCGGCAGGCGCGCCGAACGCGAGCGCACCGCATTGATGACCTTGCGCGCACTCGCATGATCCTCGGCACCGGCCAGATTCCAGTCGATCAGCACCGCCTGCAACAGTGAATGCATGGCAATCTGCGCCACCGCCTCGCTCTCCGAGGCCGCCTCGATCACATCGATGTCGCGTTGTCCGATTGCCCTGATCAGCGCGGCCGTGGCACGCGTGGCGGCGTTCTCGTTGCCGGCGCCGTTGTGAACCACCAGAACCCGACGCTGATAAGGGACCCCGGGTATCTGCGGCATCATGCCGTTGCTCGGTTTGTTCATAGTGACTCCTGTACGACGTAAGTGTGGAATACCACCCGGCCGTCGATATTGTCGGCATACACGCCCTGCACCTCAAACTCGAAGCCGGGAAAGCGGTTGAACGATTCCTCGAACGCGAGGAAGTAATCCAGCATCGGCTGGGCATGTGCGTCGTAGCGTTCGCCGGGCACGACAATCCCGATTCCGGGCGGATAGATCAGGGCCAGCGTGGCCGAGATACGCCCCTTGCATTGTGTCAGTGGCAGATAGTCGACCTGATTGCCGACGAAGGCTTCGGTGGCCTGTTGCACCGACATCGCCTGTTCGGGAAAATGTTCGCTGCGAAAGCAGGCGCGCTGCAGTGCGGCGATATTGTGCTCGCGATAAAACGCATGCATCTCGTCGCACAGTTGCTGCAGCGTGTAGCCGGCATAGCGCTGCGGATAACGCGCCAGCATCGCAGGCATTACCTCGGCCAGCGGTGCGTTGGCGTCATACAGATTCTTGAACGCGACCAGACGCGAGATCAGCGAAGCACACTTGCCCGCTTCCACTGCCGGGGTCATCAGAAACAGGATGCTGTTCAGGTCGCACTTCTCGGGAACTATATTATGCTCGCGCAGATATTGCGCCAGCAGCGTGGCCGGAACGCCGAATTGCGCGTAGTCGCCAGTAGCGCGGTCAAAGCCCGGTGTGATCAGGGTCAGTTTATTCGGATCGGTCATCGCCCAGCCGCTCGTGGCATTGGCAAAACCATGCCAGGCGGCGTCCGGTGTCAGCGCCCAGCAGGCCGGTTCGCGCGCCAGCACCTCAGTGGGCAGGTCTTCCCAGGGCACAGCGGAACAGGGTGCCGTAAATTTGGACTCTTCTATCGTTACCACATCGGGCACGAACGGGTCGAAAAACCAGGCACCGCGTTCATCACTGGCGGCCGCGACAAACTGGTTTTTGAGTGCGCGCAATTTTTTTCGGACCTCGATGCCAATCCTGATCGTATCGTCCCACAATACCTGGCCGTTGCGTCCCTTGTGCATGCGCGCGTCGACGTCCAGACTGGCGAACAGGGGATAGAACGGTGAGGTCGAGCAATGCAGCATGAACATTTCATTAAAGCGCCGATGTCCGGTGCGGCGCGTCTGCCCTTTGATGTGTTCGTCGCGCACGTGGATCTGCGAGGCCTGGGAAAATCCGGCCAGCTGTTTGTGGGTCGACTGGGTGGCAATGATGCCCGGACTGGCCGCGTCGAGATGCTCCAGTCCCATGGCAAAGTGACCGGCGAACAGCGGATGAAATTTCATGAACCCGGCCCAGGCTTCGTCGAAATGCACGTAGTCGCACAGATGGCCAATGCGCTTGATCAGACTGCCTGCGTTGTAAATGGTGCCGTCATAACTGCACTGTTCGACTATCGCCAGGCGAAACGGCCGCTCGCGCTTCCAGGCCTCCTTGTCAGTGACCAGCGGATGATTGCGGATCTGCTCGCGCAGCCGGTCCTCGTCGAGCGCATCGAAATCAATCGGACCGATCAAGCCTTGCGGGTTGCGGTCGGTCTCGACATAAATCGGAATCGCGCCCGCCAGCACCAGCGCACCCTGATGATTGGATTTGTGGTTGTTGCGGTCAAACAGCACCAGGTCGCCGCGTTTGAGCATGGCAGAGGTGACCACCTTGTTTGAGGTCGAGGTGCCGTTGAGAATGAAGTAGGTGCGGTCGGCACCGAATACCTTGGCCGCTTCCATCTGCGCAGCCAGCGCCGGTCCGACGTGGGTCAGCAGGTCGCCCAGTTCAGGTACCGAGTTGTCGATATCGTTGCGAAACACCGCCTCGCCCAGATGTTCCACGAACAGTCGTCCGGCCGGGCTGCGACGATAGAATTCGCCACCCTGGTGACCCGGACAGGTCCACATCTGATTGCCTTCATAGTCGTATTCCATCAGGGCGCCAAAGAATGGCGGTGTCAGTCCGGCGGCGTACTGTTCCAGCGCGTAAATCGTTTCCCGGGCCGAGAAACCCGGAGTTTCCTGATCGAGATAGATGTAGCCGGTGACCTCGCCGAGCGGGGCGATCGACAGCGCCTCAACACCCTTCAGTTCGCCGATCAGATAGATCGGCGTATCCAGCCCGCGCTGGTGGCGGATGGTGTGGATCAGAGCGTGCACTCCGGTTTCATCCTGGTCGTCCAGCGCCAGCAGGAAGCAACCGATTGCCATATCGCTTTCCGCTGCAACCGTGGCGCCTTCCAGCGTCGGCACGACATCAATCCGATAATTGAACTCGTCCAGTTTGTCGAGCAGACGTTGCACCAACTGGGCCTCGTTGCTATCCGGTTCGTGTACGAACACCGGGCTGTACAGCATGAAATGAAATAAGGTGTGGTACGGGATGGCCATCATAAACCTCGGAGTCAATGTATTTGTGGGTGGAAAAATTCAATCAGTCAGGACAGATCTCGGTACCGGCATCGCCACTCAGCATGGCTTCGATCTGATCGAGCGAACCGATCAAGGCGCGATGCCCGGTCGCCGTCACGAAAGCGCAGGCCGCCTCGACCTTGGGCCCCATCGAACCGGCGTGAAAATCGTGCCGGGCCAGTTGCTGCGGTGTGGTCTTGCCGATTGGGCTTTGCTGCGGCAGACCCCAGTCGAGAAATACCGCAGACACATCAGTGGCAATGATCAGATAATCCACTTCCAGCACACGCGCCAGCAGTGCGCTGCAATAGTCCTTGTCGATCACCGCATCAACGCCGTGCAGCTGCAGACTGTCCTTGGGCGGCGCCACAGGAATGCCGCCGCCACCGGCAGCGATGACCAGCGCGTTATGCTCGAGCAGCCAGCGGATCGGATCAACGCCGAGTACCGCTACCGGTCGTGGTGAGGCGACCAGACGACGCATGCCGCTGCCGTCCGGACCCATGGTCCAGTGGTTTTTTTCGGCCAGCAGTTGCGCTTCTTGCGCGGTGTAGACCGGCCCGATTGGTTTGCTGGGATGATCGAAAGCGGGATCAACCAGATCGACCTCGACCCGGGTCAGCAAGGTTGCCACGGCGCGCGAGCGCGGCAGCAGGTTGGTCAGCTCCTGCTCCAGCAGATAGCCGATCATGCCGTCGGTCTGGGCGCCCAGCACGTCCAGCCCGTCGACCGACCTGGCGTCGTAAGCGTTCTCCTGCAATGCCAGCAAGCCGACCTGCGGGCCGTTGCCGTGGGTGACCACCAGTTGATGGGACACCGCAACCTTCGCCAGCTGCGCGGCAGCCACCCGGATGTTATTCAGCTGATTCTCAAAACTTTGTACCTGCCCGCGCCGCAGCAGTGCATTGCCGCCCAGCGCCACCAGCAGCTTCATGCCAGTGCCGCCACCAGCGCTGCCTTGATGGTATGCATCCGGTTTTCCGCCTGGGTGAACACCACCGAGGCATCGGATTCAAATACCTCATCGGTGACCTCGACTTCCTTGAGACCAAAGCGCTCGTGAATCTGGCGGCCAATTTCGGTGTCGAGATTATGGTAAGACGGCAGACAATGCATGAAACGCGCGCGCGGTTTGCCGGTCGCGTTCATCAGTGCGGTGGTGACCTGATACGGCAGCAGCTGGGCGATCCGCTCTTTCCATACCTCGTCCGCTTCGCCCATCGACACCCAGACATCGGTGTACAGAAAGTCGGCACCGGCCACGGCTTTGAGCGGATCCGTCTCGAGCGTAATGCGTGCACCGGTGCTGCGCGCCAGTTCACGCATCTCGGCCACCAGTTCGGCCGGGGGCTGCAAAGCGAGCGGCGCGGCAATGCGCACATCCATACCCATCTTGGTCCCGCCGATCAGCAGGGAACAACCCATATTGAAACGAGCGTCGCCCAGATAACAGAACGCCAGCTCGTGCAGCGGCTTTTCGCCGAATTCCTGCATTGTCATCAGATCGGCCAGAATCTGGGTCGGATGCGACTCGTCGGTCAGTCCGTTCCAGATCGGCACATGAGAATAGCGTGCCAGTTCTTCGACGGCACTTTGATGGAAGCCGCGGTATTCGATGCCATCGAACAGCCGCCCGAGCACACGTGCCGTGTCCTTGAGTGATTCGGTTTTGCCGATGTGCGAGCCGGCGGCATCGAGGTAGGTGACATGGCCACCCTGATCGTGCATCGCGACTTCGAACGAGCAGCGCGTGCGGGTCGAGGCTTTCTCAAAAATCAGCGCGACATTCTTGCCCTTCAAACGCGGTTGTTCCGTGCCCGCATATTTGGCACGCTTGAGTTCAATGGCCAGGTCGAGCAGAAATCGGATATCACGGGGTGCAAAATCCTTCAGTTCCAGCAGACTACGGTTGCGCAGGTTATAGCTCATGATCATTTCATTTTCGTGGAGCCCGGAACAGCCGGGTAATCAAAGTGCGTCGCGTTCGACCGGGCAGGCCATGCAATGGCTGCCGCCGCGTCCGCGTCCTAATTCACTGCTGGGCATGGTAATCACCTCGACCCCGGCCTTGCGCAACAAGGTGTTGGTGTAGACGTTGCGGTCATAGGCCATCACCACACCAGGCGCGAGCGCGACCAGGTTGTTGCCATCGTCCCACTGCTCGCGTTGCGATTCGTAGGCGTCACCACCGGTGACCACCACGCGCAACTTCTTCAGTCCGAGCGCTTCGGCCACCACCGCCACCAGCGGACCGGCCTCGGTGCGCACATCGAGCGAGCCTTCGCGGCTGCCGGGTCTGAGCGAGTGCACCCGGACCTGGTCGATCACATCGGGAAAGACGGTGACCAGATCGATGTCGCAGAAGGTAAACACCGTGTCCATATGCATCGCGCCGCGTGACTTGGGCAGTTGCACCGCCAGTACCTGTTTTGCAGCACCGGCTGCAAACAAACGGCGCGCCAGCTGACTGACGGCCTGCGGTGCGGTGCGTTCACCCATGCCGATCAGCACCACGCCATTGCCCAGTACCATCAGATCGCCGCCTTCCAGGGTTGCCAGGCCGTGATCGACATCGGGATCACCCCACCATTCGCGCACCTTGCCGGCAAACATGGGATGAAAGCGGTAGATCGCGGTGGTCAGCAAGGTTTCTTCACGGCGCGCTGGCCAGAACATCGGACACAGCACCACGCCATCGTTGATCCAGCAAGTGCTGTCACGCGAGAACAGGGTGTTAGGCAAGGGTCGGAGCAGCAACTCGGACGGACTGGAAAACAGCGCCAGCAAGCCGGGTACTTCAAACGGCAGTTCGGCACGTGCCACGCCACCGATCAGGTGTTCAGCCAGTTTGGCCGGCGCCAGTTCCTCAAGCCACGGACGCAGCAGCGCAGCGGTTTCGACATCGACATAGTCCGCGCCGAGTTTGCGATCCAGCACCCAGGCGCGTGCCGTGGCATCGGTCACGGTGGTGGCCAGCAGATCATGCAGTTCGAGTACCTCAACATCGCGTTCGGTCATGGCCGTGGTGTAAGCATCATGATCGTTACGCGCCTGGGAAACCCAGAGCACATCGTCGAACAACAGTGCGCCGCAATTGGCTGGCGTGAGCCGCCGTTGCGCCAGACCAGGCCGGCACACCAGCACTTTGCGCAGGCGACCGAGTTCCGAATAAATACCATTTGTCTTTGCCATTTCATCACCTCAGGAAGATTTGAAAAGAACAAGTTATCGCCCACAATACAGCGGGTCTGAGCGTTACCGAACCAAGATTGAAGCCGTTTGCAATGCGATACAAATCGCGGAAATAAGCCTCACTAAAACTTGTGTTGAATCAAATTGCCTGACGCCTTCCACCCGTATCCTCAGTGATCAAACGTTGCGAACGAACCCGGTTCAGTCAGCGCCAGTATTCAAATTCCTGAGGAACATCAGCATGAATCCAACCACCCCGCATTCCAATGTCGGCACGATCTTGGCGGTGCGCGGCAGCGTAGTGGATGTGCATTTCGACGCGCGTCTGCCGTCGATCAACACCCTGTTAAGAGTTGGCCAGGATGGAAAAATTGCGATCGAGGTGTGGGCCCAGCTTGATGCGCACAGCGTGCGTGGCATTGCTCTTACTCCGACTCAGGGCCTGGCGCGCGGCATGCCGGTGACCGATACCGGTGGCCCGCTGCTGGCACCGGTGGGCAAGGCAATTCTGTCGCGCATGTTCGATGTGTTCGGCCGCGTTATCGATCAGGGTGCGCCGCTGGCGGATGTCAGCCTGCGCTCGGTGCACAGCCTGCCGCCGCCGTTGGTGCAACAGTCTACCGAATCAGAAATTTTTGAAACCGGCATCAAGGTCATCGATGTGCTGGTACCGCTGGAACGGGGTGGCAAGGCCGGTCTGTTCGGCGGTGCCGGGGTCGGCAAGACGGTGTTGCTGACTGAAATGATCCACAACATGGTTGGCCATCACAATGGCGTGAGCATATTTTGCGGGATCGGTGAACGCTGCCGCGAGGGCGAAGAACTGCACAGCGAGATGAAACAGGCTGGCGTGTTGCCGAATATGGTGATGGTGTTCGGACAGATGAATGAACCGCCGGGCAGTCGCTTCCGGGTGGGCGATGTGGCGTTGACCATGGCGGAATATTTTCGGGATGATGAACATCGCGATGTCCTGCTCCTGATTGACAATGTGTTTCGTTTTATCCAGGCCGGATCGGAAGTCTCCGGCCTGATGGGGCAGATGCCGTCGCGCATGGGTTACCAGCCCACCATGAGCACGGAACTGGCCGGTCTGGAAGAACGCATCGCCAACACTGCAAATGGTGCCATCACCTCGATTCAAGCGGTCTACGTGCCGGCCGACGATTTTACCGATCCGGCGGCGGTACATATTTTTTCCCATCTGTCGGCATCGATTGTGCTGTCGCGTGAACGGGCCAGCGAAGGCCTGTTCCCGGCAATCGACCCCTTGCAGTCGAATTCAAAAATGGCGACCCCCGGCATTATCGGTGAACGGCACTATCTGCTGGCGCAAAAAATCCGGCAGACGCTGGCGCAATATGCCGAGCTCAAAGACATTATCGCCATGCTCGGTCTGGAGCAGCTCTCGCAGGATGATCGCAATGTCGTGGCGCGTGCCCGACGGCTGGAGCGGTTTCTGACTCAGCCTTTTTTCACCACCGAACAATTCAGCAACGTACCCGGCAAGGCCGTCAGCCTGAAAGACGCGCTGGACGGCTGCGAGCGCATCCTGAACGACGAATTCAAGGATGTCCCGGAAAGCGCGCTGTACATGATCGGTTCGATCGACGAAGCGCATCTCGAAAAACAACCGGAGAAGGATCAGCCTCATGCCGTCGCTCATGCATCTTAAGATCCTGCTGCCTTTTCAGATTTTCGCCGACCGCGCCGATGTCGCCGCCATCGAGGCGCACGGCACCAGCGGCTCTGTCGGTTTTTTGCCGCAGCGTCTGGACTGCGTGATGGCGCTGGCCGCCGGGGTACTGAACTACACGACCGGCAAGGGCGAAACCGTCTACGTGGCGGTTGATCGCGGTGTGCTGGTCAAGACCGGCAGCGAGGTACTGGTTTCGGTGCGCAACGCCATCGGCGGCGCCGATCTTGGCAATCTGCACGAGGCAGTCAGGCGCGAATTTTTAACCATCGACAGTCAGGAGCGCGACCGGCGCGTGGTGATGGCAAAGCTTGAGACCGGACTGTTGCGACGCATGGCGGAGTTCCCTCATGGCAGCTGACCAACCACCGGAATCCAATTTCAGCGAGCGCGTGCGGCAACAGGAGGCGCGCAAACTGGCAGCGCAGAAAAACACCGTGCATGGCATCTGGTTTGGTCTGGGCATGGTGGGATTGGTCGGGTGGTCGGTGGTGGTGCCAACGCTGGCCGGTGCGGCGTTGGGAATGTGGATCGACGACCATTATCCGGGCAGCCATTCCTGGACACTGGCCTTGCTGGTCGCTGGCCTGGTTCTGGGTTGCGCGAATGCCTGGCACTGGGTGAGCAAGGAAAATACCGCCATCAGCAAAAATCACACTGAACAGATCGGAGAACAAGATGAATGAACTGTTTGCACTGGGCGCGGTAACGGTTGCCGGACTTATTCTGGGCGCGCTGTTTTTTGGCGGGCTGTGGTGGACGACCAATCGGGGTTTACGCTCCGATCAGCCAGCGCTGTGGTTTATGGGCAGTTTGCTGGGACGGACCGGCGCGCTGCTGGTCAGTCTGTATTACCTGTGCGACGGCGACTGGCGGCGTCTGATGGCCTGTCTGATCGGGTTTACGATTGCGCGCGTGATCGTGCTGCGGGTTTTGCCAACCGCGTTGCCAACTGCCCTGCCATCGGCCCCGTTAGCTGAAAGCCAACCATGAACCTGAGCTCCGATCAGCTGATTCTGTGGCAGTTCGGCTATCTTCATCTGAACCAGACCATCGTCACGACCTGGGCGCTGATGCTGGTCATGACCGTTGCCGCAATGCTGGTCACGCGCAAGCTGGCGACGGATGGACCAGTCTCAGGCTGGCAGTGCGCGCTGGAAATCATCGTGCTGGGCGTGGCAAAGCAAATCGAGGAAGTCGGCTTGCCGGACCCGAAGAAATACATCGGCTTTTTGGGCACGCTGTTTCTGTTTATTGCCACCGCCAGCCTCTGCACCATATTCCCCGCTTACACACCGCCTACCGGTTCGCTCTCCACTACCACGGCGCTGGCTTTATGTGTCTTCGTCGCCATTCCGCTGTTCGGGATTGCGCAGCAGGGTTTGCGCGCCTATTTAAACTCGTATCTGGAACCAACCGTCATCATGCTGCCGTTCAATATCATCAGCGAAGTGTCGCGCACGCTGGCGCTGGCGGTGCGCCTGTTCGGCAATATGATGAGTGGCAGCATGATCATCGCGATCCTGCTGACCATCACCCCGTTCCTGTTTCCGCTCGCAATGACGCTGCTCGGTCTGCTGACCGGCATGGTACAGGCTTACATTTTCAGCATTCTGGCCACCGTCTATATCGCCGCCGCCGTGCAGGTCCGCACGCCACCCCCTTCCATTTCAACTGACAGGAACCCCCATGGATAGCATGACCCTTATCGCAATCGTTTCAATTTTTACCGCAGGCTTTACCATCGCCATCGGGGTGATCGGCCCGGCACTCGGTGAAGGCCGGGCAGTGGCGACCGCGCTCACTTCGCTGGCCCAGCAACCGGATGCTTCGGCCACCATCACGCGCACCCTGTTCGTCGGCCTGGCGATGATCGAATCGACCGCCATCTATTGTTTTGTGGTGTCGATGATTCTGATTTTTGCCAATCCGTTCTGGAACCATGCAATCAGCCTGGTTCACGGGAAATAAGCCATGTTAATCGACTGGTTTACCGTGATCGCGCAGATCGCCAATTTTTTAATTCTGGTCTGGTTGATGCAGCGCTATCTGTACCATCCCATCCTGACCGCGATTGATGCACGCGAAAAACGCATTGCGACCGAGCTGGGGGATGCCGACCTGAAGGCCAAGGATGCCGCCCGGGAGCGCGACCTGTTTCAACAGAAGAACCAGCAGTTCGAGCAGGAGCGCAATACCTTGATGAAGGCGGCACATGACCGGGCCGACGCGGAACAGCAAACCCTGCTGGAGGCAGCACGCCAGACTGCCGCAGCCCTGCTCGCCCAACACAACGCGGCCATGCTGACAGCGCGCAAAACCCTGGAACAGGGTCTGGCAACGGCGATTCAGCAGGAAGCGTTTGCGATCGCCCGTCAGACCCTGTCTGGCCTGGCCAATGTCGATCTCGAAACCCAGATCAGCCAGGCATTTATTCAACGTCTGACCGACCTTGATGCGCAATCAAAAGCAGCCCTGCTTGCCGCCATCCGGCTGGCCCCGCAGTCGGTCGAGCTGCGCAGTGCCTTTGCGCTGGCGCAACCGGAGCGGGACAACATCAGCCGGGCATTAAAGCTGCTGAGCGGCACCGAGCTGTCGCTCAAATTTACGGTATCCAGTGATCTGGGTTGCGGCATTGAACTCTGTGCCAACGGCCAGAAACTGGCCTGGAGCATCGCCGATTATCTCGACTCGCTGGATACTCATGTCAATGCCGTGCTGGATTCGGTGAGCAGTGATCCGGGCCCGGTAGCTGGACAGGCCAAGCCATGAGTGACCCGTCCCTGCTGGAGCTTGGACTGCAAAGACTGGCGATGGTGACCAAGGCCAGAGCGAATTATGTCGCGCCGTTTCAGGCCCGCGAGGTGGGCAACATCGCATCGGTGTCGACCGGCATTGCCATCGTCACCGGATTGCCCAGTGTCGGCTTTGACGAGCTGATTGCTTTTCCCGGCGGCTTGTTTGGGATCGCCTTCAACCTTGATGCCACCGAAATCGGCGTGGTATTGCTGGGCGATTACAGCACGCTGCAGGCCGGCGATGAAGTCCGGCGCACCGGTCGGGTGATGGATATTGGCGTGGGCGACGCTTTGCTGGGCCGGGTGATCGATCCGCTCGGACGTCCGCTGGACGGTCTGGGAATCGTGGCGACCACACAGCGACTGCCGATTGAACGCGAAGCCAAAGCGATTATGGACCGCGCCCCGGTGAGCGTGCCTTTGCAGAGCGGCATCAAGGTGATCGACGCGCTGGTGCCAATCGGCCGCGGCCAGCGCGAACTGATACTGGGTGACCGCAAAACCGGCAAGACCTCGATTGCGCTCGACACGATTCTCAACCAGCGCGAGCACAATGTATTGTGCATCTATTGCGCAATCGGGCAACGCGCCTCGGCAGTTGCCAAGGTGGTGGCCGACCTGCGCAGTCATGGCGCGCTCGACTATACGGTCGTCATGGTCAGCGAAGGCAACAGCGCGCCGGGGCTGACCTATATTGCCCCCTATGCCGCCACCAGTATTGCCGAACACTTCATGGAGTCTGGACGTGACGTGCTGATTGTGTATGACGATCTTACCCAGCATGCGCGCGCCTATCGCGAGTTGTCGCTGCTGTTGCGCCGTCCACCCGGCCGGGAAGCATTTCCCGGTGACGTGTTTTACATTCACTCGCGCCTGCTTGAACGTGCCACGCATTTGAGCCAGAAATTGGGCGGCGGATCGCTCACCGCCCTGCCGATCATCGAAACCGAAGCCGAGGATATTTCCGCCTACATTCCAACCAATCTGATCTCGATCACCGACGGGCAACTATACCTGTCGCCCAACCTGTTCGAGCTTGGCATACTGCCGGCCGTCGACGTGGCGAAGTCGGTCTCGCGGGTCGGGGGCAAGGCGCAACTCGGCACGTATCGCTCGGTGGTCGGCACGCTGAAACTCGATTATGCGCAATTTGAAGAACTGGAAAGTTTCGCCCGATTCGGAACGCGTCTCGATGCGGCCTCCAAAAAGACCATCAATCACGGTCTGCGCATCCGTGCTTACCTCAAGCAGCCACTATTTTCGCCACTGACCACCTCGGCCCAGATTTGCGTTTTGCTGGCCTTGACCAGTGGCCTGTACGATGCGATTCCCCTTGAAAAAATCGCCGCTGCCGAAGCCGCGCTGCGCACCGCGACCAGCCTGATCCCACCAGAAGTGCAGCAGCGCCTGATCACAGCAGCCACGCTCAGTGAAGCGGACCGCGCAATCCTGCTGAAGATTGTCCAGACTGCGCTCGCTGCTTTTGTGCCGGTCAAAAAATGAGTGATACCTCCGCCATCCTGCGTGCAAAAATCGACAGCGCTGAAAAACTGAAATCAGTGGTGCGCACGATGAAGGCGATGGCTGCGTCCAGTATCGGCTCCTATGAAAACGCGGTGCTGGCGCTGCTTGACTACGAGCGCACCGTCACCCTGGGATTGACCGCCTGCCTGCGGCACCAGCCAGTCAAGCCGGTGTCAGCCATTCGGCAAAACAGAAATAAACCTGTGGGCGCAATCGTGTTTGGTTCCGACCAGGGGCTGGTCGGACAATTCAATGAAGCCATGACGGCCTTTGTCATTGACACCCTGGACAAACTGCCTGGCACAAAAAAACTCTGGGTGGTGGGCGAACGGCTGTTTGCGCGGCTGGCGGAAACCCAGCCCGATCTGGTCGGTCCGTATCAGGTGCCGGGCTCGGTGTCGGCGATTTCGCAACTGGTGGGCCAAATTCAAATCGACTGTGAGACATATCGTACGAACAATGAGTTTTCGCTGGTCTACCTGTTTCACAACCAACCGCAGGCCGGTGCGCAATATCAACCGGTATGTCAGCAATTACTGCCACTGGATGCGCCCTGGCAGCGCGCGCTGGCCAGCGCACCATGGCCCACCCATGCCTTGCCCGAACCGATTGGAGACAACGAAACACTGTTGAGCGATCTGGTCCGGGAATATCTGTTTATTTCAATTTATCAGGCCTGCGCGGAATCATTGGCCAGCGAAAACGCGAGTCGTCTGGCTGCCATGCAAAGGGCAGAAAAAAATATCGATAACTTATCCGCGCAGCTTCAGCAGACGTTTTCCCGATTGCGGCAAAACGCGATCGATGAGGAGTTGTTTGATGTGATTGCAGGCTTTAACGCATTGACTGGTTTCAAGGATTAAGTATTACGTACCGACGACGCTGTCCGGATTGAACGAGGCGTGCGCAGCGAAGTGTTAAATTGAAAACCTTTGGAAATTTAATATTTGACCATTTCCAAACCCGGTCTATCCTGAACAGTGGCGAGACGCGAACAGCATTGCTTTAAAAATAATCTTGCTGCTATTTTCTGACCAATACTGTAACGGAACTGATATGACCACCCAGACAGCAACAAGACTTCCAGCGAATCCCGATTAAGCGAACAATTCATCATCGCAGCGATCGAGCGGGTGCAGGCGGTCATTGAATTTGATTTAAATGGCAAAATTTTGCGTGCCAACAGCAATTTCCTCAATACTTTTGGCTACACGGCGGAAGAAGTCATCGGCAATCACCACCGGATGTTTTGCGATCCTGACTATGCGCGATCCCCGGAATACGCTGCCTTCTGGGTGAGACTGTCGCACGGCGAATTCAATGCTGGCGAATATCGCCGGGTTGACAAGACGGGCGCTGATGTCTGGATCCAGGCATCCTACAATCCGGTTCTTGATCATGAAGGACGCGTCCTGAAAATCATCAAGTTCGCTACCGATGTCACCAAAAACAAACTGCTCAGCACCGAAACCAGCGGCAAGCTCGACGCCATTTCGCGCTCTCAGGCTGTGATCGAATTCAATCTGCAGGGCGACATTCTGGAAGCGAATAATAATTTTCTGCGCACGATGGGTTATACAGCGGCCGAAGTCAAAGGGCAGCACCACAGCATGTTCTGTAATTCCGAACTGATCAAGTCCTCTGAATATCGCGACTTCTGGGCGGATCTGGGAGAGGGAAAATTCAAGAGCGCCCGGTTTAAACGGCAGGGCAAGCACAACGCCGAGGTGTGGTTGCAGGCCACCTACAATCCGATTCTGGATGTCGACGGCAAACCATTCAAGGTCGTCAAATTCGCCATGGATATCACTGAACAGGTGCGCCGTGAACAACTGCTCAAGGATAAAATCGCCGAGATCACTGCGGTGCTGGATGAGCTAACCAACGCGATTCAAAGCATTACTCACAACTCGGAAAAATCACGCGATCTGGCCTATCAGACCCAGCAGGAAGCCAAGGATGGCAACCGGATGCTGGACCAGTCGCGTCAGGCAATTCTTGAAATCCAAAAATCTTCTCAGGTCGTGCACGACATTGTTGAAACGATCAGCGATATCGCAAGCCAGACCAATCTGCTCGCCTTCAATGCAGCGATTGAAGCGGCGCGCGCCGGAGAGCACGGGCTTGGCTTTTCGGTCGTCGCTGGCGAAGTGCGCAAGCTGGCGGAAAATTCCGGCAAGGCAGCGCGCGAAATCTCCAAATTAATCAACGATACGATCACGCGCGTCAACGACGGCGGCCAGATTTCCGGACAGGTCAAAGAGGCCTTCGACCAGATCGAGCGTTCAGTCAACAATACCGGCCTGTCGATTTCACAGATTCACGAAGCAACCAGAACCCAGGCGCAATCGAGCAAGACTGTGGCCTCGTTGCTGGCTGAGCTGCAGGCTTCTGCCGAGCGCGGCTGATCAGGATTGTTGATGAGCCCTGACGACACCGAAACTGTGAGCGACCGTGCTGCAGAGTCAGTCAGCTACGCGCAGGTTGAAATCAACGGAATGCGGATTGGTATTGAGAGTGCGCACGTCATTCTGGCCCTGCCGCGACCCGCTTCACTGACTGTTTTGCCGCGCGCCCATGCTGCGATTGATGGCGTGTTTTCTTATGACGGCCAGGTGATTCCGGTAGTCGATCTGCGCAGGTGGATTGACCCGGCTGCCACGCACTATCCGGCGATGCCGCATGTGGTGGTACTCGGCAGTCAGGCGCTCATCATTGGTCTGGCGGTCGATGCCGTGCGCGGATTGACAGGGATACGGCGCTCAGACATTCAGCAGATTTATCATGACAGCGCAGATGACCGGTTCTTCCAGAAGGTCGCGATGATCGCAGCAACTGAACAACCAGTCAGTCTGCTCGATCCGCTCTGTCTGATGGAGCA
This sequence comes from Oxalobacteraceae bacterium GrIS 1.18, assembly GCA_040544425.1. Taxonomy (GTDB): domain Bacteria; phylum Pseudomonadota; class Gammaproteobacteria; order Burkholderiales; family Burkholderiaceae_D; genus Solimicrobium. The sequence goes on from JBEONO010000006.1 coordinate 98,209, forward strand.
GGTTCAGTCGTGGGCTAATGAGACCGCATCGATTTCTTCCCTGACCAGCACTCCGGCTGGCACTCAGAAATCGGCTGTTGCCGATCCTGCCGGAGAAAAAACTGCGATTCAGGTCCTGGTCCGGGTTGGCGGCAGCGTGTTGAGTATTCCGGTTCAGCAGGTCGGCGAGATTATCACCAACGTCGATATTAACAGCCTCCTCTCGGTGACCGATATCTTGATCGGCCTGATGCGCTGGCGCGGTCTGGATGTCGCCGCCATCGACTTTACCAAGCTGCTGGGGACAAGCTCAGGAAACGACGCACCGAAATTAATGTTGATGTTGACCGACGGCTTGCTGTGCGCAGGATTGCCGATTGATGAAGTGGTGGCAGTGCGTCAGTTTTCCTTAAGTGCCGTAGAAAAAGTGACGCATATTGACCTGGAATATATGCCCTATTATTCGGGATCAGTTGCCCTGGATGACGGAACGCGGGTGCTGCTGGTAAACAGTGAGGCCTTGCTGAACGCCTGCCCATTAAATAATCTGTCCGTGCAAACCGTGCAGGAACGCAGGAACAGGGCGCTCACTGCCGTTGACGAGATTGTTCAAGGCCAGGCAACAGCGCAAACCTATCTGGTTTTTTGTTCCGAGGTATTGTGGGCCTGCGAGATCAGACAACTCAAGGAAATTTTGCCGCTGCCAGCTGATTTCAAACCGGTTGACGAAGCAAACCAGCGCGGCATTGTTGGCACCTGTGAATGGCGCGGTGCGCTGTTGCCGGTGCTGGCAACCAGTTCCGTCAATCACGGCGACTTTGCGTCGAAGCGACTCATCGTCGTGCAACTGGCAGAAAAGCTGGCCGGTCTCCTGATCGACGATGTAATTGAATTACTGCCCGCACGTCAGGGCATATTTTCGAATTTCACAACGCCGGAAGGCAATAAAATCACAATGATTACAGTGATCAGCAATGCAGATCGGCGCAGCTACCGGATCTTCGATATTGCAGCGCTGCCGTTTTTTGCGATGTCTTAATGTGGTCAGCGGCGAAGCGCTATGAATCGATCATTTCGCAGTCATGATTATCGTATTGCCAGATTGCGCATCAACAATCGTCATCGAAGTAATTGTCAATGTGCCAGACGATGATAACTGCGCCACATCGGTTTCCGTCACAACCAGAGTATTCGACGCGTCATATTCCTGTTGCGTGCCCGTTATTGTGACTGATGAGGAACCTGTCCCTGCTGAAACGGCGTATTCGAAATTTTGATAACCAGCACCTGCAGACTCTGTACTGTCTGTGTATTGCTGAATCGTTCCCAACGAACCAGACTGCCCGACAGTAACGCTGGACGGGTAAACAGGCGCGATTGAAAACACTCCAAAAGTGCCATTTTGGGAAATTCCCAACGGTGTCGAATTGCTGGCGCTGATGTAGTCTGTGGTTGAGATTGCCTGCGACGCGGGTGTGCAATCTGTCCAATTCAACGTGACCGTCGTTGTAGCTGAAAAGGCGCTGACCGACTGACTTGGTGTCGGATTGAATGTTGCTGCGGTATTGAACGGCGTCTGGATCAATGAAGCTGTCCCGTTACATTTGACGCTCCCAGTTTGCGTCACTGTGAATGACACGTTTTGCCCCGCTTGGTAGCTCTTCAGGTTCGCGGCATGGTAATCAAATGTCTGAGTTGAAACAGGTGGCGTGGCAGACACAGCGCCACCACCGCCGCCACCACCGCCACAGGCTGATAGCGATGCCAGACTTATACAAATCAAAGTTATTTTTGTTGAGCGTTTCATTTCAGCCTTTTTTAAAATTTGAATCGAGCCTGGTAAGCTGCTCGGTATTGTTGTTGCCTGAAACAAGTTTGGCGGGCCATTCCGGATCACCAAGTTGACGAACCAGCCGAAACCGGAACATGTATTACTGATTGCACGACACCCCGGCACGCACGGCCGACCCGATATTCGACAAGCGGTATCAATCCATACACCGGCCAGAGGGCTCATCATTCAAATTTATCGCTTTAACAGAAAATACAGCATCCCAGCTGCAGTGCTGGAATTGGAGCCGGTCTGCACCACCATGACATGACTGTCGTCGCTGGCATGAAAGATCTTCAGTCCATAAGTCTGCACATTGCCCAGTTTCGGCAGCGCCACGTCTGCCTGCATGAACTGCAACGAACCGGTATAGCGCTTGTAGACCGAAGGATAAGTGATTGGGTCAATGTAGTTGGTGCCACCCTGCAGCAGCACTGTCTCACTGGCGGTGGCGGAGTTGCTGACCGAGAGCACCGGCGAGACCGTCAGTCCGAAAGTACCCTGGTAGGTGAGGTCGGTGGTACTGAAATAATCACCTGCACCGGTGTACAGCAAACTCTGATCGTCAGACAGCCAGAACGGCGCGTTCATCGGATAACCACCCCAATAAGGTGAGCTGGTTATCGTTGTAACATTCCCGCTGCCATCAAGGTTCACCGCATATATTTGGCTAGGAGACAAACCCAGGGAGATGACGAAGATTTTGTTCTTCAGTTCCGAATAAATTCCCAGGGTGGTGCCGTAAATTTCATTGATGTTGGCCGTCTGCAGCGTGGCACCGGTGTTGCCATCGAGCTTGGTGAAGCCGGGCGTGACCCACTGTCCATCCGTCTGGCCGGTCAGATAGAACTGAGCGCTGTTATTCACGAACACGTCAGTCTGCGAGCCGCCAGTGGCGGAGGTATGTACCAGGCTGGCCGTGCTCAGGTTAACCAGGCTCACCGTGCCTTCATGCAGCACACCGGCATACATGCCATTGGGACTCAGACTGACCGACTTCACCGCAGCGGGCAAAGGAATGCTGACATCGGTCGCCGCCACCGGATCGACAATATGCAGGACATTGGGATTGGCGGACACGATGACAGCCTTACCCAGGGCTTTATCGAATTTGGCGTTGAGCGGTTGATACGTTAATGGCACCGTCCCCGGCTGCGCAGCGTAGGCCACGATGGTCACCGACGCAACACTGCTGATATTGCCGTCGGACACAGTCACCGTCGCGGTATACGTGCCGGCAACATCCGGCGTGAAGGCAAGTGTCGCCAGATTTGGCCTGGCGATCTGGGCCGCGGAGCCACGCGGAGCCGCATCGATGGACCACAGGTAGCTCAGTGCATTGCCGTCCTGATCATAGCTCCGCGCAGCAGAATCGCTCACTGTAGCTCCCAACAGAACCCCGATCTGCGACTGCGCCACCAGCGCAACTGGCGGATAGCTGCCCACGTCCAATTCGACTGACTGGAATGAACTGCCGCCATTCCCGTCACGAACCGTCAGCGTAAAGGAATAGGCACCGTTCACATCGGGCGTGAATACCAGATTCGGGGCAGTCGGATTGCTGAGCACCAGCCTGCTGTTGATCGGCTTGGTGTTCAATGTCCAGGCATAGGTCAGGGCTGCACCACCGGGCTCATAACTGGCGCCGCCGCGCAGCGTCACGGCTACACCGGTCTGACCCACGAAGGCTGGCGCACTGGTCAAGGCAACTGGCGACGACGAACCGGTGACGACCGCGATCGGTGCCTGGAGCACATTGACAGTCATTGTGTAGGTTGAGGCGATTCCGGTTGTACTGTCCAGCAGCGACAGCTGAACCACATACACCCCGGGTGCATCGGGCACGAAAGCCACATTGACACCGTTGACAAGCGAGAGCTGTGCGGTCCGGCTGGCAGCGGGAAGGTTCAGCATGGTCCAGGTCGCGGTGCCGGAATCCGCGGCCGGGAATACCGAAGCACCCGAATCCAGATAGACCGAATAGCCGGTATAGGTCGACATGCTGCCCGCGCCGCCGACCGACACGGCATTTGCGACCACCGCTATCGTTGGCGGCTGGCTAACCACAAAGACCTCGATTACATCCGAATACGCGCCATTTGCGTTCAGCGCGCGGGCACGCACCTGGTACGTGCCGACCAGATCCGGAGAAAAATGAGTGATATTACTGCCTTGCGCAAGGCTCGCCACACTGCCGGTCGGCTGTTGCAGCATGGTCCAGGTGACGCTTAACGGCAGACTGGCCGGATCGGTGCTGCCGGAAGCGTCCAGGGTAACGTTGCTGCCCAGGGCAATATTCTGGGTCGGCTTCGTAGTGGAAGGACCGGTAAAGTTCACTGAATCCACAACATTGACGACCGGAATTGAACTGGTGACCTGAATCGTCATCGATTGTGCTGCGCTGATGCCATTGCTGTCGGTTATGGTAAGCGTAACCGTATAAGTACCGCTGACATCCGGAATCAGGTTTACGCTGGCACCGGTGCCGGTACTTAAGGTCGTGGCACTACCCGCTGGCTTTGCTGGCAGGGTCCATGCATAGGCAGTGATAGAGCCACCGGAATCGGTGCTGCTCGTACCATCCAGAGTAATCTGACTGCCGGCCGCTGCCAGTAACTGTTGTCCGCTTGCAGGCTTGACGGCAGCGCTGGCGACGATCGCCACCGTCGGACCGGCACCCACACTGGGACTTGTTTTAACGCTGGAACTGCCAGTGCTGCCACTGTCAGCACTGCTGCCTCCGCCGCCACCGCCGCAGCCAGCGAGCAGGGATACGAGGGAAATCGCAGCAATCATTGCCGATATGGAAGTATTTTTCATGGCTGGAGTAGGTGGTAGTTGTAATTGACAAAACCCGGCCAATGCTAATCGAAAATATCGATTCGGGATATACCCTAAATAGGGCATTTTTGAATTTCTTTGTTGGTGTACAACAGAAGTTGGTTCAGGTGATCTTCAGCGATCTGTATTGCCTGGAGGGAATTATTACAAAAATCGACGCTTGTCCGCTGTAACGACGGCTGGCTGTTGCGCAAACGATTGTTTTTCTGGCCCCTGCACAGTCTCGACTTTGGCGGCCAAATCTTACTCGAAACAATCGGCTGGCGGGAAGTTATCTGGACATGCAGCACAAAAACCCAGCTGTCTTGTCAAACCACGAACTTACCCGGGCAATTTCCAGACATATTCAGAGGCAATCCAAAACGGCAACGGATTGTCCTTCGGCTGCTGCGCGCTGAATGTGCAGGCATCCAAGGCAGACAATGCCGCCTCGTCCAACGCTTTAAAGCCCGATGATTTTTCTATTTTTGAATCGAGTACATAGCCATCCGCTCCAATGTACAGCGCAAGTCCCACAACACCTTGCTGATACGCCTGCGCGGCCTGTGTCGGGTAGTTGGGAGAATTGGCATTGTCCGGACACTGCATCGTCGCCTTGCCAGACTGGATTGAATCGGGTTCTGCATGAGCCACGTTTTTGTTGTCCTGTTTCTTCTCCTGTCCTGCAGCGAGGGCCAGCCATTTTTCCGATTCTTTTTCATCGGCCTGCACACCCTTCCCTGACCTGTACATGTCAGCCAACTTTTTCTGCGCGTCTGGCTGATCCTGATCGGCGGCAAGCCTGTACCACTTGATCGCCTCGGCGTAGTCTTGCGGAACACCAAGTCCCTCGAAATACAAATCTCCGAGATAATTTTGCGCGTTCGGATTGTTCTGATCAGCGGAACGGCGGAACCATTTCAGCGCTTCGTTGATGTCCTGAGCGACGCCCTTGCCGTCGCGGTAGGCTTCAGCCAGACTGTCTTTTGCTTCGGACTCATTCTGATCAATGGCAAGGTGGAACCATTTGAGCGCTTCCGTAAAATCCTGGGTAACGCCTGTTCCGGTGTAGTAGGCCCAGCCGATATTATTCTGCGCAGCGGCATGGCCCTGTTGCGCAGCGAGCAAATACCAGCGCGCTGCTTCCGGCTGATCGACCGGGACCCCGTGCCCCGAATGATACATTTGACCCAACTGGTACTGCGCCGTGGCGTTACCCTGTTTTGCCGCCATACTCAACCATTTCCGGAAGCCCCGGTCATCTTTGGGCACACCCAAGCCGCCGTGATACATCCAGGCCAGATTAATTTGCGCCTGCGCAAATCCCTGGGCGGCGGCCAACCGGTACAGCCTGACGGCTTCGTTGTAGTCCTGCGCAATGTCGACAGGTTTCTGATACATCCATCCAAGACTGGTGAGGGCATTTGGGCTCCCCTGACCGGCGGCAAGACGCAGCCATTTCAGCGCCTCTTTGTGGTCTTCTTTGACATGACGGCCTACCAGGTACATCCAGCCCAATTCGTTTTGCGCCGCCATGTTTCCCTGCGTTGCCGCCAATGTCACCAACCTTATTCCCTCGAGGTCGTCTTTGGTCCCAAGACTTCCCGTCAAATATAAATACCCCAGATTGAACTGTGCGTCGCTGCTGCCATGCTCAACCGCAACCTGGTACCAGTGCAATGCAAGCTTGTTGTCTGCTGGTACGCCTCTGCCAAACCGATAAGCAAGTGCCAGGTTGGTCTGCGCCACCACATTGTTTTTATCGGCAGCCATTTGATAAAGCTGGAGAGCGGTCTTCATATTTTTTTCAACTCCCCAACCTCTTTCAAACAGAATGCCGAGATTGGTCAGTGCTGCGGGATCGTCCTTCGCAGTTCCCAGTAATGCCCACACCAGTGATGCCCCGTAATTCGTGGCTACGCCGTTGCCTTCCATATACGCGACACACAGGCTGGCTTGTGCATCCTGATTATTCTGGTCCGCCGCCAATTTAAACCAGCGTATCGATTCGGACAGATTTATTTCGACGCCATCGCCGCGTTTATATTTATTTCCCATCAGGTTTTGTGCCAACGCAAAGCCCAGCTCAGCAGATTTTTTTATCCACGCCAGTCCCTGTCCGGGATCAACCTCGACGCCGCGGCCGTTGATATACATCAGTCCAAGATCATACTGGGCAGCTTCATTTCCCTGATCGGCAGCCAGTCGATACCAATACATCGCTTTCGAAGAATCCTGCTCTACTCCGGTGCCATTGTCGTAAGCATTGCCCAGGTACAGTTGCGAATTTGCGCTGCCGCTCTGCGCATTTTTTTCCCAGACAGTGTTGGCCTTCACGTAGTCCCTGGTCTGGTAGGCATTGAGGCCCGCTTTGGTTTCCGGGTCCTGATCGCTGATGCGGGTCAGTTCATATTTGGCTTGCGTGTAAAAATCGGCGTTGCGGTTACCACGCGCCAGCACCCATTTAAACGCCCGCTCAGCGTCCCGATATTTTTTTTCTGCCAGATACGTCTGGCCGATGTAAAACCAGGCTTCCGCTTCTGAAATATCGCGCGCATCCGCCTGCATGGATGCGGTAATTTTGACCAGCTCGTCCGGCGTGATTTTTTTCAGTTGCATGGCCAGAATCGGGCGCGGCCAGATGCTGTCCTGGTCGGCTGTGACAGATTGAATGAGATCCGGTGGAAAATCTTTGCCGGTCCGCTGATACAGGGCGATCTGGCTGGCCAGATCCAGGATGGGCATCCAGCCCCTGGCAGCCTGATTGGCGTGGACGTAGCTGTCCATCGTTGTGATTGCAGCGTCAGAGTCGTCGGTGTAAAAGCGAGCCCAGGCCAGGTTCATCATCAGGTGATCCTTGTCGGCAATCGCTTTGGTGGTACCGGATACCGAGATGCTGTCGGCAAACCAGGCCCGATCATAGAAAAGTTTGGTGAGACATCTTTTCTCTGCATCTGATCTGCTGTTGAAATTATTCCTGAATGTGCCGAGAAATTGATCGAATAACTGTGCTGACGAAACCGCATCTTCGTAGTCAATCAGGTAGATACCCAAATTGCACATGTCGTCATTGATACCCTTTTTATCGTTAATCATGCGGACGATCTCTTGCTGCTTCTGGGACAGCAATCCAACGATCCGGGCGGCATCCATGCTGCGGTAACTGAGCGCCAAAGAATCGGCTTTGCCAAGCTGGTTTTCGTTAATGCGAAACGAGGGATTGAAAAATTTATCCAGCAGCTTGGTCTGCGTATGCAGGGTAGTCATGTCGGCGGCAGGCACGATGTCGTTCTTGATGCGGAAATCCATCTGGTAGGCAGTCTGATTGCCGCGCAGCAGGGTATCTTCTTTGACAGAAAAATAGTCGTTATCAATACTTTCGGTAACCGATGGCAAATCAGCGCGCACAATCGCCGGCCATTCTATGTTCAGCCGATAGCGGGACTGCCGTTTGCCGCCCGCAATTTCAAACGGAAAATTGCGCACCAGCTTGTCCGGTATGCGCAGGTTTCCTTTCAAAATTTGCGAATCGAAGCTGAGCTTGTACAGTTTGTCTTCGTGCCTGACCGGCGCAGGCAAACTGAATCTGGCCCGAACGTGAAACTGGTTTTGTTTACTGTCATTCTGAAACTGCGGCAATCCTTCCAGCGTGATGCCGGGGTATTCCTTTTCGTAATACGACAGGATCTCTTTTTTCAGTTCGTGTTCCGACAGATTGATGAAATGCGTGCGCGCCCAGTCGGAATAAAAACCGCGGTAGGTATCATGCAGGTTCAGCACCGCATCACCGTCAAATTTTTCAATCTTGATGTTGTCTTCATGTTCGTAATCCGGCCCGACATCGGCGCGTTCCGGCAAGGTGGTCAATGCCGTGGTACCGGCTTCCACCAGCAGGCCGGATGCGCCCGGCATCGCCGTCGGCAAGGTTTCCAGCGGCGATTCCTGACCGGACAGGGTCGGGTCTACGTAGTAGGTTCGGCCGTCGATTTCCAGTCTGACGATGACGTGGTCGAACCAGTCTGGCGTGGCCATTACTTTGGCCGGTATTTTGGGTGAGTGCGCGGCAATCAGCACCGGCATCGCCTTGATGCCCATTTGCTGCAACAGACTCACCAGCAGATAACTTTTATCCTTGCAGTCGCCATACCGTCGTTTGATGACCACCTCGGGTAGTTGCGGCCGATGCGAGTTTTCACCGATCGAGACGCTGAAGTAGCGCACCTCATTCTGCACCCAGTGCAAGGCGGCAGCGGCCCTGGTTGCAGCTGTGCTTTCGTGACTGAAATCTTTGAACAGAGCGGTTTGCAGCGGTCCTGGTTTCACTTTCGGGAATAGGGAGTCGGCCCAGCTCGCAACGGCATGCCAGTCGGGAAACTCGCTGAATTCCAGCAGGCGTACCGGAAAATAGTCGGACGGCGTTGCCGGTTCAAAACTGACTGCATCAATGCCGTGGTCTTCAAACTGGATCCGATGCTGACCGTTCAGATCTTCCACGCGAGTCGGTATCGGCGCTTTGTTAAAATCGCTCAGTTGCCCCCAGACCAGCTTGCGGCTGGCCGGATAGGTCACGGTAATGCGCCGTAGTTCGATCGGGTCCACATTGTCCCAATAAAACAGCGAATGCCACTTCCTGTCAAAGACCGGGTTCTCGCCCGTCACGCCATAGGTCAACCACAGCGTGTCACCGACGCGCACGTCATCAAGCAGCAATTCAACAGTAGTTGCCCCGCCGTACATGCCGGCTTCCATACTGGTCTCGCGTTCCAGATGACGAATTTTGACACTGTCCATTTTGTCGATGACATGGCCGGCGCGGATCAACGCAATCCGGTGCAGTTTCAATTTCTGATAAATCGGGTAGTAGACGATGCTGTACTGTCCAATTCTGGACAGGGCGGCGCGTTCATTGACCTGCAGCGCCAGATTGGCCAGCATGCCAGTTTCGGCACCAAGCTGAACCTGGTATTCAATCAGCCGATAGACGAGCGGATCGGTTCTCGTGGTTTCGGATATCGCAGCCAGAGGTAGCGCCCATGCAGGCATTGGCGCATTTTTGGCAAACGTGCTGGATTGCCTGGACGCTGGTTCACTGCCCGGTGCCGCGCGGACCGGGCCGCTCAGTTGGCACAGGAAAAGGGTGGTCAGGAGGGCGCAAACCAGCCCGGTAACATCAATTTGTGTCAACTTCATGAAGCGCTTCCCCGTGCCTGATTTGAATTTTGATGACGATAAAATTCTAATGAGTCTATAGAGATACCCGTAAAAAGTCTATGCCTTATTTGGGGTATTTTGGGGGATATTGGCGTGTTTATCACTGCCAGGAAGGTTGATTAATGCATCGAGCAGGAAAACCAACTGACAGACAGCCGCCAACCAGCAGTCATTTTTTTTACGTATGCCCTGAATAAATGTTTGCGCGGTTCGGATTGTGCCTGGTGATAAAGTCTGCAATAACATCGGGTTCGTCTTCAACGTGGAGAGACAGTTCCGACCGCATCATTTTGTTTCGCCTGCTGCGTCAGCGATCGTCTGGTACTTACGCTCAAGGCGGGTTAACACTTCATCAGGCGACAGACCAGGTGGCTGGTCGCCTGACGCTTCCTGCCAGACACCGCGCAGCTCAGTAATGCCTTGCAGGCGCAGACTACGCGTACAGGTCCAATCGCGTAACGCGTCACGAATCACTTCACTGCTTGAGGCGTACTCACCGGTTGCTACTGCTGCGCGGATAATCAGAACCATTTCTGGCAGTAGCGCAATGCTAATTTTTTCAGCGGCAGTCATTGATTTTCCTTTCGATGAATAGCATGAATAATTCCTGCTATGCTAACCAACCCGGGAAAGAAGCAACCTCCAATAACTATCGCGGCCCGACACTGCCTCTGCCCTGCGGCCGGATCAGCTGATCAGTTTTGTCAATGTGATCACCGGCGGCTCAACCACCATTTCGCCCATGCCGGCAAAAAACTCCTTGAAAAACGTGGTTGCGAAATGTTCATCCAGCGCTGCTTGATTCGCCCAGGTCTCATGCCAGACAAACACGCTTTCGTCATCGATGGCCTGATGCACATCGTAATTGATGCAGCCAGCTTCCTGGCGTGACAGGGGTACCAGTGCCAGCGCCGCATTTTTCGCTGCGTCGACCATGCCATTCTTTACCTTCAAACGGGCTACCAGCACAATTGTTTCGTCGTTCATTTTTTCTCTCCGGGACATGGGACTAAGCAGGTTGATGGGCATAGTGAAGCTACGCGAAGTCCAACCTTACACTAAAAAGGGCTTATTCAGGCAGCGCCACTTTTTTTACCCGAACATCCTGTGCTGCGATAAACGATTCAAGGACCTTGAACAAATCATCCAGCACCGGCTTGCCGATTGCCTCTTCCAGATACTGGTACTGGGTATCAATGAGCGGCGCCATCACGCCCACCAGTTGCTGGCCTTGCGCTGCCAGTCGCACCAGCACGCGGCGCTGATCGGTGCTGCTGCGGGTGCGCACGATCAGGTCCAGCAGCTCCATGCGCGCCAGCACACCCGCCATGCTGGGACTCTGGATGTGGCACAAATGACCAATTTCACGCGGCTCGAGCTGACCGTGCTCGTCCAGTATCCGCAACACCCGCCACTGCTGTTCGGTCACACCATAATGCTGCAGCACCGGCCGGAAATGCGCCATCAGGCACTCTCTGGCTTTCAATAAGCGCTGCGGCAAATTGCGATAGGCAATCTGTTTTTTCATGCACACTCCCTCCGAGATCGGATCCGATTTGAACGACTGGCCAAATTATAAGGCTTGACTCGCTCATATATGAGTGATTTAATCACTCATATGACAGTGAATTTTACCGCTTAAGCAAATGGAACCCTGAATTGATCATCAGAGACCGCCCGTCGGGCATCAAACTTTTTCTGCTGCTGCGCGGATCGGTTTTACCCAGAATACTGCCTACGCTCATCATCAATATCGTCATCGCCACACTGGTGACGATTTCGCACGGTGACCTGTTCGCGTTAAAAATCACCCTCACCACCATACCTTTCACGCTGATCGGCCTGCCGATTGCAATTTTTCTGGGCTTCCGAAATACCGCAGCCTATGACCGCTTTTGCGAAGGCCGCAAACTGTGGGGCGAGCTGCTGCTCAAAAGCCGCGTGCTGGCGCGCCAGTGTCACAGTCTGATCGACTATCCCAAACCGGCACTGGCGATCAATGGCCTGTCCGATATCCGGGTACGCATGATCTACCGCTGCTGCGCCTTTGCCCATGCCCTGCGTGACCTGCTGCGCGGCCAGGCCGATGCACCAGAACTCAAACAGCTGTTGCTGGAAGCCGAATGGGAACGCATGCAGGGCTTCTCCAACAAGCCCGATTTTTTAATGCAGCAGATGGGCATGGATTTACGCCAGTCTTTCAAAGAGGGCCGGATTGATCCCTGTCTGGTCGCTGCGATCGACAACAGCCTTAGCGCCATGACTTCGGCCGCCGCGTCGTGTGAACGAATCAGAAATACGCCGATCCCGTTTTCCTACACGCTGCTGCTGCACCGCACCGCTTACATCTACTGCTTTTTGCTGCCATTCGGTCTGGTCGATTCGATCGGCTTCATGACGCCGTTTGTGGTGGCGATCGTGGCCTACACCTTTTTTGGGCTGGATGCGCTCGGCGATGAAATTGAAGAACCGTTCGGTCTGGAGGCGAATGACTTGCCGCTCGACGCGATCTGCAAGGCCATTGAAATCGATCTGCGCGAATCTCTGCAGGATACCCAAACCCCGGCACCGCATCTGCCAGTCAACTACTGCCTGACCTGAACCACGACAAGGAATCCCGCCATGCCTGATGAGTACCAGAACCGCATCCGCCTGCCTGCGTTACGCGAGCGCATCACCAGCGCAGACACTGCTGCAACCTGGATACACAACGGCATGACAGTCGGCATGAGCGGTTTTACCCGCGCCGGGGACGCCAAGGAGGTACCGCTGGCGCTGGCCGAACGCGCGCGCCATACGCCGCTGAGCATCACCCTGATCACCGGCACTTCACTCGGCGACGATGTCGACCGCACGCTGACTGAGGCTGGCGTGCTGGCGCGGCGCATGCCGTTTCAGTCCGACCCGGTATTGCGCGCGGCGATCAACCGCGGCGAGGTGATGTACGTCGACCAGCATTTATCAGAAACGGTGGAAATGCTGCGCACCAGGCAGATCAAACCGGTCGACGTCGCGATTATCGAGGCGATCGCGATCACCGAAACCGGTGCCATCATTCCCACTACCTCGATCGGCAACAGCGCCAGCTTTGCGATTCTGGCGGACAAGGTGATCGTTGAAATCAACATGACGCAATCGCTGGAACTTGAGGGCCTGCACGATATTTTTATTCCCCTGCAGCGTCCGCAACGTGAACCGATACCGATCATGATGCCAAGCGACCGGATCGGCACGACTGCGATCCAGATTGATCCGGACAAAATCGTCGCGATCGTGATCACCAAAAAAATCGACAGCTCGTCCACCATTCTGCCGCCCGATCAGGACACTGCCGCGATTGCCAGACATCTGGTGGATTTTTTCAGGGAAGAAGTCAGGGCCGGGCGTCTGAGCAACAGTCTGCTGCCGATCCAGGCTGGCATCGGCACCATCGCCAATGCGGTCATGAGCGGCTTCATCGACAGTCCGTTCGAGCATCTGCAGATGTATTCAGAAGTTTTGCAGGATTCGACCTTTGATCTGTTTGATGCTGGCAAGCTCGATTTTGCGTCGGGCTCCTCGATCACGCTGTCCAGGAAAAAAGGTCAGGAAGTATTCAGCCAGCTGGCGCGCTACAAAGACCGCCTGATACTGTGTCCGCAGGAAATCAGCAACCATCCGGAAGTGATCCGCCGGCTGGGCATCATTGCCATCAACACGGCGCTGGAAGCCGACATCTATGGCAACGTCAATTCCACCCATGTGCTGGGCACGCATATGATGAACGGCATCGGCGGCTCGGGCGACTTTGCGCGCAACGCCTATCTGGCAATCTTTGCCACCAAGTCGGTCGCCAAGGGCGGCAACATTTCCAGCATCGTGCCGATGGTGTCCCATGTTGACCATAATGAACACGACGTCGATATCATCGTCACTGAAATCGGACTGGCCGATCTGCGCGGACTGGCGCCGGTGGAGCGCGCGCAGGTCATCATCGAAAAGTGTGTCGCCGAACCGTACAAGGGCATGCTGCGCGACTATGTGGCCCAGGCCGCCCTGCGCGGCGGCCACACACCGCATGTGCTGGAGCAGGCGTTTGCCTGGCATTCCAGATTTCGCGAAACGGGCAGCATGCAATCGGCAGCAATCAAAGCGTGAATGGCAGCGGCAGGCTGCCGGATTCAGGTTTGTTGCACCTGGCTGACTTTAAACTGACGACGCAACCAGCGTATCGGCGCGCCGATCAGGGGCAGCTTCTGAAACAGCTCTTCTGCCGCGTCCCAATAATCGCGATGGTCGGTGACCATGACGGCATGATCAAACCACAGTACGCGGCGCGGCTCGCAGCATGCTCGACACCGCACAAAGTGGAGACACCGATGCCGGCAGCACAACCAACATCGATGATTGCGATGGATCGGTTAGACGATCCAAACAGCATCCTGGCCAAGCGCAGTATCTATAATGATCATGCGATCGAGTTCCACTCAGCCTCTCCGTTTTCCGCGATAGCCAAACAGCAAAAAACATACGACGAAAACCAAAAGAATCAGTCCTATCGGCCCCATTCCCCAACCAGCACCCATACCCCAGTACAATCCTCCGCCACCGCCAAATAACGCCAAAAGCACGATTACGATAATTAGCAAATCCATGTTGTTTCTCCTTAAAGTGAACTTTGTTGATTTAATTTATTTGGTCGAAGCAAGGTCGACACGGGTTAGTTGTCATAGATTGAAATCTTGGTTCATGGTCAACGCCCGGTCTGCTCTCCCACCTCACCTGTTTGAAATGTTGTGGAATTCTTTAACGAAAAAGATCGGGCGATTCATCTTTAGCGATTAAAGCCAAAATGGCTCGCTACCGTAGTAGGAATGAATTTCACGGTTCCACTTTTCATCGGTCATGGATGGCCAGTGATTCGTGTCAAAGCCGGGTGCCGCCTGCAGTTTTTCCTTGGGCAAATCAAGCACATATTTATTGCCATCATGTTGATATTTAAAAGACCCGAAAGGAATGGCGAACAACTTTTCGCCCATACTTAAAAAGCCACCAAACGCGACGACAACATAGGCAACGCGACCCGTACTTGGATCAATCACGATTTCCTTAATGTCTCCCAGACTCTCGTCTTTACGATCGACCACGCTGGTACCGATAATGCTTGATGCCTTTACAGGCGAATTTGAAAAACTATGTAACTCACTCATTTGAATACTCCAATTAGTTAATAAAAAGTAGGAACTCAGCAATCCTGATGTTCGAGTTCAGAACATAGCCAGAGAGCTACGACACATGCCAATTTCCAGATTTCAGAATAGAGAAATAAAATAATGTGGACAGTTCGGTAAGGCACATATCAAACCAGCATTTAAAAAAATATCGTGCGCGTACGCGCGCAATGAAATGTCGAAGAGTACAGAATCTGGTTTGCATTGCATGATAGAAACGCGACGTGCCTGTTGCGGTGACAGCCCGGGCAATCAGCTCAAGTGCCCGATTTTTTCCGGACTGTCCAAAGTAATCAAAATTGGCGCTGCAAATGTACAATTTTTAGGCGCACATCATGTTGACATGACGGGAGGGGATGTATTCCGTTGATGAAAAGTAGTGCCGCAGGCCGGGGTACCAACCCGGCCCAGGTTTCTAAAAAGTGCAGGTATTAAACTTACTGCTTCAGGTTCGATGCGCCTGGGCGACTTTGAACTGACGGCGCAGCCAGCGTATCGGTGCGCCGATCAATGGCAGCTTCTGGAACAGCTCTTCGGCAGCGTCCCAATAATCACGATGATCGGTGACCAGGCCGGCATGATCAAATTTGAGATGCGAGGCTCCATGCACGGTGTAGGCATTGCCCTTTAACGCAAATTCAAAGGTCCAGCTCACGAACGCCTGCTCGCCCTGGACGATCTGTTCATGCATGATGAAGCGCGGATTGTCGGTGGTCACAAACATGTGATCGAAGATATGCATGATCGCGTCCACGCCATGCACTTCATTGAACGGATCTTTGAAGCGCGCCTCGGGATGATAATAATCGACCGCCAGCTTCACGCTTTCCCGGGTCAGCGAGGTATACCAGAGCAGCAGTTCAGTCAGTCGTGTCATGGAAGAAACCGTTTAAACAGGAAAAATCTCAGCCGATATGGTAACAGCTGCAGCAGCTTGATGATCTGCGTGAAGCGACGCGGGAAATGTATTTCAAACTGACCGGCTGCCATGCCGCGCAAAATCGATGCCGAAGCCTGCTCGGCAGTTTGCAGCGCGGGCATGGTGAAATCATTTTTTTGAGTCAGTCCGGTATCCACAAAACCGGGATTGATCAGATAGACGTTGATACCTTTCGGATGCAAATCGCCATACAGAATTTCAGCCAGATTGATCAACGCTGCCTTGCTCGGTCCATACACACTGGCGTTCGGCAAACCCAGATAGCCCGCGACGCTGGCCACCAGGGCGATGCTGCCATTGCCGCGCGTGATCATCTCCGGCAACACCGCAGCCAGCCCGGAATACACGCTGGCCACGTTAATGGTCAAGGTGCGCAGCGCGGTTTCGGGATTGACTTCCCAGCTGCGCTCAGGGCGATAATCGGCGGCGCAGAAGATCACCATGTCAATGCCACCGATCTGGGATTTGATCCACTGATATGCGTCGGGCCAGGCTGATTGCTGCTGGACGTCGAGAGGAACCAGATAGGCACCGGCAGATTCATTTGCCACTTGCTGCAGCAATTCCAGACGCCTGGCCGACAGGACCACTTTTGCGCCAGCGGCGAGCAATTGCTGCGCCAGTGCCGCACCGATGCCACTGGATGCGCCAATCACCCAGACACGCTTGCCGATCCAGTCCTGGATCGGCAGGTTCAACGCAAACGGATGGAAACCAGACATGCTAGCTCCGCTTGTTAAAAAACAGCGTCACCTGACCGACTTCCACACCCCATTTTTGCATGCTGGCGCGATTGATCATGACGCGCTCGTCGATCAGATACATCCAGTCATCAAAATGCATCTGGTAGGTCGAGTCATCAACCGGCAGTAACAACGCGTACTCCCAGTGCAAGGTATTGCCGGACACCTGGCCGATGGCTTCGCCCACCACATCCGCTGCGGTGCCGTGCCAGCTGCCGTCGGCTTGGTGGGTCAGGGTCCAGACGCGCTGCTGTTTGGTCCCATCGTCGTAACTGAAGCGTTCATCCAGGATCAGTTTGTCGTCTTTTTTGGTTCCCGTAATTTCGACATGAAAGCGTTTGACGACTTCGCCGCTGCGCTTTTGAAACATGCCCCAGGCATCGGTCGTGCCTACAAAATAGTGTTCCAGATCGAGCTTGGGTTGCAGGTTCTGATAATGGGTGACATCGGGCGCGACGCAACTGGTCAACACGACGCAGAGCGCCAGCATAAATAATTTTTTCATAGAGTCCTCGTTTGATGATGAATGTGCTGCATGGGCAAAGCACGCAGCAGCAATGCCAGTGCGATACATTTCAAGGCACAGGGAATACCTGCGTACACCCAGGCCAATTCAACCCCGGCCGGATGACCGGGGTGGTAATTCAGATACGCCAGCAATGGCAGCGCCAGTCCCGACAGGGCCAGGGCAAATTTGCCGAGCAGGGTCCAGACCCCGTAATACGCCGCCGGTGCGGCACCGGGCTGGATCACCTGCGCCAGCAATACCGGCGGCAAAGCCAGATCGGCACCCAGAGCAAAACCCGAGGCCGCGCAGATGACAAAGAACGGCATGGTCTGTCCGGCACTCAGCAATCCGGCACTGATGAAGGCGGCGATCGCCAGCATCATGCCCAGTCGCCAGCTAACCACCACGCCCCATTTTTTTGCGGCATACACCCAGTACGGCAGGCCAATTGCGGCGGCAATAAAGTAGGTGGCCAGAAACGCCGGGACGTACTGCGCGGCCTGCAGGCGGTCATTCACAAAAAATACCACCAGCGTTGCGGGCACGGAAACCGATACCGCGTTAATAAAGTAGGGCACCAGCAGCGCCCGGAAGCCGGTATTGCCGGCCAAAATTTTCCACTGCCCGGCCAGTGTCACACCGGCTTGCGCGCTCCCGCGTTGCCAGCGCGGTGCACCTTTGAACAGGGCCAGCACCGACAACATGGTCAATGCAGCAAAGCCGATGCTGTACCTGCTCAATTGCACGGTCTGCCGGTCAGACAGAAAGATATATCCAGGCACTACGCTGGCGACGATCACGCCAAGTAACCCGGCACCTTCACGCCAGGCAGCAGCACCGAGCAGCGTAGTATCGGTCTGCCCGTCCTGCACGGGATTGAGCCGCGCGCCCCAGGCCAGGTAGGCGATATTCAACATGCTGTGCGCCATATACGCCAGTATCAGCATCACCGCCAACCAGGCCACCAGCTTCTCACCCCGGACCGGTGGTAACCACAGGCCGTAAAATGCCGCCGACAGCAGCACGGCGGCAGCGCAAAACCATAAGGTCAATCTGCCGGGCAGCCGGTCGATCAGCAATCCCAGCAGCGGATCCTGCAGCGCATCGATAAAGCGCGCCAGAAACAGAATCCATCCGGCACTGGCCAGCGCCATGCCGAGCTCGGTGGTGTAGTAAGCCGGAATCTGCACATACACCGGCAGCGCCGCCATGGCCAGTGGCATACCCAGCAATCCGTAGGCCGCGTAGCCGAAGGTGGGTTGCTTCACCTGGTGATTCCCAACAGGTGTTGACGCAGTTTGCTGTCCTTGCTGCGCGGGTCGAGCCAGATGGCAAAAAATGCTTCGGCAAATTCGGGATCGCGAATGTCGATGCGCAATCCGCTCCTGTCATAGAAGCGGCAACCCTGGTGCGGAATAAAAATACCGATAAGCTGATCACCATCGTGGACTTCAGGGAACGCCTGGGACATAAGCGCCTCCCAATTTTTCAGTTTATCGGCAGAAAATCGTTGATCAAACAAGCGCTTGATCTCATCGAGGCTGGTTTGTACAAACCGTTCCCGTGTTACATGCACGTGATAAGTCAGCTCCAGGGCAAACGGCGCAGTCTGGTCAAAGGGAACGTGTTCGCTCCACAGCGTTGCGCTGTAAATACTGAAACCGAACCAGCGCAGCTCGCCCTGTCCCAGCGGTTTAGCCTGTGGCAGCTCGCCATGCCAGTCGTTTGCCAGCACACTGGCGCTGCACAGCACCAGCAGTGCGGCACAAATGAACTTAAGCTTTTTGCAGCAAGAATTGCACGACATCGGTCTTCCCTTCATCGAAGCCAGCCTCGCAATACGCAAAATACAAACGCCAGATGCGCAGAAAGCGTTCGTCAAATCCCTGTTTCAGGATGGTGTCGAGATTGTCCTGCCACGACTGGTACCAGCGCCGCAGCGTTTCGGCATAGTCAGGACCAAATGCGAACTGCCCGGTCACCTGCAGTTGTGATCTGGCCGCCTGTTTGGCAAAGCGCTCCGGGCTCGGCAACATGCCACCCGGGAAAATGTACTGCTGAATAAAATCGGTGCTGCTGCGATAGCGTTCAAAGTCGCGTTCATTGATCGTGATCGATTGCACCAGCGCCCGGCCGCCATCTTTCAAACGTTTGGCGACGGTATCAAAATAGCCGGGCCAATACTGTTCGCCGACTGCTTCAAACATTTCGATCGACACGATCGCGTCAAAGCTGCCGGTTAAATCGCGATAGTCGCACAGGCTCAACTGCACCAGACTGTTGAGCTGTTTTTCGTCAACGCGTTGCTGCGCCACAGCCAGCTGCGCTGGTGAGATGGTGATCCCGGTGACCTGGATTCCCAACAGGCCGGCATGCTCGGCAAAACCGCCCCAGCCGCAACCGATTTCCAGTACATGATCTCCGGCCTTCAAAGCCAGCACATCAATGATCCGCTGATACTTGCGCGCCTGAGCGTCGTGCAGTGACAGACTGTGTTCTCCGCCAAACAGTGCGCTGGAATAGGTCATGCTTTTGTCCAGCCACAGGCGATAAAACTCGTTGCCGATATCGTAATGCGCATGGATATTTCTCTTGCTGCCCTTGCGGGTATTCGGACGCAGTACATGGCGCAGCCGATACCACAGCGTCGAGAGCCAGCCACCGTTGACCATGCGTTGCAGGGCAGCTTCGTTGCGCAGCGCCAGACGCAGCAGGGCGGTCAGATCCGAGGATTCGATCCAGTCGGCTTCGATACATTCGGCAAATCCGATATCACCGGCACGAATAATTCGGGCACAGGCCTGCCAGTTTTTTATTTTCAGGGTCGCACTCGGTGGCTGGTGCAAATCACCGAACATGAACCGGGTGCCTTCCGGCGTGATCACCTGGAGGTGACCGTGTTTCAGTTTCCGCAGCAGATTCAAAAATACTTTGGCTGCGGTTGGGATGGACGCTGACATGCCATCAAATGATTGCGTTTGACTCACGGTATCGATTCCTCTTGGTTTGTGAGTGGATGTGGGGTGGTGCTCAGGTATTGGCGCGGCGGTGCGGGCTTGCTGAAAAACGGCACTCCTTTTCGCCACAATTTAAATGCCTGCCAGTGAATGCCGAGCACAATGCCAAATGTTAAAAACGGTTGCTTCAGCACGGCACGCAAAATGCGCCGCGCAGTAAATGCTTCACTCCGGCCGCCGACTGCAGTTTTAATCAGCAGGCCGTTTTCGTCGTGATAATCAAGACTGACAAAATTACTGTCGGCCAGATCGCGGAACCTGAAGCGATATGTTCCCTGCACCTGACAGAATGGTGAGACGTGCAGATTTTTTTTGCCAATCAGTGTGCTGTGTTCGGTGATGGCCTGCGCGTCGCTCAGCAGATAGCGATGCGATTCGCCAAAGGTGTTGTTCACTTCAGCCAGCACGGCGCGCAGTGCGCCGGTTTTGTCGTAGCAATACCAGAAGCTGACCGGATTAAACACATAGCCAAACAGGCGCGGAAAAGTCTGCAGCCAGATCTCGCCATCAGCCTTGATACCGGCTTGCTGTAACAATGTGCGCATCCAGCTCTCCAGATCAGAACCATCGCGTGCGCCATAATCCTTGGTATATAAGGCTGCAACTCTCCAACGATTGACGCCGAACCATGCTGAATTCAATTCATTGAGCCGGGCCAGATTCACCCGCAGATAAAACACCGGATACACAAACCGATGCAGTACCGGACGCAGTCTCTCATGCATCACCTGACCGCTGATGATTCTTGCTGCGACGGTATTGCTTGTGCTCATACCTTGGCCCATTCTGGTGACAACCCAAAATCGGCCACAACACGCAGGGCCGATTTCAAACCATCTTCATGAAATCCATAACCGGTCCAGGCGCCGGCGAACCAGCATTTGTTTTTGCCCTGGATCGAACTCAAATTGTGTTGTGCCGAGATCGCGGCGTGGTCAAACACGGGATGCTCGTAATCGAACTGTCCATGGATAGTTGTACGTTCCGGCAGCTCAAATGGATTCAGCGTCACCATCACCGGTGTTGAAAATGGCAGTTGTTGTAACTGATTGAGCCAGTAGCTCACGCACACTGGGCGATGTCCATCGATTTTGGCACCACCAATATAATTCCAGGCCGACCAGACTTTGCGGCGTTGTGGCATCAGCTTCAGATCAGTGTGCAAAAAAGCCCGGTTGGCCTGATAGCGGACCGACGACAGGATCTGGCGCTCGGTCGGACTGGCGTCCTTCAAGATCTGTGCGGTTTGCGGTGCATGGGTCGCGAACACCGCGGCATCAAACACCATATTGCCCGAGCCGGTCTCGACAGTCACGCCGGTCGGGTGGCGCAGCACTGCGGTGACCGGCGTGTTCAGGCGTATATCGCTTAAGGTCGCAGCAATTGTGCGGACATATTCGCGCGCACCACCTCGCACCGTTTGCCACTGTGGCCGGTCGTTCACCTGCAACAGCGAGTGATTGATGCAGAAGCGGATAAAACTGCTGGCCGGATATTTAAGAATATCGTTCGGTGAGCTGGACCAGATCGCCGCGGCCATTGGTAGTAAATAGGCATCCTGAAAGGTCGCGCCGTATTTTTCGGCTTTGAGCAACTCACCCAGCGTCGCGCCGGATTGCAAAGTTGCCTGCAAGTAGTCAGGTGCGGCCTTGTTAAAGCGCAGGATGTCCTTAACCATCCGGATGAAGTTTGGTGAGAAGGCGTTGCTGCGCTGGGCGAACACGCTGTCGATATTCGTGCCTGCCCACTCCAGTTTGCCGTGATCCATCGAGACACCAAACGACATATCGGTGCCGTAACTGGCGACCTCCAATTCCTTGAACAAGGCGATCAGGTTGGGGTAGGTGGACTGGTTGTAGACCAGGAAGCCGGTATCCACCGGATGCGTCATGCCGTCCAGCGTGACGTCGACGGTATTGGTGTGACCACCTAAGTAAGCGCCCGCTTCGAACAGGGTCACGTCGTGCGCCCGGCTCAAAAAGTAAGCCGTCGCCAGCCCCGAAATGCCCGATCCGATTACCGCTACCCGTTGCCTGTTTTTCTGCGTTACCGTCATTTTCCCAACCTTCTCTTTAATCCCTATGCTAATATTACTACCGATAAAACAGAAAAGCTACCAATCAGTAACTTAATTTTACTTATGAGTATATTCAGCAAGATCAGCTTCAAGGACCAGGCATTCAAGCTGCGTGAGAATGCGATTCTGGACGCGACCACCAGTATCCTGGGTGAAAAGGGTTTTGATTTAATGACCATGGATGATGTCGCCAATGCGGTTGGTATCTCTAAACCCAGTCTATACAAACATTTCAAGTCCAAGGAAGATTTAGTTGGTGAGGCGCTGATCCGGCTGATCGACGGGGCGATCGACTATCTGGCGCAAATCGATGCGCAATTCACGCCGCTGCAGAAACTGTCCGCTTTATTGGAGTGGGCCCTGCGCGTTCGCCTGCAGGGTGGCCTGCCGTTTTTGCCATCGACCAGCAACAGTGTGCGCAGCATGTTGATGCGCAACCTGAGTTATATGGCGCGCATCATGAAACTGAATGGACAACTGGAAAAACTGGTGCAGGCGGCGCAAAAATCCGGCGACCTGAATCCCGAGCTGGCTTGCGATGTGATTTTGTTCAGCTACTATTCGCGCACCTGCGACCCGGCGGTGGAATATCTGCAAAAATTCAGCAAAATGAGTAATGACGACATTGTTAACAATATGCTGCAGGTGGCATTTCAGGGCTTTCAATCTGTGGCTGCTAAATGACAATCTCTCAATCTGCCCTGGTCTGGTTGCGCCGCGATCTGCGTCTGTTTGATCATGCAGCGCTGCATCATGCGCTGACCGGCGCGCATCCGGTGATCTGTGTCTTTATTTTTGACAGCGATATTCTGGACCGCTTGCCCCGGGTCGACCGACGAGTCGCCTTCATCTGGGAAAGCCTGCGCCAGATCAAACTCGAACTCAATCAGCTTGGCTCAGACCTGATCGTCAGGCATGGCAAAGCCAGTCTGCTGATTCCGGCCCTGGCCGCCGAGTTCGACGCTCATTCGGTGTATGCCAATCGTGATACTGAACCGGCCGCTGTGTTGCGCGACGCGCTGGTTGCCGATACGTTGGCCGGATCCGGCAAATCGCTGCAGCTGTACAAAGATCAGGTAATTTTTGAACGCGATGAAATCCTGAATCTGACCGGCAATATGTACCAGGTGTTTACGCCGTACAAGCGCGCCTGGTTAGCGAAGGTCAATGACGAAGCCTTGCAGTCGCATGCCGTGCAGGCTCATTTGCCGAAGTTGAAAAAGCTGGACCCTGAAACGATGCCGAGTCTGGAAGAGCTGGGATTTTCGGATGTGAATGTAGATCAGTTAAAACCCGGCATGAACGGTGGCGAAGAGTTATTCAACGATTTCTGCACCCGCATTGATCGCTATCATGAGACGCGGGATTTCCCGGGAATCAAAGGTGTGTCATATCTCTCCGTGCATCTGCGTTTTGGTACGGTATCGATACGCGAACTGGCGCGCATCGCGCTGCAGATCGGCAGTGCCGGTGCGCAAACCTGGTTGTCCGAATTGATCTGGCGCGAGTTCTATCAGCAATTGCTGTGGCACAGGCCGGAACTGGTGACGCATACCTTCAAGCCTGAGTTTGACACGATACCGTTTCCGAATAATCCGGACTATTTTGCGGCATGGTGTGCGGGACAAACCGGCTTTCCCATCGTCGATGCAGCAATGCGGCAATTGAATCAGACCGGTTTCATGCACAACCGCCTGCGCATGATCGCCGCCAGTTTTTTGGTCAAGGATTTGCTGATCGACTGGCGTTGGGGAGAGGCTTACTTTGCCGAGAAGCTCAACGATTTTGATCTGGCATCGAACAACGGCGGCTGGCAATGGGCCGCCTCAACCGGGTGTGATGCGCAACCTTATTTCCGGATCTTCAATCCTACTACGCAGTCGCAACGCTTTGACCCGCAGGGAAAATTCATTCGACATTATTGTCCTGAGCTGGCCCAGCTCGATGACAAAGGTATTCATACTCCTGAACTCAGTCTGGTCAACTATCCTGCACCGATAGTCGATCATGCCAAACAGCGCGTGGCCGCGCTGGCTTTGTTCAAAGCAGAATAATTTGCTTTGCAAAACTGCGAGATATATGCTTGGTATATTTATAACCAATCAGGATTGCAGAGATGTCGAAACTTTGTATCATCACGCTCGCGTCGCTGGCGCTTACAGCATGTGTCACCCGTGAAGCAACACAAATCAACGCAGCAAAATCCCCAGAAAGCCGCATTGGCAATGCCTTTGTTTCACCGCTCGGCGATTTGAATATTATGCAAATCGCGATTCCGGCCGTGCTCAGCGAAGCGGTAAAGAATCCCTACAAAATGCCATCTTCGAATACCTGCCAGGAGTTGACCGAACAGGTGCAACTGCTGGATGCTGCGCTCGGTCCTGATTTTGATGCGAAGAGCGCCGAAGGCAGTCAGACCTTTATGGATCAGGGGCAGGAATTTGCCCAAAACGAAGCAATTGGCTCGGTCGAACGGACTATTCAAGGCGTGGTGCCGTTTCGCAGCTGGATACGCAAAATCAGCGGTGCAGAAAAGCGCTCGAAAGAATTGAGTACTGCGGTGGCAGCCGGCGTCGTGCGCCGGGCGTTTTTGAAAGGGATGGGAGAAGAGCGCAGCTGCGAGCCCCCGGCTGCGCCAATTAAACCTGCCGCTGCGGCAGATAGCGCCGTAAAACCGGAACAACGCGGACCGGCCACGCCTTGACGTGAACTTCGCGCAGGAACTCTGACGTGCAACGCGTCAGCTGCGCAGACTGCCTGCCGCTACAACAATACACAAACCGCATCAATCCTCAATTTCCCGCAGTGAAGTTTATAGCCTCCTGCATTAGCATCTGGCCGCCGTTACGTTTGTCGGACTATGTCCAGCCCTTTTACTATTCGGAAGGAATATATTATGTTGCCAACTAGCTCTGCCTCTCAGATCGTGATGAAAAACACATTAAGCACGATCCTACCCATGGAATTAATCAATATTGTTGACAGTTATTTTGCATTTTCTGACGCGACCGCGCCGTTGGTACTTGGATCTGACGGCAAACCCGTCGACAGTGAACTTAACAGAACGACGATTGAATCCATCAAACTCGCTTTTAGTTCGCCACAATGTGATCGCGATATTATCCGGCTGATTTTCAGTAATGCAGCAGAAAACGGTTACATCGCTACTCTCAACGATTTGATAAACGGCTTACGCCTTACTGCCACACCGGTCATTCTGGACAACGTCAATTTTTCCGGATTGAATCTGTCCGGCGTCAACCTCAATTCAGCCAGCATAAGGGGAGCCAATTTCACCGGATGCTGTTTAAATGACGCTTCGTTCATCGCTTCGGATCTGGCGAGCACCGAGGGCTTAACTCAAGCAACCGACATCACTGTAAATTCACTGACCGTTCTTACCGATACCGGGCTGTACAGCGATTCAACGAAACTAGCTTTATACATTGAAACAAACCCCTGCATGATTGCATTATCGGGACCAGGTCGTAAAATAGACTATCTCAGTATGACATTAGGCAGTACACGATTCTTAATCAGATACTGTGATACGGTTGCGCGTCCTTAGTAATAAACAGCGAAGACGATACTGAGCTGTAAATACGGTAAACACCAACGCATAAAAAAAGGGAGGTAAATTTACCTCCCTTTCGACAGCTGTTCAAACCCGTAGTGTTACCAGATAATGACGCGATCTTTCGGAGCCAGGTACATCTTGTCGCCCGCCTTGACGTCAAACGCCTTGTAGAACTCCGGCTGATTTTGCAGTGTGCCGTTGCCACGGAATTCCGCAGGCGAATGCGGATTGGTTTTGATCAGCACCAGCGTGTATTCATCGCGCATTTTCATTTGCCAGACCTGCGCCCAACCAATGTATAAACGCTGCTCACCGGTAAAGCCGTCAATGACTGCCGAGTGCTTGCCATTCAGGGATAACTTGTAGGCCTTCATCGCAATCGCCAGACCGGAATTGTCAGCAATGTTTTCGCCCAGGGTCAGTTCACCATTCACAAAATATCCAGGCAAGGGACTGAACGCGTTGTACTGTTTTACCAGCGCGGCGGTCTTGGCAGCAAATTTCTTGTGGTCTTCCTTGGTCCACCAGTCGCGCAGGTTGCCCTTCTCATCGTACTGACTGCCCTGATCATCAAATCCATGGCTGATTTCATGGCCGATTACGGCACCGATGCCACCGTAGTTGACCGCATCATCCGCTTCTGGATTGAAGAACGGTGGACGCAAAATCGCAGCAGGGAAGGTGATGTCGTTCAGTTGCGGGTTGTATTGGGCATTCACGGTTTGCGGTGTCATACCCCACTGGGCGCGATTGATTGGTTTGCCCAACTGGTCGATCTGGTATTGCGTTTCAAATTCATTGGAGCGCAGACTGTTGCCGATCAGATCAGTGCTGGCGATCTCCAGTTTTGAATAATCGCGCCATTTGTCCGGATAGCCAATCTTGGTGACCATGGTTGCCAGTTTCAACTGGGCCTGTTTCTTGGTGGCCGGGCTCATCCATTCCAACTTGTTGATACTCTGCCGGTAGGCAGCCATCAGGTTGGCAACCAGCTTTTCCATTTTTGCCTTGTACTCCGGCGGAAAATATTTGGCTGCATAAAACTTGCCTAACGATTCGCCCATGTCCTGATTGACTTTGTCGACAGCACGCTTCCAGCGCACTTTTTGCTCAGGAATGCCGCGCAATGTCGTGCTGTAAAACGCGAAGTTTTCGTCGGCAAAATTGGCAGGTAACATGCCAGCATTGGAAGACAGTGCATGCCATTTGAAATAGGTTTTCCAAGCGTCCAAAGATGTGTCCTGCACAACCCTGGCAAACCCGGTCATGTAGCTGGGTTGACCAACGATGGTGTAGCTGACTTTGCTGCCAACGCCAATCGCATTCAAATAGTTTTGGAAATCAAAATCCGGAGTCAGGTCATTCAATTTCGCAACCTCGATCTTGTTGTAACCCTTGATTGGGTCACGCAGTTCGACTTTGGTCCATTGCACCTTGGCCAGCGCAGTTTCCAGTTTCAGGATGGCCTGCGCATTGGCAGCAGCGTTGGTATCGCCTGCCATACCCAACATTTTTTCGATGTGCTTTACGTATGCATCACGCGCCGCTTTCAATTTGGCGTCGTCATCTTTCAAGTAATAGTCACGGTCAGGCAGGCCAAGTCCGCTCTGGTTAAGATCGACTGCGTTCACGGTCGAATCCCTGTCATCCTGATTGACCGAAAAGTCTACCGGATTCATGACGCCGATTCGGGCGAGATAGGCCATCAATGCAGGGAGTTGTTTTTTGTCGGTCAAAGCATCGATCCTGGCAAACAGCGGCTCGAGCGGCTTGATGCCGAGAGAGTCGATCGTCGCGGTATCCATATAGCTGGCGTACAGATCGGCGATTTTTTTCTCGTCCGAACCACTGGCCAGTTTGTCGCTTTTGGCGATGCCTTCAATGATGCCCTGTAACTGCGGCTGGACTTGATCGTCCAATACCGTGAACGATCCCCACACCGGTTTGTCGGCAGGAATTTTTGCGTTCTTTAACCAGGTGCCGTTGATGTATTTGTAGAAATCATCCTGCACGCGTACCGAGGCATCGATGTTGTCTTTGTTGATGCCGGAAGCGGCCGCGACGGGTGCCGAATTTGCCGCATCAGCCGGGGCATTGAGCAGCCCGACAATCACAGCGGCCAGTCCTAATTTTTTTATAAAACGCTTCATTTGTTCTCCTGTTGATTGATATTATTTGCCAAATTTTTGGTCTGGCTGCTGCTCTAAAATCGAGATAACAATTTTAGAAAACTCTGACCTGCTTTTCCAATCTCTTTGCATGTACATGAACCAGCATCAAGTGCTTACCAGATAATCACCCGGTTCTTGGGTGACAGATACATCCTGTCGCCTGGTTTAACGTTAAATGCTTTGTAAAATTCAGGTTGATTCTGGACAGTCCCGTTGGCACGGAATTGTTCCGGTGAATGCGGATCGGTCTTCAACAACACCAGCGCGAATTCGTCGCGCGCCTTCATCTGCCACACCTGAGCAAAACCGATGTAGAAGCGCTGCTCGCCGGTGTAGCCATCAATCACCGGAGATGGTTTGCCATTGAGTGAAATTTTGTAGGCTTTCATGGCGATCGCCAGACCCGAGTTATCGGCAATGTTTTCACCCAAGGTCAATTCACCGTTGACGTTATAGCCTTGCAGCGGGCTGAAGGCGTTGTACTGTTTGACCAGTGCGGCCGTTTTGGCGGCAAATTTTTTGTGATCCTGTGCGGTCCACCAGTCGCGCAGATTTCCTTTTTCGTCATACTGACTTCCCTGATCATCAAATGCGTGGCTGATTTCATGGCCGATCACCGCGCCGATACCGCCGTAATTGACCGCATCGTCCGCAGTCGGATTGAAGAACGGCGGACGCAAAATCGCGGCAGGGAAAGTGATGTCATTGAACTGCGGATCGTATTGCGCGTTCACGGTCTGCGGCGTCATCCCCCATTGTTGACGATTGATGGGCTTGCCCAGTTTGTTGATTTGATAGTTGAATTCAAATTCGCTGGCACGCAGGCTGTTGCCGACCAGATCGTTCTTGTCGATCACCAACACAGAATAATCACGCCATTTGTCGGGATAACCGATTTTGGTGACCATGGTCGACAGTTTCAACTGTGCCTGTTTCTTGGTGGCCGGGCTCATCCAATCCAGTTTATTAATGCTTTGCCGGTAGGCAGCCAACAGGTTGTTCACCAGGCTTTCCATTTTGGCTTTGTACTCAGGCGGAAAATATTTGGCGACATACAGTTTGCCGATCACTTCCCCCAACGAACCATCGACCATGCCCACGGCACGTTTCCAGCGTACCTTCTGTTCCGGTACGCCCTGCAGGATGGTGCCGTAAAAAGCGAAGCGTTCCTTGTCAAATTCAGATGCCAGCATACCGGCATTGGAAGACAGGGCGTGCCATTTGAAATAGGTTTTCCAGTCTTCTAACGGGGCGTCTTTCAGAACCTTGGCAAAGCCGGTGAAGTAGCTGGGTTGACCGACAATCAGGTAACTGAGTTTGCCGTCGGTGCCTGCGGCTTTTAAATAGCTCTGGAAATCGAAGGCCGGTGTCAGGACATTCAGGTCGCCAACGGCAATTTTGTTATAGCCTTTGATTGGATCGCGCAATTCAACCTTGGTCCACTGGATCTGGGCCAGCGCCGTCTCCAGTTTCAAAATTGTCGCAGCACTGGCAGCGGCGTTGCTGTCACCAGCCATGGTCAGCATTTTTTCAATATGTTTGACGTAAGCATCACGTACGCTTTTTAATTTGGCGTCGTCATCCTTTAAATAATAGTCACGGTCCGGCAACCCTAAACCACTTTGGGACAGATGGACTGCGTAGACCGTCGAATCTTTATCGTCAGGCGAAACGGAGAAATCAAACGGAGTGACGATGCTGACCTGATTGAAGTAAGCCATCAGGGCAGGCACCTGGGCTTTGTCGTTCAGTGCGTCAACCCTGGCAAACAGTGCTTGCAGAGGTTTGATCCCCAAGGTTTCGATGGTTGACGTGTCCATGAAGCTGGCGTACAGATCACTGATCTTCTGTTCATCGCTGCCATTGACGTTGTTGGTTTTTGCACTGATGCTGTCGATAATGCTCTTTAATTGCGGCTGTACTTCATCATCGAGCACGATGAACGAGCCCCACATTGGCTTGTCTGCCGGGATTTCGGTTTTCTTTAACCAAAGACCGTTAATGTGACGGAAAAAATCATCCTGAATCCGCACTGCGCTGTCGATGTTGTCTTTGTCGATGCCTGAAACTACATTGGCATCGTTTGCGATTGACGCGGTTGGGATATTAAGCAGGCCTACGATGACAGCGGCGATGCCGCATTTTTTGATAAAACGCTTCATTGGTACTCCTCTCGATTTATATTTATCGCCAAATTTTTGATCTGGCTATCTCGGTCCAAAATCGCTATAAAATTCTGGAATTCCCTTACAACGACCAACTATCTGTTTCTGCCGGGTGATTGTAACGCACAATTTTAATTGCAGTGATGCCTGAAAAGCGCCGCAGAGTAGAAATAAAAAAAGCGCCAACGGCGCTTTTTTTATTCGAACGACGAACAACGATTATTCTTCGTTTCCGCTAACTTCACCAGCACTGACACTGGCTGCTTCCATATTGGTCGCAAATGCAGCTTTTTCAGCCTGCAACATCGCGGCACGTTCGTCGGCTTCCCAAGTTTCTTTCAACTTGCGAGCACGGTGATAGGCCAGACCAGTACCTGCCGGGATCAGACGCCCGACGATCACGTTTTCTTTCAGACCACGCAGGCTATCCTGTTTGCCCATGATCGCAGCTTCAGTCAGAACACGAGTCGTTTCCTGGAACGATGCGGCAGAGATGAATGAGTCGGTCGACAACGAAGCCTTGGTAATACCCAACAAGATATTTTCATATGTTGCAGGGATCTTGTTGTCAGCAACGACGAGATCGTTTTCATCCAGCAGTTCCGAACGCTCTACCTGTTCACCAACGATGTAGCTGGTATCACCAGGATTCAACACGGTCACACGGCGCAGCATCTGACGCACAATCACTTCGATATGCTTGTCATTGATCTTCACACCCTGCAGGCGATACACGTCCTGAACTTCTTCGACGATGTAACGTGCCAGTGCCTCGATACCCAACAGGCGCAGAATATCTTGTGGATCACGTGGGCCGTCAACAATCATCTCACCTTTGTTGACAACCTGACCGTCATGCACCAGCACCTGTTTCTCTTTGGCGATCAGGAATTCATGCTTCTCGCCGTCGAGGTCAGTAATTTCCAGACGTTGTTTGCCTTTGGTTTCTTTACCAAACGCGACCGTACCGGTAACTTCTGCCAGTACGCCGGCGTCTTTCGGTGAGCGTGCTTCAAACAGTTCTGCCACCCGTGGGAGACCACCGGTAATATCACGTGTCTTCTGCGATTCAGTCGGGATACGCGCCAATACTTCACCGACGTGTACCTGCTGACCGTCTTTCACCATCAACAAGGCGCCCGGCTGGAAGCTGATCGTTACCGCATGCTCAGTACCGGCGATCTTGACTTCCTGACCTTGTTCGTTCAACAGTTTAACCTGTGGACGCAACAGCTTGGTCGCCATACCGCGGCGTTTCGCATCGATTGCAACCAGCGTCGACAGGCCGGTAACTTCATCGACCTGCTTGGCAACGGTGACGCCTTCTTCGACGTTTTCAAACTTGATCTGACCACTGTATTCAGTAATGATCGGACGTGTCAGTGGATCCCAGGTTGCCAATTGTGTGCCGGCCTTGATCAACAGACCGTCGGTGACGATCAGTGTCGCACCGTAAGGTACTTTATGACGTTCACGTTCACGACCGTGATCATCGGTAATCAACACTTCACCGGAACGGGAAATAACGATCAGATCGCCTTTGCCGTTGGTGACATAACGCATGGTCGCGGTAAAACGAATCGTACCGTTAGACTTGGCTTCGATTGCTGAAGCAACTGCTGCACGAGAGGCGGCACCACCGATGTGGAAGGTACGCATCGTCAACTGGGTACCAGGCTCACCGATAGACTGCGCAGCAATAACACCGACTGCCTCACCGGCGTTAACCATATTGCCACGGCCCAGATCGCGGCCGTAACACATGGCGCACAAACCGTAACGTGTGTCGCAAGTCAATGGGGTGCGCACTTTCACTTCATCGATACCGAGGCGCTCGATTTCTTCGACTTCGTCTTCACCCAGCAATGTGCCGTTTGCATACAAAGTTTCTTGCGTATCAGGATTCACAACATCAACTGCGGTGACACGACCCAGAATCAATTCACGCAACGGCTCGATCACTTCACCACCTTCAACCAGCGCTTTCATCGACGCACCGTTTGATGTGCCGCAATCGTCTTCGATCACAACCAGATCCTGGGTAACGTCAACCAGACGACGTGTCAGGTAACCGGAGTTCGCTGTCTTCAATGCCGTATCGGCCAGACCTTTACGTGCACCGTGGGTGGAAATAAAATACTGCAGCACGTTCAGACCTTCGCGGAAGTTCGCGGTAATCGGCGTTTCGATAATCGAACCGTCCGGCTTCGCCATCAATCCCCGCATACCGGCCAGCTGACGAATCTGCGCTGCAGATCCACGCGCACCGGAATCGGCCATCATGTAAATGGCATTGAATGATTCCTGCGTGCCGACAGTACCGTCACGTTTGACTACGTCTTCAACTTTCAGGCGCTCCATCATGGCCTTACCGACGTCATCACCGGTTTTGCCCCAGATATCAACAACCTTGTTGTAACGCTCGCCGGAAGTGACCAGACCAGATGCATATTGCTGTTCGATCTGTTTGACTTCTTTTTCCGCTGCAGCGATCAGGGTTACCTTTTGTGGCGGTACCAGCATATCGTCGATACAGATCGAGATACCGGCACGGGTCGCCAAACGGAAACCAGATTGCATCAGTTTGTCGGCAAAAACGACTGTCGCACGCAGACCGCACTTGCGGAATGAGGTGTTGATCAGTTTCGAAATTTCTTTTTTCTTCAGGGCGCGATTCAAGACTGAGAACGGCAAACCTTTAGGCAGAATTTCTGACAGGATCGCGCGACCAACCGTAGTTTCATAACGGGTGATGGTTTTTTCAAACTCACCGGTTTCATGATTCTTCGGATATTCGGTAATACGCACGGTGATGCGGGTAGTCAGTTCCACTTCCTTGTTGTCATAAGCACGGATCGCTTCGGACACGTCAGGGAACATCATGCCTTCGTTACGGCCATTGATTTTTTCGCGGGTCGCGTAGTACAGACCCAACACGATATCCTGGGAAGGAACAATCGACGGTTCGCCGTTGGATGGGAACAAGATATTGTTCGACGCCAGCATCAATGTGCGCGCTTCCATCTGCGCTTCGACCGACAACGGAACGTGGACCGCCATTTGATCGCCGTCAAAGTCGGCGTTGAATGCGGCACAGACCAGCGGATGCAGCTGGATCGCTTTACCTTCAATCAGAACCGGCTCGAACGCCTGGATACCCAAACGGTGCAAGGTAGGTGCACGGTTCAGCATGACTGGATGTTCTTTGATGACGTCTTCCAGAATATCCCAGACTATCGGCTCCTGAATTTCTACCAATTTTTTCGCTGCCTTGATGGTTGTGGCCAAACCCATCAATTCGAGCTTGTTAAAAATGAAGGGCTTGAACAATTCCAGAGCCATCAATTTCGGCAAACCGCACTGATGCAATTTCAGCTGAGGGCCAACCACGATAACCGAACGACCAGAGTAGTCGACCCGTTTACCCAGCAAGTTCTGACGGAAACGACCGCCTTTACCTTTGATCATTTCAGCCAGAGATTTCAACGGACGCTTGTTGGCGCCGGTCATGGCTTTACCGCGACGACCATTGTCTAACAGCGAGTCGACCGCTTCCTGCAACATCCGTTTTTCATTACGGGTGATGATTTCCGGAGCGCGCAATTCCATCAGGCGCTTCAGACGGTTGTTACGGTTGATCACACGGCGATATAAATCGTTCAGGTCGGACGTGGCGAAACGGCCACCATCCAGCGGCACCAACGGGCGCAGCTCTGGCGGCAGGACCGGCAATACTTCCATGATCATCCAGTCCGGTTTGATACCGGAACGTTGGAACGCTTCGAGCACTTTCAGGCGCTTGGCGTATTTCTTGATCTTGGCTTCAGATTTGGATTCTTTCAACTCGACGCGCAGAGCTTCAGCGTCGCGATCGATATCGATCGAGCGCAGCAGTTCACGGATACCTTCGGCACCCATGTAAGCGGTGAATTCGTCGCCGTGTTCTTCGTACTTGGCAGCGTAATCATCTTCCGACATGATCTGACATTTTTTCAGCGGTGTCATACCTGGATCGGTAACAACGTAAGCTTCAAAATACAGAACACGTTCGATGTCGCGCAAGGTCATATCCAACACCATACCCAGACGGGATGGCAGGGATTTCAAAAACCAGATATGGGCAGTAGGAGAGGCCAGTTCAATATGACCCATGCGTTCACGACGCACTTTGGTCAGGGTGACTTCAACGCCGCATTTTTCGCAGATCACACCGCGATGTTTCAAGCGCTTGTACTTACCGCATAAACATTCATAATCTTTGATCGGTCCAAAAATTTTGGCGCAAAACAAACCGTCACGTTCTGGTTTGAAAGTACGATAGTTGATGGTTTCCGGTTTTTTAACTTCACCGTAGGACCAAGAACGGATTTTCTCTGGAGACGCAAGACCGATTTTGATCGCGTCGAATTGGTCATCTTCCTGAACTTGCTTGAATAAATCGAGCAGGGCTTTCATGGTTCACTCCTGGCATGCGCTTTTAGTGCAGGACACTATCAGCTGATTAATGCAACAAGTACTGGGTTGTCGTCATACCCTGTTCGCATCACTGGGAGAGCCTGGTCGATTGACGCAAGTTCCATTGATACCGGGAACGAAACACACTACTAACTACAATCAAATTACAAACTTTTTAAGCGACTATCGCCCGAAGTGATTTCGGGCGATAGAAAACTACTAGACTTCAAAACAGACTAACTGGTCTCAAGGTCAATATCGATACCCAGCGAACGGATTTCCTTGACCAGCACGTTAAACGATTCCGGCATACCGGCATCGATCACGTGATCGCCCTTGACCAGATTTTCGTACACTTTGGTACGTCCATTTACGTCATCGGACTTCACAGTCAACATCTCTTGCAGCACGTAGGCCGCACCGTAAGCTTCGAGTGCCCATACCTCCATCTCACCGAAACGCTGACCACCGAACTGAGCTTTACCGCCCAGTGGCTGTTGCGTCACTAATGAGTAAGGACCGGTAGAACGCGCGTGCATCTTGTCATCAACCAGATGGTGCAGTTTCAGAACGTGCATGTAACCGACAGTCACATTCCGCTCAAACGATTCTCCGGTGCGACCGTCGTACAAGGTCACCTGGTTCTTCGATGGCGTCATGCCCAACTGCTTGGCGATGTCGTCCGGATAAGCCAGATCCAGCATACGGCGGATTTCACCTTCGTGAGCACCGTCGAACACTGGTGTAGCAAACGGCACACCGTGTTTCAGGTTGTTGGCCAGTTCGATGATTTCTGCGTCGGTAAATTTATCCAGCTCTTCTTTTTTACCGGATTCGTTGTAAATCGAATCGAGGAATTTACGCAGTTCCTGAATCGCGGTATGCGCTTTCAGCATTTCACCGATACGCAAACCAAGACCTTTGGCAGCCCAGCCCAAGTGCACTTCCAGAACCTGACCAACGTTCATCCGTGATGGAACACCCAAGGGGTTCAATACGACGTCAGCCGGAGTACCGTCAGCCATGTATGGCATATCTTCAATCGGCACAATGCGTGAAACCACACCCTTGTTACCGTGACGACCCGCCATCTTGTCACCTGGTTGCAGACGACGCTTCACAGCCAGATAGACTTTGACCATCTTCTGTACGCCCGGCGGCAATTCGTCGCCTTGCGTCAGCTTGGTACGTTTTTCTTCGAAAGCCAGATCGAACTGGTGACGTTTTTCAGCGATCGAATCTTTGATCGCTTCCAATGCTGCAGCAGCATCGTCGTCAGCCGGACGAATATCGAACCAGTGATGACGATCCAGATCAGCCAGATAGGCCTTGTCGATCACCGTGCCTTTGGCCATTTTCTTAGGACCGCCGTTAGCCACTTTACCGATCAACATACGCTCCAAACGTTCAAAGGCATCGCCTTCAACGATACGCATCTGGTCATTCAAGTCCAGACGATAGCGCTTCAGTTCGTCATCGATAATCTGCTGAGCACGTTTGTCGCGCTGGATGCCTTCGCGAGTAAACACCTGCACGTCAATGACAGTACCAACCATACCGGATGGAACGCGCAATGAAGTGTCTTTTACGTCAGAGGCTTTTTCACCGAAAATCGCGCGCAACAGTTTTTCTTCTGGCGTTAATTGGGTTTCACCTTTTGGTGTGACCTTACCGACCAGCGTATCGCCTGCTGTCACTTCAGCACCGATGTAGACAATACCTGCCTCATCCAGACGGGCTAACTGATTTTCAGCCAGGTTGGATATATCGCGGGTGATTTCTTCAGCACCAAGTTTGGTGTCGCGAGCTACAACAGACAGCTCTTCAATATGAATCGATGTATAACGATCATCAGCAACCACTTTTTCCGAGATCAGGATCGAATCTTCAAAGTTATAACCATTCCATGGCATAAACGCGACCAGCATGTTTTGGCCGAGAGCCAATTCACCCAGATCTGTCGATGCACCGTCGGCCAATACGTCACCTTTGGCAACGATGTCGCCAACTTCAACGATAGGACGCTGGTTGATGTTGGTGTTCTGGTTCGAACGGGTGTACTTGATCAGGTTGTAAATATCCACACCGACGTCGCCGGCAGTCGCTTCCGCGTCATTGACACGAATCACGATACGGCCCGCATCGATGTAATCTACTTTACCGCCGCGCAAAGCCTGCACTGTCGTGCCTGAATCGACCGCGACTGTGCGTTCGATACCGGTACCGACCAATGCTTTTTCCGGACGCAGGCAAGGAACAGCCTGACGTTGCATGTTGGCACCCATCAAAGCGCGGTTCGCATCATCGTGTTCCAGGAATGGAATCAACGAAGCCGCAACTGAGACTACCTGACCAGTGGCCACGTCCATGTATTGAACGCGCTCTGGAGCAACCAGGATTGTTTCACCAGCCTGACGTGACGAGACCAGTTCATCGCTCAACTTGCCTTCAGCGTTGATTGTTGCATTCGCCTGAGCGATGATGTAGCGACCTTCTTCGATGGCGGACAAATAATCAACCTGTGTCGTGATTTTGCTGTCAACCACTTTGCGATACGGCGTTTCCAGGAAGCCGTATTCGTTCAGACGTGCATACAAGGCCAGCGAGTTAATCAGACCAATATTCGGTCCTTCCGGTGTCTCGATCGGGCAGACGCGGCCATAATGCGTTGCATGTACGTCACGGACTTCAAAGCCAGCGCGCTCACGTGTCAAACCACCGGGTCCCAGGGCAGAAATACGACGTTTGTGCGTGATTTCTGATAACGGATTGGTTTGATCCATAAATTGCGACAGCTGCGACGAGCCGAAGAATTCACGGATTGCAGCAGAAATTGGCTTGGAGTTGATCAGATCGTGCGGCATTAAATTGTCAGCTTCGGCTTGACCCAAACGTTCTTTGACAGCGCGCTCAACACGCACCAGACCAGCACGGAATTGATTTTCAGCCAGTTCACCAACGCAACGCACACGCCGATTACCCAGGTGATCAATATCATCGACTTCGCCGCGACCGTTTCGCAACTCAACCAGAATCTTGATCACAGCCAGTACATCATCGTTTGACAGGGTCATGGCACCGGTCAATTCATCACGCCCGATACGACGGTTAAATTTCATGCGACCCACTGCAGACAGGTCATAACGATCTGCGTTGTAGAACAGGCCGTTGAACAAGGCTTCAACAGAATCTTCGGTTGGTGGTTCGCCAGGACGCATCATGCGATAGATTGCGACTTTGGCTGACATCTGGTCTGCGGTGTCGTCTGAACGAAGGGTGTTGGAAATGTATCCACCCTGGTCCAGATCATTGATGTACAGAGTCTGGATGTTGGCAACATTGGCCGT
The DNA here is from genome assembly GCA_040544425.1 of Oxalobacteraceae bacterium GrIS 1.18. Taxonomy (GTDB): domain Bacteria; phylum Pseudomonadota; class Gammaproteobacteria; order Burkholderiales; family Burkholderiaceae_D; genus Solimicrobium. The sequence goes on from JBEONO010000006.1 coordinate 136,260, forward strand.
GCGCAGATTGCCCAGCAGTTCTTCTGTCAGCTCATCGTTGGCACTGGCAATGATTTCGCCGGTTTCAGCGTCAATCACATTTTTCGCCAACACACGTCCATAGAGATAATCTTCCGGTACAGAGATGTTTTTGATCTTGGCAGTTTCAACGTCGCGTATATGGCGACTGTTGATACGTTTGTCCTTGGCAACAATGACCTTGCCTGCTTTGTCCACGATATCAAAGCGCGCAATTTCACCACGCAGATGTTCGGCAACGAATTCCATCTCCGCACCTTCACGATGCAGAATGAAATTATCAAATACGAAGAAGTTGGACAGAATTTGCTCATCGTTCATGCCGATTGCTTTGAGCAAGATCGTGACCGGCATCTTACGGCGACGATCGACGCGGAAGAACAGGATGTCTTTCGGGTCGAATTCGAAATCAAGCCATGAACCACGGTAAGGAATGATCCTTGCCGAAAATAATAATTTACCTGACGAATGAGTTTTGCCGCGATCATGTTCGAAGAACACACCAGGCGAACGGTGCAACTGCGAAACGATGACACGCTCAGTACCATTGATCACGAAAGAACCTGTGGTCGTCATGAGCGGCAATTCGCCCATGTAAACTTCCTGTTCTTTCATTTCTTTGACGACTGGCTTGGTCGGCGATTCTTTATCCAGGATCACCAGACGCACTTTGGCACGCAGTGGAGACGCATAGGTCAGACCGCGCTGTTGACATTCTTTAACGTCAAAGGCCGGGTCGCCCAATACATAGGACAAAAATTCGAGACGCGCAAAACCATTGTGCGAAACGATAGGAAATATGGACGTGAAGGCTGACTGCAAACCTTCATTTTTACGTTGTGACGCTGATTTGTCAGCCTGTAAAAAGCCCAAGTAGGATTCGAGCTGAGTAGCCAGCAAGAATGGAACGTTGTGGACGTTGGCGCGTTTCGCAAAAGATTTACGAATACGCTTCTTCTCAGTAAATGAGTAGTGCATGAACACTCCGTGAGTGACAGGGAAAGATAGAGAACTCAAGCTTCGTCTGGATTTTCAGTCATATTGCCGTTACAGAAGCATGCAATACTGCGCAAAAACCGGTGGGAGAAGAAACTTCAGCTCTTTATCCTTCGTGCTGTAAGTTGATTAAGTGGAATTAAAATCAACAACCTAGAACGACAAACGGAACCCTCTCTTTCGAGAGGATTCCAACTCTGCAATGTGACGAAAATAAATTCGCCCAAAGCAAGACGCGATTACTTAATTTCAGCTTTCGCGCCAGCTTCTTCCAATTTCTTCTTGGCGGCATCAGCATCTGCTTTTGAAACACCTTCTTTAACTGCTTTTGGTGCGCCATCAACAACGTCTTTAGCTTCTTTCAAGCCTAAACCTGTCAATTCACGAACTGCTTTAATGACGCCAACTTTGTTCGCGCCAATTTCAGTCAGAATTACGTTGAATTCTGTTTGCTCTTCAACAACCGCCGCTGCGCCTGCTGCCGGACCTGCAACAGCCATCGCTGCAGCTGAAACACCAAATTTTTCTTCGAAAGCTTTAACCAAGTCGTTCAGGTCCATTACGGACATCGCGCCTACTGCTTCCAAAATATCGTCTTTGCTAATTGCCATTTGAAACTCCTAATTTGTTTAACTATTACTTAGTCAGTAATTACATCTGTTCGGTATTTGACCAGGATTGGATTATTCAGCCGCCGCTTCAGACGCTGCTTCAACAGCAACCTCTGCAACTGCAGGAGAACCTTCACCTTTTTTTGCTGCCAAAGCAGCCAAACCACGCGCAAAACCAGCAACCGGTGCTTTCATCATGCCAGCCAACTGCGCCAACAAGACTTCACGGGCTGGAATGTTAGCCAATGCAGCAACACCTGCTTTATCAAGTGCTTTACCTGCATAGTTACCAGCTTTGATCACCAGTTTGTCATTGGTTTTTGCAAAATCGTGCGTTACTTTTGCCGCAGCAACAGCATCTTCAGAAATTGCATAAATCAATGGACCAGTCATATCTTTGCCCAAGCTGGCAAATGTCGTACCTTCTACAGCGCGAATAGCCAATGTATTTTTCAATACACGCAGATATACGCCCTGGGCACGGGCTTTGGCGCGCAATTGCGTCAAATGACCTACCTGGATGCCACGATATTCGGCCACAACGATAGTCTGTGCAGTAGCTACTTTCGCAGCGACTTCGGCGACTACGGCCTTTTTGTCATTCAGATTGAGACTCACGGTCAACCTCCAATTATGATGCTCGGAAAATCCCTCACATCGTTTCGAACACGGCGTCCGAAGTCAGGAGTTGCTTGCTGTTTCCAGCGTCGTAACTACAAAACTTGTTCGGGCCCACCATCTGCGCTGGGCACTTCAGATATTGCTATCTGTCGCGATTACCTGATACCCAATAAAACAGCCATTACGTATCAGCCCAACGGTCTTTGATTGTCTGGATGCGACATGCACCCAGCCCAAAGATTCGCCTGATGCCCCAGAGGACGTCAGGGCTTTATTTTTTAGCCTGCCAAATTAGCGTGATCAATACGCACACCAGCACCCATAGTGGATGACATGGCGATACGGCGTAAGTACACACCTTTAGAAGTAGCTGGTTTGGCTTTTTGCAAAGCTTCAATCAACGCCAGCAGGTTGGCTTTCAGATCCGCATCAGCAAATGACTTGCGGCCGATGGTTGAGTGAATGATTCCGGCTTTGTCAGTACGATATTGCACTTGACCTGCTTTGGCGTTTTTCACCGCAGTCGCAACGTCAGGAGTAACAGTACCTACTTTTGGGTTCGGCATTAAACCACGTGGTCCGAGAATCTGCCCCAAAGTACCAACGATCCGCATTGTGTCTGGAGAGGCGATCACGATATCAAACGGCATGTCGCCAGCCTTGATACGTTCTGCCAAATCTTCCATACCAACGACGTCAGCACCAGCCGCTTTAGCTTGTTCAGCCTTGTCACCAGTCGCAAATACTGCAACGCGTACTGTCTTGCCTGTACCGGCTGGCAGAACAACTGAACCACGCACAACCTGATCAGATTTCTTGGGATCTACACCCAACTGAATCGCCACGTCGAATGATTCATTGAATTTCGCGGTAGCGCATTCACGCAGCAAAGCTACTGCATTGTCAAACGGATAGACTTTTGTGCGATCAACTTTAGTTTTGATCAATTGTGCTCGTTTGGATAACTTGGCCATTATACGCCCTCTACCGTGATGCCCATCGAACGTGCTGAGCCTGCAATGGTGCGCACTGCTGCGTCCATGTCTGCGGCGGTCAAATCTGCACGTTTCGTTGTAGCGATTTCTTCAGCCTGCTGACGAGTCAGTTTGCCTACTTTGTCTGTATGTGGCTTTGGTGAACCTTTAGTCACGCCAGCGGCTTTTTTGATCAGGTAAGTTGCAGGTGGCGTTTTCATGACGAATGTAAACGACTTGTCCGCAAATGCAGTGATCACCACAGGAATTGGCATACCTGGCTCTACACCTTGAGTCTGTGCGTTGAATGCTTTACAGAATTCCATGATGTTCAAACCACGCTGACCCAATGCTGGACCGATAGGTGGGGATGGGTTTGCTTTACCAGCTGGCACTTGCAGCTTGATAAAACCAATAATTTTCTTTGCCATGATGGCTCCTTCTTAAGTTGAGTAATAGCGCCCATCTGATCATTGACTGCTTGCCTTGAATCAAACCGGCTCCTCCGGGTTGCTGATTCCTGATTTTGAGTTCAGGTGCCACAGCTGGCGTACTACCAAAAACTTATACTTTTTCGACCTGACTGAAATCCAGTTCAACTGGAGTCGCACGACCGAAAATGGTGACAGTAACGCGTACTTTTGATTTCTCGTAATTCACTTCTTCCACGTTGCCGTTAAAGTCGGTGAACGGACCATCTTTAATACGAATAACTTCGCCAACCTCATACAACACTTTAGGTCTTGGCTTTTCAACGCCTTCCTGAACCTGCTGCATGATTTTCGCCACTTCATGTGGCGCAATCGGGGTGGGCTTATTCGATTTACCGCCGATAAAGCCAGTAACCTTGCTGGTATTTTTTACCAGATGCCAGGTGTCATCAGTCATTTCCATTTCAACGAATACATAACCCGGGAACAGACGACGTTCTGTCACCGCCTTGGTACCGTTCTTGACTTCGACGACTTCTTCGCTGGGTACTAAAATCTGACCAAACTTGTCTTGCATACCGGCACGCTCGATACGCTCGGTGAGCGCACGCTGCACGCTCTTTTCCATTCCGGAATAAGCATGCACTACGTACCAACGCATATTCCCAGTTGGAGCAACGGCACCTTCAACTGGGTTTTTTGTTTCTGAGAGATTGTCACTCATTTATTTTTTCCAGCTCAGAATTAAGTCATACAGGACGAATTCTAAAATTTTATCGGTGCCCCACAAAAAGAGCGCCATCGTCAGGACAAACACAAACACGACTGCAGTGATTTGGCCGGCTTCCTTACGGGTTGGCCAGACTACTTTTTTAGTCTCGCGAACAGACTCTTTACCAAAGGTCAAAAAGCTTTGACCTGGCTCAGTCGTCCACATAACGCCTACTGCCAACAGCAACCCTGCTACCAGTGCGACTACGCGCCAGACAGATTGATCAGCAAGCACAAAAAAACCAACCACTGCTGCTACCGCAGCCAAAACTGCCAAAGTGATTTTTAATTTGTCGCTTGATGTGTTGACCGTTTGCACGGATTGATTTGACATACTTAATTTAACTTTCGATGCCCTGCAACCAATATGGTGGCAGGGGCGGAGGGAATCGAACCCCCAACCTTCGGTTTTGGAGACCGACGCTCTGCCAATTGAGCTACACCCCTAAAACTGAACTTGTCGAAAAAGGCCAAACTTTCGGTTTGGCCTTTTTCGGGCTATTACTACAATTTTCTTACGCCGGGTCGATGAGGCCGACCCAGTCTACGACTTTTTAGGCGATGATTTTTGCAACAACGCCCGCACCAACAGTACGGCCACCTTCACGAATCGCGAAGCGCAAGCCTTCTTCCATCGCGATCGGGTTGATCAACTTGACAGTGATCGACACGTTATCGCCTGGCATAACCATTTCTTTATCCGCAGGCAACTCGATCGAACCCGTTACGTCCGTGGTACGGAAGTAGAACTGTGGACGATAGTTGTTGAAGAATGGCGTGTGACGACCACCTTCATCTTTGGACAGGACATAGATCTCGCCCGTGAAATGATTATGCGGCTTGATCGAACCTGGCTTTGCCAGAACCTGACCACGCTGCACGTCTTCACGCTTGGTGCCGCGCAACAAAACGCCGACGTTGTCGCCCGCCTGACCTTGATCCAATAACTTACGGAACATTTCAACACCGGTACAGGTGGTTTTTTGCGTATCAGTAATACCAATGATTTCCAGCTCTTCACCAACTTTAACAATACCGCGCTCGATACGGCCAGTTACCACAGTACCGCGACCCGAGATCGAAAATACATCTTCTACCGGCAACAGGAAGGTACCGTCAACAGCACGTTCCGGCGTAGGGATATAGGTATCCAATGCGTCAGCCAGTTTCATAATGGCTTCTTCACCCAATGGACCCTTGTCGCCTTCCAGCGCCAATTTTGCAGAACCCTGGATGATCGGCAGATCGTCGCCTGGGAAATCGTACTTGGAAAGTAACTCGCGCACTTCCATTTCAACCAGCTCCAGCAATTCAGCATCGTCAACCATGTCGCACTTGTTCAGGAACACGATGATGTAAGGAACGCCAACCTGACGTGCCAACAGGATATGTTCGCGAGTTTGCGGCATAGGACCGTCAGCTGCGGAACAGACCAGAATTGCGCCGTCCATTTGAGCAGCGCCGGTAATCATGTTTTTCACATAATCAGCATGGCCTGGGCAGTCAACGTGAGCGTAGTGACGCGCTGCTGTTTCGTATTCTACGTGCGCAGTATTAATCGTAATACCACGCGCTTTTTCTTCCGGTGCAGCGTCGATTTCATCGTATTTCTTGGCTTCGCCGCCGAATTTTGATGACAGAACAGTCGCAATCGCTGCTGTCAGTGTTGTTTTACCATGATCAACGTGGCCAATTGTTCCCACATTCACGTGCGGCTTGGTCCGCTCAAACTTGCTCTTTGCCATTTTTTGACTCCTAACGATTTTGATGAGAATGTCTTGGCAAGTGCCAGACCGTCAAACTGATTTAATGAAAACTACTGTCTATATACGCACTGCTTAAATTGTTTGGTGCTCTTGACGTGGATTGAACACGTGGCCTCTCCCTTACCAAGGGAGTGCTCTACCACTGAGCTACAAGAGCCTTTTTTTGCATGACTCAGTACTCGTGGCACACTTAAGTCAATACGATCAATACCTTGGCTGCACCTTCGTTGCTGAAATTGACACCGTTCAGCAACCGTACTAAATTGGAGCGGGTGAAGGGAATCGAACCCTCGTCATAAGCTTGGAAGGCTTCAGCTCTACCATTAAGCTACACCCGCAAAGACGGCTCGCGCCTTAAAAACAAGTTATTTAATTTACCGCCACGCGCACAAGATTCGAATGCCAGGCATGCGCTACCTATGGTGGAGAGGGCTGGATTCGAACCAGCGTACTCAGAGAGAACAGATTTACAGTCTGTCGCCTTTAACCACTCGGCCACCTCTCCATAGGGAACCACGGATTATAATCAATTGAAATTCTACCGTCAAGCAACTAGTCAGAATTAAATTGATTAAGCGATGAGTGGTCGATAATAGTGGCTCGCGCGACACTAAATTGGTTTTTTAACATGCGCAAAATGTTTCATTGTGACTAACAAAGCCATGCCCTGCGCGACCGATGCCAAAAAAAATGGCGCGCCCAACAGCAGATCGCCTTTGGGGAAGTGTCCGACCTGAGCAAACAGTGAAGTGCCGATCAGCGTGGCCGCAACGCTCATCACACTCCCCAGTGAAGCCAATGAACCCATTACAGAGCCCTGCGATCTGGCATCGACCGATTTGGAAAAAATCGCCTGAATGGCTGGCGTCGCGGCATAACCCATGATATTGCACGGAATGAGCAGATACATCATCCAACCCTGTTGTGCCAGGCCGTAACACAACAGGACCAGACAAGACGAGCTCAATCCAATGATAGCCGTGCGTGCCTCACCTAATCGCTTGATTACCCCGCCGAGTAACACGCCCTGCATGATCACGCTGCACACTCCAACCAAAAATAGCGCAATGCCATTTTGCAATGGCGTCCACCCAAACCGCAATTCAGTCGACAACACCCAGGTCGTTTGCATGGTGAATTGCGCAAACAGGCTGAAGCCCATGGCCCATACCAGGGCGCCGACATTTTTCAGATGCGACAAACCTAATAAATTACTGAATGGATTGGCGCGTGAATATGAAAAAACATGGCGATTTACCAGCGGCAGCGATTCCGGCAGGGCGAACAAACCATAACTGAAATTGCACAACGAGACGATCGCTGCCAGATAAAACGGGTACTGATAATGTGTTTCACCCAATAAGCCACCCAGCATTGGTCCGCAAATAAAACCCAGTCCAAACATTGCGCCAATTTTCCCCATCGCTTTACCGCGGTTTTCCGGTGTCGATACGTCCGCCATATAAGCGTTAGCCACCGCGATGTTCCCGGCGGTCATGCCGCCCATGGCGCGAATGATCAATAACCACAGCAATGAAGTTGCCTGAGTCATCAGGAAAAAATTAATGCCCAGTCCCAGCACACAAAGCAACAGCACAGGACGACGGCCGAAGCGATCACTCAAGGCACCAAGCAAAGGCGCGCAAAAAAATTGCATGATGGCGTAAGCGGCAACAATCGCACCATACCAATAGGCTTGCAGATCCGGCTGCGGTGCGAAAATGGAAACCAGTCGGGGCAGGACGGGAATGATCAGTCCAATACCGAGAATGTCGAGAAATACAGTCAACAATACAAAGCGGCTACTTATGATCAGCTGCGCTGGCTGCGGTTTGAGATCCGATGTCATGGTGCGGTTTTAGTTAACAGTAAGGTGCCGGGCATTATAAAGCACTGAGCCTGGTTCGCATGGACATCTGTTTAGGTATGTCTATAATGGCTTCACTTTTTGATCCTGTCTGAAAGACATGCCGATACCATCCAGATTTCGCTCGATAATTTGCATCAGTGCGATTTTTCTTTTGCACCTGGCAATCGTCACGATGCTGAACTTCAACCGCTCGCAGCCACAAGCCGGTCAGACCAAAGTCAGCACACTCTGGATCGTAGCTGAAACAAAATTACCACCGCCGACTGCGCGATCCAAACCGACATCCCGCCTGCCCAGGAAAGCGCAAAATCTGTCAGGCACGCCAGCACCCATTGCTGTAGAAGCGGACAAACCTTCGGAGACGATAACGATTTCCAATCAGGATTCAGCACCCCGGCTGGACTTGGATGCATTGCGCGCCGAAGCAGTACAACATGAAATGACCAGAAAAAAATCGGCTATCGAGTTAGCGCAGAAAACGAGAAATCACAGTTTTGAAGCTCAGGTGGAGGCAGCGACAAACAAGGCCCAACACAGTGACTGCCGCAGTGCATACGCCGGAGCAGGATTATTTGCCCCGCTGGTAATTGCGGCTGACTTAATTCGAGACAAAGGTTGCCAGTTTTGATGAAAGCATGGCTTTTTTATTTTGATAATGACATCCCAGCACATGACAACCCATCGGATTGAAAAAAATTGATCAGATGGAGGCTTTGACGACTCTGTCAAAATAACCTTATCTGCTAAGGAATCCTTGCTGGACCGCCACGACCGGCTACGTATTCCGATGGATGGGAAAATCGTCGGACTGCACCGTAGGTGCTTCTCATTTTTAGAAAATCTTGTTGGAACGGTGCCGGACAAACTACTTTACTGGCAGTGTTAAACATATACCTCTTTTCTGTGCCATACGATTGGTCCATTACAATGCCAGCCCGTCTAAAGCAAATCAGCCACGGACCAACATGGGATGACATACCCTGTCCCGGTTCGATCACGCCAATAATATCGGCCTCTTCAAAATAATGACCGCTGTCGGCGATGAAGTAGTTGACTGGAAATGTTTCGAAATAGGGCAACCCGCGGTCGGCTGACATCGCCTGATAATAAGCGACGTTGTTCACCAAACCTTCAGTATGAAAAAATTGATAGGCGTTACCCAGAAAGAAGCCGAAAGAGCCAGCCCGGTCGCCCATGGCAAACATGCTGCCAGCTGGGATCTTGCTCGTATGAATATACTCAGCCAGCTCGACATTTTTGGTGCCAAATGTTTCCTCCACAGGTTTGCGCGAATAGGCAGCCAACATAACTTTTGCCTGTTCCAGCACAAAGTTGCCAGCCACCTGCACCATGGATTTGCCCATAATCAGCACAACCAAACCGAGGCAAATCACTTTTTTCAGAGTGGTCTCACGATCTGTCAAACTTGCATTGAGCTGGTGTACGATTTCCAGCAGCAGGTAATATGCCAGCATCATTATCGGCCAGAAGTACCATCCCCAGACCGGCCAACCGGAATTGAGCGCGTAGTATGCTGCGTAGATCCAGATCGTACAAAACAGCGTGGTGACTTCTTTACCGTAGCGGATCGCTTTCAACCTGAAACCGGCATGGATCACCAAAAGAATGAGCGCAAGATAGAGCGGCCGTTTCAATCTTTCCAGATAGGTCAGCGGAATCAGATAATTTTCGCCTCGGACATTGCCGACCGCTTTCGACAGACCTGAAATTGGAACCGGCACGCCGAAATAAACAAAATTGATCACCAGATACGCGATTACCACCGAACCGATAATCAGATAGTGTTTAAGGAACCGCAGCCCGTTCCGGTTTTTAAAATATTGGTACACGTCACTGGCGACAATAAAGGCAAGCGAATCGATTCTGGTTAAAAACAGAGCCACACCGATGACCGCCTTGCTGATCCAGTTATTCGCTGTGAAATACCCAATGACCAGTATTGGCATGAGAGAAGACTCCATGCCATCCAGCGACACGTAGGGGTAACAAAATATGACCAGCACCGCAGGGAAGCAGCACCCATATTTTTTTTTGGACAGCCAGGCAAAAGCCAGTGCACAGCCAAAGGTCAGGCAATAAACCTGTGCCACCTGACTGGCTGGGCTGATACCTGACAGCCAGGCGCTAGCAGAAAGTATCATCAACCAGATCGGTTGATAGCCATTGGTGTGAAAGGGTGGCATATACTGGCTGCCCAGTCCCTGCGACAGATTTCTTGCCAGTCCGAGGTAATAATAACTGTCGTCGTAAATGAAATCGACCCAGTACATGGCAGGGTAGCCCAAGATAATCGCCAGACCGTTGGCAAACAACAGCACCAGTACCAACACCGACACGATATCGGCATATTTCCAAAGTTTGTTAAGCATGGCGAACAATCAATTCAATTAGGTAAATTTCAGATGTCGCCGTGACGTAGATTCACTGGCGTCGTGCTTCAGGTCGGCAATGACAGCCCTGGTCGAAAAAGACGCGCTGGAGCCCATGCCAAAATTCATCACTGCGCGAGTCTACTTGACTAATTAACTCCCGTCTATGCCTTGTTTAGGTCATTCTGCTCACCGGTCGACATCGTCACATTGCGCAAAGATCCTCGCAACAAATCAATCGCGACATGTTCAAACTCGGACGCCAAACTGGATTTCATCTGCAATTGCATCGTTACTACATCGGTGTAGCTTACCGCGAGTACCTGCACTGCAAACTGGTCGCACAGGCGCCGCAACTGCGATTCATCAGAAAACTGGACCACGAAGCTGCGACTGCACATCGCCTCCACCGCAACCAGCTCGGCCAGTTTGCTGGCATCTGAAATCGCCTGTCCGTAAGCGCGCGCCAGTCCGCCTGCACCCAGTTTGATCCCGCCCCAATAACGCACAACCACGGCCAGCACATTGGTCATTTGCTTATGCACCAGCACGTTATACATCGGGCGCGCCGCGGTGCCGGATGGTTCGCCATCATCATCCATGCCGGAATCGCCTGCGCAGATCAACACCCAGCAGATGTGCACGGCACCGGGATGCTGCACACGCAATTCGGCCAGCTTCTCCTTGGCCTCAACGCGGGTTGAGACCGGGTAAAGCTGGCCGATAAAACGACTTTTCCTGATTTCGATTTCAGTGCCTACCGGCGCTACCAACTGATACATGCGCTCAGGTAGTCAATGGCTTGTAGCGTATCCGTTTTGGTTTGGCACCCTCTTCTCCCAGACGTTTTTTCTTGTCGGCTTCGTACTCCTGATAATTACCGTCGAAAAACGAGACCTGCGAATCACCTTCAAACGCCAGGATGTGGGTCGCGATACGATCCAGGAACCAGCGATCATGGGAAATCACCATCACGCTACCGGCAAATTCAAGCAAGGCATCTTCCAGCGCCCGCAGCGTTTCGACGTCCAGATCGTTGGACGGTTCATCGAGCAGCAACACGTTCCCGCCCTGCAGCAGGGTTTTGGCCAAATGCAGACGGCCACGTTCACCACCGGACAGATTGCCGACGATCTTCTGCTGATCGCCACCTTTGAAATTGAATCTGCCCAGATAAGCGCGTGACGGCATTTCAAATCGCCCGACCGTCAAAATATCGGCACCACCACACACGTCTTCAAATACCGTCTTGGTATTGCCCAGATCTTCCCGGCTCTGATCCACCAGCGAGACCCTGGCGGTTTGACCCAGGACCACTTCGCCGCTGTCAGGCTGCTGGCGGCCGACCACCATATTGAACAGCGTCGACTTACCGGCGCCGTTTGGACCGATGATGCCGACGATGGCACCGGCAGGAATCACGAAACTCAGGTTGTCGATTAACAGCCGATCGCCAAATGATTTGCTCACGTTCTTGAATTCAATCACGTCATTACCCAGACGTTCGGCGACCGGAATGAAAATCTCCTGCGTTTCATTGCGCTTCTGGTATTCGTGTTCCGACAATTCATTAAAGCGGGCCAGACGCGCCTTGCTCTTGGCCTGACGTGCTTTCGGATTCTGGCGCGACCATTCCAATTCCTTTTGCAGGGATTTTTGACGCGCCGATTCAGTCGCTTCTTCCTGTTTCAGACGCGCCTGTTTTTGATCCAGCCATGAGCTGTAATTCCCCTTCCATGGAATACCATGGCCGCGATCCAGTTCCAGTATCCATTCGGCCGCATTGTCGAGGAAATAGCGATCATGGGTGATCGCTACGACGGTGCCGGGGAAACGCAATAAAAACTGCTCCAGCCAATCGACTGATTCGGCGTCCAGATGGTTGGTCGGCTCATCGAGCAGCAGCATGTCCGGCTTGGACAACAGCAGGCGGCACAAGGCGACCCGGCGCTTTTCTCCGCCCGACAATACGCCGATTTTTGCGTCCCAGGGTGGTAAGCGCAACGCGTCCGCCGCCATTTCCAGTTGCAGCTCGACATTGTCGCCAGCCGAGGTGGAGATTATCGCTTCCAGCCTTGCCTGCTCGTTGGCCAGCGCATCGAAGTCAGCATCTTCTTCGGCATACGCCGCATACACGGCTTCCAGTTTAGCCTTGGCTTCAAACACTTCACCCAGCGCACTTTCGACCGCTTCGCGCACCGTTTGCTCCGGATCCAATTGCGGCTCTTGCGGCAGATAACCGATATTCAAATTCGGCATCGGAATTGCCTCACCCTGAATATCTTTATCAATACCGGCCATGATTTTCAGCAAAGTGGATTTACCGGAGCCATTCAAACCCAGCACGCCGATTTTGGCCCCCGGGAAAAATGACAGCGAGATATCTTTCAAAATCTGCCGCTTGGGCGGAACAATTTTTCCGACCTTATTCATGGTGAATACATAATTTGCCATACGCGCTGTTCCTCTTAGTTGATATCGTGATTGAGTGTCAGACTCATGATCACCGTCGTACCTTGTTCAAATAATTCATCGTCGTCCGAATCTGCTGCCAGCTCTTCCGGAAAATGCAAACCGTTTGCTTCAATCTGAAAATAATCAAACTGTCCCGCCAGCACCGTAATCGAGCGATTCGGATGCACACTCATCTGAGCGTTCAGCAATTCTGTTGCCGTACTCATTTCCGGATGTTCGGGTGCGATTTTTTTAAAAATACCAATCCCATTATCCTGCAAAGTCATTTCGATATTATTCATCGACAGTTCGGCGATGACATGCAGCGTGCTGCCGCGCGAGTGGGCCGACGCATTGTTCGCGATCGCCACAAATCCGGCATGAATTAAGGCCTGCTGATTCTTCGTCAGACCGGCCTGGAAAAAGGGAGCGAAATCGCGTTGCCAGATTTGCTCTTCATCCAGCAGGGGCAGGCTGTAACTGTGCATGATTTCAATATCCGACGACAGCTCAAACAGCGGACGATTCACCGGCCCCGAGCGCTTGATCAGCCCGGAAGTCTCCAGCTTTTTTATCGTTGCCGATGCCGTACTGCCACTGACTTGATAGCGATGTGCCAATGCCTTGATCAGATCGTGCGAATGTGAGTGAATCATCGTTGAAACCCAGGCCTTGGCTTCATCCAGATCAATTTTGGGCATAGTGAGCTCCAGTCAGGAAGGACAGGATTGTAACGTTTTTGCTGGCAGGACAGGCAACTTTAACGGAAGCAATGTCAAATTTTGCAAGTAGTCACCACGCAATTTCCAGTCCTGATGTAGGTTAAAGTCGACAAAATTTGTCAGACAAAACTGGCATATTATTTGCTAATCAAAAGCTACATGGAACAGCAGTCAAATTTCGTTCATTTACTGTGTGAAAATCTACAAAATTATCAAAAAACAATTTAATTTTTCAGATTTCTTGGCTAATCTTAAATTTACTACAAATATTTGCCATAAGTAATTTGTGACTTGTAAACAAAGATTTACAGCCTTTATCCAAGGTGCAATAGCACATGAACCGGAGCCAGGATGACTAATTCGTCGTTACGCAGGCAGTTACTGATCACGATTATCGTGCTGATGCTGTTCGTGTCATCGACGATAATCTGGGTCTCGATACAGGCTGGCACGGACGCGGTCAATCACATGACCCAGCGCGTTATGCTGAACATGATTGAGCGGATCGGCAACGACAATGAAAACCAGCTCAATGAAGCGATCCGGGCCATCGAAACGATTGCGCCAAATTCCAGTGACTTGTCGCAAAAGCAAAATTTTCCAACTGATATGGCAACGCTGGAGCAGCGTTTATGGTTCGCCGGCAATCTTTACCAACAGACCACTGACTTCGTTTATTTCGCTGGACCGGACGGCCGCTTCATTGGTTTGCATCGCGCCGGAACGGGGCAAATCGATCTGTTCCTGCGCAACCCGGAAGACTCGCAGCGTGTGCAATACACCGTCCAAAAACCGGGAGACCGGGGTCGGCCGACTGGCACCAGCAACTACGACGCGCGCAGTCGACCCTGGTATATCGAGGCGATCAGTCACGACAAGCCGGTCTGGTCCGACATTTACAGCAGTTACACTGACCACCAGCCGGCGATCACGCTGGCCAAGGCGATCTATCAACCGGACCAGCGTCTGGCTGGTGTCGTTGCGACGGACATCTTGCTGAAAACACTGTCGGACCATCTGCATCTCATGCATATCAGCGATCACAGCATTGCCTATATCGTCGACTCCAAAGGATATATCGTTGCCAGCTCGGCCAGTGACTACCCCGGTTATGTACTGGCTTCGACAATGGCGGACCCATTAATCCGACAGTCATATCTGCATGCTGTCAAAGGCCAGTTCGACGGGTCGGGTACCAACCTCGCGTCCACCAAAACCTGTTTAATCGATGACGAAAAAGTTGATGTCGCCTACGCCCGGTTAGGGAACAAGTTCGGGCTGCAATGGACCTCGGTGGTCGCGGTACCGCGCTCCGATTTTATGGCAGGCATCAATCGCAGCGTGTTGCAAAGTGTTGTGATCGTAGTGATGTTCATCATCGTCGCGCTGCTGGTCGGACTGAAAGCGATCGAACACATGCTGCGCGATATCCGCCAGCTCACTTCTGCCGCAATCAAACTTGGCAACGGTGAACCACTGCCCCGTTTGCACATTCATCGCAAGGACGAGATCGGCAACCTGGTCAAGACCTTTATCGAGATGGAAAACAAATTGCGCTTTGATCGTTTGACGCAAGTAAACAATCGCGACTTTTTGATGGCGCAAATCGACTTTCTGCAGCGCCACGCCGCCAAAAACCCGGCAGAAAAAGTCAATTTCACTTTACTGTTTCTGGACCTGGACAAATTTAAGGCAATCAATGATGGCTATGGCCACGCGGCCGGAGACCAGTTACTGATCGTGATCGCGGCGCGTCTCAAAGCCGCGGTGCGCGATACCGACACTGTGGCCCGATACGGCGGCGACGAATTCGTTGTGCTGTTAAATGGCACCAGCACCACGATCGATATCCAAACCACCGTGGCCAAGATCCACTCGCTGGTAGAAAAACCGATAGCGCTGTCAGAGCAGATCGTGTCAGTGCGCGTTTCGGTGGGATGGGCAATTTTCCCCACGGAGGGGCTGACCTATACCAAGCTGATCGAGATTGCCGACGCGCGCATGTTCTGCAGCAAAAAAGAAAATAATGATGTGTGCCTGCGACTGGTCGACAACATTAATTGACCAGCTTACTGCATGGTGGATGAGCTTCTTAGCCAGGAGATGAAGTTTTCGGCAGGGATGGGGGCATGGATGTAATTACCCTGCGCCTGATCACAATGCATTTCTGCCAGCAGCTGCAAGGCGGCCGGATTTTCCACTCCCTCCGCCACCACGCGCATACCCATATTGTGGCCGAGATCGATGGTCGATTTGACGATGATCCGGTCGTCATCATCGTGCGCCATCTGCATGACAAACGATTTATCGATTTTCAATTCATTGACCGGCAGGCGTTTCAAATACGCCAGTGAGGAATAACCGGTACCGAAATCATCAATCGACAGTTCCAGCCCCATTGCGCTTAACCGTTCCAGGGTGTTTTGGGCACGCAGTGGATCGTTCATGATTGAGCTCTCCGTCAGTTCCAGACATATCGACGAAGTCTTGACCTGGTACCGGTTTAATATTTCGGCAAATTTGGCTGGCAAATCGGGATCCAGCAAATCGTGGGTGGACACATTGACTGAAATTTTCAAATCAATCCCGTGGCTGGACAGTTCATTGCAAAACAAGGCTGCGCGTTCCAGTACCCATTTGGTCACGAGCCGGATAATGCCGGTTTGCTCTGCAAATAAAATGAATTCATCCGGCGCCAAAAAACCGCGGCTTGGGTGTATCCAGCGGACCAGTGCTTCAACGCCGACCACCTTTTTTTCCATCAGATTGAACTTCGGCTGCACGTAAAGACGCAATTCATTTTCCCGGATCGCATTGCGCAGCTCGCTGATCAGTGAAAGATTTTGCCCACTGCTCTGATCAATCTCGGGTCGGTAAACGACGTAGTTGCTGCCCACATTGCGCTTCGCGCTGTACATCGCCGTTTCAGCGTGGCTCATTAATTCTTCGGCAGTGTCTCCATGTTCGGGAAAGCCGGCAATCCCAATCCCGGCACCCAGATCAATCGCCTGATCGTCGATCTGGATAGGCTGCTCTAACAGAGTCAGAATAATTTTCGCCTGGGCGCGCGCCTGGTCCAGATTGACGTTGGGCAGCAGCAGAGCGAATTCATCGCCGCCCAATCTGGCCAAGTGCGCGCCCGGGAAGGCTTCCCGCAGTCGCCCGGCGACGCGCTTTAACACCAGGTCACCAAAGCTGTGGCCCATCACATCGTTGACCAGTTTGAACCGGTCCAAATCCATCATCAGCACGAAGCAGGAGTGTTCAGGTGAAGCCGCGTCGGATTTGCCATCGACCACGATCGCGTCTTTTAATGACGCAGTGAATTGAATCCGATTGGGAAGATCAGTGAGCGCATCCCAATAGGCCAGACGCTTGATTTCATTTTCGCGACGTGCGATGCCGTCACGCATGATCGCAAATACGTGCGCTACATTTTTAAACTCACCATCTTTCCCAAAAAAATGCACTTCTCGATCCTTTACAAAACTAAGCGAACCTGGATGCCGGGGAACACTCGCAAGGCCCGGCACCCGTCTGAATTTATATATCTAAAGACAACACGACTAATGGAATTTTTTAGAACGACAGCAGAGAATGGCTGTTCAATCGAGGGAGCGCGCGGAGTTTGCTGCACCGGATTTGAGCTCCGCCCTCCTAGTTACAAAAATAGCCATTTTATAGCAATTTTGCTATCGGCTTGTTATTTTTGGTAACCGCATCCTGTCGATGCCGCTGAAGGAAGCCATTTTTCCACCCAACGGGTTATTGATAACGCCCTGCTCTTGAGCAAAATGCCTTAAATAGGGCATAGCCAAGGATATCGTTATCTTATAGCATCACAATTCAAGGTGGGCCCCAATGCGATTTTCGGAGAAATGAAATTGACAAATAAAACCAATGCCAGGCAGACAGTGTGGAATAAAGGTCAGACCATAGGCCAAAAACCGCCACTGAGTAAGAAAGAAATCCGCGCCATCAACGGCAAATTAAGAGCCGGTGACAATTTACGTGATCAGGTTTTATTCAATCTGGCCATCGACAGCAGTTTGGGCGCCAGCGATCTGGTCAGGTTGCAATTAAGGGACATCGCCAAAAAAGGCGAGATCGCTAGCATGGTCACGATCCTGTCAACCCAAACCAACTACGAAGTGCAATTCGAAATCAGTGAAGAAACCCGCGCGCTGCTAAGGCGATGGGTGGAGCAAAAAAATCTGAAACCGGCCAGTTATCTGTTTTCCAGTCGAATTAACAGTTCGCCACATATCTCGGCGCGCCAATATTCCAGGATGGTTGCAGAATGGATCGGACTGATCGGACTGGACCAAAAGGACTACAGCGCACAATCCCTGCGCAGAACCAAGCCGATGTTGATTTATGCGAAAACCAAAGATCTGGCGGCAGCCATGACCCAACTCGGTCATGCCAGGTTACGCAGTACGGTGCGCTATCTCGGGATCGAATGACTAACTAGTTATCGCGATCACAATAGACTTTTTCGTGACAAAGTGCTTTGAAATAATATAGTCGTGTAGTATTTCAACATTCAACTCGAAAACCGAGATCATGAGAAAACTATTGCTTTTTGCTGCGACAGTCTTTCTATTTTCGCGATTATGTGCTGCCGAAAATATCAATATCAATATCAATATCTATTGCGAGGACGATGCGCAGGTTCGAAACTCCGATGGCAAATATACGGGTGTAGACATTGAAATCCTGTCTGAACTTCAAAGACGTTTGGGAAACACCGACAAAATACAACTGGTGCCATGGACGCGCGGTTTGAAATACCTGGAGTCTGAGCCAAATGCGATGCTCTTTTCAATGGCGCGCACGAAAGAGCGCAACGACCGCTATCAATGGATTGGTCCGATTTCCGAAGCGGTCTACGGGTTTTATGCCAGAGCAGATTCAAAAGTCGTGATCAACAGTCTCGAGGATGCCAAAAAAATTACTTCGATTGGGGTGTACAGAAATGACATCCGTGACCAATATCTTACCAACGAGGGTTTTACCAATCTGGACCGGGCCAACAACAGTTTTTTAAATCTGAAAAAATTAATGATCGGGCGCGTGACCGTGATTGCCAGTTCCTCGTTCGGAATCAAGGCGGAAGCGAAACGAACCGGATACCGATTGAGTGATATAAAATTTTTGTACACGTTTCTGAGATCCCAAATCTATATTGCCGTGTCCAAAAATACCGATCCTGCCATCGTCGCCCAATGGAATACGGCGCTCGACTCGATGAAAAAAGACGGTAGCCTTAAAACAATATTCAATAAATATTTGCCCGACCAAGAACTGCCGGGACCTGAAATCACCTATTTCTGATACGCCTTCCCAAACCCGGGTCTCAACAGTCGTACAGTTGAATAATTATTGCGTGCCGGACCCTGGCACCTGTTAATATCAGCCACCAGTTTGCATTGCCTCAACATGAAAAAAATAAATTATTCCCCGCTGCATTCAGTCGGCTTAAAAAAAATCGGCATCTTGTTTTGCTCATTGGTATTGGGCTGCCAGTTGATTCCACCCGCCAGCGCGCAGACCGCAGCGTCTACAGAGCAGCAAATTCCCGCTGCTGCGCCACTCGATCTGGATCCACAAAATGTGGTCAACGAAATGAGTAAGGAACGCCCTGCTGTTGATGTAAAACCAGGCGTTCTGTCCAGCCCGCATGATGAATTTGAGCAGAGTATTTTCAATTCAGAGCATCATAAAAAAATAGCCGGCGTGGTCGAAGCTGGTGCCGGCGTGGGGCATACCCCGGCGCGTCAGGGGCGCAGATCGGATAACTTTTCCTGTGAATATACTGGCGTGGCGATCAACGATGAGATCAGCAGAAATGCGCAGCTGGGAATATCTGCTCAGGTGGATGCCTGCAAAACCAGGTAGGCTGGGATTCTATCCCAGCCTTTGTCATCACATATTGCGCCGGTACTGCCCACCTACCTCAAACAACGCCGTGGTAATTTGACCTAGGGAACAAACCCGCGCAGCCTCCATCAATTTCGCAAACACGTTTTCATCGGCAATCGCAGCTTTCTGCAATGCGGCCAGAGCTGCTGGCGCCTGCTCGCTGTGCGTCGCGTGGAATTGTTCCAGACGTTTTAGCTGCGACTGCTTTTCGTCATCGGTCGAGCGCGCCAATTCGATTTTCTGCGGGGTTTCACCAGCCTTCGGATTCCTGAATGTGTTCACGCCGATGATCGGCAAACTGCCATCGTGCTTCATGTGCTCATAGTGCATCGACTCTTCCTGGATCTTGCCGCGCTGATAGCCGGTTTCCATCGCACCTAGAACACCGCCGCGTTCGGCGATGCGTTCGAATTCTTTCATCACCGCTTCTTCGACCAGGTCGGTCAATTCTTCGATGATGAAACTGCCCTGAATCGGGTTTTCATTTTTCGCCAGTCCCCATTCGCGATTGATGATCAGCTGAATCGCCAGTGCACGTCGCACCGAGTCATCGGTCGGCGTGGTGATGGCTTCATCGTAGGCGTTGGTATGCAGCGAATTGCAGTTGTCGTAAATCGCAATCAGGGCCTGCAGCGTGGTGCGGATATCGTTGAAGTCGATTTCCTGCGCATGCAGCGAGCGACCGCTGGTTTGAATATGGTATTTGAGTTTTTGACTGCGATCATTGGCGGCATATTTGTCACGCATCGCCACGGCCCAGATGCGTCTTGCCACGCGACCGAGCACGGTGTATTCCGGGTCCATGCCATTCGAAAAGAAGAATGACAGATTGGCCGCGAAATCATCAATGTGCATGCCGCGCGCCAGATAGGCTTCGACAAAGGTAAAACCGTTGGACAGCGTGAACGCCAGTTGTGAAATCGGATTCGCGCCCGCTTCGGCAATGTGATACCCGGAGATCGACACCGAGTAGAAATTGCGCACCTGATGATGTACGAAATATTCCTGGATATCGCCCATCACCTTCAAGGAAAACTCGGTTGAGAAGATGCAGGTGTTCTGACCCTGATCTTCCTTGAGAATATCGGCCTGCACGGTGCCGCGCACATTCTGCAAGACCCAGGCTTTGATCTTGGCCGCTTCGTCGACACTTGGATCGCGTTTGTTGTCGACGCGGAATTTATCCATTTGCTGATCGATGGCGGTGTTCATGAAAAACGCCAGAATTGTTGGCGCCGGTCCATTGATGGTCATCGACACCGAGGTGGCCGGATCGCACAGGTCGAACCCGTCGTACAAAACTTTCATATCGTCGAGCGTCGCGACCGACACGCCCGAGTTACCGACCTTACCGTAAATGTCGGGACGTACCGCCGGATCGGCACCGTACAAGGTGACTGAATCAAAAGCAGTGGACAGGCGCTTGGCAGGCATGCCCTGCGAGACCAGTTTAAAGCGCCGATTGGTCCGGAACGGGTCGCCTTCGCCGGCAAACATCCGGGTCGGATCTTCGCCTTCGCGCTTGAAGGCGAACACGCCTGCGGTGAACGGGAACGAGCCAGGCACGTTTTCCAGCATCAGCCAGCGCAGGATTTCGCCGTGGTCGACAAATTTCGGCAGCGCGACTTTACGGATTTTGGTCCCGGACAGCGTTTCAAAAATCAGGTTGCTGCGAATTTCCTTGTCGCGGATCTTCACCACATATTCATCACCCGAATAGGCGGCCTGCATGTCGGGCCAGCTGTGTAGCAATTGTTTGGAATTGGCATCGAGATGATCGTCGCGTTCTTTGATCAGGTCGGCCATGTCGACCGGTCGCCCGGCTTTTTGCAGCATTTTGGATGCTGCCAGCAACTGCTGTTTTTCGCGCGCGAAGTTCACCTGTTTGGCTGTGTAGCGATGGTAATGGCGCACGGTGTCGGCAATCTCCGCCAGATAGCGGCTGCGGGCCGGTGGCACGATCACATTTTTTCCGCTCGAATAGCGTGACTTGACGATAGGCAGTTTGCTCGGTTTTTCTGGCAATCCCTGTGAGACCAGTTTGACCAGCAAGCCCTGATACAGGGCGGTGACGCCGTCATCATTAAACCGGGAAGCCTGGGTGCCATACACCGGCATTTCTTCCAGCTTCTGTTTCCATAATTCGTGATTGCGCTGCACCTGCTTCGATACATCGCGCAGGGCGTCGAGCGCGCCTTTGCGGTCGAATTTATTGATCGCGACAAAGTCGGCAAAGTCCAGCATGTCGATTTTTTCCAGCTGCGATGCCGCGCCAAATTCAGGCGTCATCACATACATGCTGGTATCCACATGCGGCACGATCGCCGCATCGCCCTGGCCGATACCGGAGGTTTCGACCATGATCAAATCAAACCCGGCCACTTTGCAGGCGGCGATCACGTCGGGCAGGGCAGGGGAAATTTCCGAACCGGCTTCACGCGTAGCCAGCGAACGCATGAACACACGCATCTCGGCTTGCACGCCCCAGGGCATGATGGCGTTCATGCGAATCCGGTCGCCAAGCAGCGCGCCGCCCGATTTGCGGCGCGACGGATCAATCGAGATCAGGGCAATATTGATGCTGTCGTTTTGATCGAGCCGGATGCGGCGGATCAGTTCGTCGGTCAGCGAGGACTTGCCGGCGCCACCGGTCCCGGTAATCCCTAATACGGGCACGCGTTTGGTTTCAGCTTCCTTGTGCAAAGCCTGTTTCAATGCCGGATCGACCTGTTCATTTTCCAGCGCGGTAATCAGTTGCGCCAGACTGCGTTGCCGCATGCCGGCGGCCGGTTCATGCAACGGAGCCAGCGAGGTGGGGGCATAGCCGGACAGATTCACGTCGCAGGCTTGAATCATGGACAGGATCATGCCGACCAGTCCCATGCGCTGGCCATCTTCCGGGCTGAAAATGCGCGTCACGCCATAGGCATGCAGATCGGCGATTTCATCAGCGACGATCACGCCGCCGCCGCCGCCAAACACCTTGATATGGGCACCGCCGCGTTGACGCAACAGATCGATCATGTATTTGAAGTATTCGACATGGCCGCCCTGATAACTGGAAATTGCTATCCCCTGGACGTCTTCCTGCAGGGCCGCGGTCACGACCTCATCGACGGAACGGTTATGGCCAAGATGAATGACCTCGGCACCATTGGCCATCAGGATGCGCCGCATGATGTTGATCGAGGCGTCGTGGCCGTCGAACAGCGAAGCGGCCGTCACAAAGCGCACTTTGTTGGCAGGTTTGTATTCGCTTAAATTGGGGGCGATGGATAAATCAGTCATGGTGCACATCCTTGGCGGTAGTCTGCGGCGAACTTGGTCGGGGAAGCGTAAGTTAGCTTACGTTGACGTAAACGTCAACCTTGGCGGCTCAACGCTCAATAATTCTGGGGGTTTTTCTGGAGCGCTGATGGCGACATAACCATCTTGGTAGCTAAATCGTGATTTGGCAACCTGTTCGCTGATGGCTTGCTCATTGATTAACGGTAAATCAGCAGATTCCGCCTGAAAGGCCGTAGCAAATCCAAATTGATTCTTTGGATTGTTATTTAGGCAAACAGTCACCCGATAAGGCTACTGCTACCTGAACAACACTGTGCCGTTGGTAACGGCTGGCTACACAATCATTCCCTGCGTATTGGGGAAACCTGCTGCGAAATCAAGTGTAGAGATAATTGGCACCTGGCGGAAATAGGCAATTTGGATGGGGGCATCAGAAAATCAGATACCCCAAAATTACTGCAAGAAGCTGGCAACCCGGTACTAAAACAACTCTTTGATATTGTCTTTCACTGCGGGCGGTGTCTGGCATTGGTAATAGGTCGTTTGGGCGTTGGTAAATACGCTGGTATCGACCACCCCTGAGATGACTTCAGTTGGGATGTACATAAAAATGTAGTTGGGTTTGATGGACAAGGTGTTGGCATAATCAACCGCATCGTTCTCCATGACTTCAAATCGGCCAGAGATCTTAAATACGCCTTTGAGTTTATTTAAGCCAGCATTTGAGGTTTTTTTATCCAGTATGATGCACTTCCAGCTGTCTTCGACCGGGACAAACCCGACGCGTGTTACCGTGCCGTCATCCAAGGTCCTCTCACGAATCTGTTTCACGCTGGTTGTATTGCTGGTGACTACGCACGCGGTGAGCAATAGACATATTCCCAGATTGACAGGCGTCGATTGGCTGATTTTCATTTTCGGGCCACTCCGTGCAAAATAGGGCGAGTGTAATTAAACCTAGCCTTTTTAGCAACTCCAATAAAACAAAATGAACTGTCTCAACAAAATTTGCCGCAAGAGAAGAATTGCGAATTTTTCCCATTGATTTGTTCAGAACGCACCTGGATTTTTTCGCCGTTGGGTAAGGTAATTGAAACGCTCCGATTTTCAACAGTCGGATCGCTTGGCTCCAAATCAGATTTTTCCAGCGCTTTTAAGGCCTCGACTACCGCATCCCTGTCCTCGGCGCCTGCGGATAATCCTAATAGCCCAGATAGTCAAGCCAACCTAGGATCTTGCGCTTTTGAGTTATATATCGGAGGCAAGGATGGGTCTACGTGGTCAACAGATTTCCGCAGTGGTTGTTGCGCTAATGTGCGGTTGCAGCGCCGGGGTGGATCAATCGCCGGTTTCTGCCCAGAGCTGTTTTGAAAACAGTGGCAGTCAATTCAGCGAAGTGATGAGCTGTTATCGCAGCGCCTCTGAGGCGCAAGCTCTGGTCTACTCTGCCGGGGAGACTACCGAGATTGGCACAATACAAAAACGAACTTATGCATTAACTTCGCAAAGCTGGTCGCCCAATGGGATGGTGCTACCGGCTCAATGGAAGCACGATGTAGACATCTATATTCCAGCCGATGCGCGAACCGGAAGCGCCTTGTTAGTGGTTAATAATGGTCTCAATGTTCCCGGTGCCCAGCAAGACATTCAATCTGCATCGGATTTGACTGAAACGACGGCACTGTCGATTGCGCAGCAGACCCGGACCATCGTCGTTTCGGTCAGCAATGTACCCAACCAATATTTAACCTACAGCGATGATGGTCTTGCCCGCCGCGAGGACAGCAGCGTTGCGCATAGCTGGAATCTCTTCATTCAGTCACCCGAGTCGCGTCCGTTTCAGTCGCTGCATGTGCCGATGATGGCGAGCATTGTGAAGGCCATGGATCTGGTGCAGCAAGAGCTGCGACCCTGGAACATTCAGACCTTTATTGCAACGGGGGCGTCCAAACGGGCCTGGGGAACCTGGTTCGCCGCGCTCTCCGATACCCGCATTACAGCGATTGTTCCGTTTGTAATCGATATTTTGAGCATGGATCAGGTGTTGGAACATACTTTCCGAACCTACGGCGGCAATTGGCCATTGGCATTTGCAGACTATTATCTGGAAGGGATCACCGCACAGCGCCAGACGGCCAATTTCGACAAACTGCTGCAAATCGAAGATCCGCTGCGCTATTTGGACAGTCGCTACGCCGACCGGCTTGCGATTCCCAAATACATCGTCAATGCCAGCGGCGATGATTTTTTTGTGCCGGATAATACGCGCTTTTATCTTGATCAACTGCCCGGCCCGAAAGCCCTGCGCGTTGCGCCAAACTCAGATCACTACGGTATTCGCAATCACGTGGAATCATCCTTGATCCCGTTTATCAACCGGGTTCAGCAAGGGATTGCACTTCCCGCAGTGGACATCGCTATTGGCGCTGCGAACACCAACCTTGAATTCTCTGAGCTGCCAATCAAGATCGTCCAGTGGCGCGCCGTGAATCCGACAGCGCGTGATTTTCGCCTTGCCTGCGGAATTCGCTACGCCGCAACATCGATTACACCGGCACAAAAAATCGCCGTCGCTCTGACAGCACCAGAGACCGGTTGGCAAGCCTCATTCGTCGAAGCGCAATTTGCGGATGGCTTTATTTTGACGACGCCAGTCAAAGTAGTGCCGGACACTTATCCGGTTTCAGCGCCTGACGTGATCGAGCCTGGATGCAAAACAATTGCCGAAGCGTCGCCTGTTTGATTCATGGTCACCAGATTTACGTGCTCATTGATGTATTGTTCTACGAATTGCACAATAGGAAGCATAATGTTGTGATTTATTTCAATTCGTAGAACTGGCTGCTCACAAAGGTTTTCGCAGCATTTCTTCCGATGGATCTCGCGATTTTTACTGGGGGCTGAACATTGCTGCAGCGTCAGGACAACGCGTCCATGTGGTATTCGAGGCAGCCTGAGAATAGGCTTTGACCTTTTCCCTTAGAACAACAACAATACGGCTATTACCGTTTTCTCGCTTTAATAGCCATGTGCCAACTTCTTGGAATGAATTGCAATACCCCAACCGATATCGTGTTCAGCTTCACGGGTTTCGCGCTGCGTGGCGGCATGACCGATGAACATCAGGATGGCTGGGGTATCGCCTTCTTTGAAGGTGCCGGGGTCAGGCATCTGGTTGATCACCAGGCGGCCGTGCGCTCACCGCTGGCGGAATTGATCAAGGCCCATCCGATCAAGTCGGAAAATGTGATCGCCCATATCCGAAAAGCCACGCAAGGCCGGATCGCGCTGGAAAATTGTCATCCGTTTGTGCGTGAGTGCTGGGGTATCAACTGGGTATTTGCGCATAATGGCGACCTTGCCAGCTTCATGCCGGACCTGAACGGCCAGTTTCTTCCGATCGGCAATACCGACAGCGAACGCGCATTCTGTTTCATGCTGCAGCAGTTACGGCTGCGCTTTGGCACCCAGGCTCCGACCTTGCCCGAATTGACGGCAGCATTGCGTGAACTGTGTCATGAGATTGCGCAATTCGGGACCTTCAATATGATGTTGTCGAACGGCGCAGCGCTGTTTGTGCATTGCTCGACGCAGATGCATTATCTGATCCGCCAGTATCCATTCAATACCGCACATCTGGCGGATCAGGATATTACTGTCGATTTTTCAGCATTGACTACTCCCAAAGACCGGGTCGCGGTGATTGCGACTGAACCGCTCACTAACAATGAAAACTGGGAAGCTTTCAGTTCTGGAGAATTGAAAGTATTCGTCGATGGTGCACCAATAAAAAATATTTGAATGTACAACACCGATACGCCTCAACTACAGGAACACCAACCCAACATAATCAGCGTGTCCGGCTGCTGGCAGGTGCATGGCTTGGCCGATGCCAAAATCATGGAGCATCTGACTCATACGCTGACACAATTGAATCAGCGACCACAACTGCAATGGGATTTATCCAATATCAGCTCGCTCGATCATATCGGCGCGCAGATATTGTGGAACAGCTG
This sequence comes from Oxalobacteraceae bacterium GrIS 1.18, assembly GCA_040544425.1. Classification (GTDB taxonomy): domain Bacteria; phylum Pseudomonadota; class Gammaproteobacteria; order Burkholderiales; family Burkholderiaceae_D; genus Solimicrobium. The sequence continues at coordinate 163,113 of JBEONO010000006.1, forward strand.
GAATAAAAAACGGCCTGCGCAGCTCATCATCCTGCCGACTCAGGAAGGGTTTTTTAAACGTCTGGAATTGGCCAACGAGCTGGCGATTCCCACGCCGAGCAAACCGCGCCTGACTTCGGTGATGCAACTCGGTTGTCTGGTGCTGGGATTTTTCGCACACCTGTTTTCATTCACTGCCCTGCTTGGGCAACTGGTGATCGATTTCCTGCATGTGCTGCGCCATCCCAATCGCGCGCCATGGAAAGAGATTTCCGCCAATGTCTATCAAATGGGATTTCGGGCGCTGGGGATTACGGCACTGGTTGGCATATTGATCGGTGTGGTGCTGTCGTATTTATCAGCGCAACAGCTGCGCACTTTTGGCGGCGATATTTACATCGTGAATATTCTGGGTATGAGTGTGATTCGCGAACTGGGGCCGATGCTGGCGGCGATTCTGGTGGCCGGTCGATCGGGTTCGTCGATCACCGCGCAATTGGGTGTCATGCGCGTGACCGAAGAACTGGATGCGATGCTGGTGATGGGCATACCGCATGGCCTGCGCCTGATTTTTCCCAAGGTAATCGCGCTGGCAATTGCCATGCCCCTGATCGTCATCTGGACCGATGCGATGGCCCTGATCGGCGGGATGTTGTCGGCCAATTATATTCTGGGCATGTCGCCGCGCTACTTTCTGCAAAAACTGCCTGAAGTGGTTGCGATTGCCAATTACTATATTGGCCTGGGCAAGGGCGTGACCTTCGGAGCGGCGATCGCGCTGGTGGCCTGCCACTTTGGTTTGCTGATCAAGCCGAATACGGAAAGCCTCGGACAGGGCACCACCACCTCGGTGGTCAGTGCCATCACGGTCGTGATTATTCTGGATGCGGTATTTGCGATTGTCTTCAGCAAAGTGGGGTATTTTTAATGACGTCACTCATCAGCAACCCGGACCCGGAAATCCTGATCAACGTGAAGAATCTGCGTACTCAGTTTGGTCGTACGGTGATTCACAACCACCTGAATCTGAAAATCCAGCGCGGCGAGATTTTATCGATCGTCGGTGGCTCCGGGACCGGGAAGACAGTATTATTGCGGCAGATGCTGTTATTGGAAAAACCGAATCAGGGCAGTATCACCATCTTCGGGGTTGATATCAATCAGGCCACGCCAGAGCAGGTGGCCTATTTTCGCAGTCGCTCGGGGATGTTATTTCAGCACGGGGCCTTATACTCGGCCCTGTCAGTGTTTGACAATGTGGCTCAACCGATGCGCGAATTGCACGTCTTGCCGGAATCGTTGATCCAGGATGCGGTGTACCTGAAACTGGATATGGCAGGCATCGCCCCGGAGCATGCGCAGAAAATGCCTTCTTCACTGTCGGGCGGCATGGTCAAACGTGTGGCGCTGGCCCGGGCTCTGGCACTCGAGCCGGATGTATTGTTTTTGGATGAGCCGACTGCCGGACTGGACCCGGATTCTTCCGAATCTTTTGTCAGCCTGATTCAGTCTCTGCATAAAGAACTGGGCTTTACCGTAGTGATGGTCACGCATGATCTGGACAGCCTGTTTGCCCTGTCGTCACGCATAGCGGTACTGGCGGACAAACTGGTCATTGCGATTGGCACGATAGACGAGGTGATTCAGTATCAGCATCCGTTCATCAAAGAATTTTTCCTGGGCGCGCGCGGTCGGCGTGCTTTGACAGTACTAGACAAAGACGACTTCGGAAAATAAACAAAGACGATTATGGAAAATAGATCTCATGCCTTGTGGGCCGGATTCTTCACGCTGGCCATGATATGCGCCACCATTTTTGCTGGCATCTGGCTCAACCGCGACAAGACGCAACGCACCGCTTATCAGATCACCACCATGCGCGCGGTGTCCGGTCTCAATCCGCAGGCCGTGGTGCGCTACAAAGGACTGGCAGTCGGCAGGGTCGACAAGATCGAATTTGATCCGGCCGTGGCCGGGCAGGTGCTGGTCGACATCAGTATCGATCCGGATACGCCAGTCACAGAATCCACCTTCGCCACCCTGGGTTATCAGGGTGTGACCGGCATCGCCTTTATTCAACTGGATGACGATGGCAGCAAGCCGGTCAAAATCAGTGTGGCAGAAGGAACGGTGCCGCGCATCCCTTTGCATCCGGGATTATTTGAGCGGCTCGAAGTGAGCAGCACAAAAATACTGGCCAGCACGGAACTGGTCTCCGAACGGCTGGCACAAATGTTTACGCCCGAAAATCAAAAAACGATACTCAGTGCATTCAGCAGCACCGCCCAGGCCACCGGCCGCTGGACCAAGGTTGCGGAAAACCTGGAACCGACTGTCCAGCTGATGCCGGGTGTGGTGCGCCAGGCAAATCAGACATTGTTATCGGTGCAGGAGCTGTCGAAAAATACCGCACAGCTCAGCCAACAGCTAACCAATCTGACGCAACGTTTGCAGGATCCGAACGGCCCGCTGGATCGTTCCCTGAATTCGTTTACCTCGATGAATGAAAGCCTGCAGGCCGACACCATCCCGAGAATTTCAACCCTGTCAAATGACGCCAGTCAGTCCGTGCGATTGTTTCATCAAACTTTGGACGACCTGAAAGAGCATCCGCAAAATCTGATTTTTGGCAAACCTGCTCCCGTGCCTGGCCCTGGTGAAGCAGGATTTAAGGAGCCTGGAAAATAATATGACTACTACCAAAACTGTCCTGTCCTGTCTGCTGTTGACTGCCGTACTGTTCCTGCAGGGATGCGCCAGCACGCCGCCAACCCTGAATTATTACGACTTCGGCGCCTTGCCGAAACCTGCTGCAGCACAATGCAGTCTGGCTCCCGTTCATGTAGCAGACATTTCCAGCACGAGCGCTTTGGACAGCAATTTGATGTTGTACCGGCTGCTGTATGACAATGACCAGCAAAGTCACGCCTTTGCCAATCATCGCTGGAGCATGACGCCTGCACAGCTGCTGGAATTGCGCATCAAGTCGCAACTGGCCGGCAACCAGGTTCGGTTGATTGACAGTGGCGTGGCCAATCCAAACGGCTGGCACCTGCGTCTGGAGCTGGTCGACTTTGCTCAATACTTCAACGATGCCACCCACAGCTACGCGCAGTTGCAGCTGCGCGCCACCCTGCTGCGTGCCAATACCGTCAGCGCACAAACCAGCTTCAGCCAACAGGCCCCGGCCACGCATCCCGATGCCCCATCTGGTGCTCAGGCGATGCGCGTGGCCAGCGATGCTCTGATCGCGGATTTGACGAGCTGGTTATGCAAACAGCCGCCTCAGTAGAACATCCGTCCTCGCCACTGGTGCGGGTGGCGCTGCTGGCCTACACGTTTTTAATTGTGTACGCCAGCCTGTATCCGTTCGCCGGCTGGCACCAGTTTGGTATCTCGCCACTGGCCTATTTGAGTGAACCCTTCCCGCATTACTGGACCGTGTTTGACGTAGCCATCGATATTGTTGGCTATGTGCCGTTCGGCATTTTGCTGGTGCTGGCCTGCTATCCGTTTTTATCGCGCAGCTGGGCGGCCATACTCTGTTATGTGGTGGGAACCCTGGTCTCGGCGACCATGGAGGCGATACAAACTTATTTGCCTTCGCGCGTGGCCTCAAATCTGGATCTGACCACCAACAGCATTGGCGTGTTAATCGGGGTGATTCTGGGTTGTATTTTGACGCCCTGGCTACTCGAAAAAGATTTGCTGAAAAAAATTCGGCAGCGCTGGTTTGTATCGAATATGAGCAGCGGTTTGATCATCGTTGCGCTATGGCCTTTTGCCCAGTTATATCCGCAGGGTTATCTGTTCGGTCTGGGTCAGCTGGTTCCAATTCTGGGCAAATGGCTGAACGATGATTTGGGCATACCGATCGATCTGGGCGAAATAATCCGGCACGGTACCCAGCTGACTGTTGAGCAGTACTGGCTTTCCGAAACCATCATCACCTGCTGCGGCTTAATCGGTGCGGTATTGATATTGCTGTGTCTGCTGCAGGCCAACGCTCCCAAAGCGCGCCTGGTGACTTTGCTGATCGTGATCAATCTCAGTCTCAAGACGCTGGCACTGGCGCTGTTGTTCAAACCCGAAAATGCTTATTCCTGGTTGACGCCGGGTGCCGAAGCCGGGCTGATCGTGGGATGTCTGATGCTGTACGGACTGGCATTTACTCCAGCCAAAGCGCAACGTCATCTGGCCGTTTTTATGCTCTCGGTGAGTGTGGTGGTGATTAATTTTGTACCCGCCAATCCTTACTTTGCCGATACCATGTCGGGCTGGGTGCAGGGAAAATTTTTGAATTTCAACGGCGCCGCCCAATTTTTATCCGTGCTGTGGCCGTGGATGGCGATCTGGTTCCTGCTCCACTACCGGCCGAATCAATCAGCCTGATCGTGCAACGCCAATTTCCTCGGGTTGGTTCTGCCGGTGGCAAATTTGCTGCGCTGATTATCCAGCTTGAATACCGATAACGCTTGCATCAAAGTCGATGCCTGCTGCTCCAGACTCTTGGTTGCCGCTGCCGCTTCCTCAACCAGCGCAGCATTCTGCTGTGTCACGTCATCCATCTGCGTGACAGCCTGATTCACCTGACTGATCCCCATGCTCTGTTCACGCGAGGCCTGCGATATCTCACCCATGATGCCGTTGACTTTCTGCACCGAGGCGATGATTTCACTCATGGTATTACCGGCATTGTTGGCCAACACTGTGCCCGCGTCGACATTGTTGACCGAGGTATTGATCAGTTGCTTGATTTCTTGCGCCGCTGTTGCCGAGCGCTGCGCCAGACTGCGCACTTCACTGGCGACCACGGCAAATCCGCGTCCCTGTTCCCCGGCGCGGGCGGCCTCGACTGCGGCGTTCAGGGCCAGGATATTGGTCTGAAAAGCGATGCCATCAATAATGCCGATGATGTCGACAATTTTTTGTGAGGAGTGATTGATTTCACCAATCGTGGAAATCACCTTCTCGACGATATCGCCGCCGGACTGCGCCACCGACGAAGCCTTGTTCGCCATCTCATTGGCTGCCAATGCATGCCGCGCATTATTTTCCACCGTCGCTGCCAGCTGTTCCATGCTCGATGCTGTTTCTTCGAGCGATGCCGCCTGCGCTTCGGTGCGTCCGGACAAATCCATATTGCCGTCAGCGATTTCCCGGGTAGCCGACTGCATGCGTTCAAAATTACTGCGGATATCTGAAATCACGCTGTGCAAATTGATATTCAACTGACGCAGGGCGCGCAAGAAACGTCCCATGTCATCGTTGCGATCCGTATCCAGTTTTCCGGTGAGATCTCCCCCGGTCATGGTCTGGGTGGCGATCATGGCCTGATGCAGCGGGTTGATGATCCCGGTTTCAAGGAAGTACCAGAACCACAGCGTGAAAGCAATCCCGCCCACGGTAACAAGATGCAGAACCAGCGCCATGGAGGCGCCCAGCCCCTGTGCCTGCCAAATCCCCAGGTTCAAAAGTGCCATGATGATCAGCTGCGCCGTGCAGGATATCCGCACCCTTTGCTTCAATGATGGTTGGAACAGGCGCAGCATTTTTCCACGCCAGCCGGACTTCACCAATCTTCCTTCACACAGAGCCAGGCTGCGCGGGTTGCCAATGTTCATTTCCGCGTATAGTTGAACGGCTGCGGCAACCTGATCGCGGGTCGGTTTGATCCGCACCGACATGTAACCGACCGGCTGGCCGTTTTCAATGACCGGGGTCACATTTGCCATGACCCAGTAGTAGTCGCCGTTCTTGCAGCGATTCTTGACCATGCCGTTCCAGACATTCCCTTGTTTTACGGTGTCCCAAAGATCGCGAAACCCTTCGGGTGGCATATCCGGATGCCGCAAAATATTATGCGGCGCACCAATCAATTCTTCTGCGCTGTAACCGCTGACCTCAATGAAATAGGGGTTTGCATAGGTGATGATGCCTTTGAGATTGGTGATCGACACGATGGACTGATGCTCGCTGAGTGCAATCTCAACATTCGTGACAGGCAGATTTTTGCGCATGGCTTCCTCAAGGTCGTACAGAACGATGTTGATTCAATATATGCAGCAGGCTGGCGTTATTCAACGTCAGATTTGCGTCAGCATTTGTCAAAATGGAATGGCGCGCCGTTTTGAAATCTGACCATGAATAAAATTGGACTTCGCGGCAGATTGTTACTACGCTGCTAGCAGGAGGCAATGACATTTGGTCAGACTGTGATGCCAATGGAACTATCGATGGATGTAGCAAACATCATGAGCACCCATGTCGTGTCGGTTGAACTGGACGACACGCTGGCGGTGGTCAAGGAAATTTTTGAAAACCTCAAGTTTCACCATTTACTGGTGCTGGACGAAGGCAAACTGCTGGGCGTGATTTCGGATCGTGACCTGCTCAAGGCACTCAGTCCCAATCTGGGCAGCAATATTGAATGCTACAAAGACATCGCGACGCTCAACAAAAGAGTTCATCAGGTGATGACACGTCATCCGATTGTGTTGGACCAACGGGCCAGCGTCGCCGATGCGGTCGCGCTGTTTAATACCAACCGCATTTCCTGTATTCCGATCGTCGATGAAGCAGGCAAACCCGTCGGCATAGTGAGCTGGCGCGACGTTCTTAAAAATTTGCTGCTTTAGCCGTTTTTAAAATCCATCAGGCGCAGCGCCAGAAATCCGAGAATCACACCGGCTGCTGGCACAATCGCCTCAAGCAGAGGATGGGGAGAAGACCGGCCCAACCAGTTGCACAGCGCAACGGTCAGGTAGGCGCAGGCCACCAGGGCGCCGCGAAACAGCAGGTAGTGCCAACGCAATTTGGACGCACTGATGAGTGTATAGTTGACCTGGTTTGAGTCTGATTGCCGATCGTCTGTCATGACCGCGTGTCTTTTCTTGCCGAAGGATTCTTGCTGCCCAAAGCCAGCTGATCTGCACGCGTGACACACCAGGCCACCAGACTGCCATTAACCGCCCCAACAATAACGCCGAGCACCGGAGAAATCGAGGCTTTGAATAGCCAGTTATAAATCACCACACTGACCAAGCCGATCGCGATTACCGCCAACTCAATTAACAGCGCTTTAATCTCCCATCTGGCATGCAGACCAGGCACGCCGACCGGACGTGAGACTGGCGTGATCGAACTATCCAGCAACGCCGAGCGCTCTTCCTCGGTGAGCACTTCCGATAAGGTATGGTTCATCGTTTTTCTTTCTAATGTTTTGGCCAGCTGCGCAGCGACGCGCCTAACTGGACTTATTGAAACGGTTGACCGGCGTTACCATGAACAGTGAGGATTTCAGCAATTGCGCCAGCCATGTTTTCTTCCAACCGGCATATTGACTCCAGCCTGTGGTACCGGTTATGCGCGTGGCTTCATGCTCAATCAACAGCTGCGGCAGCCGGTAAAAAAAACTGCTGTTCAGTTCGACGACCACGTCATGACCGGCATCATTTAATACGGTGTAGACGCCACCCACCCTTTTGATGGCTGCGCCATTGAGCAAAATGGCAGGGCTGTGAAAATATCCGGAAATTCTGATTTCCAATAGCTGGGTTTTAAAATCTGGGTGGGCAATAGTGATATCCATATGTCTTTACTTCATTGATTGATCATGATGGCCATGTCAAAAAATTATTCCTGAAAACCGCTGGTTGGCGGTAAACCAGCTTGCAACGCGCGGCGCGACCGATAGAGACAGAATATAGAATCGAGGGCAGGGGATCAATGCCCTAAATAGGGCATTTGGACGAGTTTTTATTGATTGATCAGCAATGAGGGGGATGATGTGGCGGTGGTGGTGCTTATTGGCTTACTGGCACTGTCGGCAGTGGCGACGGGTATTTCAAGGTTAACTTCGGTACCCGTCTCGAGGCGCCTGATTGTCAACGTGGCGCCAATTTTTTGCGATCGGCTCAACATATTGTTAACACCGCGACCCTGGATCGGATTGTTTTGATTAAACCCGACGCCATCATCAACAATCCGGACCTGCAGGCACTGCGGGCTGTAAAAGATATCGATTACTACACTGTGAGCCCGGGCATGTTTTAAAACGTTGGCCAGAGTTTCCTGCAAAATTCGCAGAATATTCAAACCCACGTCCGGCTCCAGTTCCAGCGCATCGGGCATATCATGATTACACCACTCAAATTTCAAACCGAGAGCGCGGAACCGGGACTCCATCCGAAATCTGAAATTGCCCAGTACCGGCAAAATATCCCGGTCATTCGGCGTTAATGAGTCAATGACCAAACGCATATCGTCCAGGCACTCCTGCAATAATCCCACCAGCGTTTTTTGCGGTAATTCCTTGTGCTGGGCCATCATCAGGGTTGACAGCAACTGCGAACCGACACCGTCGTGCATGTCCTGTAAAATGCGATGGCGCTCTTCGGTTGCGGCATGCGAGCGCTCCAGTTTTCCCAACTGTTCGTAACTTAGTTTCAGTTCTTTTTCACGGGCCGCAACGCGCAATTCCAATTGTTCATTCACCGATTCAACCTGCGCCAGCGAGGCCAGGAATCGATCCAGCAAGATGCCGATCATCACCAGCAGGAAGGCCGGGATGCCCAGGTGCATCAGGTAAATTTCCGGCCAGTCGATCCAGGCTTCCTGCACCGCAAGATCGTGGACCGATAAAGTTAAGGCAAACAGGATCGCCAGCCCCATCGATACGGCATTGTGGGTACGTTGGCGCGCCGCGTAAATCAGAATACAAAATACCGCATACAGGTTGAGCGGTAAAAATCCGGTCAGCCAGAACGCTTCCAGAAAGTGTCTGATCGGCATGCCAAAGATCGCGAATGCCGCGCAGCCTGTCATCCAGTATCCAACCAGCACGCGGTTATACAGCACATTGCTGCGCTCACTGAATTGCAGCATGAAGATCGAAATCAAAACGATAAATCCGGCCGTCGTAAAGTAATACGCCAGGCGCCACATCAGAAAATAGTCCAGTGGCACTACCGGAGTACGCAGCAGCAAAGTGCGCAATCCCCAGAATATGACGCAAATCCCGAACAGGCCATACAGTCGTTCCTGTGGGCGTCTGGCCCAGAACACCATGATGAAGGCGCCGGTCAGCAGGCACAGTGCGGTGGAGATGTCAGCGGTGGTGTCTTCCCAGAACAGGAGTTGATTAAACATCGCGCGTTGCGCTTTTTCAGGACCGATATCAATTTCGCCGAAACTGGTGAACGGCTCGCGTATCGCCAGCTTGATTTCGAGCTCATTACTGCCGGGGTGCAGCGCGACGGGCGGGATCAGCCATAATTCGGGCAAATACCAGCGCACCTGAATCCGTTCGTTGGCCCAGGGCTTCGCGCCGACCAGAGCGCCGTTCACATACACATCACCGCCGCTTAACAATTGCGGAAACAGGATCCACAGTGGCTCGTTCAGATTGCCGACATCAAAGCTCGCCTTATACCAGTAATGCACCAATTCACGCTCGGTTGGCTTGGGCACATGATGAGGGAGATCGACCACGTGCCAATCCTCGGAGGCGGGCGGGATAGTGGTGGACTCGGAGATGATGTATTCGGCGCGCTTGATCCGAACGACTGCTGATTCGGACCCGGCCTGCGCCAGCGAGCAACAAAACACGAGGAAGACTATCGTTGCGCGGCAAAGATTACGAGCTAAGAATACCCAACTTGGTAGCTTCATAAACGGCCTCTCCGCGTGAATGCACCGCAAGCACGCGGTAGATTTTTTTAACATGCCTGGCCACTGTATGGCTGGAAATATAGTACTTGGTACCGATCTCTTTGAAGCTGAGTCCTTTGGACAAGGCGGACAGCACCTGATATTCCCGTTCTGACAGCAGGTTATTACCGGCACTGGCCGGGCTGATGTCAGCCAGATTCTGGGGCGGACTTGGCATGGTCACGAGCGGCTGGAATTTTTGCAGTATGCGCCGTGCGATCAGGGGACTGATGGGCGAGCCGCCATCGCGCAAGGTTCGGATACATTCGAGGATATCGAGGCTGGTGCTGTCTTTTAAAATATAGCCGGTTGCGCCCGCTTCGATGCTTTGTATGACGTGCGCATCATCTGCAAACATGGTAATGACCATCACGTCACAATCCGGATGAGTCTTTACCGCCAGCCTGATCAATTCGATGCCATTGATATCCGGCAGGCCCAGATCAACCAGGTAGGCATCGGCCTCTATCTGATTGATCAAGGCTGTGCCATCCGTGCCATTCACCGCCGAACCGACAAAGGCAAAATCCGGGCTGGATTCAATGACCTGACGGAACCGGCACAAAAACTCCGCGTTGTCTTCGATGATTGCGACTTTAGTGACCATACTGGATTTTCAGGATAAAAGGACTTCTTGCGAAGAGTCAGGCACTCAATACCGTCCAGTTGCAGACGGGGAATTATCGCACCTCCGTCATTGAATCACTAGCTCCGTTGCTAATTATCAAGTCAGCTGTTGGAAATTCGACAGTCGGCAAAAGATTGAAAATTGGCAGTCAACAGTGGCTTTGATCGCGGATCGACGTGCATTTAACAGTCAGGCTTTTTCCAACCCAAGCTGAATTTTGATCACCAATTCAACGGCACGAATATCGGCCTGGGTCAAATTTCCAATTTGGGATTTAAGTCGCCGCTTGTCCGCGGTCATAATCTGATCGGCCATCACTTTACTTTTTTGACCCGAGAGCGTGACCACCGTTTCACTGGGATAAATTCGATCCACGCTGCTGGTGAGGGGAATAACCTGTACGCGCGGCATATGCCGGTTTGAATCATCATTACTTACAATAACAGCCGGTCTGGTTTTTCGAATTTCGCTTCCAACTGCGGGGTCGAACTCTACCCACCATACTTCACCTCGCTTCATTTTCCACATCTCCAATCAGCGCATTGCACCACTCACTGGCTTCATTTTCTCTTTGCTTATCCAGTGCCATTGCCCGATAACCGGCATCGAGTGTGCTTTCTTTTAAAACATGCGGCCGCGCCAGGCTTTCCAAAAATTGACTGATATTGCCTCTGCCTATTACTTTATGTAATCCTGCATAGACCTCTTCATCAATTGTGATCGTCATTTTCCGTTGCATAACAATACCCCTCCAATTTTTACACGCGTACGTACACATACTATATCAGTTCAAGCTCTAACCTGTGCAAGCAAAATCGTTTCGTTAGAGATTAAAAAACCAGTCATTTCATGATCGCCTTATCAAGCACTGGCAAAAACCTCAATCCTGGCCTATCATGACGCATCAAGACAGATCATGATGGATCAAGCTATGAATGGTAACGTCCGTGTAAAATTTTCATCCCAGGCTGCACCTGACGTTTTGGCGGCACTGCGCCAGATCGCTGACAGTCAGGGACGCCAATTCCAGGCTGTGCTTGATGAGGCATTGCGCGATTACATTGACCGGCAGCAAAAGGAACGCCCACGCCAACACGTTATGGGGTCATTTGCAGCCAGTCTGAACGAGTTCGAAAATCTCTATCGTGAACTGGCGAAGTAGTCCGTGCAACGCGATTATTTAACCGTTGCAGACGTGCTGCTCATCCATTCGGTATTAATACAGCGCTTTGGTGGCGCAGGCGGAGTGCGTGACCCCGGTGCATTGGAAGCTGCGCTGTACCGACCACAAACCGGCTATTACGAAGATATGGTGGCTGAAGCCGCCGCGTTGTTTGAAAGTCTGGCCATTAATCATCCATTCGTGGACGGAAACAAGCGCATTGCCTTTGCCGCCACAGATACCTTTTTACGCATCAATGGCTGGCGATTGAAGCGTGCGCCGACGACGATCTACGCAGAGATGATGCAGATGTTTGATTCGGGCACGTTTGATATCGCGCATCTTGAGCCGTGGCTGCGCAGCTTTGCTGCACCAGTGTAGAACCCCAAATATCGCGCCGATCGAACGTCAGGCAGTACTGTTTTTCCGCAAGGCCAGGCATCAATTCCTGGTTATTAAGCCAAAACATCCCATACTGGACTGGACGACCATAATTCTGGTCTGGCACTCCCTTTACAACTTTAACCTTGAATTTATGCAAACCAATTCGTTTCAAACCCTGGGGCTGTCGGCAGCCCTGCTCGACAATCTGACCAGCCTTGGCTATCTTGAGATGACGCCAATCCAGGCTGCCAGTCTCCCCCTGATTCTTGAGCACCGCGATGTCATCGCCCAGGCCAAAACCGGCAGCGGAAAAACTGCTGCATTCAGTTTGGGGATTCTGGCCAAGCTTAACCCGCTGTACTTTGCCATTCAGGGACTGGTTATTTGCCCGACTCGCGAACTGGCCGACCAGGTTGCCAATGAGTTACGGCGTCTGGCCAGAAGTATGGAGAACATCAAGGTGCTGACCTTATGCGGCGGTAATCCAATGCGTCCACAAATCGCCTCGCTGGAGCATGGTGCACACATTGTGGTTGGGACGCCTGGCAGGCTGATTGATCATCTCAGTCGCGGCACCATTAATTTGTCAACGGTACAGACGCTGGTTCTGGATGAGGCTGACCGCATCGTGGATATGGGTTTTTACGATGACATGAAACACGTCGTCGAAGCCTGCCCGGCTCGCCGTCAGACTCTGCTGTTTTCGGCGACTTTTCCGGATGATATCCGTAAGGTCAGTCAACAACTGATGCGTGATCCGGCCGAAATCAAGGTTGAATCGCGTCATTCCACCGATCAGATAGAACAGCTGTTTTATTTGGTTCAGCCGGAACTGCGCAATGATGCTGTCGCTCAGCTATTGCGCCACTACCGGCCAGTATCAACGCTGGCGTTTTGCAATACCAAAATTCATTGTCGCGAATTGACCGATGAATTGAACGCAGCCGGCATTGACGCTTTGGCACTGCACGGCGATCTCGAACAACGCGACCGGGACGAGGTGCTGGTGCGTTTTGCCAATCAAAGTTGTTCCGTGCTGGTGGCAACCGATGTCGCTGCACGCGGTCTGGACATACAAAATTTGGGTGCTGTCATTAATGTCGATGTGTGCAAGGACACTGAAGTGCACATCCACCGTATTGGTCGCACCGGTCGCGCGGGTGAAAAGGGCATGGCCTTGAGTCTGGCGACGTCCGGTGAGAAAAAATGGGTAAAACTGATCGAGCAATATCAAGGCGGGCCGGTTACCTGGCGTGACCTTGGGGAGTTGGACACCAGCAATTCCGACCAATCCGACCAATTGCTGGCGCCAATGAAGTGTGTCTGCATCATGGGCGGGAAAAAAGACAAGCTCAGACCCGGTGATTTGCTGGGAGCATTGACTGGCGACGTCGGACTGACTAAAGCTCAGGTTGGCAAAATAAACGTGTTCGAGTTTGTTACTTACGTCGCCTTGGACCGCCACATTGCCGATCAGGCCATACAAAAGTTAAGTATAAGCAACATTAAAGGTCGCCAGTTCAAGATGCGAATGATTACCTGATCATTCCATAAAGTTCTCTTTCTGCAATCTTTCATCAGCTTTACCTGGGCAATAGTTGCATTATTGTTTATTACAAACAATAACAATTTCTGCAAATTTGAAACTTGACTTTGTACTAATTTCTGGCGCTTTCACCAACTAAAGTTGATGTTTAAGTACGGAATTTGTTGCAATTAAACTAAATCTACCTATCATCTCCCGAATTAAATTCTGATTAAATAGGCATTATCGAAATATTATTAATAGCCACGCGAATTGCTATTAAATAAAATTAATATGGCAATTTATAGCAATTAACTTGCTTTTTACTTAAAGAAACCGCTGCCTATTGGATAACATTCCCTGGGGATACTTTTATTTATTGTAGAAGTGTTGTTTTTTGTTTTCTTAAGTAACTGCATGTTGTTGACACGTATTTGTAATAAATGGTTTTATGTACCCTCAAATTCAATTTTCCATAAATGAGTTTAGAAATATCACCCAAGAGGTGAGAATGTTAATAATAGGTAAACTAACTTTATCCGAGGAGAAGTAACGATGATGATGGAAACCACTATGTCGCGTTCAGTCCGTCTTGTATTCGCAAGCGGCGCAGCGATAGGTATTGGAATGCTGGCACAACCGGCACTCGCACAACAAGCAGATACAGCACCAGCGGCATCAGTACAACGTGTTGAAATTACTGGTTCAAGCATTCGTCGTGTTGATGCTGAAACACCTAGCCCAGTGCAGGTGATTTCATCTGAGGATTTGAAAAAATCAGGCTACACATCCATTTCCCAAGTGTTAACGAACATCACAGCAAATGGTCAGGGTACTTTGAGCCAAGGTTTTGCTGGCGCATTCGCTGGCGGTGCTTCTGGTATTTCTCTGCGTGGTTTAAATACTTCTGCAACACTGGTTTTGATCGACGGTCACCGCATGGCACCAAATGCGTTGTCGGATGATGGCCAACGTTCATTTGTCGACGTCTCAAATATTCCTTTCGATACCATTGAGCGCATCGAAATTCTGAAAGACGGCGCTTCAGCTGTGTACGGTTCCGATGCAATGGCCGGTGTGGTCAACGTTATTCTGAAAAAGAGCATGGTTGGCACAGTCGTCAATGCTGAAGGCGGCTCTTCAACCAAAGGCGGTGGCGCAACTGTTCATGCTTCAGTAACCAGTGGCTTCGGTGATCTGGATGCTGATGGTTTCAACGCGTACGGTAGTTTGGAATATCGCCATCAGAACGCGGTAACCAATGCATCACGTTTTAGTAACAGCCCGGGCGGCTGGGCGGCTTTGGACTGGACTCCATTTGGCGGTCAAGACTTCACGCCTGGAACTACTGCTCAAACACCTCACCCACGGATTCCCGGCAGCCCGTATTTGCGTGATCCAAACGCTCCGTTTAGTGCAGCGAATGCTGTTTTCCTGGGTGGCACTTGTAACTATGCCCTATTGACATCCAATGCCTGCGCATACAAGCCAGAGGGAAATGTATCACCTCCAACTGAAAATATTAACTTACTTGGCAGCTTCACCAAACGTCTAAGCGACGGCTGGCAAATCGGTATTAAAGGTTCCATCTTTGAAGAAAAAGTGACCGTGTATCGCCGTGCACATACCCGACTTCTGGGCGGGAACTCATGGGATCAGAATGTCGCCGTTTCTGCAGGCGTCTCTCCATATCTGGCGGGTGTAACACTGGATTCAGTAACTGTACCAGCAAACTACCCTGGCAACACGTTGGGCGTACCAGCTATCATTTACGGTTTTGACGGCTCAAGCCCACCAAATGAAGACAAAGTTAATTCAAAGAACTATCGGTTAGTCGCTGACTTAACGGGCAGCATCGGTGAGTGGGATACTCAAACATCATTGGGCTTCACTGAAAACTCGATCAAAGATACGACCTATGGCAGTTTGTACGCTCCAGCGCTGCAAGACGCATTGAACCGTGCGACAAATCCATATTCGCTGACAGGCCCAAATTCTGCAGCTGATCAAGCGTTAATTTATCCAAATGTTTCGGCAACTGATAAATCAAAACTGTCTTTTGTTGAATTTCATGCGACACGTTCATTGATGACTTTGGCTGGCGGCGATTTAGGATTTAGTACTGGCGCGTCTTATATTGCGCGTGAAATGAATTCACCGGCTCCAACGTTGATAGCCAATGGCACGCTCCCTGGCAACAATGCTTATGTTTCAGGCAAACAAACAGATGCAGCTTTATTTGCGGAAATCGCTGCGCCAATTACCAAGACTTTTGAACTGGACGGTGCGGTGCGTTACGATCATTTTGGTCAAGACGGATCGAACAATTCATTCACACCAAAAGCTGGTTTCAAATGGACTCCAAGCACTACGTTTGCTTTACGTGGAACCTTCGCAACCGGATTCCGTGCACCAAATCCGGCAGAAGCAGGACAAGCAGGACAGGCTTACGTCGGTTCAGGTTGGGATTTGGTTAACTGCCCAGGCGGTCCAGCAGCTGTGACAATTACTGATCCCGTCACTGGCAAACCTAAGAAAGTACCGGCAGCAGGAAGTTATATCAACGCTTGTCAGGTCCAGCCAACTGTCTTGAATGCGTCAAATCAGGGTACCACTCCTGGCATACCTGCTTTGAAACCGGAAAAATCAAAGTCTGCCACACTGGGACTGATTTTAGAACCAATCAAGGGTTGGAGTTCAACGTTTGATCTGTACGCGATCAAAATTAACGACCAAATCATTACCCCATCCAATGTGGATCAGGCTAATGCAGTTCGCAATCCGAACGCCGTGTCTGGCGACTGTGCCGATGGAGCAGGTGGCACAGTGCCTTGTACTCTTACTGGCGGCGCAAAAACCGGTGAAATCCTCTACATTCCTAATGAATACATCAATGCCAACTCAACCAAAACGAGCGGTTGGGAACTTGAAACTCATTACAAATGGAAGCTGGGCGATTACGGCACGTTGCTGACCAGTCTGGACTGGAGCCACACAATGAGCTATATCCTCACTACTGGCGGAACTGAATTCCAGTTGGCGGGTACGCATGGTCCTTCAATTATCGGTGGTAACACTGGTAATCCTAAAGACCGTGCTCAGTTCACAGTGACTTATGACAAAGGCCCATGGGATGTGACTGCAACAGCAAATTGGGTTTCCGATTACCTGGTCTACGATCCTTCGTATCAGGGTGCTACAGATTGCGAAACTTCATTGCAGGCAGTTCAAGGTCTGCCATTCTTCCCGAACGGCGATGCACCAAAGAACTATTGCAAGGTTGGTTCATTCATGACTACGGATTTGACTGTACGTTACAAGATCAGCAAACAACTGGTCGTTCATTTTGCAGCGAACAACCTGTTTAACCGCAAGCCACCAGTTGATTTGAGTACTTATGGCGGAAATACACCGTTCAACCCATCTTTACATCAGTCGGGTGCTATCGGTACGTTCTTGCAAGCTGGCGTAACATATAACTTTTAATTAATCACTTAGCGACACTCTTGGACTGTCAGTAGCTTTGTAGTCCGAGAAGTGAAGACAGCGCAAAATGCCACAAGGTTAAACCCTCGTGGCATTTTCGCATTGACAACGGTCAATTGCGACGCCTGGAATTATCAAAAACAGGAAGAACTAATATGAAAAATATCTCAGCACTTTTATTAATCGGCTTATTTTGCACATTAACTTATGCAGATGAATCCGTTAAGCACACTTGCAAACAACCCGTAATTATCAATCCACAGTCATCGGACGTAGTAATCAAATACTTCAACAAACATGTTGCTGAATACAAGAGCTGCATAGAGAAGTTTGTTGAAGCACAGCGTAACATCGCAAAAAACGAGCCCGATAAAAACAAGCAAGTTGCAGCAAATGAAGCGAGTGAAACCGCTGTCAAAGAGTACAACGAGTTTTTCGCTCAATTGGAAGCTCGCAACAAACAGGCCGGGCAAGACGACGACGCAGAAAAGAAATAGGCCTCAATGTGAAGTGACATTGACTTGCGGCGTACTTTAAACCCAAGACCGCAGACTACAATTTTTCAGCGCTCAACTTCAAATAGATGATAGTTGTGGAGCTGTGGGCTATCCTGGAACACGATGCCGGTTTCGCGCCATCATTGAGCAACGAGGCGCGGTTTCAATATGGGCGTTCCGGCGCAGATCATTGGACTCGATCCAAGCAGCCCATTTGCCGAAACGAAGCTTGAAGGGAAAAACTACCGCCTTAGCGCGGATTTGACAGGATCAATCGGCGAATGGGATACGGCTACTGCCCTCACTTTATCGAGAAATAACCTGCTGAACCGTATTATTGGCAGTCAAAATGCCGATTATATGGGTGCTGCTTTGAATCGCGCCTCCAATCCGTATTCGATTACCGGAACTAATACTGCCACCGATATCGCCGGTTCTTATCCCGACAATCGTGCGAATTTACGCTCGGAACTTGGACAGTTGGAATTCCATGCTACCAAGTCATTGATGCAACTGGAAGGAGGCGATTTGGGATTCAGCGCGGGCGGTTCATATTTGTTCACCAGAATTGATTCACCTCCTCCAAGTCAGCAGGCCACGGCAAGTCTCCCGGGTTATAACCCAGGGCAATTTGTTGAAGGCGAGCAGTCAGATACAGCCCTTTTTGCGGAAGTGGCGGCACCACTTACCAAAGTATTTGAACTTGATGGACATGTTCGATACGATCATTTCGCTTTAAGCGGTAACAACAACTCGTTTACTCCCGCTGCTGGATTTAAATGGAGCCCAACCCAGTCGTTTGCGTTGCGTGGAACATTGGCCACTGGTTTCCGAGCACCAAACGTCGCTGAAACAGGGAAATCTGGCTTGGTGTTTGCCGGCGGTAATGACACCTTACTTTGTCCGGATTCAGCGAATCCTGCACCAGGGACTCCTGTCGCATCGTGCTTGTCAACCCCGGTTTTCCAAAGTGGTTACAACGTGAAGCCAAAGTTGAATCCTGAGAAGTCCGTATCGGCTACTTTGGGCGTAATTTTGGAACCGATAAAAGGCTGGAGCTCAACCGTTGATTTGTACGATATCAAGATCAAGAATCAAATTTATACTCCGCCACCGTCGGTAGCTAACGTCAGTGTGCGCAGTCAAACTCCAATTTCTGGTTTGTGTTATCAAGCAACCGGAACCGCTCCTTGCGTTACACCCGGTGGTGCAAATGGCATTTTGCTTTACGAACTTGCTCCGTATGAGAATACTAACAACACCGAGGTCAGGGGCTTTGAGTTAGAGACCCATTACAAATGGAAAATGGGCGACGCTGGGAGCTTGATACCTAGCTTCGACTGGAGCCATACGATGAGTTATATCTTAAAGGTCGGCGGAACCAACTACCAGTTAGCAGGTACACATGGACCGGAACTGATTGGTGGCGATACCGCAAATCCCAAAGATCGTATTCAGGCTAAGTTAACTTGGGACAAAGGACCATGGGACGTCACAGTGGTGGAGAATTACATTAGCGGATACGATAACAGGGATCCTTCGTATGTCGGAAGCCTGGCGAACCCGCTTGCAAACACTTGCACAAATAATTTGAATGTCTACTCCGGAGTCCAGTTCCTTGGCTATGCGGGTGGCGTTTCGTCGTACCCTTCAAGCTACTGCCAGACAAGTTCGTTTACTACCACGGATTTGACCATACAATACACGTTCAGTAAGCAGCTTGTCGTGCATTTGGCAGCGAACAATCTATTTAACCGCCAACCTCCATTTGACGCAGCTACCTATGGTGGATCGCCTTATCTGTACAATCCATCGTTACATTTCGGAGGTGCTGTGGGGAGATTTGTACAAGCTGGCGTGAGTTACAGCTTCTGATTGTTAGAAATTGCATGCAAGGTTTTGGTGATCATTTTTTGCTAGCCAAACAGATAGCAGCAACTTGTAAAATGCCGCCACGATTTACTCGTGGTGGCATTTTTTTAGCAAAATTTTGGCATGAATTGATTTAAGAGGAAGAAACGAAAATGAAAACAATCTCAGCACTTTTTTTGGTACTGCTGTTCAACGCTCATGCTTTTGCAGGTGATGAGGCGACCAGCGGATGTAAGACACCGACAATACCAATTGCACAGGCATCTGATGTAGTCGTGAAATATTTTAATAAACATCGCGAAGCCTACGAAAAATGCATTACTAAATTTGTGACTGAGCAGCAGGAAATCGTCAAATCTGAAAAAGATGTGGCCAAAGCCAATGCAGCTCACGATGCGGCTGAAGCTGCGATCAAGGAATACAATAACTTCATGGCTCAATTGAAGGAACGCAATGACCGCGCAGCACCTGATGCATCGGATGACTCGGCCAAATAATTGATCTGGAACGATTCGCCAAACTAGCACTATCTCAAATTATTCCGTCGATTCGAGATGCCGTACCTGTCGAACGGGTGCGGCTTTTTTTACTGCCTGTTCGGCCTGTCTGCGAGCCTCACGCGGTATTTTTTCAGGTGAAATCTGCCCCGCATAATCGTGCTTCAATTGCGCCGTGATCAGCTCTCTGTCCATCCCACGTTCCTGATGCAGCCAATCCATCACCAGTTTTGCCAGTCGCTCCATGGCGATCCGGTGCGTCGCATCGGTGTTGGCATACAGCCAGTCAGAAAAAGCCATAAAGTGGGCAAACGGATTATCTGCCAGGATAAGTTTCAGCGTATGGTTAAACCGCCCGGAATTGGCCACCAGATCCCAATACCGGGCAAATCGAACCAAGCGCTGCATGGTGCCGAAATCGATGTCGCGGGTTGCTAAAATTGTGTATGGCGGATAGGCGTCAAAAACCATTTGATATGGTTCGGTGTGGCGGATTATTGGCGTGCCGCGCAATCGCTTTAAAATCCCGAATTGGATTTCATGCGGCTTCAGGTCAACCAATTGATTGAAACCACGTGCAAAGCTGGTGATGTCTTCTCCGGGTAATCCGGCGATCAGATCAACATGCAAATGGGCGTGGGAATGCTGGCACAACCAGCTGATATTTTCCGCGGCCTTGGCATTGTCCTGCTTGCGACTGACCAGCGCCTGCACGTCCGGATTGAACGATTGGATACCAATTTCAAATTGCAGACTACCGGCCGGAAATTGCTGAATACTGGATTTCAAGGCATCGGGCAAATGATCTGGCACTACTTCAAAGTGCGCGAATACCGGATCGTCGGGATGCGCAGCCAGTTTATCCAGAAAGAATTGCATGATACGCAGACTGGATTTGATATTTAAATTGAAGGTGCGATCAACAAATTTAAACAGGCGGGCTCCACGCTGATACAGCGTCTCCAGTTCAGCTAAAAAAATATCCAGATCAAATGGCCAGGCAGTTTTGTCCAGCGCTGACAAGCAAAATTCGCATTTGAACGGACAGCCGCGCGATGCTTCAACATACAGAATGCGGTGCGCAATATCGTGGTCAGAAAAGTGAGCGTAGGGAAGTTGGAGTTGATCCAGTTTCGGTTGCAGGCCGGCGTGAATCTTCATTAAGGGTTGCGGGCCATGCAAAATTTGTTGGCACAATGCGGCGAAGCTCACATCACCCCAGCCGGTGATCACGTAATCGGCAGCCTGCACGATTGCCTGCTGGGCAGTTTCATAGGACACCTCGGGGCCACCCAGAATCACGACGACGTCCGGTGCAACGCTTTTCAACAAGGTCACGATCTTGCTCAGTTCTTCGACGTTCCAGATGTAGACACCGAAGCCAACGATCAGTCGTTCGCCGGTGCGTCGATGCGCCAATATTTTTTCGACAACGTCAGCGGCTTTGGCGCCGATCACAAATTCCTGCAGCACAGTATCGGCCTGCAATTCCCCCATATTGGCGAATAAATAACGCAATCCCAGTGAAGCATGGGCGTAGCGGGCGTTGAGGGTGGACAGCAGAATGGGCATGATGGAAGAACCTGAACCTGGTAAGGTGCTATTGTAACTTGGGCTTATAGATACCCAACAAGTCTCTGCTCGGTATTTCAATAATTGAACAACTCTTTATCGTACCCGGGTCCCGTTTGGTCCGAATTTGGTGTCTATGATTTTGTCCAAATCGCCGATGACAACGTGAGCAGATATTGTTTTGCCTGTCTCTCTGGCGCTGGCTAGAGATACCCGACCACGAGCGAGGAATTCGCCGTGGAACTTACGGTAGTATGCTTCACGCCGCGCAGCACCCTCAATAAACGATGAGAGTATTTCGCCGACGGCCAAAACTGATTCAATTTCTTCCCGAAACTCAGGTTCGACGCGTATCGATGGCAGAGTGTCTGTTTTCATACTCAACTCCAATGAACTCCAGCTGCACTACATCAGACTCTAACGGATAAAGCAGGACTAACCAATCTCCTAATCCACTGCTTTTTCAGGTCAGACATTACCGTTTGATCAACCCACCACGGCGCTGCCGGTCGCGCTCCAATGTGCGGGTCGCCACAAAAATCTCACGCAGAAAATACACGAAGCTTCCCACCAGCGAGAGTATCCCCAATACAAACAGCGCTGCGATGAGTCTGGACAGTTCCAGGTTCATTGCGTCGCCTGCAAACAAGGCGCCGATTACCAGGCAAATAAACAAAGCGCACAGGCACGCGAGTGTGATTGAGCGATTGATCAAATGCGACCTGGCGTACAACTCATCGAGTTCCATTTCGAGCACCAATGCCTCCAACGACAGTTGCGCTTCCAGATTCCGGGAACGATCAATGATTCGTGCCAGCCGGTTGGTCAATACCACCAGGTGAGTTCCCACTCCGGAGAGCATAAATACCGGAGCGATGGAAAGTTGAATGATTTTGCCGATATCGTCGAGTTGGATATTCATGATCTTGTTCGGAAATGAAAACCGTCATTATAGGTCGACTAAGTGATTTGAAGTTCTTACTTGCCAATCGGTTTGCCAGGCAATTTCAGAATCACCTCCAACCCGCCTTCGGGATGGTTTCTGAGTGTCAGCGTGCCGCCATGTTGTTCGCAGATGTTTCTTGCGATCGTCAAACCCAATCCGGTGCCGCCACTTTCTCGGGAGCGCGAAGATTCAAGTCGATAAAATGGTGTGAATACCTTTTCCAGCTCTTCTTCCGGCAGACCGGTTCCCCCGTCGCGGATGCGAATCACAGCCAGTTTATTCGACTCATTTTGTACTGTCACGTTGGCATAACGGCCGTATTTGATGGCGTTGTCGATTAAGTTATTCACGCAGCGCAGCAGGGCCTGAGGCTGTGCCCTGACGCTCATGTTTGCCTTGCCTTCGAGCTGAACCGGCTGTCCGGCGTCGGTGGCATCCGTTACTACGCTGTCCAGCAGCGAGTCCAGGTCCACCAGCTGTCGTTGTTCGGAGCTGTCCATGCTGCGCGCCAGCAGCAGCCCTTCGCGCACCATCTCTTGCATTGCCGATAAATCTGCGATCAGCCTGTCGCGCAATTCGGCATCGGCGACTTTTTCTATGCGCAGCCGCAAGCGCGTCAAGGGCGTTTGCAAATCGTGAGTGATGGCGGCCAACATATGGGTGCGCTGTTCGATGTAATGACGAATCCGCGCTTGCATCGCATTGAAGGCGCTGCTGGCCTGACGTAATTCTGAGGCGCCTTTTACTGCCAGCGGCGTGTGATTAATGTCGTTACCCAAATCCAATGCGGCTTGCGACAACTGCTGCAAGGGACGGATAACCATGCGCGTGACCAGATACGCCAGTCCCGCTATGCACAATAAAAATATGAGTAGAAATTGATAGAAATCAGGGCTGATGGGCGGCAGTGGACTTCTGGGCGGGAGCAATACCAGCGAGATGTGGGTGCCGTCGTGCAGGGTGATCGCGAAATTTTCACACATGCCCATCAGGCCCGGACCGCCAAACAGCGGACATGGAACGAAAGGCAAACTGGTGACCTGAAATTCCGGGCCCAGGCGATCTGCCATCATGCTGGCATTAAAAGTTTTGTTCGCCAGGCTTTCATGCAGATCAGGCTCCAGGCTGATCCGTACACCGAGCCGTGGCAACATCCTCAAAAATTCAATCCGGTTTTCTGCAGGCAAGGCATCAATCGCCATGATCAGTTGTTCAGCGCGCTCCAGGTAGTGCGACTCACGGGATTGGATCAGACTGTTTTGTCGTTCCCCGAGCGCAAACCACAAAGTGAGACAGGCCGAAGCGATAATGCCAAGTATCAAGACCAGAAATACCCGACCAGACAGGGATTTGATCACTTCGACTCCACGCTAACGGCCAGCACATAGCCGCCATTGCGTACGGTTTTAATAATCTGCGGAGAACGCGCATCTTCGCCAAGCTTTTGACGAATGCGGCTGATTTGAATATCAATCGACCGGTCAAACGGATCGGCATCACGGCCCTGAGTCATATTCAATAATTGATCGCGATTGAGTACGCGATTCGGATGTTCCAAAAATATTTTTAACATCTTGTATTCGGCACCGGACAGCAACACGACCATCCCGTTCGGATCGACCAGATGGCGCGCAGTCAAATCCAGAGTCCAGCCACCGAATTTTAAAAATTGGATTTTTTCATTCGCACTGCTCGACAAACCGCTACTGCGTCGCAACACGCTGCGAATTCGCGCCAACAGTTCGCGTGGCTCGAATGGCTTGGGCAGGTAGTCATCGGCACCCATTTCAAGGCCAAGAATTCTGTCGAGCGGCTCATTGCGCGCCGTGAGCATAATGACCGGCATTGACGATTTTGCGCGCAGGTTGCGGCACAGAGTCAAACCGTCTTCGCCGGGCATATTCAAGTCAAGCACGACCAGATCGATTTCCTGCTCGGTCAATATATGCCACATGGCATTGCCTTCTGCCGCCATAAAACAGCGGTAGCCATTCGTTTGCAAATACTCCGCCAATAAGGTCCGGATTTCGCGATCGTCATCGACGATTAAAATTTGATTAGTATCCATCCGCGTATTATGAAGAGATTCGGTGAAGTTATTCATTGGGTTTGTATCGCATTGTTACACATTGTCGGTCACCTGTTTTGGAAACAACATGATACAAATTCAATTTTAATCGACATCGAATCCTTACATAACTGCTGCACGATGGCAGCTGCGCATTTCAGCAGTCCCTTGTAATCGGCTCAAGTGCATCCAGTTAGACCAGGAAAATTTAAGGCAGACAATGAAAAAAATTGGCAAACAGTTAGGTAAGCAAATTGCAATTGGGTTTATTGCCTTCGGCTTTGTTTCCGCTTCAGCGCTGGTCAGTGCACAGGAAACCATAACCCGCTCATGTCAGGAACAGACCAAGCAGGTCGAGTTTGTACAGGCCAACTTCGTCAAAGACAAGATCGAATTGCGTGAACAGCTCGGTCTCACTGCAGCTCAGGAACCTGCCTGGAGCGATTTTATTTCCAGCGTACCTGTGCCAACCAAACCCTCCCGAATTGATCGTGCCGCCATGGACAAACTTACGACGCCAGAACGTTTAGAGCAACAGCTGAATCAACTCAGGGAACAGGAAGCGAAAATTACCTCGAATTTGCTGGCCTTAAAAACTTTCTATGCATCGCTCACGCCCGAACAGCAAAAAACGTTTGATGAGTATCACGCCAAAATTGCGCGCAACAAGCATTCAAGCTGACCGATTGACAACAACCCCGTTGCTATCGACTCAGGAAATATTCCGCGAGCCTGACCCAGTAGGTCGCGCCCAGCGGTAACAGCTGATCGTTAAAATCATAGCTGGCATTGTGCAGATTGCATGGTCCCAGACCATGGCCCTGCTGCCGGTGATCACCATCGCCATTACCAATAAAAACATAACATCCTGCTTTCGCCTGGAGCATGAACGCAAAATCTTCGGCGCCCATCGTCGGTTCAATTTGGGTGTTCACATTATTTTCCCCGACAATGCTGCGCAATACTTCGGCACACAACGCAGTTTCATTGCGGTGATTCACCAGGGCCGGATAATTACGTTTGAACCTGAATGTCAAATCAGCGCCGAACGCCGCAGCAGTATGTTCTGCAATGCGTTTCATATTTGCTTCGATCAGATCCAGCACTTCGGTTCTGAAAGTGCGCACCGTGCCAATTAAAGTGGCCTGATCAGGAATGACGTTGGTCGCACTGCCGGAATGAATCTGGGTGACGGACAACACCGCCGCATCGAGCGGACTGACATTGCGCGACACAATGGTCTGCCAACTTTGCGCAAGCTGCACGGCGACCATGACCGGATCGATACCTTTATGCGGCTGGGCGGCGTGAGCACCCTTGCCTTTGATCGTCACTTCAAACTCGTTGGACGAGGCCATCATCGGGCCTTCTTTAACGCCAAAAGTGCCAAAGGCGTACCCCGGCCAGTTGTGCATGCCAAACACGGCGTCCATCGGACACTGTTCAAACAGGCCGTCGTCGATCATGCGTTGCGCGCCAGCGCCGTGTTCTTCGGCTGGCTGAAAAATGACATACACGGTGCCATCGAATGTGCCATGTTGAGCCAGATAATGCGCTCCGCCAAGCAGCATGGCAGTGTGACCATCATGACCACAGGCGTGCATTTTCCCCGGATGTTTTGAAGTGTGGGCAAAGCTGTTGATTTCCTGCATAGGCAGCGCGTCCATATCTGCGCGCAAGCCAACTGCCCGGCTGCTGCTGCCGCGTTTGATAATGCCGACTACGCCGGTACCGCCCAGCCCGCGGATAATCGGAATATTCCACTCGCTCAGTTTTTTTGCGACGAGATCAGAAGTGCGCTGCTCTTCGAAACTGAGTTCAGGATAGGTATGGATATCGCGTCGAATCTGCTGCAGTTCCGCAGCGAATTGAACAATGGGATCGATCAGGTTCATGGGAACTCCTCCGGTAGTCAGTCGACCTGGCACCGCGCTGTCAGTAAAAATCACTTTTTAACAAACTGTACAGACATAAATCATGATATTGCTCATCCCAATAGCCAGCCTTGCGCATAATGCCTTCCCGGACAAATCCCAGTTTTTCAATCAGCAAGATTGATGGCCGGTTATTGGGGTGAATTTGCGCTTCGATCCGGTTCAAATTCATGTTGGCAAAACCCCAGATAATTGCGCTGCGCAGAGCTTCCTGCATGTATCCCTGACCCCGCGCCTCAACCTTCAGGTCATACCGCAGCAGGCAGGAATTCCATCCACGGTTCCATTTTTGAAACCCGCAGGTACCTAATAAAATTGGCGATTCATGGCTGCAAATCCCCCAGCGGATCCCGGAACCGGGCGCTTTGCGCAGCGCTCTGTATTTTGCCAGCAGTTCAATCGCATCGTGGCGCTCAATCATATGATCCGTGCCGTACCAGCTCATAATGGCGTAGTTGGAATGCATGGCAAACAGGACATCGGCGTCATTTTCGTTTAATTCACGAAGTTTTAACCGCGGTGTTTGTAATTCTGGGAAAATAGCGCTCATAAGTTTCTTTCGAAGTCAGGCGGCTGTTTTTAATTGTAAATTTCTTGAAGCATGAGTTGCGCTTCCATACGATGTGCCCGCGTCTGATTCTACTCCAATACACCGCCTTTGAGACTGTCAGGGCAAGCAAAGTATGGACCAACATCCAACAAATCGCCGCATTGCCCACCTGGACATGGACGCGTTCTATGCGTCTGTTGAATTGATCAGCTATCCCGAATTGCGCGGCAAACCGGTAGCGATTGGCGGCAGAAATGAACACCGGCCCACATTGCTGCCGGACGGCACGCGCCAATTTTTTCGGATCGGCGATTACGTTGGCCGCGGTGTGCTCACAACCTCAACTTACGAAGCGCGCGCGCTCGGCATTTTCTCCGGCATGGGCACCATGAAAGCCGCCAAGCTTGCACCCGAGACCATTTTGCTGCCGGTCAATTTCGACGCATACCGGCATTATTCGCGCCTGTTCAAAGCCGCAGTAGCTGGCGTCGTGACCCAGATTGAAGATCGCGGGATCGATGAAATTTATATCGATCTGACTGATGAAGATCCCGACACGATTGGGCTGGCAACCCGCATCAAACAGGCAGTGCTTACCGCAACGGGTCTCTACTGTTCGATCGGAATCGCACCAAACAAATTGTTGGCAAAGATCTGTTCTGATCTGGAAAAACCAAAAGGCTTAACGATCATCGACATGACAGATCTGCCATCGCGAATCTGGCCTTTGCATGTTCGCAAGATCAATGGTATTGGCCCTAAGGCGGCGCAGAAACTCGAAGCTCTGGGCGTCAACACCATCGAGCAACTGGCCAATTTTGATACCTCGATTTTGCAGGATCAGTTTGGCCTCAGCTATGCGATCTGGCTGAACGAGGTCGCGCATGGTATTGATCAGCGCGCCGTGGTCACCGAGTCGGAGACCAAATCGATCAGTCGGGAAACCACCTTTGAAAAAGATCTGCATGCCATTCACGACCGTGCTGCGCTGTCAGGCATCTTCACGCATTTGTGCAACAAGTTAGCTGAAGACTTGCAACGCAAGGGTTTCGTCAGCCGTACCATCGGCATCAAATTGCGCTATGACGATTTTAAATCGGTCACGCGCGACATCACGCTCCCGGAACCAACCGCCAACGCACAACAGATACGTCAGGCGGCCGGCGCGTGTCTGAAACGGGTCCCCTTGCAAAAAAAGTTGCGGCTGTTAGGAGTCAGGGCCAGCGCGCTGGTCGATGCCAATGAAGTTCAGACTGGCGCGGCAGGACAGGGGCGCCAACTGGAATTGGATGTCTGAGCATGTCGGCATGTCGCTTTGGCAATGAGATTATTTCAATGCCGCCGATACTCCTGGACTACAATAGCGCTTTCATTCGATTATTGAGTCGTTTTTGCACAAAATTATTCTGGCTATATTGATAATCACGGTCATGAGTGCCTGTTCCCCAAAGTTCGACTGGCGAGAAATGCATGGCACTGATTCTCCTTATACCGTTCTGATGCCTGCCAAACCTTCCGAGCAAACCCGGGAAATTCGGCTCGGCCCGCAAACGACCAATATGCACATGACAGCATCACAGATTGACGGTGTCAGTTTTGCAGTTGGTGCTGCGAAAATGAACGACGCCACGCAGGCGCAGTTGACGCTCGCGATCATCAAGTCAGCACTGCTGCAAAAAATGCAGGGGCAGATTACCGATGAAAAAAACAGTGTCACCAATACCGACGGCAAGGTCACGTTCAATGAAGAATTTGCGGTCACCAGTTCGAATACCAATGGCGCTGTGTCGCCGACCCGCATGCAAGGCCGACTGGTTGCGCGAAATGAGTGGGTCTACCAGGTGCTGGTAGTCGGTCCTGAAAAGGACATCAACAAAGAATCTGCAGAAACGTTTTTGACTTCGTTCAAACCACTTTGATGATTGAGTTTTTTACCTTGCTGTGCAACACTCTTCCCGTCATCGTTTAACTTTTAGTTTAGAAAGACTTCCATGTTAATCACCTTCAAATCCAAAGCCGCTGCCGACATCGTCATGTACAAGGAACATGCGCAACGTATTCTGAATTTACTGGACAAAGATGTTGATCGCGGCATTATCACCCACGCTGATACGCAAAAAGCGATCGCGGCCATCGAAGCGGCTATCGCTGATTCACGCGCCCATTCCGTCTCGGACTCTGTCAGCCACGACGTCAAAGAACATCCACAACCAAGCACTGCCGGTGACCATGATCATGAACGTATCGAGCCGGTCAGTTTTGCGTCACGCGCATTCCCTTTATTGCAGATGTTAAAAGCAGCCAGCGAAAACGGTAGCGATGTAGTTTGGGGAGTGTAATGGCACATGCCTTGGAGTCACGTTTGGGAATGAACGATGGAACTGAGTTGTTCATTCGCGACTGGTTACTCGACGGGCCTGAAACCAGCGTCCCCGTGCCATGTATCGTGATCATGCACGGATTGGGCGAGCACTGCGGTCGCTATCAACATGTCGCCCCCTTTTTGAATGCATGCGGATTTTCGGTGCGTACTTTTGATCTCCGCGGTCATGGACAATCGGACGGTCCCCGCGCAGATATTCCAAACCCGCTGGCCATCATCCAGGATGCCGAATTTGTCATTGGTAAATTCGCTTTGCAATGCCAGACCACGCCGATTTTATTTGGGCACAGCATGGGCGGACTGTTCGCAGCACGGATCGCCACGGCAGGCAATATCCCCTTGCGTGGTTTGATCCTGTCGTCACCGGCTCTGGCGTTGCGGCTCGGACGGCTGGACCGATTTTTTCTCAAGGTCATGTCGGCAATCGCACCGCATTTTGCGATTTCCAATAATGTGAGTTCAAGCTATTTGTCGCACAATCCGGCGCTCAATTCGGCTTACGACAATGATCCTCTGGTGCATAAAAAAATTACTGCAAGTTTGTTGAACGCGATGTTGGATGCCATCAGCTATGCACAGACTCATGCGCCTATTCTGACTATCCCGACGTTACTGCTGGTTGCCGGAGACGATCATTTGATCGACCCGCAAGGCAGTCAGGATTTTTTTGGAAGCCTGCCGAGCAATCTTGGCACGGCCCATTTTTATCCCGATTTGTATCACGAAATATTGAATGAACTCGATGCATCGAAAGTCTTTAGCGATATGCAAAGCTGGCTGTCGGCAAGAAATTTTATCGCTTGATGGTCAAAGCCCTTTAGAAAAAAAATGAAAAAAACAAGTAAATTTCAAGAGTCAGCGCCTTTGTTGTCCGAGCTTAGTTTAAAGACCGATTCGCTTTCTTACAGTTTGATTGGTGCCGCCCAGGCAGTCACTGCCGTCTTGAACGGCGTGGCATTGCCACAGGCTCTGGGCAATGTCTTTTCTGCTTCGAAAGTTCTGCCAACCAATCGCGGCGCAATTCAGGATCTGTCGTATCGAACCATGCGTCAGGTCGGGCGGGTTGATGCCTTGATCAGCGCAATGACAACTAAGGCACCTGAACCGGCCTTGCTGTACAGCCTGCTGTGCTGCTCACTGGCCTTGATTGTCGAGGACGATGTGGCCCTGCATCCCTACGCAGAATTTACCGTCGTCGATCAGGCGGTCACTGCCGCCGCGGCGCATCCGGATATCGCGCACGCAAAAAATATGGTGAATGCCCTGTTGCGCCGGTTTTTGCGTGAGCGCACGGCTTTACTGACCGAAGTCTTGAAATTACCTGCGGCGCGATGGAATTATCCGACCTGGTGGATTGACAGCTGCAAGTCCGCCTACCCGGGCCAGTGGCAATCGATTCTGGAAGCCGGTAATTTACAGCCGCCACTGACATTACGTATCAATCAGCGCCGCACCAACATGGCTGACTATTTGGCGCTGCTGAATGAACACGGCATGCAGGCGCATGCTATCGGCGAATTTGCCGTACGTCTGGAACTGCCCGTGCCGGTTCAGCAGATCCCCGGTTTTGCCGAAGGTCTGGTGTCGGTGCAGGACGCCGCGGCGCAGCTGGCCGCTCCTTTGCTCGAGCTGCAGGACGGCATGCGCGTACTGGATGCCTGCGCGGCACCTGGCGGTAAAACCTGTCATCTGCTTGAAACGACCAATCTCGATTTGCTGGCGATCGACTCGGACCCGCAACGCCTGCACAAGATCACCGAAAATCTGGAGCGATTGAAACTCTCGGCAAAAACCATGGTCGGAGATGCGAGCCAACGCGATTGGTGGGACGGTCAACAATTTGACCGGGTCTTGGCTGACGTACCTTGCACGGCATCGGGCATCGTGCGACGACATCCCGACATACGCTGGTTGCGACGAAAAGCCGATTCTGCACAACTTGCCACACTTTCGGCACGAATTCTCGACAATCTTTGGATGATGACCAAGCCTAATGGTAGATTATTACTTGTTACATGTTCAATCTGGCCACAAGAATCAGAAGCACAGGCCGCCGCGTTTGCGCATCGACACCAAGCCAAACGTTTACCGTCACCGGGACAGCTGATGCCTGTGGCATCGCCAGATTCAGATCATGACGGTTTATTTTTTGCCCTGTTTGAAAAAGCTTAAGAAAAAAGTGTCAATTTAATTACCAGCTTCAATTACTCAGTTTTTTATAATGCGTCGATTTCAGCAATTTCTTTTGTTAGCAATATTGTGTTGCCTGCTCGGCGGGCAGTCGATCGCCCATGCCGGCAATATTGATATCGGCAGCGCACGTATTGAGTCCAGTGAAGACGGTTATCGGCTGGCTGCCAACTTCAGTTTTGAACTGAGCCATGAGTTTGAAAACGTCGTCACCAGCGGCATTCCTCTGTATTTTGTCACCGAAGTTGAAATCACCAGACCGCGCTGGTACTGGTTTGATGAAAAAACCATCACCAGCGAACAATCGGTGCGCATCTCGTATAACGTTTTGACGCGCCAGTATCGTGCTTCGATCAACGGCAGCTTCGCACAAAACTATAAAGATCTGGACGAGGCGCTGGCTCTGGTGCGGCGCCCCAGTCGCTGGCTGGTCGCCGATAAATCGGTACTCTCCTACGGTGCCACTTACAATGTTGCGCTGCGCGTGCGCCTCGACACCAACCAATTACCCAAGCCACTGCAGTTCAATGCGCTCAACAACAGCGACTGGCGCCTGTCATCCGATTGGAAACGAATGACCTTCAAGGCTGATGAAAAGTGACCCGACTGTTAAGGTATCTACTTGTTGTCGGGGCAGCCCTGAGCGGTATTTTTTTATTCTTTATTGTCTCGCTCTCTGATCAAAAAGTTGTTTTTGAAAAGAACTACATCTGGCTGTTAGGCCTGAACAGTCTGGTGGCAGTTGCGCTGCTGGGCCTGATCGTGTTGCTGTTGTCCAGGCTCTATCGTCGCTACAAAAGAAAAGAATTTGGTACCCGGCTGCTGACCAGGCTGGTGTTGCTGTTTGCGGCTCTGGCAATTGTGCCCGGCGCGTTGATCTATGCCGTGTCGATCCAGTTCGTGTCGCGCTCAATTGAATCCGGTTTCGATGCGCGAGTTGAAAATGCCATCGAGGCCGGACTGAATCTTGGTCGCAGTGCCCTGGACAATTCCCTCAACGAGCTGACCATCCGCGCGCATCGCTCGGCGCAGGAATTGGCTGAAACAACCGGATCGAATCGGGTCATTCAGCTGGCCAGATTATTTGAGCAGAACCAGCAATTGGAAGCGACCATCGTTACCGGCAAAGGCATGGTGGTTGCCAACACGGGTGGCTTGTTGGGTTCACTGCTGCCAGAGATGCCAACCAAGGATATGCTGCGCCAGGCACGCAATAACCGCGAGTATGCCGGTTATGAAGGTGGGTCAGAAGGTAATGTGGACAGCGACAGCGGTGAAACCACATCAAAATCTTCGCAGCAGGCGGGCGTGCGATTGCGTGTGGTGGTGATCATCCCGCCCGGCCAGGACAGCCTGTCGATGCATGACGAGCCCGAATACCTGCAACTGATCCAACCGATTCCGGACGCACTGCGCGTCAATACGGACAAGCTGGCTTCGGCCAGTATCAAGTATCAGGAACTGGCAGGTGGACGGGCGGTGCTGCGGAAAATTTACATCGCCACCCTGACGCTCACGCTGTTGCTGGCGATTTTCGCTGCCATCGTCAGCGCATTTTTACTGGCCACTGATCTGATCAAACCGATCCTGTTGTTAGCCGAAGGAACCAAGGCCGTTACCGAAGGTAATCTGTCGCCACGTCCGATCATTGCCAGTTCAGACGAACTGGGCAGCCTGACCAAATCGTTCAATATCATGACGCATCAGCTTTTTGATGCCCGCGCCACGCTGGAAAAAAATCGCAGCGAATTACAGAATGCCAAGGCGTATCTGGAATCGGTCCTGGCAAATATGTCTGCCGGCGTGATGGTACTGGACCGCAATTTCAATCTGATTACCTGCAACGAATCGGTAGAACGAATCCTTCACCTTGGTGTTGAGGATTATCTCGGCAAACCACTGACGGACATTCCGGGTTTGATCGTATTTGCAGAAGCCATTGCCAAAGCCTTTTCCGAGCAAAGCGCGCAATCGGCAGCGGGCGGCAATGAAGATCAACACTGGCAGCAACAAATCGAACTGCCACGCTTCACCGATGAAGAGCCTCAGACCAGCCGTGAATTTGGAGAGATATCGAACAATAACCAAACCATCACGCTGCTCACGCGCGGCTCGCATCTGCCGATCTCGTCCGGTACCGGCAATGTCGTGGTCTTTGATGACATCACCAATATTATTTCTGCTCAGCGTTCGATTGCCTGGGGCGAAGTCGGGCGTCGGCTGGCGCACGAGATCAAGAATCCGCTGACTCCGATTCAGCTCTCTGCCGAACGCCTGCAAATGAAATTGCAGGCAAAACTGTCCGACGCGGATGCGCTCATCTTAAGCAAGAGCACCACGACCATCGTCAACCAGGTCAACTCCATGAAACGCATGGTGGACGATTTCCGGGATTATGCACGCACACCGCCGGCCATGCTGACTCCGCTCAATTTGAACGGCCTGATCGACGAGGTCATGAATCTCTACATCGGCGGCGACAATGCCGACGTGATTCACGTGAAGTTGTCGCCCGATCTGCCGACCGTGCTGGGTGACGCGACCCAGCTCAGACAGGTTATTCATAACCTTTTACAAAACGCGCAGGATTCAGTCAACGAACAGCACGGCACGACTTCTGCGCGGCATATTGATGTCATCACCGAAGTGGTTCACTACAATAACTCCGACGACAAGACGCTCAGTGCGGCAAGTCTGTCGATTATCGATAACGGCACCGGATTCAGCAGTAAAATTTTAGCGCGAGCGTTCGAGCCTTATGTCACCTCAAAACCGCGCGGCACGGGTTTGGGTCTGGCGGTCGTCAGAAAAATAATTGAAGAGCACGGCGGCCGGATTGATATTAAAAATAGATCTGATGGAAATGGTGCAAAAATATCGATTTTGCTGTTAAAGTTAGCACCTAATAATTGAATTGCGTCTTACGTAAAAAAATCATTCGCACAGAATGAATCTGTTTTGGATTCAAAACAACGTCAGCACTGGGAAGCACCTGCAGCAATCAGGTTCATGAGACAAGACTGAAACGAAAGGCAACAAATAATGGCAAATATTCTCGTCGTAGATGATGAAATGGGAATACGTGAATTGCTCTCTGAAATTCTCGGGGACGAAGGTCATGTAGTACAAACCGCCGAAAATGCTCAACAGGCTCGTGAGTTTCGAGCACAGTCCCGACCCGATCTGGTTTTGCTCGATATCTGGATGCCCGACACGGATGGCGTCACCCTGTTAAAGGAATGGCAGCGCGACGGTTTATTGACTATGCCGGTAATTATGATGTCAGGTCATGCGACCATTGACACCGCTGTCGAAGCAACCCGGATCGGCGCACTGAACTTTCTGGAAAAACCGATTTCATTGCAAAAGCTGCTGAAGGCCGTGCAACAAGGGCTGTCGAAAACAACCGACCCGCAACGCAGTGTCATGAGCAACCGGATGTCGGTTGTTGCCGATTCGGGCGCAGCTGCACCGCATCAGTCCAGCTTTACCAACAGCGGCAGTCAGCCAGCACAGATGGGCTCGCATCACATCGTTGGCGGTAATTTTGATTCACGCCTGGCACCGACACCGATGCCGCTCAATCCACTTTCTCAATTTTCATTTGACTTGCCCCTGCGCGAAGCGCGCGATTCATTTGAGCGCATTTATTTTGAATACCATCTGCAGCGCGAAGGCGGCAGCATGACGCGGGTCGCAGAACGCACCGGACTGGAACGCACCCATCTGTATCGCAAATTAAAACAACTCGGTGTCGAGTCCTTGAAGTCTTCCAAGCGGCACAGCTAAGGCCCGGCCCCTGAGCGCCCGCGCATGATACAAACAACCTTGGTGCTGGGCAGTTCAGCGTTTGAGCGTGAACAGGCAATTGCTGCCGAACTGGCGGCAATTGGTCAGCACGATGGCAGGTCTGCAGTCCTGCTGGAAGGATTGGGGAGCGGACAACTGCTGATAGCTGAAGACCCCAATACCAGCGTCGTTCGAATTGCGGCAGGATGTCTGTGTTGTAGCAATAACATGATTCTGCGGATTTACCTCAATCGCCTCATACGACAAAAGCCGCAACGTCTGTTCTTAAGCTTGTCGACGGAACCACACCTTGACCAACTAAAGCAGTATTTGAGTACAGCGGATTATCAAAACATCCTCGAAGTAAGCAAAGTGCTTAACTTAAACTCAACAATCGCGTGAAGATTTGTTTCAGATTGTTAGGAGGGGTCAACAAAACTTTGAAATTAACCGTTATCACTTATACTGACCTAACAGCACTGCAGTTTATGTTCAGTTGATGTAGTTTTAGCTAGACGCACCTTTACCTTCGGCAGGCAGCATCGCCAGGTTATCAAGTCGTTAAAGCAGTAAGAGGTAGATTGTTACTTGAAATCCCCTGGTCAAACACCATCTTTCAATTTAGTCTGGTCTTGAGCAAAGGAAACACAATGAACCTCATATATAACAGTGAGCAGTACAGCGTCGTTGAATTCGGCGCTGATGATGACAATGAAGCGTTACGTTATGGCGGTTATGAAATTACTGACAAAGCCGTCAAACGCGAATACTTCATGGGAGGGATACAGGCTGTCACCTTCCGCAAAGATGTCTCGGACCTGATCGCCTCAGACCCAAGTCTGGAAGAAGTCGACGACTTTCTGGGACAATTCGATCCCTACATGCTGCAAATGGTCACGATACACTAAGACCTGGTTCTATCGGACTGCGAGGATGGGGATCTCACTTCCTGCGCAGTTCAGTCCTCAAAATTTATCCACGTTTTTCAACACCCGACGCCGCTTTGTCGTCAATTCACAACACCACCGGAAAACCGTTTTGCAATGACTACAGACAGCCTGATTGAATACCCGAGTGATTTTCCGATCAAAATCATGGGCGCGATGCACGACGAATTTGCCCAGACCATGCTGGATCTGGTGTTGGTGCACGATCCGGAATTTGAAGCGGCAAAAATGGAAATGCGCCCGTCTGCCAACGGTAACTATCTGGCGATCACCGTCACGGTTCGCGCCACCAGTCGTGACCAGCTCGATAACTTGTATCGCGCCTTATCGGGTCACCCCATGGTCAAGGTCGTTTTGTAAGCTTTGAGCAGCCAACCATTTCCCGCTTTCGCACAGCCGCTGGGCCACATCCAGAACCAGACGTTCCACCGCGCTGGCTGCATTGGTCAGCGGTATATTTTTTGAAGCGCATAACACTACCGTGCGCGAGATATTCTGCGCATTGATCGGCACGGCGCACAAGTCCCCACGTTCAATTTCTGCCAACACTGGCGCGACCGGTAAAATCGTTGCGCCCATGTCTGCCAGCAAAGCCGATTTCAGTATCGCGATCGAATTGATGTCGATCACATTGTTAATCACAAGTCCGGCACTGCGCAGCAGATTTTCTATGCGTGGTCGCACGCCATGCTGAAATCCCGGCAGGATCAAGGGCACGCACACCGCAGCAGCCAGCTCGATTGATTTTTCCTGCTGTAAATACTGGGAATTGGCGCGAGTGATGAACATCATCTGTTCTTCAACAATGGGTTTTACGGTGAAGGCATTGAGTTGCCCGTCATCGAACAGCACCGCCAGATTGATGCGGCCCGATCTCAATTGTTCAATCAAATTGCCCGACAATTCTTCCGTCAATTGCAGGGAGATTTCAGGATATTTTTCACGCACCGCCATCAACAACGGCAAAGCCAATGCAGCGGAGACACTTTGCGGGATGCCCAAGGCCACGGTGCCGCTGGGACGCGAGGTCGACTGCGCCACGGCAGATTTTGCATCACCAACCTGTTTCAGGATCGCGTGCGCATGCTCATAAAATAATTTTCCCGCATCGGTAGCCAGCATGCCCTGCGCAGAACGATGCAGCAGTTGTGCGTCCAACTCTTGTTCAAGTAATTGTATTTGCTGGGTCAGGGCAGGCTGTACAATATGCAGAATTCGCGCCGCTTTCGACAATGAACCGTGATCAACGATTGCAACAAAATAACGCAGCTGGCGCAGTTCCATAATTTCCGGTCTCATGGTTTGTAGTCCATCTTGGACTTTTACTGATTCTAACTCCAATTACTATGTCCACCCTTCCCAGATTAGTGGTGCTGTCCCTGCTGATTGTATATATCGTCTGGGGTTCGACTTATCTGGCAATCCATATTGCGCTGGCCTCCTTCCCCCCGTTCATGATGATGGGTACCCGGTTTCTCGCTGCGGGCAGCATCCTGTATCTGTATTTAAAATCGCGGGGCTCGGCTAATCCGACCAGCCGGGAGTGGCGCAATGCAGCGATTGTCGGCAGCCTGATCTTGGGCGGAGGAATGGGATTGGTATCCTATGGCCAGCAGTTTATTTCGTCGGGTCTTACCGCCGTGTTCATCGCCTGCTCGCCGTTGATTCTGGCGTTATGCGTTGGTATGTATGGCGAGTGGCCGAATCGACGCGAATGGCTCGGCATACTGATCGGATTCGCGGGCGCGGTCTTGCTCGCCAGCGGCGGTGAATTTTCCGCTCAACCCGCAGGTATTCTTGCGCTGCTCGGCGCAACCATCTGCTGGAATCTGGGGTCGGTTTTATCGCAGCGTAAATACACGATGGCACCTGGCGGGATGGGATTTGCCAGCCAAATGCTGGCGGGCGGCGTGTTCCTGTCCCTGGTGAGCTATCTGGCCGGGGAACAGCTCCGCACGACGATTACCGCCGAGGCGTGGGCAGCCTGGGCCTATCTGGTGGTCGCCGGTTCATTGGCAGCCTTTACCGCATATATGTATCTGATCGCGAACGTCTCTCCGGCCTTGGCGTCGAGCTACAGTTATGTCAACCCGGTAATTGCCGTGACGCTGGGCGTACTCTTCGCCGATGAGCATTTGGGGCTCAGGGAAATCGTTGCGATGACTATTATCCTCAGTAGTGTACTGTTGATTTCTACGGCACGCCAACATCGCCTGCGCTCACCCGATTGACTCAATTGCTGTCGATGAATGCAGTCCGTTTTAGAGTGGTCTAATTTAACTTTGGGAGCTGTGATGGATAGACGTAATTTTGTTAAGCTGGGTTTTTTTGCCGGAGCAGGTGCAGCGATCAATAACAATCTCCTGGCAGCAGAACACCATGGTGATATGAAAATATCTTCCGCGATTATCGAAGCGGAGGTCACGGAATTGCAGGCCCTGATGCAAGCCGGAAAATTAACGGCAACGGCACTGACCGAAAGCTACTTTTGCCGCATCAAGGCAATCGACAAATCAGGCCCGCATTTAAATGCCATCATCGAATTAAACCCGGATGCGCTTTCCATCGCCAGAGAACTGGATCTGGAACGAAAAAAGTCCGGCCCACGTGGTCCGCTGCACGGCATCCCGGTACTGATCAAAGACAATATCGCCACTGCAGATCGCATGCAAACCACCGCCGGTTCACTAGCCTTGCTGGGTGCCAAAGCCCCACGTGACGCATTTTTGGTGAAACAACTGCGCAAGGCCGGTGCCATTATTTTGGGTAAAACCAATTTAAGTGAATGGGCCAATCTGCGCTCGTCGCGCTCGACCTCAGGCTGGAGCGGACGGGGCGGCCTGACTAAAAATCCCTACGCACTGGATCGCAATTGCAGCGGCTCCAGCTCGGGATCTGCCGCGGCAGTCGCTGCCAGTCTGGCGACTCTGGCAGTCGGTACTGAAACCGACGGTTCGGTCGTGTCTCCCGCATCGCTGTGCAGTCTGGTCGGAATCAAGCCGACCCTGGGTTTGATCAGCCGCGACGGCATCGTACCGATAGCGCATTCGCAGGACACGGCCGGACCGATGACCCGCACCGTGCGCGATGCCGCAATTCTGCTGACCGCCTTGACCGGTGCTGACGAACGTGACAGCGCCACGACGCATACGATCAATACTGACTACACCCAGTTCCTCGACAAAGATGGATTGAAGGGCGCAAGAATCGGTGTGGTGCGCACCGCCATGCCAGGCAATCTGCGCCAACAGGTCATCGTCGATCAGGCTATGGAAGTGATGAAGCAGCAAGGCGCGGTGCTGATTGATGTTGAGGTGCCGAATATCAGCAAATACGCTGATTCAGAACTGGAAGTGCTGCTGTTCGAATTGAAAGCCGATTTAAATAAATATCTCGCCGAATTTGGCAAAGGATCAGCAGTCGCAACCCTCGCCGATGTGATCGCTTTCAACGAAAAAAACCGTGCCCGGGAAATGCCGTATTTTGATCAGGAACTGTTAATCAAGGCTCAGGAAAAAGGGGATTTGAACAGCGATGCCTATTTGCAGGCGCTGCAAAACAATCACCAATATTCGCGCGCTGAAGGGATTGATCAAATCATGAAAGAGCAGCGACTCGATGCCCTGTTCGCATCAACCGGCGCACCGGCCTGGATTACTGATTACATCAACGGCGACCATATCGTGGACACCGGATTTTCGACACCGGCTGCCGTGGCCGGTTATCCGCACATTACGGTCCCGGCGGGATTCTTTGCCGGCTTACCGGTCGGCGTTTCTTTTGTAGCCGGGCCGTATGCCGAAGGGATGATTATCAAACTGGCTTACTCCTACGAGCAGGCCAGCAAGAAACGCAAGGTGCCGACTTATCTGGCGCACAGCCTGAACGGCCTACCCACTTAAATTGACCAGCCATGCCGACAACTTACCCGGCACGCTTTGCTGCCAGAGCGTTGCCGGCGCGACTGACCGGTTTGCGTCCCAGGTGCTGAGAAATAAACTGGCCGGCATCGACCACTTTATCGAGATCAATACCGGTCTGAATTCCCAGACCCTGCATCAGATACAGCACATCTTCGGTGGCAATATTGCCGGTCGCACCTTTGGCGTACGGGCAACCGCCCAGACCTGCTACCGAAGAATGAAAAATCTGAATACCCACTTCCAGACTGGCGTAAATATTCGCCAGCGCCTGACCGTAGGTATCGTGAAAGTGTCCCGACAATCCGGTAACCGGAAATTCCTTGATCGCGTGCTGCATGACGGTTTGCACCTGTCTGGCAGTGCCGACACCGATCGTATCGGCAATATCAATTTCATCGCAGCCCAAATCACGCATCAGCCTGACCACGTCGGCCACGGATTCCGGCTTCACTTTACCCTGATACGGGCAGCCAAAGGAACAACTGATACTGCCACGCAGGCGAATGTGGTGCTGCTGCGCGGCGCGTGCAACATCGCGGAAGCGTTCTATCGATTCGGCAATCGAACAATTGATATTTTTCTGCGAGAAGGCTTCCGATGCCGAACCAAAAATCACGACTTCGTTCGCACCGGCTTCCAGCGCCGCTTCAAAGCCTTTCATATTTGGCGTCAACACCGAATAAATCACGCCGCTCTTGCGTGTGATGCCCGCCATCACTTGCGCTGAGGTCGCCATTTGCGGCACCCATTTTGGCGAGACAAACGCTGCCGCCTCGATATTGGCAAACCCGGCTTCGGTCAGGCGATTGACCAGTTCAATTTTAATATCCGGACCGATCAGGGCCGCTTCATTTTGCAGTCCGTCGCGCGGGCCAACTTCAACAATCTTTACCGAAGCGGGTAAACCGGTTTGCGTAACAAATAATGAGCTGTCCATATCAATATCCTGATTGTCGGTTGATCACGCCGGTGACGGGCAGGCCCTGCTCCAGTCGGCGCAACTTTTCAGCGACCTGCGCATCGGCCTGTTCGGGTATGGTTTGTGCCGAAATATGTGGCGTGATAGTTACGTTCGGCTGCTGCCAGAACGAGTGGTCTCGCGGCAGCGGCTCGGTCTGAAATACATCCAGAGTAGCGCCCGCCAGATGTCCGCTTTGCAGCAAGGCCAGCAGATCTTCTTCCACGACCTGCGCGCCGCGCCCGACGTTGATCAGATACGCGCCTTGCGGCAGCAGGGACAGGGTGCTGCGATTGAGGATGCCGGTGGTCGCTTCAGTCAGCGGCAGGATGCAGACTGCAACTTTGGCTTTGGCCAGACAATCCCGTAAACCTTGCGGACCAAAAAAACAGCTGACACCCTCCAGCGATTTTTCGCTGCGGCTCCAGCCCAGTATCGGAAAATTCAGCTGCCGCAGTCGTTGCACAATCACCTGACCCAATACGCCCAAGCCCAACACGGCGATTGGAAAATCCACTTTATGCGCTGGCCGTTTTGCTTGCCACATGGCCTGGTCGGCCAAACGCTGGTACTGATCGAAATGACGGAAATAGCGCAGGCTGGCATGGCTGACGTAATCGGCCATTTCCTCACCCATGCCGGCATCTTCGAGACGGATAATCGGCACCTGCGCCGGAATCTGATCGGCGATCTTCAGGATCGCATCGACGCCTGCGCCAAGATTGAAGATCGCTTTCAGATCATGACGACCAGCGAGCATCTGCACAGGCGGCTTCCAGACCAGCGCATAATCGGCTGGTGCGGTGTCGCCTTCGTGCCAAAGACGAATGCGCGCGTCTGGCATCAGCTTCTTGAACTGTTCACCCTGATCGCGCGGATCAACAGCATTGTAATAAATAATGTCCATTATTCGAGCACCAGGAGCTGCGCACCGTCGGCGACCTGGTCGCCGATCAGATACATCATTTCTTTGACAATGCCGTCTTTCGGCGCGGCGATGGTGTGCTCCATTTTCATCGCTTCCATGATCAACAATGACTCGCCTTTTTTTACCGCCTGACCGGCGCTCACCAACAGAGCGACAATCTTGCCGGGCATCGGCGCGGTCAGGCGTCCGCCTTCAGCTTCCGTTTCACCGGCATGCGCCAGGGGGTCTGCGTAAGTCAGCTCAAGATGCTCGCCATGTGTAAACACGTGCAGATGTTCACCATGCCGGACTACCGTGCCGGTCACGCTGTGAACGCCAACCTGCAGGCTTAACACATCGCCTGCCGCATGATTCAGATGCACCGGCACCTGCTCGCTACCGCTGATGATCGTCCAACCATTTGGCTGGTAGCGCACGATGATTTCGCTGCGCTCACCCTCACAGCCAAAACTGAATTGACGTTCAAGATGATGATTCATGCGCCAGCCGTGGCTGGTATCGAAAGGATTATTCTGCTTACTGTGACGTTCCGACAGAATAATTTTAATCGCGGCCAGCGCGAGAACGACATTGGAAACCTGCGTCGCTGCGGG
This sequence comes from Oxalobacteraceae bacterium GrIS 1.18, assembly GCA_040544425.1. GTDB lineage: Bacteria > Pseudomonadota > Gammaproteobacteria > Burkholderiales > Burkholderiaceae_D > Solimicrobium. The sequence continues at coordinate 205,635 of JBEONO010000006.1, forward strand.
AAACAGTTCAGCGTGATTGCGCTCAATTAAACCGGTATCCAGATCAGCATCTGCGAATGCCCGGCAATGAATCAGGCGCTGCAAAAATGCGATGTTGGACGACAGGCCAACCAGTTGATATTGCGCCAGCGCCTGAGCCATGCGGGCCAGCGCCTCGTCGCGATCCTTGCCCCACACGATCAGCTTGGCAATCATCGGATCATAGTAAGGAGAAATCGCATCACCTTCGCGCACGCCACTGTCGATCCGACATGGTGCCGGATCCGGCTTGCCACCCAATTCAAAATTCACGGCCAGCGGTGTGCGTGCATGCAGCAAGGTACCGATCGATGGCAAAAACCCTTTTTCGGGATTTTCCGCATAGACGCGTGCCTCAATCGCATGACCATGGATGGTCAATTGCGACTGCAGCAAAGGCAGTGCCTCGCCGCTGGCCACGCGCAGCTGCCATTCGACCAGGTCGGTTCCGGTAATCATTTCGGTGACCGGATGCTCAACCTGCAGACGGGTGTTCATCTCCATGAAATAAAATGAGCCGTCCTGATTGGCGATAAATTCCACCGTGCCTGCGCCGACATAACCGACCGCCTTGGCGGCGGCAACTGCAGCTTCACCCATCGCAGCCCGGCGTTCGGCAGTCATGCCCGGAGCCGGGGCTTCTTCCAATACCTTTTGATGGCGACGCTGGACCGAGCAATCACGTTCAAACAAATAAACGCAGTTGCCCTGGGTATCTGCAAATACCTGGATTTCAATATGGCGCGGACGCTGCAAATATTTTTCCGCCAACACCTTGTCGTCACCGAATGAACTGATCGCTTCGCGTTTGCAGGAGGCCAATGCGTTTTTGAAATCGGCGCTGGTTTCAACCACGCGCATTCCCTTGCCGCCACCACCAGCCGAGGCTTTCAGCAGCACCGGGTAACCGATGCGGTCTGCTTCAGTCTGTAAAAATTCTGCATCCTGATTTTCGCCATGGTAGCCAGGTACCAGTGGTACCCGGGCTTTTTCCATCAAGGTTTTGGCAGCCGATTTCGAACCCATGGCACGAATTGCCGAGGCGGGTGGTCCGATAAATACCAGACCGGCTTTGGCGCAGGCGTCGGCGAAATTGGCGTTCTCGGACAAAAACCCGTAGCCGGGATGAATCGCCTCTGCACCGCTTGCCAACGCCACGGCAATGATTTTATCGCCCAGCAAATAACTTTCTTTGGCAGCGGCCGGGCCGATCAACACCGCCTCATCGCAGGCCGCCACATGTTTGGCGAGAGCATCTGCTTCGGAGTACACCGCAACAGTTTTGACTCCCAGACGCCGTGCCGTCGCCGCTACCCGGCAGGCGATTTCGCCACGGTTAGCGATAAGAATTTTTGAAAACATGATTTACCTTTTTGTTCTATTTTTTCTATGCAATGACATTAACTTTGACGCATCTACGCGCCTCCAGCTCGGCTCTCTCGTCGTTCCCGCGGGTTTAAGCGGGAACCCAGCGTCGTATAACTATGCCACCAAGTCCGCCTAAACCCGCGGGAACGACCGGGACCTGAATTATTTCTGACACAGTAGTGCTATTTACAGCCGCCGCTTTCAACCTTGCCGCGCGTCTTGATCCCCAATTTCTCCAGCATCGCCTTGTCATCGAGCGCCTCCGGATTGCCGGTGGTCAGCAACTTGTCGCCGTAAAAAATTGAATTCGCGCCAGCCAGAAAACACAGCGCCTGAACCGGCTCGCCCATTTCGCGCCGTCCGGCCGATAAGCGCACACGCGCTTTCGGCATGGTGATGCGCGCTACTGCGATGGTACGAACGAATTCGAGCGGATCGAGTTTGTCGATACCATACAGTGGCGTGCCTTCGACCTGCACCAGATGATTGACCGGCACCGATTCCGGATACGGATTCAGATTTGCCAGTTGCGCGATCAGACCGGCACGTTGCAGACGCGACTCGCCCATCCCGACAATCCCGCCGCAGCACACTTTCAGACCGGCATTGCGCACATAACCGAGGGTATCGAGCCGGTCCTGATAGTCGCGTGTGGAAATGACGTTGTCGTAAAATTCCGGCGCGGTATCCAGATTGTGATTATAAAAATCCAGGCCTGCGTCTTTCAGGCGGGTCGCCTGTTCTTCTTTCAACATGCCGAGTGTGGCGCAGGTTTCCAGACCCAGGGCTTTGACTTCACGCACCATTTCTTCGACCTTATCCATGTCACGATCTTTCGGCGAACGCCAGGCTGCGCCCATGCAAAAGCGCGTCGCGCCACTCTCTTTGGCAGAGCGCGCGGCATCCAGTACTTCGCCGATATCGAGCATTTTTTTTGCTTCCACGCCAGTGTCATAACGCGCAGCCTGCGGGCAATAACCGCAATCTTCTTCGCAGCCGCCGGTCTTGATCGACAGCAGTGTTGCCAGTTCGACGTCCGCATCAGGAAATTCCTGACGGTGCACCTGCTGGGCGCGGAACAGCAAGTCATTAAACGGGAGTTCGAACAAAGCCAGTACTTCATCGACCGGCCAGGTATCGGCACTGATTGTTGCGACTGCTTTTTGTGTCGGGTGAAATGTGACACCCACTGCTGTTTGATTCATTGTGCTATCCATGTTGATCAACCTTCCTGAAATAGTGCTGTTAAATCCAAATATTTGGCAGCCTTGTCGGCGTCCGGATTATTTAAATGAGGAATGCAACCCAGCAAAGGTGCATGCAACCGTTCCGTTAACGCCGTTAAATTTCCCTGCAAAAAACTCATTTCCTGCTGCGCGCAATTGGCCACCCAACCAGCCAGTCGCAAACCACGCGCTGCTATCGCTTCGGCAGTCAGCAACGCCTGATTGATACAACCCAGACGCATGCCAACTACCATCAGTACCGGCAGGTTTAACTGCCGGGCCAGATCGGCGCTGTCCTCATGATCATTCAACGGCACCCGAAAACCGCCCACGCCTTCCACCACAATCGCATCCACCTGGTTTGCCAACTGCCGGTAACTCTGCAGGATCACACTCAGATCAATCTGGCGCTGCTCCTGCTCGGCCGCGATGTGCGGTGCAGCTGGTAATGTAAACAAATAGGGATTCACCAATTTATCCAGATCGGCAATACCTGCCACGTTACTGACCGCTTGCAACGCCAGCACATCTTCATTGCACAAAACGCCATCACGCATTTCTGCACCGGCTGCGATCGGTTTCATTCCCACGCTTTTCCAGCCTTGCCGGGTCATCGCATAAATCACTGCGCAAGAGACCAGTGTCTTGCCAATTTCGGTGTCGGTTCCGGTGACAAAAAAAGCCAGCGGCCGATTCTTCAACTGCATCTGCATCAGGCGACTTTCCTTTCCAGACCGTGCAAGGAATCAATCAGCCGCTCAACCTGCTCAGCACTGTGCGCGGCCGACAGCGATACGCGCAATCGTGCTGTGCCAGCGGGCACTGTCGGAGGACGGATCGCCGGTACCCAGATCCCGCGTTCGAACAATTGCGCGGCGTACTGCATCGCCTTGCGATTATCGCCAACCACCATCGGTTGTATCTGTGTTTCGGATTTCATCAAAGTCATCCCTGCGGCCTGCGCGCCGATACCGGCTTTGAATTGTGCGATCAGGCCGTGCAAATGTGCGCGCCGCTGCGCTCCTTCGCTGCCTTGAATAATGTTGAGGCTGGTCAGCAAGGCGTGAGCCTGAGCTGGCGGGGCAGCCGTCGTATAAATATACGGGCGCGACTTTTGCAGCAGCCATTCAATCACGCTGGCATGCGCCGCCACAAAGGCACCAGCCACGCCGGCCGCCTTGCCGAGCGTGCCCATATAAATCAAGTTGGGGCTGCGCAAATTTAAATGTTCCAAAACCCCGGCACCATGCGCACCGAGCACACCAAAGCCGTGCGCATCATCAATCACCAGGATCGCATCGTGCCGTTCACAGACGGTCAGCATCTCCTTCAATGGCGCAATCAATCCATCCATGCTGAACACACTGTCTGAGACCACGATCTTGGTCGCTGCGCTACTTTGCTGTAAAAGTTTTTCCAGCGCTGTTACGTCAGCATGGGGATAAATCTGCACTTTGCAGCGCGCCAGACGGGTACCGCCGATGATGGAAGCGTGATTCAGACTCTCTGAAAAAATTTCGGTCTCGGAAAAATCGACCGCCGCCAATCCAGACAACAAAGCCAGATTGGCCATATACCCGGTAGAAAACGACAGGGCGCGCGCCTGTTCGATAAAGGGTGCCTGGGTCGCGGCGAGCCGGTGTTCCAATTCTTCGTGCGCTCTGGAATGACCGCTGATCAGGTGCGATGCACCGCTGCCCGCGCCATACAGTGCCACGCCTTCGACCAGGGCTGCATGGATGCGCGGATGAGCTGCGAGTCCCAAATAATCATTGCTGCAAAACGCCAGCATTTGCCGCCCGTCGACTTCCATCATCGCGTCACAAGGCGAGGTCGTGATGCGGCGGCGGCGCAGCAAATCCTGCCCACTTAAATCGGCAAGTTGCTGGTCAATTTTTTCGATAAATCTATTCATGCTCAATAACCTGTTCAAATACGCTGGCCGTACGCTGGCCTAACAATGTGATTTCCTCGTCATTCAAAATGTAGGGCGGCATGCAGTACACGGTATTGCCGATCGGGCGCAGCAACAACTCATGCGCCAGAGCCGTCGTAAAAAATCGGGATGAAAATCCGGGCTTCACGTCGATGGCATCGAACGCCCAGATCATGCCGCGCTGGCGGAAATTTTTGACTCGCGCATGTTGTGCCAACGGCTGCAGGGCAGCGGTGATTTTTTCAGCAGTAGTGCGATTGGTTGCAATCACATTATCCTGTTCAAAAATTTCAAGAGTCGCCAATGCAGCCCGACAGGCCAGCGGATTGCCGGTGTAGGAGTGCGAATGGAGAAAGCCGCGCCTGATGTCGGCATGGTAAAACGACTGATAAATTGCATCGGTCGTCATCACCAGTGACAGAGGCAGATAGCCACCACTGATCCCCTTGGACAAACATAGAAAATCCGGCCAGATCCCGGCCTGCTCGGACGCGAAAAAAGTTCCGGTGCGTCCGCAGCCGACGGCGATTTCATCGGCGATCAAATGTACTTGATACTCATCACACAACGCGCGCAGTGATTTCAGATAGACCGGATCATGCATGGCGAACCCGGTGGCACATTGCACCAGCGGTTCGACGATCATGGCAGCAATGGATGCGCTGCGCTGTTCAAACAGACTGCGCACTTCTGCCAGCGCACGCAGCGCCACATCGCCAGCCGTTTCGCCGGCTTCGGCAGCGCGCGCATCGGGTGACATGACCACATGACAGGAGTTGATCAATGGTCCGTACGCATCGCGAAACAGCGCCACGTCCGTGACCGACAGAGCGCCAATGGTTTCGCCGTGGTAGCTGCCTTTCAGGCACACGAATTCACGCTTGTCCGGAAGACCAAGATTACGCCAGCTGTGAAAACTCATTTTGAGTGCGATCTCAACCGCTGACGCGCCATCTGAGGCAAAGAAGCAGTGACCCAATTGATGCTGTGTTTTCGCCGCCAGTTTTTCAGACAGGCTGATCACCGGTTCGTGCGTGAACCCGGCCAGCATGACGTGCTCCAGTTTATCGAGCTGATCTTTTAATGCCGCATTGATGCGTGGATTGGCGTGGCCAAACAAATTCACCCACCAGGAACTGATCCCGTCCAGATAGCGTTTGCCATCGGCGTCATATAACCACGCACCACGACCGTGACTGACCGGCACCAGCGGCATCTGTTCGTGGTGTTGCATTTGTGTGCAGGGATGCCAGACACTGTGCAAACTTCTGGCGACCCAATTTTCATTCGACTTCACATTAAACTTTCAATTCAGGTGCAATAACCAATTCGGTTTGCGTTTTTCCAGGAACGAGGCGATGCCTTCCTTGGCTTCGTCCGAGCTGCGAATTTCCGCGATACATTCGGCGGTATAAGACAACAACTCTTCGTCGATCTGCGCATCGGCCACGTCTTCTACCAGCCATTTGGCAGCAACCACCGCGTTGGGTCCGTTGCTGACGATGGCTTTGACGATCTGTTCAACCATCCCATCGAGCTGGTCGGCCGCGACTGCTTCGTGAATAAAGCCGATCCGGTGCGCTTCGCGGGCGCTGAATTTTTCTGCGGTAATAAAATAACGACGCGCTGCATTCGCACCCATGGCTTTGATCACATACGGAGAAATCGTCGCGGGCACCAGGCCCAGCTTGACTTCGCTCAGACAAAATTGCGCGGTGTCGACTGCAACCGAAATATCGCAGGCGGCCACCAGTCCCATCCCGCCTGCATAACAATCGCCCTGCACTTTGGCGATCACCGGTTTCGTGCAGGAGTAAATCTGATACAGCATTTCGGCCAGTTGCTCGGCATCGGCCAGATTTTCGTCCTGGCTGTAGCCGGCCATTTTTTTCATCCAGTTCAGATCTGCGCCCGCGCAAAACGCCGGTCCGTTGGCAGCGAGCACGATGGCGCGCACACTGTCCATCTGACCGAGTTCCTGAAACACCTGATTCAATTCTTCAATCACGGTTTCATTGAAGGCATTTCTGACCTCGGGGCGATTGAGTGTCACCGTTGCGGCACCGTGATCGATGTCGACTTGAATTGTTTGGTAAGCCATGATTTTCCTTACATTCTAAATAAGCCAAATTTGGTTTCCGGGATGGGTGCATTGAGCGCTGCGGATAATCCCAATGCCAATACCATGCGCGTATCAACCGGGTCTATGACGCCGTCATCCCACAGCCGTGCACTGGCGTAATACGGATGACCCTGATGTTCGTACTGTTCTTTGATCGGCTGTTTGAACTGCGCCTCTTCTTCGGCTGACCAGCTGCCACCTTTGGCTTCGATCCCGTCGCGTTTCACCGTGGCCAACACGCTGGCAGCCTGCTCGCCACCCATCACTGAAATTCTGGCGTTGGGCCACATCCATAAAAAGCGCGGAGAAAATGCGCGTCCGCACATGCCGTAATTACCGGCTCCAAAACTGCCGCCTATAATCACCGTGAATTTCGGCACCGCTGCAGTCGCGACTGCCGTCACCATCTTGGCACCATTGCGCGCGATGCCTTCATTTTCATATTTGCGGCCAACCATAAACCCGGTGATGTTCTGCAAGAACACCAGCGGTATTTTACGCTGGCAGCACAGTTCGATGAAATGCGTGCCTTTCAGCGCCGATTCGGAAAACAGAATGCCGTTGTTGGCGATAATGCCAACCGGCATGCCGTGAATATGGGCAAAGCCACAGATCAGGGTCGTGCCGTAGCGCGCCTTGAATTCGTCGAACAGGCTGCCGTCCACAACCCGCGCAATCACTTCACGCACATCAAACGGCTTGCGCGTGTCGACCGGAATGACGCCATACAGTTCCTGTGCCGGATAGGCCGGTTCAACTACTTCTTTCAAACACAGCTGGCTCGGCTTTTGCCGGTTCAGATTGGAGACGATGGTGCGTGCCAGCGACAGCGCATGCAGATCGTTTTGTGCCAGATGATCGACCACGCCCGACAGACGTGTATGCACGTCACCGCCACCGAGGTCTTCGGCACTGACCACTTCACCGGTCGCCGCTTTCACCAGCGGTGGGCCGCCCAAAAAAATCGTGCCCTGATTTTTTACGATAATCGATTCATCGCTCATCGCTGGCACATAAGCACCACCTGCAGTACAGGAACCCATGACCACGGCGATTTGCGGAATGCCTTGCGCAGACAGGTTGGCCTGGTTAAAAAAGATCCGGCCGAAATGATCGCGATCTGGAAACACATCTTCCTGATTCGGCAGGTTCGCGCCGCCACTGTCCACCAGGTACACGCAAGGCAGATGGTTTTGCTCAGCGATTTCCTGAGCGCGCACGTGCTTTTTCACAGTCAGGGGATAGTAGGTGCCGCCTTTGACGGTGGCATCATTGCAGACGATCACGCATTCCTGCCCAGAGATACGCCCGATGCCGGTGATCACCCCGGCGCAGGGCGCATCGTTGTTATACATGTTGTACGCCGCCATTTGAGAAAATTCCAGAAATGGCGTGCCAGGGTCGAGCAGCATTTGTACCCGATCACGTGGCAATAATTTTCCACGCGCCACGTGTTTTTTACGCGGCTCGGTACCGCCACCCAACATGATTGTTTCGATTTTGCTTTTCAGGTCATCCACCACGATTTGCATGGCGGCGACATTGGCTTGAAATTCTTCGGAGCGGGTTGCCAGTTTGGATTCTAATTTCATGTTATCTGTTCTTGGTTTGGGAATATGCCATCGACGTAAAACCACTTTCCATCTTCATATTCAAACTTGCTGATTTCGTGCAGGCGTTCGGCCTTGCCGCCTACTTTGTATTTGGCGATAAACTCCACGGTCGCCTTGCGGTCCTGTTCCTGAAACGCGAGCACCGTCAGACCCATCCACTTGCACGGCTGCTGCTGATCGAGATGCAATTGCGGCCGCGATCTTGGATGCCAGGTGTCTTGCAGATACGCCTGATTTTCAATGGTGTAGGCCGTGTATCTGGAGCGCATCAAAGCCTGGGCATCGGGCGCAATTTCCTGGCCCGAAATATACCGCTCGCAACACTGCTGATAACTGACTGACGACCCGCACGGGCAGCCTGGCTCCTGCTTAGATTTTGCCATGCTTTAGCAATTCTTCAATCTGATAAAACCGGTCAAATCCCCAAAACGGTTCGCCGTCAACGATGACGAATGGCGCGCCGAAAATGCCTTTGGCAAGCGCCGCATCGACTTCTGTCTTGAGCTGATTTTTAATGTCTTCCGAGACCATGCCTTCGGCAACCTGCGCGCTATCCAGGCCGCATTCGCTGGCCAGTTTCAGAATTACATCGACCTGACTGATATTCTGGTCATGGACAAACAAGGCTTGAAACAGCTTGATGGCAAATTGTTTGGCCGCGTCTTTACCGTGTTTGGCTTCTACCCACAGCATCGCGCGGGCCGCTTGCTGGGTCGCAATCGGGAAAACGGTCGGCATCTTGAATTCGATCTGATGCAGACGCGCGGTGCGGTCCAGATCATGTCTGGAATAGGGGCCCTTCATCGGCAGACTTACCAGGGGCTTGGATTCCGTAGCCTTGAAAATCACCCCCAGCAGGATCGGATGCCAGCAGACTTGCCTGTCGTACTTCGCTGCCAGTTCGTCAATGCGCAGCGCGCCGAAGTAGGCATACGGCGAGGAGAAGTCAAAATAAAATTCAATCGGTGTCTTCATTATGTGTTCCCTTTGTTGTTTACGCTGCCAATGCCCGGCCAATGATAATTTTTTGGATGTCTGAAGTGCCTTCATAAATCTGACAGACGCGCACGTCCCGATAGATACGCTCGACCGGGAAATCGGTCACATAGCCGTAACCGCCATGAATTTGAATCGCATCCGAACAGATTCTTTCAGCCATTTCCGAGGCAAATAATTTCGCCATGGCGGCCTCTTTCAGGCAGGGTATGCCGGCGTCCTTCATGCTGGCCGCGTGCCAGATCAGTTGACGCGCCGCTTCGATCTGGGTCGCCATATCGGCCAGTTTGAATTGCACGGCCTGATGTTCGAAGATCGGTTTGCCGAAGCTCTCACGTTGGTGGGCGTAGCTCAAGGCTGCGTCAAACGCGGCACGCGCCATCCCGACTGATTGTGAGGCAATACCGATTCGACCGCCCTCGAGTCCAGACAGGGCAATTTTATAACCCTGTCCTTCCGCACCGATCAGATTCGCCGCAGGAATGCGGCAATCTTCAAACAGAATCTGCGCCGTGTCAGATGAATGCTGACCGAGCTTTTCTTCCAGGCGCGCGACGATATAGCCCTTGGTATTGGTGGGCACCCAGAATGCGCTGATGCCTTTTTTTCCTGCTGCCTTGTCGGTCACGGCCATCACAATCGCCACATCGGCGTATTTGCCGCTGGTGATAAATTGTTTGACGCCATTGATGACGTATTCGTCGCCATCTTTCACGGCGGTGGTGCGCAATGCGCCTGCGTCACTGCCGACATGCGGTTCGGTCAGACAGAATGCGCCCAACATCGTGCCCTGCGCCAGCGGTTTCAGCCATTGCTGTTTTTGTGCCTCGTTGGCATACGTCATGGCGATTGAGCACACCGGGCAGTTATTCACCGAGATGATGGTTGAGGTACCGCCGTCACCGGCCGCAATTTCTTCCAGCACCAGAGCCAGTGACAGATAATCCATCCCGGCACCGCCCCATTGTTCTGGCACCGCGACACCAAAGGCACCGAGTTCGGCCAACTGGGCCAACTCCTCTTTGGGGAAGTGGCCTTCCCGATCCCAGCGCGCTGCGTTGGGCACCAGACGTTCCTGGGAAAATTCACGCAGTGCGTCGCGTATCATTTGGTGTTCTGAGGTCAATATCATTTTTTCGTATTTCTTTTTTTACCAACTAAGGCGTTGGCCGTCGTAGTTATAAAACGTACCGTTATCTTGCGAATTCAGCTTTTCCATGGTGGCGCGGATACCGGCAGCACTTTGCTCGGGAGATATATTCCCACCCGCACCGCCCATATCAGTGCGCACCCAGCCTGGATGCAAAGCCACACTGATCATGGCGGGGAAACTGTGTGCGACATCGAGCAATACCGAATTGAGTGCCGCTTTGCTGGCGCGATATAACCAGGCGTCTGGTCCTTCACGCTCGGACAGCGAGCCCATGATGGACGACACCACGGCCAATTTGCCGTGCGCCGCTTCGATCATCGGCGCAAGCAGCGGCAATATCCGCATGGCGGCCAGTACGTTGATATCCATCACATGATGAAACTGCTCGGCACTTGGTGCCACCAGTTTCTGAGTGTGCTCGCCCATGACACCGGCATTCAAAATGGCGATATCGATTTTTTCAGCATGCAGCCGCAGGCCCAATGCCGCGCAGTCGCTGGCATCGGCCACGTCGCAGGCAAACGAGTCCATGCCCAGCGCAGCCAATTTTTCAATATCGGCCGCTTCCCGCGCGCTTGCAAAAACTTTCCAGCCAGCTGCACGATATTCTTTGGCCAGTGCCAGGCCGATACCACGTGATGCGCCAATGATTAATGCCGTTGCCATATTTGCTTTCTGGTGAGATCTGTTTTTAGACAAAAAGGTGAGCCTTAGCCCACCTTTTCATCGACGCTGAGAGCGGTTTGACCAACGACTAAGCCAGTTCAATCGCCATGGCAGTACCTTCACCACCACCGATACATAAAGTGGCAACGCCGCGCTTCAAGCCGCGTTTTTGCAGCGCACCGATCAGGGTAACCAAAATACGTGCGCCAGATGCGCCGATTGGGTGACCCAGCGCACAGGCACCGCCATGTACATTGACTTTGCTGTGCGGGATATCAAATTCGCGCATCGCCGCCATTGGCACGGTGGCAAACGCTTCATTGATTTCGAACAGATCGACGTCTTTCACGGACCAGCCGGTTTTCTTGAATAATTTTTGCATTGCGCCCACCGGTGCCGTGGTGAACCAATTTGGTTCCTGCGCGTGGGTGGCGTGACCGACAACCCGGGCCAAAATTTTGCAGCCCAATTTTTTCGCGGTCTCTTCACTCATCATGACCAGTGCTGCGGCACCATCATTAATCGAGGAGGAAGATGCCGCAGTAATCGTGCCGTCTTTTTTGAAGGCTGGTTTGAGGGTAGGAATTTTATCGAGCCTGGCTTTTAACGGGCCTTCATCTTTCTCGACCACGACATCGCCTGAACGACCTTTGACTGTAACCGGTGCGATTTCCCATTGGAAGGAACCGTCAGCAGTTGCTGCCTGCGCGCGTTTGACGGATTCGGTCGCAAATGCGTCCTGATCTTCACGGCTGAAATTATATTTTGCGGAGCAATCTTCAGCGAAGGTTCCCATCGAACGGCCACCACCGGTTTTTTCATCACGGCTGTAAGCATCTTCCAGACCGTCCAGCATCATATGATCCTGAACCTGACCGTGGCCAATGCGATAGCCACCACGCGCTTTCGGCAACAGATACGGCGCATTGGTCATCGATTCCATACCACCGGCAACAACGATGTGGTTGGTACCGGCCAGAATCGAATCATGCGCCATCATGGCGGCTTTCATCGCCGAGCCGCACATTTTTGACAAGGTGACTGCGCCAACCGAGTTCGGCAATCCTGCTGCAAGCGTCGCCTGGCGCGCCGGTGCCTGACCTTGCCCAGCCATCAAACAGTTACCGAACAAGACTTCGTCTACCAGTTCCGGTTTTACATTGGCACGTTCCAGTGCCGCTTTGATTGCGACGGCGCCTAACTGACTGGCGGTTACTGAAGCAAAGTCACCCTGAAATGCACCCATCGGTGTGCGCGCAGCACCAACAATAACGATATTCATACTATTCTCCAAATTAAGCGGTTGGTTAATAAGCAATGGCAGTCAACACTGCCGGTCTAAAGGTAAAATTCCAACTCGGAATTCAATCAGCTTTTTTCAGCTGATTCATGACTCTGATGACAAAATCTTATTTCTTGCGGGTACGGAAACACGTCTTCGACATGGCCTTCTATTATGCGCTGTTTGCATGCCTGCCAATAGGCCGGGGTCAGCAAATCCGCGTGATATTTCATGAAATATTCGCGGACTTTGATATTCCCCAATAGAAAAGGTGCAAATTGTTCCGGGAAAACGTCATTTTTTGCGACGTGATACCAGGGTTCCGCGGCCATTTCATCTTCTTCGTTACGCGGCTTGGGGATGCTGCGAAAATTGCAGTCGGCGATGTATTCGATTTCATCGTAATCGTAAAACACCACGCGCCCCAAACGGGTCACGCCGAAATTTTTGTACAGCATGTCGCCCGGGAAAATATTCGCCGCAACCAGTTCTTTGATCGCATTGCCGTATTCGCGTATGCCATGTTCGATCGCTTTATCGTCGTGACGTTTTTCCGCTTCCATCAGATAAATATTCAATGGCACCATGCGCCGCTCGATGTACAGATGTTTGATCACCACTTCGTTTTCGTTCACCTCGAGCACCGACGGCGCGAATTTTCTGATTTCATCCAGCAGCGATTCGGTAATGCGGTTGCGCGGAAAGGCGACGTCGGAATATTCCAGCGTATCGGCCATGCGTCCGACCCGGTCATGATTTTTCACCAAAAGATATTTTTCCTTGATCAGTTCCTTGGTGGTTTCTTTGGGCGGTGGAAAACTGTCTTTGATGACTTTGAACACGTAAGGAAATGAGGGCAGGGCAAACACCAGCATGACCAGTCCGCGAATGCCGGGCGCGGCCTGAATCTGGTCGGACGAATAGGTCAGATGATGCAGGAAATCACGGTAGAACAAATTCTTGCCATGCTTTTGCAAACCCAGCACGGTATAGATTTCACTGCGCGGTTTGCGCGGCATAATGCTGCGCAAAAACTGTACATAAGCCGAGGGCACTTCCATGTCCACCATGAAGTAGGCGCGTGTGAAGGAAAACAGAATGCTGATTAACACCGGGTCCAGAATCACGGTATCGAGAACCAGTTCATTTTTGCGGTTATGCAAAATCGGAATGACAAAGGGATATTCGCGATTGCCGTTAATTCCCTTACCGATGATGTAAGCACCTTTGTTGCGGAAGAACAGATTCGACAGCACCTGAATCTGGTGATTCGGTTCGAGCTGGCTCATTTCAAACACCGCCGACAGGCAGGCCGCCACCGCTGCGACATCGCGATCAAGATCAACGAAATTAGCCTTCAACTGGAAATTGGTGACGATGCGTTTGAGCGAATAATGCAGGCCTTCAGCACCGGGGTAATACACCCGGTAAGTTGGCAGCATATCGCTTTCAATATATTCGGTGGCCACGGCAGGACGCACGAAAATGAAATCGTTGTTGTAGTAATTCCGGTGCAGCATTTTGGTACACACCGAATTAAAAAAGGTTTCCGCCAATTCGGGTTGCATATGGTCGATTAACAAACCCATGTAATGCAGCTTGACTTCGCGCCAGACCGGATCAGTCAGATCGCTGTCGCTGTATTCGTCTTCCAGAATCGCGGCGCATTCGACCACCCGCCTGTCGTAATACGAAATCCGTTCGCGCGCACTGAGTTGCGCCGCTTGCCACTGGCCGGTTTCAAAGTGGGTTTTGGCTTGTTGGCTGACGGCGCGAAATAAGCGGTAATGTTTGTTGAAGCCATCCAGAATCGTCCGCGCAATATCAAAAGCGATTTGCGAGGAAAGCAGTTTTGGAAAGGCGACTTGCATTATCGGGTTTTCCAATCGATGAGTTTGTTCAGATCCACGCCGATGCCGCCGCACACCACAATCAGGGGACGCTGAAATGGTTTCAAGACATCGAGATGTTGATAAGCCACCGCCAGCGCAGCGCCACAGGCCGGTTCAACCAGGGTGCGCAGATCATCGGCAAATTCCAGGCAGGCATCGATTGCGGCACGGTCCGTTACAGTGATGCTGTGAATCGTGTGCTCACGCGTCAAGTCCAGGGCGCGCTGGGCGACGCGCTTGGCACCGAGGGTCGTCGCGATCGAGGTAATTGCGGGCAGCGTCACAACTTCACCAGCCTGCACCGCCGCATGAAAGGAAGCCGCACCTTCGGTTTCGACAGCGATTACCGGAATCTTCGCAAGTTGATTGCGCTGCAATCCCTGCACAACACCAGCGAGCAGTCCGCCGCCGCCAACCGAACAGATCACGACATCAAAATCACATTCTGCGGCAGCTTCGTCAATCAGGCTGGCATTGCCATCCCAGACAGCTGGATGATCAAACGGCGGAATATAAATCGCTTCCTCAACCCGGCACATGGCCAGGGCGGCCTGATTGCATTCATCCCAGACACTGCCGATCACAATCAATTCTGCACCGATCGCGCTGATCGCCAGGCGCACGCTTTCGGGAGTTGATTCCGGCACCAGGATGGTGGTCTTGATGCCCAATGCCGCACCAGACATCGCTGCAGCAAAACCGGCATTACCCCCCGAGGGACAGACAAAATGCCGTGCACCCTGTTGCGCAGCGCGCTGACAAAACAGACCAATCCCGCGCATCTTGAATGAACCCGATGGCTGGGTGTTTTCCATTTTCAGCCACACTGATTTTTTCAAGCGTTGCGATAAGGGCCGGTGAGCCAGCAGCGGAGTGCGATGGTGCAGGGCGGCTGTCATTTTTTATTTTGTCTCTGCAAATAATTCGCGACCAATTAACATGCGCCGGATCTCGCTGGTGCCTGCGCCGATTTCATACAGCTTGGCGTCGCGCCACAAACGTCCTACCGGGTATTCATTGATATAACCATTGCCGCCTAAAATCTGAATCGCTTCGCCCGCCATCCAGGTGGCTTTTTCTGCCGAATATAAAATCGCACCGGCGGCATCCTTACGCAAGGCGCGCACGGCTTCCGGATTTTTTGCACGATCACAGGCCTGACCAACCGCATACACGTAGGCCTTGCAGGCCATCATGGTGGAATACATATCGGCGATTTTTCCCTGCATGAGCTGGAACTCGCCGATTGGCTGACCGAACTGTTTGCGATCGTGAATGTAAGGCACCACCACATCCATGCAGGCCTGCATAATGCCGAGCGGTCCGCCTGACAATACCGAGCGTTCAAAATCGAGGCCAGACATCAATACATTGACGCCCTTACCCAAACCGCCCAACACATTTTCCGCTGGCACTTCACAGTCCTGGAATACCAGTTCGCCGGTGTGTGAACCGCGCATGCCGAGCTTGTCGAGTTTTTGCGCGATTGAAAATCCGGGATAATTTTTTTCGACCAGAAAAGCCGTCATGCCACGCGGTCCGGCTTCGAGATCATTTTTCGCGTAGACCACCAGAACATCAGCGTCCGGTCCGTTGGTAATCCACATTTTGGTGCCGTTCAGAATCCAGCGATCGCCTTTAAAATCAGCGCGCAATTTCATGCTGACCACATCGGAGCCGGCGTTCGGTTCGGACATCGCCAGGGCACCGATATGCTCGCCCGAAATCAGTTTCGGCAAATACCTGGCTTTCTGTTCTGGTGTGCCATTGCGGTTGATCTGGTTTACGCACAGGTTGGAGTGTGCGCCGTAGGACAGCCCGACCGAAGCAGATGCGCGCGAAATTTCTTCCATGGCGATGATATGGGCCAGATAGCCCATCTCGATGCCACCATCCTCTTCTTTCACGGTCACGCCCAACACGCCGAGGTCGCCCATTTTTTTCCACAGGTCCATCGGGAACTGATCGCTTCGATCGATCTCGGCAGCACGCGGGGCGATTTCTTTGGCGGCAAATTGCTGGATTGATTCACGCAGTGCGGCAATATCTTCGCCGTGATCAAAGGTTAAACCGGGCAGATGTAACATGAATTTCTCGCTTTCGAAATAATTGGGCGTCGTGGGCCAAAATCATAACCGCAATTGACGTTAACGTAAACGTTAACTAAGCTGTTGCCTTTTTGCTTACGGCTTTTTTCTTGATCGTTTTCGGCGCTTCGCTGTTCAATCCATTTTTCAAGATGCGCTGGCACTCTTTTTCGTGTCCGCTGATTTCGGCCAGCAAGGCCTCAATGTCTTCGCGCTGCTGTTCCAGCGCGGCGCGATGCTGTGCCAGCACCGTGATAAAGCGCTGTAACTGTGGCTCGGTGTCTTTGGGTGACGAATACATGTCAACCAGACTTTTAATGTCGGATAATGACAGGCCGAGTCGTTTGCCGCGCAGGGTAAGTTTTAAATGGGTGCGCTCCCTGGGGGTATATACTCGATTCCGGCCGCCGGGACCTGCACGATGCGGATTTAACAATCCCTGATCTTCATAGAAACGGATCGCGCGCGGGGTAATATCAAACTCGCGCGACAGTTCGGTGATCGTATAAGTAATACCTGTTTTGGATGGTGACACTTTGTCTTCTCGCATGCTTGACGTGACGTGAACATAAACGCGGTAAAAGCGGTAAGAGCGTATTGTAGGCGAATTTTTGACCAGTTTTTGAAAGAAATCATGAACCCCCTAGAGACTCAATTGAGCTACCCGTTTGACGAAGCGATACCGGCTCCCGGCGAGTTGATCGCGGTCTGCCCTGGTGTATTCTGGTTAAGAATGCAGCTGCCGTTTGCTCTCAACCATATCAATTTGTGGCTGCTGGAAGACGGTCCAGGCTGGACCATCATCGACTGCGGAATCGCCAGTGATGACACACGCGCGAACTGGGAGAACATCTTTGCGCATCATTTAGACGACAAGCCGGTACTGCGGGTCATCGCCACTCATTGTCATCCCGACCATTTGGGACTGGCAGACTGGTTATGCCAGCGCTGGCAGGTACCGCTTTGGATGAGCACGGGGGAATATGCAATTGGTCGCATGATGCAGGCCGGATTGCCCGGCGTCGATGGCGCATCGATGATTCCGCATTTTCAGCAGCACGGCGCGACCGACCCGGCCCTGATTGCCCAGCTGGCCGAACGTAAAGAATATTACCCGCGTCTGGTACCGGGTGTGCCTGCGGCTTATGTTCGTCTGCAGGAAGGGCAACTGGTTCGGATTGGCGCACACGAGTGGCGCGTAATTACCGGTTTTGGGCATTCACCGGAGCACGTCTCCCTGTACTGCAAAGAGCTGAAATGCCTGATTTCGGGCGATATGTTATTGCCGCGCATTTCTACCAATGTGTCGGTGTGGCCTCTTGAACCACTGGCCAACCCGGTCCAGACTTTTCTGGAATCACTTGATCAGTATTGCGCGCTCGATTCCGACACGCTGGTCTTGCCCTCGCATGGCAAACCGTTTCGCGGCATTCATATGCGTGTTCAGCAGCTGATTGAGCATCATCAAGACCGGCTGGCAGAAGTCCTGGCACTGTGTGTCACCCCCCAAAGCGCCAACGATATCGTGCCGTTCATGTTTCATCGTCCGCTTGATACGCACCAGCTTACCTTCGCCCTGGGTGAAGCGCTGGCTCACCTTCACTACCTCTGGTTTGCAGGACAGCTGCAGCGCGCACAAGGTGAGGATGGAATCTTCCGGTTTGTTCACAGCTAAATTCACAAGTAAAATTGCCGTAAGGAAATTTTATTAGCCTATTTTTTGTTGAAATACAAGGGCTTTGGCTGGGCGAAATAAAATATATATATCTGCCAAAACATTAAACATGGGCATCCCGGGCACCGATAACAACAATATCACCGGTGTATTCAGGACGCTCCATGTTTGGTCGCAATCTGCTTTTATCATGTTTATTTTTGGTACCGACTGCAAGTTTTGCTTCGGACGGGGTGATCAGGTTTTCCGGCAGCGTGGTCGAACCAACCTGTGTTATCCAAACTGATAAAAATGAAATACCTGCCTTGAATTCCTGCTCGAAACACGTGGCTTCAAGCACCTCGGTCAGGACACAAATCGTCGCCCCCACTTCGCACATGGTGCCATGGCGCGCCAATGACACTTCCAAACCGGACGCACCGGTCACCCAATGGAAAGTGACACAAGTCGTTTACTTGTAGCTCATCGTAAAAGTCGCCGTCGTGATCACACTGCCGGCAGTGACTGTACCTGTGCGCACCATGTAAGCGTAGAACGGATAATTAAATACGCCATTGGTGCCGGTCCCGAGCAAAAATTGATTGGTATTGCCGTCAACATTCGAATCCGGGCCGTAACTTTCAACCGTGCCGTTATAAGTGATTCTTACCCCGATACCGGTAGCGGTCGAGGTCGAACTTAAAGACAGCGTGTTGCTGGTGTTGCCAACGCTTGTGCCGCTGGCATCAGTCAGAGTCACCGACATTTGTGTGGTGCTGGCGGGAGGTCCACCGACACACGTTACCTGAATCGAAAACGGCACCGGCGAAGAACTGGATCCAAGGGTCGGAAAATGTGCCACGGGAAATGCGCCCAGCGAAACCGCGATGCTCGACGGGCTGGTCACACTGCAACTTGGCTTGGTAAAGTTGATCGTCATCGGCGTTGCCAGGTTGATCTGAAAGCCGACAAAATTGCCCTGCTGCGGTAACACAAAATTACCGACGTTGACCGGCAAGGTGCCACTGGCTGTAATCGGTCCGGTTTTTATCAGACTGAAATTGGTCGGTACTGATGCGGTTGCCGTCAAAGTAGTTGTCGATGCGATTGTTTGCGTGACGGGCCAGTTTCCGGTCGTACCTGAGGCGTTGCTGAGCTGGATACCCAGGCCAGGAATATTCGTCGGATACACATTGGCCACGGCGCTTCCTATACCCTGGTAAGTCAATTGCGTAAATGGCGTGCTGCAGTTGATCGTAAAAGTTCCGGAATTGCCGGTAAATGTCGCGGTCGATAACACGGTCCCCACCGGCACATACGGATTTAAGGTAACGCTGGCGGGCGAATTCAACACCTTCACTACCGTAGTCGGATTGACCGTACAGCTGGCATAAACTTTGACCGGCAACAGCAGCAACAGCAGCAGTCTGGATATAAGTCTGAATATAAGCAATTTCCTGATAAGCATGGTGTCCCGTTCGTTATTTTAATGTCGCCACTTGAGCCATCGCCCTGCAACTGACTGCCAGTTGCTGATACGGCTGATCTGCCTGGCGTTGTTTTTCATCGGCCAACGAGTAATCGGCATGACATTCGTGTTCCGCACCGTCGCCCCATTTGATGGTCAGCGAGCCGTGATTTTTCAGGCTACGGTTGAAGAACCTGCCACCTTGTGCCAGCAGTCCCAATTCTTTGCCATTTTCGTCCACGACACTGGAGCCAATCGGCAGTGTCTTGCCATCCTCGCGCGTGACAGTCATCAAGACTGCACGACCAATGGTGGTGGAAAATTTGAGCAGGACAATCGCGCCTGCCCGCGGCGCAATCTGTCTCGAGGTCGAATCGAATTCGAGATCCATGCTGCTGCCTTTGGGATCAATCACGATGTCATTCGTGACGTAGGGATTAAGAAACGGAATCACTGAATAACCGGACGATCCAATCCTGTTGTTATTAGAATTCATCACGGATGCGCCCTCCGCACCCGGGGCATACACAATGCCGACGGTCTCACCCAAACTCGGCGCCAGCAATAATTGGCCGTCATGTAATAACATGGCGCCGCTGACATTGACTGTTGACTGTCTCGTAGTCCCTGAGCTGTAGGAGGCCCACACCGATCCGTAAGAACCGGCATACTGCCCACCCAGTCCCACGGTATTCGTGCTGACGGAATTGGCTTGAGAGTTGGCGCTGCTGTAATTGTCGTAAGCGTTGTAGTTCAGGCGATTGCTTCCACCAAGGCTGCCATTGACACCCAGCGTGGTGGTGGTCTGATGCTCGCCATAACTGGCCGTGCTGGTGAGCGTTGGACGATACACCGTGCCTTCATTGCCGATCGGGATACTCACGTTCACCGATGCGAGGTTGTGATAGATGCCAAGTGCGTCGATCGTGCGCGACACGGAAAAGCCATAATTGCCCCATGAACTGCTGTTTGAATAACCGGCCTGGTAACTGATCGAATTGGGCGCGTCGTTCCAGTAATATTGCGCGATGCCGCTGATATACACGCTGCCATAACTATTGGGCAGCGGTTGCGACAGTGAAAGCTGAAAACTTTTTTTCTGACTGAGTATCGGCGCAGCGGGTCCGGGACTTTGTTCTTTGGAACGCAGGATTGTCGCGTCGGTCAGGGTCAGGAAATCGCTGGTCGAATAGCGGTATGCCGCCACGCTGAAGTTGGTTTTGGTGTCTTCCAATACCTTCGAATAGCTCAGGCGCCAGCTGCGTCCCAACAAGGTATTGTAGTCGGGTGCCATCCTGGTTTCTGATCTGGTCAGGTCCAGACCGAATGAACCGTAACCGGTGCTCAAGGCGGCGCCGACCATGCCGGCTCCATAATATTCGCCCGCGATTGCGCCAAGGTAGATGGTTTTACCTTGACCGACACCATGCTGATAGGTCGCCTCGGCAAATACCGGTGCGTTATAGTCGACCACATTGCGCAGTTTTCCCAGCGCCAGGCTGTAACGCGTCGCGCCAGGGCGCAGCAATAACACGCCGGCCGAATAGGGCACTACATACTGCTTTTGTCTGCCATCAGTTTCGGTAATCGTGACAACAAAGTCGCCGGCAAAACTGCTGTTATACAGATCATCGATTTTGAATTCACCGGGCGGCACGGTTGTTTCATAAATGATGTTTCCACCCTGGCGTATCGTCACCTTGGCATTGGTTTCGGCAACGCCACGCACAACCGGTGCGTAGCCGCGCTGCGATTCCGGCAGCATGCGATCATCGCTGGCAAGTTGCACACCCTGTATGCCGACGCTGTTAAACAGATCCGGGTTGGTGTACGAATCGCCGATGGTCAGCTGCGATTTCAGGCTGGTCACGTCATGCTGGACGAAGGCGTTGATCGGTTGCCAGCGACTGCTCTGCTGTACTGAATCCGTGAAGCCATTGGCTGAACTGATTATGGCGCTGGAGCCGATCGTCGAGGAGACCGTGCTGGCATTTTGCGCCTGTGCTGCTGCGGAATTGGCGATCCCGTTGGCGTTGGTGAGACTGGTGGTGATACTGGTTGTGCCCGGATTGGTCGTGTAGGTCCCGTTATAGCGCAGCCGCCATCCGTCCAGATTCACACCAAGATTTATGCCCGCAAATAATTGATCGCTGTGGAATTGCCCGCTCGATTGGGTGTTGTTCAGGTTATAGCTTAGGAAGGCCGCGTTAACGCCCTGATCCCATTCGGAGGGGTCGACATAACCACGCGAGATGCGGGTCAGGTAAACTTGCGGAATACTGACATCGACGCGCAGGTCTCCCGAGTCAAATTCAACGGCGGAATCCGGAATTTGCAGGGCCATGTCGACACAGGTATTGCCCGCGGATTCATCCTTGGCCAGCTCAGTATTTTCTTTTGTCGGAGGCAGTGCGGCGAGGTTGGTGCCAAGTTGAATCAGCAAGGTTTTGGTGATGCACACTGTTGCGCTATCACTGCCATTGATTTGTTTTACCTCGATATCCCGACGCCCCAACCATTGCTGATTGATATACACATCAACACGATATTGTCCGGGTGCCAGCACATTTGCGCGGGTGAATTTCGACACGTCAATTTTGTCGCCGCTGCCTGCCAGCATGGCGGGGTTAAAGCCACCGTACAGGGCTGAGGGGAGACTGGAATTACTGGCGACATTTTCGTTTGCAGCAGGGGCAAATGCCAGCGTTTGGAGTGAAATTGCAAAACCCAGTGTCAGCAAGGCCAACTGCTGTATCAGCATCGTTGGCTTTAGCTGGTTGCGCGTGCGCATGGCTGTGATTTATTCCAATCGCTTAAGTCATTTGTCACTCAGGGTGGCAAGCTGGTGTTGTGTTGTACAACCGAACCGAAATCGCTGATGGTGGTGTAATTAATCTGGCTTGACCCGGAGGGAATCTTTTTTAATTCTTTCACCAAAAATTCCTTGCTGGATGCCGGTGGAATCATTTCTGTCACGATGGAATAATTTTTGTCGGCATTGCTGATACTGGCCGCATCCATCGATACGCTGAATACGGCGTCATTGCTTGCGCGCAGGACGACGCTGTCGGGTTTTTGAATCAGTTGCCAACTCAACTTGTCGGCCGCTTCGACTGCGGAACCCGGCAAACCTTTGGGACGGTAAAACAGTTTGATCCGGCTGCGAATCGCCAACTGCATGTAGTTGGCGTCTTCGGCATCTTTGGTAACCGGCATCGGCGGCACATCTAATATATTGACCCAAAATACCGACTCCTTATCCTGCGGCAAAGGGTCATGGGTATAAATGACCCGCACTGTCTGGGCCCGGTTCGGTTCGACCCTGAAAATCGGCGGGGTCGCAATGAAAGGTGACTTGCCGGTTTCAGGCGTGGATTGCATGTCACCGGAATCGAGCCACACCTGCACCAGCGATGGTGTCGAAGAGACGTTGGTCAAGCGTATCGTTGCTTCGTTTTCTTCTGCGTTATAGATTACCCGCGTCCCATTGATCACGATGTTTGCATGTGCGGTCGTGGTCGCAGTCATGGTCGCAGTCATGGTGATTGTGAGAGCAACAAATAAAAATATCCGCTTGAAGTAGTCGCTCATTTTATTTTGTGTTTCTGGCAAGTAAATTGCTAAAAAATAGGCCATCTTTCAATGGCCTGGGCAAATCAACTATCTTCATCTGATTTGCGGGTGTTGAGTGTATAACGATCAGTTATAAACCAGCGAGTAGGTAACGGATGACGCTACGGTACCCGCACCGGCTGCGCCAGTAGCAATATATTGCGCGTAATAGCTCAGTGAATATGCACCTGCAGTTGTGGTAGTGAGACCGGTACCAGCGCCGTCATTAGCCTGAGTGGCGATATTGATTGCACCCAGGGCCGAATTTAACAGACTGATCTGGACGTTCGTCGCTGTTCCGGTATTTTTCAGGTTACCTGTTGCAGTATCAACGTTCGCGCCGATTTCAAACAAGGCATGCAGTGATGTCGTTGCTGGGCAACCGGTCATGGCAATATTGAATTGAG
This sequence comes from Oxalobacteraceae bacterium GrIS 1.18, assembly GCA_040544425.1. GTDB lineage: Bacteria > Pseudomonadota > Gammaproteobacteria > Burkholderiales > Burkholderiaceae_D > Solimicrobium. The sequence goes on from JBEONO010000006.1 coordinate 229,135, forward strand.
TTGGTGTGGCGGTTTTGCCGGATACAGACAGAGCACTTGCATCAACTGGGGGCAAGGCTACAGCGATATTGCCACCGCCGGTGATAACGCAAGTCGTCGCTACGATGCTGCCTGAAAAAGTCACAGTGCCATCCGATGCCTGTGCCGCTGTCATTCCTAACAGGCCTGAAGTTGCTACCAGGGCTGCAACCAGTGCTTTTACTTTCATGTTTTTCTCCAGATTTAGGTAAATTAATTTGATATTACTTCAACAAAACCATATGCCAAGGGTACTTTGTAAATAAAGCTCACAATCAACATTAATTTTCTGCCGTAAATTCTGCTTTTAATCATGATTGTTGGGCCGATTATAGCCAAGAAAGTTTCTCAATGAAAATATTTTTTCAAAAAAGCTTTATCAAAACATATCCATTAGCCAAAAATGTGGCGGATATGCATACGCGGCAGCACAATTCAAGGTAAATCATTAGAAAAATTTGTTAAATTTCGACCGGATCGACCTCAACACTCCATTTCACTCTGAATTTGCTGTTTTTTAGCTGATCCAGCCACTCTTTCAAAAAATTCTGCAATGCTGGCCGCGAATGGGACTCGACTAACAGTTGCGCGCGTTCCGAATTCGCCAACCGCATCAAGGTCATCGGTATCGGCGAATGCATGATGATTTGCTCGGACCCAGCAAGTTCGGCAGCAAAAGTCAAAAATTCGACGGCGAGCTTTAATTCTTTGGCTTCGGCGCGCAACAGCGCCTGGAAAATAAACGGTGGTAAATCGGCCTGCTGCCTTTCCTGCAAACATTCCTTGGCAAATTTTGGGTAATCGTGAGTTTTTAATGCGCGGTACAAGGGATGGTCCGGATAACGTGTCTGAACCAATACGACACTGGTATTGCCGCCTTGCTTTTGCGCCGCCCGGCCAGCGCGACCGGAAACCTGCATCAACTGGGCAAACAGTCTTTCTCCGGCCCGATAATCCTGAGTAAATAAAGCCGTATCGGGATTAATGACACCAACCAGGGTGAGATTTTTAAAGTCATGGCCCTTGGCCACCATTTGTGTACCGATCAGGATGTCGACTTCCCCGCGATGCACGGTGTCAAACGCTTCCTGGGCGCTGCCTTTCAATCTGGTTGAATCCGCGTCGATACGCTTGATGCGCGCCTCTGGAAACAGGCTTTGGAGATGTTCCTCAATTCGTTGCGTACCCCGACCCAAGGGTTGGATGTCCGCGTTACCGCAGGTTGGGCAGGATTTGGGAATCCGCGCCTCAAAACTGCAATGATGGCAGCGCAACTTGTGTTCATTTTTATGCAGCACCAGAAATGCACTGCATTGCGTGCAACTGCTCATCCAGCCGCAGGCGTCACACGCAATCACCGGGGCGTAGCCGCGGCGATTCAAATAAATCAGCGACTGTTCGCCCTTTTCAAAGCGTTTTTTGAGTTCGGAGATCAGTGACGGTGTCAGTCCGTCCTGCGGTTTTTCTTTGGAGAGATCAACCAGGCGCATGGCGGGCAGAGTTGCAGCACTGACCGCACGTTCAGACAAGGTAAATTTTGCATAGCGACCCGAGTTCGCATGCGCCCAGGTTTCCAGGGAGGGCGTCGCTGATCCCAGGACAATCGGGATATCCAACTGGCGGGCACGCCAGATGGCCAGGTCACGGGCCGAATAACGCAGGCCTTCCTGTTGTTTATACGAAGGATCATGTTCTTCGTCGATGATGATTAATTTCAGATGTGGCAGCGAGGCCAGCACCGCCAGCCGTGTGCCCAACACAATTCGTGCCTTGCCGGTGTGTGCTGCCAGCCAGTTGACGGTCCGCTCACCTTCCGCCATCCCACTGTGCAGCGTGGCCACATAATGATCGGGGAATCGCCCCTGTAAATGTTCGAACAACTGGGGCGTCAGATTGATTTCCGGAACCAGGACCAAAATCTGGGCATCCGCATCGACCGCCAGGATCTGTGCGGCGATTTGCAGATAGACTTCCGTCTTGCCACTGCCCGTCACCCCAAACAACAGATTTGCCGAATAGCCTCGGTTGTGGGTAATTTTATCCCGTGCATTCTGCTGTGCGGCGTTCAGCGACGGCGGGGTATTCAGGTGCGTGTGTTTTACCGGTTTGGTGAGTTTTACCAGCGCTTTGTCCAGGGCCGTTGTCTTGGAAGTGCGACAGTTCTTTGGTATTGAAGGAAGCGCCACTTCTCCCAATGGTCGTTGATAATAATCAGCGGCAAATTGACAAAGTGCAATCCATTCAGCGGAAACTGGTGCCAATTGATCCCGGACACCAATCACCGCCTTCAGTTTGTCGCGGGGAACTTCAGTGTCGTCTTTTACCGCAGTGATTAATCCAACCATTTCCCGGTGGCCAAAAGTAAGCAGAACAAACTGACCAACTCGCGGAACTTCATCGCCAACCCACAAGTAATCAAACAGTCGATCCAAGGGCGTATCCAGGGCGATTTGGAGAATTTTTTCTTTCTGCAAGTTAATGTACTTTCTTAAGAAATTGGCTAACTTATGGATTCGTAAGTGTGTTTTGTTCGACCAACTTCTGTGGATAACTTTGTGGAGAAACTCGCCCCACACAGACTAATTCACCAAAGCAACATAATTTTCATAGAGTAAATTTTTTGCTTGCTCTGCTTATTTATCTTTGAAATCAGTAGCTTATAAATTATTTGGCGATTCACAAAAAAACTATTGACAGAAAAAATAAATTAATCTTTTTGTGCATAACTAATCGCGATTTACTTATGACGGTGTTTGCCAGCGACATATTTTCAACAGGGACGAGGTCATTTCCGCGTGGATGCCGCATCAGGCCTTGCTGTTGCAGTGCACAAGCCTTATTCCAGTTCATTTTTACCCGGTTTTGTTGCCGTTTTTTTCAATTTACTGGCCAGCTCGCATCGCTTTGCTGAATTTGTGGACCGCGTTAACCAGAACGGTGACCGATTCCGGATCAGTAAATTGGGATATCCCATGGCCCAGATTGAAAATGTGGCCAGTTCCTTGGTCTGGTTTGCCAAAACTGTTGAGTACCGCCTGAACTTGCGCTTCAATCTGATCCGGTCTTGCGAACAGCGCCATGGGATCGAGATTCCCCTGGAGTGCAACCCGATGCCCGATACGTTGCTTCGCCATCGCCAAATTTACTGTCCAATCCAGGCCGACCGCGTCTGCGCCGATATCGGCAATTTGCTCCAGCCACAATCCGCCGCCCTTGGTAAACACGATCGATGGAATCTTGACACCATTCTTTTCTGTCTTGACCTGATCAAGCACATCGCGCATGTAGTTGAGAGAAAAGGTCTGGTAGGCGCCATCGGCGAGCGCGCCGCCCCAGGAATCAAATATCATGACGGCCTGCGCGCCGGCGTCAATCTGCGCGTTCAGGTAAGCAGCTACGGATTGAGCGTTGACTTTCAGGATGTGGTGCAATAAATCCGGCCGACTGTACAACATCGTCTTGATTGTCCTGAATTCCTTGGAACTGCCGCCTTTCACCATATAACACGCCAAAGTCCACGGGCTGCCGGAAAAGCCGATCAAGGGTACCCGACCGTGCAAGGTTGTTCTGATTTGAGTTACTGCATCAAAGACGTACTTGAGCTTGTTCATGTCCGGGACGTGCAGTGCCAGGATATCTTTTTCATCCCGCAGGGCACGCTCAAATTTTGGACCTTCACCTTCTTCAAAATATAGCCCCAGCCCCATCGCGTCGGGGACCGTCAAAATGTCAGAGAACAAGATTGCCGCGTCCAGGGCAAACCGGTCCAAAGGTTGGATCGTGACCTCAGTGGCGTAATCCGGATTTTTGGCCAGGTCCATGAACGAGCCGGCTTTTTTTCTGACGTCGCGATATTCAGGCAAATACCTTCCCGCCTGTCGCATCAGCCAGACAGGCGTGTATTCAGTTGGTTGGCGCTGTAATGCCCGTAGAAAAGTATCGTTTTGTAATGGTGTTTCTGGCAATGACATAATAACTTTCAGAATTGCTGGTTCCCTGGGCCATTATTATCGCTTAGTTTGAACAGGTTTTTAACTTGGCCAGAGAAACTATATTTAAACCATGGCTAAATATACATTGAAATTTTCTGTGGATAACTTTGTGAATAGATTTGGATTTGGCCAAGTTAGCGAAGCTCAAAAACCTTATTAATTCCACAACTAAATTTCACTAATTTTGATTTAATCTTTTATATTCAATGAGTTATATGTTTAATTTAAACCATTGTATCAGTAGTTTTGCCGTCAATTATTTCCGGCAAATTTTGTGCATAACAGTGCGGCACAAAAATTTTACAATTCATATTCCATGCTGTTAATCGCAGTATTTGGTCCCGAAACGATTAGCCAGTCTAGGGGTTTGAAAACCACGCTCGTCAATACTCGTTCTCATTACAATTTACATGTCGTTTCAACGTCTAACCAAAGAATGATTTTCCAGAGCAAACAATATTTCCTGGTTATGATCAATAATTTGAAAATTCCTTATATCATTTGTGAATATCTCGATTTTCAAATAAGGCCGTGTAAATGAATTTTCTAACCCTGGATTTAAATTTACTGCGTATTTTCGATACGGTAATGGTTGAACAAAATCTGACCAGAGCGGCCGATAAGCTGGCGATGACCCAACCAGCAGTTTCCAATGCCTTGAAGCGATTACGCCACGCTTTTAGCGATGAATTGTTGATTCGTACTGCATATGGAGTCAAGCCGACTCCACGTGCTGAAGCAATCTGGCCCGCTATTCGCGAAGCCTTAAGCAGCCTGGAAACGGCAATCGCTCCAGCCGCGATCGAACCGGCCAGTTTTAAGGCTTCATTTCGTATGGCAATGGCGGATTCAACTGCAGCGTATTGGATGCCTCATCTGGTGCGTGAAATCGAAAAAAGTGCGCCGGGTATCAATGCGCGTATGGTGCCTCTGGTGACCCGAGATCCCAGATCGATGCTGTTGCATGGAGATATCGACATTGCGGTTGGATTTTTCCCGGGAGTGCTGTCCCAGCTGACCGCCGGTCAGAGCTCGGCGAACAGCCCGATCCGTCACAATAGCCTGTATACCGGACGTTACGTTTGTGTCATGCGCAAAGACCACCCCATGGCAAACGAGCCGCTGACCTTAAAAAGTTACTGCGAAGCTCATCACCTGCTGGTAAGTTTTTCTGGTCGGGCTCATGGTTTGATTGATGAAATTCTGGTGCAGATGAATTTGCAACGCCATATCTTGCTGACGGTTAATCAATTTTTTACAGCCGGTCGGGTTGTTGCGAATTCAGATCTGTTAACTGTCTTGCCGCAACATTTGATTTCATCGACCGGGGTAGAGAGCCAGTTAATCTGGAAAGAGTTGCCAATAGAAACACCCGCCGTAAATGTGGACATGTTGTGGCATGAGCGGGATGCGCGTAATCCAGCACATAAGTGGTTGCGGAATAACTTGATCGAACTGGTTGAGAAAACGCTCAACTCGGACAATCCCCAAATTGAGCATCAAAACGCTTTGTTATAACGCCTATTTAATCGGTAAATGGGAGGTATTCTTAACTTCTTCCATCACCGCATAGGTGTGAGTTTCACGAACCCCACCGAGCTGCAGCAGGGATTTCCCCAAAAAGTCGCGATAGGCATTCATGTCTTTCACACGTGCCTTGACCAGATAATCAAAACCGCCAGCCACCATGTGGCATTCCAGTACCTCTGGAATTGCCTGCACACCGCGTTTGAAGGCGTCAAATACGTCAGGCGTTGTTCGGTCCAGAACAACCTCAATAAAAACCAACAAGGCTACATCAAGTAATTGGGGATTTAATTGCGCGGTATAACCGGTGATATAACCAGAATCTTGCAGTTTGCGAACACGTTCAAGGCAAGCGGCGGGGGATAGATTGACTCGATTGGCCAGTTCGACGTTGCTGATGCGACCGTCATTTTGTAGTTCAGCCAGAATTTTCTTGCTAATTTTGTCGAGCATACGAAGATCCCATTTGTAAATAAAATTTGGTGTAATTTTCTCATAAAATACTTTATTCCGCTATTTGGGTAAATTTCCAGAATTAATCATTATAAATACCCTATAAAATCAATGCTTTATTAATTGTTAAAATCGATTTTTTATTAGCGACTTAATACCACTTGGAAACTATTGATTAGCGTTTCGGTATAAAGTTTCTTCAGGTAATTAATATTTTTTCCTATTCAGCGAAAAGCCAAATCCTATGTCACAACCTTTTTCTTATTTTCACACAGAAGTATTGCCAAAGCCTTCAGAATTACGGCTCGCAATTACAGACGCATATCGGCGCGATGAACCAAAAGCCGTCCAATCTTTGCTCGATCAGCTTGCGCCTTTCGATTACGCACCAATTCAAGAACTTGCCAAGAAATTGGTCAAAGAAGTTCGGGAACAGAGAACCCGTGCCTCCGGGGTAGATGCGCTGATGCATGAGTTTTCACTTTCGTCAGATGAAGGTGTGGCGTTAATGTGCCTGGCAGAAGCGCTGCTGCGTATTCCAGATCATCAAACCGTCGACCGCTTAATTGCTGACAAGATAAGTAAAGGTGATTGGAAAAAGCACTTGGGCGAATCACCGTCATTATTTGTTAACGCTGCTACCTGGGGTCTTTTGGTAACCGGAAAATTGGTCTCAACAAATAGTGAGCAAGGACTAACTTCTGCGCTAAGCAAGTTAATTTCGAAGGGTGGCGAGCCGTTGATCAGAAAAGGGGTCGATTTGGCAATGCGTATGCTGGGTAACCAGTTCGTCACCGGCCAAACTATCGAAGAAGCGATCAAGAACAGCCGGAGCAATGAAAATCGTGGATATCGTTATTCTTACGATATGTTGGGCGAAGCCGCGCTGACATCGAAGGACGCGGCGTTTTATTTTTCAGCCTACGAGTCTGCTATTCATGCCATTGGCAAGGCGTCAAGTGGCAGAGGTATTAAAGCCGGGCCAGGGATTTCAGTGAAACTCTCCGCATTGCATCCAAGATATGCTCGTGCACAGCGGCAGCGTGTAATGACCGAGTTGCTGCCGTCCCTGAAAAAATTATTATTATTAGCTAAGCAATATGATATTGGTTTCAATATTGATGCTGAAGAAGCCGATCGTCTGGAACTGTCCCTGGATTTGATCGAAGCGTTGGCATTCGATCCGGACATGGCTGGATTTGAAGGGCTGGGAATTGTTATTCAGGCTTACCAAAAACGCTGTCCGTATGTATTGGATTATCTGATTGATCTGGCACGCCGAAGCAAACAGAAATTTATGGTGCGGCTGGTTAAAGGTGCTTACTGGGATTCGGAAATCAAACGCGCCCAGGTTGATGGTTTAAGCGGCTACCCAGTTTATACCCGCAAGGTTTATACCGATATTTCCTATCTGGTTTGCGCTCAAAAGTTACTCAATGCGACCGATGTCATTTATCCCCAATTTGCTACCCACAATGCATTGACCCTGTCGACTGTTTACAGCTGGGCACAGGAAAAAAACATCGTCGATTATGAATTTCAATGTCTGCACGGAATGGGTGAAACGCTGTATGACCAGGTCGTTGGCGAAGAACATTTAAATCGTCCTTGTCGAATCTACGCTCCGGTCGGCTCCCACGAAACCTTGCTTGCTTATCTGGTTCGACGTTTGCTTGAAAACGGTGCGAATTCTTCATTTGTAAATCAGATTGTTGATGAGTCTGTTTCGTTGGATTCTCTGGTGGAGAACCCGGTTGAGATTGCAAAAAAACTGGAATGCCTGCCGCATTCAGGTATTAAACTGCCGATCAATTTATTTGGTACCGAAAGAGTTAATTCGTGTGGCTTTGATTTTTCGAACGAACAAAGTTTAAGAACGCTCTCGCAGGAACTGAACCCGTTCGCATCCCACAAATGGCATGCCAAACCGCTGCTGCATGGGATTACCAATGCGACCAATACCCAGGTTATTTATAACCCGGCCTCACTCGGAGATATTGTTGGGCATGTAATTGAAGCAAACAGCCATGACGTCGAATTCGCCTTGGAGGCTGCAGCCACACATGCTGGTGAATGGCAGGGCACACCTGTCAATGAACGGGTTAAGTGCCTGAATAAAGCAGCAGATTTGCTGGAAGCGAATCGGATTGAGTTTATTGCACTGGCAATTCGTGAAGCTGGTAAATCTTTTGCCAACGCTGTTGCTGAAGTTCGTGAAGCGGTAGATTTTTTACGCTATTACGCTGTGCAAGCTTCATTGGACAGCGATACACAGGCACTCGGACCGGTGGTATGTATCAGCCCATGGAATTTTCCATTAGCAATATTTTTGGGCGAAGTCAGTGCCGCCCTGGCAGTAGGTAATGTCGTGTTGGCCAAGCCAGCGGAGCAAACACCACTGATTGCATTCCGCGCTATCCAGCTACTCCATAAGGCAGGCGTACCAACTACCGCCTTACAATTTCTACCTGGGAAAGGCGAAACGGTTGGTGCCAGGCTGGTAGCGGATTCACGGGTGAAAGCTGTTATCTTTACCGGCTCGACCGAGGTTGCGCAGTTAATTAATCAAACCTTAGCCAAGCGCTCCGTACTGGAAAAATGCGATTTACCTTTGATTGCCGAAACTGGCGGTCAGAATGCATTGATTGTTGACAGCAGTGCTTTACCGGAACAGGTCGTCCAGGATGTTCTGGTTTCCGCATTTGACAGTGCAGGGCAGCGCTGTTCCGCCTTGCGTGTACTGTGCTTACAGCACGATATCTATGACAAGACTATGGAGATGCTATATGGGGCAATGAAAGAACTACGTGTTGGCTATCCGGATCGCTTAAGTGTCGATATCGGACCAGTTATTGACCTGGAGGCTAAAAATAAACTCTTGGCGCACATCGAAAATCTGCGTCCCGTAGCTAAATCAGTATTCCAGATTCCGCTTTCAGAGATCGCCAAAGACGGCCACTTTATCCCGCCCACAGTCATTGAAATCGCAAACCTGTCCCAATTGACGCAAGAGGTATTCGGTCCGGTGTTGCATGTAATTCGCTATGGTCGTGACGAACTCCCTCAACTGATCAAACAGATCAATCAAACCGGTTATGGATTGACTTTGGGCGTCCATTCGCGGATCGACGAGACCATTCAGTATGTGATTGATCACGCCCATGTCGGAAATATTTATATCAATCGAAATATAGTAGGTGCTGTAGTCGGTGTACAACCATTTGGGGGTGAGGGAAAATCTGGTACTGGTCCCAAGGCCGGCGGCCCCTTGTACCTTAAACGGTTGCAACGAAATCCCCATGATCAAATTAACGGTCATTCGGTCTTTGAACGACTTTCCTCTGATTTACTCAATTCTTTGCTTGTTTGGCTAAAAACACATGGCCATGACAGGATGGCTGAACTGGCAGAAAAATATGCTCTGACTTCGCCACGAAAAATGACTTTGGTGTTGCCCGGACCAACAGGCGAGCGCAACACTTTGTCGTTTGGGTCACGGGGAAGGATCTTTTGTGCAGCGTCGGACGTAAATTCATTGTTAAATCAAATTGCGGCAGTTTTAGCTACTGAAAATATTCCGGTGATGGCGAAATCAACATTTGATCTGATTCCCTTGAGTTTCCCAATACAAATTAAAGAGAAAATCCAACTTGCAGGACCTGATTCGATTCAGTCTCAGATCGCTTTGGTAGAGAACGTTTTATTACCGGTTTTAAAGCCCCTTATGGCGTTACAGGTAAATCAGATCACAACGGTAATAGAAACAACTGGAAATGGCGTGGTGCCGCTGTGGAGGCTGTTGGCAGAGCGAGCTGTATGCGTCAACACAACTGCAGCGGGGGGGAATGCCAGTTTAATGACTTTAGCAAATTAAGTACGTTGTTCAAAAAAATGTATGGAATACGTTTGGGTGTTTTTTGATTGAGTCGGAGCTTTTTTTCTTGTTCTGTGTTTTAAAGAATAGATATATATATTTAAATAGTAGTAATAGTAAACAAGAGTATTTTTGTGGATAACCTGGTTTTTATTCTTAAATTCATCAGCTTGCAGCCGTTATAAACGGATGAAATTGGCCTGTAATTTGGCCCGGCGTATTTTGGATAACTTTTGAAATTTTAAATTTAGCGTAGATTTTCACAACCTATGCGATTGATTTCCATGCAGTTATTAACAGGTTGATTTTTTTAAAGAGCAGAGTTTTACACAAAGTTTGAGATATTTATCCAAAGGGTTATCCACACCATAGCAAATAGGTTAAACCAAGGTGTTGCTGCTATCTGTTATTTTTTAGGATGTTTCACGTGAAACATCCAAATAAAAACTTATTTAAGCGGTTGAATGTTTCACGTGAAACCATAAATCTTGGATTAAGGAAACCGGGAAAAGGATTTATAATCTCGGCTCTTGTTAGATTGAGGTCAGAATGTTTTATCCAAACGTGTTTGATGTGATAGTTGTTGGTGGTGGTCATGCTGGTACAGAAGCGGCATTGGCCTCCGCACGGATGGGGCAATCTACTTTGCTGCTAACCCATAATATCGAAACCTTGGGGCAGATGTCCTGTAATCCATCAATCGGCGGAATAGGTAAGGGTCATTTGGTTAAAGAGGTTGATGCCATGGGTGGAGCTATGGCAATCGCTACCGATGAAGCCGGGATCCAATTCCGGATTTTGAATTCTTCAAAAGGGCCAGCCGTTCGAGCAACCAGAGCGCAGGCAGATCGATTGTTGTACAAGCAGGCAATCAGAAGTCGGCTCGAAAATCAACCAAATCTCTGGATTTTCCAGCAGGCTGTTGATGATCTGATTATTGAAGGTGATCAGGTAGTGGGCGCAGTTACCCAGGTAGGAATCAAATTTAACGCCCGATCTGTAGTGCTCACAGCCGGGACCTTCCTCGACGGTAAAATACATATTGGTTTGAGTCAGTATGCTGCCGGTCGGGCAGGGGATCCACCAGCTACGTCATTGTCAGCCCGATTAAAAGAATTGTCGCTACCGCAAGGGCGTTTAAAAACTGGTACGCCACCACGGATCGATGGGCGAAGTATCGATTTTTCTGCAATGTCCGAGCAGCCTGGCGATCTGGATCCGGTACCGGTTTTTTCAGTATTAGGTAATGCAGCGATGCATCCGCGTCAGGTTCCTTGCTGGATAACTCATACCAATGAACGAACGCACGAAATTATCCGGCAAAGCTTGGACCGTAGCCCGATGTTTACCGGAGTGATTGAAGGTGTCGGGCCGAGATATTGCCCTTCGATAGAAGATAAAATCCACCGCTTTGCGGGAAAAGAATCTCATCAAATATTTCTGGAGCCGGAAGGCTTGACGACAAATGAGTTCTATCCCAATGGAATATCCACCAGTCTGCCATTCGATGTTCAATTAAATCTGGTTCGTTCGATGAAGGGAATGGAAAATGCCTACATATTGCGACCTGGTTATGCTATTGAATACGACTACTTTGACCCGCGTGGATTAAAGTCCAGTCTGGAAACACGCCAGATCCAAGGTCTGTTTTTCGCCGGTCAAATTAACGGAACTACAGGTTACGAAGAAGCCGCTGCGCAAGGCATGCTGGCTGGTTTGAACGCAGCTCTCTATACTCAACAAAAAGATGCCTGGGTGCCGGGTAGATCCGAAGCCTATCTCGGCGTATTGGTAGATGATCTGGTTACCAAGGGCGTACTGGAGCCGTATCGGATGTTCACCAGCCGGGCAGAGTTCAGGCTTAGCTTGCGAGAAGATAACGCTGACATGCGACTGACCGAAATTGGCAGAAAATTGGGTTGTGTCAGCGATGTTCAGTGGGCGGCGTTTGAGATCAAGCGTGAATCAATTGCACGCGAGCTGGAGCGGTTAAAATCAACCTGGGTGAATCCCCGTCTGGTTTCGGATGGCGAAGCTGAACGCGTTATAGGTAAAGCCCTGGAACGCGAATATTCATTGGCCGATCTGTTAAAGAGACCCCAGGTTAACTATCAAAATCTGATGACTTTGCGAGGCCTCGACAGTCAAGATGTCGCCGGTCCAGGCGTGTCGGATGACATAATCCGGGAACAGGTGGAAATCCACGTGAAATATGCCGGGTATATCGATCGTCAAGCCAAAGAAGTACAGCGTCACGCGCACTTTGATAATCTGCCTATGCCCGATACATTCGACTATCTGGAAGTTACCGGTCTATCGATCGAAGTGAAACAAAAACTCAACAAACAACGACCGGAAACCTTGGGCCAATGCAGCCGAATTTCCGGGATCACACCAGCCGCGATATCGCTGTTGCTGGTGCATTTAAAAAAACGCGGCTATAAAGATTTTTCCCAATCACCAGCCCTGGTTAACGGGGAAGTTTGATTATGGTGGGAATGGCAAATCAGCTGGAAATAAAGCAACTGCTTCAGGATGGCGTTACGGAGCTACAACTAAATTTGGATGAAAATCAAATTAATCAGTTGATGTTGTATCTTGGGCTGCTTATAAAGTGGAATGCCGTTTACAATCTCACTTCGGTGCGAAATCCCCTCGATATGGTGAAGCAGCATTTGCTCGATAGCCTGTCAGCCGCATTCGCATTTAATCACGCAAAAAATGTGCTGGATGTTGGTGCCGGAGGAGGGTTGCCCGGGATAGTTCTGGCGATTGTTTATCCACACGCGAAATTTGCGCTAATTGATACCGTCAATAAGAAAACGGCATTTCTTAAACAGGTCAAGGCAGAACTCAATCTTCTCAATGTCACGGTCCATACCGGCCGGGTTGAGCAATTGCAGGTCACCGAGTTATTTGATGTGATTACTTCCCGAGCATTTTCTGAATTATCGAATTTTGTAAACTGGGCCGGTCAGCTGTTAGCACCAGCTGGCCAGATGATTGCTTTAAAGGGGCAATTGCCAGAGGCCGAAATGGCCGTTTTACCCCAGCATTGGGAAGTGACAAAAGTCCAAACCATCGCTGTGCCGAATCTGGAAGCACAACGTCATTTGCTTTGGATTTCGCGCAAAACATCATCATAAAAACAAATCGAGCATCGATCATTCATTGAAAGACTTATGGCTAAAATTTTCTGCGTAGCAAATCAAAAAGGTGGCGTTGGTAAAACAACCACGACAGTGAATTTGGCCGCCAGCTTAGCGCAAATAAATCAACGTGTTTTATTGGTTGATCTGGATCCGCAAGGAAATGCAACCATGGGTTCGGGTGTAAATAAATCAAAACTCACTGCAACTATTTATCAGGTCCTGCTCGGTCTTTCCGACGTTCAAGCCGTGCGTCAGCGATCAGAGTCCGGCAATTACGATGTCTTGCCAGCCAACCGGGAGTTGGCCGGTGCTGAAGTGGAAATGGTGGAATTGGAGAATCGTGAAAATCGCCTGCGCCTGGCATTACAGGTGGTGGCGGATGAGTATGACTTCATTTTGATTGATTGTCCTCCAGCCCTGTCCATGCTGACCTTGAATGGATTATGTTCGGCACACGGCGTAATTATCCCGATGCAGTGCGAATACTATGCGCTTGAAGGGTTGTCTGACCTGGCCAATACCATCAAAAAAGTGCACAAGAACCTGAACAGCGATCTGGAAATAGTTGGCTTACTGCGGGTAATGTTCGATCCGCGCATGACTTTATCTCAACAGGTATCGGACCAGCTCGAGCAGCATTTCGGTGACAAGGTATTCAAGACTGTCATCCCACGCAATATCCGACTGGCCGAGGCGCCATCGTATGGTATGCCTGGGGTGTCGTTCGATCCAAGCTCAAAAGGCGCGCAGGCTTATCAGTCTTTCGCGGTTGAAATGGTAGAGCGAATCAGGCAATTGGAAAAAGCCTAGTTTAAATTTATTCAGCAGTTAATTAAGGAATTACGGATCATGGCAACAAAGAAATTAAAAGGCTTGGGAATGGGATTGGATGCTTTGCTGGGGGGATCGGACGCCTTTGCGGAAGCTGTCCCCAACTTGCCAGGCTACCCGAACAGCCTTGCTTTAGACCTGCTGCAGGCAGGTAAGTATCAGCCGCGGACCCGAATGGATGAAGGCGCGCTGACGGAACTGGCCGCTTCAATCAAAGCTCAAGGTGTGATGCAGCCAATTCTGGTTCGGCCAATAGCGGCGCAAAATGGCAGCGCCGTGAAGTATGAAATTATCGCCGGAGAACGACGCTATCGGGCCTCCAGGCTGGCTGGGCTGACTGAAGTGCCTGTCCTGGTCAAAGATGTCGATGACCTCGCTGCCGCAGCGATGGCCTTGATTGAAAATATTCAACGTGAAGATTTAAATCCGCTCGAAGAAGCACAAGGTATTCAGCGATTAATTCAGGATTTCAGTTTTACCCACGAACAGGCAGCCCAGGCAGTAGGGCGCTCGCGCAGTGCGGTCTCCAATCTGTTGCGTTTGTTGAACCTGGCACAATCCGTGCAGACCATGTTGATGGCCGGTGACATCGACATGGGGCATGCGCGCGCCTTATTGGTCGTGGATGCAGCAACCCAAATTCAACTGGCCAACGTAATTGTTGCGAAACGATTGTCAGTCAGAGAAGCAGAAAAATTGGTGATCCGGTCCGACAATAAAACCTCGGAAAAGAAAGCAAAAAGCGTCGAAAAATCCAGAGACATTGAAAGGCTGGAAGAAGAACTTTCTGATTTATTCGCGACTCAGGTGCAGATGAAAGTAGGCGCCAAGGGCAGTGGTCAGGTCATTATTGATTTCGCAAGCCTCGATGCACTCGACGGGATCCTGTCCAAGTTACGGACCTATTCGTAAGGTCATTCAAAAATAGCTCACGCTATGTGAGCTACATCAAACCACAAGCAAATCAAAGCGAGCAGTATCAGAACGGACAGGGCTGCAAGTTAACATAGGCAATTTGCAACCTTATTGCACAGAATATGCAAAATTCATTTTTTATAATGAATTTTTCTGAGCAATATTTGACGCCCAAGAGGACAAGCACGTATAATTCCCCGGTTTTAGCTGGTCTGTTAAATGTAACAAGCTGTAGGGCCCCAGCCAATTTGACATTGACTGTGACGCAAACTGCCTCATTGCTTTCAAGGACAGAATATCCTAAAACATTATCACCGGTTTTAGACAAGTAAAAAGGGACGTGTATGGCGCGCATCGTAACAGTGCAATTTTGCGCGGCATTTATTCTGGCAGTTATCGCAGCAATGCTGGGCGGTAAAACCGCAGGAATCTCGGCCCTGCTGGGTGGACTTTGTTACGCATTTCCCAATGCATTATTTGCTCTGAGGTTATTTGCAGGAACGCAAAGACCCGGGGGCGCAAATCCCTTTACTTTTTTTACCGGCGAATTTTTAAAGATTTTAACAACCGTCGCCTTATTAGCTGCGGTGGTGATGTTTTACCATCAGATTCATTGGCTGGCCTTCCTAGCCGGATTCATTGTGGTAATGAAAAGTTACTTTATCTTATTATTTAGAAGCTAATCCTATGATCAACCTGTTCATCGAACCAGAAGCACCAACCGCGTCCGAATACATACGCCATCATCTAGGTCATCTCTCCACCAGGCATCAAGAAGGCATCATTGATATGTCGATCTTAAATATGGACACCATATTTTGGTCGATACTGACGGGTATCGTAGGCTGTGCGTTTTTATACTATGCAGCGCGACGTGCTACATCAGGCGTACCGGGGCGTTTTCAATCCGCCATTGAAATGCTGGTTGAAATGGTCGACGAACAATCAAAAAATATGATCCATGGTAATCGCGCATTTATCGCGCCATTGGCACTGACCATCTTCGTTTGGGTCGCGCTGATGAATTCGCTGGACTTCCTGCCGGTCGATCTATTTTCCCGCTTTTTTCATTACTTCGGACTTGAAGGCACTTTCGGCCATCACCGCGTCGTACCCACCGCAGATTTGAACGGTACATTCGGCATCGCGCTGGGTGTGTTCGTACTGATGATTTACTACAACGTAAAAATCAAAGGCTTTGGCGGCTTTATTCACGAATTGTTTGCCGCTCCATTCGGTATCTGGCTGGCTCCATTCAACCTGCTTTTGAACGTTATCGAATTTTTAGCGAAGACCGTATCACTGGCGATGCGACTGTTCGGCAATATGTTTGCCGGCGAGTTGATCTTTTTGTTGATCGCTTTACTTGGTTCCTCACTGACCGCATTCGGCGTTGCCGGACAAATCGTAGCCGGATCAATCTGGGCGGTGTTCCATATTTTGATCGTGTTTTTGCAGGCATTTATTTTCATGATGTTGACCTTGGTGTACATCGGTCAGGCGCATGAAGGGCATTAATAAGCAGTAAAAGATTTAGAGGCACAAAACGTTCATCGGTTTTGCAGCTAAGGTTTTGTTTTAGATTGGTAATTTCATTTTTGTTTTTAACTTTTAAGGATCTGTCATGACTGACTTCTCTTTCGTAGTATTGGCTTGCGGTTTAATCATTGGTTTGGGCGCTATCGGTGCATGTATCGGTATTGGTTTGATGGGTGGTAAATATCTGGAAGCGTCAGCACGCCAACCAGAATTGATGAACCAATTGCAAACCAAAATGTTCCTGTTGGCTGGTCTGATCGATGCGGCGTTCCTGATCGGTGTTGGTATTGCAATGATGTTCTACTTCTCTAAATAATTTTTTCCTTCGCCACAATCAACTGATTGTGGTTAGAACTACTCAATAAGGAATTGTTATGAATTTGAACGCAACATTTATTGTTCAGTTTGTAGTGTTCTTCATTCTGGCCGGATTTACGATGAAATTCGTATGGCCGCCAATGATGAAGGCGCTTGACGAACGTGCACAGAAAATTGCTGATGGTTTGGCTGCTGCCGAACGCAGCAAGGCCGAGCAGAAAGAAGCGGAAAAGCGCGTACAGTCAGAATTGGCCGGTGCTCGCGACGAAGTGCAGAAACGCATTGTCGACGCAGAGAAACGTGCGCAAATGATTATTGATGAAGCTAAACATACGGCATCTGAAGAAGCCGCCCGTATTGTTGCCAGTGCTCGTTTGGATGCTGCTCAACAAATCACTAAAGCACGCGATGGTTTGCGTGGTGAGGTCGCGACTTTGGCAGTTAAAGGCGCTGAGCAAATTTTGAAACGTGAGATCAATGCATCAGCACACGCTGAATTGTTGACTCAATTAAAAGCAGAGCTGTAATCATGGCTGAAATCGCAACGATCGCTCGTCCTTATGCCGAGGCTTTATTTCGTGTGGCAAAATCCGCCAACTCAACTACGTCCATGGCTGCCTGGGCAGAGCTGGTTGGCGAAATGGCGCAAGCAGCAGAAAACGCCGATGTTATTGCATTAGTCCAGAATCCGAAAATTCCACGAACAATTGTTGTGGATACTTTTCTGGCGGTATTGAAATCACCTGCGAATCAGGAAGCAAAAAATTTCATCAACACGCTCTCCAGTTATAACCGCCTGCTAGTGTTGCCTGAAATCGCCGCGCAATTTTTCGCGTTAAAGAATGCCCATGAAGGCACCGCTGATGCAGAAATCAGCAGTGCTTTTGCGCTGTCAGATGCGCAGGTGACAAACCTGTGCCAAACACTGGAAGCCAAATTTGGTCGCAAACTTAACCCAAGTGTGACGGTTGATGCCTCCTTAATCGGTGGTGTGCGCGTCGTGGTTGGTGATGAAGTATTGGATACATCGGTGCGTGCAAAGCTGCAACAGATGCAAATAGCCTTGACCGCTTAAGAACTGAATTTGTTTAGTCAAATCGGCTCAAGCTTAAAAAATATTAGGAGTTAATATGCAACTCAACCCATCAGAAATCAGCGAGATTATCAAGGGCCGGATCGAAGGCCTGAGCAATATAGCTGAAGTTCACAACGAAGGTACGGTTATTTCCGTTACCGACGGTATTTGCCGCGTGCATGGTTTATCCAATGCGATGCAGGGCGAAATGCTGGAATTCCCAGGTAACACATTCGGCCTCGCTCTGAATCTGGAGCGTGACTCAGTCGGTGCAGTTATTTTAGGTAGCTACGAACACATCTCGGAAGGCGACACAGTCAAATGTACCGGTCGTATTCTGGAAGTGCCTATCGGTCCTGAATTGCGCGGCCGTGTAGTCAATGCTCTGGGTCAGCCGATCGACGGCAAAGGTCCTATCAATGCAAAATTGACTGCGCCGATTGAAAAAATCGCACCTGGCGTTATTGCCCGTCAATCCGTTTCCGAACCAATGCAAACCGGATTGAAATCGATCGACTCCATGGTCCCAATCGGACGTGGCCAGCGTGAATTGATCATTGGTGATCGTCAGACTGGTAAAACAGCTGTTGCGATTGATGCCGTGATTAATCAAAAAGGTCAAAACGTTACCTGCATCTATGTAGCGATTGGTCAAAAAGCGTCGTCCATTAAAAACGTGGTTCGTTCACTGGAAGCACACGGCGCGATGGAATACACCATTGTCGTTGCGGCTTCTGCATCTGAATCAGCTGCAATGCAATTCGTTTCGGCTTACTCCGGTTGCGCCATGGGCGAATACTTCCGCGATCGCGGCCAAGACGCCTTGATCATTTATGATGATCTGTCGAAGCAGGCGGTAGCGTATCGTCAGGTTTCCTTGTTGCTCCGCCGTCCACCAGGACGTGAAGCCTATCCAGGCGACGTGTTCTATCTCCACTCCCGTCTGTTGGAGCGCGCAGCACGTGTGAATCCGGAATACGTCGAGAA
The DNA here is from genome assembly GCA_040544425.1 of Oxalobacteraceae bacterium GrIS 1.18. Classification (GTDB taxonomy): domain Bacteria; phylum Pseudomonadota; class Gammaproteobacteria; order Burkholderiales; family Burkholderiaceae_D; genus Solimicrobium. The sequence continues at coordinate 247,816 of JBEONO010000006.1, forward strand.
ATTCACCAACGGTGAAGTCAAAGGTAAAACTGGTTCATTGACCGCATTGCCGATCATTGAAACTCAGGCTGGTGACGTTTCTGCTTTCGTTCCAACCAACGTGATTTCGATTACTGACGGTCAGATCTTCCTGGAAACATCCCTGTTCAATGCAGGTATCCGCCCAGCGATTAACGCCGGTATTTCCGTCTCACGCGTTGGTGGTGCAGCTCAGACCAAAGTCATCAAAAATCTGTCCGGCGGTATTCGTACCGACTTGGCGCAGTATCGTGAATTGGCAGCGTTTGCACAGTTCGCCTCTGACCTCGATGAAGCAACCCGCAAACAGTTGGATCGTGGTGCGCGCGTTACTGAATTGTTGAAACAGGCACAGTACTCACCATTGTCGATTTCACTGATGGCCGTAACCCTGTTCTCAGTGAACAAAGGTTATCTGGATGACGTGCCAGTCAAGAAAGTATTGGCCTTTGAAGCCGGCGTTCATGGTTACATGAAAACCAAACACGCTGACCTTTTGCAAAAGATTGAAGAAACCAAGCAACTCGACAAAGACGGCGAAGCAGTTATGGCCGCCGCAGTTGCTGATTTCAAAAAATCCGGCGCTTACTAAGCTTAAATGCGGATCGTAATGTTGCATCAGTCAGCAACAGGGCTGATGCACTAAAAAAGGGGGCTTAAATGGCTGTCGGTAAAGAGATACGGGGCAAGATCAAAAGCGTAGAAAATACGAAGAAGATCACTAAAGCGATGGAAATGGTCGCTGCATCCAAAATGCGCAGAGCGCAGGAACGGATGCGTGCGGCTCGCCCATACAGTGAAAAGATTCGTGTCATCACTGCGAACTTGTCTCAGGCAAATCAGGAATACAAGCATCCGTTCCTCGTGACGCAAAATCAGTCCAAGACGGTTGGCTTGATTGTGGTCACAACAGATAAAGGCTTGTGCGGCGGTATGAATACCAATGTATTGCGCATGGTAACCAACAAGCTGCGCGAAGTAGAAGGCCAGGGATGCAAGATTCAAACCGTGGCAATCGGCAATAAAGGCTTGGGCTTTTTGAACCGGATTGGTGCCAAGGTATCAGCGCAAGTGGTACAACTCGGCGACACGCCACATCTGGACAAATTGATTGGCCCGGTCAAAGTTTTACTGGACGCCTATCAGGATGGAAAATTGGATGCGGTCTACCTGTGTTATACCAAGTTCATTAACACCATGAAGCAAGAGCCAAAAGTGGAACAGTTGTTACCACTGACAGCCGATAAACTGGAAGTCAACAAGGAAGACCATTCGTGGGATTACCTGTATGAGCCAGATGCGCAAACGGTGATCGATGAACTGCTGGTTCGTTATGTTGAAGCACTGATTTATCAGGCTGTCGCAGAAAACATGGCATCAGAACAGTCGGCCCGTATGGTGGCGATGAAATCTGCTAGCGATAATGCAGGTAGCGTGATTGGCGAATTGAAGTTGATCTACAACAAAACTCGTCAAGCAGCGATTACCAAAGAGCTGTCTGAAATTGTGGCTGGTGCGGCAGCGGTCTAGTTCAGTTAAGTCTGAATCTACGATTGTCGTAACGGTAAAAATATTTAGTAACTATTCATAGAAGGAACGAACATGGCTGATGGCAAAATCGTTCAGTGTATCGGCGCTGTTGTGGACGTAGAATTTCCACGCGACTCGATGCCTAAGATATACGATGCGTTGAAAATGACAGGCTCTGACTTGACGTTAGAAGTGCAACAGCAATTGGGTGACGGTATCGTCCGTACCATTGCGCTGGGAACTTCCGATGGTCTGCGTCGCGGCATGATGATTCAAAACACGGGCAAACCAATTATGGTGCCAACCGGTACTGCGACTCTTGGTCGTATTATGGACGTGTTGGGTAACCCGATTGACGAATGCGGTCCGGTAACAACACCGACTCACGCAGCGATCCACCGTTTAGCGCCAGCTTACGATGAACTGTCTCCATCACAAGACCTGTTAGAAACAGGTATCAAGGTGATTGATCTGGTTTGTCCATTTGCTAAAGGCGGTAAGGTTGGTCTGTTCGGCGGTGCGGGTGTAGGCAAGACCGTGAACATGATGGAACTGATCAACAACATCGCTAAAGAACACGCCGGTTTATCCGTGTTCGCCGGTGTCGGTGAGCGTACTCGTGAAGGCAATGACTTCTACCACGAAATGAAAGACTCAAACGTGTTGGATAAGGTTGCCATGGTTTACGGTCAGATGAATGAACCACCTGGAAACCGTCTGCGCGTTGCGTTGACTGGTTTGACCATTGCGGAAGGTTTTCGCGATGAAGGTAAAGACGTTCTGTTCTTCGTCGACAATATCTACCGTTACACACTGGCCGGTACCGAAGTATCTGCGTTGTTGGGTCGTATGCCTTCAGCGGTGGGTTACCAGCCAACCCTGGCGGAAGAAATGGGTAAGCTGCAAGAGCGTATTACTTCGACCAAAACTGGTTCGATCACCTCGATTCAAGCGGTATATGTTCCAGCCGATGACTTGACCGATCCGTCTCCAGCAACTACGTTTGCTCACCTGGATTCCACCGTTGTTCTGTCGCGTGATATCGCTTCGTTGGGTATTTACCCAGCGGTTGATCCACTTGATTCAACATCACGTCAACTGGATCCGCAAGTGGTCGGAGTTGAGCACTACGAAACAGCGCGCGCTGTTCAGGGTACTCTGCAGCGCTACAAAGAATTGCGCGACATTATCGCAATTTTGGGTATGGACGAACTGGCGCCAGAAGATAAATTACTCGTGTCTCGGGCACGTAAAATGCAGCGTTTCCTGTCTCAGCCATTCCACGTCGCTGAAGTGTTTACCGGTTCACCAGGTAAATACGTTTCGTTGAAAGACACCATCAAGGGCTTCAAGATGATTGCCTCTGGTGAACTCGATCACCTGCCGGAACAAGCGTTTTACATGGTTGGTACCATTGACGAAGCTATCGAAAAAGCGAAGAAAATGGCTGCCTGATGCAGACAGCCTGAGTCGCGCATCAAGGCGCGGCTCATCTTTGAATTTCTTATAAGGTAAGCAGCATGGCACACACTATTCAAGTTGACGTAGTTTCCGCAGAAGAGTCCATCTTCTCGGGGATGGCAGAATTTGTTGCATTGCCCGGTGAATCAGGCGAGTTGGGGATTTATCCGCAACATACCCCGTTAATCACTCGCATCAAGCCAGGTTCAGTTCGGATTCGCGTACCTGGCCAGACCGAAGAAGTGTTTGTATTCGTCGCTGGTGGTTTGCTGGAAGTTCAGCCCAAGCACGTTATCGTGTTGGCTGATTCAGCGATTCGCGGTAAAGATCTCGACGAAGCAAAAGCATCTGAAGCCAAGAAACGTGCAGAAGATACTCTGCAAAATCGTGAAGCAAATATTGACTTCGCGCAGGCGCAGTCAGAATTGGCGACCGCGATTGCGCAGTTGGCAGCGATTCAAAAATTGCGTCAAAAACGGTAAGTCGAAATTAGTTTTCAATATAAAGGGCAGCTTCGGCTGCCCTTTGTATTGGGTGGATAGTAAAGAACTGAAACCATCAATATTCATGCTGATTTTTTGCACCCGAAGCAATTTGTGCTTGATACTGATTAGACAAACTGAGGCAGGTGCATCAGTATAACCAGACGCAAATCAGAGCGAGAAGGCATCAAGATGACACATACCATGCACGTAGACGTAGTATCGCTCGAAGAGTCGATCTTCTCAGGCTTGGCTGAATTTATTGTCGTGCCCGGAGAGACCGGTGAGCTGGGAATCTATCCAGGGCATACCCCACTGATCACCCGCATCAAACCAGGCACGGTGCGCATCGTAGTGCCTGGTCAGGCAGAAGAAGTATTTGTCTTCGTCGCCGGCGGCATCATTGAAGTGCAGCCGACCCAGGTGATTGTTCTGGCCGAAGTCGGCATACGCGGCAAAGATCTTGATCAGGCCAAAGCAGACGAAGCAAAACGGCGCGCCGAAGAAGATCTGGTGAATCACACGTCGACCATTGACTACGCAAAAGCGCAGGCGGAATTGGCTTCAGCGGTCGCGCAATTGGTGGCGATACAGAAGTTACGTCAGAAGCGATAGTCGTTGATAATGACGGACAATCAAAATTCATAAGGATTTCAAGTAATGCACAGCATCGCACAACCCTGGATGTGGGCCGTATTTATTGCCTTTGTACTGGCAATGCTGGCGCTTGATATTTTTGCATTTGGCGGCAACAAGGCGCAAAAAATGAGTGTCAAACAGGCTGCCGCCTGGTCCCTGGCCTGGGTGGCACTCTCCCTGCTGTTTGCCTTGGGTATGTGGCGCTATCTGATACCCCATGTCGGTAGTGAACTGGCACAGACCACCACCATGGAATTCCTGGCAGGTTATGTGATTGAAAAGTCGCTCTCAATCGACAATATATTTGTGTTCCTGATGATCTTCAATCACTTCGCCGTGCCGCCGGAACACCAGCGCAAGGTGTTGCTCTATGGCGTACTGGGTGCGATCGTCATGCGCATTGCGATGATATTGGCTGGTGTCTGGGTAGTGGAGCAATTTAGCTGGGTACTTTATCTGTTCGGTGTGTTCCTGATATTTACCGGTTTAAAGATGATCTGGTCAGCGGACAGTGAACCGGACCTCAATGCCAATCCGGTGGTTCGATTGGCGAAAAAATATCTGCCGTTCACCGATGGATTCAGAGAAGAAAAATTTACCGTTTTCGAAAATGGTCAACGCGTGTTCACCCCGTTATTGCTGGTGTTGCTACTTATCGAGGTATCCGATGTAATCTTTGCCGTCGATTCAATACCAGCCATCTTTGCTATCACGACCGATCCGTTTATCGTATTCACGTCGAATATATTCGCCATCATGGGTCTGCGCGCCCTGTACTTTTTATTGGCTGATATGGCTGAACGCTTCCATTTCTTGAAATATGGGTTGGCTTTGGTGCTGATGTTTGTGGGTGGAAAAATGGTGCTGCATAACTGGTTTCACGTTCCAACCATGATCTCATTGCTTGTGATCGCTGTCATCGTAATCGGTTCGATGCTGATCAGTTTGATGGTCACCAAGCGCGCCGAATAAGTGCGCCAAATTATTCAAACGCCAACATAAATTCGATTGGTATCCCGCATTTTCCATCTAAGCTTATAAGATAAGCGTTGGTCGCCCGGTCATAACAAAATAAGGAACGGCGTATAATCCCGGGTTCCCCATTGCATTCAGAGCCCTCGGATTTTGCTCCGGCCACTTGTGCTACATATTGACTAAAGATAATCATGAATCCCGTATCCAATACCTATCAACCCTGTGCAACCGAAATGCAACTGCGCGAGATCTTGAAAAATCGCATCATGATTTTGGATGGCGCGATGGGCACGATGATTCAGCAATATAAGCTGACAGAGTCTGATTATCGTGGTGAGCGCTTTAAAGATTTTGCGGCACCGGGTAATCAGCAACGAGAGCTATTCGTCAGAGGCAATAATGAACTTCTGACCCTGACTCAACCCCAGATCATTTCAGAGGTACATGAAAAATATCTGGCTGCCGGTGCCGACCTTATCGAGACCAATACATTTGGCGCCACCACGGTTGCACAGGATGACTACCACATGGCGCATCTGGCTTACGAGATGAATGTCAGCGCAGCCAGGCTGGCACGCGCAGCCTGCGATAAATACAGCACGCCGGAAAAACCGCGTTTTGTTGCGGGCGCTCTGGGACCGACACCGAAGACGGCCTCGATCTCACCGGACGTGAATGACCCCGCCGCGCGCAACGTGACTTTCGACCAGTTGGTCGACGCCTACCTCGAACAAACACGTGGATTAGTAGAAGGCGGTGCCGATGTGCTGCTGGTTGAAACCATCTTCGATACCCTCAATTGCAAAGCCGCCCTGTTCGCGATTCAGTCGTTTTTTGAAAGTAGCGGCAAGCGTCTGCCAGTAATGATCTCGGGAACAGTGACCGATGCTTCCGGTCGCATTCTGTCTGGACAGACTGTACCGGCATTCTGGAATTCGGTGCGGCACATTAAGCCTTTGACGATCGGACTGAACTGCGCACTGGGCGCCGCGTTAATGCGGCCGTATGCAGAAGAACTATCGAATATCGCCGACACCTTTGTTTGCATATACCCGAATGCGGGCTTGCCAAATCCCATGAGCGATACCGGCTTTGATGAAACCCCGCCGGTAACATCGTCGCTGGTGCGGGAATTTGCCGAGAGTGGATTCGTCAATATTGCCGGTGGCTGTTGTGGCACCACGCCAGCACATATTCAGGCGATTGCTGAACAAATCAAAGATGTCGCCCCGCGCAAGATTCCGACTGTGCCGTCAGTAATGCGCCTGTCAGGACTTGAGCCGTTTGTGATCGATGACAGCTCGCTGTTCGTCAACGTCGGCGAACGAACCAATGTCACCGGATCAAAAGCGTTTGCCCGGCTGATCCTGAACGAGCAGTACGATGAAGCTTTGACAGTCGCGCGTCAACAGGTCGAAAACGGGGCACAAATTATCGATATCAATATGGATGAAGCGATGCTGGATTCGGACGCGGCCATGACCCGCTTCTTAAATCTGATTGCATCCGAGCCGGATATCGCGCGCGTGCCGTTGATGATCGATTCATCCAAGTGGTCGGTGATTGAAGCAGGTTTGAAATGCGTGCAGGGCAAAGCCATCGTCAACTCGATTTCAATGAAAGAGGGTGAGGCAGAATTTTTACGCCAGGCCAAATTATGTAAATGGTATGGCGCAGCGGTGATCGTGATGGCCTTTGATGAAAAGGGCCAGGCCGATACCTACGAACGAAAAATTGAAATCTGCCAGCGCGCCTACGACCTGTTGGTCAATGAAATTCAATTTGCGCCGGAAGATATTATTTTTGATCCGAATATTTTTGCGATCGCTACCGGCATCGAAGAGCACAATAATTACGCCGTCGATTTTATCAACGCCACACGCTGGATCAAGCAACATCTGCCGGGAGCCAAAATCAGCGGCGGGGTATCCAACGTCAGCTTTAGTTTTCGCGGCAACGATCCGGCGCGTGAAGCAATTCATACCGTATTTTTGTATCATGCAATCCAGGCCGGCATGACCATGGGTATCGTGAACGCCGGCATGATTGGCGTGTACAGCGAATTGAGTGTCGAGCTGCGTGAGTGTGTTGAAGATGTCGTGCTGAATCGTCGCTCTGATGCCACTGAGCGCATGATCGATATGGCCGCCACGTTAAAGTCTGGCGACAAGAAACTGGAAGCGACGCTGGAATGGCGCAACGAAGCGGTTGGAAAGCGACTGGCGCACGCCATGGTGCACGGCATCACGCAGTGGATTGTTGAAGATACCGAAGAAGCCCGGCAAGGTTTCGAGTTCCCGATTCAGGTCATCGAAGGTCCGCTTATGGACGGCATGAATGTGGTGGGGGATTTGTTCGGCCAGGGAAAAATGTTTTTGCCGCAGGTAGTGAAATCGGCCCGTGTAATGAAACAGGCGGTCGCGCATTTGCTGCCCTTTATTGAAGCAGAAAAGAAACGCTCCGGTGACAATAAACCGAAGGGGAAAATTGTCATCGCTACCGTCAAGGGTGATGTGCATGACATCGGAAAAAATATCGTCTCGGTCGTTTTGCAATGCAATAATTTTGAAGTCGTGAATATGGGCGTGATGGTCCCGTGCTCTGAAATATTGGCTGTCGCCAAAGCAGAAAATGCCGACATTATCGGCCTGTCCGGTTTGATTACGCCGTCGCTCGAAGAGATGGCGCACGTCGCCAAAGAGATGCAGCGCGATCCGCATTTCCGCATGTTGAAAATTCCATTGTTGATCGGTGGTGCCACAACCAGCCGCGCCCACACTGCAGTAAAAATCGCACCCAATTATGATGGCCCTGTTGTGTATGTGCCGGACGCATCGCGCTCGGTTTCAGTTGCACAATCTTTATTGACAGTGGATCAGCGCGAACAATATGTTGGTGAACTGGCAGTCGACTACGAACGCATTCGCGTCCAACACGCGAATAAAAAAGCGATACCGATGGTCAGCCTCGCCGAGGCGCGCAGGAACAAAATGAAGGTCACGTTTGAAGGCGAGAATGCGCCGTTGAAACCGAAATTTATTGGTCGTCGGGTTTTGAAAAACATCGATCTGGCGACGATCGCGCAGTACATCGATTGGGGCCCATTTTTTCAAACCTGGGATCTGGCCGGCCCGTATCCGGCGATTCTGAAAGATGAAGTCGTTGGTGAAGCAGCGAGCAAGGTTTTTCAGGAAGGTCAGGCCATGCTGAAAAAAATCATCGAAGGCAGATGGCTGACAGCAAATGGCGTGATCATGCTCCTGCCGGCCAATACCGTGAACGATGACGATATCGAAATCTATACCGACGAAACGCGTAAGCAGGTTGCGTTCACCTATTATGGTTTGCGCCAGCAAACCGAGAAGCCGATCATCGATGGTGTCCGGCGTCCAAACCAATGTCTGTCTGATTTCATCGCGCCTAAATCCAGTGGCATTGACGATTACATCGGCATGTTTGCCGTGACGGCAGGATTGGGTATTGAAAAATACGAAAAGCGCTTTGAAGATGCGCATGATGACTACAGCAGCATCATGCTCAAATCTTTAGCCGACCGATTGGCCGAAGCGTTTGCCGAATATTTGCACGAGCGGGTGCGCAAAGATTTCTGGGGATATGCCGTTGACGAACATCTTAGCAATGCTGAATTGATCAAGGAGACGTATCGCGGTATCCGTCCTGCAGCGGGTTATCCAGCCTGTCCGGAACACACGGTGAAAGCTGACGTATTCAAGCTGATGCACTGCGAAGAAATCGATATGCATATTACCGAATCATTTGCCATGATTCCAGGTGCTGCGGTATCGGGTTTCTATTTTGCTCATCCCCAATCCAAATATTTTAATGTTGGCAAAATCGATATGGACCAGGTTGCCGATATGGCAGCGCGTCGTTCGATCCCTCAAGATCTGATTGAACGCTGGTTGGCACCGAACCTTTCCTGAGGATGATTTGCCACAAAATCGGGCACCGCAGCAGGTGGCTGAATAGTCTTTTTGGAAGCATCACCAACTTATTTAAAATTATTTTCAATAAGTTGTTGACGTGGGCATCAAGAGAATAGATAATTTCGCTTCTTTTCGGCAAGCCAACAAAACGATTGAGCGGCCAGCAGCAAAAATTACAAAATTTTTGCGTAAAAATCTCAGGGCAACCTGGAGTTCTTTAACAACATACAGTCAATAAATGTGGGCATGTATTGCGAGCGAAATATCCTCTAGGGGATATGACAACAAGTAATAGATGTTCACGAAGAAGAAAAATAAGGAAACCGTCTGAGTTAAATCAGATGGATGACTTGTCAGTATTTTGAGTGAGCGACCTATCAGCGATGATAGAGATCCGCAAGGATCACAAGTAACAGGCAT
>JBEONO010000007.1:0-235643 GCA_040544425.1 Oxalobacteraceae bacterium GrIS 1.18
GCTGGCATCGGCATCATTTCAGCGCGCTCATGTTCCAGCATTTCTGCCACACTAAACGCATCATGCTCTGGGTGTCGCAACTCACTCCAGAGAGCACGGCAGCGTTCGCCCAGCCAGACATTGAGCTCGGCAAAGGATGAGAATTGACGTTGCTGCGCCTCGATCCAGATTCGCCGTCGGCTGTCTTGCACGTTCTTTTCGACGATGCCTTTCTCCCAACCTGACGCCACATTGCAGAAATCGGAATCAAACAAATAGTGGGCGCACATCACGGCAAAGCGAGCATTGACCGTGCGGCCTTTGCTTTTGTTGACCTTGTCGACGGCCGTCTTCATGTTGTCGTAAATGCCGCGCCGGGGAATGCCACCCAGCGCCGTGAAGGACCGGGTGTGGGCATCAAACAGCATTTCATGGCCCTGGCTGGGATACGCAACCAACCAGAACGCACGGCTGGCGCACAGTTTGAGATGGGACACCTGCATGCGCCGATATACGCCGCCGATGACTAAACCTTCTTCGCTCCAGTCGAACTGAAAGGCTTCACCCAGTTCAAATTTTAATGGCACAAAGGCATGAGGTGCTTTGCCTTCACGGCCGCGCCAGTCACGGATGAAATCGGTGACGCCACTATAACCACCGTCGTAACCTTGGCCCTTGATTTGAGTAAACAGAGCTTTGGCGGTTCGCCGGTCTTGTTTGAGGCGATGTGCATCCGCTTTGAGAGCTTGCTCCAATTCGGCATGATAAGGACTGAGTTTCAGCGGCCCAAGTCCGCGCCGGTAGGATGGAACTGATAATTCACCTTCTGGTTTCCTGAGCCAGGTGCGTATCGTATTGCGCGACAGACCTGTGCGCCTGGAAATTTCATGCAGCGACAGTTTGTCGCGTAAAAACATCCGCCGTATCTTGCCTAACATGTCCATAGTGATCACCTTTTTCTCCCTGCCTAACTATTAGGCAGGGTAAGTAGAACACCTGGGTCAATTTTGAGTCGGCATAACTCCTGTTAGTGGGTCAATTTTCGGTCGGCGGCAACAGTCCATGCTTTAAACTTGACTGGCGGCTCTGGAGGCGACGTGGATCTGTACAAGCTCAATTACGGCTACCTAACGAATCCAGAGGTCAGAGCACAAATCAATTCGATACTGAGGCAATATGGAATTTAATTTAAAGTATGCAATCTGGATGATAGTCTTGGTCGTGGTCGAGTTGTTGTTGGTTTGGGCCGCCGCACAAATTAAGGTAAAGGATGTGGAACGCTGATATGGTAAGCGAAGCTTGCTTGTTACGCTTTGATGTTATGTGTATAAATAAAAAAATCAAACCCTCTCGCAACCTGCATAAAATAAGCGTTTCAGCGAAAATGTAACCCACAAAAAATCAAATTTTGGTGGGTTTTTATTTCCCTAAAATTAGAAATTGTCGTATAAACTTGTACTAGTTCTGAGGGGGCTTTTGCTCGGAATGGTTCACTAGATTTTGTTCCAGTTTTGTTCCCATTTTCCGAACGTGTGAGTTAACTTCTTGATTAAGAAGACGTTTTAAGCGATGTCTCAAAAGGGATAATTCTCAGCCGGGATGCCTGCTTTGGTCAGCGCATTGAACAGAGTGGATTTGCCTACGTTGGGAAGGCCGACGATGCCGCATTGGAGACTCATGACTGTCTTTCTAAAACAAGGAGTTAGTCGTGTTTCACTTTCAGGGCATTTTTGAATCTGGCTGAAATTATAAAAAACACACTGTTAGGCGGAAATGAATTAAATCTGAGGATAGGTCACAGGAATTTGCATTCATAAATTATCGCGATTGTAACCGTATCAGGCGCACTTATCAAACAAGCCGGGTCCGTGGCCGACGGGCGCAATCGATAGATTGATGATTGCTTTTGATACCTTGGCCTGGAAAATCACTGCTGCAGCACTGCGCTCACGGCCGACGTATCACTGAACGTAATGCGCACCGGATTTTCTGCCATACCCAAACTATGTGCCTCCATGGCCAGTTTAAAAAATTCGCCGATCAGCGCGCGTTCATTTTCTTTGGCGGCAGGAGTACATTCGAGTTGGCCTTCTGTATCCTGATGGCAGACTATATTGGTTGAGATTATTGGGGCCAGTTGCGCGGAAATTGCTGACAACGCCGCAGTGATGGACGCAGCGCGCGCCGCACGCTGCCGGGCCAGTTGTGATTGCATCCCAAGCCCGGAATTGACGATACGGGAGTTAAGCGATGTGGACTGCCAATTGGAAGTTCCCCAGCCTTGATTTTCTGACGTAACAGGCGGAGTTGGACTGGCAACTTTGGCTATCGTATTGTCTGTTGGCCGGGCGACACTCTGCTTCGGAACAGGTACCAATAGCTCGCTGATTTTTTTAATTTTTAATTGTGCAGGCCATTGATTGCGGACGGCATAAAAAAATACACTGACCGAGACAGGAGATATCGTTTGACTCACTGGTTTTGGAACTTTCATTTGCTGCATCAGACCGGCCAGCAGTAATGCATGGATCAGAAAAACCGAAGTGAGCGAAATTGAATATTGGGCAGTTTTTTTCATCGGTTCAGCAGTTGAGATTTTTAACGCCAATGAGGTAAGCAGGCGCGAAAAATCGCGCCTGATCCATACTCACACCTTCACCTTATTGCACGACCCCGTCAATCACCTTTGGACTTGCAGTGACGATTGGTTTAACGCCGATGTACAGGGAATCCGATGGATTGGTCATATCATGCACACCGGTGCCAGGTGGCGTCAGCGGTGTGAGGGTCAGGGCGGCACATTGCGCTGCCCCGGCTCCAAGATCCTTCAGTCGAATCTCTTCATCCAAAGCCTTAACGATCAATGCAGTTCCGTTTAACGTCATGGTAGCGCCGTCGGGTATTGAGAACGATGGGACGTAGCGCACCCCGTTGCCGTTGCAATTGCTGGCACTGTTATCGTCAGGATTGACGCAGTAACCCGGAATGCCCTGAACATTCCCAAAACCGTCAAATTGCAACTGAATGGTCTTTCCACTCCAGGTTCCGAAGTCTGTTCCAGACGGCACGGTGTAAGCGATATTTTGAGGCGGATCGAATGCCACCACACTGCCGTCAGCTGTTTTCGTCAGCCATAGCGATTGATTCCACTGACTGGTCCCGGTCGACCAGGTATAGTACGCCGGTGCTGAATTTGGTTCGCAGACGGTCGATCCAGACAGGCAGGCTACAAAAGGCGTGGTAAACAGCCGACCGGTCGTAACACCGTTCTGGTACATGGGATTGTTATTAAAAAAAGCAGCGTTGCTAATCGTCATTGCGGTGCCGTTTTCCAATAGTCCCCCACTCCCAAACCCATAGCTGAATGTCGATGCAGTGCTTGGTGCCGAGAACCATTGCGATGCGGTCGTTGCATCATATGGCAGGGGCACATTTCCTGATGAATACGCGTTCGCAGCATTGACCGAGGCCGTGCTTGGGCAGTTGTTCAGGCAATACAAGGTAGTTGGTTCGGATGCTGAGCCGGGAACGACCAGCGATTGTGAATAATAATCGACTGGATCACCGGCCACATGATCAGCTGACGCTGCTGGAATATTGATGCTTCCGCCGAAAGAATCGGACCATCCTGTCAGGGCCAGCCCGTCAAGCGAGCCGGAATTGACCGTGGCAGGTGTCGTCAGCCCTGAGAATATGCAACCATTGTTGCCGCACTGTTGAGCACCGATGACGGTAAAATTGGCGCTCGCATTATTCCATTGCATTTGCCAGTTACCCCAGCCCGTTACCGCGGGATCACCACCAGTTGTTTTGCCGGTCAGGTCGCCATTAAAATAAAATGGTATGCCGTCCAAGGCGGACAGCGTGGTCACATTTTGAGTCCACTTGATCAGTTTGCCACTCAATTTTGAAAGATTGTAGGTTGATACATTTCCGGGGCGTTGATCCTTAACCAGCAATCCTGCGATCGGACTGGCGTCCGCAATGGTATTCAGATCAAGGCCCTGAAAATTAATACCGAAATAGCCGGCAAAACCATAATACGAATTGCCTGCATAGGTCGCAGTAATCTGAAAGCTTGGATTAGCCTCATCGACTCGCGTACCATCACTGTCTCTGTATGTTCCATAGCGCCACACTGATCTTGCGGCATTTGCTTTCAGTCTGTCGAAGCACTGATCGTGTGTCCCGTCGCTGCGGCGAAAGAAGGCCTCGTTGTAATTGAAATTAAACGTTGTGGCCGGTGATGCAATACTGATTGTGCCACTTCCTGATGTCGTGGAGGTGGCAGTCATGCTGAGCCCGGAGTTGGATGAATTCGGCCCGGTTTCGTATGATTGCAGATTGCCTGAGCTTGAATTTATAAAGCCGTTGAAATCGGTATTGGACGCCTGATCTTTGCCGATGTAATCCAGACGAAAAACCCCATATGGCGGCACATCGGATGGTGATTGAGATACGGAGACATTCACATAAATATTTTTAACCTTTCCCTCTTCGGTTAATGACATCCAAACCTTGCTGACCATCGGATCGTTGTTGCTTGCCCGCGTTGCGTTGACAACTGCGGTCATGTAATTGGTGGCAGCACTTGCACCCGATGAGCCTGAGGATCCGCCTGAGTGTTTGGACTGGCACTTGTTAATGTCAACCAGAGCAATATAGGGACCGACGTTAAGCATACCGCTGCCATCAACATTAAATGCATTCATTATGCAAAGAATCATATTCACATTGCCAATGGCATCTGATGTAGCGTCTTGCACATATTCGCTCTGACTGTCTGTAAAATAGGGCGTCCCCGCTGGTGGCGCGGCGTCGGCTGCAGCACTGAAGAAAGACGCTGCCAAAAAAGGAATAAATTTTTTGAATTTGACTGATTTCATTTTGATTCCCCTATTTGGCCGTGACGACCGAAATGTTCGCTGGTGTTTTTACAGCAACTACTGTTGCGGTGGGAGGGGGGGTGGGGGCCGGACTCGCCGCTGTTGACGAGCCTCCGCTGCCGCAGCCGATTAAGGTGCTGCTTAACATGGCTGTCGCAAGACACAACGCTATCTTATTCATAACGAACTCCTTCTTGAGGTTTTTTATCTGGACTGCAGATACAAAAAACGTTAGTCTGATCAATAGGATATTGATCAGACTAAAATCTGGCGTAGAGCATGGTGAACCGTTCCAAGTCAACGCAATGACCATGCATTGGTTGTCGTTAAGTGTAGAAACACGGAATGCCATATTCAATGCAATACCATATTGAATTAATTCATGACTGCGTTGAATTCATAGTTGGGCTGTTCGGGTATGAGTTGAAAATGTAAAAAAGAAAACCGGAGCGCGACACTTCAATTTTTCGGATTGAATCAGCAGTTAAATCGCGTTCATTAAACTAATCACAAATATGGCAGAGACAAAAAAATATCAACGTTGCATGGTAATGGCCGGTGGGGGATTTCATTTTGGGTACTACCTGGGAATTTACGCCGCCTTGTGCGAAGCGAATCAACCACCTGATGTACTGTTGGCCAGTTGCGGTGGTGCGATTGCTGCAGCGTTGATTCAATCTTTGCCGGATGACGCCGAACGACGGGCCTGGTTGTCCGCACCGCAGATGTATCATTTCTGGCGCGGTCTGAAATCAACCCACAGGGCGAAAATGAGCCATGCGTTTGCCAGTGCCATGAAACGTCGTATTCTTGGACACAGTGCCAAATATATTCCTGATTTATTTCACGACTATATGTTTGAAATACCAGCCCAGTTACCTTTGCCGCACGCGTCGGCGAATTACATTGATGTGGCTATCGTCGCAGGAAAATTGAATTATGCCGAGTCCGAAGCAGGTCAGTTGCGCGGGGAACGTAAACTTTTTTCCGAGGTGGTTTTCTGCAATCAGCGCACGGCTGATTTATTGGAATCGCTGCCTTCACCATTCAGTGACACAATGTATGGTGACACGGCCATCAGTGACAAATTGTTGACCGATACCAGCATGTCAGTTGCAGACGCGGTGCGTGCATCGATATCAGATATGTTTTACTTTCGCTGTCACAGTCACGGCACAGGCGACTATATCGGAGGCGTGATTGATTTGTTTCCGATTGAAATTGCTGACCGAATCGCCGCCAGTGTGACGATGGAATTAAAAGGCGGCTACGACGACACCTATGGAATTCCTGCTATCCAGACTGTACTCGGATTCAATGGCAACCAGCGTTTGCAGCAGGTACTGCGTCAGCATGCCGATGTCTGGGTCAACACCGCGGATATGGAGCAGGTGTTTGCACACCAGCGTATCCAGCAAAAAGTGATCTGGTACAAAAATAAAATTCAGATAGTCACGCCCAATTCCTATGAGGACTATGTGCGAATGATCGAGGCCCAATGGGAATTTGGCTACCAAAGGGCAAAGCTCGGTTTAGCTCAGAGCCTGGTCCAATAGTTCAATCCAGTGCATGACCGGGGTTGCCGTGCCCGACTGAAGATGGGCGATGCAGCCAATGTTGGCGCTGACAATTTTTTCTGCGCCGGTAGCATGCAGACTGCTTAATTTTTGATCGCGTAAAGTGGTACTGAGTTCAGGTTGCAGAATCGAATAGGTGCCGGCAGATCCGCAACATAAATGACTGTTGGCGCAGCGGCTGACGTTAATGCCGATACTGGCCAAGACTTGCTCAACCGTGCCGGTAATTTTTTGCGCATGCTGCAAACTGCAGGGCGGATGGTAGGCGATATTTTCGCGTGACCCATGTTTGAATGCGCCAAGTTGGTCCGTGTACTGCATCAATATTTCACTCAGATCATAAGTGGCCGCACTGATTTTTTTCGCTTTGTCGGCATATGCCAAATCGTGTTTGAGCAAATGTCCGTAATCTTTAACCAAGGTGCCACATCCTGACGCGGTCATGATGATCGCTTCGGCACCGGATTCCAATAACGGCAGCCACGCATCAATATTGCGTTTGGCATCGGCTATGGCTCCGTCTTCATCATTTAAATGCGCCCGAATTGCTCCGCAACAGCCAGCCCGCTGAGCGACGAGCAGTTGAATTCCCAATTTGTCGAGGACGCGTGCCGTGGCGGCATTGATATTGGGCGACATACCGGGTTGGACGCAACCATCCAGCAGAATCATTTTCTTAATATGCGTGCCGGTTGGACATGCGCTGCCGGCCTGGAACGCCGGAATTTTCTGAGCGAGTTTGGCTGGTAATATCGGACGCAGAGCCTGCCCGGTTCTGAGCAAGGGTTTAAACAACCAGGCGCGTGGCAATACCGTTTTTAAGACTGCCCGCTGCATTGCCGGAAAATACCCGCGTCCGACCTGCTGCTCCACGATCTTGCGGCCAATGTCGACCAGCTTTCCGTACTCGACTCCGGACGGACAGGTGGTCTCGCAATTGCGGCAAGTCAGACAGCGATCCAGATGCAGCAGTGTGCTTTGCGTTGCGCTCTGACCTTCCAGCACTTGTTTAATTAAATAAATCCGGCCACGCGGTCCGTCAAGTTCGTCGCCCAGCAATTGATAAGTGGGGCAGGTGGCATTGCAAAATCCGCAGTGTACGCATTTGCTTATCAGCTTTTCTGCTTCATTTCCCTCGCGGGTCGCCTTGATGATGTCGCTGAGTTTGGTCTGCATGAATCAAAGGTCCGGATAGAGTCGACCGCGATTAAAAATACCCGCCGGGTCAAACGAAGATTTTAAACGTTGATGAATGGTCATTAATGGAGCGGGCAAGGGCTGGAATACGCCAGGAGTTTTTTCTCCGCCTCGAAACAGCGTGACATGTCCGCCCAGATCAGCAACCTGTTGTCGAAGCTGTTCAGCGCTGTAGTTTGAGTCAACCAACCAGCGCTGTGCGCCACCCCATTCGATCAGTTGCTGGCCGCCGAAATCAAGTTGCGGTGTCGTTGATGGCAGAGATAAACGCCAGACAGTTTGATGATTTGCAAAAAATGAATGAGTCTGTTCCCGGATGCCTGTCCAGTATTCATGCGCCTCGGTACTGTTTAACGGATCGCCGCCCAAGCGCACCTTGGCTGACTGGATCGCTGCTTCCGATCCGGACAGGCGCAGCGCAAGTCGGTTGTTTTCCCAGCTGGATGCCGAAATCGGCAAAGGCAAACCGGCCCAAAGATTCAATTGCGCGAGCGCCGCATCCTGCGGCATGTCAAACGACAGGGACATTTCGCACAGTGGTTGGGGCAATACTTTGAGCGATACTTCCAACAACAATCCCAGGCATCCCATTGAACCTGCCAGCATGCGCGAGACATCGTAGCCGGCGACATTTTTCATCACCTGACCGCCAAACACCAGTCGCTCACCCTGGCCATTTAAAAGCACCGTTCCGAGCACGAAGTCGCGCACGGCACCTGCGTAGGCGCGCCGTGGACCGGCTAATCCGGAAGCGACAACGCCGCCAATTGTGGCGTTAGCGCCAAAGGCAGGTGGTTCGAATGCCAGCATTTGCTTTTGCTGCGCGAGCGTTTGCTGGATATCGGAGAGCAGGGTGCCGCAGCGTGCCGTGACCACCAGTTCGCTGGGGTCGTAATCGATCACGCCGGTGTAAGCACGGGTATCAAGGATCTCTCCCTGGGGCACTTGCCCGTACCAGGCTTTGGTGCCGCCGCCCTGAATGCAAAGCGGAATCCGGTTGGCTGTGGCGGTCTGGATGCGATTTGTAAATTCTTCGATTTGCATGGGTTTTTAGAATCGCGGTAAGTCTGGAAATTTTTGCTGGCCCTGGTGAACATGTTCCCGGCCAAATTCGGCACAGCGGTGCAGAGTCGGGATCGCCTTGTTCGGATTCAATAAATGCAGCGGATCGAAGGCTCTCTTTACGGCGAAGAAAGCCTCACGTTCGGCATCAGAAAACTGAATGCACATGGCATTGATTTTTTCCATGCCCACACCGTGTTCGCCAGTGATTGTGCCGCCCACTTCAACGCACATGCTGAGAATATCGAAGCCAAATAATTCGGCGCGTTCAAATTCCCCGGGCTGATTGGCATCAAACAAAATCAGTGGATGCAAATTTCCGTCGCCAGCGTGAAACACATTGGCGCAGCGCAGCTGGTGTTTCTGCTCCAGATCGGCGATGCCCTGCAATACCTGCGCCAGTTTTTTGCGCGGTATGGTGCCGTCCATGCAGTAGTAATCCGGTGAAATGCGACCGGCCGCCGGGAAAGCATTTTTTCTTCCCGACCAAAAGCGCAAACGTTCCGCTTCTGATTGCGAGACGGCGATTGCGCTCGCGCCTGATTTTCTCAAAACATGGCTCATGCGTTCAATTTCGTCCTCGACTTCAGTGGCGCTGCCGTCTGATTCACATAACAAAATTGCCGCAGCATTCAAGTCGTAGCCTGCCTCGACAAATGGCTCGACCATGCGCACCGAAGTCTGATCCATCATTTCCAGTCCTGCGGGGATGATCCCTGCGGTGATGATATCCGAGACGGCATTGCAGGCAGTAACCACATCATCAAACGATGCCATGATGACCCGCGCGCACTCTGGTTTTGGAATCAATTTCACCGTCACTTCGGTAACGATGCCCAGCATTCCTTCTGAGCCGATGAATACCGCGAGCAAATCAAGGCCGGGGGCATCCAGCGCAGCATTGCCCAATTCGATGATCTCACCGTCAATCGTGGCGAAACGAACGCGCAAAATGTTGTGAATGGTCAGACCGTATTTCAGGCAATGAACGCCGCCTGAATTTTCTGCAACGTTACCGGCAATGGTGCAGGCGATCTGCGAGGAAGGGTCGGGCGCGTAGTACAAACCGAATTGGCTTGCGGCTTCGGAAATGGCCAGATTGCGCACGCCCGGTTGAACAATCGCGGTGCGCGCTGCCCGGTCAATCTTGACAATGCGGTTTAATTTGGCGGTGGACAGGACGATGCCTGCAGCGATCGGCATCGCACCGCCAGATAATCCGGTACCGGCGCCACGCGGAACCAAGGGGACGGATAGTTTTCTGCAGACGGCCAGCACTTCTACGATCTGCTGTTCGGTTTCCGGCAGCACGACCAGCATGGGAATTTCGTGGTAGGCGGCCAAGCCATCACATTCATAGGCTCGGGTATCTTCGCTGCGATACAAAATGCAATGGGCCGGCAAAATTGCGCGCAATGCGTGCAGTACCTGTTGCTGCCGATCGTTGGTATGGAGGGTTGGAGTATTCATGAGCCTATGAATCAAAACCGCATAAAAAAAGGACGCAACGGCGTCCTTTTGACATCAATCGTCAACAACGATCAAGCTGAGAAAGACGAGCCACAGCCACAAGTCGTAGTCGCGTTCGGATTTTTAATCACGAATTGTGCGCCTTCCAGATCGTCCTTGTAATCGATTTCTGCACCGACCAGGTATTGGTAGCTCATCGAATCGATCAATAAATGCACGCCATTCTTGGTCATGGTCGTGTCGTCTTCATTGACGACTTCGTCGAAGGTAAATCCGTATTGGAACCCTGAGCAACCACCGCCTTGTACGAAGACGCGCAATTTCAGATCAGGATTACCTTCTTCTTCAATCAATTGCGCCACTTTTTGCGCGGCACTGTCCGTGAATACTATCGGTGCAGGCATTTCAGTGGTGACTTCATTTTCAATAACGGCATTCATATAAGACTCCCTAAACCATTAAGCAAGCTAAGTATTAGCTATAACCACCGCATTATACCCCTTAGCTCATGCTGACGCTTGTGAAGCGGAAAGTTGCAATATTGTCTCGCTGGCGACCCCATCCGGATTGTGGGTTAATAATCCAGTGACAGTGGCACCACTGTTCATTTCGAGCGCTTTATAGTGGACATCGCCATTAATGCGCGCTTTGGGCAGAAGCTCAAGCAACTCACTTGAGAACACCGGACCAACAATCGAACCATCCACCACCACATGCGCGGCCCGTACCTCACCGCAGATCACGGCGTGTTCGGAGATAATCAGCATGCTGCCATGATCGTCTTCGGCAATTACATTGCCTTTTACATTACCGTCGATACGCAGGCCACCTTTGAAATACAGATTGCCATCGATATTCGTTGAAAGTCCGATCAAGCTATCAATCGTGCTTTTGTTTTTTCGGTTAAACATGGGCTTCCCTCTAAAAATTAATCGACTGAAAGGTGCGAAGTTGCCCTTTGTCCAAAATTCTAGCCTGCAAAGTTTTTATCACAGCGCCTTCCGGGATGTTCAAAGTGCCTTCCAGCCGCTGGTAGTATTTAAAAGATAATTTCAGCTTGCCTGAGTTATCGGTCTTGATATCCGGGAGCGTAAGCGTAACAGTTTTTCCGCCTTCGATCACGGTCATCAGGAACTGCAATTCGCCAACAAAATCTTGAACGTTTTTCCCGCCTTGCATGACCAGTAACCGATATTGAATCTGAGTCCTGTTACTTGCATCCGCTTTGAACGCACCGATCCGTATGCCCTCCAGTCCTCCGGAGGCAGGAATCAGATTTTCAAAAAAAGCCAAGTCTTCCTTGAGCTTGTTATTTTCGGCGGTGAGTGCCTGGACCTGGCTTGCCAGTTGTTTTTGGGTAGAGCGTTCTATGTTTAATTCGCTGTCCGCACTGTTAGCCGTACTGGACAACTTTTCGCGCTCGCTATCCAGTTTCTCAACCTGCTCTTTTAATTGTGAAAGCTGTTCCTTGGCTGGTGCGACACCGCTGATCGTCCCACCCAATTGATAAGTGAAATAAGAAAACGACGCCAGCACGGCAATGAAAATAAAAACCACCAGGGTTTTCCGGAACATTGAATTACTGGCCTCAACGACTTTGATGGTAGAGATTGTTTTATAACGAGAGCTATTATTTTTCATTGTTTATTTGTATTAAGGCAGGATAGGAATATGGGTCAAGCCGCATGTTTCCTGTAAACCGAACATCAAATTCATGCATTGCACTGCCTGTCCAGAAGCGCCTTTCATTAAATTGTCCTGCACGACCAAAATGATTAAAGTATTTCCGTTGCCCGGACGATGCAATGCGATACGCAAGGTGTTGGAACCGCGTGTTGAACGGGTTTCCGGATGACTGCCAAACGGCATCACATCAACAAAGGTTTCATTGCGATAGGTATTTTCAAGTAACTCCTGAAGCGCGGCATCATCAATCGGGCGATTGAGTTTGGCATACAGCGTCGAGTGCATCCCACGGATCATTGGCACTAAATGCGGCGTGAAGATGAGTTCAACTTTCGCTTCAGTCATTTTCTGCAACTGCTCGACAGTTTCCGGAATATGGCGATGTCCGGCTACTGAATAGGCCTTAAAGTTATCACTGGCTTCAGAAAATAATATGCCAATTTCCGCTTTCCGTCCTGCGCCAGACACACCGGATTTGCAATCGGCAATCAGGCTGGATGGATCGATGACCCCAGCTTTAAGA
This sequence comes from Oxalobacteraceae bacterium GrIS 1.18, assembly GCA_040544425.1. Taxonomy (GTDB): domain Bacteria; phylum Pseudomonadota; class Gammaproteobacteria; order Burkholderiales; family Burkholderiaceae_D; genus Solimicrobium. The sequence continues at coordinate 12,381 of JBEONO010000007.1, forward strand.
AAAGGATACAGGCCAAGTTGCATGGTGGTCGGATAGCAGCCCGGATTGCCGACAATGCGCGCGGTTTTAATTGCTTCCCGGTTTAACTCAGGCAATCCATACACCGCTTCTTTTAACAGGTCCGTACAGGTATGTGGAATGCCATACCATTTTTCAAATTGTCCGACATCCTGAATTCTGAAGTCAGCAGCCAGATCAATAATTTTTACGTTGGCAGCCAACAGTTCGCGGGCCTGGGCCATTGCCACGCCGTGCGGCGTAGCAAAGAACACGACATCACAATCGGTTAATTTGGCCTTGTCGGGCGAGCTGAATGCCAGTGAAACGCGTCCGCGCAATGACGGATACATGTCAGCGACAGGCAAGCCATCTTCTTTGCGCGATGTGATCGAGGTGAGAGTGACTTCTGGATGCGCGGCGAGGATGCGCAGTAACTCGACTCCGGTGTACCCGGTGCCACCGACGATGCCAACTTTGATCATTGTCTTTCCTAGCTATAAAATTACGTAATTCTGACAGCGGAATTTGCTGTAGCTCTTGCTGCGAGCCGATTGAAAGTATAGTTAACCGGGGAGTTTATTACATCTTTATTTTGGTTACCGGTTGAAACATTACGTGAATTGCCCGAATTTGTAAAACAAAAAGGCCGCCAGGTATAAACCTGGCGGCCTTTTTTGCAGAACGGGAGATTAACGCTTGGAGAACTGTTTAGCGCGGCGAGCTTTACGCAGACCGACTTTTTTACGTTCAACTTCACGAGCATCACGAGTGACGAAACCAGCTTTGGATAAATCTGGTTTTAACGTCGCTTCGTAATCGATCAGTGCACGGGTGATACCGTGGCGAACAGCACCAGCCTGGCCAGACTCGCCGCCGCCATGAACGTTAACCATGATATCGAATGTTTCGAGGTGGTTAGTGAGTTCTAACGGTTGACGAATAACCATCAGGCCAGTTTCGCGTGAAAAATATTCATCAGCAGGCTTACCATTTACAACGATTTTGCCGCTACCGGATTTCAGGAAGACGCGAGCTACTGCGCTCTTGCGACGGCCGGTTCCGTAATTGAAGTTACCGATCATGTCTGTTCCTTAGATATCGAGTACTTTAGGCTGTTGGGCAGAGTGTGGGTGAGTTGCCTCAGCATACACTTTGAGTTTTTTGATCATGGCGTAGCCAAGTGGGCCTTTAGGTAACATACCTTTAACAGCCTTTTCCAGAGCACGGCCAGGGAAGCGCTCTTGCATTTTCTGGAAATTGGTCTCATAGATACCACCTGGGTAACCAGTGTGACGATAGTAGGTTTTGTTCAAGGCTTTTGTGCCTGTGACACGCAATTTACCTGCATTGACAACAACGATAAAATCGCCCGTGTCGACGTGTGGAGTAAATTCTGGTTTGTGCTTGCCGCGTAATCGGAGTGCCACTTCGCTGGCAACACGTCCGAGGATTTTATCCGTCGCGTCAATCACGAACCAATCGCGCTGCACTTCGTGTGCTTTTGCGGAAAAGGTTTTCATGATGACTTCCTAATTAAAGTTAATTCGCTTTTTAATCTGATGGCGGTTCTGTGAGCAATGATGCAAATTCACAGACTCAACCTTGTATCGTTTTCCCAAAAGCGAGATGGAAAGCCGACAATTATAATCTTTTCAAAGACTTAGTGTCAAGCTCTGGGGGTGGAATCGCCTGAATTTTGAGCGAAGGACAAAAAAAAACCCGAAATATTGCTATTTCGGGTTGAATTCCACCTGTGTAGGCGGAGGAGACAAAAGTTGTTAGTTCAAAACAACAGAGAACCAACGATGAAATAAGTTTAATTGAAGAAATTGTGCGTTGCAAGATATTTTTTGTGAATTGCGGGCCTTTTTGCGAATATCCATATATGAATTTGCTATTTTGCGACGCAATAAACCAGCTTAAAAGCCCTCTGATTTTAATTGCCGGGATGAATCAAGCTACAATTGCGGCTTGCGATCTTATTTGAAGGATAAAAAATGGAATGTACCGTCAGGTGGACCGGCGTGTCCGGGATGACTTTTTTAGCTGAAACAGGATCTGGCCACGTGGTTGCAATGGATGGCGCGCCGGATGGCGGTGGACGTAACCTCGCGCCACGCCCAATGGAGATGGTTTTACTTGGTACCGGTGGCTGCACGGCTTATGACGTGGTGCTGATTTTGCGCAAGAGCGGACAGAAAATCAGTAATTGCGAGGTGAAGCTGACCGCTGAGCGGGCGGAAACAGATCCCAAGGTGTTCACCAAAGTGCATTTCCATTTTGTTGTCACGGGTCAGAATGTGAAGCCCAATACCGTGGAACGTGCGATCAAGTTATCGCATGAAAAATATTGTTCTGCTTCGATCATGATGGAAAAAACAGCTGAAATAACCCACGATTACGAAATCGTGGAGGAATTCGTGTCGCCTGTCTGACCAAATATTGATTGGTAAGATGGATAAAATGAGCAATACAAAATGATGGTCAACACCATCGACAACGGCATCATCAGTGCCACAATCATATTGGGGCTGCCAATGATCGACGCGACAATCACGCTCAGTATTGAAGGCAATAATCCGCCCACTGCAAACCAGCACAAACCGTAGACCAGAAAGACGCGCAGTGATTTTAACGAGGCGAAAAAGCTGTAGAAAATCGCCTTGAACAGTGACATCTGATGCCAGGCAATGAGCGGGCCGGCAAACCAGAACGCCAGCAGCGCGGGCAGATATATCGCCATGGCAAACAGCATTGCGGCTGTCATATGCGTGTTTTCAACGACCTTGGCATTGAGTTCTATCTGGCCGGTCAAGAATTGCCAGAATACGCCATCGTCAACGAGTGTTGAGGCGGCGATCGCGAGGCAGGCTGCGATCAGGTAGAGCACGCCAAGTTGCATCAGTTTGATCGACTGTGGTGAGCGAAATCCAACTAACAATAACCGCGGGTGTACGCGCAGTCCCTGATCGATTTGCCTGCAGGCTTCCATAAACGACAGCGTAAAGAGCGGCAAGAAAATAAATGCGAGCACTTGACCTACGTAAGGAATAAAGCCAAGTATCAGCATGAAAAACAAATATGCCAAAAACAGCGTCGAAAATTCTATCGGTTGTCGTCTGAAATACTGAAAGCCTTGCTTCACCCAAAGCCAGCCGGTTTTGGCGGGTAGATTATTCATGGTTCGCAGCGTCTACGTAAAATTCGTTCAAAGTGGGCAGGGTCGTGCGGCGTGAGTACATGCGCGTCCCGAGGACGGTAATAGTCGTAGAGGCGCGACAGCCAGAATCGCAGCGCCGCAGCGCGCAGCATGTCAGGCCATGCGCTTTGCTCTGCCGCTGTCAACGGGCGAATTGCCTGATACGCTTTGATGAGCGCGTCGCTGCGTATCGGATCAGGTGCGCCGCTGGGCAAGTCGATACACCAATCATTGCAGGTAACTGCCAGGTCAAAAATCAAGCTGTCCCAACCGGCAAAATAAAAATCGAAAAAACCACTGAGTTTATCTTGAACAAACATGACATTATTGCGAAACAGGTCGGCATGAATTGGGCCGCGTGGCAGTTGCTGATACGGTTCGCTGGCAGCAAATGCGACCTGCCGATTCAATTCTGACGAAAGCAGCTCGCGCTGACTCAGATCAAGAAAGTCGATAACTTTAGGGGTGGTTTCTTTCCACCAGTTCAGTCCGCGTAAATTCTCCTGATGTATTTTGAAATCCAATCCGGCCAAATGCATTTTGGCGAGCATTTCTCCGACTTCAGAACAATGCTTTGGTGACGGATTCAGCTCACTCTCACCATCCAGTTTGCTGACAATCGCCGCTGGCTTGCCATGCAGGGCCGTTACTAAACTGCCTTCGAGATTGGCAATTGGCGCCGGAACCAAGATTGCGTGCTTCGCAAGATGATCCATCAGATGCAAATAAAATGGTAACTGTTCGAAGCTGAGATTTTCAAATATCGTCAAAACATATTCACCGGCATCGGTATTGATAAAGAAATTGCTGTTTTCTATTCCGGATGAAATGCCTTTGATGGAATGAGCCTGTCCAAGCGGAAATTGCGCAATCCATGGTTTGAGGTCAGCCAGGCTAACCGAGGTAAATACTGCCATAGTAAGAAATGTAAAGTTTAAAAAGGCGAATGCTGATTATTTTGTGGCTGGGTTAGGCGGCAATGCTGGCGGTTCATCGTCAGGTTTGTCCGTATTCTTGCTGCCACCCCAACTCTTGACGACCCATTGAACCGGATTGTTGCTGTTGCTTTGCGCATCACCAGGCAACGAAGTGCCGACATTTTGGTTTGGCTTTACCAGGTAGGTCCCGACGGAATTGGTTACCTTGACCGTGGTTTGCTCGCCTTCTCTGGAATTCTGCACGGTTTGCTTGACTTGCGATTTGCCCAAATTCGTGACGGCCGGCTCACCTTCTTCCAGCGGATCCATTTTCGGGGGCGTGTCTGGAGGTGGTGCTGCATTGTTGGCATACACAGATGATGCAAACCAGCAGACGCTCACCATGAGCGGTATTGCAAAGACAGACTTGGATATGATTTTCATAATAATTGTGGGGCGCAGATGGTGGTGACGCGTTAAATGGACTTCGCTTCAAATCCATTTGCTATGCTGCATTGTAGCAAAGGTGCAATCCACAAAAGCAATAAATCACAACTAATGCTGCAATTCATCCTTGCCTGTCAAAATATCCAAGGCTTCGTCAGAGCCAAAAATCGCATCGACAATATGTTCGGTCGCTTTGATAAATTCTGCCATAATCGTTGGCAAATTCCTGGACTCGCCGGCTTTGATCGCGGTGGCGCGCTGCTTTGTCTCGGTCTTAATATATTTTTCGCTTGTCACTCATTCGCTGGCCTCACACAAAATTCTATGCAAAACACTTTATTACTGGTCGATGGATCAAGTTATTTATACCGAGCGTTTCATGCCATGCCTGATCTGCGCAACGCCGCCAACCAGCCAACTGGAGCAATATACGGGATGGTTGCGATGTTGCGGCGCCTGCGTGCAGACTATCCGGCAGCCTATATGGCCTGTGTCTTCGACGCAAAAGGAAAAACATTTCGCGACGATCTATATGCCGACTACAAGGCCCAGCGTCCGTCGATGCCGGAAGATCTGGCAGCGCAAATTGAACCGATACACGAAGTTGTTCGCAATATGGGCTGGCCGATACTGATGGTTGACGGTGTTGAGGCGGATGACGTGATAGGCACGCTGGCCGTCGATTGCGCCAGGCATGGATTTCAATGTGTGGTCTCCACCGGCGACAAGGATCTGGCTCAGCTGGTGAATCAGCATGTGACGCTGATTAATACCATGAGCAATGAAAAGCTGGACGTCGCCGGTGTCATTGCCAAGTTTGGCGTGCCCCCGAATCGGATAGTTGACTATCTCAGCCTGATCGGTGACACGGTAGATAATGTGCCGGGTGTTGCCAAGGTCGGACCCAAGACTGCTGTGAAATGGTTAACTCAGTATGATTCTCTGGACGGCGTGATCGCGCACGCCAATGAAATCACCGGTGTAGTTGGTGAAAATCTGCGCAAAGCGCTGGACTGGCTGCCACAGGCGCGCGCGCTGGTCACGGTTAAAACGGATTGCGATCTTTCAGCCCATATGAAATCGGTCACTGAATCCCTGGTCGCACAACCTGAAAGCACGACGGCGATGATTGATTTTTTTAAGCGCTATGGATTTAATTCATGGTTGCGCGAGGCGATGGCGGCAACTCCATCCTCTGACAGCTCTGGCCAGAGTTCCGCTCCCTTGGATTCAAGCGTCCCGCAAACAGGTCAACTCGCTCTGGAACAGGTGGAACGAAATTACGAAACCATTTTGACCGACGATCAATTGACTCATTGGCTGGAAAAAATTCAGCAATCAACTCTGACCTCGATCGATACCGAGACAACGTCGTTAGAGCCAATGACAGCACAACTGGTAGGCATCTCGCTGTGTGTTGAAATTGGTCACGCGGCGTATATCCCGGTGGCACATCGTTACCCGGATGCGCCGCTGCAGCTGCCAATTGACACGGTATTGTCGCGCTTGAAGCCATGGCTGGAAGATCCTCTGCAAAATAAAGTTGGTCAGAACCTGAAGTACGACAGCCATATCTTTGCCAACCACGGTGTCACGCTGCGCGGTGTAGCCCAGGATACCTTGCTGGAATCTTATGTCTTCGAATCTCATAAATCCCACGATATGGACAGTCTGGCGTTGCGGCATTTGGGCAGAAAGACGATCAGCTTTGAAGAAGTCTGCGGCAAAGGTGCCAGTCAGATCTGCTTTGATCAGGTTGAAATCAACCGGGCGACGCAATACGCTGCTGAAGACGCTGATATCACATTGCAGTTGCATCAGGCGATGTTTCCGATAGTAGATAAAGACGATAAATTGCGCTACATCTATGAATCGATTGAATTGCCGACTGCTCAGGTGCTGCAAAAAATCGAACGAAATGGCGTGTTGATTGATAGCCAGCTCTTGGCGGCGCAGTCCCAGGAAATCGGTCTGCGTCTGTTGACCTTGGAGCAGCAGGCCTATGGATTGGCAGGCCAGCCGTTTAATCTGAACTCGCCGAAACAATTGGGCGAGATTTTTTTCGACAAATTGCAACTGCCCGTAGTCAAGAAAACGCCGTCCGGTGCGCCGTCGACCGATGAAGAAGTTCTGCAAAAACTGGCGGAAAATTACCCGCTTCCTAAAGTACTTCTGGAATACCGAGGATTGGCGAAATTAAAATCCACCTATACCGATAAGCTGCCCAAGATGATCAACGCCAGCACCGGCCGTGTTCATACCAACTATGCGCAGGCGGTCGCCGTGACCGGGCGACTGGCATCGAACGACCCAAATCTGCAGAACATTCCGATTCGGAGTGCCGAGGGGCGTCGGATTCGCGAGGCATTCATTGCGCCACCGGGCAGCGTGCTGGTTTCGGCAGATTATTCGCAAATTGAATTGCGCATCATGGCTCATATCTCTGGCGATGCGAGCCTGCTACGCGCGTTTGCTGAAGGGGAAGACGTACATCGCGCAACGGCTGCGGAAATCTTTGGAACCAGTCCGGCGGAAGTGAGCAGCGAACAGCGGCGTTATGCCAAAGTGATTAATTTCGGGCTAATTTACGGAATGAGCGCTTTTGGCCTGGCCAGCAATCTGGGCATTGACCGCAATGCCGCGCAGTCCTATATCGACAAATACTTTATGCGCTATCCCGGTGTCGCTGACTATATGGCGGAAACCAAAATCAAAGCCAAACAGCAAGGCTATGTTGAGACCGTATTTGGGCGTCGCTTGTGGCTGACTGAAATTAATTCGGCAAACGGGCAACGACGCCAGGGGGCGGAACGCGCCGCAATTAACGCGCCGATGCAGGGTACTGCTGCAGACTTAATTAAACTGGCGATGATTTCCGTGCAGGGCTGGCTGGAAATGGAAAAAATGAAATCGAAGATGATTATGCAGGTCCACGATGAATTGGTGTTGGAAGTGCCAAACGACGAGTTAATTATAGTCAAACAAAAAATACCGGAATTAATGGCGCAGGTAGCAAAATTGAAAGTTCCGCTGATTGCAGAAGTTGGGGTTGGTGAAAACTGGGATAAAGCGCATTAAAAAATTGTCTAGAAGAAAATAATGGCCAATTCTCACTAAAAATGACGATCCGATAATCATTTTGACGGTTATTTAATAAAAGGCAAATTTTCTGAAATATGGCAGATTTATGACATGAAAATCGTAATTTCGTAGATTTGGCAGGAAAAAGCATTGCTCTAAAATAAATTTCCACTGGAAATGAAGCGTGCAATGTTAATACAACTGAAAGATCAAAGTTCAAGTAGTTATGTTTTACTTTATGGCATGAAAATAACGAGTTGTTGTTTTGTTGCAGCGCACACAGCAAGTAAACCGATATATTTCTTGATTTACAAACCCACTTATTTTACATTCCTCCCCAAGAACAAATGGATGTAGTACAGAAGCTGTCACAATAATTTGAAGCACTTAGCATTGTTGTCTTGTTGCAACGCACATGTCATCTAGTTGTCATTAATGGTTACTATAGTTTCAGCTTGAAGCCGGCCATGACCAAATTACTTGAAATGTATTAAGCGACTTACTATGCTTGTTTCGCACTTTGATTATGTTGCCTAATTTTATTTTCAGTTTTTTTACCTTGTTTCTGTTTAGGGTAGCGGGCAATTTTCAATTTTTATTGCAACCAAATCCCAAAGTAAAATAAAGAATTACTTTCTCACCACACCTCTTAAAGGACGAACAATGAATAAGAAAATCATCGGCATTAGCATCGCTATGCTTTTTGCTGCAAATGGCGCATTTGCGCAATCGACTGGCACTTCATCAGTTGAGCTGTATGGCATTATTGATCTGGCTGTTGCCAACGTTGAATATTCGTTAGCTGCAGATCCAAATTATCCAGCAACTGTCAACGCTGCTAACGCAACTAAAACAGGTGTTAATCAGGCTACTACAGCATTGATTAACGGTGGTATCAGCCCATCACGTTGGGGTATTCGCGGTACTGAAGATTTAGGCGGCGGTCTGAAAGCTATCTTCAACATGGATTCGTATTTCAATGCAAACAACGGCACATTGAGCAATGCTGCTCAATCGTTGGCAAACAACCGCCCAGGTACTTTGACCGGTTCAGTGTCAGCAGCTTCCTCAGTAAACGGCCAGTTGTTCAACGACCAGGTTTGGGTTGGTTTGGCTGATGATACTTTGGGTAGATTGACATTTGGTCGTCAGTTGTCGACTATGGCAGACATCCTGAAAGAATACGATGCAGTTCAAGATGCTCAGGCATTCTCACCACTGAGTTTGAATGGCCCTTACGCTGGCGCTGGTTATACAGAAAACAAACGTCTGGATAACAGCATCAGATACGTCAACAAATTTGGCGATTTCAACATTTCCGCTATTGCTAAATTGGGTGGTTTTGCTGGCAAATCTTCAGCCGGTACAGCTTACGGTATTGGCGCAGGTTACGAAGCAGACGGTTTCGGTATCCAGGCAGCCTACCAGCAGTCAACAGACACAGTACACGCTGGTAACAGTTTTGTTGCTGGCGACGTAAATGTAACCAACGCTAATACCGAAGGCTACATGGTTGCAGCGAAGTATGCGTTTGGCGATGCAAAAATCACTGGCGGTTTTGAAGAGTTCACGCTGAAAAAGCCTAGCGACAGTTTGGCATCTTTGGGTGTTACCTCTTATGCTGGTTTCCAGATCTGTAATGTTGCTACAACAAATTTTTGTGCCTCCGCAACTAAAGGCGCTGCAGCTGATTTCTCTGCTGCTGATCAAAAAACTGACATTTTCTGGGTCGGTGGTGATTACAACTTCACACCAGCGTTCAACCTGGCAGTTGGTTTCTACGACATCAATCCTAAGCAATCTGATGATCTGAAACAATTGAAGGGCAATATCTACGAATACTCTTTGTTGGCTGACTACCACTTCTCCAAGCGTACTGACGCTTATGCAGGTGTAATGTATTCAGAATACAAAGGCGATGCATATCCTGAATCAACATACAACAAAAGCAACTACATCTTTGCTATTGGTATGCGTACAAAGTTCTAATATGTTGTAGTTTGATGGCTGCATGGCCGTCATAAAAATAAAAAACCGCTCAATGCAAATTGAGCGGTTTTTTTATTCCCTCAGCAAATCGATATAAATTTTGCGCATATCAACGAATGAAATGATTCGTTCTGCAAAAAAATAAGGAATGCTACTCTCCCTTCTCTTCTGACCAGGTTCGATGCATAGATTGACTACGCAGCCGAATTTGCAGTCACCATGATTTTTACATGAGGGAATGATGAGTCATAAAAATAAACTAGTTGGTATGTTGGTATTGGCTTCCAGTTTTGCCGCACAGGCGCAAACTAATACGACGGTATACGGCGTGTTGGATACTGGTGTGCGCTATTCGGATGGTTTGGGTCTGTCCTCAACCTCTTCACCCTCGCCAAATGCAAGCAGTGTTACTGCGGCGACCAGTGGCGTCGATCGCTCCGGTCGATTTGGTTTCTCCGGCACGGAAGACCTCGGTGGCGGATACCAAGCCATCTTCGCGCTGGAAAGCGACCTGTATCTCAATACCGGCAGCGTCAATGCCAACAACGGGACGGGTAAAAATCCAGCGGCAGCAAATGCCGATAAATTCTTTGAGCGCCAGGCATTGGTCGGATTGGTGACGCCGGTCGGAAAAATCATTTTTGGTCGTCAGCAAAGTGTCATTCGCGACATCATTGATGGTATCGATGCGATCGATGGGCGGTTTACTTCATTCAATCCAAATCTGCAATACACCTCCTTAAATTCCTCCGCACTGGTCACTTCGGCAGCCACCTATTACGGCACCGGTGATCCAGGAAATGGTTCGATGCAGAGACAGGATAATGCTGTCAAATATGTGGCTGGATCAGGTCCGGTGACCGGCACCTTGCTGTATTCATTTGGCGGTGTGGCCGGTAAAAGTGCAGCGGGTAGCAGCGCCGAAGCAGGCTTGACGTACATAGATGGTCCAGTGTCGTTGGCTGCTGCGTATATGGAGTTGAATAATGCCACCGATACCTTGAAGTTGACCGCCTATACAGCTGGCGGCAGATTAACACTGGGCGACTGGCAATTTGCGGCGAACTACGGCAGCAATACCGCTGATAACACAGCAAGCACGCAAATTAAAACCGACATCTATTCAGTCGGAACAACTTACGCCGCTACCTCAGCTGTTGATTTGACTCTGGGTTTCTACAACGTCAATCGCACCTGGACCAACGATGTCAAGCCCAAGGCAACGATTGACCGTGTGATTGGATTTGCAGAGTACAAATTTTCGGTCAGAACGCTGGCCTACCTGGAGCTTGACTACAATAAATGGGGAGGCGACAAGACCCAATTTCAAGGTGCTGCAAAAAACAAAGACAACACGACCGGATTTACGATCGGTATCAATCACAAGATTTAATCTGAACAAAGCACGGTTAAATGCGTTCCAGCTGCGGTGTCTTGAAATTGCAGGCGGAAACCGTGCAGCCTGATGATCGCAGCGACAATCGACAGACCAAGTCCATAACCAGGATGAGCGGTCTGGGTGTTGCCGCTGCGGTGGAATCGCAACAGCACGGACTCCCGTTCTTCAACCGGTATACCGCAACCCGTGTCGATAATATCGATACGCGGTACCGCGTTGACCTGACTTAATTTGATCCATACAGAACCACCGGCTGGCGTGAATTTGATCGCGTTATCGACCAGATTGCTCAGCGCCTCGAACAGCAAATCGGGATCGGCATAAATAGGTGAGGTCGTTTCGTAGGCGAGCGTCAAATTGACCGACGCGTCTTCAGCAAGCGGTTCAAACAGTTCAATCAACTGCAGTAAGATTTCTTCCGGATTGACACTCCTGAACGCCGATTTGCGCTGACGATTTTCAATTTCTGAAATGCGCAGCAATGCCCGGAATCTGGCCAGCAATGCATCGGTCTCATCCAAAGCATTGTCGAGCAGGCCGTGCTCCGGCTGATCGTCCGGGAACTGCTGCTGAGCGCGATACAGGGTTAACCGCAGGCGTGTCAGTGGTGTACGCAGATCATGCGCCAGGGTATCCGTGACGCTCTTGACTTCGGTGAGCAGGCGCTCGATTTCTTCCAGCATGGCGTTGACGATCGCCGACAGCATGTCGAGTTCGTCCTGGCGATTGGACAGCGGCAGGCGCAGACTCAGCTCGCCGTGCATGATCCGGCGACTCGTCGCGCGAATTGCATTGATTCGGCGCAGCGGACTCAAACTCAGGGAAAATCCGCTTAACAGTCCGATGAATAAAATGAGTCCACCGCTGCCAATCAGAGCATTCAAAATGATCGCCTTGATTTCGGCCAGTTGAGTAAAATCCCTGCCGATAATCAGAATATTTCCATTTGAAAGACGTTGTGTCAGCGCACGCGCCAGTCCGTCAACACTCTGCCGGAAATTCTCTGGCGAAGGAAACGGCGCGATACTCGATTGCGCAAATTGATGAATTTGCCCGTCGACTGGCAGGCCAGGTGGCAAGGCTTTCATATTCCCCGCGATGACTGTTCCGTCGGAGTTGAACAGCCCATATAAATTAGATCTGCGCAGATCGTATAACAGAGCTTCCCTGACTTCTTGTTCGACTTTTTCCGGGCTTAAATTTTTGAAGTTACTGGCCATGCCAACAATGCTGTCATCACTGCGATGCACCAGATAACTCGAGGTTTGCCAGTAGATCAGGCTGAGCAGGGCAACGTTCCCGATTGTAAACAGCACACCAAACAGGATCGCCAGACGGAAGGTGGAAATGCGCCAATGTTCAAGCAGGGTATGATTCATTGCTCACCCAGCATATAGCCAGAGCCGCGTATGGTGCGGATTAACGGCAGCAAATCCGTGAGGTTGATTTTTTTTCGAAGCCGCGCCATATGGACTTCGATTAAATTGGTGTAGGGATCGAAGTGATAATTCCACACCGCTTCAAATATCATGGTGCGAGTGAGCACCTGGCCGGAATTGCGCATCATGTATTCAAGCAGGCGAAATTCGGTGGACTTCATTTCGATTTCTATGCCATTGCGCTGTACGGTCCGCTCCATGAGATTCATGGTCAGATCGGCGACCTGCAGGGTAACGATCAGCTCAGGCGTTTTCCTGCGTCTCAACAGCACCTCCAGTCTGGCCGACATTTCATCGCTGGCGAACGGCTTGGTCAGGTAATCGTCGCCACCGGCGCGCAGTCCCCGGACCCGCTCGTCCACGTCGCTTAGCGCGCTGATCATCAGAACCGGCGTATCGATCCCCGCACTGCGCATATGCGTAACAAGCGTTAAACCGTCCATGCCGGGTAGCATCCGATCGAGCGTAATGGCGTCGTAATTCCCCTTGCAAGCTTTGTCAAAACCCAGCTTGCCGTCGTTGGCGATATCGACCGTGTAACCGTGCGCCGTCAACTCCGCTGCGATTTCTTGCGCAGTAGTTTGATCATCCTCTATCGTCAGGATGCGTATGGATCGGACTGCCGGATTTGCTGTCTGCATACTCTGCTCATGGTAAATGCGATATTTGCGGACTGCTGTCGCGCGTCCATCCGCCACCCAGTGCGCGCACCAAATCCACGCTTGACTTGAGCTCTCTGGTATGAATGTCGGTGGCGCGCTGGGCCGCGTTCAATGCCGCTTCCTGCGATGTGACGACTTCCAGATAATTCACTGCACCTTCGCGATAGCGATTCATCGCCAGGGTCAGCGCCGTGTCGGAGGCCTGCATTGCCTGCTGCTGTTCCGCTGCGCTTTGCCTATCATATTTCAATCGCGACAGATTGTCTTCGACTTGTTGAAATGCCGCCAATACCACCGAGCGATAAGTAGCGCTGGTTTCCTGCAACGCTGCTTTGGCCTGGGCCAGCTGCGCGTCGTGCCTGCCAGAGTCGAATAAGTTAAAGACTGCGGCAGGGCCCAGACTCCAGAAGGTATTCGGTATCGAGAACAGATCGGCCTTGCCGGTATTTTGCACGCCGTACGTTGCGCCAAGCGACAGGTTCGGATAATACGCTGCCCGCGCTACCCCGATCGAGGCATTGGCGGCAGCGGTGCGACGCTCGGCGGCGGCGATGTCAGGGCGGCGCAGCAGCAATTCCGAAGGCAGACTGACTGGAATGTCGGGAATGGGCATCTCTCTGGTTTCTGCAGCCAGCGTGAAACTCATCGCGGTCTGTCCGGTCAGACTGGCAATGGCATGTTCGTAAATGGCACGTTGCGCCAATAACTCCGATGCTTCCGACCGGGTTGAACTGAGCTGTGTCTGGGCTCGGGCCACATCAATGCCCGAGGCCACGCCGCCCGCAAAACGCCGTTGGGTCAATTCCAGTGCTTTCGTGTACGCGACGGTAGCGTCCTGATAAATCCGGATTTTGGCATCAACACCGCGCAGGCTGACGTAACTGTCGGCCAGGCTTGCATGGAGACTGAGGCGCGCTGTTTCAAGGTCGGCGGCGCTGGCCTGTTCATTTGCCTGGCCGGCCGCCACCAGATTGCGCACCTGTCCCCAGATATCCAAAGCATAACTGGCGCCCAGACCAACGGTGGTAGCGTCATAGACATTGGGCTGACCGGCGCCGCGCAACGGGCGATCTTTCGACTGACGGTTATCCGTCAGACTGCCCCCACCGTCCAGTGACGGCCCCTGACCGCCCTGCAGCTGGCGGGTGTAGGCACTGGCTTCATCATAACGCGCCAGCGCAGCAGCAAGACCGGGGTTGGCCGCATCGATCTCATCTTCAAGACGATTGAGCGTCGGGTCATTGAACAATTGCCACCAGTTGCCGTGCGGTTGATCATCGACCGGTTTGGCAAGCTGCCACATATTGTCCTGCCAGGCATTGTCTGGAATCGCAACAGTCGGAGCCTGATACACCGGCGCCAGCGAGCAGCCATGCAAGAGTGATGCGCCAAGCGCCAGCGTCATCACCTTCAACGCTGGACCGGCAACTGGCCAGAACCGCTTCTTCATTTGCCATTCCCTCTATCGTTTACTTTCGCAACGCGTACCATATCGCCCTGTTCAAGTGAATCTGGCGGACTGTCAATGACGCGATCAGCAATCATCAAGCCGCTGTCAATTTGTACCGCACTGCCCAAATCGTGACTGATATCAATGGTATGGAACGCGACCCGATTGTCGGCCGTGAGTGTTGCGACCGAAATACCTTCCTTGCGAAACACCAAAGCTGTCGTCGGCACCTGCACCACATTGCCTGCACGGGGCAATTTGAAATGCACGTTGCCGTAGCCGCCTGGCAGTAACTTGCGCTCCGCATTATCGACGTCCAGCTCGATCAGCATGGTTCCGGAGTTCTGACTCACCGCGCGGGAGTTGCCGGTCAGTGTCGCATTGAACAGCTGCCCGGGCAGGCCAGGAATATCAAATTGCGCCTGCATGCCAGCATTGATTTGATGCGCATAATTCTGCGGTACGTCGACATACAGGCGCAGCTTGTGCACATCGTCAACGGTAAACAAAGAACGGCCAGCGTCGTGTCCGGCGTTGATCAAGGCGCCAATATCCGTGTTGCGCGCCGTGACCACGCCGTCAAACGGCGCGGTGATACGCTTGAACGATTCCAGCGCACGCAAGCGCTCAACATCGGCGCGGGCGGCGGCGACCAGTGCCTGTTTGGCCTCATAGTCACCGTTCTTTTCGTCGGTCTCCTGCTTGGAGACCGAATCGGTCTTCAACAGATTTTTCCAGCGCTCGCTGGTAAGTTTTGTCAGCCGCTCATTGGCCAAAGCAGTGTCGAGATTGGCTTCTGACTGCTTCAATTGCTGATCCAGTTCCGGCGTTTCGATATTCGCCAATACCTGACCAGATTTGACTGAGGCACCAATGTCGACATTCCACTGTTTTAAATAACCGGTCACGCGCGCATACACCGGAGCCGAATAATAGGCTTGCAGGGTGCCGGGCAAAACCAGATCCGCCGACCCGCTTGATTCGACCGGCTGAATGATTTTGACGATCGGCAGCGCCTGCTGCTCCGACAATTTCACCAATGCTTCCTGATTGCGGGCACGGTATACCAGCCCGCCAATCACGGCCAGGATGGCAAGCGCCAGCACAAACAGTGCCTTGAACTTAAGATTGGCTGGCAACGACTTATGCTGCGGTGTATCGATATCGTTAGAGCTCACGCGTCTCTCCCTTGGATGAAATAGGTTTGTGGTTCCGGTGCACGATGCTGAAAACGATCGGCACAAAAAATAAAGTCGCAATGGTTGCCGCGATCAGCCCGCCGATGACAGCACGTCCCAACGGCGCGTTTTGTTCGCCACCCTCGCCCATGCCCAGGGCCATCGGTGCCATACCGATCACCATGGCCAGAGCGGTCATCAAGACCGGCCTGAATCGGGTGAACCCGGCGTCCAATGCCGCCTTGATTGGATTATTCAGATGCAGCAATCGCTCGCGGGCAAAGCTGACCACCAGAATACTGTTGGCCGTGGCCACACCCATGCACATGATCGCGCCGGTCAGGGCCGGGACCGACAGGGTGGTGTGCGTGAGGAACAGCATCCAGACGATACCGGCCAGCGCAGCGGGCAGCGCGGCGATGATCACGAACGGATCACTCCAAGACTGAAAATTCACCACGACCAACAAGTAAATCAGCGCGACTGCCGCCAGCAGTCCAAACAGCAAACTGCTGAAGGCGTTATTCATGGTTTGCACCTGACCGCGCAGCGAGATGACTGAGCCCTTTGGTCGGGCAGATTCATGATTCTTGAGCACCTGCATAATTTCCTTGGCCACGCCACCGAGGTCGCGATTCTGGGTCGTCGCAAAAATATCGATCACTGGCTGGACCGCATAATGAGAGACCACCGCGGGAGAATTTTTTCGGGTGATGGTGGCAATGCCCCCCAATATTTGCGAACCACCGTCACCAACGATGGGAATATTGGTCAGGTCGCTAAGCGATTGAATCTGATATTCCGGGGTTTGCGCCACAATCGGATACGACACACCATTACGTTTATTCAACCAGAATGAGGGCGCGACCTGTCCGCTGCCGGCCATCGAAACGACCAGACTGTTCGTGACGTCTCTCTCGGTAATACCCAGTTGTTTGGCGCGACTGCGATCAACCGCGACGTTCAATTGCGGATAGTCGTTGGCCTGCTGAATCCGGACATCCGCGATGCCGGGAATTTTATTGATGTCGCGCCTGAGCAGCTGGGCATAGGCCATATTTGCAGCGCCATCCGGTCCCATCACCTGGACATCGATCGGTGCCGGAGCGCCGAAATTCAGAATCTGGCTGATCATGTCGGCTGGCAAAAACGAAAATGTCGTGCCGGGAAACTGCTCAGCCAGATCAATGCGCAACCTGGCGACATAGTCGTCGGTCGGTCCGTGATTTTCATTCAGGCTGATCAGGATGTCGCCATCCTGCGGGCCGATGGTGCCGGTATTGTTATAGACGTTGTTGATGCCGCTGACAGTCAGGCCAATATTGTCAACAATCGCGCCAAGTTCACTCTGGGGAATGGTTTTGTGAATTCTCTGCTCGACCTGATCAAACAGTTTGGTGGTCTCTTCAATCCGCGTGCCGATCTGGGCGCGGACATGCATCTTGATCTGACCCGAATCAACACTCGGGAAAAAATTTTCACCCAGCCAGGGCAGCAAGGCAAACGACAGCAGCACCATAGCCAGGAACCCGCTCACAAACATCCTTTTGTTCTCCATCGCCAGCACCAGCATGGAGAAATAGCTGACCCGGATGCGCATGAACTGACGTTCAAACAGCTGTTGAAAGCGCACCAGGGGATTGCGCGAATGGGATGGCGTGTGGTGATTCGGTTGCGCCATCTGCAATAACTCGCCGGATGGATGGCCGTCAATACTGTGCCGCTTCAGCAGATACATTGCCATCGTAGGCACCAGAGTACGCGACAGAATAAACGAAGCGATCATGGCAAACATCACCGCTTCAGCCATCGGCACAAACAGGTAGTGCGCGATCCCGGTCAGAAAAAACATCGGCACAAAAACGATACAGATACACAGCAGTGACACCAGTGCCGGAACCACGATCTGACCGGCACCATCCATGATCGCCGCCTGCACGTCCTTGCCCTTTTCCAGATGCCAGTTGATGTTTTCGATGGTCACTGTCGCGTCGTCAACCAGAATACCCACTGCCAGCGCCAGGCCACCCAGCGTCATGATATTCAGCGTTTCACCGGCGATATATAAACCGATAATCGAGGACAGAATTGCCAGCGGAATTGAAATGGTAATGATCAGCGTCGAGCGCCAGCTGCCCAGAAATAACAGAATCATCAGGCTGGTCAAGAGCGCGGCAATGATCGCTTCTTTCACCACGCCACTGATCGCCGCTTTCACAAAAATCGACTGATCGCCAATCGCATCCAGATGAACCGATTCAGGTAGCGTCTCTTTTAGAATCGGAATCAGGTTTTTCACATTGTTGACAATGTCGAGGGTGGAGGCTGCACCGCTTTTCAATATCGTCATCAGCACAGCACGGCTGCCATTGACGCGCACCACGTTGGTTTGCGGCGGATTGCCGTCGCGCACCGTCGCCACATCGCGCAGATAAATCAGGGAGCCGTCCACGTATTTGACCGGGATATCATTGATCTGCTCAAAGGCGTCCGGGCTGTTGTTGAGTTTGACGCTGTATTCAAAACGTCCGATTTTTTGCGTGCCGACCGGAATGATCTGGTTTTGTGCCGCGAGCGCATTTTCAATATCTTCAGCCGATAATTTTTTCGCCTGCAAGGCCTGCTGGTTTAAATCGATTTGAATCTGTCTGACCTTGCCGCCGTAAGGCGACGGCACCGCCGTGCCGGGCACCGTCGCCAGCTGGGGACGAATAAAATTCTGCCCGAAGTCGAACAGTTTCTGCTCAGTCTGTTCAACGCTGGACAGGGCCAGTTGCAGAATCGGCACGGTTGACGCGTTGTAGTTCAAGATCAGCGGCGGAGTAATACCGGGCGGCATTTGCTTCAATACAGTCTGCGATATCGACGTGACCTGCGCCGTGGCAGTGCGAATATCGACGTTGGGCTGAAAGAAGATTTTGACCACACCAAAGCCGGCCAGCGATTGTGATTCAATGTGTTCGATATCGTTAACGGTGGAACTCAAAGACCGCTCGTAATAGTAAAGAACCCGACCCGACATATCTTCCGGAGGCAGGCCGGTATAGCTCCAGACCACGCTGATGACGGGAATTTTTATGTCGGGGAAGATATCGGTAGGTGAGCGCAGTGCCGCCAGCGGCCCGAATATCAGGATGAGTAATGCCAACACCACAAATGTGTAAGGGCGCTTTAAGGCAATTCGCACGATCCAAAGCATTGTTTACCTCAAGATTGAAATTCGAACAGGGAGCAATTTGTTGCAGTGGATTATAGGTGGGCGAATTCTTTGGCTTCATTAAACAATTTTCATATTCACCCGGCTCATTCGGATGACTTAACGTGGTACCAGGCAAAACCGCTTAAAATAGCCGGTGTTCCACGCAACCATGAGATTGTTTATTTACCATGATGATAAAAAACCTGTTAAGCAGACCAGATCAGTTGATCGCCTTATTCGATCAGTCACTGCGCGCCGTTACCGGTGTTGCCATGCAAAGTCGTCCTAATCCAGCGCACAAGGTGCTGGAGTCAGCCGAACTCGATGACAAAGAGCGCCGCCACAGCGCCGGCCTGATGCGCGTCAATCACGTTGGTGAAGTGTGCGCGCAGGCGCTGTATCAGTCGCAGGGACTGTTTTCGCAGACCCGGCAATTGCAGGAGCAGTTCAAACAGGCCGGGCGTGAAGAAGAAGATCATCTGGCATGGACCGCGCAACGTATTGCTGAACTTGGTTCCCATCCGAGCCTGTTGAACCCGCTGTGGTATGCCGGTGCTTTTGCTATCGGAGCGATTGCTGCCAAAGTGGGCGATGCCACCAGTCTGGGGTTTGTTGTGGAGACAGAGCGTCAGGTCGAAGCGCATCTGACCAGCCATCTTGAAAACCTGCCGGTGAATGATAGCAAGTCACGGGTTATTGTTGAGCGGATGCGTGAAGATGAAATTGAACACGGCGCAGCGGCAAAGGCATTGGGCGCATCTGAGTTGCCTTGGCCGGTCAAGAAGTTGATGACTGGGGTGGCGAAGGTGATGACGACGGTTGCGTATTATATTTAAGTGGTGCGAACAATTAAATTGAATTATGTGGAACGTAATTCACGATTGTGCCAGACACGAGTAATTAAGATCTCGTCGCCAGGAAGGCAGCGGTAACGGAGGACGTATGAGCTACGGCCAAATTTTGCAGGCCACTCTCTAAATTCGGCCCTGGGTGTACCGATGCCAGAATTTTCGGCAATTAGATTTGCTGCCTTTTGAATTATTTCTACTGAACGTTGGGCCGATGCCGGGCTTGCCGGGGCGAGGAAATCATACAGTCTGGCGATATCGTCCAGTGCGTCTGGATGCCAGATTAGCGAGGGCACTCTGTCCGCTTCCCGCTAGCCAAGTCGGTTAGCCATGCATCGGCTTTCTCATGCGAAATCGCTGGCGTGCCTTCCAAGTACGAGTTAACCCGAATTCGGTCAATCTCAAGGGAAAGCGCCTCTTCACAAACTACCGTAATATATTCATTGATGCTGAGCCCACTCCTATGCGCTGCTTCGGTTATAGCAGATTCAAGTGTGTCTGGTAAAACTATGTTAAGCATACCAAATCCTTCGCAATAATCGTTTGGTAATCATCAGGTTGCTGGATTATAGCAATTCAATTTGTGAATCGTAAACTCAATGCGCATGCTGCCCAGTCAGGTACAGCACAATCAACACCCCCAACGCAATCAGGACAATCTGCGGAACCGTTTCCTTCATGGTCGCACGGCGCTGCATTTGCGGCATCAGATCGCTGACCGCAATATAAATGAAGCCGGACGAGGCAATCACCAACACATAGGGAATCAGATTGCTGGCACTCTCCAAGGTGTAGTAACCGAGAATGCCGCCTACCACGGCCATCAGGCTGGAAATCAGGTTATACATATAGGCGCGTTGGCGCGTGAATCCGGCGTTCAGCAGCACGATGAAGTCGCCGATTTCCTGCGGGATCTCATGCGCGATAATCGCCAGACCAGTCACTATACCCAATTTCGGGTTTGCCAGAAATGCCGCGGCGATCAGGATGCCGTCAGTAAAATTATGCATGCCATCGCCAACCAGAATCATCCAGCCTGATTTGCCTGCTTCACGCGCATCGTGTCCATGGGCATGATGATGACCGTCTGCTTCGTTGTGATGGGAGTGGCGCAGGATGGCGAACTTTTCCAGCAGGAAGAACCCGAACAGACTGGCCAACAACAGGCCGAACAGGCTGTGGCTGTCCGCTTTGGATTCAAAGGCTTCCGGCAAGGCATGCAAAAATGCGGTCGAGAGCATGATGCCGACCGACAGGCTGACCATCCGGTCGACCATTTTCGCCAACAGGGCAAACGAAAAAATTGCTGCAGCGCTGATACTGATCACGCCGGCAATCGTCGTGGTGAACAGGATGGAAATTAGGGGGGAATGAATTTTGAGCCTCGGCGATGCAGGAATGGGGACACGGCATTAAAACATAGAGCTGGCAAATAGTGCAAACAATGCCGCAGGCGTGGCCCATTGCGGTTGGTTTGCGAGTCTGTTAGTGTGGCAGTCTGTTGTGCCCAGTCCGAACTTCCCGCCCACCGTAACCACGGAGTCTCTCATGAAAACATCTACCCTGGCAGTTGTATTGGCAATGAGTTGTCTGGTCTCACTCCCCAGTCTGGCGCAAACCTACACCCCCAAAGTCGGGCTGTGGGAAGTGAAGTCTGTCAAGCAGGTGACTGACGGAAAAGACATGACGGCGCAGATGAATGCCGCGCAGGAAAAAATGAAGCAGGCGATGGCGAATATGTCGCCGGAGATGCGCGCAAAAATGGAAGCTATGACCGGTGGGATGATGTCAGGTTCAAACGGTACCGTAAAGATTTGCATGAGCGCAGCGATGGCAGCAAAGAAAGAGCCGGTGCTGGGCAAGAATGACCAATGTCCGCCCGCCAGGATCAGTCACAGTGGCAATCAAACCATGTTCGAAATCAGCTGCACGCGTGATGGCCATACCATGAACGGAAAAGGCGTGAGCACCATGACTGGTGACCAGATCAACACGGTGATGGACATGACCACGTCCATTGACAAGGGCCAACCTACGATACACAGCGAAACTGCCATGGTGTACCTCGGCCCGGATTGCCAGGGCATTGTACCGGCCGACCAGTTGGTGAAAAATCTGAAGGATGCGCAGCACTGACCGCAGCCTCGCGACTGCGGTTGATCAATAGCCCCAACAAACAGGATTGGGGCAATTATCCCGGTGCGAGACTTATTTCGCAGCCAGGCCTTGCGCAGTCAGTGGCACACCGGATGTTGAGCCAACTACACCCAGCGAACCATTTTGATTGATACGGAAGCCGCTGATCGTGCTGTTGCCGTTATTGAGTGAATACAGATATTCACTGCCGCGCGACTGTGCCAGGTCGATCGGATGCGTGCCTGCTCCAATCAAAGCGGTTTGTCCATTGCTGTTGAGCAGCTTGATATGACCGTCTTTCGACACGGCATAACCAGACAATACGCCACTGGCGGCGTCGGATGTATAGATGAAACGCCCATCGCGGGTCGCAATCAGCCAGCAGGCGGCAGTATATTGTGTGGCGATGGATTTGGAAACGATATTGGCCGTGTCGCCATCGAGTACATAGGATGAAACCGAACTGGCATTGGGCGCCCCACCGGCAGCTTCGGAGACAAAGAATTCATGATGTCTGCCAAAGTCAAAACCGTAAGGGGTAGGAGTTGGCGAGGCATAGGTCGAAGCAGGACTAAGTTTGCCATCATCGGCGACCGCGTAAATGACGATATTGCCGCTTGCTTTTTCGGTGACGACCAGCTGGTCGCCATCCGGGCTGAAACTGACTTGAGCGCCGCCGACATTGCTGCCCAGGCTCACAGTTGAACCAGCAATCGATTTCAGTTTGCCCTGGCGAGTCAGCCAGAATCCGGAGACAGTGCTGTCACCCGCGTTCAATACATACACCAAACCATGATGTTCAGTCACGCTGACCGGCGTTTTTCCACCAGTGGCCTGCTTATCAGTCAATTGCAAGCCATCGTCATCACTGGCAAATACGGACAGATCGTTACTACCCGCGTTCACGACAAACAGCCATCGCCCACTGCGGTCGAAACTGACTGAACCCTGACTGCCCAGTCCGGTGCCGGAGCCGCTACCACCGGTATTATATTGACCGGCCGTAATCAACGCGCCGTCTCTGGTGCGATTGAATGCTATCACCGCGTTGCCGGATACGGCATTGCTCATGGTATAAACGACGCCAGCGAATTGCTCATGCGCGATAACTGGCGCAGACAGTACGGCCAGTGCAAGTCCGCACGAGGCTACTAAAGTAGACAATTTAAATTTCAAAGATAGTGATTGCATGGCGAAACCCTCAGTTTGAATTGTGAATGAATAAAAAAAATGCAGGCCCAGATTGCATCCGGGCCTGCATTGGTCGAAGTTTGTGTCGCTACCTTACAATTTATTGAAAATTTATTTTTTTGATTTTTGTGACTGAGCCGTGGCATGCATAAGCTTCCAGTCTACCTTTTACACAAGGTTGTTATTTTAAAATGCAATTCAGCGTTTGGATAAAACCAGATTGCCATTTTCAGTGGCGAATTTGAGCTGGCTCAAGGCACTCATGCCGATCAAGGTCGGCGAATCCTGAACAATGGAAAGCTCGACGTTGTAGAGTTCAAACTTGCCGATCTTCATCACCGGTACCGATTTGTTCAACATCTGGATACGGCCGTTGGCCGTTTCCGCTGCTCTGACCGTTACCTGTCCATTCACGATATTCATTTTCTGCGCCGTGCCCAGTGACACTGTCACAAAAGTTGCGCCGGTATCGATGAAGGCTGGTACGGTCACGCCGTTGATACTTAAGGTCGTGCTGTATTGATGATTGCTGTTGGGATTTAAGGTGAGAGTGTTTGAGCCAGATAAATTGACGCCAAACTTTTTGCCATTCGAACCGGCCGGACAGACATCCTGCTGATAACTAATCGAGCCATCCGCCTGAACGCACTTTTGTATGGTGGACTCTTGCGCATGCAGCGGATTCGACAGCAGGCATAGAAAGAATTGCAGAGCGATCTGTGCTGCAACTGCATTTTTGGAATATGGTGACATTCGGGCGCCTTTTGCCGTGACGAATCAAAGATGAGAATATAGCTGGGTTCGGGCAGTTTTCAAATTTAATTTACTCGCGATATTTGCCCATGCTATCGTCCGGGATACAAAAATCAAACCTGGATCTGCAATGCGCCTGAAAAATTTAGCGACACCGACCTGGATTATTCGAGCCGCAGCCGCAGGTGCAATCGCGACTGCTTTTGCGTCGACTGCACTGGCGACAGAAATCGGCGCATATTTTCCCTCATGGAGCGCGGACTCCAGTTTTCGCTTAAAGCATCTGGAACAATCCGGCCTGACCGACCAGCTGTCCTACCTCAACTACGCATTCGAAAACATCTACCCAATGCCGGACGGGACTTATCGTTGCGATAATGGCAGCGACCTTGACGACCAGGGCGCGGGGCAGGGGATGCATGCCAGCCTCGACTACCTGCGCCGGTTCAGCGCCGCGGAATCGGTCGATGGCAGTGCTGATGATGACGAACAGGCCCTGGCGGGAAATTTCAATCAGCTCCGGCAACTGAAACAAAAACATCCGCAATTAAAAGTGCTGGTTGCTCTGGGCGGGTGGACGTGGTCGCGCTGGTTCTCAGCTGCGTCGGCGACATCGGCGCTGCGCACGACTCTGGTTGCGTCCTGCATAGATCTTTACATCAAGGGTAATTTGCCGCGCGTGCAGGGTCATGGCGGGGCAGGCGCTGCTGCTGGGGTGTTTGATGGTTTTGATCTGGATTGGGAACATCCGGGTTTGCCCGGAATTGGTTACAACGTGTTCAGCGAGCGTGACAGGCAAAATTTCACTTTATTGCTGGCTGAATTCAGGCGACAGCTCGACAACCTGAATCAGCAGCCTGATGCAAAAAATAAGCGGCGCTATCTGTTGAGTGCAGCGATCAACGGTTCCAAAGAAAATCTGCCCCACACCGAGCCAGCGCAGTACGCCCGATACCTCGACTGGATTAATTTGATGACCTATGATTTTCATGGCGCCTGGGATAAACATGGTCCGACCAGTTTTCAATCCAATTTATACCCGGATCCGGGCGGCCCCGAAACCAGTATGCCGAGCATCGCTGGTGATGTGAGCCGCCTGCTCGATGCCGGTGTTCCGGCAGAAAAGATCGTGCTCGGTATTCCGTTCTATGCGCGCGGCTGGTCGGGCGTTGCACCGGCCAATAATGGCCTGTATCAAACTGCGCAAGGCCCGGCAGCGGCTGTTGAGGAGGGAGCCGAGAGCTACGCCAGAATTGCGGCCAAATCGCTGACCAGGTTTTACCACCCGGTGACCCGGCAGTTATGGACTTACGATCAGGGGACCTTCTGGACTTTCGATGATCCTGTGGTGATACGAGAAAAGATTAACTACGTGCGGCACAACAAATTGGGCGGGATGATGTCCTGGTCTCTGGATCAGGACGACGAGCAGTTTTCCTTAACCAGAGCCATGCTGGAATTGCGGGTCAAATGACAATGCGCCAGAGGCGTATTGCCATGACCTTCATGATCACCGCAAACACGGCAGTGAACGCCAATGAAAACATGAATGAGGCAAATTCCGGACTGACAGTCGACGCCAGCGGTGCTGCAAACAGCGCCTGATAAACTGCATCAAAAGCGCCGGTGCCATACAGCAGACAGATCCCGATCCAGGACCCGGCGTAGGCAGCAATTGCATTGACGCCGAAACTTTTTCCCACTGCCGGCCAGTTGCGCTGGTCAATCAGATAGTGCATCAGACCAATCGCCAGCATGCCGAATCCGGCGGTCCACAGAACAAACGATGAAGTCCACAATTGTTTATTCAACGGCAGCACCAGCGACCAGAGCGCGCCGAGAATCACGCAGGCCACGCCGGCCGACAGCAATTGACGAATTTGCCCGTTGCGCAGCCAGTCTCCCGCACGCACGCCAAGCAGCACCGTAGCTACGGCTGGCAGGGTACCGAGTATGCCTTCCGGGTCATGCGCCAGATGCGTCACCGGGTCGTATTGGTAAGCGCGTGCACCGAGCAGCAGCGTGTCGATTGTGTCGGACAAATTGTGATTCGGAGCGGTCCCTGAAATGAGCAGCATCCAGTAGCCCAATAATATGGCCGCAATCAGCGCCCATTGGGTGCGCGCCTGATGCCAGGTGAGATGAATCAGTCCGACCACCGTGAAGCAAATTCCGATCCGCTGCAAGATGCCCATCAGACGAAACGCACGACCGTCAATCAGGAAGCAGGCGATCAGGTGCAAAGCCACGCCGAGCAACACGATTCGCAGCCCGCGCAGGAGGACAGTTTTTTTGAGCTCGCTCAGACTGCCACCCGCCGCTATTTTTGAGGAATACGCCAGATTGATTGAGACGCCCACAATCAACAGAAAAAACGGAAAAATAAAATCAGCCGGATTGCAGCCATTCCATTGAGCGTGTTCCAGCCAGGGATAAACGTGATCCCAGTCGCCCGCATTATTTACCAATAACATTGCCGCTACGGTCAGTCCGCGCAAGGCATCAATCGAAGAAAATCTGGCCATGGTATTGAGACTTGGTCTGGTAAAAGTGGAGTTTGGATTTATGGTTTGGGCAGGACCAACAGCAAGGCTCCCGCAGCCGAGTCACCGTGGGCCGGAACGACGCGCCTGCTGATTGCGTCGGGGAGATGCACTGCGAAGGATTGCGCCAGGCCGCCGCACAGTGCGATCGGCAGGCTATCCGACTTATCGACTGCATGCGCGATTTTTACAATTTCCTCGACCGCCTCCCGCATGATGCGCATCACGATTGGATTGCTGCCGTCTTTGGCATGCGCAACCACGATCCGCGCGAGTTGCGCATAGCTGCCCTGATTGGCCGCAGCCAGCCAGTTGAAGACCGCATCGCGCTGGCCGCCGCAATGCTGCAATAACGCGTCTGAAAATGCGCTGCGCGCTGCACGGCCATCGATCACCTGCTGCAGGTGATTCACTGCGCGCATTCCCAGCCACGCTCCACCGGCCTCGTCACCGCATGGAAATCCCCAGCCACCGACTTCGCAGCGAACACCGTCAGTTGAAATCGATTCGCCCACGCTACCCGTGCCGATTGCAATGATGATTCCCGCCTGTCCCTGATGGGCACCCAGCAAGGTGGTGTAGGCATCGGTCTCCAGTCGCATCGTTGCAAAGCCCGGATTCTTGGCCAGGAAATTGGCAGCCCATTGCTTGTTATGCACACCGGCCAGGCCCATCCCGATGGCGATCTGTGCCAGTTCCGGCATTGCTTGCCCAATACTTGAAAACGCATTGCGGATCGCGTCTACAATCGACTGCCACGCAAAATCGGCGCCATTGATCAAACCGGATGCACCAGCCGTGCCGCGCGCCAATTCAATACCACTCGCATCCGTGACTACCACCCGGGTGCCCGTTCCGCCGCCATCGGCGCCGACCATAAATTTGATTTTGTCTGTCATGCGAATTCAATTCTTATTCATAAAACGTCGCCGTGATTGCTTCGCAACGTTGATGTTGATTGGGAATGCAAGGCACTGTATTCTGTTGCCTGTTGACTGTCAATAGGTATTTAAGTGGTATTGTTGCTGAAATTGGGTTCCCGTATTTATTTGCGCGCAGGTTTGGGCGCAGCTTTTTGGAATAGTGATGGATAACGATTTTTCAATTCGCATGCCACCGGAGATACGCTCGGTCATGATTGGCGCGCATCAGGCATTGATCATCGATGATTTTCTGGTCGATCCAGAGGCGCTGGTTAAGATTGCCGCGCGAAGTCAATTTGAGCCCTATCCAAACTTTGAGGCGCGCAAGGGCTATCCGGGGATTCGTGCTCCGGCACCTGCTGCCTACTCAGGTACGATCACGGCATTGCTTGAGGGGGTGATCAAAGCCAATTTTGGCGTGCCCGAGGAACTGGCGCTGCGCAAAAGCATGTGCGCATTTTCTCTCACGACATTAGCGCCGGAACAGCTGGGTCCCTTGCAAAGAACGCCTCATTTCGACGCGAGCACGCCGCATCACATTGCCGTGTTGCTCTACCTGTGTGATGAGCGTCATGGCGGTACCGGTTTTTATCGGCACAATGCAACTGGTCTGCAGCAAATCACTGCAGATACCCGTGAACATTATCTGGATGTGTATTACGAAGAGATTAATGCCACCCATCCGCCACGGCGTTACTTCGATCATTCGACCGATCAGTTCACCTTTCTCGGCATGATACCGGCCAGGTTCAACAGGCTGGTCATCTACCGCGGCAGCCTGCTGCACTCGGCCTGCGTCAATCCATCGATCAGTCTGAACGCCGATCCGCGTTCAGGGCGGCTGACCGTGAATACTTTCTACGACTTCTAAATAAAAAACGCCCGGTACGAAGCCGGGCGTTTTCCTGTGGTCCTGCAGTGAATCAGAACCTGGCTTTGAGACTCAAGGTATAAGTAGCCTCGCCCATGAACGACCAGGCTGGGTAACCGACCTGCAATGGTGCTTTGACGGTGGTGTTGGTTGCCGCTACACCGTATTGCACATCGTCGGCCTTGTTCAGATTGGTCGCTTCAAACATCAACACGATCTTCGGTGTGATATTCCATCCTGCGGACAGATCCAGCTGGCCATAGGCAGCATGCATGCGGTTACCGTACCAGCCGGTTTCACGCAGCATATACTCTGAACGCCAGTTATAAGCGGTGCGCACAAAGTAGGCAGAAGTTTCATAGTAAGCCACCAGGTTCGCCGTATCTTTGGAAGACTGTGTGAACAGATTGAGCTGATCCTGATAGCTGGCCGCAGGTGCCTGAGCATTGGTGAGGGTGAAGTTTGCCGAGACACCAAAACCATTATCGAAGGCGTGATTGATCTGCGCTTCCAGACCATCAATCGTGCCACCACCGGCGTTCACATACTGATTGACCGTCCAGTTATCCGCAGGTACCGGCAGATGGGGGGCGACCACGCCAATCTGTTGATTGACCTTGGTGTTGGTGGTGATGAAGTTGTTGATAT
This sequence comes from Oxalobacteraceae bacterium GrIS 1.18, assembly GCA_040544425.1. Lineage (GTDB taxonomy): Bacteria > Pseudomonadota > Gammaproteobacteria > Burkholderiales > Burkholderiaceae_D > Solimicrobium. The sequence continues at coordinate 41,254 of JBEONO010000007.1, forward strand.
CTTTGTGAAAATAAGTCAGAGCAAGCAGATTGCCTTTGCCGTAATAGTATTCCGCGCCGAAATCAAACTGGGTTGACATGGTTGGTTTCAAGCCGACGCTGCCGTAGGTAATGGTTTGATCCGGCACATTGTCGGAGTAACCGCTTTCGTTCGACAGGAACATATTGTCAAAGTTTGGACGGGTCATTGCTTTCGCGGCAGCCAGACGGAATAACACGTTTTTGGTCGCATCATAGACAACGTTCAGGCTCGGCAGCACATAGTGATAGCTGGACGACTGGCTGACAATGTTATTGCTCCAGCCGTCGTTGGCACCACCGAGTGCGTCCGGAATATTGGTGCCATCAAATGCATAGGCCTTGCCGGTGACATTCGTGCCGACGTAGCGCAGCCCGGCGTTGCCGTGCAGTTTGTCCTGTTCAAAATTGAACATGCCATACAGGGCGGTGTTGTCTTCCTGCAGATCGCCGTAGCCGCTGCGTTCCGGCACCCAACCGATAATGTTCGCATTGGTGTTGGCCATCATGGCGTCGATATTCGGTTTTGGTGCTGACCATCCGTTCGGCCCCATGGCGATCGTGCCGCTGTACAGACTCGCTGAAGGCGCGACTACCGTGTTGGCAGAAAATACTGACTGGTCAGTCGATTTCTTGAAGGTGTGCTGGGAATAGCGCACGCCGGTTTTGAACGATGTGATTGCGTCCCAGTTCAGATCCAGGGTCAGGTCCGCCTGGCCATAGTTTTCTTTGTCTTCATTCGGGCCGCGTGAAGTCGCCCAGGAACCGGCCGGTCCGGTGGTCGCCGGAAAATTTGCGACGGTGTAGGACTGGTTGGTGGTCGGAAAAATATGGATCTGCTTGCCGGTCGCATCAATCGTGCCGGTCCAGACCGGCAGGGTTTCACCTGTCACCCAGCTGCCGTATTGATAATTGGTCGTTTCAGACGTGCCGCCATCGGCTTTGGTGGTGCCGATCGCGCTGTCCAGTCTGAAGCCGTCACCTTTAAAATGTTCGTTCAAGGTCAGACTGTCTGAGGTCATCTGAGCACGCCGCACCCAGGCTTGAACAAATTCCGGTGTGGTGTTGGCATTGGTTGTCACGCTGTGAGTACAGACGTTTGCCGCATTCACGCTGGTGCAGCTGTTGCCGCCGGAACCATCCTGAAAAATGTACTGGCTGGTGTTTGAATTGTCGCCGCTCAGTTTGAGCTTCAGGTAGTTCAGGTCAAGATCCAGGCCCTTCATCGGGCGAGCCTGCAAATCAATATTGAATGCGGTACGTTTGCGCTCCTGGACGAACGTGGTTGGCTCAACGTCCTGTGACCAACGTGTATCTGACTCGATACCGCGGCGGATGTATTCGCCCTTGTCGATCCCGGCACCAATCAAAGCGCCAAAGGTGTTGGCTTCATTTTTCCAGCTGTACAGACCCGAAAAACCTTTGTCCGGTTTGGTGCTGACACTTCCCTTGGCAACCTGGGCGCTGACAAATCCGGTATTGGCTGCCATATCCAGGGGTTTGCGAGTTTTGATAATCACCGTGCCGCCAATCCCACCTTCGGTCAGATCAGCCTGAGAAGATTTGTACACATCCATGCCGCCGATCAATTCAGGTGGCAGCAGGGAATAATTAAACGAACGATCGACAGATTGCTGGTCATACCAGCCGGTAGACGCGATGGTCTGACCGTTTAAGGTTGTATAAGTCATTTGCGGATCAGAACCGCGCACCGAGACCGATGCACCCTGACCAAATGCGCGACCAACCGTCACGCCCGGAATGCGGCCCAGCGCTTCACCGACGTCGCTGTCCGGAAATTTACCTAAATCCTCGGCGGACACCGAGTCGACCACGGCATCGGCATTGCGCTTGATATTTACAGCACTTTGCAATGAAGCCCGGATGCCCGTCACAACGACTTGCTCAGGTTGAGATTGATCTGGTGCCTGGGTAGTTGCTGTTGCCTGCTGCGCCTGTGCTGCCACGCTGAACATAAACATCGCTACGGCTGATGCAATTGGTGTTAGATTCTTTTTCATGTAATCCCCGTCAATGATGGTCGTTATTCGACCTTTTTTTTAAAACCCTGACTCGTGCTAGTTTTGATTTCTCTGCATTGAAATCATTGTTTCGCCAAAGCCACCCGTTACTACACGTCCCGTTCAAATCTGTTTGCAGCCGGTTTGCAAATCACAAAAGTATTTTGCTTATCCAGTTCGCGCATATTCCTGTGATTTATGGCGACTGTAGATATCGGGAAAGTGGTTGTCAATAGGTATCTATATGGTATTACTAACTCTTTTAATGGTATTTATTTTGGTTGAGCGCAACTTATGTTAAGTCATTGTTTATTAATGATTGACCAGTATTTTTGTTGCTGTATTTTCGCAACTGGTATTGTTGCCATTTACTTACTGTTTTTATGTGTTTCTACTTATTTGCAACAACGGGTTTCGAAAATCAATTTTTGAGAAGACCAAATTCATTGAAGTGATTGCGCATCTTGCCGGCTGATCTGGGCAGATAAATTCCTCGGACAAACCAATGTCACAGGGGTGTGATCAGACGATCGACGAGAGCTGAAAATCACCGTCTTCGTGTATTTTGTCAAAGGTTTTTGAAAGCTGATTCTCATAGCTAAAATGGCAGATTTTGATTGGATTTTCAGCGCCACTGGCGGGGATGCCACGTCATCGCAAATTAACAGCTTTTGTGAAGAGAATTCGCTGGAATGACATTGCTGTAAATACTGGCGAACTTCAGTGAGCGGCAGTGACTGCGACAAATTTGCAAAGAAAGACTGGCCTGGACGATGCATGCCATCCTGAATTTTCCGTAAACTTTGATAACACCACTTAAATACCTATTGACATCCACTTTGGAAGAAAATACACTGGCCTCGTTTTCTGTTGCTGTCACCGAAGGCTTCGTACATTCCTTTTTGTTTTTCCTCGGAGAGATCGGAAAGACCAATAAATTGGCTGAAGCTACGCGAGGCATTGGAGTGGATACCATAGAGTGCTGCTAAAATGTTGTCTGGTTTTTAGCAAAACCATTGAAATACCACCTCAAGGTGGTCGCCACCGAATGTGCTGCGACCGGAACTGTAAATACAAGTAGGAGTTATTTTGCTGACCAAAAAACTAACAGAAGGCTTGCAATGAGTAGCCTGTTAAATGACTTCAAGCCGGACGCTGCCAGTGCCACGCCGCTGTATCTGCAACTGTCCAACAAGTTGGCAACAGCGATTCACAGCGGGATCTGGCAGCCTGATGAAGCACTGCCGTCAGAGCGCACCCTGTCAGAAGAATTAAATATTTCCCGCGTCACCGCTCGCAAGGCAATTGATATTTTATGCGAGCGCGGTCTGCTCACCAGAAAACAGGGCTCGGGCACGTTTATTACCCCGAAGCTGGAACAGCCCCTGTCAAGATTGACCAATTTCAGTGAAGAGTTGCGCCAGCGCGGCTTTGCGCCTGGTTCAGAATGGTTGTCACGCGAAACCGGGATCGCGGCACCCGAGGAAATTTTGTCACTGGGACTGTCGCCCAACACCATGGTGTCGCGCTTAAAGCGTTTGCGCACGGCTGACAATGTCGTGATGGCGATTGAAAACAGTACGGTGCCGGCCCAGTATCTGCCCAATCCGAAACTGGTGACCGACAGCTTATATGACTACCTGGACAAACACGGCGCCTCGCCGGTGCGCGCGCTGCAACATATCCGCGCAGTGAATGCGACGGCCGAGCAGGCCAAACTGGCTGGCATCAAAGCCGGTGCGGCGATGCTGTTTATTACCCGCGTCGGCTTTCATGCCAATGGCAGTGCGATCGAATTAACGCACTCGTATTGCCGCAGCGATTATTACGATTTTGTAGCGGAGTTGTTTCGATGAGTGAAAATCAGGCTGCAAGCCGATTGACGACGGTGCCGGGAAATATTCTCACGCCAGCAGGCTGGGTGCTGGGTGCGGTGAATTTTGATCAGCGCATTGACGCGATCACGGGCGAGCCGGTTGATCCGCAACAGAATGATCATCCGTATATTCTGCCCGGCTTTATCGACCTGCACGTGCATGGCGCAGGCGGTAAAGACATCATGGACGCGGATGATGCCGCCGAAGTGGTGGCGCGCAAACATGCGCAACACGGCACGACCAGTCTTCTTGCCACCACCATGACAGCACCGATGGCCGATCTTGAAAAAGCACTGCAGGGGATCGGCAAGGCTGTGCAGCACCGCAGCAAAGGCATGGCACGCGTGCTCGGCGTGCATCTGGAAGGTCCCTACGTCAATCCGCACAAGTTGGGTGCGCAACCCGATTATGTGCAGACCGCCACGCTTGGCGATGTGCAGAATCTCAATGCGATCGCCCCGATCAGGTTAATCACCGTCGCACCCGAGATGGGCGACAATCTGGCGCTCATTCGCGAGCTGACCGGACTGGGTATGCGGGTCCAGCTCGGCCATACGCTGAGCACCTATGAAACCGCGGTGGCGGCGCTGGAAAACGGCGCGACCGGTTTTACGCATTTATTTAACGCCATGTCGCGGCTGGATCATCGCGCACCCGGCGTGGTTGGCGCAGCGCTGGCCCATGCCAGTTATTCGGAAATTATTCCTGACCTGCTGCATGTCCATCCCGGTGCCATCAAAGCTGCCATGCGCGCCATCCCGCATCTGTATTGCGTCACGGATTCGACCGCGGCATCCGGTATGCCGGACGGTCAATACATGCTGGGTCGTCAGGTGGTGCACAAATGTATGGGCGGTGTACGACTGGAAGACGGCACGCTGGCGGGCAGTGCGCTGACCATGGATCAGGCCTTGCGCAATCTGGTCAGTATTGGCCTCGATCTGGCTGATGCCTCAAAACGGGTTTCAACTTATGCGGCCGACTATATGGGCTTGCCTGAGCGCGGGCGTCTGCAGATTCAAAGTTATGCCGATCTGGTTGTGCTGGACAGAAAATTGAACTTAATCGCTGTGTATGTTGAAGGAGAAAAAATTGACCTCGTTAATGCATAAAGAAGCCTGTGCCTCAGCTGAATTTGTCAGTGCACAAATTGCCGGAGAAGGCGCACGCTTTGCAGAACTGGGCGCTGCGTTACGCGCCAATAATCCGCAAACTGTATTGACTATCGCACGTGGCAGTTCTGATCATGCCGCCGCCTATGCCGCGTATCTGATCATGTCGCGTCTGGGCCGGATTGTGGCCTCATTGCCGATGTCGCTGGTGACCTTGATGAACGCGCCGCTGCAGGCCAAAAATGCGCTGGCGATTGCCATTTCACAGTCGGGACAAAGTCCGGATGTGATCGAGCCAATCCGTTATTTTCGCGAGGGCGGCGCAACGACGGTCGCGCTGGTCAATGACGCCAGTTCACCGCTGGCAAAACAGGCCGAGTGGTGCATGCCTTTGCATGCCGGGGTTGAAAGCAGTGTTGCTGCAACCAAAAGTTTTATTACCAGTCTGGTGGCTGGTGCCCAGCTGGCAGGTCATTGGCAGAATGATGCCAACTTTTTGGCGGCACTGGCTGACTTGCCCGCTTCACTGGAAGCAGCCACCAATCTGGATTGGGATGAAGCGATTGAGGTACTGACCCCGGCAAATAATATTATGGTGGTCGGTCGCGGAATCAGTTTTCCGATTGCGCTGGAAGCGGCCTTGAAATTCAAGGAAACCTCGTCCATTCAGGCCGAAGCGTTCAGCGGTGCTGAAATCAAACACGGGCCGATGGCCCTGATCGATGATGGTTATCCGCTGATGATTTTTGCGACCCGCGGACCGACGCAGGCCGGGTTAATCAAACTGGCCGAAGAAATGCGTGGGCGCGGTGCGCGCGTGTTACTGGCAGCACCGGCAGATATTGCTGAACGCAATCTGACGATCCCGACTGCAACGACGCCGGATCTGGATCCGATCGTAGCGATTCAGGCGTTTTATATGATGGCAGCCAAACTTTCTTTGGCGCGCGGTTTGAATCCTGACCAGCCACGTCATCTGAGCAAAGTCACCAAAACCAATTAAGTCTGTTGCTTCTTCAACCCGGGATGTAAAACAATGAACACTGCGTGGCTGGCGTCATTTTGTAAAAAAATTGGAATGACCGCTTTATTATTGCTCGCAGCCTGTGCATTTTCACTGCCTGCCAGTGCCAGCCCGGAGCGACAAAAAATTGAATTCTGGACTTTAAGCATGAAGCCCAAATTCATTCCGTATTTTCAGCAGGTGGTGCATCAATTCGAATTACTGCATCCGGATATTCAGGTCGAGTGGGTTGATTTTCCCTGGGATATTTTGCAGTTGAAACTGATCACGGCAATCGCAGCGGGAACACCACCTTCCCTGGTCAATCTGAATGTACCCTGGGCGGAAGAATATGCGCGTGACAGCCTGATTGTGCCGGTTGACGCGATGATGCTCAATAAAGCCATGTACTCCAGGGTTGCGCTGGAAGACCTGACCTTTAACGGGCATATTTATGGCTTCCCGCATTACAGCAATGTGAATGTGATTGCCTATAACACGGCGATCTTTGCTGAGGCGGGACTGACTGTTGCACCCAAAAGTCTGGATGAAGAACTGGCGTTTTCCAGGCAGATTTATGCGCGCACCGGAAAAGCCGGTTATGCCCCGACCCTGGGAAAGATCGACAGTTTTTTTCTGCAACAGGGCCTGGCAATCATCGAAGGCAGGCGTGCGGTATTTAATTCACCCCAACATGTGGCACTGGTAAAAAAACTGGCTGATGCCTATCAGGCTGGTGGGCTGTTAAAAGACAAGTTATTTTCCGAGGACAGTTTCCCCGCGGTGATTGATGCTTACAAAGGCGGCCGCCTGGGTATGATGGTGTCCGCGCCGACCGCGATCAAGCGCATTCAGATCGATGCCAAAGACGTGTATGCCGTGACCAAAGTGGCCCCGGCTCCTCTCGGTCCAACCCACATTGCCGATGGCGGCTGGATGTTTCATTACGCCGTGCCACGCGGTGTCGATCCCAGGCTGTATCCGGCAATCGCAAAGTTTGCCGATTTCCTGACCAATGATGCCAATCAGCTGGAGTTTGCCAGGATCGCCGGTGTGATGCCCACCACCGTCAAGGCGCTGGCCGATCCGTATTTCATGCAGGTTGGGCCCAATGCCGGTGCCGATGAACAGGCCAGGCCGATTGCTGCCGAATCGATGAAGTACTCGCGCAGCGTCTACGTCGCCGGACTGGAAGATTACGATGAAATGCGCCGGGTCCTGGTGAAAGCCGTGGAAGCGGGCATGACGGGTAAACAAGACGTCAAGAAAGCGCTCGACGAAGCCGTAGTGATCTGGAATAAAAAGTTAGCCAAGCGAGTCTAGCCAAATGAAATCTCCTGCCCTAACTAAACAAACTCTTCAGGCCTATTTATTTTTGCTGCCGGCCTTGATCCTGCTATTGTTGTTCGCGCTCTGGCCAGTTGGCTTTGGGTCTTTTCTGGCCTTCACCGATTTCAGTCTGGTCAAGGAAGTGCATTGGGTCGGCTTCGATAATTTCCGCTATATCTTCGACAACGAGATGTTTTTAACCGGGATGAAAAACTCCCTGCTGTTTTTGCTGATCGTACCGTTTATTCAAATCGGTGCCATCACCCTGGCGGTGCTGGTCAATAACCAGTTGCACGGCATCCGATTTTTTCGCGCCGCGTTTTATGTGCCGGTGGTAACGACCGTCTCGGTAGTCGGGATCATGTGGGGTTTCATGTTCCACGAGCAGGGCACCTTGAATTTTATCCTGATGAAAATTCACGCAGTCAATGCGCCGGTCGGCTGGCTGTCTGATGATGCGATCGCCATCTTCGCCATCATGTTCGTGACGCTGTGGCGTGGCCTGGGCTGGTATATGGTGATGTATCTGGCCGGTCTGCAATCCATCCCTTCGGAAATGCAGGAAGCCGCGATTCTGGATGGCGCGAACCGCTGGCAGCGCTTTTGGAAGATCACCGTGCCGATGCTGTATCCGACCATCATGGTGTGCACCATTATGTCGGTCCTGGCGGCGTTGAAAGCCTATCAGGAAGTGGACGTGCTGACCCAGGGCGGTCCGATGAATTCCACTTTCACTGCCTTGTATTACACCTACGACCAGGGTTTGAAACATCTTAAACTGCCGCGCGGTCTGGCGGCCAGTCTGGTGGTGTCGATCTTCTGTATCGGAATCGCGATGCTGTGTTTGCGCTTTCTGAAACCCAAGCACAGGAATTGACCATGATGAGCAATCCGGCAAAAACTCTGAACGCAGTGGGGCAGTATCTGATCCTGAGCGCATTGGCCATCCTTTGCATCTTTCCATTCTGGTGGACTTTTGTGACGGCGATTTCGACCGAGGGCAATATCTTTGCCTTCCCGCCGACGTTTTGGCCGCAGGCCCCTTCGCTGGAAAATTTTATTGAAGTGTTTCGTTCGATACCGATGTGGCTGTTCTACCGCAATTCGCTGATCATCACGGTCTCCACCGTATTCTGGAAACTGCTGGTCTGTTCGCTGGCTGCGTATCCGCTGGCGCGCATGAAATTCAAAGGCAGCAGGCTGGTGTTCGGATTGATTATCGCGACCATGGTCCTGCCATCGGAAGTCAACTTTTTGACCAACTTCATCACGCTCACCAAGCTGAGTCTGGTTAATACCTACACGGGTGTGATTTTGCCCAATGTCGTCAATGCGGTCTCGATTCTGTTACTGAAACAGGCCTTTGAAGAAGTGCCGCAGGATTTGATTGACGCTGCGCGCGTGGATGGCGCGAGCGAATGGATCATCTTCTGGAAAATCGTTCTGCCATTGATTACGCCGTGGCTGGCGACTGTCGGTATTTTATCGGCCGTGGAAGCGTGGAACGAATATATCTGGCCGTCGATCGTGCTGAGCAAGCCTGAATCATTTCCCCTGTCAGCCGGTATTCTGTATTTGCGCGGCGCCTACGGCAGCAGCACGCGCGTGGTGGCTGCCGGGACGATCCTGACCATTGTGCCGATATTAATCGCCTTCCTGTTTACGCAACGTTTCTTTATGCGCGGCATGGATGGCGCAGTCAAATAAATTAGAAAATTTTAAGGGACCGGGGACATGTCGCAGGTAAAACTTTCAAACATAGTCAAGCATTATGACGACGGCACCGCAGTCATTCGCGGCATCAATCTGGATATTCGCGACGGCGAATTCGTGGTGTTTGTCGGACCGTCCGGCTGCGGAAAATCGACCCTGCTGCGCATGATTGCCGGCCTCGAAAGCATCACTGGTGGCGAACTGTCGATCGGCGGCAAAATTGCCAACGATGTGCCCCCCGCCAAGCGCGGTCTGGCGATGGTGTTTCAATCGTACGCCCTGTACCCGCATATGTCGGTGTATGAAAATATGGCATTCGGATTAAAACTGGCTGGCATGAAAAAGGCCGAGGTGGACGATGCCGTGCAACAGGCGGCCGCGATTTTGCAGATTGCCCATTTATTGAAGCGCAAACCAAAAGATCTTTCGGGCGGCCAGCGCCAGAGGGTGGCGATTGGCCGTGCGATTGTGCGCAAACCGGACGTGTTTTTGTTTGATGAGCCGCTCTCCAATCTCGATGCCAGCCTGCGCGTGCAGATGCGTCTGGAAATCAGCCGCCTGCATCAGGAGTTAAAGACCACCATGATTTACGTCACGCACGATCAGGTCGAAGCGATGACCCTGGGTGAACGGATTGTGGTGTTCAACGGCGGTCATATCGAGCAGGTCGGCAGTCCGCTTGAGTTGTATGATCATCCGGCCAATTTATTTGTCGCGGGATTTCTGGGTGCGCCGAAAATGAATTTTTTCCCGGCTCAGGTTGAGGCGATTGCTGAAAATGAAGTGACGCTGAAACTGTCTGACGGAACGGTGATCCATGTTGAGACGCAGAACGTCCCGGCATCAATTAAGGTAGCCGATGCAGTGACACTGGGCATACGTGCCGAGCATCTGGTGCTCAAGACCAATGCGGGCGTCGAGCGCAATCACATTCAGGTCAAGGTGGCGCTGGTCGAACATCTGGGTGACTCCTGCATTGCCTATGCGCGTGTCGAAGGGATGGGCGAAATGGTGGCGATCAAACAGTCGTCGGAAAACGCGACGCTGAAATCGGGCGATCTGGGTCAGCTGGTTTTACCCGCCAATCGCTGCCATTTATTTGATAAGAACGGTCACGCCTGTCAGCGCGTCCGACAAGAGAAGAAAGCGTGAATATGGAAATCAGTATCCGAAAAAAAATCGGTCAATTATTTATGGTCGGCTTCGATGCTCTGGAAGTGAATGAGCATATCACACGCATGATTCAACACTACCATGTCGGTGGCGTGATTCTGTTCCGTCGCAACGTCGATTCGCCTGAACAACTTGCCAGACTGTGCCGTGAACTGCAGGAAGTCAATGCCAGGGTCAGCGACAAGCCCTTGCTGATTGCGATCGATCAGGAAGGTGGCATGGTGATGCGGGTCAATCGCGGCGTGACGCCGATCCCCTCCGCGATGGCTTTCCAGGAAGCCGGTTCAGTGGATGATTGCGAGCAGCTCAGTCGCATCAGTGCGGAAGAAATGCGCCAGCTCGGCATCAATATGAATCTGGCTCCGGTATTGGACGTCAATAACAATCCGAATAATCCCGTGATCGGTGTGCGTGCCTATGGCGAAGATCCGGACACCGTCATTGCTTACGGCATGGCGGCGCTGCGTGGCATCGAGGCGACCGGTCTGGTGGCCACCGTCAAGCATTTCCCCGGACACGGCGACACCGCCAGCGATTCCCATTACAGCATGCCGGTGGTCCCGCACGACCGGGAGCGCCTGAATCGCGTCGAGCTGCCGCCATTTATCGCCGCGATCGAACAGGGCGTACCGGCGATCATGACGGCCCATGTGGTATTTCCGGCGATCGAACCACAGCCGGATTTGCCAGCCACCTTGTCCAAAGCGGTGCTGACCGGTTTGTTGCGTGAGGAGCTGGGCTTTCACGGCGTCATCATTACCGACTGTCTGGAGATGGCTGCAATCGCCGAGGGCGTTGGTGTCAGCCAGGGGGCCGTAGCGACATTGCAGGCCGGTGCCGATATCGTGCTGGTTTCCCATCTGGAGCAACGGCAGGCAGCAGCGCTGGAGGCGGTCATCAATGCCGTTGAAAGTGGCGCAATCGCACTCAATGCCATCGACGATTCTTTCCGGCGCGTGCAAGCACTTAAAACGCGCGACGCGATTACCGGCTGGCGTAATTTACCCGCGGTTCCGCAGGGACTGATGCAGCCCGATGCGCTGCAACTGGCGGCAAGAGTACAGAAGGCGGCATTGCGCGTGAAGGGCAGCTTTCGGCCGTTGCAGAAAAATACGGCGATTGCGTTAATCACGGTTGAAATGCGCTCGCGTACGGAAGTTGACGAAGTCGTGGCCTCTGAGCGCAGCTCGCTGTTACCTGGCCTGCTGAATGCCGGTTTTGAGGTAGTTGAATACATCCTGGCGTTTGATGCGCTTGAATCCGAATCGGCGGCTGCGCTGGCCTTTGCGGCAAAGTCACAACAGATCATCATACAAACCTACAACGCGACAATTTCCCAGACCCAGCAGGCATTGCTGGCTGCCTTGCCGCACGACAGACTGTGGCTGGTAGCGGGTCGTTTGCCCTATGACCTTGATCTGGTCCCCGATGCCCAAGGGCGATTGGCCAGTTTTGGCTGTCAACCTGCTGCTTTGCTCCCTGTGGTCGAAAGGCTGATTTCCTCTTAAACCCTTCTGATTTCAGATGGTATTACGGCAATTTTGTAGGGTTAATCTTACAAAGGCATACATTTTTTTGCTTGTTTTAATCTGCGTTTTTGTCTAAATTGAACTTTGTTGTTTAACGCGTATCGAATAACACTTCCTACTTTTATCTCATTGATTAAAAATTGTGCATTTCCCGTTACTTGTTTTTTGGGGGGAAATCTGTTTTTTTGAGCACAAATTCAATGCGAACTAAATTTACACAATTAAATGTCATGTCCAGAAAACCAAGAAACACTTATAACAACAGCGAAGTCTTTCAGCAAATCGCCGATCGGGCCAGTCTCGCTGGTTTGGACCAATTAAATCAGATCAGTCAGCACATGGGGATTTCTCCGACTCTGCTTGCCGATATTAAATACGGCAGCTGCAGCCTGAAGCAAAGTCACCGCAAGACCGTTGAAAAAATTGCCAATTACCTCGGTGTGGATGTCAATCAGGTTTACCGCTGGAGTGGAGAGAATATTCGCAAGCCTGTTCCGGAATTATCAAAAACTGCGCGCTATGTAACGTACATGCGCGAAAAATTGGAGATGAACAAGCGCGATGCGGCTGCCTATTTTGGACTCGGCAAAAACGCGTTTATTGATTATGAACTGGACAAGCGCGAACCGTCTTTATTGCTGCTGCTGGTTTTAAAAGTCCTGGAAGATCATCCGGAATTGTTCCGTAACGTGAATGCACTGATCTCGAACCCGGATCCAAGGCAGGCCCACCCGACTTATTTTTCGTTCATGCGCAGAAAATTAAAGTTGAGAAAGCGCGATGCAGCCGCCTTGCTTGGCTTGGGCAAAGGAACGTTTACCCAAATCGAATACGGATCGCGTCAACCATCGACCCTGCTGTTGATCATGTTTAAATTACTTGAGATTCGACCCGAGCTGTTTCACGAAGTGCGCCAGCTGTCTGCCAGCGCAGCAAAGGCCTGACAAAACTGCCCGATTATCCGGGCAGTTTTTTTGCAGACAGCACCTGGCGAACAAATTGGCAGTTACGTTCATTTACAACTGGCTGCCCTTAATGCCGGATCAAGACAGTCTGAAAGGCTGCTCAAACCGCATCAAAAATAGCGTTAAAAAAGGCTGGCGACGCATGTTTGTCGTCCTGATTGCAACACTTCGGCAGTGCTGCTTCTGTTTTTGGCAATAACTCAGGTCGCTTCGGCATCCATATTCTCGATGATCTTGTTCATTCGTTTGAGCGATTCCTTCAGATCGACTTCGTTGCTTTTCCGGCTTTTTTCGATCAGCGATTGACCGCGATGGGAGCCGCAGACTGAATGCACGATATGCGCAATCTGATGTTCCCACCATTCGGCTTCTTTGGTCTTGCTGTCGGCATCATCCTCCTCGCCGCTTTTGTCAGAAAATTTGATGATCGAGCGAATCGACGCAAAATTTGTTGCGCCGTGTGCGGCCCAGAGCATTGCCAGGTCGCGCAGTTTTTCTTCGTAACCATCCCGTTTTGCCGCCAGACCCTGTTTGATAATCTGTCGATACACGCCAAAGAAAGCCAGCAGTCCAATAATCACGTAGCCCCATGATTTGGCGTCGCCAATGAAGGCAAACAGCGCTGCCCAAATTACAAACAGCACCACAGCAAAAAAAAGATCTTTGTTGGAATTGGTCGTCTCTTTGTCGATTTGTACGTCAAGGACTTTGAGCATTTTATACAGGCCAACGCTGCGCGCCTTGATTCCGCGGCACATGTCGATACGGCGGTTGATCTCGAGACGCTCGAGTTCTGTGGCTGGTTCCACCAGGTTTTCGTTAAAATTCATCGCTTCCTCTCAATTCGACAAAGCACGCCAGCTGGATAAATAAATCGGTCTGTGTCACGCAAGATGGCACAAATATTTACCGTGGGAAATAATTATACATTGGTATTAAATTGCGTCGAATTGGATTTGAATGGCGGGCACAGGGGAAAAGAGGCGATCAGAAGCCGCATTATTGCAATAATGAGATTATTTATTGGCCACGCCAGGGTCGGAAACTGTAAGAAAAAGTGTCAGGATCGGATTTCAGCAACTCATTGAGTGCTGGTTTGCAGGGCATAGCCGGCACTGGTCCAGGCGGCAATTCCACCGTCCAGCACATGAACCCGGTAGCCGCGCTTGATCAAGGCATTGGCGGCCTTGAGTGCGGACGCGTCGTTGGGGCAGGCGCAATAGATCACGATTTTGGCGTCGGGCGACCAGGCGTCCAGCGCAATCGTGCTGACCTCAGCCAAATCCATATGACTGGCGCCCGGGATGCGCTGGTCTGACATGGACAGGCTGACCGAGGCACGGACATCGACAATGACCACGTCCATGCCACGCGCGATCAAATCGGATAATTCGATGGGCGCAACTCTGGGAATTTTTTTCAAAGTCAGAGCCAGTTTCCAACGCCGCCAGACCCGGATGAGGATATAAATGGCGAGCAAAGTGACAATCAGCATGAATGCCGAGCTGCCGTTATTGCTTAAATACTTTAGAAGCTGGAGTGCATTTTCGTGAAAGATCAAACCAAAACAGATTCCGCTGCCAGCCCACAAAACGATGCCAGCCACATTGAGCAGGGCAAAGTTCCGCCACTTCATGCCTAATGCACCGGCCAGCGGTGAGGCGAGAATCGACACGCCCGGGATAAACTTGGCCAGTACCAGCGTGGCTGGCCCACGTCGCGCAAAATTCAATTCGCTTTGGCGCACGCAACTGTCCGGGGAAATTGAAATCCGGCACAGCAAGCCCAACACCCGCAATCCAAACCGTCTGCCAGCAAAAAACCAGAGCGTGTCGGACAGCATGGAGGCGCCGGTCGCCACAGCCAAGGCCTCAACCGCAAACATGCCATCATTGGCCGAAGTGACACCGGCCAGCACCAGAATTGGCAGGGCCGGAATCGGCGCGCCCATTTGCTCGATCAGCACGCAGACAAAAATGGCCAGCAATCCGTATTCAGAAAAAAGCAAAAAGACATCCATGACTGCGCCTGGTTGGTAAGTGGTCAATTTAATACCGCAGCGATTGTGTCGCGGTATCGGAAGAGGGGAGTGTATCTGAAGGCAGCACAGTCTGCTGCAGTTTGAAGGCGCAGCATGGACTGATGCTGCGCCGCTCCGGCGAATCCTGATCTTAGTCGCGAATCTCCAAAACCCGATTCAGACTAAGGGCCGCCAAAGTACAGAACGCACCCGACAGCAAATACAGGCTGACATAGGCCAGGCCAAAATGAGATGCGACACCCAGAGCCACCAGAGGTGCGAAGCCCGCACCGACCAGCCAGGAAATATCCGACGTCAGTGCCGCACCGGTGTAGCGGTATTTCAACGGGAAGTTGGCATTCACCGCACCGGAGGCCTGACCGTAAGACAAGCCAAGCAAACTGAAACCGAGCAGAATAAAAATATTTTGGTGGGTGACATCACCCCCGATCAAAGTCGGAATGAAGCCACTCAAAATTGCAATCAGAACGGCAAATACAGCCAAGGTAGTACGCCGGCCAAAACGATCTGAAATCACACCCGATGCAATGATGCCCAATGCCATAAACGCCGCACCGAGTACCTGGACCAGCAGCACGTCACTGACCGAACGGGTTGAATACAACATAATCCAGGACAGCGGGAACACCGTGACAAGATGGAACAGGGCATAACTGGCCAACGCGGCGAGCGCGCCGATGATGACATTGCGACCCTGAAACCGGCCCACTTCCAGCACCTTGGCTGGTTCAAGTTCCTTTTGTTCGAGCAGGCGGGTGAAGGCCGTTGAAGACACCAGCTGCAGGCGCGCAAATACCGCGACGACATTGATTGCAAAAGCGACGTAGAACGGATAGCGCCAGCCCCAGTCAAGAAAATCGCTCGGCGCCAAAGTGGCGGACAGGTAGGCGAATAAACCGCCTGCCATCATGAATCCGATCGGTGCACCGAGTTGTCCCAGCATCGCAAACCAGCCACGCCGGTTGACCGGGGCATTCAGTGCCAGGAGTGACGGCAAACCATCCCATGAACCGGCTACTGCCACGCCCTGCCCAATCCGAAACAGCGACAATAATATGATCGACCCGTAACCCATGTGCGCATAGGTGGGCAGAAAGGCGATGCCGGCAGTTGAGGTTCCCAGCAAGAGCAGGGCGATCGTCAGTTTCGCTTCTCGCCCGAAGTGACGCTGGATTGCCATGAAGGCAATCGTTCCCAGCGGTCGGGCCAGAAACGCAAATGAAAAAATAGCAAATACATACAGGGTTCCCTGTACTCGTGGTTCAAACGGAAAGAAAACTGAAGGAAAAACCAGGACAGAAGCGATTGCATAGACAAAAAAATCGAAATATTCCGAAGCACGACCTATCATGACTCCAATGGCGATTTCGTATGGCGTGATCGATGAATGTTCCGGATCGCTTTTGGCATTGCTTTGTATCGAATTGCCATTCGATGACCCGGAAGTTTCTGTGTAGGTGGTTGACATCTGTATTGCTCCTTTTTATAAAAGGTTAACTGTGATGCTGTCTCGGTTTAGTTGTATTTGGTTTGTTCACTTCTACTTCAGGGTAGGACAAAACGTCCAATCGTTATCGTTCTGCTGTTGAGGTACATTAACACAATTTAAACGCTCAAATGAAAAATTCAGGCACATCCATCTCGATTTTCCGGAGTATCTTGCTGAGCTTGTCGGGGGCTCTTTTGGCCGGTTGTAACACGGTCGTGTTAAATCCATCTGGTGACGTCGCTGCGCAGGAAGGTCATCTTCTGATCGTTTCGACATTACTCATGTTACTCATCATCGTGCCAGTGCTCGCGCTGGTCGGTCTGTTTGCATGGCGCTATCGACAAAGCAATACCGAAGCGACCTACGAACCCGAGTGGGATCATTCAACCAAACTGGAACTGATCATCTGGGGCGCGCCGCTGCTGATCATCATGGTCCTGGGTTTGCTGACCTGGATCGGCACGCATACCCTGGATCCCTACCGGCCACTGTCACGCCTCGATCAACACCGCGCCATTCCTGCTGATGTGAAACCGATTACGGTTGAAGTGATCGCGCTGGATTGGAAGTGGTTGTTTATCTATCCTGAGCTGGGCATTGCCACCGTCAACGAACTGGCCGCGCCAGTGGATGTGCCGATTCGTTTCAAGATCACTGCGTCAAGCGTCATGAATTCTTTTTACATTCCTGCGCTGGCTGGACAGATTTATGCGATGCCGGGCATGCAGACGACATTAAACGCGGTCATCAATCAGCCGGGCGATTTTGACGGGTTCTCAGCCAACTACAGTGGTGCCGGATTCTCTGATATGAAGTTCAAATTTCATGGCATGAATCAGGCGAACTTCGATCAGTGGGTTGCGTCTGTCAAACGTGAGCAAGGGCTGTCGCGCACCGCATATCTTGATCTCGAAAAGCCCAGCCAGCGCGAACCGGTGCATCACTACGGCACGGTCGACGCCGATCTTTATCATGCAATTTTGAATCGCTGTGTCAGTGGCAGCGCGCAATGTCTGGATCAAATGATGCCGATGGAAAGCAATGTGGCAGTCAGCGCACCGGCTGGCAAACGATTTAATCTGGCTGCGCTGCAATCAACGGAAATATGTACTACCTCCCCTTCAACTTCGGAACAAAAAAATGTCAGAGCCAATTAATGTGACGAAACTGATTTTCGGTCGTCTCACCTGGGACGCCATACCGTTTCATGAACCTATTCTGCTGGCGACCTTCGCCATGGTCGCCTTGGGCGGCATCACCGTGTTGGGCGCATTGACCTACTTCCGCCTGTGGACGCCACTGTGGCGCGACTGGATCACCAGCATTGATCACAAACGTATCGGCATCATGTACATCGTGCTTGGTCTGGTGATGTTGTTACGCGGGTTTGCCGACGCGCTGATGATGCGCGCCCAGCAGGCCATGGCATTTGGCGGCTCGGAAGGTTTTCTGCCGCCGCACCATTACGATCAGGTGTTTACTGCGCATGGCGTGATCATGATCTTTTTTGTCGCCATGCCCCTGGTGACCGGATTGATGAACTATGTCGTGCCGCTGCAGATCGGCGCACGCGACGTGGCCTTCCCGTTTCTGAACAACTTCAGTTTCTGGATGACCGCTTTTGGCAGTTTTCTGGTGATGGCATCGCTGTTTGTCGGTGAGTTTGCACGCACCGGCTGGCTGGCTTATCCACCGCTGTCGGGCATTTTGGCCAGTCCCGATGTAGGGGTCGATTACTATATCTGGTCCTTGCAGATTGCCGGGGTCGGAACCCTGCTCTCGGGGGTGAACCTGCTGGTGACCATCGTCAAAATGCGTGCACCCGGCATGCACATGATGCGCCTGCCGGTCTTTGTCTGGACCTCCCTGTGCACCAACGTATTGATCATCGCAGCGTTTCCGGTACTGACTGCCGTGCTGGCGATGTTGTCGCTGGATCGGGCGGCGGGAACCAACTTCTTTACCAATGACATGGGCGGCAGCGCGATGATGTATATCAACCTGATCTGGATCTGGGGTCACCCGGAAGTGTATATCCTGATCTTGCCGGCGTTCGGTGTGTTCTCGGAAATCGTCCCGGTGTTTTGTGGCAAGCGCCTGTTTGGTTATACCTCGATGGTGTACGCCAGCGTCGTGATTACCATTCTGGCTTACCTGGTATGGTTGCATCACTTCTTTACCATGGGATCGGGCGCCAGCGTGAACTCGTTCTTCGGCATTACCACGATGATCATCTCGATTCCAACCGGCGCGAAAATTTTCAACTGGTTATTCACCATGTATCGCGGCCGTATCCGTTTCGAACTGCCGATGATGTGGACCATCGCGTTCATGATCACCTTCGTCATTGGCGGCATGACCGGTGTCCTGCTGGCAGTGCCGCCAGCAGATTTTGTGGTGCACAATTCGCTGTTCCTGATTGCGCATTTCCATAACGTGATTATCGGCGGTGTGGTGTTCGGGATGTTTGCCGGTATTAACTACTGGTTTCCAAAAGCGTTCGGCTACAAGCTCGATACGTTCTGGGGTAAATGCTCGTTCTGGTTCTGGGTCATCGGTTTCTACATGGCGTTCATGCCTTTGTATGTCCTCGGCCTGATGGGTGTGACGCGACGTCTGAGCCACTTCGACGATCCGTCGCTGCAGATCTGGTTTGTGATCGCCGCAATTGGTGCCTTGCTGATTTTCTTTGGAATTATCTCGTTCCTGATTCAGCTGGTCGTCAGTTACCTGCGTCGCGATGCGTTACGTGATGTGACCGGAGATCCGTGGGGTGGTCGGACACTGGAATGGTCGACGTCATCACCACCGCCGGATTACAACTTCGCCTTCACGCCGCGCGTCTATACACGTGACACCTTTTCTGTGATGAAGCGGGAAAACTTCCTGCGCCCGATCAGCGGTTTTGTTGCGATCCATATGCCAAAAAATACCGCAGCCGGATTTGCCATTGCCGCGATTGCTTTCGCAGTCGGTTTTGCGCTGATCTGGCAGATGTGGTTGCTCGCCGCTCTGGGCTTTGTCGCCCTGGTCGCAACCGTCATCTTCCATACCTTTAACTACAACCGCGATTATTACATTCCGGCCGAAGAGGTCGTCCGGATAGAAAATGAACGCACTTCCTTATTGGGTAGCCATGTCTGAACTTGCCACTTCTGCCAATCTTACGGGCGGCGATAATGCCAAGCCCTACTATGTAATGGAACACCATCCGGAAAACGGCACCTTGCTCGGATTCTGGATATACCTGATGAGCGACTGTCTGGTGTTCGCCTGTCTGTTTGCCGCCTACGCTGTACTCGGTCGCAACTACGCAGGCGGACCAACCGGTGCCATGCTGTTTGATTTACCCCTGGTGGCACTGAACACCTCGTTGCTGTTACTGTCTTCGATCACCTATGGTTTTGCCATGCTCGAAATGCAGCGCAAGGAGTTGACCAATACAATGATCTGGTTGGTGATAACCGGCCTGTTCGGTGTCGGATTTATCGGTCTGGAACTGTATGAATTCGTGCATTTGATTGAAGAAGGATTTGGTCCGCAGCGCAGTGGGTTCCTGACCTCGTTCTTTGCACTGGTCGGCACGCATGGTCTGCACGTCAGTTTCGGCATCATCTGGCTGATCACTTTACTGTTTCAACTCAAGCGCCACGGCCTCACCCCAGAAAACAGTCGACGTCTGATGTGTCTGTCGATGTTCTGGCACTTTCTGGACGTAGTCTGGATCGGCGTCTTCACCTTTGTTTATTTGATGGGAGTATTGCCATGAGCGATGTACACGCGCACGGCCACGAGGAACACGGTCACGAACACGCTGATCATGGCAGCCTGAAAAGCTATTCAAAAGGTTTCATCCTGTCGGTGATTCTGACCGCCATTCCATTCTGGCTGGTGATGGGTAAAGTCATTACCAAGTCCAGTGACACGGCGATTGTGCTGTTGGCGCTGGGTGCGATTCAGATCGTGGTGCATATGATTTATTTCCTGCATATGAACACCAAATCGGAACGCGGCTGGTCCGTGCTGAGTCTGATCTTCACGATCATGGTGGTGGTGATCATGCTCAGTGGTTCGTTGTGGGTGATGTACCACCTGAATCACAATATGATGCCAGGCATGATGACCGAGCCATCTGCCGAGACCAAACCGGAATCATTGACCAGCCTGCCTGCCGCGAAGCCGGTCGACGGACCAAAAGAGATGGACAGTTTGCCGAAGGAGCAGTGATATCAGCAACACGATGAATACAGATCGGGCGACGTCCGGAGGCACACGCTCCACTGGCGCGCTGGTATTTGTCGGCGCGTGTGCTCTGTTGCTGTTTGCGGTCTTTGTTGGATTGGGATGCTGGCAAATTCAACGGCTGTTCTGGAAAGAGCAATTGATTTTGCGCGTTGAGCAACGCGTTCATGCTGCCGCAGCGAATGCTCCGGCAAAAAGCGCGTGGAGCAAGATCACAGCAGCATCGGATGAATATCGCCATGTGCGCGCGCATGGCGTTTTTCTTTACGAGCAGACCAGCAAGGTACTGGCATCAACCGTGCTCGGTCGCGGCTACTGGTTGATGACTCCGCTGCGCACCGACGATGGCACCCTTATCTGGATCAACCGGGGCTTCATTCACTCTGAGGCAGGCTCTGCATCACAGCATTCAAATCCTTCCGTCGATGTCGAAGTAATCGGGCTGTTGCGGATCAGCGAGAGTGGCGGGGCGTTTTTGCATCACAACGATCCTGACCGGCAACGCTGGTATTCACGCGATATCAATGCCTTGACCGCAGCACACCATCTGAATAATGTGGCGCCTTATTTTATCGATGCAGAGAACGGGGCCGCGTCTGTTCAATCGGGTACGACCTTGGATGACCCGGTTCCGGGTTTGACCGTCATCGCGTTCAACAATAATCATTTGG
Source organism: Oxalobacteraceae bacterium GrIS 1.18 (assembly GCA_040544425.1). Taxonomy (GTDB): domain Bacteria; phylum Pseudomonadota; class Gammaproteobacteria; order Burkholderiales; family Burkholderiaceae_D; genus Solimicrobium. The sequence continues at coordinate 62,436 of JBEONO010000007.1, forward strand.
TTTATAGTGTCACCTGGTTTGCGTTGGCTGCGATGGTAGCTGGTGCCTTCTACTACCTGGTGTCTACCGAATTGAAGCGACGTCGCGGCCTGATGCACTCATAGAAAGCGGATTATGGAAAGCTTGTTCACCACTGCAAAAAAACAATGGGAACTGGTTGAAAATTTATACAGTATTGTTGGACGCAAAAATGCGTCGCATTTGATTCAGTTGCGCTGGATCGCTGTCATCGGCCAACTCAGTACCATTGCCATCGTCAATCTGGTTTATAAAATCACCATTCCCACGCCAGTCATGTTGGGCATTGTAATTTTTTTGATCGCCTTTAATATCGCCAGCCAGTTGCGCTGGCATGAGACCGAAAAGATCGCCAACAGCGAATTATTTTTGGCCCTGCTGGTCGATGTCGCGACCTTGACTTTTCAGTTGTATCTGAGCGGCGGCACGCAAAATCCGTTCGCCTTCCTGTACCTGCTGCAAGTTTCAATCAGCGCCGTGCTGCTGGAAACCTGGGCCACATGGTTCATTATCGCCATTACCAGCGCCTGTCTGGCCGGCCTGTCGGTCTTTTCCGTTCCGCTGGAATTCCCGCATGATCAAAACGGCGTTGTGAATTTATATGCGCAGGGCATGATCATCTGTTTCGTATTGAATGCGGCTTTGCTGACCATTTTTATCACCCGTATCAACGGTAATCTGCGCGAAGGCGAGACGCAACTCGCTGATCTCAGACAACGCACGGTTGAAGAAGATCATATCGTGCGGATGGGTTTGCTGGCCTCAGGCGCGGCGCACGAACTGGGCACGCCGCTCGCGACGTTGTCGGTGATTTTGGGCGACTGGCAGCACATGACGCAATTTAGTTCGGACCGGGAAATCAAGCTGGAAATGGATGAAATGCAAATGCAGCTGAACCGCTGCAAGAGCATCATCAGTGGCATCCTGCTCTCTGCGGGTGAAGTGCGCAGTGAATCGTCAACCAAGACTACGCTCGATACATTCTTGAACGAGCTCAGTACCGAATGGCGCAGCACCCACGCAATCAAGACGTTTGTTTTTGAAAATCACATCGTTCAGGACATGTCCATCGCGCACGACGCGGCGTTAAAGCAGATGTTGTTCAATGTGCTGGATAACGCCTTTGAGGCATCCCCAGACTGGGTCAGGCTGGAAGCCAGCTGTGTGGCCGACCAGCTGGAACTGACGGTGACCGACAACGGGCCGGGATTTAATTCCTTGATGTTGTCCCAGTTCGGCAAACCCTATCAATCCAGCAAGGAGCGTCCCGGGCGCGGGCTGGGACTGTTTTTTGTTGTGAATGTGGCGCGCAAGTTGGGCGGCACGGTGAAACCGGAAAATCGACATCATGAAAATCAAAGCGGTGCAATTGTGCAGATGAAGCTTCCCCTAAGTGCCATTCAACTTTCCAGCGAGGATCCAAGTCATGTCAGTTGACCGGCTGCTCTTGATTGTCGAAGACGACGCCGCCTTGTCCCGCACTCTGTGTCGTTCATTTGAACGGCGCGGCTACCAGGTGATTGTGGCGGAGAACGAGGGACAGGTCAGGGCACTGCTGGCCTCGCATTCACCCGGGTTTGCTGTCGTTGATCTGCAATTGCAGGGCCAGAGTTCCGGCCTGCCTTGCGTGCAAATGCTGCATCAACATGACTCGACCATGTCTATCGTGGTGCTGACCGGCTATGCCAGCATCAACACGGCAGTTGAGGCGATCAAATTGGGGGCCTGTCAGTACCTTGCAAAACCATCCAATACCGACGACATTGAAGCAGCATTCAACCACGTTGCCGGAAGCAGCAAGATCGAACTGACCAACCGGCCGACTTCAATCAAGACCCTTGAATGGGAACGCATTCACGAAGTACTGGCAGCGAATAATTTCAATATCTCCGAAACGGCCCGCCAGCTCGGCATGCATCGCCGCACGCTGGCGCGCAAGCTGGACAAACAGCGGATCAAATAAAAATCAGGCAACGTGTGGGCAGAAAAAAATGGAAAAACAATGAATGCGACCTTGGTTCAAAAAATCACCAATTGCAGTAGGTTCACTGATGGCAAGGTTGGGATAAATGGATCAGGCTTGGATCAGGCGACATGTTCGGAAATAATCTAGGGCAATCGACGATTGGAATCCGAAGAAGCCGCCGGGACTGCAATCACGTTGAAACTCCCACGTGGCTGAATTTTTTGAACGAAAAGTAACAGCCCAAGCCTGTCTGATGCCTCGAAAAAATGACGTTCCATTTATTTAAATTAAGGTGACCATGATGCTGTTAAATAATGAATTGAATCTTGATATTGTTAACCAGTTGGTTGAAGTTTCCAACAGCGGAATTTTTTGGAAAAATAGAGACGGAAAAATCCTTGGCTGTAACAAAATCATGCTGACTCAATTTGGAATCGAGAACCGTGATCAAATTGTAGGCAGGTCTGAATACGATTTTCTGTCGAAGGAAGAAATACAAAAAACCAAACAAATTGATCGACAGGTTTTGGAGGGCCAACCCTTCCAGGAAGAGTATCGGGTTGCACTCGACGATGATATAAAAAAAGTGTACCTGAAGTCTAAACTCCCTTTGTTCGATCAGAATGGGCAGGTCATTGGAATTATCTGCACGTCGGTTGATGTTACTGCAGACAGAGAACTTCAGCGGCTGGAGGCAGAATCCCAACGTCAAAAGCTCGAGCTCGAATATAAAGTTGCCTCAGTTGCGAGAAAAATCGCGCACGATATTAACTCACCTTTAGCAGTACTTAAAATGGTATTGTCTACTGCAGACGAGCTGTCTGATGTCAAACGCGACATGGTTGATAAGGCAATCAGTCGCATGATTGAGATCACGACCGGCTTGTTTAGTACTTATAAAAAACCGCCACCAAAATCCGTATCCGTTGAGGACGACCAGACTCCCGCATGATTAAGCTACTGAAGTAAGAGTGGCGGTCTGGGTCTGGACTTCTGGTTCCGTTATCCGTTGACGCTTTTCATGCCGATCTCAGGGTAACGTGCGCCGCTTGCAATACCAGGAGTGAAGATTGATTCTATTTCCGCCAAATCTTCTTTGCCAAGTTGTAAATCAAGCGCGCCCACGTTTTCTTCAAGGTAGCTGCGCCGCTTGGTACCCGGAATTGGAACGATATCATCGCCTTGAGCAAGCACCCAGGCTAATGCCAGCTGCCCTGCGGTACATCCCTTGCGCTTGGCGATTTCTTTTACCTTGTCTACCAGTTGCAAATTTTTGGCAAAGTTCTCGCCTTGAAAACGTGGGCTGTTGCGACGGTAGTCGTCTTGCGCAAACTGCTCCGGCCGGGTAATGGCTCCCGTTAAAAAACCTCTCCCGAGCGGACTGTATGGAACGAAGCCGACGCCAAGCCTGCGGCAGGTCGCCAACACGTCGTGTTCAGGTTCGCGTGACCATAGTGAATATTCGCTTTGCAGCGCAGTAATCGGATGGACCTTATGTGCACGTTCCAAGGTTTGTGCTGAGGCTTCTGATAAACCGATGTAATGAACCTTGCCCTGCTTCACCAGTTCTGCCAGCGCTCCGACCGTTTCTTCAATCGGTGTTTGCGGATCGACGCGATGCTGGTAGTACAGATCGATGGCTTCCACACCGAGGCGTTTTAAACTGCCTTCAATTGAATGCTTGATGTAATCCGGGCTGCCATTGATGCCGCGTGCCTGAGGATTGCTGTTGTCTCGCACAATGCCAAATTTGGTGGCGATAAATACTTGATCACGCTTACCCTTAATCGCCCTGCCCACCAGCTCCTCGTTAGTGTGTGGTCCGTACATGTCGGCTGTATCGAGAAGTGTAATGCCCAGTTCCAACGCGCGGTGGATTGTGGCGATAGACTCGGTCTCGTCTCGACCCGCATAAAAATCGCTCATGCCCATGCAGCCAAGGCCGATTGCTGAAACCAGGGGGCCGTTAATGCCCAATTTTCGTTTGCTGATGTTTGTGCTCATTTAACAGGTCCTTTTCGTATAAGTTCAGGGTGGGGCTGCGACGCAGCCAACAGTGCGTGCGGTGCGCCGCCAGAATCGAAAACAATTATGCTGCTAAACCGAACTATTGGTAATACTGTAACGGACAGAATATTGACACAACTCAATCCGGATTGCTGAATGTGGTTTGTGAAACCATGAACGAGTTGGAATATGTGTACGTTTCACAAAAATGAGAAGTCAAATTTGTGTCATTGCCACTCGCCACTGACGGTCTATTCGCGATTGGCTAATTGATTGTGGAGGCTGAATTGGTCGATCGATTTAATAATGCAGATAGCGTTGAATAAGGGGGAATTTCAGGATGGCACATAAAACAAAGGCCTCCACGTGGGAGGCCTTATAAACACTGGCGGAGAAAGGGGGATTCGAACCCCCGGTAGGCTATGAACCTACACACGCTTTCCAGGCGTGCGACTTAAACCACTCATCCATCTCTCCTGATTCGTTCGCAGCATATTAACCACATGCTTAGCGAAGCCAGCGATTATAGCAAATGATTGCCTGTTGATCACGGTTTATTTTATTGTCTTTTGTTAAACGTGATCCTGCGTCATTAAAGTTTCCCCTCAATCGGCCGTTAACAAGTTAAACCAGCATTCGTGGGAGAATCGTGATGGATACAACAGCAATTGCAAGCAGTTCACAAAATAACATTTCAGATGCTGGTGTGAGCCAGACAGTCGCGATTGATGTATTGAAGAAAGCGATCAATATTGACAAGGCCAACGCTGCGACCTTGCTTCAATCGGTTGCTCAGACGCCAGATGTTCCCAATTTGCCAGCTCACCTCGGAAATAACGTCAATACCACTGCATAGGACTATCGTTCTTTGCAGAAGTAAAAAAGCGCCATAGCGGATTCAATCGCTATGGCGCTTTTTATTTTTCGCTTGGTTATTGGTCGCGCGGAACAAGTTGGCCGTTATTGATCTGTACCGCATCGCCTGGGCGCCAGCGCTGTTCTTTCAGGATGAAGCGCTGTCTGCTGCCATTTTCCATGACTACGATGACTTCATACGCCGTGCTGGTTCTGGTGTTTTTCTCGACCGAGTTGCCAGCGAAGCCACCGCCGACTGCGCCGGCAATAGTAGCCAGGGTTTTACCGTTGCCGCCGCCGACTTGATGTCCCAAGACGCCACCTAATATTGCGCCGGTTGCTGCGCCTAACCCGCTGGTTGGTGCCTGTTGCTCAATCACGCGCGCAGATTCAACTACGCCGCAGGTTGGGCAAGGTGGTGGCGGAGGTGGTGGTGGCGGTGTAACTGGAACATTATTTTGCTCCTGTGCAGGCTTTGGGGCATAGTTGCTTGCAACGGTCGGCGCTTTTCTTACTGCGGGCTTTTTGGCTGGGACCGTGGCGGCAACTGGGGCAGGCTCTTCAGCCGCAGGCTTGGCTGCCGGTTCAGATGCAGGTTCCGGCGCTGTCACTTCGGCAACAGCTGCCGCGGGTGTGGTTTCAGATGTCTTGCTGAAATTTGGTAACAGGCCAGTCATCGCGGCGATTCCTGCGGCACTGGCCAGGATTACGGCGACTGCTGCAGTAGCAAGCAGCGGGTGAAGTTTAAATTTATTTGTTTCGGTATCCATGCCAGTAGTCCATTGAATTAGTGATGAGGTTTTGGAGGGAGTCGCTTCAAAACGCGAATAATAAATGTTTAACCTGTAAGATGTTGTAATTAATTGTAGCGACAGACAAAAAACATGAATTATCCAGGATCAAAAAGTCCCCAGGAATTGAACCCGCCGAGTTATCCCACGGCTCGTTTCATTAAAGAAATTGGGCGCGGTGTAAAGGGTGCACGAAGTTTATCCTGTTCTGACGCGCAGGAATTATTTGGCGCAATTATTGCTGGCCAGGTCAGCGATTTGGAATTGGGCGCGATCTTAATTGCCATGCGTGTCAAGGGTGAGTCGGTCGATGAAATAGCGGGATTTTTGCAGGCTGCCGAATCTTCGTTTCCATTATTGCAGGCCCCGCAATCGGCCTGCATGCCAATTGTTATTCCGAGTTATAACGGCGCCAGACGTGCTGCAAATCTGACTCCGTTGCTGGCAATGTTGTTGGCACAGGCAGGCGCATCAGTGCTGGTGCACGGGGTGGTGCACGATGCTGGTCGGGTAACCAGTGCGGAGATATTTCAAGAACTTGGCTTGCCGGTCAGTGCCAATCAATACGAGGCTACCCAGCAATGGCAACTCGGTCGACCAGTTTTTATGCCTGTCCAACATTTGGCACCGCGCCTTGAGCAATTATTGGCCTTACGAAAAATATTGGGCTTGCGTAACTCCACGCATACTCTGGTAAAAATCATGCAGCCGTTTGCCCAACCGGCATTGCGCTTAACTTCCTACACCCATCCTGAATATGCAGCCATGCTGACCGAGTACTTTAGTACTGTCGCAGATCCGCAGCGCGGCGATGTTTTGTTGATGCGCGCTACGGAAGGTGAGACGGTTGCAAATACCAAGAAGGTGCAGCAGATTGATTGGTTCCATGACCGGAAACAAACAACTCTGGTTGAAGCGCAGGCTGGCACTGATCTGGTCTTGCCGATTCCACCCGATGCGCATGGTACTGCGCAGTGGATTAAACAGGTATTGGCTGGCATCGAGCCAGTTCCGGAAAATATCGCCACCCAGGTCAGGTATTGTTTAAATGTGGCACGGTCAGAACAAGGTGAACTGAATTGACAAAGCAATTTGATGTGGCGGTAATCGGTGCAGGTGCGGCCGGGATGATGTGTGCAGCAACCGCAGGACAGCACGGAAGAAGTGTGGTGTTGATCGATCATGCCAGCGTGCTGGCGGAGAAAATTCGTATCTCTGGTGGCGGCCGCTGTAATTTCACCAACCTGCATGCCGGTCCGCAAAACTTCTTGTCTGAAAATCCGCACTTTTGTAAAAGCGCTCTCGCAAGATATACGCCACAAGACTTTCTGGAATTGATGAAGCGGTATCGTATTGCCTATCACGAAAAACATAAAGGCCAATTGTTTTGCGATGACTCGGCGGACCAGATCATACAAATGCTGAAAGAAGAATGTCACAAGGGCGGCGTAGAAGTTCGCATGCCTTGCAAGATTCAACAACTCACGAAATTGGAGGAGTGTTTTCTGCTGCAAACTGATCAAGGTGAGCTTCGGGTTACGAGTGTGGTGATTGCGACGGGAGGTTTATCCATTCCCAAAATTGGCGCAACCGATTTTGCGTATCGGATCGCAAAACAGTTTGATATTCCCGTCATTGCGCCCACCCCAGCCCTGGTGCCGCTTACCTTTGATCCGACCAGTTGGCAAAGCTTCGTGCCCTTGGCCGGTCTTTCGTTGGAAGTTGAGATCGAGACTGGAATCAAGAAACAGCGCGGCCACTTTCGCGAAGACCTGCTGTTCACGCATCGGGGATTATCTGGGCCGGCGGTACTGCAGATTTCCAGTTATTGGCAGGACGGTGCTGAGATCCGCATTAATTTATTGCCCGACGTCGACCTCGCCGAACGATTGATTCATGAAAAATCGACCACCCGTAAAAATCTCGGAAATGTCCTGGCTTTGTATTTGCCGCAGCGTCTGGCCGAAGGTTGGTTGCAGGTCGGTGGCTATCAGGCTGATCAGCGCATTGCTGATATGCAGGACAAAACTCTGCGTTCCCTGGGCGAGTCGATCAACAACTGGAAAATCACCCCGAATGGTTCCGAAGGATACCGGAAGGCTGAAGTCACGCGGGGTGGAATCGATACTAAAGCATTGTCCCAACAATCGATGATGGTCACCAAAGTGCCCAATCTGTATTTCATTGGTGAATCAGTCGACGTTACAGGTTGGCTGGGTGGCTACAACTTTCAGTGGGCCTGGGCGTCTGGCGTGGCTGCGGGTCAATCCGTCTGAAAGTGCTGGTTGGTGATGGTGGATTTGATAAGTTTTGTGGGATTTTCACAGAAAAGATCTGTAAAGTTCTTCCATTGCTAAAACAAGTCTGCTAGAATCGTCGTCTTCCCCATATTTTTGGTTTGAGCTTACATGACCACCATTCGCCTAAAAGAAAACGAACCGTTCGAAGTCGCAATGCGTCGCTTCAAGCGCACCATTGAAAAAACCGGTCTTTTGACAGAATTGCGCGCACGCGAATTCTATGAAAAGCCAACTGCGGAACGTAAACGCAAATTAGCCGCAGCGGTTAAGCGTCATTACAAACGTATTCGCAGCATGCAATTGCCTAAAAAGATGTACTGATGCTTGTGCCGTGATGACGGCATAGTAGTTGAAGTATGTTTGCAGCCAGTGTTCGTTAACATGCCCGCTCCGGTTCGACCGCGGCGGGTTTTGTCATTTAATTTCGATCAGATCGCGATTGGATTTTGCCACTGATTACAACTAATCTGGAGCCAGCTCATGAGTTTAAAAGAACAAATTACCGAAGATATGAAAAACGCGATGCGTGCCAAGGAAGCTGAAAAGCTGGGCACGATCCGTTTGTTGACTGCGGCGATGAAACAAAAGGAAGTCGACGAGCGCGTTGAACTGACTAACGCAATGGTATTGGCGATCATTGAAAAAATGATCAAGCAGCGCAAAGATTCAATTTCCCAGTTCGAAGCCGGTGGACGTCAGGACCTGGCAGATAAAGAAAAAGCGGAGTTGGTCATTCTGTCAGCGTATATGCCTGCCGCGCTGTCGGATGCGGAAATTTCTGACGTAGTCGCTGCGGCAGTGGCGGAAGTCAAGCCAGCCGGTCCGCAAGACATGGGCAAAGTAATGGCCATCGTCAAAGCAAAATTGGCCGGTCGTGCCGACATGACCGCGGTGTCTGCGTTAGTCAAAGCAGCTCTGACCAAGTAGTGTTGACGTGATTCCACAGTCTTTCATTGCCGATCTGATTGCCCGCGTCGATATTGTTGACGTGGTCGGTCGCTATGTGCAACTGAAAAAAGGCGGCGCGAATTACATGGGCCTGTGCCCGTTCCATAACGAAAAATCACCGAGTTTTACTGTCAGTCCGACCAAGCAGTTTTATCACTGCTTTGGCTGTGGTGCGCATGGAACTTCCATCGGGTTTTTGATGGAATATTCCGGGATGGGTTTCATCGATGCCGTCAAAGATCTGGCGCAAAGCCATGGCATGGTGGTGCCGGATGATGATCACATGCCGCCGATGCAGCGCGCAGAAATGCAGGCAAAAAGTCTGGCATTGAGCGAAGCCATGACCCGTGCCTGTGATTTCTACCGTCGCCAGTTGCGCACTGCCCCACAGGCCATCGCCTATTTGCAGGGGCGCGGCTTGAGTGGCGAGGTGGCAGCAAAGTTCGGCCTCGGTTATGCGCCGGATGGCTGGGATAATTTGCGTGCCGAGTTTCCGGAGTATGACGACAATGCCCTGACCGAATCCGGTCTGGTGATTGACAAAGAGGCGGAGGAGGGCGGCAAGCATAAACGTTATGACCGCTTCCGCGACCGCGTCATGTTCCCGATCAAGAATACCAAAGGGCAGGTGATCGGCTTTGGCGGCAGGGTAATGGGGGTTGGCGAACCCAAATACCTGAATTCACCGGAAACCCCGCTATTTCAAAAAGGCCATGAGTTATATGGTTTGTTTGAAGCCCGTCAGCTTATTCGCGAAGCCGGCTACGCGCTGGTTACCGAGGGCTACATGGATGTGGTGGCGTTAGCGCAAATGGGATTTCCGCAATCGGTAGCAACTCTCGGCACAGCCTGCACGCCCATGCATGTGCAAAAATTATTGCGCCAAACCGATCAGGTCATCTTTAGTTTTGATGGTGACTCAGCTGGACGACGGGCAGCGCGACGTGCACTGGATGCCTGCATGCCATTGGTCAATGACAGCAAGACAATCAAATTTTTATTTTTACCGACCGAGCACGATCCGGATAGCTTTGTGCGCGAATTTGGTGCTGAGGGTTTTCAGCGGGCGATTGACGAAGCCATGCCTTTATCGCAATTTTTGCTGAATGTGGTCAGTCAGGATCATGATCTGACTACATCCGAAGGTCGGGCGCGCACGCAGTTCGAAGCAAAGCCGGCCTTGCAGGCGATGGAGCCTTCCGGGCTGCGTTTGCAGATTGTGCGCAGTCTGGCGCAATTGACGCATACCACGCCATCCGAAATTGAAAATATGTTCGAGTTGAAGCAACCGGTGGCAAGGGTACGGGTCGCACCTCCGAAAACCAAGCGCAATGCTCCGATGGGACTTGAGCGGCAGATGATGCGACTGATTTTGGCGCACCCACCTTTATCCGAACTGATGGATGACAGCGCGCTGGCCGCGGCAGAATCCTTGGCCCCGGATGGTGCGCAAATGCTAATACAGTTGGTAACTGCAGCTAAATCCTTGGGAAAACAGGCTCAGTTTGCAGCATTGACCCAACATCTGCATAGCATTAATTCTGACTTTGACGAGTTGATTATGGAGATATCGTCCCAAAATGAGATTGACACGGAATTGCACCGGGCAGAGTTGATTGGAGCGATCCGGACGATCAAGAGCCAGCAAATCAAAGCGGAGCAAACCAAGTTGGCAAATTCCGGGCTGCAAAATGAAGCTGACAAGTTGCGTTATTACGAATTAAAAAAGCAACTCGACCAGCTGAATCAGCAAAATATAGACGAAATCGCCTTGCGATAACTCGGATTCTGTACTAGAGAAATACCTCTTTCGGTGCTATACTGTCAGGCTTATGTTTTGGAACGCATGTCATCTTTTTGTAATCTAACAAGAGATGCGGAAGCATTATCCAATTTACTGAAAATCTGTTTTATTGATTCCTTGTTGGTCAATGTTTGATGTGTAAGTCGGTATCAAGTAGTGGAACTTAAATACGGTTGTTAATTTCAGTGAGCCCAGTGCTCTTCCGAGTAACCCTTGATTTTGATTCAATGGCTAAAGCATGAAGAAACCCGCAAAACCACCAGTCGCTTCCAAAGCAAAAAAATCCAGTGCAAGTGAAAAAAAAGCTGCTAATCTGAAATTGGGATCTGCCCTGAAAATGGCTACAACTAAAAGTTCATCCAAGTCTGCAGGAAAGACTGCAACCAAACCTGCAACCAAGACCGCAAAGCCAGCACCTACAACCAAACCAGTGGTAAAGGCCGTGGCCAAGCCTGCGTCGAAAATTGCAGCAAAGGGAACTACAAAAGTTGTTTCAACTAAGATAGCAGCGCCAAAGAACAAAGTCGCTGCGGTCGCAAAAACGAATTCGAAAACAACGAGTAAAATTGCGGCGAAAACAGTAACTGCAAAACTGAAACCAGAGCCGAAAAAAGTCGTCATAGCTTCAACCGTATCCGCAGGTAAGGTAAGTACGGCGAAAGCATCGGCCAGTAAGATTTTGCCACCTAAGGCAGTGAGTAAAGAACGTAGTGAATTAAATAAAGTGGGATCGAAGACGGTCAAGCCAGTTGCAAGCGCTGCAGCCAGGTCGATTTCCAAGCAGAATACGTCAGTAGCTTCGAACGCGGCAGTTCATGCGCCAACGAATGTTCCAACGAATGTTCCAACGAATGTTCCAAATAAAGCAGCAGTGTTGAAAAGTGATTCAAAGACAGTGACTAAGCCTACCAAAGTTCCAGCAAAAGCTGAAAAAGTTCCAGAAACAACCGATGCCCGTGCCAGTTCGACCGCACCGGCCGTCAGTCAGACTACCGACGCTGCTGTCCTGGCGGCCATTGATACGTCTGGCTATATTCTGCCTGGCGTGAAAGTGCCGGGTCGTCGTGGACGCAAGCCGAAAGAATATCAACCTGAAAACGAAGAAATGGCAGCATTGAATGCCGTGGAACGTGCCGAGTTGAAAGCGATCGACAAAGCAAAAGCCAAGGATCGTAAAGCCAAAGAAAAAGCATTGTTGAAAGATGCATTTTCAGCCGATACCGAAGCGACCGAGGAAGAGTTGGAGCGTCGTCGTCAGAAGCTCAAGGCCCTGATCAAGATGGGTAAGGATCGCGGCTATTTGACTTATGCCGAGATCAACGATCACCTGCCAGAGAATATCGTCGATCCAGAAGCGATCGAAGGCATTATCGGCACTTTCAACGACATGGGCATTGCTGTTTATGAACAGGCTCCTGACGCCGAAACGCTGCTGTTGTCCGATAATGTGGTCCAGGTTGCCAGTGATGATGACGACGCTGAAGCTGCCGCCGAAGCTGCGCTGTCAACGGTCGATTCCGATTTTGGTCGCACCACTGATCCAGTCCGCATGTACATGCGTGAAATGGGTTCGGTTGAGTTGCTGACCCGCGAAGGCGAGATCGTCATTGCCAAGAAAATCGAAGAGGGTTTGAAGGACATGATCCAGGCGATCTCCGCCTGTCCGACCACGATCGCCGAAATCTTGTTGGCCGCAGACCGGATCGCCAATGATGAAATCAAGATTGATGAAGTTGTTGATGGTTTGGTTGATCTGAACGCCGACGACGCACCGGCAGAAATTATTGTTGCTGCCGTGCCGGAAGATGAAGATCTGGATGAAGAAGAAGAAGACGAAGACGAAGAAGAAGATGAAGCCGCAAGCGCTGCCGGAGCTGCCGGGTATTCGGCCGAACAACTGGAGCAGTTAAAACGTGATGCGTTGGCCAAGTTTGCCACCATCGCCACCCAGTTTGAAAAAATGCGCAGGTCGTTTGAAAAAGAAGGTTTCAATTCCAAACCTTATGTCAAAGCGCAAGAAATTATTTCACATGAACTGTTGGGTATGCGCTTCACCGCCAAAGTCGTCGAAAAATTATGCGACACCTTACGTGGCCAGGTCGACGAAGTGCGTCATGTAGAAAAGCAGATCATGGATGTCGTGGTCAACCGTTGCGGTATGCCGCGCGCACATTTCATCAAAGTTTTCCCTGGCAATGAGGTCAATCTGAGCTGGGTCGAAAACGAAGTGAATGCCGGGCATGCTTACAGCGCGATCTTGGGAAGAAATGTCCCGTCCGTGCAGCAGCTGCAACAAAAATTAATTGATCTGCAATCGCGTGTGGTCTTGCCATTGGCAGATCTGCGCAGTATCAATAAAAAAATGTCGGCTGGCGAAATGAAAGCACGTCGCGCAAAACGCGAAATGACTGAAGCCAACTTGCGTTTGGTGATCTCTATCGCTAAAAAGTACACCAACCGCGGCCTGCAATTCCTCGATCTGATCCAGGAAGGCAATATCGGTTTGATGAAAGCCGTGGACAAGTTTGAATATCGGCGCGGCTACAAATTCTCCACCTATGCAACCTGGTGGATTCGTCAGGCGATCACCCGTTCAATCGCCGATCAGGCGCGCACGATCCGTATTCCGGTGCACATGATCGAAACGATCAACAAGATGAATCGCATCTCGCGTCAGATTTTGCAGGAAACCGGTGTGGAACCGGATCCGGCAACATTGGCCATCAAAATGGAAATGCCGGAAGATAAGATCCGCAAGATCATGAAGATTGCCAAAGAACCGATCTCAATGGAGACACCAATCGGTGATGACGATGATTCCCACTTGGGCGATTTTATCGAAGACAACAACACACTGGCACCAGCCGACGCTGCCTTGCATGCATCGATGCGCAATGTGGTGAAAGACGTGTTGGATTCATTGACGCCGCGCGAAGCGAAAGTTTTGCGTATGCGTTTCGGTGTTGAGATGTCGACTGATCACACGTTGGAAGAAGTGGGTAAACAGTTTGACGTAACGCGCGAGCGAATTCGTCAGATAGAAGCCAAGGCGCTCAGAAAGTTGCGCCACCCATCACGTTCCGACAAGCTCAAGAGCTTCCTGGAAGGTAATTAATCGGGTACAATGAGCGCCGTTTTTGCGCAGTCATTGTGCCGTTCGATGCGATTATTTTTGTCGGGCTTTGCGTGAAGATAATCGTGCAGTGTGCAAGTCTGGGCCTCTAGCTCATGTTGGTTAGAGCAGCGGACTCATAATCCGTTGGTACCGTGTTCGACTCACGGGAGGCCCACCAGAATTTGGTAATAAAAAAAGGGTTACACGCTTTGGCTTGTAGCCCTTTTGTTTTGGCAATTTGGTATTTGATGCCTGCAGTGCTGCGCCTTCCGGTCAAACGCTGAGCAGACGGCGGCGCAAGCCTGAGCATATAATCGAGGCCAACATTAGCCTTTTCCTGCCGTTGCCAGATACAACCGATGAACAGCTCAACTTACCCGGACGTGCCAAGGCTGCACAGCATTCACGTCTATCCCATCAAATCAGCTGCAGGCATAGCACCAAATCGTGCCTTTTCGACCGAGGAGGGCCTGCGGGGTGACCGGCGTTACATGGTGGTCAACCTGGACGGCAATTTCATCACCGCCCGCACCCATCCAATGTTGCAACAGATAATCGTGACTCCGATTGAGGGTGGTTTGTGGCTGAGTTATCCAGGCCTGCAGCCGCTCATTCTGCTGGAGCAAGACTTCAGCCTGACGCAGCAGTCCACCAGCGTATGGGGTGATGAATTTGTCGCCTTGCGTACCCACGAGCAAGCCGATACCTGGTTCAGCCAAGTGCTGGGCGAGCCAGTGCGACTTCTCTGGCTTGGCGAGCAATCCAATCGATACCGCGCCATAACCGGCACCCGGGTCAGCTTTGCAGACGGGTTTCCCTTGCTGCTGATCAGCCAGGCATCTTTGGATGATCTCAACCTGCGCTCTGATGCCTTACACCAGATGAGCCAGTTCCGCCCGAATCTTGTCGCAACTGGCACCCGGCGATTCGAAGAGGACAGCTGGGTGCGGATTCGTATCGGTGCAGTCGAGTTCAAGATCGTCAAACCGTGCAGTCGCTGCGTCATGACCGTGGTGGAGCCAGGCACCGGCCGCTTTAACGCGCTCAGCGAGCCACTCGCCACGCTTGCCCGTTATCGCCGGGGCAACGACGGCGAGGTCTATTTTGGGCAAAATCTGGTGGCGCTGAACGAAGGCTGGATCGAGGCTGGCAGTGCCATTGAGGTGCTGGAAACTACACGGCCGGTAGACTACCCTGACGCTGCACCACAAAAACGAGCACTGGTCTGTGTCGCCCGTGAACCGTTAGCGCGGGATCTGGAAACCTTCTGGTTTGTGGCCGCCGACGGCCAGCCGTTGCCCAACTACCTGCCGGGCCAGCATCTGCCCGTCAGCCTTGATATTGATGGACAGCGGCTGCAGCGTCGTTACACCCTTTGCTCCAGCCCGGATCAACCGGCTCGTTACGGAATCAGCGTCAAGCGCCAGAGCGATGGCCGTGTTTCCTCATGGATGCATCAACAGTTTCAAGTGGGCGCTACCCTGTTGGCAACGCAGCCAGTCGGTGAATTTCACCTTGGTTCAGAGCGCAGGCTGCTGCTGCTCTCGGCAGGTTCCGGGGTGACTCCCATGCTCTCCATCGCCCGTACCTTGGGCCTGCGCGACGAATTGGGCCAGGTGGATTTCATGCATCAGTGTCGCTGCCTGGCTGACATCCCAGCCAGGGCTGAACTTGAGGCCCTGGCGCGACATGGGATGCGGCTCACACTGATTCTGAGTCAGCCAGATGCAAGCTGGCAAGGGCTGAGCGGACGACTGAGTGATGTCCATCTGTCCCAAGTCGAAGACTTGCTCAATCGGGACGTGTTTATCTGCGGGCCGATTGGTTTCATGACGGATGCTGCAGACAGATTGCAAGCATGTGGTGTGCCTGCCAGCCACATCAGGCAGGAAAGTTTTGGTGGGCTGATTCAGCGCGTGGTCCGTGCTCCCAAGGCGCTGCAATTGCGCATAGGCGAGCAAGTCTTTTGCGGCAACAATCAGGACACGATTCTGGATCAGGCCTACAAGAATGGGGTAACGCTACCGTGGAGCTGTCGAGCAGGTTTGTGCGGGACTTGCAGGCAAAGGCTGCTATCCGGCGAGGTAGACCATCAACATGCTCCAGCGATAACGACCATCGATCGAGCCGATGGCAAGATTCTTACTTGCTGTTCCATTCCACTGACAGATTTGGTGATCGGGCCGTTGCAGTCGGACTGAGTCAATGGAAAGGTGGTTGAGGGAATGGCCGACACCGTGTCGGATGTTATCCGGTTCACTGCTGACCAGATCGATAGGGTGCCGTATTCGGTATGGCACTGCAGGCAAATTATGTAATTGGTATTGGGTGCAGTCGAGGAGCGGTTGTTAATTTTGGTTGATATCGAAAAATTGCTGTCGAATGCGGAACTCGAATTGACCACCAACCAGGCAACGCAATAATTTAAATCGGACGACCATGTCAAACTGATCCATGCCTTGTAAAAAAAATCATGCGCAACAAAAATGTCAGCCATTTGTAAAGACAATGACTGACATCCTGTTTCCTAGCGGCTGGTTGCCCCGCTACCACTTGAAATCATCAAACTCGAGACATTGACTGGTTCAAATTCAGACAGCGTAATATTGGAGAGACACTGCAGATCAGAATCATTCCAGCGTGCGTCTGCCGTTCCGACCAAATTGCCGGCAAAGCTGTTGTCACCCAGGATCACACCATAGTTCTTTAACGCCGTAGCGATAATCGCTGCCTGTGGACTTTGCGCAATACAGGCTGGCAGGACGGTACCAGCTTTTAGCCGATAAATCTGCCCGGGCACACCAGATACAGTGCATGCTGCTGGCGGACTTGATTGCGATATCAGGGTGTGTACTGCAACGCTGCTGCAAGAGCCAACTCCAGAGGTTCCGGTCGCTGGCCATACCCAGTTATTCAGCATTCTTGGCATGGTCATTCGCGTAGGATGTCTAATCATTCCGTTAGGCGCAGATGGCGTTCCGGTACCGATCACTTCGTCGGCGGTAACCAGTAAAGGTCCGTCAGGCAGACCGGCTGCGTTGGTAGCCCCAGTACCCGGTATGGTCAGCGCGTTGGAAACGCCTACATTGCTCCACATGGCATTCGACCCATCCGTCCACGCTCCATTGTTATTCACGCTTGCATACTGGGCCTTCCACATTTCATATAACGCAGCGCCAGAAGTGGCACTTGGCTGCACATACACGATGACGTGTTTATCACCGGCTGAATATTTTGTTCCCTGTACCGGCGCATCCCAGGGGATAGGTCCAGCGGTAAAGCCATGCTGATACAGCAGGGTCGTGACTGGAAACATTTGTGCCGACGCAGGTACCTGAATAGCAGGTGTGCCATACGGCCACGGATAGCTATACTTATTTCCAAAACTTGGCTGAAGTCGCGACGACGCATAGGCGCTGTCAAGTGGGGCGGCCGGGGATCTGTCTACTGGCAGACCGGTAGTTGCAGCATCGACGCGATGATGAAAAATGGAATTGGACGGGAATATATCGGCAAGAAATTTATTGTTGCCGTTAATGACAAAATCGACGATTTGCGTGGCCGTGTTGCCGACGGCATCGATAACGATGAGTTGCGTGCCATAGGTTCCCTGACCTTTAATATTGCCGCTGCTGATGGCGCCAGTTACACTGTCCATCGTAATACCCTCTGGCAGTGGCGGATACAGGCCAGATTGCTTGACGCCAAGCGTGTAGGGTGGAGTGCCACCGGTCGCCCTGATTATGCAGCCTGCATAGGCGCTACCTTGGGTGCCGCCTGGGCATGACAGGGTGGTGATCTTTAGTCCGTTGGTGGAAGCCAGATTGATGTTGGTGCTGAATTGGGTTTTAGTTGGAGATGTTGCGGAGCCAGTATCACTATTGCTGCCGCCACCGCAGGCGGCAAGACCTAAAGTAATCATGCATGCCAGTGTAGTACGAGAAAAGCTTAACTGAATATAGTGCGAATTCATCGGTAATTTCCTTAAAATTTCGAATGTGGTTCGATGTAAAAGAGTTCATGATCGTTATTCCTGTTTATGTGTGTTGACACCAATTTCAACGCACTATTATTTTTGGAAATTGCCTAAGTTTTTAAATCCGTATATGTCGCGTATGTAATGTTCGAAAAATGTTTTCCTTCCCGGTTAAATTATTAATTCAAAAGCCAACCACTGAATCAAAACCAACTCGGAGAAAGTGCCAGATCTTGCTCCTCATCAATTGACACGGATTTTTACATAATTGCTCCAGGGGAAGGCGTAAGTGGTTGTAAATCCTGATGTTTATCAAAGCGCTGCGTTTTATCCGGTTGAGTATGGCGTCCGGGGTTGAATCTGTGTAAATTCGAGTAACGTTATGTCACACTTTACTTTTTCGCTTCCGTCGGCAATTGGCGTTGATCGGGATTAGGGGGCTTTTTCCATGCCTGTTCTTGATTTTGATGAAATTTAAGCAGGCATAATTCGCGGTGCTGAATGTGGGCCCTGAAATGTTGATTTGGTTTGCGGCCCGCGATCATTGAAAAAATCAAACTGGCGACCGCGACAGGTTTGTCGATGGACACGTGAAGAGAATCGGAGAATAATGCTTTGGCAATTCACCCCACATTCAAAACCATCAAGGAAAAACATGGAAGAACCTGTTGAAACAACTGCTACGCAGCGCGATGCCTTCCTCGAAGAAAAAGCGTTCAAATCACGCACAGTTCTTTTGTTCGGACAAATCAATGACAGCGCCGCGCGCGATGTCGTCAGACAACTGATCGCATTGTCCGGCGAATCAAATGCCCCGATCAATTTTCTGGTGTGCTCACCGGGCGGCCACGTCGAATCGGGTGATGTGATCCATGACGTGATTCGCTTTATTGAAGCACCAGTCAATATGATCGGCAGCGGATGGGTTGGCAGTGCGGCAGTGAATGTGTATCTGTCAGTACCGAAAGAACGTCGCTATTGTCTGCAAAATACGCGCTTCCTGATTCATCAGCCCAGCGGTGGTGTTGGTGGTCAGGCTTCGGATATTGCGATTCAGGCGCGTGAAATTATTCGGGTCCGTGAGCGGATTGGTGCGTTGATTGCGAAAGAAACCGGGCAGAAACCAGAAAAAGTGATGCTGGATATCGAACGCGATTATTGGATGTCGGCACCGGAAGCGATTGAGTACGGTCTGGTGGCAAAATCGATTGTCAATGCACGGGAAATTTCCTAGAAGAGCGTGGACCAAAGTCATCGTTCATGTCTGGCGATTCTGCTCTGGCATGGATGATGACCCTGATGTCAGGTCTTGCTATTCGGTTTGTGATCACGGGTAATAGCGACTTAACATTGAATAATAAGGATAACCAATCTCGATCATCGCGCACATCGCGCACATCGCAGTACTGTCGCGCTCTTTGTCAGCAGGGAGATCCTCGACACCATGCGAAACCGTATCTGTCACCTCGGCAGGTGAACTACCGATCCCCATCATTGTTTTGATAATTTGTTTCAACTCTTGTTTCGTTAATTTCAATTTCATGTCAGCCCCGTTCGGAATTTGAGTCGGCAGTTCATCGGCCATGAAGAGAGATTTTAATCTGGAACCAGAGCGCTTTAAACTCGCAATTGCTATAGGTAAAGGTGACCCTGAAGGTCAGTAAAGATGCGGGACTCGGCGCATTCCTGGCTGACGTCAGGCGTTTTGACTGAACGCTGCTCGTGTTTATGCAGATATGGTTTGCACGACTGTCGGGACGGCATGTGCTGAAATTTGACTTGGTATCAGCTTGTGTGTACATGGTACGGAAAATCTAAGTTCACTACTCAAATTGGAGCTTCCATGACTCTGACAATTCCCCTTAAAGCATCCAGAATCGATGTCCGCGCATCGGCTCCAGTCAAACAATTACTTCAGGAGGCTGCGCGTCTTTCGCATAAAAATGTCAGCGAATGTTTATTGGAGGCCGGCATTAATGCAGCAAGGCAAACGCTCGCAAATCAGTTGAGATTTGAGCTGTCGGAAGCGCAATGGAATGCTTTTCAGGAAGCTCTGGATGCGCCTGTACAGGCTAAACCCAAACTCAAAAAGTTGTTGAATGATCCAGGTGCGCTTGGATGAGCAAGGCCGTGTTTGATACGATCAGAAAGCTTGGCGCGACAGATCAGGTAGAGCAATTCGATTGCGGTGAGCCAGCGCCAAATCAATTTCTGCAACGATTTGCAGTGGTCAATCAGAAATCAAACAGTACGCAGACCTATGTGACTTGCATGGGAAATGAAGTAGTTGGTTTTTACAGTCTGGTCGTTGGCAGTGTCGAGCAGGAAAATGCCACTCCACGTGTTCTGAAAGGGATGGAGCGCCATGCTGTTCCGGTTATGATTCTGGCACGGTTGGCGGTTGATCTGAAATATCAAAAAGTTGGATTGGGCCGTGCGTTGTTAAAAGACGCATTGTTAAGAAATGCGCAGGCCGCCGATATTGCCGGGATCCGCGCATTGCTGGTGCACGCAAAAGTTGATGCCGCACAAAAATGGTATCTGCAGTGGGAGTTTGAACCAAGCCCTACCGATCCGTATCACCTCTTTTTATTACTCAAGGATTTAAAATCATTACTGAACGTGTGAGGAATTGGAAAAGATCATGGCAATAACAGCACATCAAAAAATCCACGGCATCATCCACACCTGCGCCGCAGCCTGCGCGGGTATTGGCGCGGGCCTTGCGCAAATTCCCGGGTCTGATTCTGCCGCAATCGTGCCACTGCAAACTGCGATGATTGTGTCAATTGCCGCCGAACACGGCGCATCGGTCAGTCATGGTTTAGCGGCCGATCTGCTGCTGACGTTCACCGCAACCATGGCTGGCCGCACCGTGAGCCAGTTTCTGCTTGGATGGATCCCGGTGGCTGGCAATATCATCAACGCCAGCACCGCAGCAGCGATCACCGAAGCGATCGGCTGGGCCGCCAATTCCTATTTTGAAAAAAACTGATTAATCAGTCAGTGCCGGGTAATCGGTATAACCCTTGGCGCCGGGTGTGTAAAACGTATCCATATCTGGGGCATTTAACGCAGCACCTGTCTCCATGCGTTTCACCAGATCCGGATTGGCCAGGAATGGACGACCAAACGCAATCATGTCGGCCTGTTTGTCGTTCAGCGCCAGCTCGGCACTGGCCGCATCAAAGCCGCCAGCCAGAATGAACGTACCCTTGAATGCCTCGCGCAGACTTTTTTTAATCTCAGCCGGTACGGCGGGTGCGCCCATTGCAGAATGATCCAGTACATGCAGGTACAGCAGGCCCAGCTCAGACAGGGCTTTAACCAGCGCCAGATACTGCGCATCGAGCTCAGGAAATGCACCGGTGCCGTTGAATACACCGTACGGCGACAAACGTATCCCAACCCGGTCCGCGCCAATTGCCGCGACAGTGGCTTTGGCAACTTCAAGCGAAAAGCGGTTGCGCCCCTCGATACTGTTGCCATAACCGTCGGTCCGGTCATTGATATGCGGGTTCAAAAATTGCTCGATCAGATAGCCATTGGCAGCGTGCAGTTCAACACCGTCGAATCCGGCTTCGATTGCCAAGGACGCCGAGTGCGCATATTCCTTGATTGCCGCAGCGATGTCCTGTTCAGTCATCACGCGTGGTGGACTGTGCGGCTGCATGCCGTGGCTGTCGGTATACATCTCGCCCGGACAGACTGCTGCGCTCGGGCTGAGTACTTCTGCGCCAGCCGGTAAATTTGCTACATGAGTGACGCGGCCGGTATGCATCAGCTGGATGACGATCTTGCCACCGGCAGCGTGCACCGCATCGGTCGACAGTTTCCAGCCCTTTACCTGATCTGCATTGAACAGACCAGGGATGCGTGCATAGCCCAGACCATTCGGTGAGGGTGAAGTGCCTTCGGTCACGATCAGACCGGCGCTGGCACGCTGAGCGTAATATTGCGCCATCAGCGCATTGGGCACATTGGCTTGCACGGCGCGGCTGCGCGTCATTGGTGACATGACGGTACGATTTTTGAAAGTGATTCCATGAGTGGTGAATGAATCGAATAGCATGATGTTCCTTTTGAATTGACTGGATGGGGGCGAATTGCCGGGATACTCTACCACCGCTAAAAAAACGATGGATTGCCTGCGTTTTTAGCGACCAGCTTCACAGAGCGCGGCATGGGAGCGCATGATTGAGTCGTAGTTACTCAGAGGTCTGGTCTGACGGAACAATGGACGACCTGCCACATTTGACTGACCATCCGATTCGTCGATCACGTGGTTGAGTTGTTGTTCCAGTTCGGTGGCAAGGCCCGGACTTTCCTGATTGGGTGTCTGTGACATGGCAGTCTTTCGCAAATTTGATCAAAGCCTGAAGATAGACGCTTGCGTCGTGGTGGTCGGTACGGTGGCGAACTGAGCGCTGATGTTGGCCTTGAGCTTCAAACCCTGCTCAAACCGTTCAGCAGCTTTCCAGTGGCAGCGTCACGGAAACCAGGGTGCCGGTCGTGGTGTTGACCAGGGTGGCATTGCCGCCCAGGAAGCGGGCCCGTTCCACGATGCCGATCGTGCTCCACGACTGGTCGCGTTCTGCGTCATCAATGCCCACCCGGTAGCCATTGTCTTCAACGTCGAGGCGAATGCTTGCCGTTTCGTAGCGGAGCCGGATTTCGACCTCGGTCGCGTTGGCTTCACGGATCACGTTACTCAACACTTCCTGGGTAATTCGAAACAGGGCCGTGCTGAGGTGCTCGGCGATTGTGTATTCTTCTAACGCCGGATCGATCAACACCCGGCAATACAGGCCGGCGCGTTCAGTTTCATGACCGGCAAACCATTCGATGGCGGCCAGCAGGCCCAGATTGTCCAACACGCTGGGCCGCAGATCGATGATCATTTTGCGCACCGTACCGACCGCCGAATCGATCAGGCCACAGGCTTCGGCAAGCAAGGGATTTGGTGGACACTGCTCCTGGTCCATGCAAACCAGCAGCTTGGCTTTGACGGCCATCAGGGCAGTGCCCAATTCGTCGTGAATCTCACGCGCGACGCTGATGCGTTCATCTTCTTTGCTGCGATGCTGGTAGTCGAGCAGCACACGCAGCCGATGTTGCGACAGGCGCAGTGCTTCTTCCACATTTTTATTCGTCGTGATATCAGCGTGACTGACCACCACGCGTCCGGTCGAGTCTGCCAGCGGCGTCACACTCATGATAAACCAGCATTGGTCGGTGGCAGAATTGCAGGGGTACTCCAGCACAAAGTGGTGCAACCTGCCGGCGATGACATCCCTGATTCCCTGGCCGGCGCACCTGGCGTAATCGTCGTCAATATCGCAGACTGTCAAATAGTTTGTGCCCACCTCACAGCCTCGCGGCATGATACCGGCTTCCAGGCTGCGTGCCAGGGCAGATCGTCGCCACGGTTCGTTGACCGCAACAATAAGACCTTGTTCGTTGAGGACCGCAATTTTTGCGGTCATTGAATCGAGGATGGCAATACCGAACCCGAGATCGGTTGGTGGTGCCTGTCCAGCGCGCGGGGATTGATCGGTTTCGAGTTGCGTATCCAGAATTCGGTTTGATTCACTGAACATAAAGTCTCCGACCCGATGTGGTAGCGCATCATTTTCTTGTGGAAATTGATGCCAATTGCTTACGATGCAGGTAATAGCCACGACCACTTTATCCCGGCAAGGTGGTCGGCGTTTGATTTCAATCAAGGCCAGCGAAGTTCCGTCCGTGAACAGCTGAAACTTGATCCATGTCAATTGGACAGGCCGGCGCAGTTTCATAATTTATCGCATGGTTTTCCGCTGTCATGCAGTAAATATCTCATTATTGTGACTATCCATTGCGCCATGATCGGATCCAGCCTATTTGTTGTCCCGGGTAACAGCTTTGCATCTGGCTACGGCGGGGTAATTGCGGCCGCCATCTTCCTGGCCGCAGCCTGCGTAAGCGTATTGCTGGCGTTGAAAATGCGCGGCCTGATCGCGACGCTCAGACAGAGCGAACAACAATACCAAAAAATTCTCGAAGACCAGACCGATTTGATTTGCCGTTTCCGCAGTGACGACACCATCCTGTATGTCAACGATGCCTGTTGCCGCTTCTTTGGCAAATCGCGCGATCAACTGATCGGGCAAACCTGGCGTCCGCTAGTTATGTCGACCTACGCAGAGCGGGTTAGCGGGCAACTGAATGCCCTCTCGCGTTCCAATCCGATCGTCGTTATTGAGAATCCGCTGGTCGGTGCCAGAGGCGAAATTCGCTGGTACCAGTTTGCCAACCAGGGTTTTTTTGATGAAGCAGGAAATCTGACTGAAATCCAGTCGGTCGGCCGGGATATTTCCAAACAGAAGGACCTGGAACTGGCGCTGTCGGCCAATGAACAGGAATTCAGGTCGCTGGCTGAAGCGATGCCCCACATCGTCTGGATCAACCGGCCGGATGGCTGGACCACTTACTTTAATCAACAATGGGTTGACTACACCGGTCTGAGTCTGGAGGAAAGCTATGGCGTCGGCTGGAATCGACCATTTCATCCGGACGATCAGCTGCTGGCGTGGGATGCCTGGCAGCACGCGATCGAATCGAATGGCAGCTATTCCATCGAATGCCGGATACGGCGCTTCGACGGGACTTACCGCTGGTGGCTGGTGCGTGGCGTGCCGATCCTGGACAAGGCAGGGAAAATCAGTAAATGGTTCGGTACCTGTACCGATATCCAGGAATTCAAGGATATCCAGGCTGAGCTGGAACTGGCCGCTACTGCATTTAATGCCAATGTGGGCATCGTCGTGACCGACCCGGCTTCGGTGATATTGCGGGTCAACCAGGCGTATTCCGAACAGACTGGCTATGCTGCCGAAGAAATCACCGGCAAGACACCGAAAATTTTTCAGTCCGGAAGACATAGCCCGGCTTTTTACCGGGAGATGTGGGACAGCATCGAACAGGACGGGTTCTGGCAGGGTGAAGTCTGGGACCGCAAAAAAAATGGTTCGATTTATCCCAACCTGCTGACAGTCACGGCGATCAGGAGCGCTGGCGGCACGATCAAAAATTATATCGGTACCCAGGTCGATATCTCCAATCAAAAGATGGCTGAAGAGAAGATCAGGCGGCTGGCGTTTTTCGATCCGTTGACCAAGCTCCCCAACCGACGCCTGCTCATGGATCGTCTGCATCAGGCACTCTCATCCAGCACGCGCAGTGGCAAGGGCGCAGCGCTGATGTTCATTGATCTGGATGACTTCAAGACGCTCAACGATACACTCGGCCATGCCGTCGGCGACTTACTGCTGGAGCAGGTGGCGGTGCGCCTTGAATGCGCCATGCGTCAATGCGACACCGTAGCCCGGCTGGGTGGGGATGAGTTCGTGGTCATGCTCGAAGAGCTCAGTGCCAATGAAGTCGAGGCAGCGGTCCAGACTGAGGAGACCAGCAGAAAAATAATCAGCGCTTTGAATGAGCCGTACTATCTCACGGGTCACGCCCACCGCAGCACGGCCAGCATCGGTTGTACCGTGTTCTTCGATCACCGGCAAACGGCTCATGAACTGCTCAAGCAAGCCGATATCGCGATGTACCAGGCCAAGCGGGATGGGCGCAATCTGGTGCGCTTTTACGACGAGCGCATGCAGCGCGCGATTAATATGCGGGTGTTGCTGGAGAAGGAAATACGCACGGCGCTGAAACTGGGGCAATTCAGTCTGTATTACCAGTTGCAAAAAGACGAAGGCGGACAGGTGCTCGGCGCTGAAGCCCTGATTCGCTGGAATCATCCGCAACGCGGCCTGGTCTATCCAGCCGACTTTATTCCGGTCTCCGAAGACAGCGACCTGATTCTGGAAATCGGCAAATGGGTGCTGCAGACAGCCTGTCACCAGATCAAGATCTGGCAAGACAATGCCGCCGCGTCCAAACTGACGCTGGCCGTGAACATCAGCCCCAAGCATTTCCGACAGGGCGACTTCAGTGAGGAATTAAGAACCATCATCAGACAGCACGGCATCGATCCGAATCGTCTGAAGCTGGAGTTGACGGAAAGTATTTTGCTGGACCGGACTGAGGCGACCGTATCGACCATGCATGGCTTGAAAAAAAATGGGGTTCAGTTTTCCCTGGACGATTTTGGTACCGGGTATTCGTCCCTGCAATATCTGAAACAGCTCCCGTTCAATCAATTAAAAATCGCCGAGCCGTTTGTGCGCGATATTGCGTTTGATGATAACGACCGGGCCATAGTCTGCGCCATCATTTCGATGGGCCAAACCTTAAATCTGGACGTTCTGGCGGAAGGCGTTGAAACTGAGGAGCAGCATCAATTCCTGTTACAGAACGGCTGCAGTCATTTTCAGGGCTTTCTGTTCAGTGAGCCATTGCCGGTGCACGAATTCGAGGCGCTGCTGGACTCTGGCAACGGCGCAGGCAAGTGAATTGACCATGTTCGCCGTGCCTCATTGGGGAGCGGGAGGCAGATATTTGAGAAACCATGCCACGGCCAGTTCGGATACCTTCTCCAGTGTTCCCGGCTCTTCAAACAGATGACTGGCACCTGTAATGATTTCCAGCCGTTTCTTGCAGCTCAACAGAAAATAGGCATGCCGGTTGACATCGATCACGCTGTAATCGTGACCACCAACAATCAGCAGGGTCGGCGCATAAACGCTGCGCAGCGCGTTATGACTGGCCAGGTCGAGCCGACCGCTGCGCGATACAATTGCCGCAATCCCTTTGCTGTGTGTCGCCGCAACCTGCAGTACGGCGGCCGCACCGGTACTGGAGCCAAACAGACCCAAGGGGAGTTTGGCGATGATCCGGGTTTGTTCTATCCAGTGACAAACCGCATTCAAGCGCATGGTCAGCAGTTTGATATTGAAACGGGTCGGGTCGGTATGGTTTTCCGATTTGGTCAGCAGATCGAGCAGCAGGGTGGCGATCCGGGCCTGATGCAGTTGTTCGGCGATGTAGTTATTTCGCGAGCTCATGCGATTGCTGCCGCTACCATGGGCGAAGGCCACTATCCCGATCGGGTTCTCAGGTAATTCCAGCGCAGCTTCCAGAAATACCGTATCCGACTTGATACTGATGAGTTCCTTGTAAGGCGCGTTCATGCTGCTTCCTTTATTTATAGCATATAACCAGTATTGCCAGATCGTGCAGACTGTGTAAACACCTGATCTCTGGCATCCGGCATATACCTTGAATTGGCTTCAAAACACCGGGCCGCTTCCTTGAGCAGGCGAACCGCTTCGTCATCGCTCACCTGGTGAAATTCCTGATACCACAAACTGACCGCGTTAAATTCTTCCGGACTGGACAGACATACCAACTCGTCTGCAGACTGCTCAATGAGCTGCAATGATTCGCGTGCACCCACCGGTACTGCAACGACGATACGTTTGGGTCTGGTTCTGCGCAGGCCCTGAATGGCGGCCAGCATTGTCAGGCCGGTTGCCAGACCATCGTCAACCAGAATGATAATTTTTCCATCCAGTCTCTCGCGCGGCCGATCATCGTAGAGTTTTTCGCGCTGCGCCAGTTCAAACAATTTCGATCGGATCAATTCTTCGATCGTCTCGTCTGAGATATGCAATTGTTGCGCGAGGCCGGACTGCACCACGCGCTGTCCGCCTGAGGTAACCGCAGCGAAGGCGAATTCTTCATGACCAGGAACGCCGATTTTTTTCACCATGAACACATCAAGCGGCAGGTTCAATGTTTGCGCGATACTGAAGCCCACCGGCACACCGCCGCGAGGCAGAGCCAGCACCACGGAATCGGTGCGCTCGGTATATTTGCGCAGCTGTTGTGCCAGCAATGCACCAGCATGGAATCGATTTTTGAATCGCAGTTCTTCTTTCATGATTGCCTCGCTGATCAGGTGGACGGAGGTTTATCATAAAGTCTGCAAGTTCGCCTGATTTTGATTTCAAATAAAAATCTGCACAATTGCGGATTCACGCGCACAGGGCAATCGCACCGCAAGAAAATGCCCGGCACATTTGATCACCGTCAAACAGGTGTTGCACTGCATTGCTAGCATAGTTATGGACCTGCAGAGCAAATTTGAATTGGAGCCAGCAATGAAAACATTCATGATTCCCATGCCCGTCGTTGCTTCCTGTTTAATTGAGGAGTGCGCCTATAACTCTTACAGTCATTGTCATGCCAGGGCAATTACGATTGGCGACAGTAATGATGCTTTGTGCGACACCTATTTCGGTCTGGTCAATAAAGGCGCGATTCATGCCAAGCCGCAATCGGCAGCGACCGGGGTCGGTGCGTGCAAAGTTCAGTCGTGTCGGCATAACGTGGATTATGAATGCGTGGCTGAAGAGATCTCGGTGGGCGATAACGGCTCGCAGATTGCCTGCCTGGCATATCGGCGACAGTGACAGCGCAAGTGTGCAGGTTTATGCGTCATTCCAGCCGGATGAGGCGTCTGATTAGTTCCCATTTTTGAAACCCGTCAAGCCCGCGGCCATTGCGCTGCGCCACTCGCCAAATAAATTTGGTGTAGACTGACTCGTTATTTTTTCCGCCAGTTTGCTGCCCACTGCCAGCATTCCAACCAGAGAGAATCCATGCTAAAAAAAATTCTTGCATTCATATTGATATCCAGTGTGACGCCGCTGATTTGGGCTGATGTGTCAGTCGAGGCCGGTGCCGGCAGCCAGGTGGCGATTTATAAGCTGGCGCTGCAGAAAAATTGGGAAAATGATTACACCTATTTGCGCGAACATCATATTCACGGCTATTGGGAGCTGAATGTGGCCGAAATCGAAGCCAGAAAATTTGACAACATTCCCGGCCGCCGCCAATACGTGACTGACTTTGGCGTGACCCCCGTGTTGCGTTGGCAGGAAGTGGATCAACACGGATGGTTTGCCGAAATCGGTGTCGGTGCCCATTATTTCAGTAAAAAATATGACAATGACCGACGCGCATTTTCAACCAATTTCCAGTTTGGTGACCATGCCGGAATCGGCTACCAGTTCAATGACCACTTTGAAGTGACAGTCAAGTTCCAACATTATTCGAATGCCGACATCAAGAAGCCCAATCCCGGCGTCAATGTCGGCATGCTCAAGCTCGCCTATGCGTTCTGATGGTTGCCGGGTCGATTTGAAATCTGCCCGTCAACCATGCTCGACCACAATATTGTTATGAACCTGTGTAATACCCGGCGCTGACCAGGTTGCCGCTTCAGCCTGTTCTTTTTCCACCCAAGAACGTACGTGCCCGTTCAGTGTAACGACATCACCGGCAAGACCAATCGTAATATTGCGTGCATCAATCTGCGCATTGCGTACCAGAGCACTTTGGATTTTTGATTTCAATTCGCCAACCCGGGCCGCGGGCTTGACGTGAATCGCGTTGGTGATGCCCCGAATTCCCACCATTGTCCTTAATGCTGCCTCAGCGGCGTCGCGCTGGAACTTCCACTCCACCGTTCCATCCAGCGTGACCCAGGCATTGGCGACCGTTAACTGCACCGTATTTGGCGGCACCAGTACATTCAGTTTCAGCAGATTGATGGCCGATTCGGCGATATCCAGATCCGCGCGCAGTGCCGAGCCGGCAAGTTTCAAATCCAGTTCGTCGACCACCGCTTTTACCTTCGCCACATTTTTGGCAATACGCTCACATTTCTTTTTTTCGAAGTAACTTGCCACATAGCCGGAGAGGGTAACGATACCGCCCTTGGCATTGACGCCGACGTGGGTCGCATCCACGCACGGATCCCAAACAAGTGCGTCCATGACTTTTTCCTGCAGATCAATATCGAGATTCATAGTCTTTCTCCTGTTCGAATAACGCATCTCTGGAAATGCATCCTGCTGACGCAGCCCTGACCCTGTTTGACCGCAATCAAACCGTAGTGCCAGAACCTGCTAACCAAGCCACTGAATAACCGGCTTGTTGCGTTCTACCGGTGCCGGGAAGGAATTGGTATGGCCCACGATAATCGGCGCGATCGGAATCCATGTTTCGGGAATTTTGATCAGTGCTTTGCCAGTTGGTGTATTGAGATAGCTTTGCGCAAAGCCGATCCAGCACGAGCCGAGGTCCTTATTGAAGGCGCTCAACATCAAATTTTCTGCTGCCAGCGAGCAGTCCTCCACAATCCACGGACCTTCTTCCACCGCAGAAATGACAATCAGCGCCGGGGCGTGGTAAAAAATGTGGAATTTGGGATCTTCAAGATGGGTCAGGAATTGTTCGGCATGACGATTGCCCTGCATGGTCGAAATCATATGCAGTTTCGCTTCGCTTGAGATCCTGTCCAGTACTGCCTGATCGCGAATCACTGTAAACGCCCAGGGTTGCTGATTGACGGCACTCGGTGCCATGACTGCACAATCGATCAGGTAACGCAGCAAATCCTGATCAATCGGCTCGCTGGTATAGTCGCGCACGGCGCGACGACCGGACAGCGCTTTATCGAAATTCATTTTGTATTCCTTTCCTGATTATTGAAGGCTGAGTTAAAACGCTGTCAGTTATTACAGGTTTCCGGTATCAATACCGCGGCGCCGTCAAAAGCACCGAGCCGCAAATCTTCTAACGCGGAATTGGCATTCTTTAACGCATAGCGAACTACATTGACGTGGATGGGTATCTTTTTCAACAGGTCGAAAAACCCGATCCCGTCTGCACGCGTGAGATTGGCGACCGAACGCACCGTGCGCTCACCCCACAACAGCGAATACGGAAATTGCGGAATGTCGCTCATATGGATGCCCGCACACACCACGGTCGCGCCTTTGCGGGTTGCAGAGAGCGCCAGCGGGACCAGTTCTCCGGCAGAGGCAAAGATAATCGCCGCGTCGAGCCTGGCCGGTGGCAGCCGGTCGGAATCGCCCGCCCAGGTCACACCCAGGGCGCGCGCGAAATGTTGTGTACGCAAATCGCCGGGGCGCGTGAAGGCATACACCTGCTTATCCTGATGCAGCGCGATCTGCGCCACGATGTGCGCCGCAGCACCAAAGCCGTACAGGCCGAGCCGCCGTGCACCGCTTGTCATCGCATAGGCGCGATAGCCGATCAGCCCGGCACAAAGCAGCGGCGCGGCATGGGCGTCGTCGTATTGATCGGGAATCAGGAAACAGAAGTTCGCATCAGCGGCAACATATTCGGCATAACCGCCATCGCGGTCATAGCCGGTGAAACGCGGCTGGTCACACAGGTTCTCGCGTCCTTCAAGGCAGTATTCGCATCGCCCACAGGCGCGCGACAGCCAGGGCACGCCAACCCGATCCTTGTACGAAAACTGCGTCACCTGACTGCCGACGTTGACCACTTCGCCGACCACCTCATGGCCCAGGATCAGCGGCGCCCGATGCATGGGCAGGTCACCGTCGAGGATATGCA
Organism: Oxalobacteraceae bacterium GrIS 1.18; assembly: GCA_040544425.1. Taxonomy (GTDB): domain Bacteria; phylum Pseudomonadota; class Gammaproteobacteria; order Burkholderiales; family Burkholderiaceae_D; genus Solimicrobium. The sequence continues at coordinate 93,605 of JBEONO010000007.1, forward strand.
AATCGGTGCGACAGACACCGCAGGCTTTCACGCGAATCAGGATCTGATCTTCGTTGACCGGGGGGACAGGGATGCGCTCTACCCGGAGCGGCTCTCCCTGATGATGTAAGGTCAGAGCGGTCATTTTGCCATCGAAGACCAATCTGGATTGTTCATTGCTGGTTGACATGCGCTTGCTTTCGAAACTGGGTTCACAGCGTCGATAGTACGGTTCGCCGTTGCCCGGAAAATTGATCCTGATCAAAGTAAACCGGCATAAACGCAGTAGTATGCAAACTGACTTCAGGAGACAACTGTGACCGCATCAACTCAACACAAATTGAACGAGAATGAAATTCAACTGCGTATTTTGTACGATCAGGTGCGCGAAGATATTGTCGGTCAGTTGCATAAGGCCGACGACCCCGCGACGCTGACCCTGGCAAACCATATTCTGGATGGGGGGGATTGGACTGAGGCGGATGTGTTGAATGATACCGATATCGAATTGCTGCATCAGAAAATCAATCGCCTGAGAGACATCGAACTGGCCCTGAAGCAGATTGCAGCGGGCACCTATGGTATCTGCAGCAGCTGCGGCAAGCACATTCCAGCCGAACGGATGCAGGCGCTGATCACCACGCAACATTGTCTGGCCTGTCAAAGTGAAATCGAAAAACAGACCGGTCTGCGTCACGACCGCAAGCTCTAGAACGTCAGATTATTATCGGCAGCGTAACGCGCCAGTTGCACATTGTTTTTCAATCCGGTTTTTTCCAGGATACGTGAGCGATAGGTGGTGATCGTGCTGGCGCTCAGGTTCAGGGCTGTAGCGATCGCCGTGAGTGGTTCACCTTTGGCCAGCAGACACAGCACTTCCAATTCGCGATTGGTCAGCAAGTCGTGCTGTGGATTTTTCTCGCCGCAAAAGATACCCGCCAATCTGTCCGACATCGTTGTACTGACAAACTTTCCCCCGGAGGCGACTTTGGTAATGGCGTGGACGATGGTCTGGATATCACTGTTCTTCGACAAGAAACCCGCCGCGCCCAGCTTGAACGCCCGGACACCGTAAATCGATTCTTCATACATGCTGAAAATCAGAATCGCCATCTTGGGTTGTTCGGCGAGGATGCGTTTCAATAATTCCAGGCCCGGCTTGTCAGGCAGGCCGAGGTCCAGCAACGCCACGTCAAATTTTTGGTGCCGTACCAGCTCGATGGCAGCCTTTGCCGTGCCGGCTTCGCCGGTGACCTCAATTTCGGGCACTGATTCCAGCATCAGGCGAATACCGTTGCGGACGATTTCGTGGTCATCCACGATCAGCAATGAAATCTTTTTTTCAGTCATGTGCTTTCTCCAACGGTATAGTTACCCTGACCAGGGTGCCATGCCTGATGTCCGATATCGTGATGGCACCCCCGAAATGCCGGATCCGTTCGTTCATGCCGGCAATGCCCCATGATTTGCGTTTGCTCAGATCCATATCGCCAACACCAATACCAATGCCATTGTCTTCCACTTCCATGATGACTTCTCCGTCTGCAAGATGCACACGGATCTCGACCTTGTTTGCCTTGGCGTGGCGTACCACATTGGTGAGCGATTCCTGCGCAATCCTGAACAGGGCAATACTCCGGTCCGGGTCAAGATCGATCTGCTGCACTTCGCTGCCGATCTGGACGCTGCAGGCAATCCGGCTGCGCACTTGCAGTTGTTCGGCCAACCACTCCAGAGCACTCCAGATACCCAGTTGATCCAGTACACTGGGGCGCAGGTCGGTGACGACCCGGCGCACCGTGTCAACGGCGCTGTCGATCAAGAAACAGGCATTGGTCAGTCGCTGGTCAACCTCACGCCCGTTCAACTCGTCTTCGCGCATGGTAACCAGCAAATTTGCCTTTACCCCGGTCAAGGCGCTGCCCAACTCATCGTGCACCTCACGGGCAATACGGATTCGCTCCTCTTCTTTGATCTTGTATTGATTGGCCAGCAGTCCGCGCAGGGTTTCCTGATATTTGTGAATCTCGTCGTCAGCCTTTTGTTTTAAAGTCCTGTCACGGATGATTACCGTAAACAATTTTTTATTCTGATTCATGATGCAGGAGATTGACGCTTCCATGGGAAACTCTTCGCCGTTGGCCCGCATACCGATTACAGGCCCGTCGTTTCCCATCGCTCGGGCCGAGGTGCCGGTCAGCCCGTAATTTTCCACCTGCAGGCGATGCATGTCCCGGTAACGGGCCGGGATAAACATTTCGACCGATTGACCCAAAGCCTTATCGACAGGTACGCCAAACATTCTGGCGGCGGCCGGATTAAACAGGGTGATGCAATGATCTTCATCGGTAGTGAGAATCGCATCCATCGCGGTATCGAAGATCGCATGCAGGCGCTGTTCGTCTTCGAAAATTTTTGCTTCCTGATCCTTCTGGTTGGTGATGTCGTCGGCGACAATGATGATTCCGCCAATGCTGCCATTTTCATCCAGCCATGGCTGCAGCGACCACCTGAACCAGGTCACGCTGCCGTTGGCTCGCTCCCATTTGTCTTCGTTGTTATGCAATACTGCGCCGTCCAGGCCAAGACGGTGCAGCCGTTTCCACTCAGCGCTGATGTCGGGATGAATCTCATAAAAGTGCTGCCCGGTCAGATCCTGCTGCTCCCGACCAAAGGTCTTCAGCCACGAATTGCTGCAGGCCAGGTAGCTCAGATTCATATCCAGCATAGCCATGCTCACTGGCGCATGGCGAATAAAGGCGGTCAGCTGCTTGCGTACTTTGACAAGTGTCTGATTACTCTTTTGCAGTTCCTGTTTGGCGTGGAGCAGTTCAAGGTTTTTTGCCTGCAGCGCCAGTTGCGCCTGTTTTTGCTCGCTCACGTCCGTGATCATGATATGCAGTTTGATATCGGAGTCCCGATCCAGTGCCTGGGTGACAGCCAGGGAAGCCCAAAACCGGACTCCGTTTTTGCTGAGCATTCTCAATTCACGATGTTTGGTCTCATGGGGCTCGAAGGGTTCCCGGTCGAGAAGATAAAAAATATCGCGATCTTCCCGGGCAATAAACTGAATCAGGGGCTGCCTGGCCAGAGACACTTGCGGTATGCCCAGCAAATCCGCAGCTTTTTGATTAATCTGCAGCAGCATCCCGACGTCGTTGGTGGTGCAGTAGCCGATCGGTGCCAGATCGTACAGATCATAGTAGTGTCGACGTATATCATCCAGCTCAAGCTGGGCGCGCTGCAGCTCTTCGTTTTGCATCTCCAGTTCAATCTGATGAACGTGCAGGTCGTGCACCAGCGCCTGCATGTCCCTGGTCGACAGCTCGGCGCTGGTTTCGCGCTGTTGTTGCGACCTGACGCGCTGGACTTCCTCAGCCTGCTGGCGCAGGCGCAGGATTGCCTCGGTTGGACTGGGTGGTGAAATAGTTGAATCGACCATGCTGCACATCTCGCTTTCACAAATCCCGGTTTTGGGCTGGTTGGCCGACAAAGTCTGTTTGCGCTGAATTTTTCATGAGCTACTCCGACAGCAAATCATACGTGCCAGAACCGGTATTGATCCAGCACAAAAGATCTGGCACAAAAGATTTACCACAAAAAATTTACCACTAAGCCTGCAAGGATTGATTGTCTGATTGGTAAGGAGATAACGGTCTCGTGATTCCCCTACGTAAAAATACCAAGATTTGCCGACCGGTATTTTGCTTGGGCCTCGGATACTGCCGATTGCCTTTTTTCAATAATCTCCTCACCAGAGTTTGTTAATTCAAACAGGAAGGGTTTTTTTTTGCAATCGCAACATTTGAAGTTTCCCCATCGCCATTCAACCCAAAGAAAAGTGAGCATTGATTATGTTACTGCCCATGCCAACAATTACGCAGTCTGGTAAGTCGAGAAATCAAATAGCCAATCCCTTAATCGGGAAAGCGCCCGTGCAACACAAGCTTTGGTCGGACCTGTCCGAAATTGCTGATTTTCTGAAGTTGCCTTTACCGCTCAATCTGTATCTTGAACGCGAGCACTTCCAACATGTTGGTTACAAAGCCGGGCAGCGTGTGTGTCGCCTGGGTCAACCGTTTGATGCCCTTTATTTTGTTTATTCCGGTTTCCTCAAGACAGTGATGTTTGACGAATTCGGCAATGAGCAGGTGTTATGTTTCCCGATGCGCGGCGATATTCTTGGTCTGGACAGTGTCCATTCAAGCTGTTATGAATTTGAAGTCGTGGCTTTGTCTGACTGCAATCTCATCATCGTGCCGTATAAAAAACTGATCGATCTCAGCCGCAGCCACGCCCAGGTAGAACACGCGCTGTTCGACATGCTCAGCCGGGAACTCGCCACCCAGCATGTCCGGATGTCAATGCTCGGCAAAATCAGCGCTCATGCCCGGGTTTGCATGTTCCTGATCATGCTGTCCGAACGCTTTGAGGAATTGGGCTATTCAAAAAACGAATTCAACTTGCGCATGACCCGTCAGGAGATCGGCAGTTATTTATGCATAACGCTGGAAACGGTCAGTCGCATTTTGTCGTCCCTGAAAGAGAATGGCATTATCCACGTGCACCAGCGCAGAATCTGCATTCACGACCTGAAACAGCTCAGGAAATTGGCGAATGAAGATCGCTCGGTGTGATCACTCAGTGTAACCACTCAGTGTAACCACCCTGTCGCCATGTTTAACGCGCTGTCGTCTGACTGGGTGGCGGTGTCGCTGGCACCAGGCGCCACTGTTCGGGGCAATGATCGACGCTTGGATAGTAGCTTTTCAGCGAGTCGCAATAGTACCAGGTCGGTGCAGGTAAAGGTGCAGGTACCGGCGCCGGACTTGAAGGAACTACCACTGTGGTGGGGGCCACGTAATATTCAGGCGGGTAGTAATACCAGGGATAAGGATAGCCATAGTATCCCGCTTCCCAGCCGAGACCCAATCCCAGGCCCAGGCCCCACCAGACACGACTGTCCCGATACCCATGATGTCCGTCATGGATGACGACAGTGCCGTGCGTGTGGTGCTGTGCCAGCGCTACAGCCGGTGCAAATAATGCGAACAGTACTGCGCCTGTGCCAATGCTGTGTTTGATCCTGTTCATCTTAATCATCCTTCACGTCGACATGCTGATTTCAATCAGCGCATAGTGCGTTCACACATCTCGGGCATGTTATGTTCCTCGACCTGATGGTGCACGTCGCGCCAGAACAGGTCGAATATCGTTTTCTGGTTGGCACTCAAGGTATTGTAGAAAGTGTTGGTTCGCGCCTGCGCTGCTTCCAGTTGCGTCAAATGTTGTTGCAGCCAGGCGTTTTCTTCACGCAGCCGTTCGATCCCGCGCGCCATGCGCGTCGGTGTGGTTTCATCCTCCATGGCCTGATCATGCATGTCATGATGCATGAATTTTTTCCTGTCAGTCTGCTGATGGGCATCAGTGAGAACGGCACGCGACCAGTTTTCCCATGCCGCCATTTGAGTCTGAGTCAGAGCCAGCTTTCCTTTTAACCTGTCCAGGGTTGCCTGAGTATGTTTTACCCAGTTTGTGTCAGGACCTGGGCTTGCCTCTTTTGCAGGATAGGAGGGGTCATCTTCGGCAAATACCTGTGCCGTCAAAAACATGACGGTGTTGACCGCAACCAAAAAACAAATCACCTGCAGGATAGATTTATTCATCATCGACTCCAATTAAAAAGCTGGCTGACGTCCAGTCTAAAAGTACGATGTCAGGTAATTTTGATCGCGATCAAAAGCTGATGAGGTATGCGCCGTATTCTGCTTGTGTGGTTTGAAAGACTAAAAAATCAGAATGTGGCGGCCGCGTAATTGCATTGCGGTCGATAGAACGGAGACAGGAAACCAATGAGCAGAAAGTATCGATGTAAACGTTGCGGGCTGGATAGCGCCGTAGCAATTGTGTATGCGAAGCAGGAAGCGTTGCATGAAAATCTGGTCAATGAGGCCGGTAACGGCGCGCTGTTGTTGTATGAATCGGAGCGGCGCTGGGACTGGGAGGAGGAGTTGATCAATCGCCGCTGCCAGGCCTGCGGAAATGAGTGGCACGATCATCAAGGAAAAAGGTGATTTGATCTTGCCATTTATTCGAAATCAAAGTTTTTCCCATGCTCAAACCTTACTATCTGAAAACAGGATTTTTTATGGAGAGTGATCATGATGTCAAATACCGAACTGCAACGCACCGTAGAGGATGAACTGAAGTGGAATCCGAGTCTCGACGCCAGCCATATTGGCGTCACAGTCAAAGACGGTATCGTTACCCTGACCGGCTATGTGGTGAGTTATTTCCAAAAGAAAAAAGCCGAGAGTCTGGTCAAGCACCTTGCCCATGTCAAAGCCGTGGTGGATGAGCTTGAGCTGAAGTTGCCGAATTCGGCAAAACGCGGCGATCTTGATTTGGCCGAGTCCGCACTGGAAGTATTAAAGCTCAATGTACTGGTCCCGGCCGGTAAAATATTGGTGACGGTTGATAATGGCTGGATCTCGTTAGATGGGGTCGTGGACTGGCAATATCAGCGTACTGCGGCCGAAGATGCCATCAAGTATCTGACTGGCGTGAGAGGAATCTCAAACAACGTCACAGTCAAATCCACCGTGCATCCGGCCGATGTCAAGCTCAAGATTCAGAACGCCCTGATCCGGAACGCGCAAATCGATGCCTCGCATATCACCGTCGATACCGCGAACGGCAAGGCTACCCTGGCCGGTCATGTGCGCTCATGGATTGAAAGGGAGCAGGCCGAAGCGGCTGCCTGGTCGGCTCCGGGTATTTCAAAAGTCGAAAACAGAATCAGCATCGCGCCGTAATTATTCAAAAAGATTTGGCAATCCAACAGGAGCAGTTTTTCCTGTTGGATTTTTTTTGAATTAAATGTGCATCCGGATTTGATCTTCAAGCTGGCGGATATAAAAATCGTTGGGATCGGTCTCGTAGATATGGCGTCTTGACCACGGCAGGATGGCGGGGTTGTTGCCGTGTTTGAAGCACACCACCTGATACAGGGAGATCCATCCCTGATTGAAAGCATAAACACAGCCAGCCAGATAGACGCGCCAGATGCGGAATTTCTTTTCGCCGACCAGACTTCTGATTTTATCGGCATTGGCTTCAAAATTATTGGTCCAGAACTGGCAGGTCGCTGCATAGTGACGGCGCAGATTTTCAATGTCCCAAGCCTCCATGCCACCTTCCTGCATGGTTTTGAGGAGTGTCGCCAGATGCGGCAACTGACCATGTGGGAAGACATAGTTTTCAACAAACTCGCCGTTGCCGAAAGGCGACTCACCATTGTCCACGTCAGTGGTAGTGATGCCGTGATTCATCGCGACGCCATCGTCAGCCAGCAGGGAATGGATTTTCCTGAAATAGCCGGGCAGGTTATTGATGCCGACATGTTCAAACATGCCGACGCTGGTGATGCGGTCAAAGCTGCCTTCAACATCGCGATAGTCCTGCAGGCGGATTTCGACCCGGTCACTTAAGCCGGCTTCAAACACTTTTTTCCTGGCCAGTGCTTCCTGGTTGCGCGACAGGGTGACGCCAACGCAGCGGGCACCGTATTTTTCAGCGGCGCGTATGACCAGCGCACCCCAGCCGCAACCGATGTCCAGCAGCGTATGACCGGGACGCAACTGAATTTTATTCAGGATGTGGTCAATTTTTTTCAGCTGTGCCAGATCCAGAGATTCATCGCCGTTTTCGAAATAGGCACAGGAATACACCATGTTCTGGTCCAGCCACAATTGATAGAAATCGTTCGAAACATCGTAGTGATATTCAATCGCCTTTTGATTTTTTTCCCGGGTGACCTTGCTGTTCCTGACCAGTCTTGCGAATTTTCCTTGCGGCTTCAGCAGTCCCGATGCCAGCGAGTTACCGATTGAAATGATATTGCCGGGTGTGCCTTCGATATCGATCAGTCCTTCCACATAGGCGCTGCCCAGATTGGACAGGGAAGGCACAAACAGACAGGACAGCGATTTGATATGGGGAATATGAATAATGACCTGGGGAGCTTCATGCCCCAGATGAAACTTGCTGCCGTCCCACAGGTCGACGCGCAGGGGCAGGTTGACGTTATTGCGCACATGGTTGGCCCAGTGGCCCAGCTTCTTTTCCCAAAACATGGCAGCTCCTTGTTCAACAAATGAGCGAGAATTTTATTTTTTTTCAGTCAAGTTGTGAAGCCCATCCCCATCATCGGGTCGGCCACGTGTCTGCTGTAGTTTCCTGATTTAAGTTTATTGAATATTGACGCTGATCAAAAGCACCGCGGATCGCGCGCCGGGGGAAAGACCACTCTTTGTCAAAAAGATGCGCAGTGGATTTGATCGGGATCAATGATCCGCAATTTGTATGCCTTAAGTTTACAAGTGGCTGAAGGCCGTGTTTGATGAATGGAGTGGCGATAATGAGTACCAGACAGATACCCAAAGCGGAGTGGAAAGTTTTTCTTGACAGCGTTTCCCGATCGAAGGAGCTGGAGAGCAAATCAGCCGAAATTGAAGTCCTTGGCCTGCATCTTGGCGACCAGCTTGCGACAGACTGGGTGCCTATGTATGGACTGGTTTATGAAGAGCGGGGCGATATGCTGGAAATCGGGATGAAGAACCATACACACCGGATTCATCATCCCAAACAGCTGTTTGTGGAAGGGGAAGGTGTGAAGCTGGAGAGTATTTTGGTGGAAGATGCCGATGGCCTGAAACATATCATCCGGCTGCGCGAATCGCTGTCTTTGCCCAAGCTTAAGCCTTTAATGACCAGACAGTAGTTCCTTGAGACTGATCTGCATCAGAGCCTTCAACAGGCGCGGGATGTGCGTTTTGTTGGTGTCGAAGTGAGCGGCAAACAGAGCGTTGATAAAGCCCGCATCCAGCTCCGGGTGATCGGCCAGTATTGTCTGTATCAGCCGGCCGGCTACGATCCTGTCATTGGATTGACCGAGACAGTCCTGCAGCCTGGCGATGGTATCGATGTAATGCTGGATTTTTCCGGGCGGATAAAGAGCCTTGAAAAAATCGGCCATGTAGCGGATTTTTTTGACGGTGACCCGCAGCTGGTGCAGTGATTTGGGTTCCAGATCAGAAATCTGTTTGCTGCGCCTCAGCAGTCGTTGCTGACTTTTTTTTAGAGCTTGATCGGAAAACTCAATCAGATCGGACTGATTGGGGTCGCGCCGGAGTTGTTCAACGAGTTCGCACTGCCACCTGAGCAGACCTAGGACGATGCGGGCATAACGCGGCGTAACCAGAGCAGCACAGACCTCGCGATGCGCAAGCCGCATCCGGTCTGCGGCAAGCCGGTGAAGGTCTTGCAGCGTTGTTTTATTGGTTTTGTTGCTATCAGTCAGGTTAATCAGCTGGGGCAAAGTCGATGCATGAAACACGTCCCAGTCCCGTGCCTGACCGAGTTGCGTATCCAGCCATTCCATCTCCTCTTCGAAATCATCGGGTAATGGCTGGATTTTTTTTAGCAGCCAAAAAGTTGAGCGCAGACGCCGAAATCCGACGCGCATCTGGTGCAGACATTCCGGATTCCACGGTTCACGAATGCCAGCCTGATTCGACTGAATCTGGGTCATGCAGCTATGGATGATCCGGCGCACCGCTTCCTCAACCGGCAGCTGTGGTGTCAGGGACAGTTCGGTTGCTGTGACGGCAGAGACTGGAAGCCGGTCATGAAGCGCGTACCCTTGTTCAATTTTGCACAGATGGCCCACATGGAGTGGCGTGGTCTTCATCAAGGCCAGCGTGAACTGAATCAATTGAATCATGCTGCCCGACAGCAGTTCGAAGTCCAGTATGCAAAACTGGCGCGACTGATCGCCGCTGCTGATCTGACCATGTTCCAGCGAGCAGGCAACGTCGGTATCCTCGGGCAATTGCAACATAATGGCATAGCGGTTGAACCGGGTTTGAAATACCTCGTGCAGGGCTTTGAGCGTGATAATTTCGCGCAGCAGTTTCTGGTAGCCGGTCTTGTTTTTTGTCAAAGACTTGAGCAGGCCGAGGTCCGGTTGGTGGTCTGGCAGCTTGAACTGCCAGCTGCGCCATTGCTGCAGGCCGCCGCTGAAGTTTTGACTGTTTTGTTCGTCACCGATCTGGAGCGACTGGACCTGCACCAGGTGATTGGATTGAACCGAGAGATTGGCGTTGGCGCGTTGAATCACCCCGTCCGGTGAGTCAAAGTAAACTTCGCGCAGCGCTGTTTCACTCGCTGCCATGACGGCATGTTTTTTCAGTAGTGGGTGCTTGAGAGTCGCAGCGATCGCGTTCGCTTCAAGATGAAAAGTCAGTTTGATCCGCATGATTGTCGGTTTCCGGATTGAATGAAATCCAGTGTCAGATTGCTGGATTTCATCCGCTATCATACGCCCTCTTTTTTCAGGTTTTTAGCTATCTCCGGAAGATCGATCATTTATTTCCAGACGAAGTCCAGATGTTTGGGGTGCTTGTCTGACACGGCAACATGGCGTGACTTTGACTTGCCCTCAAACTCGGCGGTGATCAGGTATTTTCCATTTGGTAATTTGGCATACAGATAGGGCCCGTCAGTGGCGGTTTTCAGCAGCACCTCGCCCTTATGATCTTTGATTTCGACGTTGACGCTGGCCAGGTATTCCTCCTTGCGGGCGGTCTTTTGCACAAATTCCAAAGACAGCGGATACGACTTTTGTGCTGCCTTCATCGCTGCCGCCTCATCCTTGCCTACCCCACCGGTCAGATAGCTGATATTTCCTTCGGTTTTTTCGGCAGGCAGAGTTGACTGGCCGAACGCGGGCAGTTGCGCCAGGAGTGCGGAGACAAGCAATGCGATGATGGAAATTATTTTTGCTGGTTTCATTTTATTCTCCAATAGTTGGTTGATCGCGGCTGAATACAACCCGACCGGGAGGTCAGGGTGATGGCGTATGATGCGGTGCGTTCTGTCCGACCGTCTTTGACCGCGATCAAAAGCGCTGCAACCAGTCTTGCAGCAAAAAAATGTGTGCTGTCCGGCGCAAAACGCACTGACTTTGATGAGGAATAATTTTCTGATCAATCTTTTCAGGTAATTTACTTGTTGGCTTGATGCGATTGACCGATGTGCCGTGGAGTGCCCATGCCCCGAAAACATTCTCATTCATCCGATCTGCGTGGTCTGTCCCGTTTGATCGTCGATGCCATTCTTGGCGCGACCGATCTGGCTGAACAGGTCAATCTGAGCGTGCTCAACAGCGCTACAAAATTTGCTGCCCCGATCCAGGCGCCGCTCACCAATGCTACTGCCACGGTATATCGGCAGGTGCGGCAGCTCACCCATCTGGCCGGTACCGGGATCGACGGATTGTTGGGTTGGTTAACGCCGTATCTGATCAAAAATCGCGGCTGGCGCGGCCGTGAGCCGGTGGTCGCGGTATTGAATGGGGTGCTGGGTGACTACCTGCACAACACCGAAAATCCGCTGGCAATCGAGATGGAGTTACGCTGCCGGGGTCTGACACTGCCGGACAATCAACCGGAGATGAAGGAGCTCCTGCCCAATCCGGGTGGGCGTCTCGTGCTGTTGGTGCATGGTCTGTGCATGAGCGATCAGCTGTGGCAACGCAATTCGCATGATCATGGTGCCGCGCTCGAGCGTGATAGCGGCTATACGCCGGTCTATCTGCGTTATAACAGCGGCCTGCATATTTCTACCAATGGCCGGCAACTGTCCGATCAACTGGAGGCGCTGCTGCTGAACTGGCCGGTCGCCATTGAGCAAGTGAATCTGCTGTGTCACAGCATGGGCGGCATGGTGGTCAGAAGTGCGCTCTATTATGCGGATAAAAACGATCACAACTGGCCATCTCATGTTGCCAAAATCGTGTTCCTCGGGACGCCGCATCATGGCGCGCCGCTGGAACGTGGCGGGCACTGGTTTCATCTGCTGCTGGGCAGCAGCGGCTTTCTGGCGCCGTTTTCCAGTCTGGGCCGGATTCGCAGCGCGGGCATTACCGATCTGCGCCATGGCAATTTACTCGATCAGGACTGGAATGGTGTAGACCGGTTCACCCACAGCGATGATATACGCAATCCAGTGCCGCTTCCCGACAGTATTGAATGCTACGCGCTGGCAGCGACCATAGGAAAACGGGAGAGCGACGTCACAGACCGTCTGCTGGGAGACGGTCTGGTCCCGATCAACAGCGCGCTCGGCATTCATCAGAACCCGCATTTCAATCTGGCCTTCAAGCCGGAAAATCAGGTGATCCTGCGTGGCATGAATCATCTCGACTTGTTAAATAGCGCAAAGGTGTATCAACAGATTCAAACTTGGATGGCAAGCCCGGAGGCATCATGCAATATTTCGTAACTGGTGCGACAGGATTTATTGGCAGGCGACTGGTCAAAAAATTGCTGACGCATCGTGACAGCACCGTGTATTTTTTGGTTCGCGAAGCACACCTCTCCAAGGTGCCGGATCTGTTGCAGTACTGGGGTACGTCCGAGGGGCGCGCGGTACCCGTGTTGGGTGATCTGCAAAAAAAGGGTCTGGGAATTTCAGAAGTGGAGACCCAACAATTTATCAAGCGTATTGACCATTTCTTCCATCTTGCGGCAATTTATGATTTGAACGCTGGCGCAGCGATCCAATTCGAGGTCAACCAGGAAGGAACGCGCCAGGTGGTTGCATTTGCCAACCGGATCAACGCAAAACTGTTTCACCACGTCAGTTCGATAGCCGCTGCCGGTCTGTACAAGGGCGTGTTTCGTGAAGATATGTTTGATGAAGCCGAGCATCTCGACCATCCGTATTTCGCGAGCAAACATCAGGCCGAAAAAATCGTGCGCTGCGAAGCGAAAATCCCTTATCGCATTTACCGACCCGGTATGGTGGTCGGCGATTCAGTGACCGGTGAAGCCGACAAGGTAGATGGACCTTATTATTTTTTCAAAGCGATCCAGCGGGTCCGTCAGAGCCTGCCATCCTGGATGCCGATGATCGGCATTGAAGGAGGGCGTCTCAATATTGTGCCCGTCGATTATGTGGTCAACGCCATGGACTATATTGCGCACCGTCCCAATCTCGACGGTCAGTGTTTTCATCTGACCGACCCGGAACCGATGCGGGTCGGAGATGTGTTAAATACCTTCGCCAAGGCGGCCCATGCGCCCAGGTTCAGTCTGCGGATCAATGCGGTGTTGCTCGACTATATTCCTGATTCGATCAAGAAGGGTCTGATGGCACTGACACCGGTGCGGCGCATCAAGGACGCGATCTGGGCCGATTTCGGCGTGCCGGAAAACATGATGCAGTTCATTAATTACCCAACCCGCTTTGACAGCCGCAATGCCAGCGCGGCGCTGGCCGGAAGCGGCATTGTGTGTCCGCCCCTGACCGCCTACGCCAATCAGATCTGGGATTACTGGGAACGCCATCTTGACCCGGACTTGCGCCTTGACCATAGCTTGAAAGGGCAGGTCGGGGGGAAGTCGGTACTGGTGACGGGCGGCTCGTCCGGGATCGGACTGGCACTGGCACATCGGCTGGCCGAAGCCGGCGCGAAGACGATCATTTGCGGCAGACACGAAGATAAACTGGTCGCAGCCAGAAGTGAATTGAGCGCGCGTGGATTGGCCGTGACGACGTATCAGGTCGATCTGGCCGATATCGGCCAATGCGAGCAGTTTGTACAAACTCTGCTCAGTGAGCATGGGGCGATCGATATTCTGGTCAACAATGCCGGTCGGTCAATCCGGCGCAGCGTCGAAGCCAGCTTTGATCGCTTTCATGATTTTGAGCGCCTGATGCAATTGAATTACTTCGGTGCGCTGCGCCTGACGCTGGGATTGCTGCCCGGAATGGTAGAACGGCGCGCCGGGCATGTGATCAATATTTCCTCAATCGGGGTATTAACCAATGCGCCGCGTTTTTCCGGTTATGTCGCCTCGAAGGCGGCGCTGGAAGCGTGGACCCGCTGTGCGGCTTCCGAGTTTTCCGATGTTGGCATCCATTTCACCACCATCAATATGCCGCTGGTACGCACGCCGATGATTACCCCGACCCGGCTGTACGCAAACGTGCCGACCTTAACGCCGGATGACGCGGCCGATCTGATTGTGGAGGCAATCGTCAGCAAACCGGTATCGGTCACCACCAATCTGGGCCGGTTCGGGCAGGTTGTCCACGCACTGACACCGCATATCGGGCAAATCATCATGAATACCAGCTTTCGCATGTTTCCGGACTCGGCACCAGCCGGGCAGCCAGACCGGCCTGCCGACCGGGAATTGAATGCGGACCAGTATGCGATGCAACAGCTGTTGCGCGGTCTGCATTTTTAGGAAAGCCGGAACTGATTTGAGTCTGGTTCCTGGTTGTCTTTCCAGGCGCCTCAGTCGCTGCCGTCCAGGCGGCCCCGTCGTTCCCGCCTCCGGCCGCGGGAACGACGGAACTGTTGATTTGTCGAGACAGCTTTTTGACGTACATCAAAACCACGTCGCGCCACATTCTTACACTGAAGCCGTAGCTAACCAGTGTCGAGACCAAAATGGAAAAAATTTGGCTGAACAGCTTTCCGCCCGGCGTCCCTGCCGAGGTTGATGTCAGCGAGTTCAAATCACTACGAGACATGCTTGAGTGGGGTTGTGAGCGTTACGCCGACCTGCCCGCATTTTCCAATCAACATACCGAAATGAGCTATCGGGAACTCGATACGCTCTCGAATGCGTTTGCCTCCTACCTGCAAAATTTTCTGTATCTGAATAAAGGCGATCGCGTCGCGCTGATGATGCCCAATCTGCTGCAATATCCGGTGGCCCTGTTTGGCGTGCTGCGTGCCGGCTGTGTGGTGGTCAATACCAATCCCCAATATACCGCGCGGGAACTGCACCATCAGCTGGTCGATTCCGGGGCCGTGTGTATCGTGATTCTGGAAAATTTTGCACATACCCTGGAAGAGGCTCTGCCAGGCAGCTCCGTGCAGCATGTGATTACCTCGCGGGTTGGCGACCTGTTCCATTTTCCGAAAGCGCAGATTGTCAATTTCGTGGTCGAGCATGTCAGGAAGATTGTCCCCGATTGGCATATCGACAACGCTATTCCGTTTCCGGAAGCGCTGCAGCTCGGCGCCAATATCGTCACAATTGAAAATGAGGTGGAGGCCAACGATATCGCGTTTCTCCAATATACGGGAGGCACCACCGGAACGCCCAAAGGCGCCATCCTCACGCACGGCAATATTGTCGCCAATCTTCTGCAGATCTCTGCGTGGATCAGTACCGCATTGAAAGAGCGGGAAGAGATCGCCGTGATTCCGCTGCCGATGTACCACATTTTTTCGCTGATCGCGGTCCTCACATTTTTCAGGTTCGGTGCCAAAAGCATTCTGATCACCAATCCGCGTGATATGGACGGTTTTATCAAGGAAATCAGGCACAGCAAGTTCAGCGTCATCATTGGTGTCAATACGCTGTTCAATGCTCTGCTGCACGCACCCCATGTCAGTGAGATCGATACCAGCCGATTGAAAGTGGCGATTGCAGGCGGAATGGCGGTCCAATATGCCGTGGCGAAAAAATGGCATGAACTGTTTGGCGTGCCCCTGATTGAAGGCTATGGCCTGACTGAAGCCTCGCCGATTGCCTGTGCCAACCGTCTCGATATCGAGGAGTTTACCGGGACAATCGGGCTGCCGATTTCTTCTACCGAAGTCTCGCTGCGCGATGAAGCCGGCCAGGAAGTGCCGGTCGGTGATCTGGGCGAGATCTGCATTCGGGGGCCGCAGATCATGAAAGGTTATTGGAAGAAACCCGAAGAGAGCGCCAACGTGTTCATCGGTGACGGCTGGATGCGTACCGGCGATCTGGGATCGATGGATGAACACGGCTATATCAAGCTGGTGGACCGCAAAAAAGACATCATTATAGTCTCGGGTTTCAAGGTATTTCCGAATGAAGTCGAGCAGGTGGTGATGATGATCAATGGCGTACTCGAAGTGGCCGCCGTCCCTGCTTATGACGAACGTTCCGGCCACGTGGTCAAAATTGTGGTGGTGACCAACAACCCGGGCGTGACTGAATATCAGATTCTGGATCATTGCCGGAAAAATCTGACCGGCTACAAAGTGCCCAAGCACGTGGTGTTGCGCGATCAGCCATTACCGAAGTCTCCGGTTGGTAAAGTGCTGCGCCGCCTGGTTGCCGAACAGTTCAGTGCCGCGCCGGTGCAGAATAAAAGCGCGGAAAGTGCGATCAATTCGACTTGAGTTATTTGGGCGGGTTTCTCAACTTTTATTAATCAGACAGGAGAATATGATGGGGAAGAAATTAAACGCACTGGCTAACGGTGAAGATCAAAATCTGTCCGAAGCGATCCGGGCATCTGCGCAGCAAATCTGGCAGGCGGGACTGGGCGCATTCGCCGTTGCTGAAAAAGAAGGCGGCAAGTTGTTCGCAAAGCTGGTGAAAGACGGGATCAATATTCAAAACCGCACCAAGCATCTGGGTGATCTCGACGTGCATGGCGCGATGTCCCAGGTCGCGGCCAATTTCAACAAGCAGGCCTTCGGTTCCTGGGAAAAAATTGAAAAAGTGTTTGAGGATCGTGTCTCCAGCACCTTGAATCAGCTTGGTGTTCCGACCAGCAAGGACCTGGAGCAACTGACGCAGCGTGTCGATGAGTTGTCAAGGCAGATCGCGGGGTTGAAGGTGTCCGCTCCCGCGACACAAAAAGCGGCTGCCAAAAAAGTGGCAGCGGACAAACCGGCAACAAAAAAACCGGCTGCAAGGAAACCGGCTGCCAGGAAACCGACAGCGACGGTCGCTGCAGCAAAAGAGCGGGTCGTGGCCAAGTAATGGTCGTTCAGTCAGCGCGATGACTGGTTCAATGGACAAGCAAACCATTATCGCCAATCTGCGCCGTGATTTACATGACGTCGTCGAAACCCGCAGCTACATCACCCGCTCGGCGCTGGCGAATGCGCGGATTGAGCTGCGCCAGTTCCAGATGGCGCGTCTGGCGATTACGCACGCTGATCTGCTGGCAGCCAAAGAAACCCGTCCGGCTTCGCAATTTTTTCTGGAAGATCTGTATGGCATTAACGACTTTGCGAAACGCGACGCCGATATTGAACGGGTGATCCCGATGATGGAACGGGCTCTGCCGTTGGTTGCGCTCAAATATATCGCCGAGGCGATTGAACTCGACGCCCTGTCCGAATCACTGGACTGCGCGATGGCCGAGAAATTGGGGGAGGGGTTTGGCGCCGACGACTATGTGGAAACCTACCGGGTAGTGAGGACGCGCGAGGAACGCGAGCGGCAGATTGCACATATTGATTCGGTCGGCCATTCTTTGTGTGAAATTGTTCATATGCCTTTGGTCGGCGCCTCGATCGCCGCCATGTCTATTCCCGCCAGGCTGACCGGACTGTCTGAACTGCACCATTTTCTGGAGCGCGGGTTTGACGCTTTTAAGCGCTTAAGCAAACCGGAACAGTTTGTCGAGACTATCGTGGAGCGTGAGACGACCATCCTCAATAATCTGTATTCCGGCAAAGCCAATCCGTTTAAATTTTAACCAGCGGTTCTGTCTCCCAAATTTTTCCAACAAATACAGCCAGCCTGTATTCGGCACGAAAAATTTTGACATGGCAGTACTATTCAAGCTCTTCCAGCGCCAACTGCACATCAAGCCGCTCCATCGCATCCATCGGTTTCATCGCAGCTGCCTCGCGATAAAGTGTCAATGCCTCAGCCATCTTGTTTTTACCCTTCAGCATGACCAGTCCGTTTGCATATTCAATGCGCGCGATCGCCGAATCAGGGTTCAGCTCGAGCGCATGTCTGAACATGGCGATCCCATCGCTTTCCTTGACGTCATAAGTCAGTCCGCCGATCACCGCACCAACCTTGTCGATAATTTCGGCATTGTAGACACCCCGTGCAATATAGGCATCGGCGTGTTTGGGTTCGAGCCTGATGGCCATGTCGAGACAGTGCTTGATTTTGCTGGCAATGCCTTGTGCCAGTGCCGCCAGTACTGAAATTTCCTGTGCGTAGCGGCCCAGTGCGTAGGCCTGCCAGTAGTA
Organism: Oxalobacteraceae bacterium GrIS 1.18; assembly: GCA_040544425.1. Taxonomy (GTDB): domain Bacteria; phylum Pseudomonadota; class Gammaproteobacteria; order Burkholderiales; family Burkholderiaceae_D; genus Solimicrobium. Next base: position 111,648 of record JBEONO010000007.1, read on the forward strand.
GCCTGATGCGAGTTTTGGGCAGGCTTTTTGTTGTTCGACGCAGCGCTCCGAGACATCTTCAAACAGGCGGATTTTTCTTTCCCTTTCCTGTTCCAGATAGTTGGCGTAAATGCAGGTCGCTTTATTGGCGACCGTGTACCCATCCATGCCCAGCTTCAGTCCCGCTGTGCAGGCATGTTCAAAATCGCCCGCGTGAAATGCACTCCATGCCGCCAGTAATGGCGCGCTGTCGGGACATTTTTCTGCGTCGCCGGTGTGCAGCCGTTTCCAGTTTTTTTTCAGGCTGTCTGCGCTGTAGATGTAGCTCGGATCAGGGTAGGGAAATTTTCGCCATGCCATTGCGGTCTCCAGATTAATTTTAAGATTGGACAGATCAACGTAGCCGTAACGATAACGCGTAACCCGATCAACGCACAGAAAGTATTTGCACATGATTTGACCTAGGCCAAAGGTTGGCGAAAATCCGCTTGATCTTGAAAATGCAGCTCAGTAATCTTGCTGCAACCCCTACTGAAGCTGAGCGAAACGGATGCGGGATATGGATGATCAGGAAAAGCTTTCCAGTGTGGACGCCGCATGGTTGCGCATGGATCGGTCGACCAATCTGATGATGATTTGCGGTGTGCTGATATTTGACGGACGGCTCGAGCTGCAGCAGTTGCGTTCTGTGATCGCCACACGCATGCTGTGCTTCCACCGGTTCCGACAACGTATCGTCGACCAGGGTCTGCTTGCTTACTGGGCCAGCGACCCGCACTTCGATCTCGACTGGCATGTGCGGCAGATTGCACTGCCGGAACCGGCTGATCGCATCGCCCTGCAAAATGTGGTTGGCGACCTGATCAGCACAGGGCTGGATTCGAGCAAGCCGATGTGGCAATTTCATTTGCTTGATATGGCCGACGGCAAAAGTGCTTTGCTGCTGCGCATTCATCATTGCTACGGCGATGGCTTTGCGCTGATGCATGTCGTCATGTCGATGACTGATCCTAAGCCTGGACACAGCGTCGCGCCCGGTGCAGACGTCTCAAGCCCTGCCAGTGTGCGCGCCACCTGGGAGCGCGTGCTGGGGCCGGTGACCGAAACGGTGGGTGATGTCGGGCGGCTGGCCGGTAATCTGCTTGGCCTTGGTGCCGACTGGCTGGTCAAACCGGGTCATGCCGTTGAACTGGCCAAAACCGGGCTGGATCTGCTGGCCGAAGCTGCCGTGATTGCCAGCATGAAGCCCGACTCGGTGACCCGTTTCAAAGGCCCGCTGGGCGTGATGAAACGCGTCGCCTGGACCGACTCCTTATCCGTGTTTGAGGTCAAGGCCGTCGCTGCCGCCTATTCCTGTTCGATTAATGATGTGTTGCTGGCCTGTGCTGCGGGTGCCCTGCGCAGTTATCTGGAAGCGCAGGGCGATGCGGTTGATCAGCTGGAGCTGCGCTCGCTGGTACCGGTCAATTTGCGGCCAGCCGGACCGGTCACCGAACTGGGCAATCATTTTGGTCTGGTGTTTCTGGATTTGCCGGTCAACGTGGCAGATCCGGTCGCGCGATTGCTTGCGGTAAGGAGTCGCATGGCGCATCTCAAATATTCGCAACAACCGGTAGTCGCATTAGGAATCCTGGCCGGTCTGGGTGTCGCGCCTGCCGCGCTCCGGGAACGCATTCTGCAGGCACTGGCCGACAACGCCTCGGCGATCATGACCAATGTGCCGGGCTTTCAGGAACACCGCTTTCTGGCGGGGCAGAAAATTGACCAGCAACTGTTCTGGGTGCCGCAGTCGGGTGGAATCGGGATCGGGATCAGCATCCTCAGTTATGCAGGAAAAATTGATTTCGGGGTGGTGAGCGATGTCAAACGCATGCCGGATCCGGATCGCCTGGTGGCCCTGTTTCGTGAGCAGTTCGAGTCATTGTTACTGACGGCGCTGTGGCAACTGTGCGAACGGGATGGCGCAGCGCAGGACATTGCGTGGCCCGGACAGGAACGTAGCATTTGATGTTGCAGAAAAAATTCTCGCGACCATGAATTGCCGTTTGAGACCGATTGTTCCAGGTTATCGGTGGGATGCAGTATCGGTATCAGCATCTTCCCGGGCAACGGCGCATGGGTTGTTGGGCGCTGCGGATCTGTCTGCCCCGTATCAACTGATTTTTTGTTTTTTTTCCTTGCTCAGTTGGCGCTCGCTTTCTGGCGGGCCTGACGGGAATCTGCTGGAACCGGACAAGTTGGACATTCTCATCAAGTCAATGATTCGCTTTTGGCGCAGCTGGCCAGGTATTTGCTCACTTGGCAGCGGATCGGAAGATAAGCCCGAAGTGGAGCGGGAAGATAAGCCAAAGGATAAGCCTGATGAGGAGCCGGAAGACGAACCTGAAGATGAGCCAGAAGATGAGACTGAGGACGAGCTGGAGGAACTGAATGGGTAAATCTGATTATGGGGAGCGAACGTGGGATACGAGATGCTCAGAGTGGAAAGTGGGTCGGGTCGTCCCAGATGTTTTAACCGCGCGATCTCGATGCAGTGCCAAATCAGCCTGGCATATGGTTCAGCCTGCGCCAGTTCGATCAGGTCCCTGTATGCATCAACTGCCCCTGCTTTTCCCTCTTTAAACAGGCCATAAAACAAATCAATCAGACAAGACTCTTCTTTTTTATTCATCGTCCATTTGGAAAACAAACGCCTGTCACCTGCAACTCCCATGATCACAAACATATCGCGCAGCGCGGCCAATACTTCGCTGCGACCTGCATAGAGATTTCCTGAGGTTAATTCATCCAGACGGTCCATTCTTATAAAAAAATCGACCTTGGCCTGGTGCAGGCTGGCCCGGATTCCGCTGTCTAGCAGATCGGTACCGACAAGATTTTTGTCGATGGCAAGCTTCCAAAGTTCGGTGTACGTCTGTAAAACTTCCGGTGTGTCGTTGTCAATCGCACGGTGTACCACCTTCGAGCAATCGAGCAGCAAAAACGGCAAAACAATCGACGACGCTTGCCAGGCCGGCAAATCTCTAATGAGGCCAATATAGATCCGCAGGTAAGTCACGATGGTCGCAGCATACGCTGCATGATTATTGGAAGTTTGTTCAAGATGTTCAAATGGATCACCCCAAATTTCAGAATGGTAGCGGGCAAGGTAACACTCAATCTGATCTGCTGGCAGGTATTTGAGCACCCGTCCGAAAGCGCTTAATGAAGCGCGGTCGCCCAGGGCAATCATCAGAAGAATCGAATGTGGTTCCATTTTTTGAAGCAGATAGTAATCGTAGGCAGTAGGCTTGTGAACCAGGGCCGTGATCAGGTTCTGGCTAAACGACGGTAGCGGCATTGGTTGCTGCGAACGCTGCGAAGACGTGGAGCCTGCCGGGCCAGGGGCGCTCTGACTTGATGCAGTCATTGCGTCAGTCAGGGATAGCGGGGGTGGACAGTCTGGTACGGCCAGCCTGCGATGCTGGGCCAGAGTTCTTGGACCGGTCAGTAATGACGCCGTGTCGCTGTTGAAATCTGAGGAGCTTGATGGATCTGGGTCCGGCTCGCTGGTTGAACCGGTGCTGACCGATGAGCTTGACGAGGAAGAACTGGAGCGGCAAATATAGCTCGATTGAGATGCTAGTGGACTCATGGACTTTTTCCTTTAGCTTGACGAAAGAAGTAGCAATCGGGAGTCGCGGATTATGGTGTGAATTTACTTAGGGATAAATACGCAGAAATACCGGGAAATAACTACGCAGAAATACTGAGATCTCGCGCAGTTAGCCAGAACGAGGTTTTGGCCGGACGTTATCTGCCTTTGCCAGCCTGCTTTATTTCGGCACCGAGAACACGCTGCCGTAGTCATCGGTCCAGAGCCGCAAACCGGGACGGGATGGATTTTCTTTCGCCACTTCTTTCAAGCCGTCGTGGGCAAAAATTTGCGGATCGTATCGGGATCGGGATCGGCATCCTCAGTTATGCAGAAAAATTGATTTCGGGGAAGTGAGCGATGTCAAACGCATGCCGGATCCGGACCGCCTGGTTGCCCTGTTTGGTGAGCAGTTCGAGTCATTGTTGATGATGGCGCTGTGGCAACTGTGCGAACGTGATGGCCCAACGCAGGAAAGAGGTCCGCAAAATCAAGGCTAACGTCGCGCGGAATTGAGCCTGATCAAACTCGCTGTCGTCGCGCGCATTACAGTTGATTGGCGAGATGCCGGCCCGTCCAAGCGCGGCGGCTCTGCAGCGTCCAATTAACCGATCTTCCAAGGAGTTGACATGACATCCAAGACTACCGCAGGCAGTGCAGCGCATGCACGGCGCAGCAGCAAAAACGAAAAAATTGACGTAAGTGAAATGGATTCGGCGTCCAGCATCGAAGACATCGAACACAATTTGAAGGAACGGATCGTCCATGATCTTGCCGGACTGAGTACGATTGAAACCGATCTGGTTGGCCTGATCAGAAAAACGGTATCCGATACCCTGCGCGCCGAGGGTGCGTCGGCGGACGAATTGATTTCTGTCGTCAACCATGTTGTGCTGAATGCGATCAAGGCCGCAGAGCAGGTCGGCAACGGTCTGACGATGTGCATGCGCAGCGTCGCCAAGGGCATTATTCTCGGCGTGCATGACGTCAATGGCGACATCACGGCAGCATCGACCGGCACCATGCGTTCGGTCATCAAACATGCCGCGGCGGTTGGCTCGGATCTGGGTATGGTTGCCAAGCATGCGGTGGACGGCATGATCGAAGCGACCATCGAGACCGGTGGCAATATCTCCAAGGCCGGGAAAGATGCGCTTGATGGCGCCATCGAGGAAGCCAGCACCATCAGCAAACTGGCGGTGAAGTCGGTCAGGGAAGTGCTGATTGGCATTGTCGGCAGCAAGGAATGGCGAAATGAGCACGACATCGTCGTGGGTGGGCATGGTTCCAAGCATGAGCGCGCTTCGGACGCCAACCGCGAATATGCGCAGGGATCAGGCAAAGCCCACTGACCAGGAAATGCAGTTGGCGCTCGCTCACCCGCCAACTGCGCCACTCCCTGTGTAGTGTTTACCTTGCATGATAATCATGTTCCGTCTTACTGCAGTGTCGGGGCTATGCGGGTGTGGCATTGTTGGCTGATTCTCTACGATCATCCGGGCGAACATTCCGATTAATTCTTACTTGCGCGATATAGCGAATTCAGGGGCCGTCAATATGGAAGACATCATCACCAGGAAAGTTATTCCATTTGTATCGGCCATGTCGTCAATGTCCCTGATACCCAGAGAAACTCATTTCCGCTATTTTTTTGAGCGCTCACCGCTGGGTGTGATGGTGACCGGTGCTGATAATCGGATTATCTATGTCAATGCCGCTTTTGAGAGGCAGACCGGCTACGGTGTCGGTGAGGTGCTGGGCCAGACCCCGGCAGTATTGCAATCAGGCCGACATGACAGTGAATTTTACCGGACGCTGTGGCAGGCGCTGATCACACAGGGCTACTGGCAGGGAGAGATCTGGAACCGCAATAAAAGCGGATTGATTTATCCGGAACTGTTGACGATCAATAAAATCGTTGACGAGCAAACTGGTGAAGTACGTTATCTGGGGCAGTTCTTCGACATCACACAACGCAAGCAAATTGAAGAGTTGTTGAATTATGAAGCCAGTCACGATTTGTTAACCGGCCTGGCCAATAAATCGACCATGCAGCGCCACCTTGACCGGGTACTGAAGCAGGCCGGCGCAGATGCCCGCTCAATTGCCGTGCTGTATATCGATCTGGATGGATTCAAGTCGGTGAATGACCGGCGTGGTCATCTGGAAGGTGACATCGTCTTGAAATCATTTGCCAAAAAATTGCGCGCCAGTGTCAGGGAATCAGATTTTGTTGCCAGAGTCGGTGGTGATGAATTTGTGATTGTGCTGGATATACATGACCCGGACAGGAATGTGGCGTTCGATGTGGCGGAAAAAATTCTCGCTGCCATGAAATTGCCGTTTGAGACCGATTCTTCCAGACTGTACGTGGGATGCAGCATCGGGATCAGTATCTTCCCGGATAACGGAGAATCGGCACATGAGTTGTTGGGCGCGGCGGACAAGGCGATGTACAAGGTGAAGCGACAAGGTGGTGGCTACCTGTACCACGTCACGAAAAGTCTGGATGCTTCTGAAGCGAATCTGCACAAATCAAAGTCGAAAACCGGCAATCTGAACCTGTTCAAATATTTGGGTGTTCTTAAACAATAGCTGGAATGCGGGCTGGGATAAAATCCCGGCCTGCTTTATTTCAGCACCGAGAACACGCTGCTGTAATCGTCGGTCCAGAGCCGCAAACCGGGACGGGATGGAATTTCTTCTGCCACTTCTTTCAAGCCGTCGCGGGCAAAAAATTGCGAATCGTTGCTGATCAGCGTCCACGCAGCCGAGTAGATTTCGTGACTGCGGTCGCCTTCATTTTTGACCATCCTGACCGTCTTGCCAAAACTTTCCCCTTCAGCTTTCACTACCGGCGGCAGATCCAGGAATCGATTCGTGACATGCAGCGCCAACACGCCGTCCGGTTTCAGGTGGCGGAAATAAATCTGAAACGCTTCTTTGGTGAGCAGATGCACCGGCACCGAATCGCCCGAGAACGCATCGATCACCAGCACATCAAATTGCTGGGATTGCTGCCGGTCCAGCGTCAGGCGCGCGTCGCCCAGATAAATCTCGGTCTGTGCTGGGTTATTCGCCAAAAACGTAAACTGATGGTGGGCGATATCGACCACCAGCGGATCGATTTCATAAATCCGATAAGTATCGCCAGCGCGCCCATAGCTGGCCAGTGTGCCGGCACCCAGCCCGACCAGTCCAATCCGCAATGGTCCTTCTTTCTCTTTCGTTGTGATGGCGCGACCGACGCCTGATCCGAAGCTGTAATAGGTGAGGGGCAGCTGCGCCCTGTCTGGCGAGAGATATTGTTTGCCATGGATAATCTGACCGTGCATCAGAATCCGTCGTGCCTCCGGCCCACTGTCGGCATCGTACACACCTTGCGAGCCGTAAAAATTTCGTACCAGCAGTTTCGCGTCGCTCAGTTCGTCGCGATGATCGTCGGCGCGGATATAGGCAACCGTTAAGGTCAGACTGGCCGCCAGCAGCCAGGCAAGCTTTTTATGGTGCGCCGAGATGTGTTTGGTGATCACCACAATCGAGACCACCAGCGCAGTGAGCACCAGGCCGATTGAATAATCGTAATTGCTGTTAAAGCTGTAGGGCGCGATGATGCCAACGAATACGCCGCCGCAGGCACCGCCGACTGCCAGCATCAGATAAAACCCGGTCAGACGCGAGGGATGTGGTCGCAGGGCAGCCAGTTCGCCATGACACACCATGCAGATCACAAAAAATGAGCTCAGGTTAATGCCCATCGCCCAGAGTACCGGCAAGGCATTCATGCCCAGCGTCGGCAGGTAGCTCATGGAGCCAATCCCGGCTACCAGCAGCGGAAGAAAGATGCGGCGCTGATACCAGCTCTTGCCCTCGAAGCACAGGATGAATGACAGCAGATACAGAGCCAGCGGCACCACCCACAGTAGCGGTACTGGCGCGACATTCTCGGTCAGGAAACTGGTGTCAGTGATCATCACAATCGACGGGCAGGCCGCCAGGGCGACCCAGGTCAGACTTTGTCCAGGACTGCCTTTGGCAACCGGTTCATGATGCACGGCGTGTTTTGCCTCGCCATTGCGTCCACGCCAGGCCAGGCTGCCGCAGCACAGGGCAAAACAGCCAAACAGAATCGACCACGACCAGGATTGCCACTTTGTGGGCAAACTGGTTTCGACCAGCAGCGGGTAGGCCAGCAGCGCCAGCAGCGAGCCGAGATTGGACAGGGCGAACAGACGATAGGGCAGGGCATTGGTTTTTTCGCGTACAAACCAGGCCTGGATCAGGGGCCCGGTCGTCGACAGCACAAAATACGGCAAGCCTATGCTGACGGTCAGCAAGGCCAGAATCCGGATGGTGGGGTTTTCAGCACCGGTCGGTCGCCAGTCGGCATTGGCAGCCAGCGGTAAAAAAATCAGACTCAATGCCATTAAACTGATGTGCAGATAGCTTTGAAAACGCGGTGAGCGATATTCCATGACGAAGTGCGAATAGGAATAGCCCAGCAACAGCAACATCTGAAAGAACAACATGCAGGTGGTCCAGACTGAAGCCGAACCGCCGAACCAGGGCAAAATCATTTTCCCTATCATTGGCTGCACCTGAAATAGCAGAAACGCGCTGAGAAATATCGTCAGGCCGTAATGCAGTGTCAACAGGTTGTTGTTTTTAGTATGCATGGCGAACGAATATAGCACAGGGTCCGATAAAAGAACGGATATGTATATAATCTTCCACAATCGATGATGGAGGCCAATCAAATGACTACAGTTTTTGTGACAGGTGCGAGCGGATTTTTGGGCGGCCATATTCTCTCCGAGCTGGTCAAGGCTGGCCATACTGTGAAGGCCCTGTCGCGCCGTTCTGACTCGGACGCTGCGATTGCCATCCTGGGCGGCACGCCGGTACGGTCATCGCTCAATGACGTGGAATCGCTGAAGATTGCGCTGGCAGATTGCAGTGCCGTATTTCATGCCGCCGCCGATACCAGCATGTGGAAGCCGCATGCTTCTATCCAGTCTGCAACCAATGTGCTGGGTACGCATAACCTGCTTAAGGCGGCCCGGTCGCAAGGTGTCGAGGCATTTATTCATACCTCGTCGGTATCGGCATTTTCTCACCTGGTCACAGAAACTTTGGTCGAATCGCTGGCCCAGCGCGGCGGTGAAAGCTGGATTAATTATGAGCGCAGCAAATATATGAGCGAACAGTTGGTCAGAGATTCGGCGCTGCCATGGATCGTATTCAACCCGGCCAATATTATCGGTCCGGGCGACCGGCATAACTGGGCACGCATGATCATGCTGATCGATCAGGAGCGCCTGCCTGGTGTACCACCCGGGACAGGAAGTTTTGCCGATGTGCGCGAGGTTGCCCGCGCGCAGATCCGGGCCTGGCAGGACCAGCGTTTTGGGCAATGTTATTTAACCGGCGGCGAAGCTGTAAAGTTTATTGATTTTGTCCATAAGGTCGGCGCGCAGCTCGGAAAAAAAACGCCGAAGCGCAGCATGCCGGTCTGGGCAATCATGAGTTACGCGCGGCTGTGCGATGCCTGGTCAAGAATCTCGGGCAAGGAACCGGAGGTCACACCGGAGAGCGCAACGTTGACTTCTTATGGACGTTTAGTTGATTCGTCCAAGGCGGTGCGGGAACTGGATTATCGGATTACACCGATCGATACCCTGATTGAGGATACGCTGGCGTGGATGCGGCTTGAGAGATTGGTTGAGAAACGATTGAGTTGATCTGGTGCTTTAAAAATTGTGTTCATATGAACTCTCGCCTGGGCGACCCCGTCCAGGCGACCCCGTCTTTCCCGCGGCCTTAGGCGGGAACCCAGCGTCGTCTGGTTGAGAATGTATGGATTCCCGCCTGAACCCGCGGGAATGACGCTGGTTTTAAAAAAGGAAAACAACTGAATATGTCTAAAAAAAATCTGTCACTGATTACGCTGGCATTTTGTCTGCTCAATACCTCGCTGTATGCCAGCACCGCCGCAGCTGGCACGACCAAACATCAAACCTTGAATGCGCTGTTCGCGGCGGAATGGGAGCGCGGCTTGCGCGAGTCGCCCGAGAGCGCGACCAATTATGGCGATACGCGTTTTAACGATCGCTGGACTGACTGGAGTATCAGCGCAATCGAACTGCGCGCCAGGGAAGACCGTGCCGCGCTCGACCAGTTACATGCAATCGGCCGGTCCGGATTGTCTCCCGACGATCAGCTCAATTACGATATCTTCGAATGGGAATTGCGCAATCAGGTGGAGCGCCAGAAATTTCGCGAGTATCTGCAACCGGTGAATCACAAGAACGGACCGCAGCTCGATGACGGGATTGCTGAATCCATCGAATTCAATGCCGCCAAAGACTATCGCGATTTTCTGGTGCGCCTGAACGGCATGCCGCAACATATTGCCCAGATTCAGGCATTGATGCAGCAGGGTGTGGAGCAGGGATATACGCCGCCGAAAATTATCATGGAGCGCGTCCCCGCGCAGATCGCCTTGCAGATCGTCGACGATCCGAAAAAAAGCCCCTTCTATCGTCCGTTCCTGAAATTCAATGCAGCCATTTCAGAAGCCGACCGCGCTACGCTCAGCGCTGAAGCCGAGTTTATCATTCGCGACAAACTGGTTCCGGCGTTCCGTCATTTTGACAGCTACCTGCGCAACGACTACCTTCCGCGCAGCCGTAGTTCGATCGCCGCCTCAGATCTGCCAAACGGCAAAGCTTATTATGATTTCAAAGTGCGCGATCAGACCACCACCAGTCTGACTGCCGAGCAGATCCACGAAATCGGATTGCAGGAAGTCGAACGGCTGCACGCACGCATGGAAAAATTGAAAAATGAAATTGGTTTTAAAGGGAATTTGCAGGAATTCTTCAGCTATCTGCGCAGTGATCCGCAGTTTTTCTTCAAGACTCCAAACGAGTTGTTCACTGCCTATGCGGCGCTGGCCAAGCGCATCGACCCGGAGCTGGTGCGCGTGTTCAAGGAGATCCCGCGTCTGCCTTACGGGGTGCGGGCGATTCCGGACAATGCCGCACCGGACACCACGACTGCGTATTATCAACCCGGTGCCTCAGATGGCACGCGCCCGGGATTTTTTTACGTGAATCTGTACAAGCCAGAATCACGTCCAAGCTGGGAGATGATGCCGCTGACCTTGCATGAGGCAGTACCGGGTCATCATTTTCAATTTGCCCGCGGCCTGGAACTGCCCGAAGCCCCGATGTTTCGCAAGACGGCCTATTTTGTGGCGTATGGTGAGGGCTGGGCGCTGTATGCCGAACAGCTCGGTTACGACATGGGCCTGTACGATAACCGCTACGATCAGTTCGGTCAGCTGACTTATGAAATGTGGCGTGCCGTGCGGCTGGTGGTTGATACCGGCATGCATGCCAAGGGCTGGAGCCGCGAACAGGCGATTGCCTACTTCAAGGAAAATACCGCCAAGACCGAGCTCGATATCGTCAATGAGATTGATCGCTACATCGGCGATCCCGGTCAGGCGCTGGCGTATAAAATCGGCCAGCTGAAAATCTCGGCGCTGCGCACCAAGGCGCACGAGCAATTGGGCGACAGCTTCGATCTGCGTGAATTCAACGACGCCGTGCTGGCTGTGGGCTCGGTGCCATTGACGGCGCTGGAAGCCAGGATTGATGACTGGATCGCTGAGAAAAAAGGACGCTGATCTTGATTGTGTAATCCGTGGCTGTTTTCCCGGAGGCCTTTGGCCTCCTTTTTTATGCCTGAAAACTTCTTGACAGCCTTAAAATCACTGTTATACTTAACTACAACACTAAGTTTTCATAACTTGGTTGAGAGTGAAGTTCAAGCGGGGGAACAGGCATGGCAATAAACTGGAATGACAAAGCGCCGATTTATCTGCAATTGAAAGAGCGGGTGGTTTCCATGATGCTGGATGAAGTTGTCAAATCTGGAGACGCGCTGCCGTCAGTGCGCCAGATCGCAGCGGAATATTCGCTCAATCCGATTACCGTCTCGCGCGCTTACCAAGAATTGGTCGACGAAGAACTGATCGAAAAAAGAAGGGGGATGGGTATGTATGTCACTGAAGGTGCGCGCGACAAATTATTGGCCAGCGAGCGGGAACGCTTTGTACACACCGAATGGCCGGCCTTGCTGGAGCGGATCAAACGTCTCGGCATCAAGCTGGAAGATCTGCTCAAAGCCAACAATGCCGGAGGTGCAGCATGACCAGCATCGTTTCAGCCAGGGGCATCAGCAAACATTACGGCAGGCATGTCGCGGTCGACAATATCAGTTTTGAGATTCCGCTCGGACGCATCGTCGGACTGATCGGGCCGAATGGCTCGGGTAAAACCACCACCTTGAAAGCACTGCTGGGCCTGATTCCCTTCGAGGGGGAGTTGTCGGTGCTGGGACTTGACCCACGTACCCAGCGCGACCAGCTGATGCAGGACGTGTGCTTCATCGCTGATGTGGCGATTTTGCCGGGCTGGTTGCGGGTCGGTGATGCGATTGATTTTTTGGAAGGGATTCATCCCAGATTCAACCGCGCCAAGGCAGAACGCTATATCGCGCACTCGAAATTGAAACCGGACATGAAGGTCAAGGCGATGTCCAAGGGCATGATCGTGCAACTGCACCTGGCCCTGGTGATGGCAATCGATGCCAAATTGCTGGTGCTGGACGAACCGACCCTGGGTCTGGATATTCTGTATCGCAAACAGTTTTACCAGAACCTGCTGGAAGATTATTTTGACGAACAAAAGACCATCATCATCACGACCCATCAGGTTGAGGAAGTCGAAACGATCTTGAGCGACCTGATGTTTATCCGCGATGGCAAGATTGTGCTCAGCGCCTCGATGGAAGACCTCGGACAGCGCTACGTTGAAGTGATGGTGGAACCGGACCGGCTGGCCGCAGCAAATGCACTGGGACCGATCGATCAGCGCAGCGTGTTTGGAAAATCAGTGATGTTATTTGACGGTGTGGCGCGCGAACAATTATCGGTATTGGGCGAGACCCGTAATCCCAGTATTGCCGATCTGTTCGTCGCAACAATGAAAGGAAGCTACGCATGAAAACGATGAAATGGTTGATCCGGCGTGAAGTCTGGGAAAACAAAGGCGCGTTTTTTCGTGCTCCATTGATTCTTTCTGCGGTGATGATTTTCTTCCTGCTTCTGACTTTGGGGATGGGTAAAAATCTTGAGCACCTGAAGATCAATGATATGGAATACAACCATATTGGTGACGCGGTATCGGTCGGCGCCGGCGAACTGGCGGCGATCGCCGAAGCGATCAGCACGCAATACATGTGGTTCGCTTCGCCGCTGTTTGTCATGCTCAGCTTTGTCATTTTCTTTTACTGTCTGAACGCCTTGTATGAAGACCGGCGCAATCGCAGCATTCTATTCTGGAAATCGCTGCCGATTTCCGACACCAATACGGTGCTGTCAAAACTGATCACGGCTGTCGTGGTGATCCCGCTGGTCTGCATCGTCGTGGCATCAGCTACTGCCCTGATCGCCGCCATACTGGGTTGTGTCGCCTTGTCCGCCAAGGGCATTCATGTTTTTGGCCTGGTACTGTCCACGCCGGATTTTTATCTGACGCCATTTGAATTGCTTGCGATCCTGCCGGTTTATTTTTTGTGGGCCTTGCCCACCGTTGGCTGGCTGCTGATGGTGTCATCCTGGGCGCGCTCCAAAGTATTTTTGTGGGCCGTCGGTGTGCCTGGTTTGTCGGTGGTGTTGTTGATCTGGGCCGAAAAAATGTTTGGTTTTGGTCTGAATATCGGCTGGTATATGAAAAATATCGTTGCGCGCCTGTTGTTGAGTATCGTCCCCGGCGGATGGCTGCAGGTCAGTGCCAATCAGGTTGAGAAATCGTTTGATCTACATAAAGGCGGGGGAACTATGTCGTACATGTTGATGCATTCATGGGAAGCGATCGGCAGTGTTGATCTGTGGGCCGGTGCCGTGGCCGGTGCGGTCATGATCGGTGTGGCGATTTATATGCGGCGCTGGCGAGAGGAAGCTTAAAAGGTCTGGCGCAGGCCGACCTGGATCCCTTTTGAACCACCGCCGGACAGGGAAGAAAACGGATTCACCACGCTGCCGGAGTTATCGCAGCGGGTTCGCGAAATGAACAGCTTGGATGTGGCGGACAGTCTGAAGGCGTAGGCCAGCGAATAATATTTGACTGGCAAGGAAGTTGGGTTGTCGGGCTTGTTATATTGTTCAATCGAAGTCGTAAACTCGGTGTTGGATGCGTTGCCAAGACCAAGACCAAAACGGGAGCTGCTGCGACCGGTGCCATTGGGCTTTTGGTCAGACTCATCATGGTAGCCGTCGGATTGGTGCGTCAGAGATAAGCTGCCCCATCTGCCGGACAGTTCCATTTGCGACTGACGGCCGAACGACACGCCGGTTTGTCCAAAGAGTTGGTTGGTGTCCGTTGCCCAGCTGTTGTGACTCAAATCGAGGAAACTGTAGGTGCCCTTGTCATTGCTGTAGATTTCGAACTTTTCCTGGGCATGACAAGGCAGCAATACAAGATTGCAAAAACACAGGCCAAGCCCGATTGTGTGTTTTCCCAAACCGTTCATCTTCTACCCCAGTCAAAAACCTATTCTCTGCCAAGCTCAGGTGCGAGCTGTTGATTTCGCGTAAAAATTGATGAAGCTTGTGCAGAGTACACGGGTTTAGTCAACCGGGATAGCGGTGATGTGCAAACAATGTAACCATGTGTTGCTTTTTGGCAATTTTAGTAAGTTAACCTAGTGTGTGCGGCATCACTGATGCTGGTGCGCATTGGAACTATTTCATGGGAAATATCTCGAAAGAACCCCCAGGTGTTTAGAAGTTCCCACCGGAAGGCATGTTGCGTTCGCTGCACGGTTAACGTATAGTTCTCGAACGACTCTCCCCTTGACCGCCTGGTTTAGCCAGATGCTTTTGGGGCGACAGGCCGCCTCCGGGCGGCTTTGTCATATCCAGAGGTCTATTTTGAGAACAATTGTCTATGTTGATGGATACAACCTGTACTACGGATTGCTTAGAAACTCGCCCTACAAATGGCTGAATCTTTTTAAGCTATTTCAAGAATACGTTCTAAAAGATGCCGACGTTCTGGAGGTCAGGTATTACACGGCGCCAGTGCTGGGCACGATGTGCGATGACCCGGAGTCTCAACAGCGGCAGCGCATTTATGTCCAGGCTTTAAGAAAAATGCCCCCCAATAAAGTGCGGATTATTGAAGGGAAGATCGTAGCCTCGACACCATTCCTTCGATTGGTAACACCGATTCCAGGGCAGCCGAATCGAACGCACGCGCAGGTTTATACGCTAAATGAAAAAAACACTGACGTTAATCTTGCATCTGATTTAATCACAGGCGCTTGGACAAACGCCTGTGATCAGGCTGTTATTTGTACAAACGATACAGACCTTTCAGGGGCACTTGCTGCGGTTCGTTTGCATCATCCGGACATTATTTTGGGCTTAGTCGCTCCGATACCTGGCAATGACCACAGAAAAATGGCGTCAGATTTAACGATGCAAACAAATTGGTCAAAGTCTCTCAGCCCTGTTCATTTGGCTAATGCTCAACTGCCAGAAAAAATCCCGAATACGTCGATCCGCAGGCCAGAAAAATGGAAGGGTGACTGAAGTGAGTGGCCATGGCTTGCCGGGCCAACTGCGTTTCCAATTCAAACTCGTTTCCGCAGATCCGGCAACAGTGCCGCAATGATCCCACCCAGCGGCAACCATGCCGTAATCTGATACACGGTGGTGATGCCATATTGATCAGCCAGATTGCCGATCAGCGCAGCGCTGATGCCGGCAATCCCGAAAGCCAGGCCAAAAAATAATCCCGATATCATCCCGATCCGGTTCGGCAGCAGTTCCTGGGCAAACACCAGAATCGCCGAGAAGGCGGACGACATGATCAGGCCGATGATAAAGCTGAACACGATCGTGGCGTGCAATCCCAGATACGGCAGGGCCAGGGTGAACGGCGCGCAGCCCAGTATGGAAAACCAGATCACGCGTTTGCGGCCGATCCGGTCGCCGATCGGTCCGCCTGCGATCGTACCGAGTGCCACGCCGAACAGGAACACAAACAGCATGATCTGGGCCTGCTGGGCGCTCATGTCAAAGCGTTCGATCAGGTAAAACGTGTAATAACTCTGGATGCTGGCCAGGTACATGTATTTGGTCATCACCAAACCCATCAGCACCGTCAGCGCAAACGCGGTTTTTTTATTCGACAAAGGTTGCTGCCGGGTCTGTGGTTTATGTTTGCTGGCCAGATGATGTGCAGCTGCCCAGTTGCCAACCTGCCAGAGCACCAGCATCGCCAGCAAGGCCGCCAGCGAGAACCAGATCAAGGAAGGCTGACCGAATGGAATCACAATCAGCGCGGCCAGCAGCGGGCCGGTTGCAGTGCCGGTATTGCCGCCGACCTGGAAGATCGACTGCGCCAGGCCGTGCTGCCCGCCCGAAGCCATGCGCGCAACGCGCGATGATTCCGGATGAAACACCGCCGAACCCATCCCCACCAGTGCCGCAGCCAGCACCAGAAACGGAAACGTGCTGGCCTGCGACAGAACGATCAGCCCGACAAAAGTGAAGCCCATCCCGATAGTCAAAGAATGGCGCACGTGATAACGATCAGTGACCATGCCCACCAGCGGCTGTAATATTGAGGCGGTAATCTGGTACGTCAGCGACAGCAGACCAATCTGCGTGAAGCTCAGGTGATAACTGCCTTTTAACAGTGGATACAGGGCCAGGATCAAGGACTGCATCATGTCGTTTAAAAAATGCGCGCCGCTGATGGCGCCTAAAACCCGGTATTTGGTGTTGGGAGTATCGATCGTTAAGGTTGTCATGGCATTGTTCCAGGCTCATTAATTGAAGAGTTTGGGTATGATAATGACAAATTTTCCGCCTGTCTTGCTAGAATGAGGCGCTAACTATCTCGAAAACGACATGTCGATTCCATATCAAACTGTAGGGCCGCAGCGCAGCATGGACGGGCTGATGATGCTGGGCAAAGCGGTCGCTCACGACACCGGCGACAAGAGCAGTCGCCACCAGCATGACGTCATCCAGTTGCTGTATGCGATTCGCGGCGTGATGCGCATCCATACTGCGAAAGGTCAATGGATCGTGCCGCCCAGTCGCGGCATATGGATTCCACCCGGCGTCTGGCATGAAGTGCATATGCTCGGTCCGGTTGAAATGCGCACCCTCTATATTCAGCCCGATTGCGCAGCCGGTTTGCCGGCTGAATGCTGCGTGCTGGCGATCACACCCCTGATGCGCGAGTTGATTTTAACGGTGATGAACTTTAGCGGCGCATTTTTGCCGGACAGCCGCGAAGCGCGTATCGCGCAATTGATCCTGGATGAAATTCAGACACTCTCTGCCCTTCCGATGGTGCTGCCGATCCCGAACGATCACGCGCTTTGCGCCGTCTGCGATGCCCTGTTATCCAAACCCGACGACACCAGTTCTTCGGAAGACTGGGCCGTGAAGCTGGGCGTGGACGTGCGGACTTTGCAGCGTCGCTTCGTCAAGGCCACCGGGATGACGTTTGGAGAATGGCGTCGTCAGGCCAGACTGGTGAAAGCGCTGGAGCGACTGGCCGCCGGTGAACGGATTATCGACGTGGCACTCGATTCAGGTTACTCAAGTCCCAGTGCATTTACGGCCATGTTCAAACGCCAGTTCGGGATTGCGCCGAATTCGTTCTTTCATTGACACATCGGGTGCAACCAGATTTTGCGTAGCCCTTGACCGGCGCGCTGAATAAAGACGCATTCGGTTTGTCAAACAAAAATCCCTGCACATACACTTCCAATTTATTCGCCCGGGTTGCCTGTTCAATGGCGCGATAGTGGGTTTCATTGTCCAGTTTTTTCAGTACCACATTGGTATTGGTCTGGCGCGCGCTCGCAATCAGCTTGATCAGTGCCTCGATGTCGCTGGCGTGACTGGCGTCAAGCTTTACCGCATCAACATGACGATGTTCGGTCAGTACAATTGCCTGCTCGATGCTGCCCGCATTCACCGCGATTCTGAAGCCGTTGTTCTGGTAATTGTCGGTCACGTGATTGAGCAGCCAGCGCTGATTCGGCGAACTTTGCGGTAACTCAAGCACGATGTGCTGATGCGGCAATTCCAGCGTATCGAGAATGCGCCGGAACGAGGCGCCGTGATTGTGCTGGATCGCTGCCAGCAAACGCGAATGCACATTCAGGTACAGGTCCTGTCCAAACGCCTGTGGCTGACGATAAAAATTAATCGCGTGGACCAGGCGGCACAGGCGATCCAGTTCCACCGATTCATCGTCATTGGCGGCGTGATCCAGCAACCGCCACAAGCTCAAGCCCATTTCACTGTGTTGATGCGGCGCGTAGCTGCGAGCCAGACCCTGGTAGCCGACGATCTGCAAATCCAGCGACGAGCGCACCGGCTGAAATGCGCTTGTCAACGTCGACTGAAAAAAGCGCCCCTGTGCCTGGCCGTGATCATCGATCCAGATATTGGTATTGCTGCTTTTGGTTTCGTATAAGTGCGTGATGTATTTCTTCAGTGCGGGAAAGGCCATCGTGATCTCCACGGTGATATCAGTTGTGCAGGATAGTTTTTTTGGGGCCTAAGTGGAACGAATTGTTTCGTGTTTGGTTATGATGAAATTGGTGTGACTACCGATTTCCGGTTTAACGATAAAAAACGATGACTGGCCGTGATCTGGCTACAGCCGTAGGATGGGATAAAATCCCGGCTTACGTTACTTAATTTTGCTTATGCTGCTCAATCCCACTGAAAAAATCGTAAATTCCCTGATCCCCCATAGTGCGCGCGTCGGCCAGTTCGCCGCCGTGTGTCGCATACAGCACAGCATTTTTTGAAGTCAGCAGCACCGCCGCGGGAATGCCTTTCTTGATCGGATTGCCGTACTCATTGGCGATGTTCAGATTGGTATCAAACTGACCGACATTGACCTTCACCAGCACAAATTTTTTATTGATCAGCGCTGCGCTTTGGCCTTTGAGGGAACGATCCAGCTCTACGCAATCCTTGCACCAATTTGCGCCGAAAATTAACAGCACCTCTTTTTTCTCGGCCTGGGCTTTGAGCAGAGCCGCCTGAATGTCTGCAGCAGAATTCGCGCTTTCATCGTAAGGGAGGTCGCCAGCCAGGCAAAATTGATTCAGCGACAGGATACAGATCAGGAGTACGAGAATTTTTTTCATGGTGTCACATTGAGTGGCCTGGCAACCGGATAAGCCAGACCCGCATGGTGCAGTCACCGAAGCTATCCTGGCAAGGAATAAATTTGTCTATGCATATTCCGTTTTTCATCAGGCAGGCAGCCTGCCGATTTCTGACGTTGAGACTGGAATTTTATCCCAGTCTACGCGTGGATGATACGTCCTCCGGCGAAAGCCCAGTTTTCCCACGCGGTTTCTTTAAAGCAGACCATCACATTTTCCGGATTGATCTGCGCCGCGCTCAGTTCAGCCATCAGTGTCGCGAGGATGCTTTTTTTGACCTTCACGCTGCGCCCGACCGACAGCAGAATTTCAATCAATACAAAATCATCGTTTCTGGCCCCTTGCACATCGGGATAATTCAAGTCATAACGAAAATCATCGACGTCCAATTCAAGAACGCGCTGAAACCGGTCTGTGACCGGTACGCCGGAATTGACCAGAGCGGCGTGCACGGCATTGAGCACGCTGGTTTTGAATTCGCTGGATTTCGGTTTTCGGACTGTCAGGGTAATCAGTGGCATGATCTTGCTCCTCATTGTTTGCGCGGGGCGGTCATAGTCTCACAGATCCAGCCTGCTTGATGCTTCCCATGACGGTGGCGTGGCAGATTGCGAAGATGCTGTGCCCACGATTCGACAAATTATCAGGCCTGACTTAGCCCGGCGGATGATTGGCAGGCAGCGCAAGTGAAATGGAAACTACCAGTCGAAACTGCCGCTGCTTGCATCCAGTTTCTTTAACATCTGCTGAATGTTGTCACGCTTGGAATCAAGCGTGATGGCAATCTGTTCGTCCAGATTGGTCCATTTGCGGAAGGTGTTCTGCGCGCGCTGCCTGCGATCTTCGATGACTTTCTGCTGTTGCAGGATCAGTCCATCTCTTAGAATCTCTTTTTCGTGCTCAGTTAGTTTCATTATGTTTCCCTGATTTTGTTGGCAGGCTCCTGGCAGCTATTTATGTGCTTCACGAAGCAAAATTTATTGCGCGTGATGCTAGCATTTTTGGGCTGCGGATTGCAATGTCAGGTGGCTAATACTTGCTGAAGTAGTGACGCCAATCAGCTGTCGCGATGCAATTTGCCCATAAAAAAAAGCCTCGCAAGGCAAGCCATTACCTTGCAACTGGATATTTTGACTCTTGTAATTTCGCTGCGAAAAATTCGATTTGCGAGCGGGTCAGGAATCGGAATGCCGCTTATTGGCGATATCGCGATCAAATTTCCAATCATTAAGTTTGGCGTTGGATGTTAAGCAGCGCGCTTCAAAGAGTTCCCAATCTTGTTTGCGGAGTTCAATCTGTGCCAATTGCTCCAGGTATTCAGCAATCGCCTGTTCAAGATTTTTGCCCAATTTTTTTGCAGCACTATTGGCATGGAGTGCGATTCGGTCGTCAACTGAAAATGTTAGTTTTATCTTGGGGTCCATTTTTACCATCCGAATGAATCAATGGGAATTTTTCTGATGGCGGTCCAGCAAAGCCTGAATAATCCTCGCACTGGCCTGCCCATCCCCATACGGATTATGCGCGAAACTCATTTCCTGATAAGCCGCTTCATCTTCCAGCAAGGTGGAGACGCTGTTGAAGATCGTATCGACATCCGTTCCAACCAGGCGCACGGTACCGGCTGCGACAGCTTCCGGTCTTTCGGTGGTATCACGCATCACCAGCACGGGCTTGCCCAGTGACGGTGCTTCTTCCTGAATTCCGCCCGAGTCGGTCAGGATGATGTGCGAACGCATCATCAGGAACACGAAGGGCAGGTAATCCAGCGGCTCGATCAGATGAACATTCGACAGGCCGCTCAAGAGACGTTTGACCGGGTCCTGCACGTTTGGATTCAGATGGACCGGGTAGACGAAATCGACATCGGGATATTTTTCAGCCAGCAGACTGAGGGCTTTGCAAATGCGCTCGAAGCCATCGCCGAAATTTTCGCGACGATGTCCGGTGATCAGCACCAGTTTTGACTGGTCACGCAAAAAGCTGAAGCGCTGCGCCTGTTGCTGGTTCAGTTCGGGGGAGGTTTCAAATTTATCTTTGACCATCAACAGCGCATCGATCACGGTGTTGCCGGTGACGGTGATATTGTTGGCCTGGACATTTTCCTTGAGCAGATTCGACTGCGATTCGGAAGTTGGCGCAAAGTGGATATTGGCCAGCACGCCGGTCAGACGCCGGTTGCCTTCTTCCGGCCAAGGCGAATAAATATTCCCGGTGCGCAGACCCGCTTCGACATGACCGATGGCGATGCGCTGATAGTAGGCGGCCAGCGATGCACAAAACGTGGTCGAGGTGTCGCCGTGTACCAGCACGAAGTCCGGTTTGAATTCGGCGTATACCTTGGCGATGTTCTGCAAAATTTCCGTGGTGATCGAATTGAGATCCTGACCCGGTTTCATGATGTTCAGATCGAAGTCGGGTTTAATCTCAAACAGTTCCAGTACCTGATCGAGCATCTGGCGATGCTGGGCGGTGACACAGACTTTGCTGTCGATTTCCGGATGGGTAGCCAGTTGACGAACCAGCGGCGCCATTTTAATGGCTTCCGGGCGCGTGCCGAATACGGTGAGGACTTTCATCTTGGCTGTGGTCATGGGTAATCCGGATTATTGGTTATAGCTGCTGCCGACGGCATCGATCAAGATCACGTGCTTGCCGAGTTTTTCCTTGATGCCTTTGAACTCCTGATGATTCACCAGCAGCACCACGATATCAGCATTCAATACGCCCTGTTCGAAGATTGACGACAGGGCATGCGCGTTCAGACTCTTCGGCAGCGCGGCAATATTCGGTTCAACCAGTTTCAGTTGGACATCCATGGTCGAGGCAAATTCCTGCACGATGTGCAAGGCTGAACTTTCCCGCAAATCTTCCACGGGCGGTTTGATCGACAGACCCAACACAAATTCTTCCACGATGTGCAAGGCCGGACTTTCACGCAGATCGTCGATATTCGGTTTGAATGACAGACCAAGAAAGGCGATGGTGATTGCCGAGGTTTTCTTGCCCTGCGCAACCAGACCGGCGACTGCTTCGTGAATTTTACCGAGCACCCATTTCGGTTTGTGATCATTGACTTCACGCGCGGCGCGGATCAGTTTTGCCTGTTCCGGTGTCTTGTGCACGATAAACCACGGATCGACCGCAATACAGTGTCCGCCAACGCCAGCGCCCGGTTGCAAAATATTGACGCGCGGATGACGGTTCGCCAGTTTGATCAATTCCCAGACGTTGATGTCGAGCTTGTCGGCAATTAAGGACAGTTCATTGGCAAAGGCGATGTTGACGTCACGGAAGGCATTTTCGGCCAGCTTGCTCATTTCAGCGGTACGTACATTGGTAAACAATAACTGACCCTGCACGAAAATCTGATAGACCTGCGCCGCACGCTGGGAGCATTCCGGGGTAATGCCGCCGATGATGCGATCATTGTCGACCAGCTCATGCACCACGCGACCCGGCAATACCCGTTCCGGGCAATACGAGATGTGGATATCGATATCGGTTTGTCCGTCAATCGGGAATTTCAGATCGGGCCGTGCTTCGGCCAGCCAGTGCATCATCTTTTCGGTGGTGCCAACCGGCGAAGTCGATTCGAGGATGACGATATTCCCTTTTTGCAGGACCGGCGCAATCGATTTCGCGGCAGACTCAACGTAGGCCAGATCCGGTTCGTAGTCGTTCTTGAACGGGGTCGGCACCGCGATCAGGAATGCGTCTGCCGGTTCTGGTTTGGTGGTGGCGCGCAGATATCCCTCTTTGACCGAGGCGTGCACGAGCATATCCAGTTCAGGTTCGACGATATGGATCTTGCCGGCGTTAATCGTGTCCACCGCGTGCTGGTTGACGTCCACGCCAACCACTTTGATTTTGCGCGATGCAAACATGGCCGCTGTTGGCAGTCCGATATAACCTAAGCCAATTACCGAGATGGTCTGGATTTGCTTGTTCATTTTTTTCCCGTTTATCAAATTTTTAAAATACATAAAATCCGGCACTTCATGACGCAACGAAAGCCGATGATGATGGTGGACTGATATTTTCAGCGTCTTGTTTTGGCGCGGTTTATTTTGCAACCTTCAGTATCGTGTTCTTGATCAGCTCGTAGGCCGCTTTTCCCTTTTCCAGCAAGTCGCGATTGGCGGGTTTTTTGGCGGCCGATTCCAGCACGTGCAAGACTTGTTCTGCAGTGAGATTGGGTTGATGTACGTACGCACCGATTTCGATCAGATGCCGATCTACGTCGAGCAAATCGGCCTGATAAACCGAAATGGTCGGCACGCCCATGACCGCCATTTCCCGGGTCATGGTTCCGCCTGCGCCGATAAACAGATCGCAATGCGGGACGATGTCATAAATATCCAGGGCCTTCTCAGCCACCTGAATGCCGTCGAACTTCTTGTCCTTGTAATGCACGGCCTGCGCATTGCCGCGCGGCAGTAATACGATGTCAACCTTGTCTTTCAGTTGGATGATCAAATCATCGAGAAAATTGCGGCTTTCCTTGTAGTAGTGCGCGGTCCATGGCTCGGTCCGGATATAGATTTTTTTGCGTTCCTGCCTCTCGACCTTCGCCGGCAGGCGCTGTTCCAGTTCCCACAAGAAGATGCCTTCCTTGACGCCGGGGTAGTGCACAATTTTTCTGGGGTCGGCAAGCTGGTACTTGAGTCGTTCGCTGGGAAGAAATTCCGGCACCATGATGACATTGGCGAACAGATAGGCAGCTGAATTGGCCACGGCATGTTCGTTATCGTTGAGATACACCGACGGTGCGCCGCAGAGCCGGGCAACGATGGGCAAATGATAGGAGCATTGGGCAACGGCGACATCGACGTTTTTCTTGGAGATATATCGATACAGTTGCCAGACGCGGATTGGATAACCCATCAGTTTGGTCCAGAACTTTCCGCCGTAATGCAGACCGATTACTTCATACTTGAAGCCATGCAGGTCGAGCAGTTCGACGGTGTTGGCCAAGGGCCGGCAGGTGATGATGACTTCGTGTTCTTTTTCCAATTCGCGGATCATGGCTGCGAACATATTGATGTGGGGGGAGTTTGTTAATTCGAACCAAATTCGCATGGATTTCTCAATTTATCTATTTTGTTAAAACGCTCAACGGCTATTTTTTTTGAAAATTTTAAAGACTAATTGTTTCAAGGGTATTTTCGACCCACTCAGCCAATACAGCTATTTCAAGCGCCTGTTGGGCTGGCGGAGCCTCATCTCTGCTCGGCGTTTATTAGCGCAAGATCATAGCGCAAATGGGTTTATCTGCGGTGATTTGCTGCTGTTTTGTTGATGTTACCCTATGATTTTATTGATCTTTTTCCTACTTTTGTACGGATACAACAGATTGTCGCAATTTGGGTATCTGGAGGTATTGATTAGAAATAAAGGCTAATTGGGTATGCTCACCTGTTGTTTGCCCACCTGCAAAACGCCTGTCTGTTCGCCCGCAACGAAGCTGATCGTTGGATTTTTGCAGCCTATGTCCAGCACAGTCAGGAATGTCGCCGATTTGGCGGGATGGTCGGTGACGAAGGCAGCATGGTCTTCAAATTTGTCTTTGTCGGGTTTGGGTCCGGTTATTTTTTTGAAGTGCACGCCGTCAGTCAGGACCGGCCTGATACAGACCGACTCGTCACCGTTCCTGATCGAGATGGTGCCCTGATCGTCCTTGCCAATCGGCACAACGGCATGCATATTCCATTCGAACTGGTGTTCCTTGTCCGCGCTGAGATGATCCAGAATTACGACGGCATCGGCAGCGCGCAGGTACCATATTTTCCGAATGGCCGAAGTTAACAGGCCACCATACGAAGCTGTTGCGTCGCCTGCAGCATAGTCCATATCGGCATTACTCGAAAAGTCGGTGACCTTGCCATTGTTGGACAGCGTCTCTTCGTAACCGGCAATGTTTTGACCAATGCCGTTATCGACGGTGATGGCATTATGCGATTTGGTCTGGCGGTACCAGGATTGTGACAGCGGTGACCCGTACCAGTCATACCAGCCGGTTTCGGATAATAAGGCAATCCCGGATTTGGTCAATACAAATCCATTCTGATCGCCCTGACTGTGATCAAACGAACCATAGGGACTGGACTTGAAATACACGGAAGTTCGATTTTTGTCGGCCAGATTGCTGTGCATTGCCACCCAGCCGATACTTGGATACAGGGCTGCATTTGGCGGCGGATGAGTGCCTGTGACTTGTGCTGCCGGAAGCGGATACTCGGCTTCCAGCAAGGCGATCGGATCCTGTTTTGCGGCGACGGCATTGACATACCAGGCTGCCTCTGGCGTGGCAACGCGCGACACGAAGGAGGTGAGGTCGGAAAATTCCGGCGTTTCTTCATGGCCATCGCCGAACAGGTTAATCCTGCTGCCAGGGGGAACGAAATGAATCAGGAAGTTGGTAAATCCAATCGTCCAGGGCTTGGCAAACAGGTTGATTCCGGTTGCGTACTTAAGAGGTTGCCAGGTTCTTAAGGCGAAGAACGCCGCATATTGGGCATAACTGGTTCCATTGGCAAATCCGCCTTCCGGTCCGCTCCAGGCCATGACCCAGCTGCTGTAATCGCGTACCGCAAAGTTGAACCAGGCGCTGGCGGCGGGAATATCGCCCAGGGACAAGGTTGCAATCAGTGCCAGATAGCTGAGGTTGGTGCCGCCTATCGAATCCAGAGGATATTGATCGATTTTGACCGAGCCTTCGGTGAAGTCGTTATAGATCTGGTTGCCGCGAATGGTGACGTTGGCCAGCCAGATATTGCGGGATTTTTGATCCAGGCTCGGGCCCAGGATATCGATCGCCTTGACAAGTGCCAGCGCAATCGAACGCGTTGCCTGAACCTGATTGACGAAGCTGGTTGGGCCGGTGGGCTCCAGTGCGGCCAGCTGATTGCCAAGTTGAATCGCATCTTCAAGAAAACGTTGCTCTTTCGTCAGGTGGTATAACAATGCCGCAGCTTCGAGCTGTCGTTCTGCCCCAAAGATCTTCGATCGGATTGCAGTCATTTGTGCCGCATAGGGGGCGTCAATTTTGCCTGGCATCCTCAGTGGCCAGTCCTTGTCGCGGATAGCGATGTGCAAATTTGCTACCAGATCGACTTCCTTGGTAAGTTTGTCCAGACTGGACTGTCGATCTGACTGGATTGCCTTACTCCAGCTGTCCGCTTCAATAAAGTCCGCAGGAAGCATACGCGGGCGCTTGCGACTTAGAACGGTCGCGGTTAGCGCTGCATTGTCGGCAACTTCAAATAATGCCGACTCGGGTCCAATTATAAAGGGCCGTTCTTTGGACCAGTCCTGATGTGATACGGGTGTAACACGCCACGTGTAAGATCCATTTTTAAACGCACTGGCTGGCAAATACCAGTTGGTTGTAGTTTTAAAAGTGTTGGTAATTAAGCCATTTGATTTGACTTCGACCAAATAGGTATCCGGACTGTTTGTATATTGTGACCATGAAAAGGTCGGCGGATTTTGCGCCTGGATGGCCGGACTGTTTGGCAGTGCCCGCACTGCCAGAGCATTGTCAGAGGCGGACCAGTCGGCAGAAGCGTCGTTGCAGGAAACCAGCGAGAACACGGTAATCAAAGACAGAATCCGGGCAAATCTCTTTTTCATAAAATAATGCATGGTTAGTTTTTCTGTTGAATTTATGTTGATGTGAAATGGCTGATTCTTTTAGTTTGGTCGTCATTCTGACATGACCAACCTGCTTTAGTCTGACAAAATTCGTTCAATATGGATGCAGTAAATATTGAAAAGGCCGTTGAGATGATATTTAAGCTGCAATGAATAATATGGCTAGGTTTTTTGATAATTGAATCGATTGCCAAAATCGTGTGGCTCGAAAAGCCATGAGCCATGAAATTCGCCCTGTCGGTTTTTTGCTCTGGCGCATGATTGGATAACCTACAACCGTTTTTGCGGAAAAACACTGTATAGTTCGCGTTCAATAAAAAGGGGCTGGTTTGATAATGTTTAACGTTGGCGTGACGCCCTGGAATCTTGCGAATGTGCGGAGATTGCCTTGCGAACTACATTGCCGTTTTTAGGAAGAAATTCAGAGCATGCCTCGAAATGCAAGATTAAGATATTTTTTGGGTGAGCTGTTCGGCTACACCTTGATCTACAGCGGTGTTGCCCGTTGGTTTTTAAGTCGACGACTGGCTCGAGGTGAGATAACCGCTTTTTATTTGCATGATCCCAAAAAAGAAATTTTTGAAAAGCTGATGTTGCAGGCCCGGAAATGGGGCTTTGAATTTATCAATGATCAACAATTAATTGATCATCTGGACGGAAAACTGATTTCAAATAAACCGTTGTTGCATATTTCGGTTGATGATGGCTGGAAAAGAAATCTGACCAACGTCGCCGATTTTGCTGAAAGCAATGGCATACCGATTTCGTATTTTATTTCTACTGAGCCGCTGGTTTCAGGTCAGTTTTGGTGGGCAAATTTGAAAGAAGGCTCGACGGTCGAACGCATGATGACCGTCCCCAATCATGAACGCATCAAATTCCTGGACGCGCGGCCAGTTGATGAAACTGCAGATTTTGTTCGTGATGCTTTGACGCGAGACCAACTTAGAGCGCTGTCGGAAATGAGCCATGCGACAATTGGAAATCATTCGCATACTCATCCGATGCTGGCGAATTGTTCCGATTGTGAAGTCGAGTTTGAAATTAAAGAAGCACACGATCAGCTGGCCGGGATCACCAATAAAAAAATAACCAGTTTCGCTTACCCCAGTGGCTCGGTCAACACGCACGCACAAGC
Organism: Oxalobacteraceae bacterium GrIS 1.18; assembly: GCA_040544425.1. Lineage (GTDB taxonomy): Bacteria > Pseudomonadota > Gammaproteobacteria > Burkholderiales > Burkholderiaceae_D > Solimicrobium. The sequence continues at coordinate 139,340 of JBEONO010000007.1, forward strand.
AGTTCTGAAAAGTCTGGGTTATGCCATCGCCTACTTCGTTGAGCCGCGCGGCATTTTGCCCAACGAACCGAACCGTTACGAGATACCGCGGTTTTCCGATAATTTGCGCGGTGGCTATGCTGAAAATTTTTGTCGATTGATAGGTCTGTGGCAATCCAAATACAATATTTTTGGGAAGAAATTGCTGTTAACGTACAAAGGAACAGACGCTGTGCATGTGACCCCATCCAGGCTGATCAAGCTGATTCAGTTTATTCCAGAGCCGAATACGACATTTCGGGTGGATGTGGTTTCCCTTTTCGGCAAATACCTGCCGCGCAATGGTGTCGATTGTCGGCTGATTGGATCAGTTGCTAACGGCGCTGTTGGGCAAACCGGAAAATTGCAGGCGATGAAGAATCGGATCAGCCGGGAATTGGTGTATTGGAAAACGCTTGTTTCGACCCTGTCGACAGCGGATAAAACCAATTGCGATCTGATTCAGGTGCGCGATCAGGTTTTTGTAGGTCTGATTTCACTGTGTGCGGCGCGACTGAAAGGCATCCCTTTCTGTTACTGGATGTCCTTCGTCATGGCCGAGGCGCGCATAGAAATTGCGTCCGAAAAACTGAAGCAGTCGTTCAGCCTCAGGCAATGTCTGGTGTTGACCAAGGGGCTGTTGGAAAAATTCGTGCTCTATAAAATTTTATTACCCAACGTAAGTCACGTATTTGTCCAGAGCGACGCAATGTCACTGCATGTTCAGAAAGAAGGCGTCCCGGCAGAAAAAATTACTGCCGTGCCGATGGGCGTTGATACTGAAAAATTTGTCGCGCAGGATTTGAGCGGCGAGCGTCCGCAAAGATGGGGCTCTGCACCAGTGATCGCATATTTGGGAACGCTGACAAAATCGAGGAAAATTGAAACCTTGATCGATGCGTTTGAACTGGTTAAGCAAACGGTGCCGGACGCATTGCTGGTGTTGATCGGGGCGTCGGATTCCAGGCAGGACGATGAGGAAATACTGGGCTATGCCCGTAAAAAAGGACTGGCGAATTCTTTCGAATTGACTGGCTGGTTGCCCTCCGACCAGGCATTGAAATTATTGGTTCGGTCAGACGTTGCCGTTTCCTTTATCCCGCGCAATCAAATGTACGATCTCAGTTCGCCGACCAAATTGCTGGAATATCTGGCGGCCGGTATACCCTGTGTTGCCAATGACAGCCCAGACCAGGTGCATGTGCTTGAGCATAGCAGGGCTGGATGGCTGGTCAACAGCACCATACCGGCGATGGCAGACGCACTGATCGAAATTTTACAAGACCCTGCTGCGGCAAGACAGCGCTCGTCAGCCGGCCCCGAATATATCGAAGCAAACCGAAGTTATCGCGTGCTGGCCGAAATGGTCGCGCGACAGTACCGGAAATTGATTCAACCTGCGGTTGGAGCCTGGCGTGAATAAATCTGATATTCAAACAGATTGTGTCATGGTCGGTCCCGGGCCGGACGGGCAGGGCGGCATTGCCAGTGTGGTCAAGGTTTATGGGCAGGCCGATTTGTTTGCCGATGGCAGTGTGATCATGCTGCCCAGTTTCAATCACGGATCAGGCCTGACCAAGGCAAAGGATGCGCTTTTCAGTCTGGTCAAATATGCCTCACTTCTGCTGCGTGGAAAGGGAGCAGTGTTGCACGTCCACGCCGCATCGCGCGCAAGTTTCTGGCGCAAGTCCCTGTTCATCTGGCTGGCTCATCTCTCTGGTCGCCGTGTCATTTTTCATCTGCACGGTGGCGCGTTCACTGAATTTGTGGAAAACCTTTCACCGTTCTACCGCAGGCTGGCCATTGCCACCTTGAACTGCTGCGATCAAATATTATGTTTGACCACGCCGGTGCAGGCCTGGCTGGCAAATCTGGTTCCTGCCGTACCGGTGCAGTGGTGGCCCAATCCGGTCTCTGCTGATTTATTGAAATTAAACGCACCCGCAGAGCAGCGTGAACCGTTGGTCCTTTATCTTGGCGCATTGGTGTCCTACAAAGGATTGATCGAATTGCTCGACGCGTTCGTGGTGCTGCACACACTCGATCCAACGGCTCGCCTGGTTCTGGGCGGTTCAGGTCCCGAGCAAACCAGATTGCAGACGATCGTGACCGACCTTGGTCTTGACGACTGCGTACAATTTTTGGGATGGATCGGATTAGAAGAAAAGAAATCGTGGCTGCAACGCGCCCGGGTGCTGGTCCTGGCCTCGCATACCGAGGGGCAGCCCATGGTCCTGCTGGAAGCGATGGCGAGCGGTGTCGCGGTGGTGAGCACCAATGTGGGCGGCATTCCGGATTTGATTTCTGACGGTGTGCACGGACTACTTGTGCCGCCGCAGGACGTTGCCGCGCTCAGCAAAGCGTTGACGACGATCTGGCAGGATGGGGAGTTGCGTGTGCGGATGGTCGCAGCCGCTCATGAACTGGTATCGACCCGGCACCGCGCAGATCAAGTCTGCCTGGCTCTGAAAAAACTTTATCGCGACCTGGTGATTCGTCACGTCAATGACCGTCCCAAATTCTCGTTGCGCTACCGTCTGATCGACTTGCTGCGCGGTTCTGATTCAGTTGGATTGCTGAAGAAATTGCAGAAGTGGCAGTACCAGACGCCGGAACAGATCAGTCAGTATTCGCGTACCGAGTTGGCCAAATATATTTTTGAGCTGCGTTCGGCGCTGCCGATGTACAAGAACGTGACGCAGTATTCCGATTTTCCTGTCATCGACAAGCAATTTATCAAACGTAATTTTAATAAAATAATGAACCCCTTTTACAAGGGCCGGCTCATTCAAAAGAAAACCGGTGGCTCGACCGGCGAACCGCTCGTTTATTACACGGGCGCAGATTCACTTTCCTATCTGTGGGCAGGGATCTATCTGTCATGGCAGGTGGCGGGCTACCGTTTGGGTGACCGGGTCGTATTTCTGGCCGGATCGGCGATATCCAGTGTCGGCTTCAAACAAAAAATTTATTACAGATTGCTGAATGTGACCTTGCTGTCTTCATTCAATATGTCCAATGACAGCATGGAGAATTATGGCCGGCTGCTGCAGCGCTCTGACTTCAAATTACTGTATGGTTATTCGGCTGCCGTGCATCGGCTGGCGCGTTATTATCTCGACGCCGGCAAAACACTGAAAACCAATTTGCGCGGCATCGTGTGCGCGGCCGAATCACTGACGCCGGTGATGCGTAAAGAGATTGAGGCAGCATTCGGCGTGCCCTGTTTCAGCCAGTACGGTTGCAATGATGCGGGGATATCCGCCTATGAATGTGAGGAACGCAACGGTTTTCATTTAATCACCGTGCGTTGTTATCACGAAGTGCTGCCCGATGGTGAACTGGTGTCGACGGATCTGAGCAATCACGCCATGTTCCTGCCGCGCTATAACACCGGCGACATTGTGCGTATGTCGAATCGCGTTTGCCCTTGCGGGCGCGGCTTCCCTCTGATCGATGAGGTGGTCGGACGCCAGAATGATATGGTTGTCGACGCGAAGGGTAATGCCGTTCATTCCGAGTTCTTCAGTCATATGTTCCGGGGCGATGAACGGATTTTCTCCTTCCAGGTACTGTTCAATCAGGACCGGCTGGACGTCAATCTGCATCTTACTCCGCTCAGTGACATGGAATTGTCATTGCTGGATTCGACGGTCCGGTCAAAGATTAATCAGGCATTGGCTTTTCAGGAAGTGCGCGTCGTCTTTAATCAGCCTTTTAAAACGATACCCAATGGTAAACACCGGTTCGTCGTTAAAGAAAATATTTAGATTCACCGTCTGAATTGAACAGCTCAATTTTTCGATGAGTGACTGCAGCGAACTGAGCCAATTACGTAGCGGAAAACGACCTTATTTTTATGATTCTTTGGTTTCTCATTACAGGCATTGGAAATGTACTCGTTACCGGATTCACTGCCCTGACCATTGCAATCTGGTTGGCGGCAAGCCGTGAATGGAAAATGTCGCTGTTGTGGTGTGCTTTGGCAGGCGCTGCGATGCTGGTCGTGTTGGCAACTAAAGTTGCATTTATTGGCTGGGGTATCGGGATCGAGGCAGTGGATATGACCTGCATCAGCGGGCACGCTACCCGGGCAGCGCTGGTGTTGCCCATCTTGTCGTATTTCGGCTTGCAGAGCGCACCGCGCAAGATTAATTCCCACGCTGTGTTTCTGGGTATCGGATTGGCGGCGCTGATAGCAGTGTCCCGCGTCATGGTAAATGCACATTCCGGATCTGAGGCGTTGGCCGGATGGATGTTTGGCACCAGTGTCAGCCTGCTGTTTTTGTCGGCAATGAACAGTCAGGCCGCTTTGCGGTCACGACGCTGGTTGCTGTTGTGCTGTTTTACCCTGGTATTCGTTTCTCCCGCAGTCAAGCCGATCAGGTCGGAAGATATGATTACCAAATTTGCTTTGTATTTGTCCGGGCACGATGTGCCATTTACCCGAAAAAACTGGGGCCACAATAGCCAAGAAAAGCAGTTCTGGTATTCAGGTAAACCTTCAACACTATGATGATCTTCTGGCACTTGCTCAGCGCGCTGGGCAACAGCATTATTACCATGCCGATTGCGCTGGCGATTGCGATCTGGCTGTATGTCAGCAAAGAACGTTTGATGGCATTGAACTGGTGTCTGCTGCTGGGAGTTTCTCTGGTGCTGGTGGTTGCGACCAAAATTGCTTTTATAGGGTGGGGCATTGGCATCGAATCGCTTGATTTTATTGGCATCAGCGGACATGCCACGCGCGGCGCTGCGGTATATCCGGTGCTGTTTTACTACGGACTCCAGCGCGCACCCAGGAAATTAAATACCTTTCCGGTTTACTGCGGCGTTGTTCTGGGGATCTTGATTGCCATCTCGCGCGTGATGGTACACGCGCATTCGATCTCCGAAATCGTATCAGGCTGGGTGCTTGGCAGTGTCGTGGCGGTGACTTTTTTTGCCATGATGAAATCGCATATTGTTCTGACGTCGCGGCGCTGGTTGGTCCTGTGCAGTTTTTCTTTTATTTTGATATCTCCCGTAGCGCGGCCATTCAGGGCCGATGGTGTGCTCACCCACCTGGCCCTGTATATATCCGGGCATCAGGAGCCATACATCAGAGGAACCTGGCGGCATTCTGATGACGAGATGGATTCCTGGTAATCATATTGACCTCGGGCTGAGGCCGCAGCGATTGAATAACTTTCTAGAACCTTGGATGGCGAAATTATGTTGATGACCCTGCACAGAACAGCGCATTTTTTATATAAAAAAAAGATACCCCTGCTACCCAGGCTGATTTATGTGTTGCAGTATTTGGTTGCGAATTCGACGGTGCCGCCATCGGTGCAAATTGGCAGACGAACTCTGTTTGCCTACCGGGGAATTGGTCTGGTCATCCATAAAAGAGCGGTGATCGGTGATGACTGCACGATAGGCCAGGGCATCACTATCGGCGGACGTAGCAAACATCCTGCTGTGCCGGTAATTGGCAATCGTGTCTACCTGGGGCCGGGATGCAGAATTTTGGGTCCGATCACAATCGGTGACAATGTCATCATCGGACCCAACTCGGTGGTGCTGCACGATGTGCCTTCGAACAGCATTGTGGTTGGCATACCTGGAAAAATCATCAAGTCCGGCATCAATATCGACGATTATATTTGAGCAAAGTCGTCCATCAGCTTTGTGACAGCTCGTGCCATGACAGTGCTGACTGGAGCAGGAAATCCGGTTTGTGCCGCGATACACGGTCGAGTAGTATCTGGGCCTGACAATCTTGCGGGTGGTTTGGTCGTGCTGTCCGCTTGAGTGACAACAAAAAAATAGAACATGTTAACCCTGCCTTCGGCAGGTGCGTAGTGCAAGATAACTTCGAGGTAACGCTGTGCTGTGTTCGATCATTATTCCTTTATATAACAAAGAAAAATTTGTCCATATCGCGCTTGATTCTGTATTGAGTCAAACGTATGAGAATTTTGAAATTATTGTTGTGGATGATGGATCCACAGACGCAGGCCCGGAGCTGATTTTGTCAATGACCGATCAACGGATTCGATTGATCCGGCAAGCGAACGCCGGCGTGTCGCGCGCAAGGAATCGCGGCATTGAAGAGGCCAGGGGCGATCTGGTATTTTTTCTGGATGCTGATGACTGGTATGCGAAACCATTTTTACAGACAGTCGTGGACATGGCCGTCCAATATCCTGCCGGCACCTGTTTTGCTACTGATTTCAAATTGGTACTCGATTATCGAGCGGACGAATGGAAAGATATTGACAGCCCAGGCACTGAATTTGAAGTGGTAAAAAATTATTATCAGCGGCGATATCTCGCAGGTCCCCTGGTCCATACCAATTCGATTGCAGCCTGGCGTACGGACCTGAATGCAATGCAACCATGTTTTCCAGTCGGAGAATCATTGGGTGAAGATCAGGATTTTCAGTTCAGGTTGATCGAGAAATTACCGCTGGTGTATTGTGCCAAGAAGTTGGTCTCCTATCGCTTCGATGTGCCAGATGGCTTGTGCAGCACCAAGTCGTTGAATATATTCCCCCCGGCCTTCATCAGATTGGATCAGCGCGCTACGCAAGGCTTGATCAAAGGCCAGGGACGTAATTATGCCTGGTTAATTTGCGCGGATGAGCGAATCAGCCTTGCCAGAATGATGTTGATTAACCGGAAGCGCTGGTCTGCCCTGCTCGAAATCTGCAAAGCGTATCGGTGTGCGATCAAACGGCGGTGGTGGGTCACTTTATTCATGTGTATTGCAGGCACGCCCGAAATGATGCAAAAGCTGAATACAAATTGGATGAAGAAATCAAAAGTACACTAGATGACCGGTAATGCAGCCAGTCGTTGGCAGAGTGCCCGGGCAGTCAGGAACGTTGAAGAATCACCCCAAGGACAGGTAAGCGCTTGATGCCTTTATAGCGCAACCGTAACCAGTGATAAATGGTTTCCCACAGACCAATCATGCGGCAAAAATTCTCAGCCGGGCCGCCGCGGTTATTGTCTTCAAACCGGGGAATATCAAACCTGTTTGGTTCGTCCTTGCGCACTCCGCGCGGGTCGGTTGAATAGGCGACTTGATATCCCAGTCGTCTTAGAACCTCTTGTTCATAACCATTGACCGCGCCACAGGGATAGGCAAAACTGGTCACAGGTTTTTCAATCAAGCGCTGCAACTGCAGGTGAGCCTCAGTCAGTTCATATTCCATTTCCTGATCACTGCAGTGGCTGAACATCGGGTGGTTATGGGTATGATTGCCGATTGTCGCATGTCGCATCCCAGAAAGCGCTTTGACTTCGTCCGGCGTCATCGCGGTGCGTTCGGTTTGCGGCGCAGCTTCGCTCAACTGGCGCAAATACTCCATACGACCGGCATTCGGCATGGCGCGCAATCGCGCTGCGGTTGCAAAATCGGGAACTTTATTCCACCAAAAATCACCCGATTCCATCGGTTCAGTCGAAATAAAGTAGGTAATCGGAATATTGTGTGCTTCGGCAAATGGAGCTACGGTTTTTAGATTGTTCCGCCAGCCATCGTCGACCGAGAGGTGCATAAATCGCTTATTCGCGATCTCTTTACCGTTCAAATAGTCGATAAGTTGTTGATCATTGATAAATTCAAATCCCCAGGCTCGAGCTTTCAAAATAATTTTTTCAAACACTTCCTTTTTCGGATCATGCAGAAAAAATGCCGTTACTTCTCCGCGTGCAATGCGTCGGGTCAAATATAAATGGGCAATGCCGCTGTAAATCAAAAAATAAGCGCCTAGCTCCATGAGCCAGTATTTCATTTTGCTGAGCATTAAATTACTTTCAGTCTGACTTTGATTTGGCACGATGAACAAGGCCAAAGTGCATTCAGTTCCTGGCGTGGCCCCGCATACTTTTTGTAAACGGTAGCTGGCCCATTCCTGACAATATTCAACATACAGGCGGCATATTACACTGACGGCCTGCAATCCACCAGATGACAGTGCTCAAAGTAACCGGGTCACTGATCTGTGTGTGGTCCATGCTTGTGACTGGATGCCCCAAAACGATGAAACCCAGCCAGATTAAATAAATGTACACATTCAGGATAAGCCGGCCTGATGACCGGCACATATGCCGTTTACCTTCAAAAGCTCTTGTGTCGGGTCGGCGTTATGAGATATCGTTCCACCGGCGGAGCTGATGGGCAGTCCGGCTTCATCAATCCGGTTTGCGCCGGAATACCTGATCGAGTAGTATTTGGCGCTGACAACCTTCCGGTTGCATGAACCGTGCTTTCGAATTTAACGACACCAGAAAAATAGAACATGTTATTTAATTCCACTGCATTTTTCTTTTTCTTTTTACCACTGGCGCTGCTCGGCTATTATTTTTTATCCAGATTTTCGCTGGCCATGGCCAACGCGTATCTTGCGCTTGCCTCACTGGTTTTTTACAGTTGCTGGAATATCAGCTTTCTGCCGCTGCTGCTGTTATCGATTGTAATCAATTATCTGATTGGCAAATCGATTAATGATAAAAAAGAGGTGGCAGCAGATGGTGCAGCGAAGCGGATACTGGTAGCCGGGATTGTATTCAATCTTGCGCTGCTTGGCTTCTTCAAATATTTCGATTTTCTGATCACCAATCTGGCCTGGATCGGCTTCTCGCCCGTCAAGCCGTTTGGCATACCGCTGCCACTGGGAATTTCGTTTTTTACGTTTACCCAGATAGCTTATCTGGTTGACTGTCACAGTGCCAAAGTACGCGAATATAAAGCATCGAATTACGCCTTGTTTGTCACGTATTTTCCTCATCTGATTGCCGGTCCGATCTTGCATCATAAAGAAATGATGCCGCAATTTGAAACCAGGGAATCGCATCAGGCCAGTCGCGGACGGTTTGTTGTCGGCTTTCTGTTCTTTACACTGGGATTGTTCAAAAAAGTAATTATCGCTGACGGCATAGCGCGTTTTGTCGGACCGGTATTCGATCTCAATCATGCCAGCCTGACGATGCTGGAAGCCTGGGTCGGCGCACTGTCGTACACCTTCCAGCTGTATTTCGATTTCTCTGCTTACTGTGACATGGCTTATGGCCTGTCCTATATGTTCGGGATTATCCTGCCGATCAATTTCAATTCACCGTATCAGGCCCGTTCAATCATTGATTTCTGGCGGCGCTGGCATATGACCCTGTCGCGGTTTTTGCGTGACTATCTGTATATTCCTTTGGGCGGGAATCGACGCGGTCCCGCAATGCGCTATGTGAATCTGATCACTACGATGCTGCTCGGTGGCCTGTGGCATGGCGCCAACTGGACATTTATCGCCTGGGGCGCGCTGCACGGCTTGTATCTGGCAATAAATCACGGGATCGACCACGCTGGCGCAGGCAGATTGAACAGTCTGAGATGGTTAGGCTGGCCAGTCACGTTTCTGGCGGTGGTGTTGTCCTGGGTATTGTTCCGGTCTGGCTCGGTGCATGTCGCGCTGGATATTTTTCAGGCAATGTGGTCCGGTACCTTTCACGGTAAGGTCGGAACGCTCGGAATGAATCGAATTATGGCGGTCGATGAAAGTTTGTACTGGCTCGGCGCTGCTGCACTGGTCGCTTTTTTTCTGCCTAATCTGTATCAGGTGTTCGGCACAGGTGTGCGGGAAAAACTTGAAATCAAAATGAACACGGCCTGGGGCGGGATCGCTTTTGGCGTGATGCTGATGCTGGTCATGATTCTTTTGGCCGTCAGTGAGACACGCGGCGTGTCTGAATTCCTCTACTTTAATTTCTGACAGGACCCTATGCGATTTTATACTGGCATCGGTATCGGGCTCATTGCAACGCTGATTGTGCTTGAATTATTTTTTCGGATGCTGCCGGTCAGTTCCGGGATGCGCAAAGAAAACTCTGACGCAGGCCATCGGTATAGCCGATATTTGCCGAATCAGGAATTCGTTTATTCGAAGGGCTGGTCAATGGCAAATCACCGCAGCGGTTTGACCAATCGGGAAGGCTTTGTGAACAGTCCCGATTTTACCGGGCAGCATGGCATGCTGGTGATTGGTGACAGCTTTATCGAGGCGTTGATGGTTGGCTATCCGGACACGGTGCAAGGTCAGCTCAGCGCAGCCTTGCATGGCAATGTATTTGCTGCGGCATCGTCAGGTAATGATCTGCCCGATACGCTGGAATTGCTGCACCAATTTCACCCGCTGCTGTTGCCGCAAGTAGTCGTCATCTTCGTGAAACCATTTGAACTGAATATGTTGCTGCAACCGGCTCACAATGGTTTCAGTGCGTTTGTGCGTTCCGGCGATCAATTCAGTTTGGTGCACACCCCCTATCGCGAAGCAGCATCCAAACAGATCGTGATGAAATCGGCCCTGGCACGCTACATCTATTACAACCTGCGCCTGCCAGAGTGGTTGCGCACTGCGCTGTCATCTCATCATGCTGCCGCACCGGAAACGGGTCTTTCAGTCACCGACAAGACTGCCGCCCTCGAGTACTATTTTTCTGAATTGCGCAACAGAGCGCCGCAGACGCGTGTGATTTTTTTGATAGACGGAGATCGCGAAAGTATTTACAACAGCGACAGCCTGCCCAAGTCCCGTGCGTTACGGTCAGACAGTGCCCTGTTTTCCCGGTTGGCGGTGGCAAACGGTTTTGAAACGGTCGACATGCAGCCGATCTTCGCCCAGCACTGGTCAACGCACCAGGAGCGTATGGATTTTCTGCCTATGGACGGGCACTGGAATCCGGTCGCCCACCGCCTTGCAGCTGAGGCGATTTTAAAGCAGTTGGGCAAAGTCCCGGGACAACCAGGCAGCACCCCCTAACAAGGTCGCTCAGGCTCCTGGTTCGGCAAGGTTTGCCATTTCCAGGTGTCTGCACACATGTGTTCGATAGAGCGAGTAGCCTTCCAGCCCAACTCTCGTTCCGCCAGGCTGACATCAGCATAACAGCTTGCTACATCACCAGGCCGCCGTCCGACCAGTTGATACGGAACAGGTTTGCCACTGGCTTTTTCAAATGCGTGCACCATTTCCAATACGGTGTAGCCTGTGCCAGTGCCTAAATTGTAGGTAAATACGCCTGGCCCCTGCGCCAGCTTGGCCAAGGTTTTAACGTGTCCCAGCGCAAGATCGACGACGTGAATGAAATCGCGCACACCGGTTCCATCTTTAGTCGGGTAGTCACTGCCAAAGATCGACAGCTGGGCTGATTTTCCATGCGCAACGCGAGCAATAAAAGGCATCAGGTTGTTCGGGATACCATGCGGATCCTCACCAATCAAGCCGCTGTGATGGGCGCCGACCGGATTGAAGTAACGCAGCAAAGCGATATGCCACGACGGATCTGCAATAGCCAGGTCGCGCAGGATTTCTTCAATCATCAGCTTGGTCCGGCCGTACGGGTTGGTGACCGACAGTGGGAAATCTTCCAGTATCGGGACCGAGGCCGGATTGCCGTACACGGTCGCTGAAGAGCTGAATATCAGTTTCTTGACCTGATGTTTTTGCATGGCTTCGAACAGAACCAGACTGCCCACCAGGTTGTTGTCGTAATAGTTGAGCGGTTGTTCGACTGACTCTCCCACCGCCTTTAACCCGGCAAAGTGGATGACCGTGTCGATCTGATGCTGCTGAAATAATTGATTCACCAATTGCACATCACGCAGATCGCCTTCGATAAATTGAATTGATTTGCCACTGATCCGGTGAATGCGATCAACCACCGATGCCTTGCTGTTGCACAAATTATCAATGACGAGTACTTCATAGCCTTCGTCAAGCAACTCCACACAGGTATGCGAGCCGATATACCCAAGTCCACCAGTCAGTAAAATTTTCATGTCGTTTGTATTATTGAATTTGAAGCTTCTTCATCCATTTGATGTCCCACTTTCTCATGATTTCAGCCGGGGCAAAAAAACACATGAACAAGGTGATCCACCAACGCCGTTTTACTGCAGCCCGGTACGCCTTGCAGATTTCAATCATGGCCGAAAAACGCTGGCCGTTAATTAACATCCTTCTGGCGACACTGGTTCTTTCATCTGTGCTGATCAATCTTGCGTAAGCGCGGCCGGGCCCCTTGATTAGACCCAGTCTGGCGCGTTGGTCCAGTCTTGCAAAGGCTGGGGGGAATACGCGCGCCGATTCGGTTGAGCATAAGCCGCCAGGCACATCAAAGCGATACGCAACCAGTTTTTTCGGGCAGTACACCAATTGCAATTTCTCGGTTAACCTGAATTGAAAGTCCTGGTCTTCACCCAGCGATTCGCCAACCGGAAAACAGGGTTGCAGATCATCCAGATCCTTGCGCCACGCGGCAACGGAATTGGTATGGATGAAAGGCCCGGTGAGATACCGACGCTGATAAAAGTTGTCGACTGTTTCAAATTTCGCCGCCAGTTGTTCCGTATTGCGCCATTCCTCGGCGCGGTACTCATAGGCCAATTTGAAGTCGGTCGCAAAACAGCTGCCCGAAGGATAGGCAGCTGCCATGTTCAGGATGGTTTGCAAAAAGGTATCGTCATACCAGTCGTCAGCATCGAGGAAAAATACCAGATCGCCCCTGGCCTCTTCGATACCGCGATTTCTCGCCCGGGACACCCCGGCGTTGGTTTGCCTGATCAGACGAATCCGTTGATCGGCATTCGACAAAACTATTTCAGGACCGGTATCCCTGGATCCGTCATCAACAACGATAATTTCAAAGCGCTGATAGGTCTGATTCAATACTGAATCAAGCGCGATCTGTATAAATTTCTCTTTATTGTATAAAGGAATAATAATGGAGCACAGCATGACGTTACCTCAAAGTTATCTCTTAATGGATGTTCTTAAACATGAGATTCTGCGTGAAAACCTGCCATTCAACTCAATCACTGTTAAATTCTTGCGCTACTTTTTTAATCGCTCAAAAAATCAGTGATGAGCCAGCTCTGCTGCACCGATCATGTTCCCACTGTTGGCCGTGCCGGGTGATTGTACCGGTTGTTGGGCGAACGCCTTATTTCTTTTCGACTGGTAGGCCGATGTCAGCATAATCAGCAGCAGGCAATGGCAGAAAACGGGTGAGGCGCCGAAGTTTTCCATAATAAAAGGCGTTTCGCTGATACATCCGGAAATCATTAAAATGAAAATAGCGAGCGTGAATCCCTGACTCTCTTTGGCACCGGCTACAGCATAATAAAACAGGGTCGACAGGTAAAAAATTAAGCCGGCACCGCCGATGGCCCCTGCTTCTGACAGACTCTGTAGCCATTGGCTGTGCGCTGAGGTTGCATTCGGCAATTGAATCGAGCGCCGGAAATCTTCATCCCACAGGGGCAAACCATAGCCAAAAATCGGATACTTATGCCATTCTTCCAGCGCGATTTTCCAGATAATATCCCGACCGGTAAAACTGGCCAATTCAGAACCTTCGCGGCTGTTTAATAAAACGTCAACGCTTTGCGTATCCCCAAAGAACATGACGGCTATGCCTGTCACTGTTACGAATATCAATGTACCGCCAATAATAAGAATACTGAAATGCGGACGCCGGTAATTCAAGAAGTATTGTTTGAAAAGGTGGCGGGACCGGTAGTAATGAATACAGACGGCACACAACGCAAATGCGATCCAGCAGGTTTTTGACTGGGCAAGTATCAGATTTGTAAGGCCGATCAACCAGGCCGACGAATTGATCAATCGATTTTTGAATGGGGAATGCCAGGTACTGAGCAGGCTGATGACAGTCAGCACGCCCAGGGCGTTGGCATGTGCCGTTAATCCAGCCAGGCGGACTCTCAGGAAGGGAATCAGGCCGACATAATTAAAATTCATGACCAGGGTGGGTTTGACGGCGATCATTATCAGCCCGGCCAACAGGAAGAAATAGAGCCCATTGCGAATAACCTGAACTGAAGTTTGGGTTTCCTTCACTGTCATCATCGTTGCGCCAACACAGGCTGCGTACGAGTAAAAAAATTCATGGGAGAAGGTTTTATGTGCGCCAAACAGTGCCGGACTGATTACGTTCGTAAGAAAAAAGACGGTGAGGCCGGTTAACAGCAACTTGGGAATAGTCGGCTGTGGCAGTTTCGAAAATATACGATGTAATACGCGTTCCGTGAATGCGAACAGAACGAAAACCGACGCAAAGCGCCCGACTGCGACGGAAACAGGATTTTTTACCTCGGTAACTACCGTCTTTAACAGTTCGACATCGATTGACAGGTCCCGGTTGCTGGCCAGTACAAAAATCGCGCCGAACAATAAACAGGGATAAAAAAAGTACGGGAGCAATCCGTTTTCGCGGTTGCGTCCCCAGTGCACGGTGACTGCCATGCCCAACACCATTGCGATTGCAGCAGCAATCGCAAAGGAACCCATAATGATTTGTGAAGTATCCATGACTTATCCGACGCTACATCTGTTACGCAAGTAAAGATTTAACCGCACTGGGATCGGCGGGCTAAATTTGCTCAGTACGCCGACCACCTGGCTGCCCAGGAGACGAGGGTAGAGGAAAGCAATCGCAGTGACTGATCCGGCACCGATCACCACTTCCAGCACGAACGGCAACAAACTGTGCTCGCTGATTGTATGTCCGAGCAATCCCCCCGCGTAAGTGCCGACGGCGCAGATTAAGCAGATCGTTACCCCGCGCGCCATGGTTGGGAACAAATCCGCCACTGTAATTTTCAGACGCAGGCAGGCCGTGCTGCCGATCACCAGCGCCCTTGCCAGCATGGTGAAGGCAGTGATCGTAGCCACAACCATCACACCCTGTTGCGCATACAGATAGAGCATCAGTGCCGAGACGCATAGAACCGGAATCTGCAGCAATGTTTCCAGATGCTTGCCCTCAGTATTCCAAAGTATCGGCGTTGACATACCCCAGGTGATATAAGCAGGCATGGAAATCGCCAATATCGCCAGGACCGGGCCTGACGAAGTCCACTTTGACCCATACAGAACCACGACAAAATCATTGGCGCAAAAAGCCATCAGCACAAACATGGGGGCGATGATGATCCAGGTGGTGGCAATCACCGAAAGGTAGGCATCCCGCAAACGCGGCCGATCATTTTGCAGTCTGGCACCGGCTGCCAGGAACGCGGGTTGCAGGGCGCTCAGAAATAAGGAATTTGGCTGGTTGGCCAGGTTGAACCCCACAGTGTAGATACCCACTGCCTGTGCATTCAAATAGCGACCCAGAAATACCCGATCCAGACTGGTCAACAGCCAGTTGCACAAATTGGTAACGAACACCGTCGAACCCACATTGGTTGAATTGCGCGCGCCGGGATACCAGAACAATGGTTTGACCGAATGCGGATTGGCGATCATGGTGAGAATAAATGCAGTCACCGATTGCCCCAGCCAGGCGCTGACCAGAGTCCAGACACCTGCCCCCGCGTATGCCAGCGGAATTCCTATGCAGAGATAACCAATCACGTAACTGACTATCTGAATGATGTTCACCAGACGGAAATCCATTTTACGTCTGAGCAGATTACTCGCCGGTGCCGTGATGGCGTTCAGCAGGCAGTTTAAACTCAGCCAGCGAACGATCAGCTCCAGCCTCGGTTCATTAAAGTAGGAAGCGATCCACGGGGCAAGCAGGACCAGCGCCACGGTCGCCGCGGTACCGGAAATAAGTTGCCAGGTAAAGGCAAACCGGATGTCTTCATCGGTGAGATTCTGGTTTTGAACCAGCGACCAGGAAAACCCGAAATCGGCCAGGAAATTGCTGAAGGCCAGCACCACCATACCCATGGCGAACAGACCGTAGACTTCCGGGCCCAGCAGTCTTGCCAGGACGACCTGTGCACCTAGCTGAAGCGCGGTTTTTGATACGGTTCCAGCCGCAGCCCATTTGACTGCGCTGGCGGCTTTGTGCTGTTTTTCACCTGACGATGGCATTCTGATCCTAGTTGTGATTGAGTTTAAATCTGCTCAATGCATTTCAATTTTCGAGGAGTACAGTGCCGACTGTTTCTGCGCCGATTGATTTGATTTTCTGAACCAGCGCATCGATATCCTTGATGGCCGTTTTATTCTTTTGCGCCACAATTATCACGCCGCCAACGATGGCAGCGATGGCCAAGGCATCGGCGCCAACCTTGAATGCCGTTGCGTCGTACATCACAACGTCAAAGCGTGCTTCAAATTGTGCGTTGAAGGTCTTGAATGTACTGCGTCCCAGCAGTTCTTGCGGGTTGGGTGGCAGGGTGCCGGAAGTGAGCACCGAGAGATCTACAAATGAATTAATTTTGGCAATGACGTCAAGTTCTGCGCGGCCCGCAAGCAAATCTGACAGACCACGGCGTTCTTGAATATCAAAAATCTGGTGCTGGCATGGTGTGCGCAGATTGGCATCCACTAATAGAGTGTGTTCGCCCAACTGGGAAAATACCACGCCCAGGTTCGCCACAAACAGGCTTGCCCCGTCACCCGGTTCGACACTGATCACAACCAGTGCTTTGCGACCGCGTGAAATCCAGCGCAACATCAGCTGGCTGCGAATCGCGCGCAGTGTTTCTACTTGGGGATTGAAAGGCTCGTACGCTGCCACTAGCTGGGAAGAATATTTTTCTTCGCCTTTTTGCAGGTAAGGATAGTCAAATTGTTGCGCCAGGATTTGCTGAATATCGGTCTCGGTGATAAAACCAAGCCGAATTGCCGCTTCACCAAATCGGATATTTAACTCTTTTTGCAGGCGGATGATGCTTTCTGCATTTTCAGGCGTGATTTTTCCTGACTCGAGCAGCATTGCGCCGATACTGGATTCATTTTTCCCCGACGAAGGGAATGTGAGTGGTTTTGCTATTGTATTCATTATTGAGTATTACCCTTCGCTTGTTCATTCGCAGCTGGCTTGAAAACTTCCATGATGATTTAACAGGTTCAGGCTACTTCAGCCCATTTGATGACGCCCAAAACCGGAACCTGTGTTGCTTCAACCAGATCTTCTTCGCAGCGAACACGGCGATTGAGCAGTTCTACAATCAGTGCCGTTCCTACGCCCAGCATAATTCCCAAAAATAATGACGCCACAATATTCAGCGGGATCTTGGGAAATGAAGGTTCGTCCGGGACCGACGCAAAACTCAGGATCGAGATATCGGTTTGTCCGTACTGACCTTCCAGTTTGGTTTCAGAAAAACGTGTGTACGAGGACTCGAGCGCTTTTTTCGCAGCTTCCAGATCTGAGGTCAGGATTCCCATTTGATCGCGGATTTTGTTGAGTTCCAAAACCCGGGCTTTTTGTGCCGCCATTGATGCGCGTACCGAGCCTTCACGCTGACGCGCAATGTAGGCGTTGTTGGCCACGCTCCTGGAGGTAACTTCAGTTTGTTCCCGGATCTGGGCCTTTAATTTTTCAACTTCCGCTTTGGCGCTGATGTACAGTGGGTGATTGGGGCTGAGCGTTTCCGATAAATTGGCAAACTTGGATTCAGCCGTGCCCAACGCTACTTTCAGGTTTTGAATCAGGGGACTGGCAACAATGTCAGGTGATTCCGACGGGTCGCTTCCTTCCGTCATGTGCATGTGGGAATTGGCGTCCATTGACGTACCTTGCGCACCAACCAGCTGCGTTGATAATTCATTGAGGCGATTGGTTTCAACATCGACCTTGTTGTCAATATTGCTGATGCCGTTTTGTTGCTGGTAATCGGTTAATTTCTTTTGTGCAGTTTCAACGGCAGCACGCAGTTTCTGAGATTGTTCATTGAAATAGTCGGACGCCTTTTGCATTGGCTCGACGCGCAATTGAACGCTGGCATTTTGGTACTCCGCCGCGTAGGCATTGGCCAATTTGGCTGCGTATTCGGGCGGGCTGGCTTTACAACTGATTTCCAACACACTACTTTCACGTGACGGTACTATTTCCAGTCTCCTGGATATCCCGGCCGCCAGCCAGTCCTGAATCGTGCCATGCTTGTTTTCCAGCTTGTTAAATTCCTTGATGGTTTCAGGATCCTGATCAAGCTTGAGCCGCTCAACGACGCGCAGCGCGACATTTTTGCTGTTGATAATATCAATTTGCGTAGCCATGTAACCAGGCAATAACTGACCTGGCATCGCACTGCCGGTCAATGGATCAACGCCCTTGTAATTCATTACCACAGAGGCCGTTGCCTTGTAAGTTTTCGGTAACATGAAACTGAACGTCGTCACTGCCGTTACGGTCAATAGAAAGATCGTAATAACGAGCAGCTTGCGCGCGTAGATGACTAATAATATCTGTTGAAGATGCATGGCAAATCTCTCAATCTAAAAATACGGAACCTGATTAAAACAGGCTTTCCTGAATATAAATAACGTCGTCGACCGTGACCGGGTCATCATGCTTGACATCGATCATGACCATTTGACCTTTTGCATCGCGTCGCTTTAACTTGATTCCCCGGTCGGTGCCACGCACTGTCAAGCCGCCACCTACCGACAGTGCCTGAATCACTGTCATTGACCGCTCCAGCTTGTACATGCCCGGATGTTGCAGCTCGCCATAAATGAAAAAATGCGGCGCGTGTTCAACATACAGCACGTCGTTATTCCCCAGGTATTGATTCTTGCTTAAATCGCCCGAACGCATCATGTCGATGATATCGATTTGGTCATGTGTGGTTTGCGCACCATTGCTGTGAATTACGCGAACGGTGTCGCCAGCTTCAGCCGTCAGGCCGCCGGCCAGTGCGAGCATGTCGATGACGGTCCTCTGTCCGTCCAGCGCATACCGGCCAGGTTTGGTGACACTCCCCAAAACCGAAACCTGATTCTGGAATTCAGCAACAACAATGTTGACGTAGGCAGATTTCAGAAATCCACCGGACTCCAGCAATGCACCAATTCTTTTCTCGGCAGTATGGACTGCCAGCCCACCTACCTTTACCTCGCCAATCAGCGGGAAGGTGATATTGCCAGTTTCGCTGACACGCGTTGTCAATCCCAGGTCGTTGTTGTTATAAACCGATATTTTCAAGGTATCCCCTGGCCCGATCAGGATATCGTTGGCATGAGCCACCATAAACATACAACCCAATATTGATGCAATTATCCAGCTTGCTAGTTGTTTCATATTTCATTAATCCCAATTTAATACTGTTGATATGAGCTAAAAATAGTGCCAGCTATCAGATGCAAAAAAACAGGCCCAGTAACGTTATCCACCGTCGCCTGATTGACTGATACAGAAGAGTCGCCGGTTCGCCATCTTGCGGTGAACCGGCTTCAGCCGCGGCAGATGCCATGACTGTCGAAATCCCTGGTCGAGCTGTGCACCGCACTTTCTTAACTTACCCGGTGCAATTCTTATTCTGGTTTGGTCTAATGCGCATTGTTGCGCTTCAAGACCACCTTCAGTGTAGTGAACACAATCCATAAATCCAGCCAAATTGACCAGTTGCGGATATAGTTCAAGTCAAAATCAATACGTGACTGCATCTTGTCAATTGTTTCAGTTTCTCCGCGCATACCGTTTACCTGCGCCCAACCGGTGATGCCTGGTTTTACTTTATGGCGCAGCATGTAACCCTTGATCAGTTTGCGATACTGTTCATTGTGTGCCACGGCATGAGGACGCGGCCCGACGATGCTCATCTTGCCTTGCAACACATTGATAAATTGCGGCAACTCATCCAGTGAACTGCGCCGCAACAGGCCGCCGATCGGGGTCAGGCGCGAATCGTTCTTTTTGGCCTGCACGATCTGGCCGCCGTCTTCGGTAACGGTCATGGTGCGGAATTTGTAGACAATGATTTCTTCGCCGTACAGACCATAGCGTCTTTGCTTGAATATCATTGGACCTGGCGAGGTTAACTTAACCATCAGGCCGATTACCATGAAACAGGGCAGCAGCACCGGCAACAGCATGATCGATAAAATGATGTCGCTGGTACGTTTGACCAGACTGTTCACGCCAATAAATGGCGTTTCGCAAATGGCGACAATCGGCATCCCGGCGATGTTATCGAAACGTGCCTGCATCAGATCAAAGATATAGATATCAGGGATGAAATAGATAGAGGCGGTCGTGTCTTTGCATTCATCGATCAGTTTGCGAATCCGCGGTTGCGCGGATATTGGCTGACTGATGAAAATCATCTTGATATTTTCTTTGCGCACATAGGCCGCCACATCATCGTTTTTCCCCAAAATAGGCTCCTGCATATTTGCAGGGTAACGATCGCCGGCGCGGTCATCAAAGAAACCGTGCACTTTCATGAACAGATTTGGATTGGAGCGGATTGATTCGGCCATCTTCACACCAATGTCATTGGCGCCAATGATGATGATTGAGCGGTTTTCGCGTTCATTGATCGCGTGGGCAGTGATCCGGTACGCCACCAAATGCACAAGCAGCAGCAGCAGCGGCGTCAGAATAAACCATTCCCAGATCAGTTTTTTCGGGTAGATTACGACGAAACCGCTGGCCTTGGTAATCAGAACCAGCACAATGAAGGTCAGAATCCAGCCGACATAAATATCCCTCGCATACGCAAGAATGCGCCCGTTACGCCACGATCGGTACGGATCGATTTGCTTGTAGATTGCCGTTGAAATAAAAAAACACAACACCATCAAGACCAGGTAGTGGCCAGAGAATGGTAATCCAAGTAATTTAGACAGCAACACAAATGTACCGATGATAATGCATGGGTCGAGTACATTTTTATAGAAACTAATTAAAGGGATGTGATTGATTGTCATGATATTTCAAAAATTGAGGACTGCATTGAGGGAGGCTCCATTGCCTGTATAGGCCACATATGGAACATTCGCACTGCGTAAATCGTGAGTCAACATTGCAATTAATTGAATATAGTGACGCGGTTCATATCTGACGCTGAATGACGCGCTGGTGGTATTGTCGTTGTAACTGGGAGTTACTACTCCGGTGCTTTGAAAAACATAAAAATCTCTTTTGTCGTACCTGACTTTGGTCATCAGATGCAGTTTGCTGCTGGCGTCCCAGGTGCTTTCCACACCGAGACCAGAGTCGATGGTGTAACCGACCTGACCAGTTTGGATAGGGTCATATTCGCGCCATCCCGACAGGTCCAGCTTGAGGCTGCCGGTCGGTTTCCAAATGACGTCGCCGTGCGCATTGAAGCCATAAATATTCAGTGATGGAAGTATATTGCCAGTCCGATTGACCCGACCGCCAAGAAACAGCAGTTCAGTCTTTTCGGTAACGGCCCAATCAATATTTAATTTGTACTCGTTCTGTTTGTACGTGTTACTTGCACGTTGCCCGCTGCCACTTTCCTGATAATTCGGATAATCGCCCGCAACGTGGCGCGCCAATACGCCAATGCTGCGGTTGCTCAAGGCGAGAAAGTCGATGCCGGCCTCGGTCATTTTCGTGGTGTTGTCGTCCACTTTATTTGTTTCATAGTTCAATTCGGTCCGGTCGGCACCACCATGCAGGCGCCAATGTGGAGAGACCATGAAATTGGCAGATCCGTATTCGTGACGATCGTCCAATATGTTACGTTGCTGCGCAGAGAAGTCAGTGTAAAGCGCCAGCTTGCGCACATCTTCCGCGCCCAGTTTTCCCTTTACCACGTCATTGAAATTCCAATCCCAATTGGCCAGCAGATCTTTGCCCGAGTTGTCGATGATCGTGTAGTGCTCAAAATAGGTTTTGTTGAATTTGGCCTGCAACAATACGTGTTGCAAACCAAACGTGTCATTGAACGTCAGTCCGCCTTCAATCTGCGTCGAGGAGTCGGCGCGCACCGGGTCAGCTACGCCCACTGTGCCTGGTGCAATCTGATTGGGAACAAAGAATATATTGCTGTAATGCGTGTAGGTGCTCGCAACGTAAGGCTGCCAGACATCGTCGGGTGCGGACGTTGCCGAGATACAGAAAGTCAATGAGATTATCCCAAGTGGATAATGGAGACGGTATGATGCGCGCGAATTCATTAAATATGTGCCTCGACAAAAATGGACATTCAACCTGACATCAATTGAGCCTCGCCGCATATTACATATGTTTCCACTTGGAAACAATAAATGCGCGCCGGACCGCTAGTATATGTTTTTTTAAAATATTTAAATACAAAAAATGTGTTTAATGTGGTTTTAAACTCTTGACTTTTTTTCAGTTGATTTTTATAAATGAAAATCGTGAAAAAGTGTTAATAAACAAAGCCTTATTTGCATCTGAAGGGATCCCGAGTGTAGCGACTTTGAGTGCATTTTTCCATACCCTATTTAGGGCATTTTTAACTCAAATCAAAGATCAGCAGTGTCGGTTCGATTCGATTCGCGAGGATAGGCATCATGTCGTGTTTGTATGACATAGTGATTAAATCCCTGTGCGAGGGGGCGCATATTCAATAAATATTTTGCTGCCTGATTGTCAATGTATTTTTCAAAGTACCCAAATTGTGAAAATTGTGCAGTTCACTGAAAAAAATGATTGGGCCGGTAATCGCTTTTTTACAAATTGGACAGCCTGACATAACATTTTTTTACTGGTAACTGTAAGACAATGACCGGTATGGCAATATTTGCCGGTATCATGAGCAGTCAGCTGGATACATAAAACCTGCTTACCCAGTTGCTCAATCGCGAACACTCGGTCTTAACAGGCAGGCACAACACATGAATATACAGCTGATAGCGGTCGGATCCAGACCTTGGGACTATCTGATAGGACACTGGGGCATCGCGCTGCTGGTTGACGACCATATCCTTTTTGATACGTTCGCATCCTATCGCATCCTGCAGAGGAAACTCACAGAAATGCAGGTTAACATTGACCAAATCCAAACTATTGTCATTTCTCATGACCATTGGGACCACATCGGTGGATTGTGGGAGTTGCTGGCGCATCGTAAAGGTCTGGATGTCTACTTGCCGCTGCACGCCGATGAAGCCAGCAAGCAAAGAGTGCGTGCTTTGGGAAGCCGGGTGATCGATGGGGATGGTGAGAAAATGATCAAGCCGCACATCCATATCAGCGCGGAGATCATGGGCGGTTTTAAGGATGGGACGATCGCGGAACAGTCGCTGGTGATTCGTAGCGAACTGGGCTTAATTCTGATTGTTGGCTGCGCGCACCCGGGCATTGCAGATATTGTGGAAAAGGCCAGGCAGGTTTTTCAGGCACCGGTCTACGGCGTGATTGGTGGATTTCACCTGATGCATGCCCGTATGGATCAAGTGCGATCCTGCGCGGCGAGTCTGAAGCAGGCCGGGGTCACTTTGGTTGCCCCAACACATTGCACCGGCTGGCGTGCCGAGCGTGAATTCAAGTCGGTGTTTGGCGAAAACTTTGTTGCGCTGCGTGAAGGGCAAAAGCTCTCTTTCCAATCTGCGCGATCACCATGAGTCAAACTGTCATGTTGTGCATCTGTGAGCAATTGCCGCTGGTCGGCTCGACCCGGGCGGGCAAGGCAGAGGCCTTTTTCGCACCAAAAATATTTCCCAATTTGTCCACGATGCGCAGGCGCACATCGACCTGGCTTCCCAATTCTTTCATCAACACCGCGCCACGGGTATAAACATTTGGCTGTGACCAGATATCGTTTTCGAAATACACTTCCAGCGAGCCGGATTGCTTGTCCACGCTGCTCAAAAAATATTCAGTGGTCACCGCAGCACAGGTTACTTTGGCGGCCGGACTCGACCCGACACTGCAGGCAGCAGAATGCGTCTGATCCGGCTGCGGGTCGGCGTTTGAAACTTCGTCGTCTGAATCTTCGTCAACTTTCATCAGCCGTTTGATATTGAAGGGCAGATCGCCGGTCTCAATAACATGGCTGGCATGGGTTCTGGCGGAGTCTTCATGAATGATGGCAATGGCGCACAGCGGAATGCCAAGTTCATCAGCGAATGGCTGAAACACGGCGACGATTTCAGGATGCAGCTGCGAAAGTTTGGGATGTCTTTTTTGTGAATTCGTTAAACCGTCCAGCAAAAACTGTTTGCGAAAAGTACCGCGATGGTCCAGCGCAATGGAGATCGACGGCAATTGTCCCGTCAGGTTCTTGATTTCGATGGCGCGCGACAGTGCCGCTCTGAATGCAGCCACTTGCGCCTGCACGGTGATGTGCCCGGTTTCGTCATCGCGTGACACTCTGGAGTTTCCAGCCAGGATCGATATATTCAGTTTTTCAGACTTACTGTGTTCTGCAACGTGCAACGATAAACTCCCTGGTGACGAGCAAATTTTCTTCATTATGTTTGCGCTGGTTTTAATCGAACTCAATATTTTATTCTCCGAATTCTTTGCCGAACGATATAGATGAAACGAGATACTGTCCACCTGGACGTGCTTTGAACTGCGGCGTTTACGAAACAAACATACCGAATCGATAATGAAAGTCAGCCTGATCTAATTGATTTGATCATCGTTGTGAAGATTCATTTTTAAAATGGCATTCAAATTTTTCAATTTGCTGTTTGCGGTAAAATGCCGCAGCAAATTTATGGATTGATCAGGGACTGAAATGAATTCAACTTTAAAATTAGTCATGTTTGACCTCGACGGCACCTTGGTTGAAACCGGCACGGAAATCGCGCTCGCAGTCAACGACACGCTGCGCCATTTTGATCTGCCAGCGGTCAGCGAGGCGCAGGTATTCGGTTGGATTGGCAAAGGCACGCGTGAATTATTAATTCAATCTCTGGCCGGTTCCATGCAATCTGACTCCGGTCAGGTTGATGATCGTTATGATCTGGCGCAGATCCTTGCCGAGTTTGGACGTCACTATGAGAGACGTTGCGGCACGAACAGCCGCCTGTATCCGAAGGTAAGAGAAACCTTGACCGAACTCAAGGCTGCCGGCGTGAAATTGGCGATCGTGACCAACAAGGACATGCATTACACAAACATCGTGTTACGTGATTATCAGCTCAATGATTTTTTTGATCTCGTGATCGGTGGCGACAGTTTGCCCACCAAAAAACCAGATCCGGCTGGCATATTGCATTGTTTGAGCACGTTCAGGATTGATGCAGAGCAGGCCCTGTTCATTGGTGATTCATCGATTGACGCAGCAGCAGCACGCAGTGCCAATGTCGCCGTGTGGTTGCTGCCGTATGGCTACAATATGAATCAGTCCGTGCAAACAGCGCGGCCAGACCGCGTTATCGATGATATTGCTTCGATATTGGAATTCGATTTCCTGGATGGTGCCAGCCCGTATTGATTGCGGCTGTAATTGATGAGTCAGTTAGTGCGGTTGTTGAGGTATGTCACGTGGCTCTGTTGTGCATCATGTTTTTGCGCATCGTTGCTGGTGACGCTGACCGAAAAAACGTCGCGTCGGAGATTTTGTTCCGTGACATCCACCACCGACTTTCGGAAATTACGCTTCGCACGAGTGCGCGACCGATGTTTTTGCCGGATCTCTTCAATGGGTTTTTCAGCGGCATCGCGTTCGATACAGAAAAAACCGTTGCCGGTTTTGTGTGCGCCGACGTCATCCCAGAAATTATCGTAATCAAAATAATATTCCAAATCCTCTTCTTCCTGGAATTTCGACAGCTGTTCAGCATTTGACACGCAAATCAACAAGTCTGCGCCGAATACCCGTGCGATTGCTTCGGTCGCATTGATCAGCAGACGACTCGGCGTAATGTCATTCAAGGTCTTTGTGGCGGTTCTGACTTCGGCAAATTTCCCTGGCACGCCCTGAACGCGTCCTATAAAAATCACGTCACCGGCAGTCGCCAGATTAAAGTTGCGCTGCGCCACTTCGCCCGGGACGATGGTCATGCAAATGATGTAAATCGGCTTGCGATCGAATTCGAACAGCAGCATGAGATCACCTTCGTGGTCATGCATGCGCTCGGGCCGCTTCAGATCGTACGGAAACGTCAGTCGGATGCCGAAATGGCCTTCGTCTGTCTGGGCTTCCCATATTTGGGGCTGTTCGTTAATCAGGCGGGGAAAGAAGTTCGACGCAACTTTGTCCGACACAGTCTGGTAGTGGTATTGAATAATCGCCAGTCCGTCAGTGACCGAGAGTGACGAAAATAAATAACGCCGTCGGAGGTATTTATGCTTCAGCATAGAATGCGCTGCAGACAGCGGCGAAACTTTGTCACTCGCCAGTATGTTGAGCCAGAGCCTGTGTCCACGCCAATGCAGAACCAAAGGAACCAGGCGATCCAGAAGCAGTAGTTTTACCTTGGCAAAAGCAGCGACCGGGAAGAACTGGAAAAAGGGTTTTGATTTCATAAATTATCGTACCGATATACTAATTGCTGCCAGAAAGAAATCAATTGAGCGTTGTAAGCCTGAACATTCCGATGCTGACTGGGAATATTGCCGGCCTCAATAGCTGGAGTGTTATTGGTAACGCGAACTTACTGTCAGCAAGAGAGCGGAAGTCTAACGGTTCAATGGTAAATTTGCTATGCCCTATTCAGGTCATTTTAAGTACAAATGCATTGTTTATGCGTTTAAACAAGTTATCCGTAATTGTAATGATCAAGTTGTGCAATTACCAAGCACTCCCCAGTATTGCACAGTTTCATGACCGCTCTATTTCAATGGCATTTGGGCTGATCGGGATGTGACTGCGATCCCCCGCGCAGCCATTCAGGCGCCAATCGAATATCGCCTCGTCAGTCCAGAGTAAAGGCGCTAATGTATTCAGGCGAACTCGACTGGGCGTACGTTATAATTCCGACGCGTAGTTTCCGACCACCCCCCTTAATTGGTACTTTTACATTTTGCATCCCATGCCATCCAACCAGGTTCAGTTTTCGATTGCCGCGCATGCCGCCTGGGCACCGGGTATCTCGACCGACGCTGCATGGCTGGACTGGGCTCGCTCTCCCTACCTCATCGCAGGAACCGAATCGGCCCCGGTCGAACCCATGCCTGCCATGTTGCGCAGGCGCGCAGGATTCCTGGGAAAAATGGCTTTACAGGTGGCCTACCAGTGCCTTGACGGTCGCGAAAAAATTCCGGCGGTGTTTTGCTCACGACATGGCGACGCGGCGCGTGGTTTGGAGTTGCTGAACAATGTCGTGGTGCAGGAGCCGATGTCGCCGACTTCTTTTGGTCTGGCGGTTCACAATGCCAACGCTGGCCTGTTTTCGATTGCACGTCACGATCAGGCCAATTACAGTGCGACAGCGGCCGGGTCCTGCACGGTTGAACATGGCGTAATCGAAGCATGCAGTCTGCTGGCCGATGGGGCACAGCAGGTATTGCTGGTCGTGGCCGACAGCAGTTTGCCCGACGTGTACGCGCCGTATCAGGATTGCCTCGAGCAGCCGCACGCCTGGGCCTGGCTGATGGAACGACCTGGCGATGCGGTGCTGGGTCTGGCATGGTCGGCATCTGAACCGGAAAATACGGTAACCCTCAAAATGCCGGCCAGTCTGGCAGTCTGGCAGTTCTACCTGAATCAGGCCGCACTGTATGAACGGGTGGCCGAACGGCGCCGCTGGCGCTGGAGTCGCGATGCGTG
This sequence comes from Oxalobacteraceae bacterium GrIS 1.18, assembly GCA_040544425.1. GTDB lineage: Bacteria > Pseudomonadota > Gammaproteobacteria > Burkholderiales > Burkholderiaceae_D > Solimicrobium. Next base: position 166,770 of record JBEONO010000007.1, read on the forward strand.
ACCGGCTGTTTGCATTGTGGCGGTTGATCGCGACCGGACTGTGTTTTGTGATGTTTGGTGCCGGTGGGGTGGTGTTGCGCTTTGCGGTGTTTCCTTTGTTGGCTCTGATGGTCAGGAACAAAGCGCGCCGCGTCGCGCTGGCCCGAACCACGATCCGCCTGGCATTTCAGTGGTTCGTCGGCATGATGCGCGATTTCGGTGTGCTGCGGGTCGAGATCAGCGGACGGCAGCGTCTGGAGCGCCAAGGTTTGCTGATACTGGCCAACCATCCCAGCCTGATTGATACGGTGTTTCTGATGGCGCTGGTCAAAAACGCGGACTGCATTTTGAAAGCGGACTTGCAGACCAATTTTTTTACCCGCGGCCCGGTGCGCGCGGCAGACTATATTTTTAACGATCAAGGTATGGAATTGGTGCATGATTGTGTGGCCTCGCTCAAACAGGGCAGCAATCTGATCATTTTTCCGGAAGGTACACGCACCCCGGCGCATGGCGAGATTCAATTGAAGCGCGGTGCTGCCAATATCGCAGTGCGGTCCGGTTGCAATATCACTCCGGTGATTATCGACTGCCAACCCAAAACTTTGGGCAAGGGCGACAAATGGTGGTCGATCCCGTCCCGAACCGTGAGTTTCAAAATTATGGTGCAGGAAGATATCGATATATCCCGTTTTATGAAGGATTCAGTCAGCGAAGCCGTGGCAGCACGCCATCTGACTGCTTATCTGGCAAGTTACTTTACTGAGGAAACACAACGTCATGCTTGAACTGGAAGTCAAAAATGTGATTATTGAGGCGCTGCAGCTGGAAGACATTACCCCTGCAGATATCGATGCCGACGCACCCCTGTTTGTGGAAGGTCTGGGACTTGATTCAATCGACGCACTCGAATTGGGCGTGGCACTGCAAAAAAAATATGGCATTACCCTGTCGGCTGATTCGGAAGACACGCGGCGCCATTTTGCTTCGGTGCGCGCGCTGGTTGAACTGATAGAAAAAAACAGAACCAAATAATCGACCGGGCAACAACAGTAGAAGTAAAGTACAAGTACAGTACGAGTCAAGAACGAGGAAATCAGTAATGGTCATCATAAACGACATGAGTGAGCAGGAGTTATACCTGTGGGTAGTTGATTTGCTGGCGCAAATGTTTGAGTTGGATAAAGCCGACATGACAATGCAGTCCAACCTGTATAAAGATCTGGATATCGACAGCATTGATGCGGTTGATCTGGCCGTGAAATTAAAACAGCTGACCGGAAAACGCCTGTCGCCTGAAGTGTTCAAGGAAATCCACACGATTGAAGATGTCGTCAACGCCTTATCCCATTTATCCTGACTCTGCAATGCGCGCTGCATGAGCTACCCACTTTCTAATTTCGCCGGGCTTGATCCAACTTCACAGGCAATAGTTGGATGGCGCAACGGCGTGCCGGTCAGTCGCCGGGAACTTGTGACCCGGATCGCAGCCTGGCGCGACGCCCTGGCGCAGCAAAGTGGCCAGCAGTTCGCCCTGTTTTTCGAAGACAGCATCGAATTTGCCGCAGCGCTGTTCGGAGCCTGGCACGCCGGGAAAACGATCTGGTTAAGCGCCGATAATCTGGCCGCAACGGTTGCCGCCCTGGCCGACAAGGTTGATGGTTTTGTCGGCGAATTTCCGCTTGATTACGCGCCGGTCAGCGCACCTGGCGATGCCGGGGGCAGGTGCGAATTGAACCAGCTCGATCCAGACTTTATTGCCGTGGTGGTTCATACCTCCGGAACCAGTGGCGCTGCACAGGCGATTCCCAAAAAGCTGGCGCAACTGAGCAGCGAAGTGGCGACTCTGGAACTGATGTTTGGCGAGCGTCTCGAGGGTGCAGAGATCGTCGCCACGGTATCGCATCAACACATTTATGGTTTGCTGTTCAAGGTGTTGTGGCCGCTGTACGCCGGTCGTGCAATCCATGCCCAGGCCGTGATTTATCCGGAACAACTGGCCCTGCATCTTGCCGATCGTCTTGCCGATCATCTGGCCAAACCCGGCCGTGCCGTAATAACCAGTCCGGCGCATTTGAAACGCCTGCCCGGCCATCTGACCTGGGGCCCTGCGCAGGCCGTGTTTTGCTCTGGCGGCGTGCTCAGCGCCGAGGTGGCCCTGGCTGCTACGCTCGGGTCGGTGCCGATTGAAGTTTACGGCAGTTCTGAAACCGGCGGTATCGCCTGGCGTCAACGCACGAGTTTGACGGATGATGCCTGGCAAGCCATGACGAATGTGGCGTGGCGCTGCGTTGATCAGTTGATTGAAGTACGCTCGCCGCATTTGTTTGCAAACGAATGGCTGATCCTGGCCGACCGGATCGCGCCGCAGCCGGATGGCAAATTCGTCTTGCTCGGGCGTAGTGACCGGATTGTGAAGCTGGAAGAAAAACGTATATCCCTGGACGCGGTAGAACAACAGCTGGCTCGCTCGCCACTGGTTTCGGAAATAAAACTGGTGCTGGGCAGCGAGCGCGCACGCAAACGCCAACATCTGGCGGCGGCGGTGGTGTTGTCCGAAGTGGGTGAGCAGGTCTTGCAGGAACTGGGCAAGCTGGCAGTCAACCAGCAGCTCAAAGCTTACCTGATCGACCTGGTCGAACCCGTGGCAGTGCCGCGCAGCTGGCGTTACGTGTCTGCCTTGCCGCAAGACGCGCAGGGAAAAACGAGCGAAGCGTTATTGCAGGCGCTGTTTTCCGATGCGCCGCTGACTGCACCGATTTACCGTCTGTGCCGCCATGAACAGCACGAAGCCGAATACGAGGTCAGCTGGCCGGAACAGTTGCACTATTTTGTCGGTCACTTTGAGAATGCGCCAGTCCTGCCCGGTGTGGCGCAAGTGCATTGGGCGATTCGGATCGGCCGCGAAATTTTTGATGTTCCTGACGCGTTTCACGCCATGCATGGGCTCAAATTTCATCACGTAGTTTTTCCCAATGAGCAGACCCGATTGAAGCTGAACTATGATGCGCATAAAAAATGTCTGAGTTTTTCCTATACCTCGGCAAGCAAACAGCACTCAAGCGGAAAGATTTTTTTTAATGCCAACGCTTAACTGTTGCGTCGTCATTCCCGTGTTCGACCACGAACACGCCATCGCTGCCGTTGTTGATGCGGTGTTGAGGCAGCAGATCGCCTGCATCCTGGTGGACGACGGCAGTTCGAGACCCTGCGCAGCAGAACTGGATCGCATCGCTCGCACCAATCCACAGCAGGTTTCCCTATTACGGCTGCCGGGCAATCAAGGCAAGGGCGCTGCCGTATTGGCGGGCTTTCAACTGGCGGCGCAAAAGGGGTATACCCACGCCCTGCAGGTTGACGCTGATGGTCAGCACTGTACCGACGATATCCCCAAATTTTTACAGCTCGCGCAGCAGCATCCGTTGGCAGTGATTGCTGGCTGCCCGATCTTCGATGCGTCTGTTCCCAGGCTGCGCCTGTATGCCCGCTATCTGACCCATGTGTTTGTCTGGATCAATACACTGTCGTTTGATATTCAAGATTCGATGTGCGGCTTTCGTCTCTATCCATTGGATGCGGTCATGCAGTTGATTGCGCATCAACGGATCGGCAGGCATATGAACTTCGATACCGATATTCTGGTGCGGCTGTATTGGCAGGGACTGGAAGTCATCAATCTGCCCACACCCGTCACCTATCCCAGTGATGGTGTCTCGCATTTCCGGCTGTGGATGGACAATGCTCTGATTACCCTGATGCACACGACCCTGTTTTTCGGCATGCTGATGCGGCTGCCCGTCCTGCTGTACCGCAAGATCAAACGGCGCGGCAGGTTGGCATGAAAATCAAATCTGCCCACTGGGCGTCCATCAACGAATTCAGTTTTGTGGCAGGCATGCGTCTGATGTTCTGGGTTTGCAAAGTATTTGGGCGCTGGCCATTTCGCGTGATTCTGTATCCGGTACTGTTTTGGTATGTGATCACGAAACCGGCCGCCCGGCGCGCCTCGACCAACTACCTGCAGCACGTGAACGCGCTGCGCCCGGTTGATACCAGTATCTTCGGCGTGTTCCGGCACTTCGGCGCATTTGCAGAAATGATGCTCGACAAGATGTTGTTGTGGAGTGGTTTGTTTGACACCAGTCACGTGCAATACTTTGGTGGCGAGATCATGCGCACGGCGATCCAGCAAAAGCGTGGTGCGGTTTTAATCTGTTCCCATTTCGGCAATCTGGATTTATGCCGGGTCCTGTCGGGTCGCCACAGCGAATTGAAATTAACCATCCTGGTGCACACCAAACATGCCAAAATGTTCAACGACATGCTGGAATCGATTAATCCGGCCAGCCAGATGAATTTGATGCAGGTGACGGAAATTACCCCGGCCACCGCCATGATCCTGGCCGAGCGGGTTGGCCGGGGCGAGTTTGTGGTGATCGCCGGTGACCGGATTCCGGTATCGAAAAATCCGCGCGTGGTGCGGACCAGTTTTCTCGGTGAACCAGCAGCATTTCCGGTCGGACCGTATATTCTGTCCAGCGTTTTGCAATGCCCGATCATCATGCTGTTTTCCCTGCAGCAGAAACAGGGCTATGAAATACACTGCGCCCTGTTGCGCGATTCGGTACGTTTGCCACGCAAGGCGCGTGATCAGGCTTTGCAGGAACTGGCCGCCGACTACGCGCAGCATCTTGAACAATATTGTTTAAGCGCGCCTTTGCAATGGTTTAATTTTTACGACTACTGGCAGATGCCTGAATGGAAAAGCACGGATGCAGATCCCCACCATCACCGTTGATCAATCCCGGCTGGAGCTTGCCGATATCGTCGCCATCGCCCGGACCAGTGCCCATATTGCGCTGTCTGACGACGCCACCTTTCGCACTGCCATCAGCCGCGGTGCCGATTTCCTGGATCGCCTGCTGGCCGAAGACGGCACGATTTACGGTGTGACTACCGGCTATGGTGATTCCTGCACCGTGGTGGTTCCGGCCGAACTGATTGCCGAATTGCCTCAGCATCTGTATACCTACCACGGCTGCGGACTGGGAGCGCATTTCAATGCCGAACAAACCCGCGCGATTCTGGCCGTGCGCCTGGTCTCGCTGTGCAAAGGCTATTCAGGCGTGTCGGTCGGCCTGCTGGAACAGATCACCCGTTTGCTGCAGCACGATATTTTGCCGCTCATTCCTTCGGAAGGTTCGGTCGGCGCCAGTGGCGATCTGACACCGCTGTCGTATCTGGCCGCAGTACTGTGCGGCGAACGTGAAGTGCTGTATCAGGGGCGTGTCATGAGTGCGGCGCAGGCCTTGCAGAAAGCCGGCATCAGCCCGCTGACTCTGCGCCCCAAGGAAGGTTTGGCGATCATGAACGGCACGGCTGTGATGACCGCTCTGGCCTGCCTGGCTTATGATCGTGCGGCGTACCTGATGCGCCTGTGCACCAGAATTACCGCGATGGCCTCGCTGGCTCTGGATGGCAATCCGCAGCATTTCGATGCGACCCTGTTTTCCGTCAAACCGCACGCGGGCATGCAGCAGGTGGCGAGCTGGTTGCGTCAGGATTTGCACTGCCAGCCAACTGAACGCAACGGCAAACGACTGCAGGATCGCTATTCGATACGCTGTGCGCCGCATGTCATCGGTGTGCTGGCCGATGCCTTGCCGCTGTTTCACGACTTCATTGCCAATGAACTCAACAGCGTGAACGACAACCCGATCATTGATGCCGAGGGCGAACACGTTTTACACGGCGGCCATTTTTACGGCGGTCATATTGCTTTCGCGATGGACAGCATGAAAAACACGGTCGCCAATCTGGCTGATCTGCTGGACCGGCAAATGGCCTTGTTGGTCGACACCCGTTACAACCACGATCTGCCCGCCAATTTATCCGGCGCACAGGGTAGTCGGGCAGCGATCAATCATGGTCTGAAGGCGCTGCAGATCAGCGCCTCGGCCTGGACCGCCGAAGCCCTGAAACTCACCATGCCCGCTTCCGTGTTTTCACGCTCCACCGAATGTCACAATCAGGACAAAGTCAGCATGGGCACCATCGCCGCACGCGACTGCCTGCGCGTGCTGGAACTGACCGAGCAGGTTGTTGCGGCGCTGCTGATCACGGTGCGGCAGGGTGTTGAATTGCGCTGCCGCGGTAATCCGGAAACGCCGTTGCAGCAGTCCCTGCAACTCATGCAGCAACTGCTGTGTGAAGATATTCCTCCGATTATCGAAGACCGCAGGCTGGAGCCTGACCTGCGATTATTGCTGGACCGGATCCGCCAACAATATTGGGTGCTGTATGACTGATGCGAAACAGCCCGGCCGCTGGTGGGCAGAAGTTGAGATCGACGTTCAGTTTTATGACCTTGATCCGATGCAAGTGGTCTGGCATGGCAACTATCTGAAATACCTGGAAGTGGCGCGCTGCGCCCTGTTCAATAAAATTGGCTACAACTATGAAGAAATGCGCGAGTCCGGTTACGCCTGGCCGATCATTGATGTCCATGTGCGCTATGCCGGTCCTGCCAAATTCAATCAGCGCCTGATCTGTCGCGCTGAAATCGTGGAATGGGAAAACCGGCTCAAAATCAATTACCAGATCAGCGATGCGCTGACCAAAAAACGACTGACCCGCGCCAGTACTACTCAGGTTGCCGTCGATATGGCGAGCGGCGCAATGTGCTACGTCTCGCCGCCTGTGTTACTGAAAAAATTGGACGTCTGATGAAAAATCTGTTTCTGTTTTTGTTTATGTTTTGCGTTGCCCAGCTGGCCAAGGCTGGCACTGACGCCAACCCGTCAGCGCTGGTCAGTCAGATTCAAACCATGCTGGCCAAACCAACCACGCTGTGTGGCCGGTTTGAGCAGACCAAGCAACTCAGTGGCATGAAAAAACCGTTGCTGTCGAACGGTCGCTTTTGCGTGGTCAATGGCAAGGGCGTGGTCTGGCGCACCCTGCAACCTTTTCCCAGCGTGTTGCGCCTGACCCGCGATGAAATTGTCAACTATCAGGGCGACAAAGTGGCGATGCGTCTGGACGCCAGACAGGAACCGACGGTACGCATGATTAACAGCGTGCTGTTTTCATTGCTCTCCGGTGACCTCGGACAACTGGACAGCTTATTTGTGGTTGACGGCAAAGCCACTGCCAGCACCTGGCACGTTGCATTGACCGCAAAGCAGCCAGGTCTGGCCAAAGCGATTGGCGCGATCAGTCTGGACGGCGGCATGTATGTGAACACGATACATATGGATGAAGCCAGCGGCGACCACACCACCATCGTGTTTTCCGCGATTCAGACCGGAGACAAAGCGATGCAACCCGAAGAAGCGGCGCTATTTTGAAGCAGCGCTGGATGGCACTGGTCTGGGCGGGTATCGTCTGCCTGCTGCTGGCCCATAACGCCTATTTGTGGCTGGGCAAACGCATTACGCCGGATACCGACATCATGGCCTTGCTGCCGGTCCAACAGCGCGATCCGGTCCTGCAACTCTCGTTTACGCATATGGTCGATGCAGCACAGCAGCGCGTGATTGTGCTCATCGGTGCGTCTGACTGGAACGACGCAAAGCGCTCGGCCGATGCCTACAGTGCTGTCTTGCAAAAACACAGCGCGGTGATCAGCGCCACGCCCTTGACGGAACAAACCCAGCAGGACTGGCTGGCATTGTTTCAGGCGCATCGTTCCGTATTGATGGCGCGCGCCGAGCACAAACAACTGCAACAGCTCGATGAGTCGGCCTGGATCGATGCAGCAATGCGTCAGTTATACAGTCCGTTTTCCGGCCCCAAATTGGGTGCCTGGCGTGACGATCCCTTCGGTCTGTTTGCCGGCTGGGTGCAGGAACGCGCGCAAGAAACGCCGGTGCGACCCAGAGATGGTTATCTGTTTGTGACCAACAGCGAACGGCAATACGTGTTGTTATCACTCACCGTGCACGACTCGGTTTTTTCCATCAGCACCCAGCAGGCCGTCACCAGTTTGCTGAACCAGGCGCGCGCTGCGGCGCTGCAAGTCGTGCCGCAGTCCGATCTGATTACGGCCGGTGTGATTTTGCATGCCGCAGCAGCCGGTCAGCAGGCCAGCGGGGAAGTGTGGACCATCGGGCTGGGCTCACTGCTCGGCGTCATTCTTTTGATGTGGTTCACCTTTCACAGTTTGAAACCGATTCTGATGATTTTATTGTCGATCACCATCGGTTGTCTGGGGTCCTTGTCGATTTGCTGGCTGCTGTTTGAGCACATCCATTTACTCACACTCGTGTTCGGTGCCAGTCTGATCGGCGTGGCGCAGGATTACGGCCTGTTCTTTTTATGTCATCGCCTGAACGCTGATGCCCGCCTGGATTCCCATGCCCTGTTGCAGCGCCTGCTCCCCTCGCTGGCCTTGACGCTGGTGGCGGCGATCATCGGTTATATGGGGCTGGCGTTTACCCCGTTTCCGGGTTTGCGAAATATGGCCGTGTTTTCTGCCCTGGGTTTGCTGTTCGCGTGGTTGACCGTGATCTGCTGGTTCCCTTATCTGGTTAAGGCCAATGCCATCCGCGCCGGTGCATTGGCCAGCTGGTACGACCGGACGCTGGCAGGCTGGCCCAGATGGATCAACAGTAAAACTTCCTGGTTGATACTGATTTGCGGGTCGGTGGTGGTCATCGCCGGGATTGCAAAATTGGCCGCCAACGATGACATCCGGCTGCTGCAAAATTCTCCGCAACAGTTGATTACCGATCAGATTAAATTGAGCCGCTTACTCGATGCGCCCACGCCAGTCCAATTTTTTCTGGTGCGTGCCGATTCCGAGCAAAGTTTGTTGGAACGCGAAGAAGCCCTGAAATCGAATCTGGATCCACTGGTCGATCAACATAAAATTTCCGGTTATCAGGCAATCTCGAACTGGGTGCCGTCCCGCTCGACCCAGCAGGCCAATCTGGCTGTGCTTCAATCGGGCTTATTCATTCGCCCCCTGCATCAACTGGCAAAAAATATTGACGAAGATCTGGCCTGGGAAAATGACACCCGTCAGCATATGATGGATGCGGGACAGCTGCTCACCGTTGCGCAGTTTATGGACAGTCCGGCCAGCGAACCGTGGCGCCATTTGTGGCTGGGGAAAACGGAACATGGTTACGCCAGTATCGTGGCGCTGCGTGGTCTCGCTCAGGCGAATCTGTCGGCCATCCAGCATGCCGGGAGCGGCGTGCCGGGTGTGCAGTGGGTCGACAAGGTAGCCGAAATTTCCGGCGTGCTGGGTCAGTATCGGCAATACATGGCCTGGGTGGTGAGTGCTTCTTATCTGCTGGTGTTCGGCCTGTTGTTTACGCGTTACCGTGGCAGCAGCTGGCGCGTGTTGCTGCCCACGGCACTGGCCAGTCTGATTACGCTGGCGATCCTCGGCTGGACCCAGCAACCGGTGCAGCTGTTTCATGTGCTGGCATTCATGTTATTACTCGGTATCGGTGTCGATTACGGCATCTTTATGCAGGAAGCCGCGCCTGACAATCCGCGCACCGCCTGGCTGGCAATCGGTCTGTCGGCCGTCAACACCCTGTTATCATTCGGACTGCTGGGCTTGAGCCAGACCCCCGCCTTGCACTCCTTTGGTCTGACCATGTTGATCGGTATTGCGATGGTCTGGATCATTGTCCCCATTTTCAGAAAAGATAAGCCTCATGACCAGCCACATTGAATCAACCGAGGTATGTATTATCGGTGCCGGTCCTGCGGGCTCTGTCGCCGCAGCCCTATTACGCCAGCAGGGACGCGAGGTATTAGTCATTGAGCGCGAACAGTTTCCGCGATTTTCAATTGGCGAGAGCCTGCTGCCGCAAAGCATGGCTTATCTGGAACAGGCCGGCATGTTGCGTGCCGTGGTTGAGGCCGGATTTCAATTCAAGGATGGTGCCTCATTCGTACGCCGCGAGCAACGCACCGATTTCGATTTTCGGGATAAACATTCCGAAGGGTGGGGCACTACTTACCAGGTGCAGCGTGCCAGCTTCGATCAGCTGTTGGCCAGGGAGGCGGAGCGGTTCGGTGCGCAGATCCGCTACCGGCATGAAGTCACGATGGTCGATCTGGAGCCAGAACAACCGCTGCTGACGGTCAAACATCCGGACGGCCACAGCTATCAGATTCAGGCCCGGTTCATACTGGATGCCAGCGGTTTTGGGCGGGTCCTGCCGCGGTTGCTGAAACTGGAAACGCCGTCCAATTTTCCGGTGCGCGGCGCGATCTTCACCCACATCGAAGACCGGATCAGCAGCAATTTTGACCGCAACAAAATCAGAATCACCGTCCATCCAACCCGCTGCGACGTGTGGTTCTGGACCATTCCGTTTTCCGGCGGTCGCTGTTCCGTGGGCGTAGTGGCTGAAACGGCTTATCTGGATCAGTACCACGGCACGGACATCGAGCGACTGCAGGCCATCATTGCGGAAGAGCCGAATCTGCAAACCTTATTGGCCGATGCGACCTGGGATACCCCTGCACGTCACATTGTGGGCTATTCGGCGAATGTGGCGTCACTCGCGGGCAAGGGCTACGCCCTGTTGGGCAATGCCGGAGAATTTCTCGATCCGGTGTTTTCATCCGGTGTGACCATCGCCTTCAAATCAGCCAGTCTTGCGACAGAACTGCTGCAACGTCAGTTCGACGGTGAAGTGGTTGACTGGCAAACCGGCTACAGTGAACCACTCAAAAAAGGTGTCGATACTTTTCGCGCCTTTGTCGAATCCTGGTACACGGGTGGATTTCAGCAAATCATTTTTTATCCCAAACAGCAAGCCGACATCCGCCGCATGATCTCAGCCATTCTGGCCGGTTACGCCTGGGATTTATCCAACCCGCTGGTCAAAGATACCGCGCGCCGTCTGGCTGCGCTGGAGTCGCTATGTTCAGGTGCCTGATACTCTGTCTGTTGCTGGTGTCCTGCGCCAGCGCGCCACCGCCGCCTGTGCGCCTGGGCCTGCGCCTCGCGCCAGCCGATTTGGGCGCAGAGATCGCGCTGCAACAGCATTTGACGATTGAACGCAACGGAAAAACCGATCAGCTCGACGCCGCGCTGGAAGTGGATGCGACACATTTGCAACTGGTTGGACTGGCCTTTGGGCAGCGCGTATTAACCTTGCAGTACGACGGAAAGGAAATGAGCACCTGGCGTCATTTCATGCTGCCTGCGCAGGTACGCGCCGAAGATATTCTGGAAGACGTCCAGCTGACCCTGTGGCCAATAGCTGCCATTCGGAAGGCACTTCCACCGCGCTGGCATATTGAAGAACATGATCTTGAACGGTCCTTGTACATGGGTGAGCAACTGATCTGCGTGATTCATTACAGCGCCATGCCGCGCTGGAGTGGCACGGTCACCCTTGATAACCTGCGCTATCACTACACGATAACGATACAATCGCGGAACAATAATCAGGCTGTGTAAGTTTTTCTCGAACCGCCAGTTAAATCTCACGTCAGGGAGCATCCATGAATCAGGCAAACCAGGCGCGTCCGCCATTTCCACCATTTACCCGGGAATCGGCAATTCAAAAAGTCAGAATGGCCGAAGACGGCTGGAATAGCCGTGATCCGGTCCGGGTTTCCATGGCCTATACGGCTGACAGCAAATGGCGCAACCGCAATGAATTTCTGCAGGGCCGCGATGAGATCGTGCTGTTCCTGACCCGCAAATGGGAGCGCGAGCAAGAGTATCGCCTGATCAAGGAATTGTGGGCGTTTGAGGGAAACCGGATTGCGGTGCGTTTTGCTTATGAATGGCATGACGTGCATGGGGCCTGGTTTCGCGCCTATGGTAATGAGAACTGGGAATTTGATGAACACGGATTGATGCGCCTGCGCTATGCCAGCATTAACGATCTGGCGATCAGCGAGCAGCAGCGCAAATTCCATTGGCCACAGGGACGTCGGCCGGATGAGCATCCTGGGTTGAGTGAGTTGGGCCTTTGAAATTATTTCGGATCTTTACCTATTGGCTTGAGCAAGTCATTGAAAGAGAAAATTGTGCAGTTGGTGATCAAAGATGCCTGGCTGAGCGAAGAAATATGTCGTGGCAGAGGGAATCGGTAAGCCCGATAAACTTCGATGTCCCATTGCCGGATGCCAGCAGCGCACGCAAGGCAGAAAGCACAAGCAGCACTGTTAATAGTGCGATTAATCATGTAATATTCCGTGCTATTGAGGCTGGACGAGAAAATCATGTCACACATTACCGCAAATGACTTGAAGACCAAGGGCGTCGCTGCCATTGAAGCTGTGCTTGAAGGACATACTGAAGCCATCGTTTCAGTGCGCGGCCACGCGCGCTATGTCGTGATGGAATTGGGCCACTATCAACATTTACGTGAATGCGAACTGGAAACGGCTTTGGCGCAAAGTCGCGCTGATGTGGCTGCGGGTCGTTTTGTGGATGAGTCGGCTGTGCAGCATGTTTCCAAGCTTTCAAAAACTGCTTGAGTGTCTGCACGCATGAGCTATCAGCTTCGGTTCACCCAATCGTACGAGAATCGCGCCAAAAAATTCTTGAAATGCCATCCTGAAGTGGTCCGACAATATCAAAAGACATTGGAAATTTTGGAAGTGAATCCCTTTCATCCTTCGCTGCGTCTTCAAGCCTTGCAAGGACGGCTGGCAGGTTTGCATTCCGTGTCGATCAATATCAGTTACCGAATCACTCTGGAGTTCATCATCGCTGACAGCACGATCATTCCTGTTGATGTTGGTGATCATGATCACGTGTATTAGCCCGCGCCGCCATTAAATTTTAAGAGTCCGGAACAATATGTTTTACCTCAACGACTGCGGCATCGTATGTGCACTGGGACATACTCACAGCGCCATCAAGGAGCGCCTATTCCGGGCCGAATCCGGTGTGCTGATGACCGACGCCTGGTCACCCGGACGCACGCTGCCACTCGGTCGGCTCGATGACCGGTTCGCCTTGCCGGACATGGGCCATTTTCCGATTCAACTGCGCAGCCGGAACAATCAAATGGCCCTGGCCGCGCTGGCGCAGATACGTGACTGCGTTGATCTCGCAGTGGCGCGATTCGGCGCTGACCGGATCGGGATCGTGATCGGCACCAGCACCTCCGGGATCGCCGGAACCGAAACGGCCATGCGTCATTATTTTCAGCATGGCCGCCTGCCTGATTACTTTCACTATGCGCAGCAGGAAATGGGATCGGCCGCCGGCATGCTGGCCCATGAACTGAACATTAGCGGTCCGGCCTATGTGCATTCCAGTGCCTGTTCATCCAGTGCCAAGGCCTTTGCCAGTGCGGCACGATTAATTAATATGGGCTTGTGCGACGCGGTAATCTGCGGTGGGGTCGATACCCTGTGCGCGTTCACCGTTGCCGGGTTCTCGGCTCTGGAGTCGGTGAGTTCGACGGTATGTAATCCCTTCAGTGCGCAGCGCAACGGCATTAATATCGGTGAGGGCGCAGCCTTGTTCCTGGTGTCGCGTGACAAATTATCATCGTCACAGATTGCCCTTTGCGGTTGGGGTGAGTCCTCCGATGGGCATCACATGTCTGCGCCTGACCCCGAAGGTGGTGGCGCAAGATTGGCGATTTCTGCGGCCCTGCAACGCGCCGGTCTGCGTCCTGATCAAATTGACTACATCAATCTGCATGGCACGGCCACGCTGCAAAACGATGCCATGGAAGCACGGGTCGTGCATGATCTGTTTGGCAGCGCCGTGCCGGTCAGTTCCACCAAACCGCTGACCGGGCATGCCCTCGGCGCGGCATCGGCGATTGAAGCGGCGCTGTGCTGGCTGGCGATGCAGGACGATAATCCACAGGGACGTCTGCCGCCGCATCGCTGGGACGGCCAGCCGGATCCGGCGCTGCCGGTGTTAAATCTGGCCAATCCTGGAAAACAGTTGAACCGCCCTATACAATGGGCGCTGAGTAATTCATTTGCTTTTGGTGGTTCCAATGCCGCCGTGGTGTTGGGAAGAATCCATGATTAAAGCGTTCCCGGAAATTGCCGACCTGATTCCGCATCGTTCAAGCATGGTGTTGCTGGATCGGGTGATCGCAACGTCTGCAGATTCCCTGTGTGCCGAAGTAAGGATTCGGTCCGGGGATATTTTTTTTGATGCAGACATCGATGGCGTCGGAGCCTGGGTCGGTATTGAATACATGGCTCAGGCGATTGCCGCGCATGAAGGGTATCAGGCCCTGGCGCGTGGCGACGCAGTAAAAATCGGTTTTTTGCTGGGCGCGCGGCGCTATGAAAGTCACTGCGCCAAATTCGCGCTCGGCAGTGTGTTGCAGGTTTACGTGCACCACGTGCTGGAACATGAAAACGGCCTGGGGGCGTTTGAATGCCGGATCACCGATGTCGCCGCAACACTGCTGGCCAATGCGACTGTGACGGTATTCAAACCGGATAATGTCGGACAGTTTTTAGAAAGATCGAACGGATGAATGTTTTGAACAAGACCGTGCTGGTCACCGGTTCCTCGCGCGGGATCGGCAAAGCGATTGCCCTGCGACTGGCGCAGGACGGCTACGATATCGTGCTGCATTGTCGCAGCCAGCGCGCTGAAGCCGATGAAGTGGCAAACAGCATTATCGCGCTGGGACGCCAGTGCCGCGTCCTGCAATTTGATATCAGCCAACGCGATCTGGCCGCCACTACCTTGCTGGCTGATGTCGAACAGCACGGCAGTTATTACGGCGTGGTCTGTAATGCCGGTGTGGCACGCGACAATGTGTTTCCGGCGATGTCGGGAGAAGATTGGGACACGGTCCTGCACACCAATCTGGATGGATTTTATAACGTGCTCAATCCCTTGATCATGCCAATGGTACGAACTAAACAAGCGGCGCGGATCGTGACCCTGGCCTCGGTCTCGGGTTTGATCGGCAATCGTGGCCAGGTCAATTACAGTGCGGCCAAGGCGGGCATTATCGGTGCCAGCAAGGCGCTGGCGATTGAACTGGCCAGTCGGGCGATTACCGTCAATTGCGTCGCGCCGGGTTTGATCGAAACTGATATGGTTGCCAAAGTGGCGCTGGAAGAAGTACTCAAAATGATCCCGGCGCGGCGTATCGGCAAACCCGAAGAAGTCGCCGCGGTCGTGAGTTTTTTAATGAGCCCGGATGCCGCGTATGTGACGCGTCAGGTAATTTCTGTCAATGGGGGCATGGCGTGAGCAGTCAAGGCAATTTTCAAAAGCGCCGCGTGGCGGTGACCGGCATGGCCGGGATCAGCCCGCTTGGCAACGATTGGGCCAGCGTGCAGCAGCGACTGAGACAATATCGGAATGCGATTGTCACCATGCCCGAGTGGTCTGACTACGAAGGCCTGAATACTCAGTTAGGCGCACCGGCTGTCGCATTCGATCTGTCCGAAAAATACAATCGCAAGGCGCTGCGCAGCATGGGTCGGGTCTCGATCATGGCAACCCGCGCCAGCGAATTGGCGTTGCTGGACGCCGGTTTGCTCGACAGTGCTTTGTTGAAGAGCGGGCAGATGGGTATCTCCTACGGATCGTCGGCCGGCACGCCCAGCGCAATCGGCGACTTTGGCCGCATGATGGAAGAGCGCAGCACCAAGGGAATCAATGCCACCACCTATATCAAAATGATGGCGCATACCGCGCCGGTGAATATCGGGGTATTTTTTGGCGTGACCGGACGGATTATCACCACCTCCAGCGCCTGCACCTCGGGCAGCCAGGGAATCGGCTATGCCTACGAAGCGATCAGCAGCGGACGGCAGATCGCCATGATCGCCGGTGGCGCGGAAGAATTATGCGCCACCGAAGCGGCCGTGTTCGATACCTTGTTTGCCACCAGCGTCAAAAATGATGCACCCGCCAGCACGCCGCGTCCGTTTGATGTGGAGCGCGATGGTCTGGTGATCGGCGAAGGCGCGGGCAGTCTGATTCTCGAAGACCTGGAGCACGCCCGGGCACGCGGTGCGCGGATCTATGCCGAGCTGGTCGGCTTTGGTACCAACTGCGATGGCTGTCATGTCACCCAACCCAATACCGCCACCATGAAGATTGCCATGCAACTGGCACTGGATGACGCAGGCATTTTTCCTTCTGCAATCGGTTATATCAACGCGCATGGCACCGGAACCGAACAGG
Source organism: Oxalobacteraceae bacterium GrIS 1.18 (assembly GCA_040544425.1). Lineage (GTDB taxonomy): Bacteria > Pseudomonadota > Gammaproteobacteria > Burkholderiales > Burkholderiaceae_D > Solimicrobium. The sequence goes on from JBEONO010000007.1 coordinate 182,869, forward strand.
GCGATATCGCTGAATCGCATGCGACCGCCCAGTTGTTTGGCAACCGCACGCCGGTCAGTTCACTGAAAAGCTATATGGGCCACACGCTGGGTGCCTGCGGCGCTCTGGAAGCGTGGCTCTCGATTGAAATGATGCGTGCTGCCTGGTTTGCTCCCACCATCAATTTGAGCAGCGTCGATCCGCGATGCGCTGATCTGGATTATGTGATGGGTGAGGGCAGGAAATTGCAGTGCGAGTATGTAATGAGTAATAATTTTGCATTCGGCGGTATCAATACCTCGTTAATTTTTAAAAAAATTGAATAGCGTGGAATTAAATTCTGAGGCGTCATCGGCAATCATTCGCCTGATTGATATCAAAACCATCACTGACGAGCAATTGGCCGCAGCGCATGGCTGGTTATCCCCGTCAGAATCCACCCGCTTGCAACGGCTGGCGCGCACTGAGCGCAAACGCCAGTTCATGGCCGGTCGCGCCTTGCTGCGGTTTTCAATCGCGCAGTTGTTGAACATCCAGGCGCGCGCAATTTCCCTGTCAGAGCAGGAGCGGCAGGCACCGCAATTGCACATTGCAGGTTTCTCGCCTGTGCCCTTTTTCAGTATTTCTCACAGCGGCAACTGGGTTGCCTGTGCATGCAGCAGCTCGACCGGTCTGGGGCTGGATATCGAAGTCCTCGATGCAAAGCGCAATCTGGCCGCAATCGCTCAACACGCTTTTGGAGCCGATGATCTGGCGTGGCTGCAAAACCAGCCGGATCAGGTCGGCGCGTTTTACCGTCTATGGAGTATCAAGGAAGCGCGCTTCAAGCTGACGCAGAGTTACGCGATTGCGCCGGTCGAGCATCAGTATGCAATCGAGCACCCAGCTGTTTCAATCGTGATGATGACCGGGCAAGCCCTGGTCGGAGCGCCGGAATATATTGTGATGGAGTGGGAAAGCGTGGATCGATTTATACAAAGCGAATTGCGCGCTTAACTGACATTTATCCTGAGTTAATTCCAAATCCAGTTCCATAATCCAGGTAATGCCTGTTTGGCTGAACCATCGCTGATCGTCCGTGCCAGCGCCGCCCGTTCGAGCGCCTCACGCTGATCGTAAAACGGCTGTGCGGTGGTCGGCATGGCCAATTCCTGCGCTACCTGCAGCAAGATCTGCAAATACACCTCGACATGGTTTGAGGTATAGGTATTGACGTCATGAAACGTGACGATGATGGGTGTGCAGCCGTCGACTACCGGCAATTCTCCAGAGAGCCAGTGCAATTTCAGATTGCCCAACTGCTCCAGCAAATTGCTGTGTTTATGAAAACTGAAATTGACGCCCCAGATCTTGCCGTCATTTGCACTGAGATCGGTCAGCAGCATGGACAGGCCGTGGTTCTGGTAAGTGGTGAAGGTGCGCAGGTCGTAACTCCAGAACGGCGGTCGCACGATTTTTGGCGCGACGCCGGTGATACTGCGCAAATCCGCCATGCCATTATTCAGTGAATCGTCGAATTCTTCCGCGCTCAAATAGCGATGGTTGGCGTGATGCGGTGTGGCGGTATGAAATTCCAGTAAATGACCTTCATCCCATTCGCGCCGCATCAGCTGACGGCCACGCTCGGTGCCGCCGCCATTGCTGGCACGCGTCTGGGTAAAGAAGATGGCTTTGATCCCGGGTTGCACGCTGTTGTGCGCCAGCACATCCAGAACCTGTTCGGTGGAATTGTTATAGCGCGCAGCGCTCGGGCCGTCATCGAAGGTCAACAGAAAACGGATCGGAGCCGGGTCAGATTGCGCCTCGGCATTCGGACAATGCAGCAGGCATAGTAGAAGGCACAGCGGCAGGCACAGCGGAAGGCACAGCGGCATAAAAAAAACGCTGCAAAAACCTGGCAGCGTTTTAATTGGATTCAACATCGTCAGATCAGTTACGAACCACTTTCTTGAATTCGTAAGTCCGTGTGTCGATTTCGATCATGTCATCCTGGCTCACGAACAACGGCACCTGCACAGTCATTTGCAATGATTCGATCGCGTTTTCCAGCTTGGCTTCTTTCAGAACGTTGCCTGAAGTATTGCCCTTGACGGCTGGTTCCGAATAAATGATCTTGCGGACGATGGTGGTCGGCAATTCAACGGAAATCGCTTTGCCATCATAAAACACCGCTTCGCACGCCATGCCGTCTTTCAGGAAGTTCAGCGCGTCGCCAATGTTTTCGCCTTCGATTTCATACTGGTTGTAGTCGGCGTCCATGAATACATACAGCGGATCGGCGAAGTAAGAGTAAGTCACTTCTTTTTTGTCCAGAACCACTACGTCGAATTTGTCGTCACCACGGAAAACGTTTTCTTGCGGACTGTTGGTCAACAGGTTTTTCATTTTCCATTTGTAGGTGAAGCCCGTGCGGCTTGAACCATTGACATCGGAACGTAAAACGATCATAGGCTTACTGTCAACCATAATGATGTTGCCAACACGAATTTCTTTTGCAGGTTTCATAGCGAGTAAATTTAAAAAAGGTTGCGGGATAGGCGAGGGATGGATCAATGTTCAGAGAACAACAGAAAGACTGCCTGCCTGTGAATCGGTGTAGCTTCGGGCGCTGCTTAAAATTAAGCCCTAAATTATAGCTTAGTTTCCCGGGCTTTCTGCGCAATGCTGACGGCAAATTTCAATAAATTCGTCGCCAGATCTCCATTTGTTAGTAATTTGTATTGCCACTCCGGTGTCAAGTTGCCAAGTTTGGACAGGTCGCGCTCCAGGTTCTGCCAGCCTTTGCCCCAGTCATATTGGGGGCTGGTGGCTTCATTCCAGGCTAACGACAGCGAAGTCAGACTCGGCGTATTGACCAGCGTGCGATCCAGAAACGCCTTGAGCTTGACGTGATGCAGATCCTTGTCCTGCGGGTAGATATGCCAGACAAACGGGCGACCGGCCCACTGCGCGCGCACGAATGAATCTTCACCGCGCACAAAATTGATATCGCATGACCACAACAGTTTGTCGTACTCGCTCTGCGCCAGGAACGGAATGACGCGCACCGTCAATTTTCCGCGCGTGGCACTGGCACCGGCGACCGCCGGCCTGGCGAGGAACACCTCAATCTGTTCCCGCGCCACCCCTTCCGGTACCAGACAGGTCACCATTGAACCGTTGATCTGCCAGGCGTGGAACAGCGCCAGCACCGGCGCATGCAGATAGCAAAACAGTGAGACTTTGATGGTCGACATTTCGGTCGGCGTCAAACCCATTTTTTCAAGAAATTCCGTGGTCGAAAACGGATTGTGCTGGAACTGATCGCGCTCCAGCAGCAAGCCGGCTTCGAGGATCAGACCACCGGTTTTATCGGTAAAGCCCGGATAAAAGAAATATTTGGTCTGCCCGTTTTGTGGCGATGCGACCATATGACAGCCTTCCACCCAGTCTTCCGCGCTCAACCCTTCCAGATTGATCCAGACCGGCTGGCGCTGTTGCATGGCGCTGATATACGAAGGGGGCAGTTCGCAGCCAAAAAATTCAACCACGATATCGGCTACATCCTTGACCGAGTAGACCTCATCTTGATTACGCCAATGGACGACAAAAATGCCATCGATTTGCTGCCAGTCGCAATCGGTCACCACGTTCGGGCAGAGCCGTTTGAAACTGGCCAAATCATCGACGTACAGGGTCACGGCAAGCTGGTGTTCGGCAACCAGCTGGCGCGCCAGTCGATAACAAATGCCAATGTCGCCGAAATTGTCGACTACCTTGCAAAACAGTGCGAGCGTCGTAGCCATTACGACCCCGCTTTCACGGGACCGGGCACGCGACCGGTCTGCACCAGCGGTGCCGCCAGAGCGCAATGCCCGTGTTGATCATCAAAAAACATATGCGCCTGAAACGCGGCCAGCACCGCGGATTTTTCCACCCCGCCCATAAAAAATGTTTCATCAATCTGCACGTTCCAGGCGCGCAGGGTGCGGATCACCCGCTCATGGGCCGGTGAGGCGCGCGCTGTGACCAGGGCGGTGCGGATCGGCGCGGCTTGTCCGTCAGTCGGTTTGAAATGCGTCTGGATGAAGGCCAGTGCTTTTAACAGCGCTGCAAATGGTCCTGCGGCCATCGGGTTGTTGGCGTTGTCACGTTCGTGCTGTTCAAATGCTTCCACCCCCTGCGACTGATAGATCTTTTCAGATTCGTCGGAAAAAATCACCGCGTCGCCGTCAAAGGCAATGCGAATCTGATCGAGTTCCTGTGTCGGGGTGGCCGGCTTTTGATACAGCAGGGCAGCGGCGACTCCGGAGTCGGCGGCCGCCTGCACATCTTCTTCATGCAGGGATAAAAACAGACTGATGTTGAACGCTTTCAGATAGGGTGCCAGCATGGAGCCACTGGTCAAGGCGGCGCGCGTGATATCGAGTTGATAGTGTTTGATCGAATTGAAAATGCGCAGCGAGGTTTCCGACGAATTGCGCGACATGATCACCACTTCGACCAGCCGTCGATCCGGGGTCAGGGCATTGAGTTTGAGCAGGGCGCGCACCAGAGCGAACCCGGCGCCGGGTTTCAAGACAGTGTTTTCGTTGTCCAGCTGGTGTGCGCGGTAACTGTTCAAGCCCTGTTGCTGAAATATCTTCTGTTCAGCCTCAAGGTCGAACAGGGCGCGTGATGAAACACCGATGACTAAAACGTTTTCTAGCGAGACTGGCATGGCACTCTTTTTCAATTAGCTGATCGGGAAGATTATAAACAGCAGTCCGCGCTTCTTAGAAAAAAATTGTGCATTCAATCCGGCTTGAAAGGCAATTAAATAGTGAATTTACATTATTGATTGCACATTGCCGTCCTAAACTTGTTGGTTCGTCATTGTTGGCTGGAATATTGTTGCGCCCTTGGTTGCGCCAGTCAAACTTTGAAATCGGTTTGATTGAAGTTTCAAATTTGTCCCCTACAATTCAAAGGGGCAGCGCCAACTATTTTTATAAGGTTTGAATGTGAGACAGAATAATTCACCAGCGACCAACCCGATTTTGATTCTGGATGGCGGTGACGCAATGAGCGAATTTTCAGACAACGCCGCTACAACGTTGCGAAGGATGATGATTGTCGCAATCATATCGATTGGGGTGGGTGGTTGCTATGCCTTTTTCAGCGGGCATGATGAGAGAATTCTGTTGAGCTCACTGCTTAGCTTGGGAATCGTATCTTTTTGCTACTTTGATTTGCGCCACAATCGCATTGAGCGTGCCTTATCGGTGTTTTGCTGGGGCTTTTGGCTGTTCGCCTGCTGCTATTCGTTTCTGATCGCAGGCATCCGCACCCCGATTCTGGTTTTAATTCCTTCTGCGATCATGATTATTGCCTGGTCACAGGGAAAAAATTACATGTTGTTGATGGTGCTGCTGACCACCGTGTTTTTCGTTGGCTTTGTGCTCGCCGAAAATAATCATTGGTTGCCCGCTCCGATTATGCGCACTGCGATGTCGATGTTCATCACTTACATGACGGTGATCCTGAGCGCCAGCGTGATGGCGCTGGTGATCGCCGATAATTTCAAGCGTTTGATTGAAAACAGCAGACAGCTCACGGTCGACCTGCGGCGCCGCCTGGACCAATTGCACCTGTCCGAAGACGCGATGCGCAATTTGAACAATCAGCTGGAACAGCGTGTTCTGGACCGGACCGCCCTGTACGACCAGACTAACCAGGTCTTGCAGAACACGGTCACGAAACTGGAACTGGCGCAAAAGGAATTGCTGCAATCGGAAAAGCTGGCTTCATTGGGATCCATGGTGGCCGGGATTTCCCACGAATTGAATACGCCGGTCGGCAACGCATTGATGTTGACCACCAGCCTGGAAAATCTGTTCGAGCAAATCATTGAACGGATCAACGCCGGGCAACTCAAGCGGTCCGAACTGGACGAGCTATTGCAAACCGGGATTGAGATGTCGGGCCTGGCAACCAAGTCCACCAAACGTGCCGTGGAACTGGTGACCAGCTTCAAGCAGCTTGCAGTCGATCAGACTTCTGAATTGCGCCGCACTTTCAATCTGCACGACGTGATTGATGACAATCTGTCGACCCTGCTGCCGACAATCAAACAGCAGCACAAAACAATCAGCATCGACAACAAGGTAGCCACCAGATTTCAGTGTGACAGTTTTCCGGGGCCACTCGGTCAAATCATTGTGAGCCTGACCCAGAATGCGATTTTGCATGGATTCGAAGGACGTGAATGCGGCAACATTATCATTCGCGCGGTAGATCAGGGCGAGACCATCGTACTGACGGTCAGCGATGATGGTGTCGGCATGGCACCCAATATTTTGGTCCATGTGTTTGATCCTTTCTTTACCACCAAACTGGGCAAGGGTGGTTCGGGCATCGGGCTGTCGATCTCGCACCGGATTGCCACCTCGGTGCTGGGTGGTAACCTGACTGTGAGTTCTTCACCGAGAGCCGGTGCACAATTTACTTTGACGCTGCCTAAAAGTGCGCCGTTTAAATTTTAAAAGACAGATGGTTAAATTTTTGCCCCGCCTGATTTTTGCGGATCAAAATAATAAGTCATCCGTTTGCGCGGACTCAGGTAGGCATAGATGTCCTGCGGCAGCAAATCCGGCTTGATGCTGGATTTCACTTCGAGGCTGGCATCATTGCTCAAATCTAAAATGATCGCTTCATCCTTGGGCACGCTGGGATCGTAAATCAAAATTGTCGGGCGCAGCGGCTTGCCTGAATTGACTGATACCACCATGCCGTACGTGCCGTCATTGAGTTTGACGACGGTGCCGGGCGGGTAGACACCCATGCAGCGGATAAAAATGTTTAACGGGGCAGGATCAAATAATTTCTTTTGATGCGCAAACATCAGCACCAGGGCATCGTAGGGAGTGAGCGAATCGGCCGGATTCGGGTGATTGCAGTGATTGTCGTAGGCATTGACGATACACACGATGCGCGACAGCAAACTGATTTTATCGGTCGGCAGATGTCCGGGATAGCCGCTGCCATCGGCATATTCGTGATGCTGCATGATGATATCCAGTGCGCCTTTCGGCAACCCGATCCGTTCACCTATCTTGACCCCGTAGGCGCAATGCATCTGCAATAAATGCTGTTCGGATTTGCTCAATTCATGGCGCGCATGCACGATCCGGTCTGGAATCTCAACCTTGCCGATATCATGAAACAGGCAGCCCATCCCGAGGATTTTGATATCGTGATCGGCAAAGCCCATTTCTTTGGCCAGCATCATCGACAGGATGGCGACATTCAAGGAATGGTAATACGCTTCTTCGCCGGCAATTTTATCGTTCATCAGATGGATCGCGATATCCTTTTCGGACAGCAGTGAATCGAGCATCTGCTGGGTCAGCTGATCGGCGCTGTTGAACGCTTCCTCGGGGCGCGAGAACAGGTTGCGCGACATGTCTTTGATTGCCGTCGCCGCTTTTTGATAATGCTTTTCACAGCGCGCAATCGCTTCACGTTCAGCGATCAATTTGTCGATACGCTGTTTTTTTGCCGTGATTGAAGCCAGCTCTTCCGGCGTTGGCTCGGCAACCGGCTCTGGTTCGGCGGGAGCCGCCTCGGGCAAAGGCAGGGGTCTGGTTTCACACAGCGTGGATTCGATGCGGATGGTTTTAATGCCCAGCGCCTTGATCGACTTGATCTGCTCGTCATTCTTGATCCGAAAACTATTGCGTGCAAACGAATGCTCAAGCCATGCCATATCAAGGATTACATACAGGCCGATACATAACTGATCAACTGAAATTGTCTTTATACTCATTTTGCTGCTTGTGCTGGTTTTGTAAATTGAATATTAGCAGTCCGGGCGCGAATTTAAAGGTCCGATTAAAGATCCAAAATGCGGGCAACAGGATATTTATATTTGAATCAGGTTGGCCACACCGCGTCACCTGTGCCAAAATCGCGCGATATTTTGCACAAAAATGCCCGATCTCGTGAAGTTAAATTCCCCTCAATACGGACCCTATGCTGGATAAAAAAGACTGGCGCGATTTTTTCGCTGTTTCCTTAAGTATTGCCATTGTCGGCATTGGCCTCGGCTGCACGCTGCCGTTAACTGCGCTGGTGTTGACCAGTCGCGGATTCGGTCCCAATGTCGTCGGCTGGATGATCGCTGCCGCGGCCTTGGGAGGGGTAGTCGGCACCTTTGTGACGCCTGCCGTGGTGGGGCGTTTTGGGCGGCGCAGCACCATGATTGCCTGTTTTGTCGTCGGGACCGCGTCCATCATGCCGCTGCAATTTACTGCGTCGCTGGAACTCTGGATGCTGTTGCGATTCTTGTTCGGACTGTCGATGGCGGCCTTGTTCCTGATCGGTGAAGCCTGGATCAATATTCTGCCTGGCGAAGCCGTACGCGGCAGAATTGTCGCCATCTATACGACCAGTTTCACGGCGTTTCAGGTGGCCGGACCCTTGTTCACCGATTGGTTATCGGGCTTTCCGCACAGCTCGTTTCTGATCTGCGGCGCGCTGTTTTTGCTGGGTGTGCCGGGGATGATGTTTGCCAGCGATGATCACAAATTGGGTAGGGCCCGATCAGGTCCGGACGAAGTGTCGGGCAAAGCTGTTGCTGGGCAAAGTTCCTGGTTGGATATTGTCGGCAGGGCACCGGTCATCATCGCCGGTACCGCGTTTTTTGCTTCCTTTGAATGCATCATCCTCGGTTTCCTGCCGCTGTTTGCGATCGACTCAGGCTTTAGTCAAAGTCGCGCTTTGGCGGCACCGGCCATTGTTCTGGCCGGCGACGCCACCTTGCAGTATGCCGCCGGGTGGCTGTCTGACCATTATGGCCGGGAGCGCGTGCACCGCCTGTTTGGCCTGATGGTGTGCGTGATGTTGCCGCTGCTGCCGCTGGTCGTTCATGTGCCTGGGGTCTGGGAAATCTATCTGTTTGTGCTGGGTGGATTTGCCGGTGCGGTGTACACCCTGTCCATGGTGGCTTCCGGGACGATTTTTAGCGGAAGCGCCTTGCTGCGCATCTCTGGTTTGATTGGTCTGACCTGGAATATTTCCAGCAGCGCCGGTCCGGCCGCGACCGGCCTGCTGATGCAGCGGTTTGGTTCCGGGGCGATGGTCGCCGTGTTGTGGTGTCTGGCGCTGGTGTTTCTGATTTCTTCCAGCCGGTCATCAGGCCGGGTCCCGGCATCGCAGTAAGGTCGGGCATTCATAATCACTGATTGATCGGTTATCTTTGTTTTTTTAATTTAAAAATCGCCTTTTATAATTGACTTCGGTATATTTTATTGACCTGTTAATTTGGATTTCCTGACTGATTTCGGTATTAACTTCTACGAGTAAAAAACAATGGCGTCAACTTTGAGAAAACTACAATCCGGAGCACTAGACCTTCCAATGTCAACGGGGTGGTATTTGAACTCGCTGGGTGAGTTTAAGGGCAAGCAGGATATGTATACCCAACAGGCCCCTCAGAAATTAAAAACACTTCGGGAGCATGCCATTATTGAAAGTGCGGTTTCTTCGAACAGGATGGAGGGTGTCGAAATGGAACCTTCACGAGTACGCAACATCCTTGTCACGGCCAAACCGATGTTTCGTGACAGGGATGAAGAAGAAATTCGTGGGTACCGAGACGCACTTTCGCTGATTCACAGTGAGGCATCCGCGACAAGAATATCTAACGAAACAATCATGAAGTTGCACGCGATGACCCGCGGACAAATATGGGATGCGGGAAAATATAAGGAAAAGGATGGCGATATTATCGAACGATATCCAGACGGCACTGAGCGTGTCCGATTTCGTCCCGTTTCAGCCGCGCAGACTGAGTCGGCAATGAATCAGTTGATAGGCGATTGGCACTCATGCAATGACGAACAAAGAGTTCCTCCAGCGATTGCCCTTGCAGCTTTCAATCTGGATTTTCTTTGTATTCACCCATTCAGGGATGGGAATGGAAGGGTCTCACGACTACTATGGGTGCTTCAAAGTTATCACTCTGGATTTGAAGTAGCCAAATATATTAGTCTGGAACGATTAATAGAGCAAAATAAAGACCGGTATTATGAAACCCTGGAGGAAAGTTCACAGGGGTGGCACGAAGGAAAACATGATCCATGGCCATTTATTAATTTTGTGTTGTTCATTATGAAGTTGGCGTACGTCGATTTTGTTGAAAGAGTTGGTGACGTCAAAGCGCCAAGAGGTGAAAAGCGCGATGTGGTGGAGGCCAGTATTTCCAAGCTTTTGAATAGTAAAAAAGCATCTTTTACGATGGCGGAGCTGGATCAAATGTGCCCTGGTGTCAGTCGGGATATGGTTAGGCACGTGGTAAGAGAGCAGGCATTAAAGGGCAAGGTTGAATGTCAGGGAAGAGGGCCGGGAACACTGTGGACAAAAGCGAATGCAAGCAATGTGGGCAATGCATTACCCATTAAAGAGGGTAAGAATGAGGGTAATAATGAGGGGGCTGGTTACGACAAGGATGATTCTAAGTGAGTAGCAGAGCAGTCATCACAATTCAACGCTTAATTTCCTCTGCCGCAAATATCGCTCGATATAAATTCGCGACGCTTGCATCGCAATCCAATGCCAAGCACCATAATGTGGCCGACACTGAGCTGCTTAAAATATTTCAATCGCAAAAATACGAACACCCTTAACTGCGGTTTAACGCCGCGCGCAGCTCTGCTCTGAAATGCGGATGTGCAATCGCAATCAGCTCTTCAGCGCGCTGCCGGGCTGATTTGCCGCGCAATTGCGCAATCCCGTATTCGGTCACGACATAATTCACATCGTTTTTGCTCGTTGAGATATGGGTGCCATTGTTCAGAGTTGGGACGATGCGCGAAATCGTGTCGTCTTTGGCGGTAGACGGTAACACGATAAACGACTTGCCGCCCTTGGACAGATTTGCCGCGCGCACGAAATCGGCCTGCCCGCCGGTGCCGGAATACGGAATATTGGCCAGACTCTCGGATCCGCACTGACCAAGCAGATCAACCTGCAGACTGGCGTTAATGGTCATCAGATTGTCATTGCGCCCGGCGATGACCGGGTTGTTTGTGGTGCAGACCGGATGCATCTCCAACTGCGGATTGTGATGCATGAAGCGATACAACTTTTGCGAACCCAGCGCAAAGGTCGCCAGCATTTTACCGGGGTAAAAATTTTTTCTCTGGTTGGTCACCGCTCCTGATTCGAGCAGCTTCAGAATGCCATCTCCGATCATTTCAGTATGCACACCCAGATCGTGTTTGTCGGCCAGCTGCATCACCACGGCGTCGGGAATCGCACCATAGCCGATTTGCAAGGTTGCGCCATCGGCGATCATGTCTGCGACATATTTACCAATCGCCACCTGCACCGGACCAATCACCGGCAAGCCGACTTCAAAGATCGGGTCGCTGCTCTCAATGAGCGCGCTCACCTGGGAAATATGAATATGACATTGACCATGGGTAAACGGGACGTTGGGATTGACTTCCAGAATAACGCTGCGTGCCTTGGCAACGGCTGCCATGGTGTAATCGGTTCCCAGGCTTAAGGCGAAAAATCCATGTTCATCCATGGGTGAGGCCATCGACACGACGACCTCGGCCGGAATATGCCCTTGATTGATCAGATCGGGAATTTCCCCAAAATAGTTAGGCAAAAAATCTACCCAGCCCGCCTGCCCGCCGGGGCGCGAAGCCGGGCCGTAAAACAGTGCGACGTGGCGTACATGCTGGGCGGTATCGGGATCAAAGTAGCCGTATTTACGCAAGGCCAGGATCTGCAGCACTTTCACGTTATTGAAGCTGCGCCGTTGTTCCGACAGGGCAGTGAGCAAATGCGGCGGCTCGCCGACGCCGGTGGGGACGATGATCGAATCGCCGTCACGAATATGCCGGAGCGCCTCGGCCGGTGAACACAGTTTGTTTTGATAACTGTCTTGTGCAATTTTCATCATCGCGCGCTTATTGTTGAATTAGGTCTAGCTTAGTTTGTTTTTCGGCTGCTGCGTGTTGAGGCAAATCAGAAATTGTCGATCAGGCAGAAATAGAGCCCAAAACAGTGCACAAAAACATGGCGAATTTTCACCTTGTATTTTGTACCGGAAATGTCAAATTCGACGTTGTTAGTTTAGATCCCATCACCTATCTTGGTAGAGTAAATCCAGAGGCCCCACTCTGGTTTTCTGTCATCAATCTGACATATACACCGCCTATGCTGCGAGTGCAGCAATTTTAACGCACGGCAACATTCTCGAATATTGGAAAGTATGATGAAAACAACACTGAAGTCGCGCTTAAGCCTGGTTATCGGTTTGATTACTCTGCTCGCGCTTGGGCTGGGCGTGCTCGGCCTGTTTGGCATGGGTAAGGCAAATGATGGCCTGCAAAGTGTGTATGAGAATCGCACCGTGGCGCTGGAACAGATTTTACGAATCGATCGCTTGCTGGTGCAAAGCCAGCTGGCGCTGGTTGAAGCAATCCAGGATTCGATGGCCGCCACCATCAAGACAAAAAGTGAAGTGATCGAAAAAAATATCGCAGAAATGGACAAGGCCTGGGCCGAGTATGCCCGGTCAGCGCTGTCGGACGACGAACGTAAACTTGCCGACACATTTAACTCGGATCGCGGAAAATTAATTAACGAAGGGCTGCGCAGTACCATGAAAGCGATGGCTGATGGCGATCTGGCCAAGGCTGCCGAATTGCAGGACAAGGTCCAGGCCCTGGCAATTCCGCTCCGAAAAAGTGTCGATGCACTAAGAAAGACCCAGGTCGATCAAGCCCGTGCCGAGTACCAAAACGCCGTGTCGCGCTACCAGATTCTGCGTGCGATTGTATTGGTCGCGATTGTCGTTGGTGGTCTGGTAGCGGCAGCCCTGGGTTATTTCCTGATCAAATATGTGTACGGCCAGCTCGGTGGCGAACCGGGTTATGCCTCGCAGATCGTACACAGTATCGCGGGCGGGGACTTGACCGTGCATGTCGAACTTGATCCTGCGGATAACCAGAGTCTGCTGTTTGCGATGAAGGCGATGCAGCAGAAGCTGTCGCAGACAATTTTCGAAATCCGCCAGTCGACCGAGACAATCAACGTGGCCTCGAATGAAATCGCGCAGGGCAATATGGAGCTGTCCAACCGCACTGAAAGTCAGGCTGATGCGCTCGAAGAAACCTCAACCTCGATGGGTGACTTGACCAATATCGTCAAGACCAATGCCGACAATACCCGCCACGCCAATCAGATGGCACAGTCCGCCTCAGCGGTGGCCCAGGAGGGCAGCAAGACAGTCATGCAAATCATTGACACCATGGGTTCGATCAATGCTTCGGCCAAAAAAATCACCGACATCATCAGTGTCATTGACGGCATCGCATTTCAAACCAATATCCTGGCCTTGAATGCCGCAGTTGAAGCGGCGCGGGCTGGCGAACAGGGACGCGGCTTCGCGGTCGTTGCCAGCGAAGTGCGCAATCTGGCGCAGCGTTCCGCCGCTGCAGCCAAAGAGATCAAGGGCTTGATCGGCCATTCGGTGGAAGAAGTCAGCCGGGGCAGCGCGATTGTTGCCAACGCCGGTGCCACGATGAACGAGCTGGTTGACAGTGTAAAGCGCGTCACTGACATCATGGAGGTGATCAGTGCTGCCAACGACAAACAGCACGACGAGATCAATCAGGTCAACAATGCCATTTCGCAAATCGATGAAGTCACCCAGCAAAACTCGGCCCTGGTTGAAGAAGCGGCTGCTGCTTCACACTCGTTAAAGGAGCAGTCAGAAATATTGGGAGGTCTGGTGGGAATCTTCAAGCTGGTTGAGGGGGTGACGCCGCTACGTCCAGCGGTCGTGGTCCCGGCCAAATCCAAGTTAAGACTGGCACGACGCTGAAAATCAGCCGCCGCAGGGCTTGCTGCGGCGAACCGGGCTAACAAACTCTTCTTTGCCCTCCAATAAGTACATCCACCAGTGTGGTTTCCCGCAATAGGCGGATATTTCTTTCCAGTATATTTTCCACCGCTTGGCCTTCGTTCCTGCGGGTTGCGCGTAATCTGTACTTTGGAGTTTTTGCTGGTTGCCTTGCTTATTCCTTCATTGACGCCGACCCAGCATGTCACAAAAATATTCAAGCGCATGGGATCTGACAAATGCAAGAGAACCTTATTTTGAATCGGGAAGAATTTGAACGGCATCTCAACGAACTGGCCGAGATGGTGGTCCGGCAGCAAGGCATCCATTTTGAGTCACATACCGAAGCACGCAGCTATGTGAAGGACACCACCGAAAAACTGGAACAGCTGCTCGCGCGCGGCAACGCGATGTTCATCGAGGGATTGAGACATTTGATTGCCCGCAACCAGCAACCCGTTGCAGAATTGGCCAGCAAAATTGTCGACAATCTGGCCGCGCCCGATCGGGTCGCTGAAATCATTGACCGGGACATCCTGAAAAACCCCGCCTCACTGCGCTTGTTCTCTGAAGCGGTCAACAGTTTTTACGATTGTGGAAATTATCAGGTAGAAGAATCGGTTATCTCCGTATTGCTGACCCTGTTTCCGATGGAGCCACAGCCCTTCGTCTGTTATGGAACCCTGATCTGGCGCAGGGACGGCATCGCCGAAGCCGTGTCCTACTATCAAAAAATCGTGGATATGTTTGAAAGTCCGATCCTCGATTATTTTGCGTCCGACTGTTATGACAAGTTCGGAAATCGACGCGAGGCCAGGTTGCTGTTGGAGCGGGCCTTTCAGTCAGGCAGCCAGGCACCTTATTTATTTGCAGATGTCCTGCAACTCATTCAGAGCGCTTTAAAAAAACCGTTTTAAAAAATCGCTTTAAAAAACCGTTTTAAAAAACATAATCCGTTGTCGCATTGGCTTGTACCAGAGCACGGTTCAGCAAGGTTAAGGCATTGACCACCTGATCGTCCGACAGTGCCGGCATATTGTCACCGACATACCATTCGACGTAACTCTGATTGGGCAACGGCGCATTGCTGCTGCGATTGAACAGCCAGATGCCGTGCTGCTGCGCGATCTGATTGCGGATGCCTAGCAACGCTGCCGCACTGACCGGGAAATACAAATGAAACAGATTGCACTGCGGCGTAGCCGGATTGATCTGCATGAGCGGAAAAGTTTTGATCAGTTCGGCCAGTTGTCGTGTCCGCGCCAGATAAGCGGGCATGGCAGCGAGTCGCTGATCAAATTGCATGGCTGCGGAAATCACATACGGTGAACTGCGAAATACCCGGCCACCCTGGCGATGCAGCCAGACCCTGGCTTGAGCGACCAACTCGGCGCTCCCCAACAGCATCGCGCCGCCCAAACCACCCAGACCTTTATAAAACGAGACGTAGGCTGAATCCATCCCGGCGGTGATGTCGGCAAACGGGCGCGCATACGCGGCCTGGGCTTCCCACAGGCGCGCGCCGTCCAGATGCAGGTGAATCCCTTTGTTCCGGCAGGTCGTCTTGATGTCTTCCAGTTCGTCCCAGCCTGGAAGTTGTGCGCCGATTTCGCGCATCGGCAGCTCGAGCAGAACTGCGCCCAGTTGATCGTGCAAACGCCCCAGATCACTGGCCTGCCAGCTGCGATTCGGATCACCAAACTGGATCACGTCAAATGACTTGAGCAGCTGGTAGTTGCTGTTTTCGTGTTTCAGGATATGGGCGCTGGGATGCAGGCCAACCAGCGCGCTGCCGCGTTCCAGACAGGCCAGACGCAGGGCCACGGATTGCGCCATTGTGCCGGTCACGCAAAAGGCCGCTGCTTCAAAGCCCAACAGGCTGGCTATCTTTTTTTCAAAGGCTTGTGTAAAGGCGCTCTCACCATAGACGTCGTGTTCGATATCCTGTTGCGCACAAAACGCAGACAGGGCGGCGAACTCTTCGGCGGCATCGGGTTGGTGGTGTCCTGGAAGGACAGTGTGGCAGCTACGGCGTAATGCATTGATTTCTTGTTCGGTCATGGCCAGATAGGTTCTCAGTCAACGGTGAAAGTTATGCCTGTGCCAGCATGGTGTTCACCCAGGCCAGGGCTTGTGTTTTGGTGCTGAACAGCTGGAAAGTCAGATGCACTTCTTCGTACACCTGCCGGTAGTGCGGTCCCATCATGGAACTGCCTTCCACCTCCGGGCCCATGACAAACGCGGTGGCTACCGGTTTGTTCCTGGAGTCTTTGAAGTTGGCCAGATAGGTTCGCAACGCTTCGATGGTGTCGGGGGAGCACAGCACGCTTTCATGAAAAATATAAACCTGTGCCCATTGTTCATGGTTGATGATTTCTTGTAATAAGTCATGCTGAATCACCTGAATGGCAGTGATAATTTCGGCGTTGAATGGACCTGTTGCTTCGTTGATCAAAATATTGTTGTCGACATGCGACTCCATCCGACCATGCTGGTTGTAACGGGTCGTTTTGGTTTTGTCGGTGTCGCGCTTCAATTTTTTCATGCTTGGCTTTCCGGCCTGACCTTACAGGGAATTCTCAAAGTAAAGCAGGTTCCGATTCCAGCTTCGGAGCGCGCCTCGATCGTGCCACCGAGCACGCTGGTGGCGATTCTCTTGGTGATATTCAAACCGATCCCTGAACCGCCGCGCCCCAAACGGGTGGTGAAAAACGGCTCAAAGACTTTTTCCAGATTGCCCGGTGCGATGCCAGCACCGTCGTCAATAAAGTTGATAGTAACCGATTTGTCTCTGTGCTCAGGCTCATTGAGCGTGGCGCGGATGGTAATCGATCCGTGATCACGCCCGTCAAACCCGTGGCGGATACTGTTTTGCACGAGGTTGATAATAATCTGTTCCAGTGGTCCAGGGTAGCTGTCCATCTGGATACCGTCGGGGACCTCGATAATAAACTTCCATGGCTCGTGCTTGTAACTCGGACTCAGGCTGGTAATGGTTTCGCGGATGATGGTTGCTAGGTCAAACTGGCGCTGGCGTTCCGAAGTTTGATCAATGGCGACCTGTTTGAAGGTGATCACCAGATTCAGCGCCCGATCGACCGAACGATTGGCCAGCGTGGCGATATCCAGACTCTCTCTGATAAATTCTTCGATATTACTGCGTTTCAAAACCCCGTTTTGGTACATCTTGTTGATCTCATTGATGCGGTCAAGCAGGGTCGATAAAGCGAGTTTGGTATTGCCCAGCGGCGTGTTCAGTTCGTGCGATACCCCGGCAACCATCGCGCCCAGCGAAGAAAGTTTTTCCGATTGCAGCAGGTTATCCTGCATGGAACGCATCTGCGTCATGGCTGCGATCAGGCGTACCTCGCGTTCTTTGAGATGCTGGTAGTGTCTGATCCGGTTCAATAAAATATTGTCGTCGAGTGGCTTGGTCAAATAATCGACCGCCCCCACGGCATAGCCGCGCTTGATAAAATCCTCAGACTTGAACACGGCGGTAAGAAATATGATCGGAATGTCGCGCGTTCTGGTGGTCATTTGCAAATGCTGGGCCGTTTCGTAGCCATCCATGCCGGGCATCTGGACGTCGAGCAGAATCAGGTTGAAATTGTATTCGACCGTGCGTTGCAGGGCTTCCGAGCCGCTGGTCGCTTCGATGACCTGCACATCCGGGATGCGCGAGAGCAGATCCTTGAGCAGAAACCGATTGCCCTCGTTGTCATCCACCACCAATATCAGGAACCGCTCATCCATTTGATCCTCCGTTGTTTAAGCGATATACATGGCTTCCAGCGACATACGGGACAAAGCCCGCAGCGCGCGCCAGGTGGTGCAGGCCGTCTTGTGGACCGAGGATCAGAAACCCGTCCCGATGCAAGGAGCGGGAAAAGCGCTCCAGTATTTTACTCTGCAGTTCCGGCTTGAAATAGATCATGACATTTCGGCAGATGATTAACTGGAATTCGTTAAACACACCTTCGTCAACCAGTGAATGACGATGAAACAAGGTCGCTGCGCGGATATTTTCTCTAACGGTCAGGTAACGCGCATTCTGATCCAGGTAGTCATCGAGACGTTTCAGGCCGCCGCTTTTTTCATAATTGGGGCGACTCGACTCGAGCGACTTGATGGGGAACAAACCGGTCTTGGCAAGATCGATCAGGTAGGAATTGAAGTCGGTGGCAAACAGGCGGCAGCGTTTGAACAGGCCGAGCTCCTCGAGCAAAATCGCTATCGAGTAAGGCTCTTCGCCGGTGGCACAGCCGGCCGACCAGAGTTTGATGACCGGAAAACTTTCCAGGTAAGGCATGATTTTTTCGCGCATGAAGCGGAACTGTTCCGGATGTCTGAAAAAGGCGCTGACCCCAACCGAGATCTCCGACATCATGCGGTTGAACAGGGCGCTGTCGGAAAATATCGCGCGTTGAAAATCGAACATCGTCACATAACCGAATTTACCCATTAAATTCAACAAACGGCGTTTCAGGCTGTCGGCCTGGTAGCCACGAAAATCGTAACCGTAGTGAACCAGCACTGCGTCGACAAGCAGCTTCAAATGCTGATCGCTGATGGCACTGTGATCCTGATTGACCGCTGCAGCAGCCAGGCTGCTGATTGCCGCCAGCTTCAGGACGTGGTCATAGCGTCCGGCCTCAACCGCTGCGTCAGGCAGCACGCGGGCATTGTCACAGTCTTCACCATTTTCGATCACCACACAGGCTCCGGCCTGTTTCAATTTGGCGCAGCCTGCAACGCCGTCCTGACCAAAACCGCACAGCAGCACTGCCAGCAGCTGGTCCTGATATTCGCTGGCCAGCGATTCAAACAGGACATCGATGGAAGGCCGGGCAAATTGAATCGCTCTGTCGCGGGTCAAGTAGACCAGGCCATGCGCCACTTTCATATGGTGACCGGGCGGGGCAACGTAGATGGTCCGCGCTTCGATTGCCATCAGGTTGTGCGGCATGATGACCTGGTAATCGGTACGCATGCGCAACAGTTTGTCGAGCAGATTGACCTGGCTTTCCAGGACGTGTTGCGCCACAAATATGCTGACATCAGCCAGAGGCAGTTGCTCGACGATGGATAAAATTTTATCCAGGCTGTTGGCCGATCCCGCCAGTGCAATCGCCTTGAAGTGGATCGGCACCGCATGATTCGGCCTGATGGTGATCGGTGAAGCCGGCAAATCCAGGCGCAGCAATTGATGCGTGAGCAAATAGTGATACGGAATTATTTTCAGTTGAATCGAGCGCTCCAGGCAGCCGGTGATGGCGTCGATGACATCATGTGGCAGCGTATCGGCATCGTAAAAATCAATTTGATGCTGGGTATTGACGTCGGCATTGTCCAGCAGATGGATCAGCTTCGAACGTTCCGCAACGGTATCCAGCCGACCGAGCACGCCGACACGTTGTTGGTTCCCGGAAGACTGAATGGTTATTTTCATGGCTGGTTGTTATGCATGTTTGTTGGACGACCAGAATCCAGCCATATTGCACAGGACGTCATAATCAACCGGCTTGGCCAGATAATCATCTGCGCCAATTTCCAAAATGTTTTGTTTGTCTTCAGGCATCGCCTTGGCCGTCAGTGCGATGATCGGAATCGCAAACAGTTTAGGGTCCGAGCGGATCGCTGCAATGGTTTCGTAGCCATCCATTTCCGGCATCATGATGTCGGTAATGACCAGGTCAATCGATTGGCTGAGCAGGATTTCCAGCCCACGCTTGCCGTTCAGAGCATTGAATATGCAGGCCTGGTTTTGCTCGAGCGCGGCAGTGATGACAAACAGATTGCGCGGATCGTCATCGATCACCAGAATTTTTTTGTGCGCCAGATTGGTGCCGATATCCGGTTTGCTGGTGGAAGTCAGGTTCGGCAACTCATGACGCGACTCATTTTGCAGGAAGCGTTCGATGTTTTCCTGCAGGCGCTGACCTGCCTGCGGTGCGTTGATGATGATGCTGTCGGTGTAGCTGCGCAGGCTGGCCTCTTCATCATCGCTGAAGTGGGCATTGCCAAAAAAAAGGATGGCAGTCTTGCTGCGCGCACTGCGGATAATTTTCGCGACCTCCAGACCCTGGTCGATTTTCAAGTCGCACAGATCAATGATCGCCACGCCCCAGTCGCGCTGCTCCAGCGCCTGATGCAATGAGCTGTCCATCGTCACACTGTGGATTTCATACTGACTGGGCATGGCGCGCAAGGTTGTGTTGACCTGATTGTTCAGCGAGCTGCTGATGACCAGAACACCGTTCGCTCTGGCCTGTTGAATGGCGTCGATCAATGCAGCTTCAGCCTGTTCAATTTGACTGCTGATGAGCGGCTTTTGCAGGTAGCCGACGATGTCTTGCTGGTTCAGCGCGCTGTCATGATCACGTCCGGAAATGATGTAGACCGGCGTGGCAGCGATGTCGGCATTGCTCTTGATTTCGTGTAAAACTTCACGGCCATCTTTATCAGGCAGCCCCAGGTCCAGCAAGATCCCCGCCGGGCGGTATTGGATCGCCAGCGCAAACCCCTCGCTGCCGGTCTGGGCCACGACGGTCTTGTAGCCCAGTCTGTGATTGATCTCGACCACGGCAGCGCAGAAGTGGACATCATCGTCGATCAATAAAATGATTTTGTCGTGCGGATTCAAATTGTTTCGGTCGTCGAGCAGGTCGGATGCCGTGTTCCTGGCTTGCGACGTGCCTGGGACTATCGATGTGGTCTTGGCCGGGACAAGCGAAGCAATCATGGTCGGCAGATTGGTCAGCGTGGCGGGTGGCGTCTCCGGCAGGCACAGGATAAATTCACTCCCGGCACCTTCAGCACTGATCAGCTTGATATCCCCACCCAACAGCTCTGCAAAGCGCAGGCTGATCGTCAGACCCAGTCCGGTGCCGCCGTATTCGCGCGAGGTGGAGCCGTCAACCTGACGGAACGCGTCAAAAATGGTCTTGTGCTTATTTTTTGGAATGCCAATGCCGGTATCGATCACGCTGATCTGGATCGGCAGTGCTGCCTGCGGTATTTTTTTAATCGCTAAAGTGACGCTGCCGTGCTTGGTGAATTTAAACGCGTTCGACAGTAAATTGCGCAAAATCTGGATCACCTTGGTTTGATCGCTGATAAAGCGGCCCTGCAACTGATCCTCAATGTCGAAAACAAGATGCTGGTTTTGCGCCGTCGCTTCAAACAGATTATGTAATTCGCCGCACATTGCAACGCTGGATATTTCCTGCGTGTTGATCTCCATGCGACCGGCGTCAACCTTGGACAGATCGAGCACTTCATTGATCAAGGCGAGTAAATCGTGGCCGGAATGGTGGATGACTTCGGCGCGCTTGATCTCTTTGTCGGATAGTTTGCCCTCCGGATTTTCCATCATCATTTTGGACAGCAGGATGATCGCATTCAGCGGTGTGCGCAACTCATGCGACATATTGGCCAGAAATTCGGATTTGTAGTGATTCGACAATTCCAGCTGCTTGGCCTTTTCGTGGATCTCCGCCTCTGACTGATGCAGCCGTTCATTTTTCTGTTCAAGCAACTGGTGCTGTTCTTCCATCTGCGCGTTGGTTTGCTGCAGCTCTTCGGATTGTTGCTGCAACTGCTGTTGCTGTTCTTCCATGCGCGAATTGATCTCTTGCAGATATTCATTCTGTTTGCGCACGTCGCGCTCGGCCTGTTCCGAGATGACCAGCAGATCGTTGATTTGTCCGCGCTGCTGGGCCACATACAGGAACGATGCCAGGACCTCAATCGCCGCAGCGATGTAATCGAGTTTGATTTCGTTGAACGATTCCAGACTGCTGAACTCGATCACGCCAAATAATTTTTTGTCTTTCAGAATCGGATAGGTAAAGGTCGCAGCCGGCAGGGCACTCATGGTGCCGGTAACAATCATCGCCGAGGCACTGTTGATTGATTTCAGAATAATCGGGACCCGATCCTGGGCAACCTGACCAATAGCGCCTTCGCCGATGCGAAAACTCTGGCGATAGTTCATGTCGTCGGTGTACATATAGCTGGCGATTAAATCCAGAACCGGGGCATTATTGCGAAGTGCATAAAATACGCCGCGGCCCGCGCCGAGATAGTGGCAGATGGTGTTCAGGGCAATCTCGGCAATCTGATCGGTCGAGTAGTCGCCGGTCAATGCAATTGACAGCTGGTTGCTGCCATTGTTGAGCCAGTTCCTGCGCTCATCGAGTACGCGGGCGGTGCGCAATGCCACCACCATATGATTGATCGCCTGACCCAGACGGTCCTGGTCCGACAGGATCGCCACTTCATCGGCAAGATTGCCGCGACTGATTTTGTCGGCACGATCGGCGACGGTTTCCATGGTCAAAATCAGTTGCTGGATTTTGGCCATCAGACTGCTCCGGTCGCCCGGCCGCAATTGAATTCTTGAGGATAAATCGCCCAGCGCCAGCCGGGTGGCAATGTCGGCCGCGTCTTCGGGTTCGCCACCGAGCTGGAACAGCAGCGACCTGATGCCGAGATAGCCGATGCCGCTGATCACAAGGATAGTGATTGTCCCGATGATGACCAGTAAATAAAAGGATTCATTTTTCTCAACGCTGGCCTGTTCCGCGCTGCGCTTGCCAATAGCGACGTTGTAGTCGAAGTGTTGGTCAAAGGTAGTTTGAATTTTTTCGGACAGTTCCGCCGAGGAGATGATGGCGGCCTGTGCCTGGCTGACCTGGCCGACTTTGTATTCAGCGATCGCGTCATTGAGTTTGCTGCCAAATTGGTTCAGCAGGGCTTTTTCCTGGTACAGCAGTCTTTTGTCGGTGTCGTCCGCAACACAGGAAACTCCAAAACAGCCGTTGTATTCGTAATGATTCAGTGCGTCTTCAATTTTTTGGCGATTGGTACTTATCTTGATGCGCAGATTTTCGCGTTCGGCCTCATTGGAAGAAGAAGCCAGTTTAGTCACCGCAACGCGCGAATCCAGATAGTGTTTGCGGGCCTCATCCAGCAACACCATGCTGGGAATGACATTTTGGTTGCTGAAATTGGTGTTGGTGTAGACCTTGTCGTTCATGAATTGACCAACCCCGGCCATCAAGGCGACCCCGATAATGGATGCAGCTATGACTGGAACCAATCTTTTCGCGATAGTTAGCTTCATTCCGGCATTCGTAGGGTTGAACAAAGGACAATAAGATGCTGCGGGCTTGATTGCCAAGCCGGGCTGTCAAAATCAATTGCGCTTCAGAACAATAAACCAATGAATAGAAAAATTCCATCGGGAAATTTTATATTAGTAGAAATGCTTGAATTTGATAGGTTTTTTTGGGGATTTTAGGGTTGAAACGTCGCTATTTTTAATGTGTCTGACAGTTGTTCTGATGGTCGGGTTGCTTGGGTCGTGGTATTGACTTGATTCATCTAGTCTATATACTGGTCTGGTATTTGAAATTCGATCTAAATAGGGGAATTATGGTGAACATCGAAATTGGATCCTACGAAGCAAAAACAAAACTTCCTGAGTTATTGCGCAATGTTCAGTTGGGAAGTCGTTACACGATCACTCTGAGAGGGCGACCAATTGCCGATCTGGTGCCGCCTGAGTCGCTGCAAAGTCGTGACGTCGCGGCGGCAGTCTCACAAATGCATCGATTCATTGAATCCAATGAACCAATACTCGGAGTTGATACAAAGGCGTTAATCGAGGAGGGAAGGGATTGAATCGATTTGTTTTAGACAATTCTGTGACTATGCGTTGGCTTTTTGGCGATGGTTCGTCTGGCGATCAAAAATATGCGAAAAGTGTGCTGAATTCCATTCCCGACGGACATGTGATAGTTCCGAGTATCTGGAGTCTTGAAGTAGCGAATGTAATCGCCAGGGCTGAACGGAAATTTGGATTGACGGAAGCTCGGAGCGCAGATTTTTTACAGGTTCTTAGTCAGATGCATATTCAGGTTGATTCAGAAACGGATCAGCGGGCGTTTGGGGGCATTGTGCAATTGGCGAGGCGATTCAATTTGTCGGCATACGACGCTTCTTATTTGGAGCTTGCGTTAAGAGAAGCGATGCCGTTGGCGACGCTGGATGAAGGATTGCAAAAAGCTTGTAAGAAAGTGGGGGTCAATTTATTTTCCCCCTTGCATAAATAAAAATTGCTAACTACAAACTGGCCGCCAACTCAGCCCCTTCACGAATCGCCCGTTTCGCATCCAGTTCAGCCGCCAGTTTTGCCCCGCCGATTTTATAAAAACGCGGACCCGCCTGCTTGTCGGCAGTCTGCGGTGGCATCAGTTCAGCCAGACAATCCTGCCCGGCGCACAAAATAATATTGTCGACATCCAGAATGCGCGCTTCGCCGTTGACGGTAATGTGCAAACCGGCATCGTCAATCTTGTTATATTCAACGCCCGCCATCATGGCAACACCAGCGCGCTGCAAGGAGGCACGATGTACCCAGCCTGAAGTCTTGCCCAAACCGGCTCCGACCTTGCTGGTCTTGCGCTGCAACAGATGAATTTTCCGGAAGGGCTGGTGTGGCGCCAATTCCCTGGCCAGTCCACCATTGGCGCTGGCATTTAAATCCACGCCCCAATCTTCACACCAATGCTCCACGCTGATCGGCAGACTGACCCGTGGATCGTGGATCAGGTATTCTGCAACGTCAAAACCGATGCCGCCCGCGCCGATGATCGCGACCTTGCTGCCTACCGGTTTTTTGTGCAGCAAGACGTCGATATACGATAAGACTTTGGGATGATTCACCCCTTCAATCGGTGGCGTGCGCGGTACGATTCCGGTCGCCACGATAATGTCGTCAAATCCCTGTGCCAGCAACTGCTCACGGGTGACGCGCTGATTTAATTTGAGTTTGACGCCGGTCACTTCAATCCGGCGTGCGAAATACCGCAAGGTTTCCGCAAACTCTTCCTTGCCGGGCACCTGCATGGCAATTTTGAATTGACCACCGATACTGTCGCTGCTGTCGAACAGGGTGACATCGTGGCCGCATTCGGCAGCCACCGTGGCAGCGGATAAACCGGCCGGTCCGCTGCCAATCACCGCCACTTTTTTGATCACGTTTTTTTTGCGATACACCAGCTCGGTTTCATGCCCGGCACGCGGGTTGACCAGACAGCTGGCACGCTGGTTGGCAAAGGTGTGATCGAGGCATGCCTGATTGCATCCGATACAGGTATTGATTTCGTCCGTGCGATTGGTCGCAACCTTGTTGACGAATTCAGCGTCGGCCAGGAATGGTCGCGCCATCGAAACCAGATCCGCGTCTCCGCTGGCGATGATATCTTCAGCCATGTCTGGTGTGTTGATGCGGTTGGAGGCTACAACCGGAATCGAGACACAGGCTTTCAGGCGCGCCACGACTGATCGGAATACGGCACGCGGCACCGATGTGACGATAGTTGGAATGCGCGCTTCATGCCAGCCGAAGCCGCTGTTCAAAATGGTGACCCCAGCTTTTTCCAGGGCTTGAGCAACCAGCACCACTTCTTCCCAGCTGTTTCCGCCTTCGACCAGATCGAGCAGCGAGTGACGGTACATGATGATAAATTTCGGACCGACTTCGGCGCGAATGTGTTTGACGATCTCGACCGACAAACGCATGCGGTTTTCAATCGAGCCGCCCCATTCATCGTCGCGCTGATTGGTGCGCAGGCACAAGAACTGGTTCAACAGATAGCCTTCGCTGCCCATGATCTCGACGCCATCATAGCCAGCGGTCTGGGCCAGCTTGGCGCAACGCGCGTAATCGCTGATGGTTCTTTGAATCCCTGCTTCGGTCAGCGCCTTGGGTTTGAATTTGGAAATCGGTGACTTTTTATCCGAGGCTGACACGACAAACGGTTGGTAGCCGTAGCGACCGGAGTGCAAAATCTGCATGACGATTTTGCCGCCTTCCTTGTGCACTGCCTTGGTAATTTTCTGATGATTGACCACATCCAGCAGATGGTTCATGGTGCCGCCAAACGGCAGCAACCAGCCGCTGCGATTCGGTGAGATACCGCCGGTCACCATCAACCCGACACCGCCGCGCGCGCGTTCAGCGAAGTACTCGGCAAGTTTCGGATAATGGTAAAACCGGTCTTCCAGACCGGTGTGCATCGATCCCATGATCACACGGTTTTTCAGGGTGGTGAAACCTAAATCAAGTGGAGCGAGCAGGTGTGGATGATTAGTCATGGTGGCGATGAGTTAAACAGGGAAGGGGCAAGCATACACATCACCACGGATTGCGGCTAGTGTTTGCTGTAGATACGAAATTCTAAATGCACAACAAATGCTTTGTATTTTGATAATCGATAATGCACGACTCAGTTAATCGCCTGATGCTGCGGACAGTCGACTTCAAACAGCTGGTGATCCGATAAACGTATGGCGGTGAGTTTGCCGCCCCATACGCAACCGGTGTCCAGACCGATCACATTGTCTTGAATTTGCAAGCCGAGGGCTGACCAGTGACCGAACACCACCGTGGTCGATGCCGTATTTCGGGGTAAACTGAACCATGGGGAAAAGCCTGGCGGCGTTTTGTTCAGTCCTTCTTTCGAGTCAAATTCCATTTCGTCCTGTGCGGTGCAAAAACGCAGGCGCGTTAACACATTGACGATACAGCGCAAGCGATCGTTGCCGGTCAGCGCACTGTTCCACTGCGTGGGTTGATTGCCGTACATGACACGCAGGAAATCCACAAAATTGGGACCGCGCAGCACCTGTTCCACTTCATGTGCATAATCGAGCGTCTGTTGCACTGTCCAGCTCGGCAGCACACCGGCGTGGACGATCAGATGGTCATGCATGCTGACCGCGAGCGGCCTGTGACGCAACCAGTCCAGCAATTGTTCGCGATCAGGCGCATCCAGAATCGGCCGCAGATAGGCATCGTGGTGCGGACGGTGCAGGCCATACGCAATACCCAGCAAATTTAAATCGTGATTGCCCAAGATGCTGTCGGCACGTGCGCCCATCGCCACCAGCTTGCGCAGGGTTTGCAATGACTGTGGCCCGCGGTTCACCAGATCACCGGCAATAAACAGGGTGGCTTTCGGGTCCTGTTTCAATATCAGGGTATGCAAGACCTCAAGTTGTTCGCAACAGCCCTGAACATCGCCCACCAGGTAAACGTGTTCAGGCTGGTTCATGCTTCGGCGCCGAGTTTTTTCGCCAGCTCCGCAGTGAGTTTTCCCTGTTCGGCAGCCTCACGCAATGCGTCAAAGCTGGTCGGCCAGGAATGCAGATAAGGCTCAGTGATTTCAGACAGGCCGCGCAGCCACAGCGCATCTTCGTTCAGACAGGGAATGTAATGATATTCCTTGCCACCGGCCAGCATGAAGGCGCTGCGCACTTCCATATTGATTTCTTCCAGGGTCTCCAGACAGTCGCTGATAAAGCCGGGGCAAATCACGTCAACCCGCGCCGTGCCACTTTTTCCCATCGCTTCGATGGTCGGCAAGGTATACGGTTGCAACCATTCTGCAGCACCAAATCGTGACTGGAAGGTGACGGTGTATTCGTCTTTGCGCAGCCCCAGACTTTCTGCCAGGAGACGCGCAGTCTTGTGGCAGGTGCAGTGGTAGGGATCGCCCAATAATAAGGTGCGCTTGGGCACGCCGTGAAAACTGATCACCAGCTGAGTGCCGCGCCCATTCTGTTCCCAGTGTTTGAGGATGGAATTTTTTAGAGCGTTGATGTAGCCGGGATGATCGTGGTAGTGACGGATCAGGCGCAGTTCGGGAATGTTGCGCGCTTTCTGGTAATGCGCAAACACCACGTCGTAAATCGAGGCCGTGGTCGCTGCAGCGTATTGCGGATAGGCCGGCAGGATGACGATCTTGTCGCAGCCATTTTGCTGCAATTGCTCCAGCACGTCGGGCAAAGCCGGTTGCCCATAACGCATCGCGCTGACCACCTCAACCTGATGGCCGCGCTCGCCCAGATAGCCCTTTAGCAAGGTGGCCTGTCTTTGGTTGTGGACTTTTAAAGGCGAGCCTTCACTGGTCCAGATTGCCGCGTATTTGGCAGCCGATTTTTTCGCGCGGAACGGAATGATGATGCAATTTAAAATGAACCACCAGATGATGCGGGGAATTTCGACCACCCGTGGATCCGATAAAAACTGGCGTAAATAAGGGCGTAATGCCTGTGCAGTGGGCGCTTCTGGCGTGCCCAGATTGACCAGAACGACGGCGACTTTGCTGGTTTTCCCGTGATGGAATAGGTTGGTTTTTTTTGACATATCAATTCGTGAGTAATTCTCTGGCGTGTTTACGGGTGGTGGCGGTAATCTCCAGACCAGCCATCATCCGGGCGATTTCCTCCACCCGTGCTTTGTGATCCAGTAATGCGATCTGTGAAACCGTGCTCGAAGTACCACCCGCATCACTGCTGAGCTTGCTGACCTGAAAATGCTGATCGGCCTGACTGGCAACCTGGGCTAGATGGGTGACGCACAGTACCTGAGCCTGCTGCCCAAGGCGTTTGAGCAGGCGTCCCACGACTTCGGCCACGGCGCCGCCGATACCGCTGTCAACCTCATCAAAAATCAGCGTCGGGGTTGCGGTGGACGAGGAGGTGATCACCGAGATTGCCAGCGCGATCCGCGCCAGTTCGCCGCCCGATGCCACTTTGGCCAGCGGCCTGGTTGCCACGCCAGCGTGACCGGCCACCATAAATTCGATATGTTCCAGACCAGACAGACTCGGTTCGATCGGTGTCAGGGCAATATTGAAACTGCCTCCGGCCATGCTTAATTCCTGCATCGCCGTGCTGACAGCCGTGCCAAGTTTGGCGGCGGCAGTGCTGCGCGCCTTGCTGAGCTGTTTGGCAACGGCCTGATATTTATTCAGGGCTGCCTGTTCCATTTCGTGCAGGGCATCCAAATCGGTCGCCGCGCCCAGGGTCGACAGTTCAGCCGAGAGCGTGGTCAGTAATTCAGGGAGTTGTTCCGGATCGACGCGGAATTTGCGCGCGCAGGAATGCAGCGCTTCCACCCGGTCTTCGACGACGTGCAGCCGGTCTGGATCGAGTTCAACCCGGGACAGATAATCGTTCAAGGCCGATGTCGCCTCTTGCAGATGGATGCGCGCCGGTTCGAGATTGTCGACGATGGCTTGCAGGTCCGCATCAAACTCGCTCAGTTTGGATAAGCGCTGGTGGATGGTGGCAATCTGTTTCAGAATGGGATCGTCGGATTCTGAAATCGCGGTGAGCGCAAACTGCGCACCTTCAATCAGGTTGGCGGCATGCGCCAGGCGGCTGTGTTCATTGGTCATCTCTTGCCATTCGCCCGGCTGCATGCGCAATTTTTCCAGTTCACCAACCTGCCATTCCAGTCGCTCGCGCTCCAGCAGCGCCTGTTTGGCATTGGTTTCAAACTGCACGCGCTGGTGATGCAATGCCTGCCAGTGGCGATACAGATTACCGACCTCGGCAACCTGCGGTTTGAGCTGTGCATGGTTGTCGAGAATGGCGCGCTGGGCGTCGTTTTGCAACAGCGATTGATGGGCGTGCTGACCGTGGATATCAACCAGCAGGGTGCCCAATTCGCGCAGTTGTGCGGCCGTTGCCGAGACGCCGTTGATATACGCTTTGGAACGTCCTGCATTGTCGATCACCCGGCGCAATAAAATCATATTGTCTTCAATATCGATTTCCTGTGCAGCCAGCCAGCTGTCGCAGCTGACGTTTGATGAAAATTCGGCGCAGATGTCGGCTTTGGCAGCGCCTTCGCGCACCATGCTGGCGTCGCCGCGCCCGCCCAGGGTCAGACTTAATGCGTCGATCAGAATCGATTTTCCTGCACCGGTTTCGCCGGTCAGTACCGAGAACCCGGCTGAAAATTCCAGTTCGATGTGTTCGACGATGACGAAATCGCGGATAGTTAAAGTGCGTAGCATGGCTTTGGCTTGATACAGTGAGGTTGGGTAAAGACCGTGATTCTAATTGAGTTGTCCGTTGACTGTCGGATATTCATTCCAGTGCATTTTTTCACGCAGGGTATGGTAATAATTCCAATTTTTCGGATGCAAAAAGCTGATGTTGTGTTTTGAGCGCTGAATATGAATCTGATCGCCGACCACCAGATGGGCAAATGATTGCATGTCAAAATTGACACTGGCTTCGCGCACCGCTGAGATCTCAATCACGATTTTGCTGGTGTCGGGCACCACGATAGGGCGGTTCGACAATGCATGCGGCGCAATCGGCACAAACACGATACCGGCCACATTCGGGTGCAGCAGCGGGCCACCGGCCGACAGGGCGTAGGCAGTGGAACCAGTCGGTGTGGATACGATCAGACCGTCCGAACGCTGGTTGTACATAAAATGATCATCGACCGTGACTTTGAGTTCCACCATGCCGGCTCCGGTGCCACGCGCCACGACGATATCGTTAAATGCCAGCCCTGCGCTGATTTGCTCCCCATCGCGCACCACGACACCTTCCAGCAGCGTGCGGCGTTCCAATTTGTGGTGACCGCTCAGAATCTCGGTCAATACCGTCAACATCTGGTCGATGGGAATATCGGTCATAAATCCGAGGCGACCCTGGTTAATGCCAATCAGCGGAACTTGATAAGGAGCTAACTGTCGCGCAATTCCCAGCATGGTACCGTCGCCTCCCAGTACAATGGCGAGATCGGCATGTTCCCCAATCTGGGCAGGTGCCATGATCGTGAAATCGGTGATACCCAGTTTATTGGCTGTTTCCTGTTCCAGGGCTACCGTATGTCCCGCATTCGATAACACCTTGGCCAGTCCAAGCAGATCGGTGATGATCCCGGCGGCGGAATATTTTCCGACCAAAGCGATAGTCTTGAATTTGAGGGAGGCAGTCGTGAGCGTCATGGTGGGCAGCCGCTGGGCCGGGTCATTGGTGAAAGCAAATTAAATCATAGTTCAGTACGGGATTGACTATTAAATTTTGGATAATCATAAGAAATTGCCAAGTAAAATAAAAAAAATGCCGGTCAAAGCGGTGATATTTGATTTGGATGACACACTTTGGCCGCTGTTCCCACTGATTCACGATGCTGAGCGCGCCTTGTTCAACTGGCTGGAAGTGAATGCGCCTAAAATAACCGAGTCGCACAGCATTGAAAGTATGCGAAACTTGCGGCAACAATTATTGCCCGCAAATCCGCGCTTTCAGTTCGATCTTTGGGCTTTGCGCCATGCTATGCTTTCCGAGCTGTTTCTGGTGATTGACGAGGATCCGGTTCAGGTTAAAAGTTGGTCGGATCGTGCGATGCAGGTATTTGCAGCGGCGCGCAATCAGGTCAGTATTTACGACGACGTCGTGCCAGCGTTGGCGCTGTTGCGTGAACAGTTTAAATTGGGCAGTATTTCCAATGGCTTTGCCGATCTGGAAGTCATTGGTCTGAATCAGTACTTTCAGGTGAATCTGGCTGCACATCAATTTGGTTGTGCAAAACCGGACCCACGTATTTTTCAGGCAGCATGTGCGGCCTTGCAAGTCGCGCCCGAGCATGCTGTGTATGTCGGAGATGATTTGCTGATAGACGTGCGCGGTGCCAGACAGGCTGGCTTGCAGAGTGTCTGGATCAATCGTGCCGGCCGGACCGCTCAACACGAAGCGGATTTTGAATGTCGGGACTTGGCGGAGTTATTGCGATGGTTGCAGATGTGATCAGGCTGGAAAGCCGGTTAAAAAATAAATCCCAACTGCCAGACCCTACACCGGGGATAGCTGGCGTAGTGACCCTGTGCGCGTTAAATGGGCTGTTCCTGATTGACGCCGCCTGGCACATCTGGGCAGTGGCGAACGGGAACGCCGAGTTCACCCTGGTTTCAAAACTGCTGCTCGGGCTGATTTTGGCTGTGCTGTTGCGACTGCAGTTGAAACGTCATTTACCAACCAATATTTTGATTGCCATCCTGTTCTGTATGATCGGCGATGTTTTGCTGGAACCGCTGGATCTGAATTATGCCGATATGAGTGGCGACCGCCCGGTCCATTTTGTGCTCGGCGTGCTGTGTTTTTGCATCGCCTACGGTCATCTGGCGCGCTACTATCTGACGCTGGTGCCACATTGCCTGGCCCTGATCAAGGCGCAGCCGTGGCCATTGGTGGTCAATCTGTTGCTGACTCTCGCGGTGCTGATCTGGATGACAGTCAATAACGAGGCCCCGGTCTATTTGCTGGCGGTGCTCTGGCTGTATAGCCCGGTCGTGGTTGGTACCGCTACCCTGGCCGTGTACACGAAATCAAGTCTCGCACTGCTTCCATTTCTGGCCCTGGCGGTCGGCAGTAACGTGATTGTATTTTCCGATACGATCATCGGCCTGACCGTATTTACAAAGATCTCCATGCCCCTGTTGAGTAATCCGGTATGGATACTGAGCACTTATGCTCTGGGCATTTTTTTGGTATTTAACGCAATTATTCAGATCGAAAAACGATCGTTTCCTGCAACCAGGTGAACCCCCCTATGCAATTAGATAGTCGAGCCCAAACGCTGCTCAAGGCGCTGGTAGAGCGGTATATTGCTGACGGCCAGCCAGTAGGATCGCGTGCGCTTTCGAAGATTTCCGGACTGGATCTGTCACCGGCTACCATCCGCAATGTCATGGCTGATCTGGAAGAAATGGGCTTCGTCTCCAGTCCGCATACTTCTGCCGGACGGATTCCTACGCCGCGCGGTTATCGGGTGTTTGTCGATACGCTGCTGACGGTGCAGCAGGATGACATCGCGACGATCGCCTCCAAAATGCAGGCACTGGACGGTCATAATCCGCAACAGAAAATTATTACCAATGCGGCGCAGATGCTGTCTTCGTTGTCGCACTTTGCCGGAGTGGTCATGACGCCGCGTTCGGAATCGATTTTTCAGCAGATCGAGTTTTTGCGTTTGTCCGAGAAGCGCATCCTGCTGGTGATCGTTGCGCCGAATGGCGACGTGCAAAATCGCCTGTTACTCACTGAAGTCGATTACACCCCGACCCAACTCATCCAGGCTGGCAATTACATCAATCATCATTTCTCCGGGATGGCATTGTCGGAAGTGCGTCAGAAGGTACAGAGCGAACTGAGTCAGCTGCACAATGAACTGAGTACCCTGATGAAGGCTGCCGTGCAGGCCGGCAGTGACGCGATGCAGGACGCCGGTGAAGCCATGGTCATTTCCGGTGAGCGCAATTTATTGAATGTGGATGAGTTGTCTTCAAACATGAAGTCTTTGCGCCAGTTATTCGATCTGTTTGAACAAAAGACCGGATTAATCAACTTGCTCGACATGTCGAGTCGCGCCAGCGGTGTGCAGATTTTTATCGGTGGCGAATCGCAACTGGTGCCGCTCGATGAAATGAGTATCGTCACCTCCACGTATCACGTGAACGGTAAAGTGGTGGGCACCCTGGGTGTGATCGGGCCGACGCGCATGGCCTACGAGCGCGTCATTCCCATCGTTGATATCACCTCAAAATTATTATCAAATGCATTGAGCTATTAATACTGAAATGGACCAGCACACTTTTCTCTGGCACGACTACGAAACCTTTGGCGCAAATACGCGCCGGGACAGGCCGGCACAATTTGCGGCGATCCGGACCGATGCCAATTTAAATGAAATCGGCACACCCATGATGTGGTACTGCCAACCCGCACCGGACTTTTTACCCGAACCCCAGGCCTGCCTGATTACCGGCATCACGCCGCAATACTGCCTGCAGCATGGGATCCCGGAATATCAATTTGCCCAGCAGATCAATCAGGAATTTGCCAAAACCGGCACGGTCGGTGTCGGGTACAACACGATCCGCTTCGATGATGAAATTACCCGGTTCATGTTATGGCGCAATTTGATCGATCCGTATGCGCGCGAATGGCAAAATCAGTGTGGACGCTGGGATATTTTAGATATGTTGCGCACCACTTACGCGCTGCGCCCGGACG
This sequence comes from Oxalobacteraceae bacterium GrIS 1.18, assembly GCA_040544425.1. Lineage (GTDB taxonomy): Bacteria > Pseudomonadota > Gammaproteobacteria > Burkholderiales > Burkholderiaceae_D > Solimicrobium. Next base: position 216,629 of record JBEONO010000007.1, read on the forward strand.
GAATCACCTGGCCAACCAATGACGAAGGCAAGGTTAGTTTCCGGCTGGAGCATTTGTGTGCCGCGAACGGTCTGACCCATGATGCTGCCCACGACGCCTTATCCGATGTGCGCGCGACGATTGCGCTGGCCAGATTGGTCCGGCAGAAGCAACCCAAGCTGTTCGATTTTTGTTTTTCACTGCACAAGAAAGACAAGGTGATCAATGAAATTGGCTTGCCTGAACAACACCCGTTTCTGCATGTTACCGGGATGATCCCGGTTGAACATGGCTGCATCAGCATCGTGTGGCCACTGGCGCCGCATCCCACCAACAAGAATGAGTTGATCGTCTGGAATCTGGAATTTGATCCGCGCGAATTATTGGGGCTGGATGTGGCGACGATACGTGAACGTCTGTTTTCAAAATCCGGCGAGCTGGCCGAAGGTGTCAGTCGCCTGCCGATCAAGACCATTCATCTGAACAAATCACCGATTGTGATTCGCAATCTGAAAACCTTGTCGCCGGAGTTGGCCAGTCAGTGGGGGATTTCGGTTGCCGCAGCGCTGAAGAACGCGGAATATGCATTAAGTCTGCCTGACTTGAATCCCGTGTGGGAACGGGTCTATCATCGCGAATTTGGCGATGGGCTCGATGTCGATCAGGATTTGTATAACGGTTTCATCGGCAACAATGATCGGCGCTTGCTGCAAAACCTGATTGGCTATTCCGCAGAAAAACTGGCCAAAGCTGCGCCGCAATTTCAGGATGCCCGCCTGGATGAATTGTTTTTCCGCTATCGCGCAAGAAATTTTCCACAGACTTTGACTGAGTCCGAGGCCGGGCGCTGGCATCAGTTGCGTACCAGTCGCCTGATCGAAGGCAGTGGGAACGCGTTAACTGTAGACGAATATTTTGCCGAGATTGACCGCCTGTCCGACAATGCCAGCGAACGTGATCAGGCGATTTTGGCTGCGCTCTACGATTATGCTGAGCAGATTGTCCCCGAGCACAGTTAAGCGCGGGGCAGGTTCAGGTTCGGGCAGTCTTTCTTGGTACAGTTGCCATAGATGGCCAGGGAGTGTTCTGCAATCGTAAAGCCGCGCTCAGTGGCGACCAATTGCTGGCGCTGTTCAATTTCTGCATCGTAGAATTCCTCGACTTTGCCGCAATTTAAACAAACCAGATGGTCGTGGTGCGAACCTTGATTGAGTTCAAATACGGCTTTGCCGGTTTCAAAATGATTACGGTGCAGAATTTCAGCCTGTTCAAATTGAGTCAGCACACGATACACCGTGGCCAGACCGACATCCATATTGTCATTCAACAGAATCTTGTAAACATCTTCCGCAGACAGATGACGCACAGTACTGTTTTGAAAAATTTCCAAAATTTTCAGGCGCGGAAGAGTGGCTTTGAGGCCGCTGGATTTTAGATTGGGTGTATTAGGCATTTTTTTTGTTGGATTCTGAATATCTGCTTTATCATATAATGTTTTCGTCCTGTCGCTCAAAGAATTAAGGCTATTTATGCGTATGTTGCAAAATTGTAATGCCAAAAAATATTTACTGTTATCCATTTTTGTCGGGATTTCAGGCTGCGTTACACAAAGCCCACCGATTGAGGGCATTCCGGTTGCAACCAGTGTCGAGGCACCAGCGTCAGGCAATTCATCGACAGGTACCAGTGCCGTGCCGGAAGATTTAAGCACCAAGACTGTGGTGCCGGTTGGCTTTGAAAAATTTTTGGGTATTTTTACCCCGTACCGTATCACGATCCAGCAGGGCAATTTCGTATCCAAAGAAATGGCCGATCAGGTCAAATTGGGGATGACTCGTGAGCAGGTCAGATTTTTGCTCGGCACGCCCTTGGTGGCGGACATGTTTCATGCCGATCGCTGGGATTATATTTTCCGCCTGCTCAAACCGAGCGGCGAATTGACGACTTCACGCGTGACTGTCTACTTTGAAAAAAGTCTGGTTGCCAAAATGGATCGCGGTGAATTGCCGAACGAGCAGGAATATCTGACCCGGATCACCAATGCTGCGATTGCTGATGGAATTGAACACGTAGATCGTAAAGCCGATAAACCGAAACCGAAAAAAGACGAGTAAATCAGGATGACTGGGCCATTAAAAATAGCAGTTGCCGGTGCATCGGGCCGCATGGGACGGATGTTGATTGAAGCAATCGATGCCAGCGACGATCTCCAATTGGCAGGCGCCCTGGATGTGGCAGGGAGCACGGCTCTCGGTCACGATGCGGCAGCCTATACCGGAAAATTGTCCGGGGTCGATATCACGGCAGATTTGTCGCAGGCACTCAGTAAAGCTGATTACCTGATTGATTTCACCCGACCAGAAGGAACGCTGCGGCATCTGGAATATTGCGCTGACCACGGCGTGAAGATGATAATCGGTACCACCGGGTTTTCTGATCAACAGAAAGCATTGATTGCCAAGGCGGCGCAAAAAATCGCGATCGTTTTTTCGCCGAATATGAGTGTCGGTGTCAACGTGACGATGAAGCTGTTGGAGCTGGCCGCGAAAAGTTTTTCTGAAGGCTACGATATTGAAATCATTGAAGCCCATCATCGCCACAAGGTCGATGCGCCGTCAGGCACGGCACTGAAAATGGGTGATGTGATCGCCAAATCCCTGGGACGTGAATTGAAAGATGTGGCGGTCTACTCGCGCGATGGCGTCACTGGAGAGCGTGATCCTTCAACTATCGGTTTTTCCGCGATCCGCGGTGGCGATATTGTGGGAGATCACACCGTGCTGTTCGCCGGCATCGGTGAGCGCATTGAAATCACTCACAAATCTTCGTCACGAGTGACCTACGCCAATGGCAGTTTGCGCGCCGCGCGGTTTTTGCAGCATCAGCAAACCGGCCTGTTCGATATGAACGATGTCCTGGGCCTGAAATAAATCCCGCCCCAACCTGATTCCCTAGAATTTGAGATTTGAATTAAACATGCAAGAAAAATACAGCCCAAGTGAAGTAGAACAACAAGCCCAGACCCATTGGCAAAGTACTGACGCATTTCGCACCGTTGAGCATGACGAGCGTTTTCCGAAAGGGAAATATTATGCCTGCTCCATGCTGCCCTATCCGTCGGGGAAATTGCATATGGGGCACGTGCGTAATTACACGATTAATGACATGTTGTCGCGTCAGCTGCGCATGAAGGGCTATAACGTTTTAATGCCGATGGGGTGGGATGCGTTTGGACTGCCGGCAGAAAATGCGGCGATTGCCTCTAATCGCTCACCAGCAGAATGGACTTACGCAAATATCGCCGATATGAAATCGCAAATGCAACCCCTGGGTCTGGCATTTGACTGGTCGCGCGAAGTGGCAACCTGCGATCCAGCCTATTATCGCTGGAATCAGTGGTTCTTCTTGAAGTTGCTTGAAAAAGGTATCGCGTACAAGAAAACCCAGGTCGTCAATTGGGATCCGATTGATCAGACAGTGCTGGCCAACGAGCAGGTTGTCGATGGTCGTGGCTGGCGTTCCGGTGCGCTAGTGGAAAAGCGTGAAATACCTGGCTACTACTTTGGCATTACCCAGTATGCGGAAGAATTATTGACCAGCATCGATGATCTGGACGGCTGGCCCGAACAGGTTCGCACCATGCAACGCAACTGGATTGGTAAAAGCGAGGGAGTGCGCTTCGCTTTCCCGCATCAAATCAAAGACGAATCCGGCAATCTGGTTCAGGATGGCAAGTTGTTCGTGTTTACCACCCGTGCCGACACGATCATGGGCGTCACCTTTTGTGCGGTGGCTGCGGAACATCCGCTGGCAATGCTGGCCGCAAAAAGTAACACTGAACTCGCGGCATTTATTGAAATCTGTAAAACCGGTGGAACCACCGAAGCCGAAATGGCTACCAAGGAAAAAGAAGGTTTGCCCACCGGTTTGTTTGTCACCCACCCATTAACCGGAAAGCAGCTTGAGGTTTGGGTCGGCAACTACGTTTTGATGACGTATGGCGATGGCGCCGTGATGGGTGTGCCCGCACATGATGAACGCGATTTCGCGTTTGCCAAAAAATATCAGATCGCAATCCAGCAGGTCATTGGCATCAACGATCATGAATTCAGCCTGGATGCCTGGCAAGAATGGTATGGCGACAAACAACGCGGCACGACGATCAATTCCGGAAAATACGACGGCTTGAATTGCAAGGATGCGATCAATGCGGTAGCGGCAGAGCTGGTGACGCTGGGATTGGGCGAGAAAAAGACCACCTGGCGTTTGCGTGACTGGGGCATCAGTCGTCAGCGTTACTGGGGCACACCAATACCCATTATTCATTGCGAATCCTGCGGCGCAGTACCAGTGCCTCTGGAAGACTTGCCGGTGATTTTGCCGACGGATTGCATTCCGGATGGTTCAGGTAATCCACTCAAACATCGTGCCGATTTTCTCAACGTAGCCTGCCCAACTTGCAGCAAACCTGCGCAACGCGAAACCGACACTATGGATACCTTCGTCGATTCGAGCTGGTATTACATGCGTTACACCTGTCCCGATGCGCCGACCATGGTTGATGAGCGCAACGATTACTGGATGGCGATGGATCAGTACATCGGCGGTGTTGAACACGCGGTGATGCATTTGCTGTACGCACGTTTCTGGACCAAAGCAATGCGCGATATCGGTCTGGTGAAATTTGATGAACCGTTCAAGAATCTGTTCACTCAGGGGATGCTGCTGAATGAATCGTTTTATCGCGAATCTGAACCCGGCAAAAAAATTTGGTACTACCCGAACGAGGTTGAAGTAGCTTTTGATGAAAAAGGACGTCCAACCTCGGCAATATTGAGAAGCGACGGCCAGGCCGTGCAAATGGGCGGCATTGAAAAAATGTCGAAATCAAAAAACAATGTAGTCCAGCCGAAAGATATTATCAGTCGTTTCGGTGCTGATACGGCACGCTTGTTTACCATGTTTGCCGGACCTCCGGATCAAAGCGCGGCCTGGAGCGACACGGGCGCGGAAGGCTCGGCGCGTTATTTGCGGCGCTTGTGGGCGAACGCTTATAAGCATGCTCAGGCCGTGCGCGGTGCTGCAGATATCGAACCGGCGTCGGCACAGGACTACGCCGAAAATGTCAAAGCCCTGCGTCGTGAAGTGCATCTGACTTTAAAACAGATCGCCTACGATTACGAAAAACTTCAATACAACACGGTCGTATCCGGTGCCATGAAAATGCTCAATGCAATTGAGGCGTTTAATGTTGACGGAAAAGGCAGCGCTGCAGCATTGAAAGAAGCTTTCAGCATTTTGCTGCGTGCCCTGTACCCGGTTTGTCCGCATATTTGCCACGCACTTTGGAATGAGATGGGATTGGCCGGTTCCGCCGATAATCGAGAGATCATCAGCGCTGCATGGCCTGAAGTTGACGAAGCGGCATTGGTACAAAATGAAATTGAGCTGGTCATTCAAGTTAACGGCAAATTGCGTGGATCGATTGTGGTTGCCCGCGATGCAGATAAATCAAGCATCGAGGCCCTGGCCCTGGCGCATGAGCATGTGCAAAAATTCTTGACCGGCACGCCGAAAAAAATCGTGATCGTCCCAGGTAAATTAATCAATATTGTGGTTTAACTCGCGGGTATTTTTTCATGTCAAATCTTAACTTGGTTCGCGGGTTCAAAAATCGCTGGATGCTGCTCTGCGTCATGTTAATGTCGGTCATTGTCATCTCGGCTTGCGGATTTCATTTGCGCGGCGCGAGCGAATTTCCATTTAAAACGATCTATGTTGTGGGCTCGGAGAGCACGCCGTTCGGTGCTGCGTTGCGGCGCAATTTAAAAAGCCAGGAAAACGCCAGACTGGTTGACAGCGAAGCCGACGCCGACGTCGTATTGCAACTGATTTCGGAACGCCCTGAAAAAGTCATTCTGTCATTGACTGTGCAAGGCCTGGTGCGTGAATACACGCTAAACAGTTATCTGACGTTTCAGGTTCGTGACAGTTACGGAAAAATATTTTTACCGCCCACGACGATTGTCCTGCATCGCACCATCAGCTATAACGAAAATGTGGTGTTGTCCAAGGCTTCTGAAGAAGCGATGTTGTACAAAGACATGCAGGCCGATATGTTGCAACAGGTGGTGCGCCGTCTGTCTCTTTTACATATGGAATAACTGTGCAACTACGCTTTGACGCACTGGATGCCCATCTCGCCAGGAACCTCTCTCCACTGTACGTGGTGACCAGTGATGAACATCTGCTCGCTCAGCAATCGTTGGATAAAATTCGCACCAAGGCCCGCCTGGATGGTTTCGTCGAACGTGAAATATTAACGGTGGATCGCAGTTTTAAATGGGGCGCTTTACTGGCTGCCAATCAGAGTCAATCATTGTTCGGCGATAAAAAGATTATTGATTTGCGTATGCCGACCGGTAAGCCCGGGAAAGACGGCGGGCAGGCATTGCAGGATTATGTAATGCAACTGAACAAGAATCCCAACCCCGACAATGTCACGATCATCAGTTTTCCGAAATTGGATTGGGCGAGCCAGAAATCCGCCTGGGTCACCCGATTGCAGGAGGCGGCAATATATATTGACATCCCCTTGATCGAACGCGCCCAATTGCCAGGCTGGATTGCGCGCGGACTGAAAGACCAGGGCCAAAGTGCCGATCGGGATGCACTTGAGTTTATCGCTGACCGGGTCGAAGGTAATTTGCTGGCAGCGCATCAGGAAATTCAGAAATTGGGTTTGCTGTACCCGCAGGGACAGCTGTCCGCTGATCAGATCCAGGAAGCAGTGTTAAACGTTGCCCGCTATGATGTGTTCAAATTGAACGAGGCTATCCTGCAAGGTGATGTTGCCCGACTGCTGCGCATGCTGGATGGCTTGAAGGGCGAGGGCGAGGCCCTGCCCCTGGTGTTATGGGCTTTGGCGGAGGAATGCCGTGCCTTGCTGAAGTTGAAACTCGGGATGCAGGACGGGCGACCACTCTCAGTCCTGTTCAAGGAGCAACGTATCTGGGGCGGTCGCGAGCGGTTGATGGAACCGGCGCTGCGCCGCCTTAGCGTCAATACCTTGCAAAATGCGTTAAGAAATGCCGCACAGATTGACAGGCTGATCAAAGGCCTGCGGGTGAATAAATTGTCCGGTGATGCCTGGGACGCGGTGCTGCAATTATCGCTCTCATTGGCGCGACCTACTCATTAAAAAGATCATGGATATTTCAAACTATATGCTGCAAGTCGGACAACAGGCAAAAAGTGCCAGTCGTCTGATGGCGCGCGCCTCCAGCGCGCAGAAGGATCATGCCTTGCGATCAATTGCTGCGGCGATTTTGCGCGACGCGGGTGCGATCAAGGCTGCCAATGATAAAGATCTGGAAGCTGCAAGGGCGACTGGGTTGGCCCCCGCTTTGCTGGATAGATTGAGTCTGTCTGAACAGGGCATTCACAATATGGCCGAAGGCCTGCTGCAGATTGCCGGATTGCCCGATCCGATCGGAGAGGTCAGCGATCTGAGGTTTCGGCCCAGCGGAATACAGGTTGGACAGATGCGCGTTCCTTTGGGGGTGATTGGAATCATTTACGAGGCGCGGCCCAACGTCACGATAGACGCGGCCGGTTTATGCATCAAAAGTGGCAATGCAACCATCTTGCGCGGTGGATCGGAAGCGCTCCATTGCAATCAGGTGTTAGCCTTGCTGGTGCAGGAAGGATTGGTTGATGCCGGGTTGCCATCGAAGGCGGTGCAGGTTCTGGAAACCACTGATCGTGCCGCGGTAGGCAAGTTAATCACCATGACCGAATTTGTCGATGTGATCGTTCCCCGCGGCGGCAAAGGTCTGATCGAGCGTTTGATCAACGAAGCGACCGTGCCAATGATCAAACATCTTGATGGAATCTGCCACGTTTATATTGATGATCAGGCCGACCTGCAGAAAGCGGCCAGTATTGCGTTCAACGCCAAATGCCATCGCTACGGTACCTGCAACACCATGGAAACGCTGCTGGTCGCGCGTCCGGTGGCTGCAAAAATTCTGGCGACATTGTCGGGATTATATGCAGAAAAAATGGTTGAACTGCGCTGCGATCAGGAAGCCTACGCATTGCTGGCGGCATACCCGCATTTGGTGCATGCGCAGGAAGAAGACTGGAGCACGGAATATCTGGCTGCCATCCTGTCGGTCAAAATTGTGGCCGACATTGACGAGGCGATCACGCATATTAATGATTATTCCTCACAGCATACTGATGCGATCGTAACGGAAAATTACAGTCGTGCCCTGCAGTTTATGCGTGAAGTGGATTCCGCATCGGTGATGGTCAACGCGTCTACAAGATTTGCCGACGGCTTTGAATTCGGACTGGGTGCCGAGATAGGCATTTCAACCGACAAACTGCATGCGCGCGGTCCGGTCGGTCTGCATGGTTTAACGTCGGTGAAATACATCGTTTTTGGTCATGGTGAAGTGCGCAGCTAACAAAGGAAATCTATGCTTTGGATTAAAGCCTTACATATCGTATTTGTCACGTCGTGGTTTGCCGGTCTTTTTTATTTGCCGCGCATCTTTGTCAATCTGGCTGAGGAAGGATCCGGTCAGGCTGCAGCCCGCCTGCTCAAGATGGCACGCAAACTGTATCGATTTACTTTGTTGCTCAGCGCCGTGGCGATTTTGCTGGGTATGATTTTGTATCTGTACTACGGTATTGGGATGGGCCAGGGCAATGCGTGGATGCATGCCAAACTCGGCATGGTTGTGCTGATTCTTGGCTACCAGCATGCCTGCGGCAGTTTGTTGAAAAAATTTGAGCAGGGCAAAAATCAGCGTGGCCATGTCTGGTATCGCTATTTCAATGAAATTCCGGTGCTGATGCTGTTGATCGTGGTGTGCCTGGTTGTCGTTAAACCATTTTAGGAGCGGCAATGCCAGCTAAAGAAAATCGTGTTTGTGATTATTATTTGTCACCCATTTCACCCTGGTCCTACCTTGGTCATCAACGATTTTTGAATCTGGCACAGCAATACGATATAAAAATCGATATGAAGCCGATTGATATCGGGCAGGTGTTTGCGGTATCCGGTGGAATGCCGCTGGCCAAGCGTCCACCGCAGCGGCAGGCATATCGCTTGCAGGAGCTGCAGCGTTGGAGTGAGTATCTGTCGATTCCAATCAATTTGCAGCCGATGTACTTTCCGGTTTCTGGCGACCTGGCGTCAAGGCTGTTGATTTCTGCGCAGCTCGCGCATGGCACTGACGCCGCCTTGGTTTTATGTACCCATATCATGCGTGGTATCTGGTCCGACCAGAAAAACATCGCCGATGAGGCAACTCTGATCGGCCTGGCGGAACAGAGTGAAATGGATGGGGTCGCATTGATCAAGTCTGCACAGACCGGCAGCGTTGTCAGTCAGTACCAGCAGAATACTCAGCAAGCGATTGCAGTCAATGTTTTTGGTGCTCCCTGGTATGTCTTTGAAGGGCAGCCCTATTGGGGGCAGGACCGATTGGATTTTTTAGAACGTGTGTTTGCAAAAGCACAGTAATGGCAAGTGGCACAAACCAGGTTTGTGTTCGACAGTAAGTTAAAACGGATAAAGGGTATCCCATGACACACAAGTATTCCTATTTCTGCCCATGCCCACGCGGTATGGAGCAAGCCTTGGCCGACGAGTTGGCTGAAATTTCATCCCTGCATACGCCGACACTGCACATACATAACCAGGTGCCGGGCGGTGTGCATTGTTCCGGCTTGATGACTGATGCCTATCAGATCAACCTGCACTCCCGTATTGCTTCGCGCGTCTTGCTGCGGATGGCTCACAAGAGTTATACCAATGAAAACGATATCTATGATCTGACACTGGAACAGCACTGGGAAGACTGGTTCGGCATTCATCACACGATCCGGGTCGACATCACGGCGATTAAATCACCGTTGCGCAGTCTGGAGTTTGCCACCTTGAAGATCAAGGACGCGGTGTGTGACAGATTTCGTGATTTGTGCAATGCGCGTCCATCCGTCGATACCCAAACTCCCGATATCCGGCTGGTTGGATTTTTGGATGCGCGCAACTTTACCTTATATATTGATACATCAGGCGAGCCACTGTTCAAACGCGGCTGGCGCATGGAAACCGGCGACGCACCATTGCGGGAAAATCTCGCGGCCGGACTGCTGCGTGTCGCAGGATGGAAACCGGGCATGACCCTGTTTGACCCAATGTGCGGATCCGGAACCATTTTGGCTGAAGCAGCTCAGATGCTGGCTGGAATACCGCCCGGGCTGCACCGCGAATTTGCTTTTGAAAAATTTGGCAATTTCGATCCACAAAGCTGGAAAGAAATAAAAGCAAAAATTCAAATCAGGGAGGTTGTTGGTGCCCCGACTATATTTGGCAGCGATATTTCTGGCGACATGGTAGTCATGACACGCAACAACTTGAATAAAGCTGGGATCCGTTTTGAGGTGCCGTTGAAACAGATCGAAGCACAACAGATCCAGGCGCCGCCGTCAGAAATTGCCGGCATTATGCTGACCAATCCGCCCTATGGCGAACGAATTGGTGTTCGTGGCGACAGCACAATAGAAACAGATGAATTGGCACAAGGATTCTTCAGCGCATTTGGCACGACATTGAAACAACGATTTGCCGGGTGGCAGGTGTTTCTGTTTACCGCCGATCTGACTCTGCCCAAAATGTTGCGGCTTAAAGAAGCGCGGAAAACGCCGTTTTTTAATGGTGCTTTGGAATGCCGCTTATTTCGCTTCGATATGGTGGCGGGGTTTAATCGTCGTGAAGCTGCCAAACCTAAAGACGATACGGCTGAAATGTAATCGGAGTTTGATCCGCTCCGACGGGAACTTTCCGAATCAGTTATCCTTTACCTTTTTTGCGCCGGAGTTTTCACATGTTGCAAGTAACAAAATTAAATTTAAACGATCCTGCATTATTCAAAGACCAATTGTTCATTAACGATCAATGGCATGGATCAGAAAATCAATTTGACGTGCGCAATCCGGCAAACGGCCAATTGATCGCAAGAGTTGCGAATGCCAGTGTAACGCAGGCTCAAATTGCGATCGATGCAGCCCAGGCTGCCTTTCCCGAATGGGCAGCGAAAACCGGCAAGCAACGCGCCGAGGTGATGCGCAAATGGTTCGATTTGATTTTGTTGCACACGGAAGATCTGGCGCACATTTTGACGGCTGAGCAAGGCAAGCCAATTGCAGAAGCACGTGGTGAGGTCGTCTATGCCGCAAGCTTTGTGGAATGGTTTGCTGAAGAAGCGAAACGGGTATCCGGCGAAATCATGTCGACCACGTGGACTGATAAGCGCATGGTAGTGTTAAAACAGCCGATCGGTGTATGTGCAGCGATCACCCCTTGGAATTTTCCACTGGGGATGATCACGCGTAAGGTAGCACCGGCAATTGCTGCTGGTTGCAGTATTGTGATCAAGCCTGCTGAGCAGACGCCTTTGTCCGCACTGGCCTTGGTTGAATTGGCACGCCGTGCTGGGTTGCCAGCCGGGGTATTGAGTGTCGTTACGGCAGACAGTCACAATTCAATTGAAATAGGCAAATTATTATGCGCCAGTAAAACCGTGCGTCATATTTCCTTTACCGGTTCCACACCGGTTGGTCGAATCCTGATGCAACAATCTGCCCCAACGGTGAAGAAGCTGGCCCTCGAGCTGGGTGGTCACGCGCCATTTATTGTTTTCGAAGACGCCGATCTCGATGCTGCGGTCGAAGGCGCCGTCCAATCCAAATATCGCAATGCAGGGCAGACCTGTGTGTGTACCAATCGCTTTTATGTGCACAGTTCGTTGTATGACGCGTTTGTCAGCAAACTGGCGGCAAAGGTGAAAATCATTCAGGTCGGGGATGGCATGACTGAGGGTGTGCTGCAAGGCCCGATGATTGACGGTCAGGCCATAGCGAAAGTCGAGCAGCATGTGAAAGATGCGATCAGTAAAGGCGCCACCCTTGTTGCGGGTGGTAAGCCTCATCCACTCGGAGGGTATTTTTACGAGCCGACTTTGCTCTCGAATGTAAATAGTGACATGCTGATCATGTCAGAAGAAACCTTTGGTCCGGTTGCTGCGGTGATGAGATTTGACACTGAAGCGGAAGTCATCGCGGCGGCCAACGATACCGATTTTGGCCTGGCTTCCTATTTTTACTCACGTGACATTGGCCGTATCTGGCGCGTCGCTGAAAAACTGGAATATGGAATGGTCGGGATCAATACCGGATTAATTTCAAATGAAGTTGCGCCATTTGGAGGTGTCAAACAATCTGGACTGGGCCGTGAAGGATCAAGTTACGGCATGGATGAATACCTGGAAATGAAATATTTATGTATGGGTGGGATTTAGCCTTTTAGTTTTTATTGTATCGGCCAGTTTTCGAACGTGAAGTAACCGAATGTGCTTCACACAAAAATTTTGAATAAGTTTTTTATGTCCCCCAGCACACCAGATTTGAACCCGCCATCTCGCAAGCAAAGTACCCACTTGGCCATCTTGTTAGCAGCGCTAGCTATGCTGGGACCATTTTCGGTCGATACTTATTTGCCTGCTTTTCCTGCCATCCAGGCTTCCTTGCACGTCAACGAACTCGAAGTTCAGCAAACGCTGACTGCATACATGATGTCATTCGCATTCATGATGCTCTGGCATGGCGCAATTTCAGATGCGTTGGGGCGGCGCAATATCATCCTGGTGTCGCTATTTGTATTTTCAGTAGCATCGTTGGGTTGTGCCTCATCGCACACGATTCATTACCTGTGGGCCTTCCGCATCCTGCAAGGCGTTTCCGCCGGTGCCGGTATGGTAGTTGGGCGCGCAATCATACGTGATTTGTACTCTGGACCCGCAGCGCAACGATTATTGTCTTTGGTGACGATGATTTTTTCGATCGCACCGGCAATAGCACCTATTCTGGGTGGATGGGTGGTGACTTTGTTCGACTGGCGTTCAATCTTCTTATTTTTGTTTGTTTATACGATTGGTTTAATTTGGTTTTGTTTTCGGTTTTTGCCTGAGTCATTGCCAAAAGAAAAACGCCACGAGTTTAGCTTTCCGGTGTTGGTGAATAGCTATAAAGCGGTATTCGCGTCTCCCTCATTTCATTTGCAATCTGGTACTGTTGCCTTCAATTTCGCCGGTTTGTTTTTGTATGTTGCCTCAGCTCCAATTTTTTTAACCAAGCATTTGGGGCTATCGGCACAGGGATTTGCCTGGCAATTTGTCCCGATGGTTTGTGGAATTTTCCTTGGAGCGTTGGGTGCAAACCGCATGGCAGGAGTCATTCCATTATTTCGGCAGGTGAGATTTGGCTATTTCTTTCTTGCTGGAGCTGCTGGATGTAATGTTGTGTATCATTTATTTTTCTCGCCGGCAATTCCTTGGTCGGTTATGCCACTGTTTTTTTATGCAATCGGCATGTCATTTGTTGCGCCCGGAGTTACTTTAATGACATTGGATTTGTTCCCGAATACGCGCGGCATTGTCGCTTCCTGCCAGTCTTGCGCTGTGACGTTTTTAGGAGCAATTGTAGCTGGTGTCATAGCACCAATTTTAGATAATTCCCCACTCTGGTTGGCACTGGGCCAACTCGGATTCGTCTGCTGTGCCATGCTTTGTTGGCACCTGTCCAAAAAGGCTCACAACAAATAAATGACTCGTTAGTCAAATATTTTTTGTAGCTAAATGTTAACGTACAACACTAAGTATTACCACTTATTGAGGGTTTGCGAACCCGACGCTAAAGTCTGTCCAGCCAAAAATCTGTGCATTGCAGCAATTAATTAAAATATTACTTTCGAGGAAAAATTTCCCTTGAAAAAGTAAATTTGGCCTTTATCTAATCATTAATATTCATTTTATTACTTGAATGTTGCGCATACGAATCACATCTGTGTGCGTTGCATCAAACCAATCATTAGATATTGTTGCTGCATATGACCCCTAGCGTCATCTCGAACTAGTTGGATAAATCATAAAATTTTCTTTGGAAAGATAGATATGAAAAAAACAGTATTAGCAATTTCTTTGTTGGGTACATTTGGGTTCGCTTCAGCACAAACCTCTAACGTGACCGTGTACGGGACGTTGGATGCTGGCGTGGCGTCGGTTCACGGGTCTGATTCTGCGGGCACCGTAACTTCGATGGAAAGCGGCCAGCAGTCCTATTCACGTTTCGGTTTTAAGGGAACTGAAGACTTAGGCGGTGGTTTAAAAGTAGTATTTTTGTTGGAAGAAGGCATTCAACTCAACAACGGCACTTCTGGGCTGAACAACTTAGGCAGTAATGGTCCTGCGGAGCAAAATAACAGCATCTTCAGCAGTCAAGCGTATGTTGGATTGGCTGGCAATTTCGGTACTTTGAAACTTGGTCGTCAATTTTCTCCGTTGTACGACGCCTATGGTTCAATTGACCCATTTGTAAATGGATTTGCTGCGAACATCAATAACTTTTTCGGCACCGACGCAAGCAATACCTCGAATTACCAACACATGAGTAACGCTACGGTCTATGAAACGCCGGACAACCCGTATGGCTTAAAAGGATCTGTCGCCTATGGTTTCGGTGGTGTCGCTGGCAATACCTCTGCCCAAAGTCAGGTAGGCGCATCGTTAGGCTATTTAAATGGCCCATTGACTTTGTCATATGCCTACCACCATGCCAATAATGAGCAAAGTGGTGTGCCCGGTGCAACAACTGAAGCCTTTAAAACTAATTTTATTGGTGCTGCCTATGATTTTGGCAATGTGAAGGCTCACGCCGCGTTTGATCAGAATGAACAGGGTTCTTCATTTAAGACGCAAGATTATTTGTTGGGCTTAACGGTACCGTTTGGTGCGCACGCAATTTTTGCTGATTACACTCACAAAAATAACAAGCGTATCGATAGGGCGGATGCGGACCAGTATGCTGTCGGATATACCTACAATTTATCGAAACGGACGAATTTTTATGGAGCGTACACATACGTGAAAAATCAGGAAAATTCTACGATTGACACGGAAGTTGCTGGCAATTCTGTTGGTACGGTTCAGGTTGGTATTCGCCACTCGTTCTAATTTATACCTGGAAGAGTTATTCACAAAGGGCAGCTTTGGCTGCCCTTTTTTTATTGCGGCGTGTCGATTACGGCTCCATTGCACAGGCGAGTCACAACTTGGGTCATTACCAGTCAATTTTGAGGGTGAGGACCTGCCACCACATCTTGAAATCACCCATGAGGCTATAAACAGGATGGTTAAATGTAGCAGGTCGATTTTTTTCAAATACAAAATGTCCGACCCAAGCAAAACCATACCCTACAACGGGGACAAACCATAGCGCTACCCATAGCTTCGTATAAATGACTGCCAGACATATCATTAAAATGCAGCTCGTACCGATAAAGTGAAGTCGTCTGGAGACATTGTTTTTGTGTTCGTTGAGATAAAAAGGATAAAAATCCGCAAATGACGTGAACTCCCTTGAGATACCCATAGAAATCCGTTCCATGAAAACAATGCATTCGTTGAATCGAGTTAAAAAAACGACTCAGTCAAATACCACTGAGTCGTTAATTTCAATCTGCCCATTTACCTGGGCGTTCCGGTGTGAATCATTAATTAGGTGCTGCAAACTTCCATATATCACCAAGATTTCCGTTAGTTCCGGCGGCATCGTAACCTGTGCCGCCATACATCCAAAAATTGCCAGCACTGTCTCTCCAACCGGAAGAACCGTACCGGCTACCAGGAGTGTTATAGCTAGTGAGCACACCTAACGTTCCATAGACTCCGGCAGCATTGCCAACGTACGAACCATTGACCCACACCCATTGATTGGATGTCGTCCGGTATTCCCACAAGTCGTTGAGGTAGACCAAAGTGCCCTGATAGTTAAGCCCGTAACCGCCTGCCATCCACAAATTTCCTGAACGGTCGATCCAGCCGACTCCTCCGAAACGAGCGCCTGGCTGGTTTGTTGCTGCAGCGACGGCGTTGGTACCGTAATTGCCGATTGTGTTAACGCTATTTGCGCCATTCACCCATGTCCATTGATTTGAAGTAGTGCTGAATTTCCATAAATCATTCAGCTGACCGCTTTTACCCGCGGCATCAATTCCAGCGCCACCAAACAGCCAGAAATTTCCTGATGAATCTGTCCAGGTCGTGGCCGAATGGCGACCTCCAGGTTGGTTTGAAGCGGAAGCAGTTCCGGTAGTTGCCCCATAAACGCCAGAAATATTTAGTGAGCCAGGTATCCCGTTAATTAGTGTCCATGTTGAAGTGGTCGGGTTAAATTGCCACAGGTCATTTAGGGCACCAACTGTAGGTGCCGCTGGAGTTCCAGAATTAACGATGCCTTGACCACCGAATAAATAGAAAATACCCGACGCCGACGTCCAATGCGCCGCATTGTAACGAGCGCTTGGGTAATTGGTGGGAGGAGATGCTGGTACTCCAGCATGACTAGCTCCACCTTGCCAAGTCCACCAATTTGAAGAAGGGCTATATGACCACAAATCACTCAATAAGCCCGTTGATCCATTGGCATCAGTTCCGTTACCACCGAACATCCAAAAATTGCCTGCGACGTCTACCCAGGTAGCACCACCAAATCGTTGCCCCGGCAGGTTAGTAAGTGCTCCCGATGTTGGTCCAGGGGCAGCGGGATAGATACCAGCATTGATGCTTGACGTATTTGAGTTTCCTGCCATCCAGGCCCATTGCAATGTCGCGGTGTTAAACTTCCACATATCACTGTATCCAGCGGTGCCGCTGAACACCCAAAATTGTCCGGTTGAATCCAACCATGTCATTGGTGTGGCGCGTCCACTCGGTGCACCAGTCGCAGTTGCTGTGCCCATTGGCGTAGGATAGAAACCGATACTATTTGCAGAGTTGGCGCCAGCTTGCCATGTCCAGTTGGTGTCTGACTGCGGGATCGACGCGGAAGAAGAAGATCCATGTCCCTTACAGCCAATCAATAGCAAACCTATGGCTGCGGTAGATATTAGTAAACGGTTAACACTTGTTGCAAACATAATAATTTCATTTCATGAATAGGACAGGCATTATCTGGGCAGCGAATGCATAAAGTCAATATTAAAATTGTAGTTTTAATTCCGTTTAGCCGACGGTTTGGAACGATGAATTCAGGCTGTGAAAGCCAGTGATTTGGATCCGGACGATTGATTCACCTGTGTGATCAGAATCCAATTAATCTAGCTGAATTTCGATTTCATAGTAATTTTATTTCGGCATTCAGAATCGCTCACCGCACTAACGAATCGGACAAGAACATTGTAGTGTCCTAAGGAAGTTAGAACATTTGCGCGAGCTCGGATTTTTCCGCCCTGACATTTCCGTCGTGCATTACCCATGCAATTATTGGCAACATCCCTTGGATCGTGCGTGGTCAAAATATCATTATCTAAACTTGGTCAGCGGAGTTACATTCGGCGTTGATTCTGTGAAATTGTCTTACCTCGATGGCAAAACCGACACTGCACTGCGCAAAATCTCGCTCAGTAAAAAAAGTTTCTGCAAATACCTCATTTGTATGCCCTAGTTTTACCAAGATTTCAAAGTAAATAGAGTGCAACTTGTATTTGTCGTTGATCTATTGGTGCTCAGGAGCAGATCTTCACGTTTCTTAAAACGACATCGATCCGATTAGACAGAAAGAAATATCTATTGCTTTATGCTCAAGGTGACTATTTAGATATTGTGCCGGGCAAAAAAGCGCAGCAGGTTGAGGATCGGGATCCGGATTTAGGCGTGAGTGTTTACCTTTGATTGACAACAGACATCAGCACAAGTGCTTACGGAGCGCTCCTTTCAACCAAAACGGTAGTCTATATAGACTGTGCGAGGATGCCAGTCCATGGCGGCTAGTAATCCAAAAAATGCGAGCAACGTTTGCCGCAGTTTCAAACATTGGAGCCAATGCCTCTCAAAAACTCATTTTAAGTTGTTTATTTGATACAAATCAGGGTAAACCTCAGCAGGAATTTTAATAGGCGTCAAAGATAATAAAAAGTCAATGCAAAGTGTAATATTAATTTTATATTTTGTTATTGTTTCATTCCCTGTAAGCCTAATAGATTGCTACAGGGCAGATAAGTGATATTCAAAGGTTGGTATCGCAAATTGCACTAACAATCGGCCCCGGCACACGCGGAATGAAAACGTATTGGACTTGGAGCTTCCTAATATTATTTTTTGACAAGCAGAGGTGTATATGTATAAGAAGAGGTTTGCTGTTTTAACTGCAATGCTTGCGACAGGCAATGCGTTTGCTCAACAATCGAACGTAACCATTTATGGTGTTTTAGATTCAATGTTTCGCTACACGACCAATGAAGTCACAGCCGATGGAACTGTTGCCAATAAGGTTCAGATGGGTGATGGTGGTGCGCTGCAGGGCTCGCGTTTGGGCTTTAAAGGGCAAGAAATAATCGATGAAAATACTTCAGCCGTGTTTAAGTTGGAGATGGGATTTACAGGCAACAACGGGCAGAGCGATCAGCAAGGTCAACTGTTTGGGCGCCAGGCTTATGTCGGTTTAAAAAACAAAACCTGGGGGGAAATCAATATTGGACGTCAGTACGGTGTGGCATTTGATATGCTAGACGGTTACGACCCAGTTGGAATGGGCAATATGCCGGAAAATCAATGGCAATTATATTTAATGGGTGTACGGTTTGACAACACGATTAAATATACAAATACGTGGGGACCAGTACAGGCGGAAGTGCAGTATTCGTTGGGCGGACAGTCAGGTTCCAATAAAATTGGTTCTACCTCAGGATTAGCATTGAACTACGCAAGCGGGCCACTCAGCATCGGTGTTTTCGATCAACAATCATATGATGCTGACTCAAGAAGATTAAATGTCGCTGGCATTGGTGCTTCATACGTAGTTGATACAACTAAAGTGGACCCATTGGTCAAGACAATATTTCAGAGAATTTAAGCTGCATCCATTTTCCTCATTGCAGCTGGTCGGCGCTGCCCCGCTTTACTCA
>JBEONO010000008.1:0-199283 GCA_040544425.1 Oxalobacteraceae bacterium GrIS 1.18
CTGGAGCGGTGCTACTCGTGACTGGGATCGCACCAACGTTGTTGATTTAAATCCGGACAAAACTACAAAGGAACAATTAAATCATAAGGAGGTGTATCAGGAACTGAAACTGGCGGCATAAAAATTTACTTTTAGGCGACAACTAGCTTGAAAAACTCCGGGTTTAAAGGGCGTAACGTTCCAATATGCCGCGTCTATTTGCGCCCAAACTAATAGACAAGCATTCCTTGATCGACACAAAAACCAATTTTCTGACTCTCACATCAAACACTCTGGACCGAATCGGTTCCATATTTTTTGCACGACGGCGCATCGCACCTGAACCGGAAAGAAACGATCTGATCTGCCTCATGAGGTAACAAATAGTAAATGTTGAAAAAGTTCCATGTACGACAAAACCTTGTTAATTTTTCACATGAGTGATGGCTGAATTGGCTAGATTTTCCAACCAACATTATGTTTCGCCATTTATTTCATCGAATAATTTACCGCTCGGTCATTTGCATTGAAGTTGTGTATGGGGGGGGGGACTGCCAAGGATGCCTTGCATCTGGTGGCTGGGGAGTAGGTCAATTTTGGATGCAAATTAACACTGAAATGATGGGAAGGCGTTTTACCTATGAAAAACGGCCCATGCGGGCCGTTTTGGTATATCTTGAATCTGCTGAAATGACCTGCTGGCGGAGAGGGAGGGATTCGAACCCTCGGATGGGTCGCCCCATCGCTTGATTTCGAGTCAAGTACATTCGACCACTCTGCCACCTCTCCGTTTTACCTGCACCCGGCCTTTACTCTTGCAAACGCACCCTGACCGAAGGGCGCAATTATACGGTTGCGAATCATTTAATGCAACCGGCCTGTCATTTAAATTTCGACCTGTGACCCGACCTCAATTACCCGATTACTTGGAATCCGGTAGTAATCCGCCGCATCTCGCGCCGTCCGCGACATCAACATGAACAGCCATTCGCGCCACGCTGCCATTTCGTGCTGAGGACGTGAAACAATGGTTTGACGGGTGACGAAAAAGGAGGTTTCCATGATCTCGAATTTCAAGCCTTTGTTACCTGCCAACTCCAGGGCCTGGGGAATATCAGGCTCATTTTTGAAGCCGTAGAACACATCCAGTTGATAGCATTCATGCCCCAACGGGACCACTCTGACACGCTCGTCAAATGGCACCCATGGGATTTCCTGGTTATACACGGTCAGGAAAATCACCCGATCATGCAGCACTTTGTTGTGCGATAAATTGTGCAGTAATGCATGAGGCACACCTTCTGAGGCGCTGCGCAAGAATATTGCCGTACCGCCGACCCGGTGTGGTGGCGTGATGAACAGTGAAGCCAAAAACTCTTTTAAAGGTATCGCATGGATGCGCAAATTCTGAAATACCAATTCACGGCCACGGTGCCAGGTCAGCATAACCGTAAACATCACTGAGCCCAGAACCAGCGGGAACCAACCGCCGTGAAGAATCTTCAAGGCATTGGCCGAAAAGAACGCCGCGTCAATAATGAAGAAAAATCCGGTTGAAAAAATACACAGCAGTAAATTGTATTTCCACGAATGGCGTATCACAAAGAACGTCAGGATCGTGGTGATCAGCATGGTCGCTGTAACGGCAATACCGTATGCTGCGGCCAGATTGGCGGACGACCCAAAGCCGACAACCGCGGCCAACACCACGATCAACTGCATCCAGTTCACCATCGGCATATAGATCTGACCGATCTCTTTCACCGATGTGTGAATGATCGACAGGCGCGGCAACAATCCGACCGAAATCGCTTCCTTGGTCATGGAATACGTACCGGAAATCGTCGCCTGCGATGCAATGACTGCGGCGATGGTGGACAGTGCGACCAGGGGATAAATACTCCACGGTCCTAGCTGGTGATAAAACGGATTTTCAACCGCGGTCGGATCGGTCATGAGCAAACCGCCCTGCCCCAGATAGTTCAACATCAGAGCCGGAAAGACAATGAAGAACCACGCAATACGAATCGGCTTGCGTCCAAAATGCCCCATATCGGCATACAGTGCTTCAGCGCCGGTAAAAGCCAGCACCACGGCACCGAGAGCAACGAACGCCAGCCAGCCATGATCTAACAAGAACGAAATGGCGTGGATTGGATTTAACGCATTCAGGATGATCGGCGCTTTTAAAATATTGATGACACCCATCGTCGCCAATGCACTGAACCATAACAGCATGATCGGCCCAAACCAGTTACCGATACCGGTGGTGCCCTTGAACTGAAACGAGTACAACAAGATGAGAACGACCACGGTAATTGGCACGACCTTGTTGCTGAAACTCGGTGTTGCGACATTCAAACCTTCCATGGCCGAGATGACCGACATCGCCGGGGTAATCACACCATCACCGTAAAATAGTGCGGCACCGACCAATCCCAACAAAAGCAGGATGTAACTCCAGCGTGATTGCTTGCCCACCGACTCCAGAGCCAGGGCCATCAAGGCAATAATGCCACCCTCGCCGCGGTTATCTGCGCGCAAGATCAGGGTCACATATTTGAGTGCCACGACGACAAATAAACCCCACATGATCAGGGAGACGACACCGAGAATATTTGAGGTTGTTAAATCCATGCCGTATTCGGGCGAGAAGATCGTCTGCATCGTGTAGAGCGGGCTGGTTCCGATGTCGCCGTAAACGATCCCGACTGCAGCGACTGTTAATGCCGTTGTGCTGCTTTTCATTGGCTGAAATTGGCTAGACAATTTTGTACCTTGGAGTAATTAGTGCATTGCACAATAAGACAATCAGATCATCAAATCAAGGGATGTTTGCAATATTTGCGATCTGGTTGAACCGTTCACAGTTCGTCGATCATACCAAGCTCCACAACGGATTTCAGGTGCCTGAATATTCCACCATGAATTCAATAATTTAGCAGTGCACCTGACGCAAATTGATAAAAACGGCACGGGCTATCGCACTTTTTCTCGTTGATTATTAACAACAAGCGCCCCGCAGTTTATACCTCTGCACGCCAACTCTGATGGCCGTGAGCAAAAAAAAACCCGTAACGGTTAAGTTACGGGCAAATTCTCTTTGGAAAGAATTGAAATACACGCAAAGCGTAATCCCGAATTATTACTTCGGAATGACATTACGGTCGATTTGATCAAATTCGGGCATATGAACAAAATGCCAAAATAAAATAGCAACTAAGTTTTTCACAATTTTTGTGGATAAGTCAGCTTATCTTTTGGATATCCTTCCGCAACTCTTTGATTTTTATTGCATTTAATAGAAAGCTTAATTTTTCATCAAACAGTCATAAATCAAGCCTGGCGATCAGGGATGCACTACATGGAAACGCCAGTTCTTTTTAGTTGTTTGGAATTTGATCCTATTTGTTTCACTGTATCTGGAAAAATCAAAGATTCAAGAAACAAAATTCCAAATAAAAGTATTTACTTGAATTAAATATATATGTGCAGTTTTTTGGGAAATTGTTCTGCTATAATGCGCGTCGTCGCAAAACATTGATTACAAGCCGTCTGCAAATTCAGCTTTGAACGCATTGATTTTATGGACAATTCCCTGATAGCTCAGTTGGTAGAGCGACGGACTGTTAATCCGCAGGTCCCTGGTTCGAGTCCAGGTCGGGGAGCCAAAAATTTAAAGGGCTGCATTGATTGCAGCCCTTTTTTATTTTGCTAACGCAATGGCATTCAAGTTCACATCGGCGTGTCGATCTCGAGTCTGTTCAGTGCAAGCAGCAGCCCCATCCCGGCAATTAATACGATTGCCGTAATAACCAGCACGCCGTGATAACTCCCGGTGGCATTGGCAATGCATCCGGCCATTACCGGTGCGATCATCTGGGCCACACCGTAGCTGAGTGTCAATCGTGCCATGGCCTTGGCGGGATTATTCGGGAAATGTCTTCCGATCAGTGACAGAGTCAGGCTGACGATGCCAACGAAGGTACTGCCATACAAAATTGCACTGATCACGTTCAGACTGATGTTCTCGCTTAGCACCGGGATCAGCACGGATATGACTTGCAATCCGTATGCCAGCAACAGTGCTGGTATCTGCCCGGAGCGCCTTGCAATACGATCCCACAGGAAGCTTGATGGCGCGGCCGCCAGACCGACCACCACCCATACCCAACTCCCCCGGCCGGCCAGTGCCGGTAGTTTTTCCAGTATGGCGACAATGAATGTGGCGCTGATTACATAGCCAAAGCCTGCACAAAAATACGAGGCGATCAACAAGTTCATCCATTTCCTGGAGGGTGGCAGTTGAATCTGGTGCGAGGCGTCAGGGTAAATATCGGCTGGAGCTGGCATCCACAACCAGGCCGGGATAAAAAACACAACACCCAAAAGTCCCAACACGATCCACTGCACATCCCAGGCCAAATGACCAACCATGCTGCCAACGGCAATGCCGGACACGGCAATCCCCAATCCCAGACCGGCGAAGTGCAGACCCAGCAGTGGTGCCTGCCGTTGACGGATCAGCCAGTTCATGATCAGACCGGATGCAATCAGCATGCCGCAGGTTGTGGTCAGGCCGGAGACGTAACGAAGGATTGCCCAGACGACGATATGGTCAGTGAGCCCCATGCCAAGCGTACTGAATACCGCGACAATCAGTCCGAGATGATAGAGATGGAACTTGACTGTCAATCGGCTGATGCTGGCCACCAGCAGCGCACCAGTCATGTAGCCCATGTAGTTGAAACTGGCCAGCCAGCCGCTGGCCAGATAGGACAGACCAGCCTGGTCTCTCATGATGGGTAACAATGGTGTGTAGGCAAAACGGGCCAGGCCTGCAGTCAGCAGCAGTGAGCAGACTCCCGCCATAAAAACGCGATACTTTTGCATGTTGACGAGTGCTGGCTCAATTGGGAAGTGGCCATTATAACGTCAGCTGGTGATTTGCTTTCGCTTCGCCGCCAGCACAGTCCAGCAGACAGCTCCGCCCATTCAGCGTGGCGGAGCAGCGGTCGATCAGCGTGTCGTTTTTATACTGTTGGCACTGACCATCAGACTCGATACATTGACTGGCTCCAAACTGGCCAAAGTCAAACTTTTCAAACAGGCCAGATCGCTGTCATTCCAGCGCGCGTCAGGCGTGCCAACCAACTGTCCTGCGAAACTGTTATCACCCACCACAACGCCATAGTTTTGCATTGCCGTCATGATGATCGCTGCCTGAGGGCTGGAAGCTGCACAGGCTGGCAACTGGGTTCCTGCTTTTATTCGATAGATTTCGCCGGCCGGGCTGGTGTTGGAGCAGGCAGATGGAGGGGCAGTTTGGGAAAGCATGGTCCAGGTTGGCACACCGGTACATGAACCTGTTCCTGAGGTTGCTGTCGCTGGCCATACCCAGTTATCCAGCATATGCGGCAAAGTCATGCGAATCATATGTTTGATCGCGCCGGTCGGAGCAGCAGCTGTTCCAGTACCAATCACTTCGTCCGCATTGATGAGAAGCGGCCCGTCCGGCAAACCAGTCGCGTTTGTTGTTCCAACGCCTTGTGGATGAATCGCATAGGAGTTGCTCACGTCGGTCCACATCGCATTACCGCCATCGGACCACGATCCGGAATTGTTAGTATTGGTCAGCACGCCAATGTACATCTCATACAGTTTGGCGCTTGCACTGGCACTGGCATTGACGTACACAATCACGTGCCTGTCATAGCCGGAGTTGGCTGTGCCCTGCACTGGTGCATAGGTCGGAATTTGAGCTGAAGTAAAATCGCCACCTTTAGGCAATGTCGTTACTCCGACCACTGCCTGACTGGCCGGTACCTGAATTGCCGGGCTTCCATATGGCCACGGTGCGCCATATCCATTACCAAAGGCAGCCGAGAATGTCGAACTTAAATATGCAGGGTTAATTGGTGCAGCCGGGGAGTTATCAACTGGCAGGCCTGTACTCAACGCATCAACCCGGTGATGAAATATCGAATCAGCCGGAAAAATATTTGCCAAAAAGCCGTTGCTGCCGTTGATCAAGAACGGGATCACTTTCGATGCCACATTATTGACAGAGTCAACTACCACGATTTTGGTGCCATAGTACCCTTGGCCGCCAATCAGTGCCGAGCTGATTCCACCCGTAGCACTGTTGATTACCATCCCCTCAGGCAAGGTCGGATTGCTGCCGCTTGTATCGGCACAAAATTTGTACGGTGGTGTGCCGCCAGTCGCAGAAATTGTGCAACCGCCATAGGCGCTGCCCTGCGTGCCACCTGGGCAAGTCGTGGTCGTGATTTTTAAAGTACTGGTTGTCGCGCTGTAGTTGCACGGAGGAGCCAAATATGGGTTGGCGGTGCTCACGCAGCTGACACTGATATTACCGATGTTAGCAGCAAGATTGGAACCCGTACCGTTACTGACGGTACAGACCTGGCCACTCGGCTGAGTTCCCACAGTTACCGCATAACTGCCACCAGCAGGTACCGGTGTTGAAAACGCAAAGCTGGTACTGCCGTTGATGGTTTGGGCATTCGCGCCATTATTTAACAAGGTCACCAGCTCAACTGGATTGAGCCCTGTTATTGAACCTGCAATCGTAAAGCTTGCACTCGAACAGGTCACGCTGATACCTGTGACGTTAGCGACCACGTTTGATCCAGCGCTATTCGCGACCGAACATACCTGGCCGTTCGGTTGGGTGTTGATGGTAACTGCATAGCTACCGTTATACGAAACCGGCTGGCTGAAAGTGAAAGTTCGATTCGAGGTAACAGTAGTTGGGTTTGCTCCATTGTCGTTGATGGTTACTTGCTGCCCCGCATTCAGACCTGACACTGAACCGGTTATTGTGTAAGTCATCGTTGAACAATTGACAGACACGTCACTCACATTGGTAATCATTCCGGAACCGGTACCATTGGATACCGTGCAGACTTGCCCGGCAGGTTGAGTTCCAATCGTGACGGAATAGCTGCCGCTGTAAGACACCAGCGCAGAAAATCTGAAGCTTGTGTTTCCGGTGACAGTGACTGGATCCGCACCATTGTTAAATAACGTCACTTGCTGGCCAGAATTCAAACCATTGACCGTGCCGGCAACCGAATAGCTTAGCGTCGAACAGGTTATGCCAACTGAATTAACGTTGGCAACCACCCCTGCACCAGCGCCGCTTGATACCGTGCACGACTGTCCAACTGGCTGCGTTCCAATCGTCACCGAGTAGCTGCCGTTGTAGGCAACCGCTGCGGCAAAACTGAATGTGCTACTGCTGCTGACAACAGTCGGATCTGCGCCATTGTTTAACAGAGTTACCTGTTGGCCGGCAGCCAGTCCATTGAGTGTCCCTGCGATCGTGTAACTTTGTGTTGAACAGATCAAACTCAGATTAGTAACATTGGCCACAACGCCAGACCCCAGGCCGTTATTTACAGAACAGGTTTGACCGGTCGGTTGCGCAGCAATTGTCACCGAATAACCGCCGTTATAAGCAACTGGCACGCTCAATGTAAAATTTCCATTCGCTGAGATTGTTTGTGGGTTGCTGCCGTTGTTCAGAATCTTCACGGTTTGCCCGGCGGCCAGCCCGGAAGCGGTGCCAGAAATACCGTAAGTATTCATTGAGCAGACCACGTTGACATTCGTGACCTTCGCATTTACCCCTGTGCCGCTGCCGTTGGACACCGTGCAGACTTCACCGGACGGCTGTGAAGCGACGGTCACCAGAAATTCTGCATTGGCAGCCACTGGCGTCGCAAAAGTGAACGGACCATCTGTATTAATCGGTAATGCATCGCCACCATTGTTGTTCAAGGTCAGCGTTGAACCTTTGGTCAACCCGGTGACTTTTCCGCCAATCGTAAAGGTCTCTGATGTAACAGGAGGAGTAACTGGGGTAGTCGTAGTTGTAGTTGGAGTGGTTGTGGGGCCGGTGGTAGTGCCTGGATTTTGACTAGACAAGACCGTCGGACTGGCATTGCTGGCCGTTGAACCGGCTGATCCGCCACCACCGCATGCAGCAAGTTGCGCGAGAAAAACACAAGTTACAACCAGTTCAACGCTCTTGAAATTATCAAAGAATCTATTCATTGCAACCACCCCGATTGATATTTATTTTAATTTCCGTGTGGAAATTTTTCACCAAGGCAATATTGCCATAGCGAAATTATGGGTGCAATGCAAAATGCGTGTTTTGTGTAACTAAGTGTGTTTACGGTTACCTACCGCACAGAGAATTAATTCAAGGGGTAAATATTGATTTCTGTCACGCAGGCCCTTCGGGGAGCCAGGATTTTTTGTTTTCCAAATGAAATTGATTGTGCTTTCAAGCAGCGGAACCAGGCGGTTACATATTCAAAATCCGCTTTGCCAGACAGATCAGATTAAGACGGGAAATGGCAGAACAATTTTTCTAAGTCGCTACAAATACGCTACTGATTTCGACAATAAATAAATCATTTGCACTTGCTTGGGACAGACTGTTACCAAAGTATCGAGCTTTGGTACTCAGGCGCGGATCACGAATCAGGCTTACAAACGTTGGCAAGACCAAACGAACCATAGACACATAAATAATTTCCCCACTGAAGCGGATTTACCGTTTAAAGTTGCACTACTAAAAAATAAGGATAACTTATGGGACAAACGTTGTTGCAAAAATTAACACGCACTAAGCAAGTTACTCAATCGCAGGATGGAAGCGCAGTAGAAGACCTCCCCGAACACGGCAGCGCCGGACTGAATCGCTCAATTGGCCTTTTTTCCCTCACCATGATCGGCGTCGGTGCCACGATCGGCACCGGTATTTTTTTCACCATGGCGGTCGCTGTTCCCAAGGCCGGCCCATCGGTCATCCTTTCCTTTCTGATTGCCGCACTCACAGCTGGATTGACCGCGCTGTGCTACGCCGAACTGTCATTTCGCATCCCCTCTTCCGGCTCCGCGTATTCCTTTGCGTATGCTTCGCTGGGTGAATTCGCCGCCTTTATTGTCGCGGCCTGTCTGCTGCTTGAATATGGCCTGGCCGGCAGTGCCGTCGCGATTGGCTGGTCCGACTATCTGGATAATTTTTTACAGAACGCCGTCGGCTGGCAGATCCCTGCCATGCTGCATACGCCAATGATTGTGTTGGGCACCCAGGGCGCAGAATTCCATCCGGACCAATTCAATCTGCCCCCGGTCTTGCTGGTCATTTTGTGTACCTTCCTGCTATGTCGCGGCACCAAGGAATCGGCGACCACGAACGCCGTGATGGTGATGATCAAACTGGCGATTCTGATATTTTTTGTGGTGATCGCCTTTTCCGGATTCGATTCGCATAATTTTTTCCCGTTCTTCAATACCGATAACAGTCAGGGATTGGCGGGCATGGCCGGCGTGACGGCGGCGTCCGGCACCGTGTTCTTCTCGTTCATTGGTCTGGATACGATTGCCACTGCCGGTGCCGAAGTGAATAATCCAAAACGCAATGTACCGATTGGCATTCTGGCTGCGCTGGGTATTGTGACGGTGTTTTATTTATTGGTTGCCGTTGCCGCAGTAGGCGCGCAACCAGCGGCAAAATTTGTCGGACAGGAAGCTGGCCTGGCCGTGATCCTGCAGGACGTAACCGGCAGGTCCTGGCCCGCCTTGGTGTTGTCGGCCGGTGCCATCATTTCGGTATTCAGTATTACCCTCGTCTCAATCTACGGACAGACCCGGATTCTGTATGCGATCAGCCGCGATGGTCTGGCCCCCAAGATATTTAAACAGGTCAATCCACGCACTCACGTCCCGGTTGGCAACACTGTTATCGTCAGCACCGCCGTGGCAATTGTGGCGGGCCTGGTGGACTCGAACTTCCTGTGGGACATGGTCAGCATGGGCACCTTGACGGCATTTATTATCGTCGCCATCGCGGTACCTATCATGCGTCACAAAAGCGACAAGTCGATTCGGGGCGGATTCCGGGTACCCTTTGGCCCATATGCAGTGCCGGTGTTGAGTGTGATCGCCTGCGTCTACATTATGAAAGACCTGTCCGATCTGACCTTTAAGGTATTTGGCATCTGGATGGTCGGATTTATTGTCCTGTATTTTATCTATGGCATATCCCATTCCAAATTGAAAACCGCTGACTAAGCCCCCGTCCCTACAACCCACTTAAATGCAAGTGGGGGGATCCCCGTATTGCCCCATCAGTCCCAATCTGGTCAAGTTACAGCACAAAAAATAATTGACACGGGACTCAGGCTGCGTTCAGGTCCTCTGTCATGACCAATACTAAAAAAATAGATTGGAGACATAGTAATGGATGGCATAAACACAGCGAGCAGCATATTGTGGCTGCTGCGCGTCGACAGCAACACGGGCGATGACAGCAACCCACGCCAAGCCAGCACAAGCCCTACCGCAAAACCGCCTGGCATTCATCACTTGCCGTCCCGCGACACCTCTTCCTTTTTTTCGTTTTTAAACACCAGACACCGCTCTGAACGAGTCCGTCGCAGCATACTGGCCAGCACCGACAGCAAGGATCTGTATATCGGCCGCCCCATGCTCGAAGATAAATCAAAGACAGTCGCAATCATCACAAAATTGAAAGAAGGAATTGGACATTTAGACGAGCAAGCTGTGCTTGGCCCATGCCATCGCCTCATCGATGAAGTAACAAGTTCATTGCGTGCTGCCGACAATCCGTCAATGACGATTGAAGATTGTGCGACTCTGTCGCTGCAAATGGAAACGCTGCGGGGCTTGCTGACAGAATATGCCTGTCGCGGACAACAGTCCAAACCCGGATTGCGATTTATTCAATGCATGGTTGAAAATCTGGAGTTTGTCAGCCGCTATATGTATATGCAACAGGCACATCAGACCATCGTCGGCATGTTCACGCAAGAGAGGGAGCAGCTTGGCGTCGACAATCCGATGTTCAACCGCACCATCAGCAAAAAAGGGACGGTCGAATCGCACACCGGCCTGCCCGCTGCATCAGTAGGTGGTGGCGTGGATGCCGGTCTGAAAGGAGAAGAGTATTTCGATGACGAGGGTTATCTGATCACAACCGATGTCACTACCCTGTCGGGCTATCTCAAAGCAAAAGTGGCGGTGTGTGACCTGGAAGGCAGAGGGACCGAAACCAGAGGGTCGTATTCGTATTCGCGCTTTGCACGTGCGCATGCCCTTTGTTCGTTTACCGATCTGCTCAAGAATCACAATGGAAAACGCTGGTGGAAGACCGCCAGAAACCCTGAAATCGAAAAACTGTTGTCAAGAAAAGCCTGCGTCAACGGGGCCAGACTGTTTTGGAACAAAGATGAGTTGTCGGACTTTTACGCAGTTCAAAAAGATTATCTGCGTGACCAACATATCATCGCCCGATCCTTTTCAACTCTGCTGAGCCTCGATTATTCGCAAAGCAAAAAACCAGCCATTCAAAAAAAAGAAGTGGACCGCGCCCTCATGAAGCAGCGCGCCATAGAATTCATGAGCATTGGCACCAAACCCGTTGACAGAAATTCGATTACCGAGGAAGTTGAACGGAGTTTTAGCGCAGAGATTCAGAAGGCGAACGACAGCAAAGCCGAGATCAAGTCAGACACTAAAGTCGCAGACGAGAAGCGCGCTATCGTGCTGAAGGGAAAATTAAAAACCCGGACCGGTACCGCTGGC
Organism: Oxalobacteraceae bacterium GrIS 1.18; assembly: GCA_040544425.1. GTDB lineage: Bacteria > Pseudomonadota > Gammaproteobacteria > Burkholderiales > Burkholderiaceae_D > Solimicrobium. Next base: position 11,626 of record JBEONO010000008.1, read on the forward strand.
GCAAAAATCGACACCGGCTCACCCCTTGTTAAAGTCAATGCTTCCGTTGAAAAATCATCAAAGAAAACACACGCCAAGCGCTACTTCACATTTATAGAACTGATGAAAAGTAAATTTTTTGACGATGATTATAAAAATAAATTCCGAGCACAACTCGCCGATCAAGGTCAGATCATCAAGCGTGAGCTCAGATCGTTTTGGAATCAGGCACCAATAATTCGGAACCAAAAGAAAGCATCGGTCCTCGACCAGGACATCGCCAGGCTGACTGAAGATTTCAATGCTTACAGCAACCTGCATGCGCAAAAAGGGCCGGGCTGTGAAGAGATCATTGAAGAATTTCATCGGCGTTACGGAGTCCAGAGCACAGAAGAGTGCCTCAAAAGAATGGTGGTCTTGACGGCCTGGTTCCACGATCAGTTGAGCACGATATCAGAAAAAAATAAAAATACCGAACTCGTTGCGAAGTATAAAAAACAAATTGCGGAGCTGGAAAAGCTTGAATCAGATATTCATGCTACCGGCATCCCACATCGACCCGATCTCTTCAAGCTGTCAGCCTGCGCTGAACAGGACTATTTTATTAAAACCAAGGATCTGACTATTCAAGGCAACGTCAAAGGCGCATCCGTATTTTCTTTTTTCGGCCTGGGCAGTGGACTGGGATTTAAAATAAATTTCCGTTCCCTGGAACACTTCAACCCTTTGCGTTGTGGCCAATACATCAATATCGAATTTAGTTTTGGCAGCAACCCAGTGATGAATACCGAACTGATCAAGGTAATCTGCGCGCAACTCAATAAGTACGGTGATGCCATGGCAGTGTCTGATTTTCTCGGCGAAGCGCCCGACCCGTTGGCAAGCCATGACGGAAAAGGCGTTTACAGTTTTAAATTTTTTAAACCCGAAGACAGCGGCGACCTGCCAAGCGTCAAACTGTTTGAGCGCATTTCACTTGTCGATGCCCTCGAAATCAGCCCGGCCATCCATATTCCGATAGCCGTTACGGCTGCAGGTGTCACGACATTGAAAGTCGGGGGAAGCTATACACGAACAGAAACAGCAATGATCGCCGATAAGCCCTCACCCAACTCCCTGTTCTTGTTTGGCATCCATTATCTGCATGGCTTGTTCACGTCTAAAATTCGCAAGGAAAAAGACCAGGATGAACAGAAAATGCAGGACTGCTACTGGTATAAGCTGCTGCGCGATCACGAAGAAGTATTGAAGCAGCTCTTTCTGAATTTGACCCTGGGATCACAACACCGTCTTCACGATGAATTGGCCTACCTCGAAAAACGTTTTTTGAAATTTGCGAGCAGGGCCGAAAAACAGGAAGTCAGCGATACGATTACAGCACTGCTGCTTGCCGCGAGAAATTACCACTCCGCAAAAAAACGCTGCGAACGGATCGAGCAAGAGCAATTAGAGCCCGATGAACATCCGGCTGTAAAATCTTATCTCGCAGAAGAATTGGCGCGCGAGCACTTCGAACTAACGCTGGAGAAATTCAAGGTAATGTGGCGCACGATCTACGATCATTGGATGATGACCCGGGAAAAATCGAAAGCGTATGGCGTTCCCAGATACAATCTGTCTGTCAACAATCGTGAGCCTGTCGGTCGAGTTGAAAAAAAAGCAGAAAATGAAATTTATACTGCGCTGCTTACCGATCCGATATATGAAACTTCCGCACTGTATTTGTGTTGATAAAACGGCGCTGATCGAGCGGACCGGAAACTGACTAACTGCCCTGCATAAACTCTGCAATCAACCGGTGAAAATGGTGCGTCCCGCGCTCACGGGTCGGTGAATAACGGCCATGCTGATAAAAGCGCGAACGCACACCACGTTGCACGGCCAGCACTATCGCCTCATCTTCCATTTCAACCTGATCCAGGCTCGATCCGGCACCTTGATCGAGTTTGCTCGCGTCCCAAATGAACGATCTGAAACTGATGCGCGTTTTATCCAGACCTTCCGGATGAATGATATTTAAGGATAAACCCCAGGGATAAAAGTTAAGCATCAGATTCGGGAACACCCAATAGTAATAGGCCGCGACGCGTTTGCCGTGGTCTGGTGATCCCAGAGGAATATCAAATGCGGACTCTCCCTCCTTTGCGATCGCCAATTGCAGATTGGCGTAGCGTCCGATTTCGCTGGTATAACTGCTGTAGTCAACGACGGCGTTTAACCCCGCATGCACAAACGGAATATGAAAGCCTTCCAGATAATTTTCCACATATAAAGCCCAGTGCGCGTTTAAAAAGAAATTCTGGTCGCGTTTGGGATCGTGGATAAACGTATCGACCGGCAACCAGCTCAATCGCTGCGACACTTCAGAAAAAAACGTGTCAAGCGGGGCAGCTGGATCAAGCGCTGCAAAGCCGTGATTATTCCACTGGCCGACGGGCAGCGTCGGCAAATTATCCGTCGCGGCCGGAAAATTTTTTGCGTCTGCAAACTCGGGCATGGACATCATTTCCCCGCTCAGATCAAACCGCCGCCCGTGGTAACCGCAGCGAATATGTCTGGCCTTGCAGGCTGTCTGCACCAGAATATTACCGCGATGGGTGCAGACATTTGACAGGCAGCGTAATTGGCCTTGATCATCGCGACTCAGCAGCACCGGTTCATTCAGCAGACCGGGCAACAGCTCACGCGGCGCGACACTGCCGCTCTGGCTGACGTCATCAAGACTGCCTAACCATTGCCAGGTTCGCGTGAAAATACGCTCGCGGGCCAGATCGAAATTATGTTGGTCAGTGTAAAACGCACTGTCCAGGGTATGCGCTGTGGTGATATCCGGATCGATATGCAATGTCATCTTCGTCAAATCCTTTCTATTGCCACCGCGCTTCCCTGCCCCTGAAACATCGCCTGCTTCTGTCAGATTCACAAACTATTTCGGCGTTACGGTATGTTCGTCAAAGAAATTGGCAATGGTTCGGAACACATGCAAATTGCTCGATTTTTTCGAAATGCCATGTTTGGCGCCCGGATAAGTCATCAGGTTAAACATGATGCCGCGATTTTGCAGTTCATCGATCAGGCGGGTCGAATTGACAAACAAGACATTGTCATCGGCCATGCCGTGAATTAACAGCAACGGGGACTTCAATCCATCCAGATGCGCAAACACGCCGCTTTGTCTGTAACCCTCAGCGTTGTCTTTCGGACGGGTCAAAAACTGTTCCGTGTAATGTGTGTCGTACAGATCCCATTCAGTCACCGGTGCCACGGCCACACCGAAGGCGATGCGGTCCGATGCAGCTTCCAGCATGCGTAGCGTCATGAAACCGCCGTAGCTCCAGCCAAAAACGCCGATACGTTTGGCATCGACATAAGATTGTTTGGCCAGCCAGTCGACACCCACCAACTGGTCGGCGACTTCATTCTTTCCGAGGTTTTTATAAATGACATCGGTGAATTGCCGCTCGCGACGGAAGGATCCGCGATTGTCCAATTTGAAGACGACATAACCACGCTGTGCCATGTACTGGGCAAACAAATCTCCCCAACGACGCTCCACCATCTGGGCGTGCGGACCACCATACACATTGATATACACCGGATAATGCTTGGCTGGATCAAAGCCGAGCGGTTTTAATATTGAATAATGCATCTCCTGCCCATCAGCGGCTTTCAGAACGCCATATTCGGTAGGCACGTGTGACTGCTGATAAGCAGCATACGGATGGGTGCCATTCAACTCGTTATGCTCCAGCCAGGTGATCATGCTGCCGTCGGCATGTCGCACGCTCACTTGCGGCGGAGTATCCGGATCTGACCAGGTATCAACAAACGCTTCGCCATGTCTGGAAAATTTCGCTTCGTGCCAGCCGTCGGCTTTGCTGATCCGGACCGGCTTATCGGCAGTGCTGCCGTCCAGCGCCAAGGCGTAGACCTGCTTGTCGATGGCTGCGTCACGATTCGAGGCAACATACAGCTTGTGATTTTTTTCATCGACGGCGAGTATCTCGTCAACGCCCCAGGCACCGGCGGAAATGGCATGAATTAATTTACCCTGCAGATCGTATAAATATGCATGATTGCGACCACTGCGTTCCGATTCCCAAATAAACTGCTGACTGTTTTCCAGGAAATACGGATGGTGGCCGACGCTGACCCAGGTGTTGGACGTTTCGGTCAGCACGATGTGCTGCGCCATCGTTGTGACATCGACCGCAACCAGGTCGAGGCGTTTTTGATCGCGTGTTTGGCGTTGATAGACCAGGTCACGCGAATTGGAACTCCAGTCAGCACGCACTAAATAGATATCAGCTTCCGGGCCCAGGTCGACCGATTTGATTGCCCCGCCGGTTGGCGCAACAATCGCCAGCGACACCACGACATTCGGATCTCCGGCTGCCGGATAACGTTGTTCAATGATTTCAGTGTGATCAGCGTAGATTTCGAAACGGCGCGCATTTGGCACGACTGCTTCATCGAAATGTTTAAACGCAATGGCACTGTCATCCGGCGCCCACCAGTAACCGCTGGTTTGGTCCATTTCCTCCTGTGCGACGAATTCTGCTTCAGCGTTGTGAATCGTGCCGCTGCCATCGGTAGTCAACTGAACTTCCTTGTTCGTCGCCAATTCGATGGTAAATAAATTTTGATCGCGCACGAAGGAAACAAAACGGCCTTTGGGTGAAATTTTTGGATCGATCACATCGCCTTTCACAATGCTGCGCGCTTTGTCCGGATGCGCCACATCTACCAGGTACAGATTGCCGGCCAGCGTGACCAATAACTGCTTACCGTCGGGCGACCAGCTGTAGTCTGAAATGCCGTGATAACTGGCGGTGCGTTCGCGTTCGCGTCGCGCTTTTTCTGCATCCGATAATTTTTCTTCGGGCAGCAATACTTTGGAATCAATCAGACGGTGCGTTGTGTTGTCCTTAAGATTGAATTCCCACAAATCGAGCTGGAATCTGTCGTCATCGCGGCCGCGCAAGAATGTCACACGCTGGCCATCCGGCGAGATGTTCAAGGCACTGACAGTTGGCCCGGACAGGGAAGGATCGCCATGGATACGTTCCAGAGTCAACTTTTCGGCAAGTACATTGGTGCTTGATAAGATCATGGTGATGAATACAGTTAAGAATAGGCGCATCATTTAGTCTCGATTTTCTATGTCGCCCTGAACCTTGCGGATGGACCAGAACGGGTATGTTATTGGAATAGTCTGCAGTCATGAACCTGCGTCGCAGACGATAGCAGATGTGATCACGGATCACAATCGATGTGTCGCGTGAAAAAAAGAAAATCGGTACACAAACTGGCGGCTACAGGACATTGGCGACGTTGACCTGACCTTCGAGCATGGTGAACAAACAATCGGCTTCTGACTCGGTCAAAATTTCTCTCATGCGTTCCGTGTCAAGCTTGATTTGTCCGGCGTCAATCAGGATGCAGGTTTTGCTGATGAAGTCGGCTTTCTTCAAAACCCTGGCCAAAGGATGTTTCGCCAGCATGGTTCTGTCTACGCCTTGTGCCTCGATGGCTCTGGTCACGATTTCGGGCAGGGACCAGATCTGACCGATGCGGGTTGATAAAATCAGGGCGTGCAGTTGAAAATCCGCACGAAATTCGGTTGAGGTCGGCAATTTGCCATTGCCGCTGCTGCGATCAAAAACCCGCAGAGCGACCATCAGTCCCACGTCTTGCATTAAACCGGCAAGAAACGCCATGAACGGATCGACCTGCTGATGTTTGGCCAAGAGATAACAGACCAAGGCCCGCTTCTGCGATTCTTCCCAAATTTTTGAAGCCGTCAGTTTGGTGTAGGGTCCAAGCTGGGCATTATAAATTGGTGTGAACGACAGCTTGGCCAACACCATGCGCAGTCGATTGTGTCCCAACAACAGTATCGCCTGACTCAGATCGGTTATTTTTTCGCCGGTGTTGTAATACGAACTGTTGACTTCATTGAGCATGGCTGCGACCAACACGACATCTTTGGTGATGATGCGCGATAACTCAGAGCCGGAGACATTTTCTTCGTGCATGCGCTTGAGCAGCTGCACCATAACGCTCGGGACACGCGGTATTAAATTGGCACCGGCAAATTCGGATTCGGCCAGCACGCCCAGATACTCAATAATCTTGCGCTCGAAGGAGGGGTCGGTAATTTCATTCTCCTTCGATTTTCCTGCCATCCAATCGAAATAGCAGACGTCAACATAGACCGGCAAATCCTTGTAGCTGCCACCATATTCAATGACGGCGACATTGTGCTTGTTTGCAGCAGATGATTTGGTCAATTTGGCAAATTTGGTCGCCCCCCCGCTTGAAGATTTTGATTTGCCAGCGCCGTTCGCGGCGCCAGCCTGCCCTGACATTTGCTCTGGCGTCGACTGGACAGAATAGCCAGGATTAAAAATTTTAAAAACCCAGGAGATCAAAGTCGCCATGTACGCCCCAGATTGAAGAACAAACTTGTTCCCTACGTACTCACAATAGTAAAAAATTTTTATTTAGCTATCTTTTTAGTGAAGCAATAGCAGCGCTCCCACTTTGAAGTGGGAGCGGATTTGAAATTACATTAGAGCCTGGGGGGGAGTATTTCTGCGCGCAGCAGATTGAGGAAATACGAAACTATTTGCGGGTGGCTTCCGCATCTTTCATTGCCGCTTTGATTTCTTCCAAAGTCACATAGCCTTTTTTCTCGACATCGATTTTGTCAAAATTTTTATAAATACGCGGCATGCCTGCTTTAGCCTGTTCCTTGGTCAGTTTATCGTCATGAGTAATATTGGCAGCTTTGAAGCGCTGCTCCAAGATGGCGTCCATCCGGCTGCCGTCTTGGGCATGGGCCAGTTGAACAGTTAAGCTGGCAGCTGCAAACATCATCGAGCAAATAATACGGGTTGAAGTACGCATGATTGATTACCTTTCAAAGTGTTGGTAGGCGAAATTATATAAATAAAATTATCATTTCGATACTCACCTTTTGGAAGGTCATGCGAGCAGATGTACATATTCGATAAGCTATTGATTTGCCGTAGTAAATTTCCCGAATCAGGGATTCTTGGCGCAGCGTCCCTGTTGATATAAACATACTGCTCAGATTTTATTGTGGCCAACAACATTGTAAAAAAAACAGTTCGCAGCTGGGCGCAATCAAAAAATCTGTGTGGCAACCCACCACGCTGCCGCGGCCACCAATGCAGAAGCCGGAATAGTAAAGAGCCATGCCCAGACGATATTGCCGGCCAATCCCCAACGCACAGCAGAGAGCCGCTGCGCTGCGCCAACACCAACGATGGCACCGGTAATCGTATGCGTCGTCGACACTGGCACGCCCAGTGCCGATGCAAAAAACAGCGTGATCGCCCCACCGGTCTCAGCACAAAATCCGCCGACAGGTTTTAACTTGGTTATCCGCTGGCCCATGGTTCTGACAATGCGCCACCCGCCAAACAGGGTCCCGAAACCGATTGCGGTATAGCAGGCCAGCGCCACCCATACCGGCGGACTGGCATCAGTGGTGTGGGAATAGCCGGTAGCAATGAGCAGCATCCAGATTATTCCCATGGTTTTTTGCGCGTCATTTCCGCCATGGCCCAGGCTGTACATGGCGGCCGAACCGATCTGGAAACGGCGAAACCATTTGTCGATTTTTTTGGGTGTGGTACCAACGTATAGCCAGGACACCAGCAGCATCATCAATGAACCGAGAATAAAGCCCAGCAGCGGCGACAAAACAATAAACGCCACCGTGATCAGCAGGCCACTTGGTTCCAATGCACCGATTCCCGCCTTGGCAACTGCGGCACCGACCAGTCCACCAATGAGCGCATGTGATGAAGATGAAGGAATGCCAAAATACCAGGTGAATAAATTCCAGCCGGTCGCACCGAACAGTGCGCCAAAAATGACATATTGATCAATGATGCTGGCATCGACCATGCCCTTCCCCACTAACTGTGCGACCTTATTCGGAAAGAAAAAAAACGCCAGCACATTAAAAAACGCGGCCATCGCGACTGCTGTGTGCGGCTTTAGAACACCGGTTGAAACCACGGTGGCGATGGCGTTGGCGGCGTCATGAAACCCGTTCATGAAATCAAAGATCAACGCCATACCAATTAACAGCAACAAAATATAGATACTTAACTGAAGTGTGTGCATGGTGCTTACGCGTTTTCCAACACGATACCTTCAATAATATTGGCGACATCTTCACAACGATCCGTCACGTTTTCCAAAATCTCATAGATCGCCTTCAATTTAATGAGATTACGCACATCCGGCTCATCGCGAAACAATTTGGACATCGCTGCACGCATCACGTGGTCGGCATCGGATTCCAAGCGATCGATCTCTTCGCACAGCTGCATGATTTCTTTGGAATGCTTCATGTTGTGCAGCAGGCCCACCGCCGCCGCCACTTTCTCTGCGCACGCAAGACATAGTTCTGACAATCGCTTGGCTTCAGGCGTGACATGCTGGATGTCATACAACGAGATCGTCTGACCGGCATCTTCCAACAAATCCAGAATATCATCCATGCGGGTAATCAATTGATGAATGTCGTCTCTGTCGATCGGTGTGATAAACGTTTTGTGCAACAGATCAATGCATTCGTGGGTGATTTTATCCGCCTGTTTTTCAATGACTTCAATTGCATGCACCCGGGTTTCCAGGTCATCAAAATTATTCATCAAGTCAACCATTTCCCGACATCCTTTGATGCACAACGCAGCGTGCTGATTAAAATAATCAAAAAATTTGCCTTCAGTTGGCATCAGTCGTCCGAACATTGTTCTCTCACTTTAATTGTCGATTTGGGTAGTTCTTCAACACGCGCCGAAGTACGTGGCAGACACGATCTGGCTGCTGCGAATTTAGCTATGGATTATTCTGAATCTCCGTACACCGACAAGGAGCCGGTGTAGTTTTCAAACTTGGTGTATTCGCCCATGAAGGTTAAGCGCACGCTGCCGATCGGGCCATTCCGCTGCTTGCCGATGATAATTTCAGCCGTGCCTTTGTCAGGCGAGTCGGGATTATAAACCTGGTCGCGATAAATAAACAGAATCACGTCGGCATCCTGTTCAATCGCACCCGATTCGCGCAAGTCCGACATCACCGGACGTTTATTCGGACGCTGCTCAAGCGAGCGATTCAGCTGCGACAAGGCGATCACCGGGCAGTTTAATTCTTTGGCCAGGCCTTTCAGGTTACGCGAAATCTCGGAAATTTCAGTGGCCCGGTTTTCACCTGAACTGTTGGCTGACATCAGCTGCAAATAATCGATCACGATCAGTCCGAGTTTGCCGCATTGACGCGACAGGCGACGGGCGCGGGCGCGTAATTCAATCGAATTCAAAGCGGGCGTTTCATCGATGTACAGCTGGGCATCGTTCATCTTTTGAATCGCATGCGTCAGGCGCGGCCAGTCTTCATCGTTAAGCTGTCCGGTGCGCAGCCGATGTTGATCCAGACGCCCTACTGAGCCGAGCATACGCATCGCCAATTGCGTGCCGCCCATTTCCATCGAAAATACCGCAACCGGCAAGCCGCTCTCAATGGCGACGTTCTCGCCGATATTGATTGAAAACGCAGTCTTGCCCATCGATGGGCGGCCGGCAACAATAATCAAATCGCCGGGTTGCAAACCTGAGGTCATCTTGTCGAGATCAGCAAAGCCAGTCGGCACGCCGGTAATATCGTTCTGGTTATCCCGACTGTACAGTTCATCGATACGCTCGACGACCTGTTTCAAGAGCGGCTGAATGTCCTGAAATCCTTGCTTGCCGCGTGCGCCATCTTCGGCAATCGCCAATATTTTGGCCTCTGCCTCGTCGAGCATCTGCTTGACTTCCTTGCCCTGCGGATTAAAAGCATTGCCTGAAATTTCATCAGCGACAGTAATCAATTTACGCAGCGTGCCACGTTCTCTCACCAGTTCTGCATAACGACGGATATTGGCCGCTGAAGGCGTATTCTGGGCCAGCGCGTTCAGGTAGGCGATGCCACCCACCTCTTCGGCGCGTCCCAATGCATTGAGCGCTTCATACACCGTAATCACGTCAGCAGGACGGCTGACGCTAATCAACTTAACAATAGTTTGAAAAATCAGGCGATGATCGTAGCGATAAAAATCTTCGGCAACGATCGAGTCGGCGATCCTGTCCCACGCCGCATTATCGAGCAACAGGCCGCCGAGGACGGATTGTTCAGATTCGATGGAATGGGGGGGGACGCGAAGCGAATCAAGTTGTGGATCGGTGGGCTTATTCATGGCCAGAATTATACCTTGTTCACCCTGCTATTTATCCGATCCACCAGTAAAAAAGCCGGGTTTTAACCCGGCTCTCATTTGCGCTATACCAGCTGCACGATGAATCCCTGAATCAGGCGTGTTCGCCCAAGACAGCAATAATGACATCAACCACAACATCAGTATGCAAAGCCACTGAAAGATGGTGGTCGCCCACGATTTTCAACGGGCCTTCCGGCATACGGACTTGCGATTTCTCAACTGGGAAACCTTGCTTGGTCAACGCTTCAGCGATATCCGCGTTCGTGACTGAACCGAACAAACGGCCATCCACGCCAGACTTTTGACTGATTTGAACAGTCAAACCTTCCAGTTTTGCGCCTGCTGCCGTTGCTACAGCCAATCTGGCAGCAGCAGCGTTTTCCAACTCGGCACGCTTTACTTCAAACTCAGCCATCGCCGTCGCTGTCGCACGACGTGCTTTGCGTTGTGGGATCAAAAAGTTACGTGCGTAGCCGTCTTTTACACGAACTACATCGCCCAGGTTGCCGAGATTAACGACTTTTTCTAACAGAATAATTTGCATTTTTTTCTCCGATATCGTCAATTACGCGTGATGTAAGTCCGTGTATGGCAACAGGGCCAAATAACGGGCGCGCTTGATGGCTGTGTCTACCTGACGTTGATACAGTGCTTTAGTACCTGTCAAACGTGCTGGCATGATCTTGCCGTTTTCTTGAACGAAATCTTTTAAAGTGTCGATGTCTTTGTAATCAACTTGTTCAACATTAGCTGCTGTGAAGCGGCAGAATTTTTTACGCTTGAACAAAGGATTTTGTTGCTGACGTTTTTGCTTTAATTTGCTTTTATCAAATTTTTTACCGAATGCCATGATGGCTCCTAATCTAGTTTATTGCCTCAATCTCACTAAAATCGATGATGTGAAATATAAGGCTTTTGCTGTTGCGATTCTTGCGTGCTAAAAATCCAGTGAACTGATAATTTTTGCCCAGGTCCAGCTTGTCAAATCTTCCTGAAATTTCACCTATTGCCAGCGCTGAAACTTCAAACTCAACCAACCTTGAAACCCGTGCTTCCAACTGCTGCGAACTGTGCGCCAATTTGGCTGACACGATTGGTACGCCGCCCGGAGAGTACCGCAACATCTCTCGCTCGACGACCTGCGCAACTAATTGAAATTGATTCATTCCACCTTCAGATTCAGGCTTGCCGCTTCAAATCGCTCCTGATCAATAATATTGAACGTTACCAATTAATACGCAGCAGGCACTTCTGCACGCTGAGTCTTGGCCGCATCTTCTTTCTGTACTGATTTCATCATTGGTGAAGGCGTTGTTTCTGCTCTCTTCACTTTGACTGTCAGATGACGCAAAACTGCATCATTGAATTTGAAGCCGGTTTCGAGTTCATTCAAAGTTTCGCTGTCGCACTCGATGTTCATGCAAACATAGTGAGCTTTCGCCAATTTTTGAATCATGTATGCCAACTGGCGACGGCCCCAGTCTTCTACACGGTGAACCTGGCCGCCTTTGGCGAGGACCAGAGCTTTGTAACGTTCGATCATTGCAGGCACTTGCTCGCTTTGATCAGGGTGCACGATAAATACGATTTCGTAATGACGCATGTAATCTCCTTGTGGACAATAAAAGCCCGCCTCAGCGTCAAGTTGAGTGCGGGAAGAGGTAAGCCGAGCATGGTAACCCTTTTTCTGTGAAAACTCAATTATTCATTGACTTACAGCGTAAAAAGGATCAAAAACCGCGGCTTAATTGAAGAGTGAATGCCTTATTTGCAAGCAAATACCGGCAATCAGGCCGACAAGGCGGCGATCCCGGCCTTGGCAATTTGAGCGTCTTCCGCTGATTTGACACCGGAAACACCAATCGCGCCAACACAATGGCCATCAACCATAATCGGCACTCCGCCTTCCAGCATGCCTTCGATCAATGGTGCACTTAGAAACGAAGCCCGGCCATTGTTGATCATATCTTCGTAGATTTTTGACTCGCGGCGCCCCATTGCCGCGGTACGCGCTTTTGCCGGTGCAATGTGGGTGGAAATCGGTGCCACACCGTCCAGACGCTGCAACCAGAGCAAATGCCCGCCATCATCAACGATGGATATTACGACAGCCCATTGGTGCGCAATCGCTTCAGCCTCTGCTGCCGCAGCGATTTTTTTTACGTCTTCCAGCATTAGTACGGGTTTGGTTTGCATTGCAACTCCCTGATTTTTTATTAATGCAACATTGTAAATGCAGCTCAGCGTAAAAGCTAACCATGTATTTTGCCAACACCAAAGACCTTAACATTGCTTACAAAACTTTTTTGACATATTCCACTGAGTGCCTTACATTTCGACAGTCCATGAATAAGAAAGTTTCGCAATGGCAATAAAGTACACCTTTCGAAAAATATACATCGCAGCTGCGCTGTGCCTGTGTATTCCTGCCTGGTGTGCAGAACCTGCTGTAACGCAGCAGGTGCCTGAACAAACCACGGTGCTGACCAGAATTCAGGAAATTACCGACCGGGCATCCAGCCTGGTTACCAAAGCAGTGGACTTTTTGGGAACACGCTATCAGCGCGGTGGCAATAATGTTGAGCAGGGTTTGGATTGCAGCGGACTGGTCAGGCTGGTCTTCAAGGATGCAATCAACGTTGATTTACCCCGGACTGCCGCAGAAATCAGTCGGACTGGTGAAAAAATTGACCAGAGTGAATTACAACCCGGCGACCTGGTTTTTTATAACACCTTGAAACGCGGCTTTTCTCACGTTGGCATTTATCTGGGCGACAATAAATTCATCCACTCCCCGTCAAAAGGCGGCCAGGTGCGCATCGAAAGCATGGAATTGGCCTATTGGAAAAAACGTTTTAATGGCGCGCGCCGGATTAACGACGACAGTCCACAAAATTAACGGTCCTGCATTTCCTTCAATTTCCGCTTAATTTCTGGCATCGCGCTCATTGCTGCGCGCTCTCCGGCCAAAATCGCCAGATGACGTCCACCAAAGTCTCCGCCTCCCATTCGTTCCAGTTCCGGACGGATTACGATGTCGGCCCCTTTCAATTCATATTGATTGATGGTTTGCCCCATAATCGAAAAGGTTTGCATTAATACATTGAATGAAGACGATGACGCCTCAATGTCCGGTTCCGATGAAATATTCACAGCAATGACAAAATCGGCACCCATCGTGCGGGAAAAGGAAACCGGTACCGGCGACACCAGACCACCATCAACGTACAACCTGTCGCCAATTCTGACTGGTTGGAAAACGCCTGGTACGGCTGATGATGCGCGTACAGCTGCACCGGTGTTACCGCGTTGGAAAAGTATCGGCAATCCGGTATTCAGATCAGTCGCTACAGCACCGAATGGTTTCTTTAACTTTTCAATTGGCAGCTGATGGACTTCCCTGTTCACAAAATTCTGCAGGCCTTCGCCCTTCAGCACACCGGTGCTGCTGGCAAACAGCGGCACCTTCCAATCCGACAAAGTCGCCTCGTCCATATTCAGGGCGATTTTTTGCAGCGCGAACCCACTATTGCCGGCCGCATACAAGGCACCAACCAGACTGCCGGCACTCGTTCCGGTGACAAGATCGACATCGATACCCTGTGATTCGAGCGCCTTGATGACACCAACATGAGCGAACCCGCGCGCTGCACCACCGCCCAAAGCCAATCCAATTTTTATATGCCTGGATAAGGGTTTAAGCACAGGCACAACCGTCGGGGCTGCGACGACTGCCGGTGCGGATGCAACTGGACCATTGACCGGCCCTGCTGATTCAGGGGTTTTACAGGCGGCCAGCACTGACAACATCACAGCACTGAACAAAAACAAGATACGGCGAAGGGTCATAAATTCGAGGGAAACAAACTATTGCAGTTTTAGGATTGATCAGCGCAAAGACAGACTGCGCACTGATTTGAGCGCCGCACATTTTGACTTGTCCGGCGTATTTATAGCAAGCAGTTTATGCATTCAAAATAAACTCATATGAAAACAGCATGAGTCAGTGCGATCCTCATGCTGTTTCATTATTCATGCCGCGGCAGTCGCTTTCTTCCTGCCGAAGAACCAGATTAACGCCGCCACAAACACCACCGGCAAAAACAAAGGTGAAAGCAAAACCAGCACCATCAAAAATACCGTTGCCAGCACCACGAACACAAAAAATGAAACACTGGTCAGCACTACCGCCGCCAACACCAGTCCGAAAAAAGCAGCGATCAATCCAATACAGGCCCCGCCGACTGCATAACCCGCGCCAGCCAGTCCTGTGACCGGCTCACCATCAACAAACATCGATGCATTGCCATCCAATGCGAGCAGTGCGATCAACACAAAAGTACCCAGAGCACCTATACAAATTAAGCCATTCCGTTTGCTGACAGTCATGATTTTTCCTTTTCAGAGTTCTTAACAATTGAAGCTATGTGGCCATCTTACTGGCCAGCCAAATTAGCTCAATCAGTTTGCGACAGAACGTGAAAAGGAATCGCCAGAATGAACATAGGCGGGATCAGATGGATCAAGAGATCCTGACGACCGGCGCGTCCTGGGCATCATCGTCGTCCAGTAAATGCACCGGCAAATTTTTATTAGGTTTGACGCCTAATTTTTTTACCTGCTCGGCCTGACGAATCAGGTTACCCCGACCACTGACCAGCTTGGCTCTCGCATCATCAAACGATTTCTGAGTTTGCCCGAGCTTTTTGCCGACATCTTCAAGGTCTTCAACAAAGCCAACAAATTTGTCATACAACTTGGCGCATTGCTGGGCGATCTCCTGTGCATTGCGATTTTGCTGTTCCTGACGCCAGATATACGCAATAGTGCGCAAATTGGCTAGCAAAGTACTCGGGCTGACCAACAAAACATTTTTTGCCAGCGCATCATTGAACAGGCTTTGATCATGACTGAACGCCAACATAAATGCCGGCTCAACTGCAATAAATAACATCACGAAATCCGGCGCGTTCAAACCGGTCAGAGTCTGATAATTTTTTTCAGACAGTCCCCGAATATGGGCGCGTACCGACAATAAATGCTGCTTGAGACTGTCCGCGCGCTCAGCGTCAGTGCTGGCACTGACGTAGCGCTCATAGGCCAGCAGCGACATTTTGGCATCGACCACCATGTGTCGACCTTCCGGCAGATGAATAATCACATCCGGTCTGTGCTGACCACCCTCCTCGCGCTCGAAGGTGTTTTGAACCTGATATTCTTCACCCCGGCGCAACCCTGACGATTCCAACACCGTCTCCAGGACCATTTCACCCCAGATGCCCTGAGTCTTATTGCTGCCCTTCAAAGCCTGGGTGAGGTTGATTGCATCTTTACTGATCTTGCCGTTCAATGCTGCCAGCCGCTCAATTTCATTTTTGAGTGTCAAGCGCTCTTTGGAGTCTTTATCGTAAGTATCGGCGACCTGAGTTTGAAACTGGCTGATTTTTTCTTGCAGTGGCAATAAAATGCCGCCCAGATTAAGCTGATTTTGCTCAGTAAATTTCTTTGATTTTTCTTCCAGAATCTGATTCGCCAGGATTTGAAACTGATTTCCAAATTCACTGCGTGCCGCTTCTAACAGGGCAAGTTTTTCGAGGGATTGCGATCTTTCGGTTTCAAGACGGGTCTGCAGTTCGGAAATCTTTGCCTGCTGACTCGCGATCTGTTGCTGCTGATCCTGCGTCCGGCTTTCAGTATCGCGCAGTCGCTGTTCAGTCTGACCGATCGCCGTATTTTGAGAGGACAGTCGCTCTTTCAACGTAGCAGATTCCGTCTGCATCTGTTGGCGCGATTCGGCAATCAATTGTTTGGATTTTGAATTCACCAGCAGCCACGCAAATACCGCACCTGCACACAATCCAATACCCAATCCAACGATGAAGAAAACATTCACATCCATGAATACCGACCCTTTTTTAAGAATAATTTTGATGCCGAATCATAGCATTTCAAGCAATCCGATTCCCGCTTTAAATCGATCAAAATACTTCCGGCACAGTCCTTTCCTGTCACTATGCCATTTCTGGGTTAGAATCTTACTCGTATGCATGTTAATAGCTGAGCGAATGTCAAATCGAATTATCCCTATCATCCAGCACAGCAGTAGCCAATTGCTGTCACTACCTCCCTCCGCCAATGTCGTCCCCACCGGACTCTTGCTGGATGCTTTGCATCGCCCTCTACACGACCTGCGCATTTCGGTAACCGACCGCTGCAATTTTCGATGTGTATATTGCATGCCGCGCTCGGTGTTTGATCATGACTATGCTTATCTGCCACACAGCGCACTGCTCACTTTTGAAGAAATTACACGACTGGCCAAATTACTGGTCGCGCATGGCGTCACTAAAATTCGTCTGACCGGTGGCGAACCATTATTGCGGAAAAATTTGGACCGGTTAGTGGCCATGCTGCGCCAACTGGAAACACCGACTGGTGCCCCCCTGGATTTAACGTTAACCACCAACGGTGCATTGCTGGCGCAAAAAGCCCAACAATTAAAAGATGCTGGCCTCGATCGTGTCACGGTTTCGTTGGATGCGCTGGATGACGCAACATTCAAAAAAATGAATGACGCCAACTTTGCCGTAGCCGATGTGTTGCATGGTCTGGACGTAGCCCATCGGGTTGGTTTGGGACCGATCAAAGTCAATATGGTCGTCAAAGCAGGCATGAATGAGCAGCAAATTCTTCCGATGGCGCGTCACTTTAAAGGGACGCCGTTCGCATTGCGTTTTATCGAGTATATGGACGTCGGCGATTCCAATGGTTGGCAAATGAATGAGGTCATCCCTTCGCAACGCGTCATTGAAATGATCAGCCAATCTGATCCGGAGATGCAACTCGAACCGGTGGCGGCAAGTTATAACGGTGAAACCGCGCAGCGCTGGCGCTATGTTGATGGCACTGGCGAGATCGGTGTTATTTCGAGCGTAACCCAAACGTTCTGTCAGGATTGCACGCGACTGCGCCTGTCGACTGAAGGAAAATTATATACCTGCCTGTTTGCCAGCCATGGACACGACCTGCGTGACTTGTTGCGCAATCAAACCGATGACATAACAATCTCAAACAGCCTGGCCCAAATTTGGCATTTGCGCGGTGACCGCTATTCTGAATTACGCAGCCAGCTTACCAGCCCACAGAAAAAAGTGGAAATGTCTTACATAGGCGGCTAGCCATCATGGACCAACTTCGTGCATCAGACAAAAACAAGATTACCGGACTGATACTGGCTGGTGGGCGCGGCAGCCGGATGGGTAATCTCGACAAAGGCTTGCAGCAATTGGACGGAATGGCGCTGGTCGAACGAGTCATTCAACGAATCAAGCCTCAGGTATCAGATTTAGCCATCAATGCCAACCGCCACCTGAAAGAATATGCCCGATTTGGGTTGCCTGTCTGGACTGACCCCGAAGCTAATGCCGAGTCCCCCGACGAGTCTGAATTTCGTGGACCGCTGGCTGGTGTGGAAACCGGCTTACGCCATTGCAAAACGCCTTACATGCTGGTCGTGCCATGCGACAGTCCATTTCTACCGGCCGATTTGGCGCTGCGCCTGTTCAGCGCTCTGCAACTTGCCGACATCGCCGTTGCCTGTACAGGCAATGCCGAATCGCCACGATTACAGCCGGTATTTTGTTTGATCAAGATATCGATGCTGCAACAGCTTCAGGCTTATCTGGATTCGGGTGGACGTCGCATGGATGGTTGGTATAGCGATGCCAATGTCGCAAAAGTACATTTTTCCGATGAGGCGGCCTTCAGCAATATCAACACGTTCGAGGAATTACGCAGTTATTCTTTTGCAAAACCAGCGAAATAATTTATTGACGCTTGCCACCGGCCCCAATCTGACGAAACCATGCTCCCTCTGCCACAATCAACCACCCTGTCCGTCGCACAAGTTCAACAGCATATAAATACTGCGATTACCGCTGTTTCTGGCTCTGAGCAAATTACATTGAGCGATGGCCTGAACCGTATTCTGGACAGCGACATTGTTGCCGATATTGACGTGCCACCATTCGACAACTCGGCCATGGACGGGTATGCGTTTTGTGCCCAGGATTTAGAATTGCATCATGTCTTGACGATAGTCGGACAGGCTTACGCCGGCCATCCATTTCCCGGTCAACTGCAGTCTGGCCAGGCCGTTCGGATTACCACCGGGGCCCCACTACCGGACTATGCCGACAGCGTATTACCTCAAGAACAGGCGGTCGTGACAGACTCGTCGACACTGGCCATGCAGGGAATATCTGTTCAGGCAGGACAACATAAACGACGTCGCGGCGAAGATATCGCCGCTGGAACCGTAGCCATCAATCAGGGAATCCGATTGGGGCCAGTCGAACTCGGTCTGTTGGCCTCGATTGGCGTAACAACAATTTCAGTGAAACGAAAAGTACAGGTTGCGATTTTCTCTACCGGAGATGAATTAATTACGGCAGGAGAACAGCTGTCCGCTGCAACTGTGTACGACAGTAATCGGGTCACTTTGCGCGCACTGTTAATTCAGTGTGGTGCCGAGGTATTGGATTTGGGGGTACTGGAAGACAATCCAGCAACAATTGAAGCGGCACTCAGAGACGCGGCAAACCGAACCGATCTGATCATTACTTCTGGTGGAGTTGCAGGAGGGGCGGCTGATTTTACCAAACAGGTCATGCGACAACTGGGGCAGATAAATTTTTGGTCAGTCAATATGCGGCCGGGTCGGCCTCTCGCATTTGGTGCGATAGACAAAAATAATCAGCATGAGAAGACTTATCTTTTCGGATTACCCGGCAATCCGGTCGCGATGATGATCAGTTTCCATTTGTTTGTTCGCCCGGCATTGCAACTGTTATCTGGTTCCCAGATCAATGAGCCGCTTCAAATCAAGGCGATTACTAACGGAGCAATTTACAAAAAATCTGGCAGAACAGAGTTTCAAAGAGGCATTGTCAAGATTGATGTTGACGGCACACTCCGCGTCACCGTCTTCTCGGAACAGGGATCGGCCATGCTCAGTTCCATGATGCGCGCAAATTGTCTGGTGGTATTAAGCGAGGAACAAGAAAATATCGCCGCCGGGGATACAGTAAAAATCATTTTAAATTAATCACAGATTTGTCTGACTTGTTCGAAAAAACAGATCGCCGCGCATGCCGCGACATTGAGAGATTCAATATTACCCAAATGCGGTATCTTGACCTGTTCAGTTGCGCAGCTCATCAAGTCGTCTGAGAGCCCCTGACCTTCATGCCCAAATAACCAAACCACGCCCTGGGTCAGATCACATTGATACACCGTCTGGGGTGCATAGGAACTGGTGGCCAGCACCGAGATACTGCAATTGTTCAGTGCAGCCGGCAAATCAACGTCCTCATGGATTTCAATTAAAAAATGCGCGCCCATGCCGGCACGAAGTACTTTCGGCGACCACGCGGAAACCGTTCCACTGCTGCAGAAAACCTGTTTGATACCAGCAGCGGCAGCGCTGCGCAGTAATGAGCCTAAATTACCTGGGTCCTGCAGATTCTCCAGCATGATTGCCGTGTCGTTGATTGCAAGCGGCAGAGTGGATTTTGGAATTGAGATAACAAAAAATATGCCTACGCCATGTTCAACTTGGCTTAATGAATGGTAAAGCGCATCGGTCAGGATCAGTGCGCGCTCGGCTTTAGCCAGCAGCGGCGCAATCTCCGGATGATGTTGGGAAGCTTCGTTCACCACACACCACAGTGGCTGCCCAAAATGCTCCAGATACGACTGACACAAATGCACGCCATCGAGCATCGTACTTGCAGCTTTACGACGAGCTTGCGAGCTGGTCGCCAAATGTTTTAACTCTTTGTAGAGTAGGTTATCCCGTGATGTGATCAGTTTCATGGCTTAAGGAGCGCACGCACTGGCGCGTAAGTTAATCGGTGCACCGGAGAAACCCCATGTTTGCGCAGGCGTTCCAAATGTAATGCGGTGGGATAGCCTTTATGCTGGTCGAATGCATATTGAGGATACTGGCGATGCAATTCCATCAACGCTGCATCACGTGCAGTCTTGGCCAAAATCGATGCGGCCGAAATTGCCGCAACTTTATCATCACCCTTCACAATCGCCTGCGATGCCATAGTAAGTGCCGGGCATCGATTCCCATCAATTAAGGCTAATTCCGGCAGCACCGATAAACCTTGCACGGCACGCTGCATCGCCAGCATGGTGGCCTGCAAAATATTAAGTTGATCGATTTCCTGTTCTGAAGCCTGAGCAATACACCACGAAAGGGCATATTTTTTGATTTCCACAGCCAGCTGGTCGCGCTTCAATTCGCTTAATTTTTTTGAGTCGCGCAATCCGATAATCGGATGGGTCGGATCCAGGATCACTGCTGCAGCAAATACTGCTCCAGCCAACGGGCCGCGGCCAGCTTCATCGACGCCGCAAATAATTTGACCGGCAAAATCAATGTCGTCATCAGACAGGGGTAATGCGTAATTACTCATTGCAAAATGCTTTCACTTTATCTGCATCTAAAAAATAATGGCAGAGTTGTTGACCTGCTTCATTGGAATCATCAACACCTGATCTTCGTGCAAACAAAACCGGAACCAACTCGTCGTAAAGCTTGAGCAGCTCCGGGGCACCGTCCACATCAATCACCACAATCTCGTGGGGCACCGATTCTACCAACTTTTGCAATGCTTCTCGCATATCATCGCAAAGATGGCAATAACTCCGACTGTATAGCGTGAAATAGATCATGTGAATATTGACCGATACCCAAATAGGAAAAAGGCTGCGCTTAACTGCGCAGCCTCTCAATGTAGCGAACCAAACAGCCGTCTAGTTGGCGCCAGATGGTTTTAAAGGAATAAACTGTGACGCATCACCGCGACGGACCAGTACAACTGCCACTTTCTTCGGATCCAGCTTCGCGATCAAGGCATTAAACTGTTTCGCGTCTTTCACGTCGAAGCTGTTGAGCTGAGAGATCAAATCACCTGGCTGTATTCCTGCCCTTGCCGCACTACCGTCAACATTTTCAACGATAACGCCTGAGGTGACTTTCAAATCACGTTTCTGATCATCCGTTAAGTCTGTCACATACAAGCCCAGCAAATTGGCAGCAGCTTGCGGTTCTTTTTCTTTGGTCTTGGCCGATTTCGTTTCCTGTTCCATTTCGCCGGTAACCAAGGTTACAGTCCGGGTCTTGCCTTTATTCCACAGTGTCACCGCTGACTTGGTACCAGGTTTGGTATTGGCAACGATACGCGCCAGTTCGGTCCATTTCGTCACGGGTTGTCCATTAAATTCCAGAACGATATCGCCAGCAACAATACCAGCTTTGTCGGCTGGCAGACCTGGTTCTACCATGCTGATAAAGGCGCCCTGTCCTTTCGCCAATCCAAACGATTCTGCCACTTCTTTCGGCACTTCAGACAGCTTGACACCAATACGGCTGCGACTGACCTTGCCATTTGCTTTCAGCTGATCGACCACTTTCATCGCCTCGTCAATCGGGACAGCGAAGGAAATGCCCATAAATCCACCTGACCGGCTGTAGATTTGGGAGTTGATACCAACCACTTCGCCACTCATATTCAGCAGTGGTCCGCCCGAATTACCAGGGTTCACGGCAACGTCAGTCTGAATCAAAGGGAGCAAGTCCCCAGTGTCACGCGATTTCGAAGAGATAATTCCTGCTGAAATAGAATTATCCAAATCAAATGGCGAACCAATCGCCACGACCCATTGACCGGCCTTGATTTTGTCCGAATCGCCAATCGGTAACCAGGGCAACTTGGACCCGTCGATCTTGATCACGGCGACATCTGAGCGTTTGTCGATACCGATGACTTTTGCCTTGAATTCACGTTTGTCAGTCAGTTTGACATAGACCTCGTCAGCACCGTCAACCACGTGGGCATTGGTCAGCAGGTAACCGTCCTGCGAAATAATAAATCCCGAACCAATACCGCGGGGAACTTCTTCTTCCGTTCCCTGCTGCTGTTGCGGGGCTGGCTTGCGTTTTTTTGGCGCGCCTGGATTAGGTTGCTGCGGAATCGGCACGCCAAAAAACCGCCGGAATAATTCCTGCATTTCTTCATCCTGATTGCCAGGTTGATTTATCGTGATTTTCTCAGTGGTGCGAATATTCACCACCGCAGGGCTCGCTTTCTCGGCCAACTCGGTAAAGTCAAATGACGGTGCCGCGGCAAGCGCAGTAGTTGCAGTCATAATTGTTGCGACGGGCAGGCCTGTCGCCAAAGCCAAAACCAATAGAATCGAAGAAGTCTTTTTCATGATAGTAAGATGGTTAATAGAAAGTTGAGGGAGTATCTTAGTCATAATAATCATCAAGAATGTAATAAATACTCAATGAATCATTTCGGTTTGTATTCAATCGAGTCTGAAAGTAATTTAATTGCTGCTACCGGCACTTCACCAACTACAGTAATCCAGAACTTCCCTAGCTGAAATCCTGATATGGTGGTCGCACCTTTCTGAACAAGGCCGGGGCTTCGTTCAGTTGTCAATGGCTCAACGAAAATTGAAATTGTCGCCAAGCCATCCGAAAAAACCAACTGCAATACTTCATGCAAATCAGTTGGCTTTATATTGGACGGTCCGCCGAGATTGCTGCTGAATTGAATGCTAATCAGGCGGCGAACTTCCCGAATTTTTTTAAATCCTTCTGGCATAGCCCGGACCGTCCAACCTGACTCGGTTGACACCGCCACGGCGTTTCGTACTGATTTCCAGTCTGACACATTTACATAGCTGGGCCTCAAACTGTTTTCATCAACCTCACCAAATGTCAGACTGGTAAATGCTATCTGCTCCAGAACCTGATTATTTGGGGTCGTCGTTTGTGCGAGCAGCATCAAGTTATTGGAAATTGCTGCACAAAGTCGATAACCATAGCGAAGCGCATCTCTTGGCTCAATAATCACCATCCGACAATCAACACCGGCAACTCTGGCGAACCCTGACAATCTGAATGCATAATGCTCCCCCAGATTAGCATTGTTGAACGCCAATACGGCAGGAAACATATCCTGCGCCTGACGTCGCTCTGTGCGCAGCGTTTTCATATCCGGCTGGTAGCTCACAATTTCCTCGTTATGGCGAATATATTCGCGGCGATGGCCATCCAATTTTTCTATTTTTTCTCGCTCATCACCTGGTCGATAACGATGAATAATTTGTGATGCAACGAGTTGGTTATCTTGTTGAAATACAAAAGTGCCAGAGTAATTCAAACTTTTCGAAGCAACCTGAATTTTTTGTATGAGTGCTTGCGCTTCTGATGACTCATCTGCCAAAACAGGCGCCACAAAACTCAACAGAAAGCAAAAAAAGGCAATTCTCATTACTTTTCTACTTCTTGAACAATGGGACCAGTCTCATATTCAACGGCGCTATACATCGATTTCGAATACCGCTGATGTGCCGCCAAATAACTATCAATTGACGGATCTCTCAACATACGCGGGCGCCCGGCAGTCGGCGTATCAATCTGCGACGCAGTCACAACTGAACCAGATTGAGCTTGCAGTGCTGTGCCGAATGCTGGAAGTTGGGCCGTGATATACGGAGCACTGACTTCAGCGCCGTCATGCCCGGCAAATTTTGGCACCAAGATAGCCATTAGTGCGATCATCGCGGCGCTCGCATAGGTGATTCTGTGATTAAAACGATCCAGCAACTTCCGTCTGGAATTGAAGTAAGTAACTTCCGATGCCAACAGTGCGTCCATTTGTCGATTAAAATCCGGGCTGATCGAAATCGACAAGTGGTCTGAATTTAACACGTCTCCAATTTGATGATAGATTTCCCAATCTTTTTTACTCGCGTCGCCATGTAGAGCGGTAATAAGCAAATCTAAATCATGAGCTCCATATTCACCATCGACCAGTGATGAAATTTTTTCCCTGATTTGTAAATTGCGCTGATCGTTATTCATATCGTCCCTGTTTTCTCTCGCCGCCAAACTACTTTACCAACGCTTGTCAATTGAAGTGCCCAATAGGGGGCGAATTTTATCAGCAATGGTTTCCCGCGCTCTAAAAATCCGACTGCGCACGGTGCCTATTGGACATGCCATCAATTCAGCGATTTCGTCATAACTTAATCCCTCTATTTCTCTTAAAGAAATTGCGACGCGCAATTCCTCGGGCAAGGAGCTCATTGCTTCGTTGACAGTTTCAGCCAGTTGTTTTGATTCCAAAACCGATTCTGGCGTATTCGTTTCCCTCAGGCCGTCTGATTCATCAAATGTCTCGGCTTCTTGCACATCGGAGTCAGTCGAAGTTGGTACCCTTCGACGTTGCCTCACTAAATGATTTTTCGCCGTATTGACACCGATTCTATAAAGCCAGGTGTAAAAAGCAGATTCACCGCGAAATTTCGACAGCGCGCGATATGCCTTGATAAATGTCTCTTGCACAATATCTTCTGCTTCAGCTTGGTCTCTGACAAAATATAGAACCAACCGCATTAACTTTCGTTGATATTTAAGAACCAACAATTCAAATGCACGCTTATCACCATTCAAAACACAGTCAATCAACACTTGATCCACATCACGTTCTGTCGTCACGCAAGGTCCCCTCGATTCTTGACTGCATATCTGGGGCGCACCGTATAGACTTTACTCACCGTTTTTAGTTCCCCAAATCATTATTTGAATGCGATTACAGTGCCGGAGATTGTGCTGGAATATCAATTTCCAACCGCGGTTAGTCAATCCGTGAACAATTAATCAATTAAATGTTGACCAGTTTATCAACAGGGCTGCGTTCATTTTCTGACCTGCTGGGCTAACCATCGACACGCCAGCGACAGACGACGAAATTCGTCGTTGTTTAAAGAATCAGAGAGTATCACCAAATTAATTTTTGAATCACTATTTAGGCTGCGCAATCGCAAAAATAGAATATTTGACCATAAAGTGCAGCCCTCATTCAAAACATAGTGCGACTCCCCGCCGTTGTCGTGGGCGTCGATGCACAGCGATTTCACATCACAACGAATCTCACCTTGATTACTAACGTGAATATGCCAAATTTTTTTGACATATTCATGAATATTGATGAAATTGCCGAATGATACAAGCATGCACAGACATGCCAACGGAAAGCGATAATACAGTGAGATTGAAGTCTGACATCCAAGATAAATACCGATGAGTACTAGCTGGATGGAGAATAATATTGCAATAACATGCAATTTCCGAGAAGGACGTAACACTATGCTTAGTGCGATTGACATAAACAAAAAAGAATAGCGACCATGGAGATCGCTATTTTATCGTTGGAATTAAATTTTTCCGAATACTAACGTGCCGTTGGTTCCGCCAAAACCAAAGGAGTTTTTAACCGCAACATCAATCGTCATATCTCTTGCTGTATTTGCGCAATAATCAAGATCACATGCCGGATCTTGATTAAATATATTGATTGTCGGCGGTGATATTTGATTATGGACCGCCAGCACGGTAAAGACCGATTCCAACCCACCCGCCCCCCCCAACAAATGGCCAGTCATGGACTTTGTCGAGTTCACAACCACCTTGCCTGCGTGATCACCAAACGTACTCTTGATCCCTTCAGTTTCGGCCTGATCGCCCAACGGTGTCGATGTGCCGTGCGCATTGATATAGTTGACTTGATCAGGGTTGAGTTGCGCATTTTTTAATGCTGCCAGCATACAGCGCTTTGCACCGTCACCATTTTCTAATGGTGCAGTCATATGGTAGGCGTCCGAACTCATGCCAAACCCAAGCACCTCGGCATAAATCTTGGCGCCACGCGCTTTGGCGTGCTCATACTCTTCCAGCACCATTACCCCCGCACCCTCGCCGAGTACAAAACCATCGCGATCCCGGTCCCACGGACGCGACGCTGTGGCCGGATCATCATTGCGCGCCGACAAGGCGCGCGCAGACGCAAAACCACCCAGGCCCAGCGGAGAAATCGTCGATTCGGCACCGCCTGCAACCATAACATCTGCATCGCCATATTCAATCATCCGGGCAGCTGCACCTATGCAATGCAGGCCAGTCGAGCAGGCCGTCACGATCGACAGGTTCGGGCCCTTCAAGCCATATTTAATCGACAGATGACCAGAGATCATGTTGATAATTGAAGCCGGCACAAAAAATGGGCTGATACGTCGCGCACCGCGGTTGAGATATTCAGCATGCGTTTCTTCAATGAGCGGTAATCCGCCTATACCTGAACCGACCATGACACCAATACGTTCGGCATTTTGTTCGGTTACCACTAAATTGCTGTCCTGCATTGCCTGCATGCCTGCAGCCAAACCGTAATGGATAAACGTATCCATATGGCGAGCTTCTTTGGGCGGGATATAGTTTTCAATCTGAAATCCCTTAACTTCGCCAGCAAAATGCGTAGAAAATTGTGAGGAGTCAAATTTTGTGATGGTGGCAATACCTGACTTACCAGCGACTATAGCATCCCAAGTCTCAGATATTGTGTTGCCAACCGGTGATACGCAGCCCATTCCTGTGACTACGACACGTCGTTGTTGCGATCGGCTCAAGCGGTTCTCCTGGAGTCGGCCAAAAATTAAATGCGATCTTTTTGATAAATATCTGTTACTAACGAGGACAACCGGATATCGCAATCAAACTAACTGCACGATATCAAGCTATCGCTCACTATATAACTGACTGAAAGCGATAAAAATCATGCTTGAAAGGTATTTTAGAAATACTGCCGCACTTTTTTATTTTTTGTTTATTTCAGTTCTTGCCGGGATACACCATCAGAAATTACTTGCCAATGTGTGCTTTAGCGTAATCAATTGCGTTTTGTACTGTAGCGATCTTTTCAGCTTCTTCGTCTGGAATTTCCATTTCAAATTCGTCTTCCAAAGCCATCACCAATTCAACAGTGTCCAAAGAGTCAGCACCTAAGTCATCAACGAAAGAAGATTCCGTTTTGATGTCGGCTTCAGCCACACCGAGTTGTTCGGCTACAATTTTTTTTACACGTTGTTCGATATCTGACATATACGTCTCCATGGTGTGTGTTACAGAAAGTGCGCGCATTTTAACAGAGTTACGCGCAAAAAAAAGGGGGTTTATCCGTTAGTGAATTATCTTCGCGCTATTTTTTTCAACTTCTTCTAAATTCAAGTTAATTTTAGAGGGGGAAGCCTAACTAATTAGCAAAAAATACTTAGTTCACGTACATACCACCGTTGACGTGCATCGTTGTGCCAGTCACATAGCCGGCTTCGGACGACGCCAGGAACAAAGCAGCAGCCGCTATTTCAGTCGGCTGACCCAATCGGGACAAAGGTATTTGCTGCAAGATTGCTTCCCGTTGCGGCTCAGTCAATGCCCTGGTCATATCCGTATCGATAAATCCTGGTGCGATGCAATTGACGGTAATATTCCGGCTGCCGATTTCTCGTGCCAGTGCACGGCTCATGCCGGCCACTCCAGCTTTTGCAGCAGCGTAATTGATTTGTCCAGGATTGCCTGCCGAACCCACAACGGAAGTAATATTGATGATCCTGCCGTATTTGGCCTTCATCATACTACGCAGCACTGCTCTGGATAAGCGGGCAACAGCGGAAAGGTTGGTCGAAATCACAGAGTCCCATTCCTCATCTTTCATCCGCATAGCTAATTGGTCCTGGGTAATTCCCGCGTTATTGACCAGGATCGACAGGCCACCAAACTCCTTTTGGATTAGCTCAACCAAGGCAAGGCTGGCAGCCGGATCGCATACATCCAAAACAGCGCCTCGACCTTTTCCAGCTTCAGCAATGTAGGCAGAAATACTGTCTGCGCCGGATTGTGATGTTGCCGTGCCAACTACGGTTGCGCCCTGCTGCGCCAACAATGTAGCGATTGCGCGACCAATTCCTCGCGAAGCGCCCGTTACCAGCGCTACTTGTCCAGTCAAATCAAAAATTTGGCTCATCGTTCTTCAGTCTCCGATATGCAGAAGGTTGTCATGTTCAGTCTTTTAATACAGCCAACAGTTTACTTAACGAGGCGTCATCAAATAATGCCTCTCCAATCAATTCAGGATTAATCCGTTTAACCAGACCAGCCAATACCTTGCCTGGCCCGCACTCGACGATGTGCGTGATGTCCTGTTGGGCAATTTTTTGTATGGTTTCCACCCAGCGCACCGGGCTGGCGGCCTGCCGAACCAAGGCATCTTTGATCGCTTCAACATCATCAAAAGTTGTGACGTCGACGTTATTGATAAGCTGGATTTGCGGTTGACTGAAAGGCACTTGCTTTAAATATTCACGCAAACGATCCGAAGCAGGCTTTAACAAAGAGGAATGAAACGGTGCCGACACAGCCAGGACCAATGCCCGCTTGGCACCGCGCGCTTTGGCAGCCTCACACGCGCGCTCAACCGCGGACTTATGTCCGGCAATCACCACTTGTGCCGGCGCATTAAAATTTACGGGTTCAACCACTTCACCCTGCGCAGATTCCAGGCAGGCCAGGCGCACCTCTTCGTCCGACAAACCAAGTATCGCAGCCATCCCACCAACCCCAAATGGCACCGCCTCCTGCATTGCCTGGGCGCGAAACCTGACCAGCGGCACAGCATCCTTAAAAGCTATAACGCCAGCAGCCACCAAGGCCGAATATTCTCCCAAACTATGTCCGGCGACAATCGCAGGCTTCGCACCGCCAGCTTCCAGCCAGGCACGATAACAGGCCACTGCTGCAGTCAACATAACGGGCTGAGTGTTGATCGTCAGATCCAGCTCTTCCTTGGGTCCCTCAGCAATCAATTTACCCATGTCAAGATCAAGTGCCGCACTTGCCTCAGCGATAGTCTGTATTACCGCCGGATGATCAGCAATACCGTTGAGCATGCCAACTGCCTGAGAACCCTGGCCCGGAAAAACAAAAGCAAATTTATTCATATGAATATAGAAAACAAAGAAATGGGAACGACACCGATTACATTCTGACGACAGCAGCACCCCATGTGAAGCCACCGCCTACACCTTCCATCAACACGGTCTGCCCCGGCTTAACCCGGCCGTCGCGTACCGCACAGTCAAGGGCGAGCGGAATCGAGGCTGCGGATGTATTGCCGTGTTGACCGACCGTGACAACAACTTTTTCTGCGGGCAAATGCAATTTTTTTGCCGTACTTTGCATGATGCGGATATTCGCCTGATGAGGGATCAGCCAGTCCAAATCAGCCGAAGTCATATTGGCAATTTCCAGAACTTCACGGGCTATTTTTTCCAGCACCGACACAGCAAGTTTAAAGACGGCAGGTCCATCCATGTGCACAAACGCACTACCCTCTATGCCACCATTGACCGTTTTACCCGGAACACAAAGAATACTGGAGTAATTCCCGTCAGCCTGAATTTTAGTGGCCAATACACCAGGTTCATTTGATGCCGACATCACTACCGCGCCAGCACCATCACCGAACAAAACACAGGTGCCGCGATCATTGAAATCGAGAATCCGCGAAAAGACTTCAGAGCCGATTACCAGTACGTTTTTATGGCTACCAGTTTTGATCATGGCATCCGCAATGGTCAGCGCATAAATGAATCCGCTGCACACAGCCTGAATATCAAATGCCGCACAATTTTTCATTTCTAATTTTTTTTGCACGATACATGCAGTGCTTGGAAATCCACCCAGGTGATCCGGTGTCGAGGTCGCCAGAATGATCAAGTCAATTTGATTTTTATCCAGGCCAGACATCTCAATGGCGCGCTGGGCGGCGATGACCGCCAGATCGCTGGCACATTCATGGGAAGCTGCGAAATGGCGCGATGAAATCCCGCTGCGACTGACTATCCATTCGTCCGATGTTTCTATCCCCTTGAGCGCCAACTGTTCAGCTAATTCTTGGTTGGTGATTCGTTTGGCAGGTAAATAACTGCCCGTGCCGGTAATTTTACTAAACACATTCATGCTATTTATTCTCTTCAATATTAATTTGTGCCTGTGTCACCCAATAAGTCGGTCAATGATACTCTATTTGCACTTTCATTCTTAGCTGGATGCAGCGTCACAATTTCAGTGGGTTGATTCACCAATTCAGCCATGGCAGCTTCAATATGATTTAACACACCGTTTTTAGCGGCATCATACCCGCGTTGAATTGCCCACTCAAAGCTATAGGCATCGGCACCACCATGGCTCTTGATCACCAGACCGCGCAAACCTAGCAAACTGCCACCATTGTAGTTGGATGGATTGAGCCGACTGGCTACAACTTTCAGCGCGCCGCGCGCAACCAGTCCGCCTATCATGGTAAAGATATTGCGCTTGAATTCGCTGGTCAAAACGGTTTTTACAAACCGACCCAAGCCTTCAGCTGCCTTCAAGGTAACGTTTCCGACGAAGCCATCGCACACCACGATGTCGGTCGTACCTGCGAAAATATCATTGCCTTCGACATTGCCGTAAAAATTGATCACGCCACGTTCATGCTCTTCACGCAGCAAGATGGCGGTTTTCTTGACAAGTTCGTTGCCTTTGATATCTTCCTCGCCGACATTCAACAAACCGACGCTGGGTTTGGCCTGACCTTCCACGGAAGAAAAAAGCGCCGAGGCCATAATCGCAAATTGTTGCAAATGCATAGGTTCACAATCAACGTTTGCACCCAGGTCGAGCATATAAGTTGGTTTATTTTTTTGATTGGGCAAAATAGAGCAAATTGCGGGCCGGTCAACATTGGGCAGTGTCTTCAACACATATCTGGAAATTGCCATCAACGCGCCTGTATTGCCGGCTGAGACGCACACGTCAGCCAACCCATCTTTAATTTGATTGATCGCAACGCGCATCGACGAATCTTTTTTACGGCGCAGTGCCACTTCCAGAGAATCGTCCATGGTGACGATTTCACTGGCGTTGACCAGCGACAGGCGAGGATGATTTTCTGATTTATGCTTCTTTAATTCAGACCGGATAATTTGTTCCTGGCCGACCAAAATCAACTGAACATCTTCTGTACGCTTAGCAAAAGAAACTGCAGCTGCAACGGTAACAGCTGCGCCATGGTCGCCGCCCATGCAATCAATTGAAATACGTATAGTCATTTTTAAAATCATCTCCTGAATTCAGGCTTGAATTCGTAAAGTTATCTATTTTAGATCGGTTAGATCTCATTTCCTACAGGCAAATCAAGATTTTTCTTATTTTTCTATTATTTTTTATATCAAGTTTCAGGAGGATTAAGTAAGCATCAAACCAAATCTTACTTAACTTATCGGAGTACAAATTTCAGAAATAAAAAAGCGGCGCCAAGAACAAATTG
The DNA here is from genome assembly GCA_040544425.1 of Oxalobacteraceae bacterium GrIS 1.18. Lineage (GTDB taxonomy): Bacteria > Pseudomonadota > Gammaproteobacteria > Burkholderiales > Burkholderiaceae_D > Solimicrobium. The sequence goes on from JBEONO010000008.1 coordinate 43,201, forward strand.
GTTACGCCGCTTTTGCTTAATTATTCATTGAGCACAACTAAGCCTTGAGTTTGAGCCATCGGCCGACAATAATTTGCCGAACCGGGTGCTCAATTACTCGTCGTTCTTAGTCTTGAGAACTTTACGACCACGATAAAAGCCGTTCGGGCTGATATGGTGACGCATATGTGTTTCACCAGTAGTTGGCTCAATTGACAATTGTGGTGCAACTAAAAAATCGTGTGAACGATGCATGCCGCGCTTGGACGGGGTTTTTTTGTTTTGCTGAACAGCCATGATAACTCCTAATACTCGAACAAATGTTCTGAAATTTAAATATATCCGGCCAGCTAACTCATCGCCCCAGCCAAGAATCCAAAATACTGCTAACTAATCTTTCGCCCCTGCAGAACTGAACGCATAAGGCAATTACATCTTTATTCAACTGCTGAGTCAGTTCTTGGTTTTGCCTACGGCTTTCCCAAACATGATCTGCCCCTTTAATGCAGCAAACGGCGATTCCTTCTTTGCTATCGCAAACGCATCAAGCTTCTCAGCATTCGATTTCTCAGCAACGAGACTTTCTTTGCGTGGACAAACTTCATGCTTTGGCGATAACGGTATTGCCAGTAATGCTTCATCCTCAATCAATGCCATGATATCGAACGCCTTGCTTCCTACAATTACTTCAATTTCATCGTCTTCCAAACTTCTTTCCAACTCATCCGCAGCCTGGTCATTTTTTGCCAGCACCACTGTTGATTCCGATTGAAATTGAAAAACATATGGCGTTAAACAACGTTGACACACTAACTGTATCGTTCCGTTCACAGTCAAGTGCAGAGACGGATAACCGGCATGAGTACCGCCTGCCAACGTCCAAACCACTTCACCTTTCTCTGAAACACATTCGGCACGCAATCTGGACAACTCAATCAGACTAAACGTGCCAGCCTGTTGTTCGTCGCTGCGACAAAATGCAAACGCATCAATGATCAGCATAATGCATTACGCTCTTAGAAAACCTGCGATAATAACGCATCCGCCCTTCTCAGTCAAAGGTTTACGCCAAAATGACAGACTTAACTAACAAAAAACGCATCATACTCGCTTCTGGCTCGCCATATCGAAAAGAATTGTTGTCCCGATTGCAATTGCCGTTTGAGATTATCGTTCCAGATATCGATGAAGCGCCGTTTCGTGGTGAATCCCCGGAGCAAACTGCCCTGCGTCTGGCTGAGCAAAAGGCGACAATTGTTGCCAAACGAATCCCAAATTCTATTGTCATTGGTTCCGATCAGGTTGCGACGCTCAACAAAGTTCAAATAGGTAAGCCGGGCACTCATGAAAATGCATTAACCCAATTGCAACTGATGCGCGGGCAGCAGGTCATTTTTCATACTGCGTTATGCGTCTTTCAAAATAAGCTGCCCGAACCAGTCGTACAACTTATTAATGTGCAAACAGTGGTAACGTTTCGCCATTTACCCGATGCCGAACTGGACGCCTATTTACGCATCGAACAGCCTTACGATTGTGCCGGCAGTGCAAAAAATGAAGGTCTGGGAATTGCACTTATTGAACGCATCGACAGCAGTGATCCAACCGCGTTGACCGGCTTGCCGCTGATCGCGCTGACTGGCATGCTGCGCAACATCGGCGTGACTTTTTTCGGTTGTGACGCACTAACCGGCCTGGTTTGAGGCCGGGTCGGCCGGGCTGGATTTTTTTATTTCATCTACGAACTTGACAACCGCATTGCGAATCGCGGTCAGTACCCTTGCCGTATTAAATGGCTTGACAATGAAGCCGCGCACACCGTGCTCCTGCCCGACCTTGATGCCTTCCGCATCAAAACTGTTTGAAACCAAAAAGATTATAGTTTTTGGTAATTCATTGCGAATTTTATCGAGCACTTCCATTTGATCCCCATCAACCATTGCCAGGTCAATACAAATTAGTTGGGGCTTTAATTTAACCATGCGCGCAATACCGGTGAAACTGACATTGCTGTCTCCCACAACCAAATGCCCGCCATCAGTCAACACGGAGCTCAATAATCCGCGGGAGATGGCGTTACCGTCCATAACAACAACTTTTAACATCAGTGAGCTCCAAGCCTGTCAGGCACGCAAATACATTTGCACACCTTCACAATAAGGTGAAAATTTACCACTTGCAAGTTTTGAGCGGCGGGTTCGGCATAAACAAATGCCTTTATCAATCAAGGCTAATTAAATATAATGCCCTTGCTCAACAATTCCATACAGCTGCCTGCAATTCCTTGTCATCCAATTCAGACCGCCCGACGCTAAAGATGGCAAGGTGAATTGATTGCTTTACTCACCTGCCCTCTTCGATTCTTATGGAAATCACAATGAAAAAAAATGTTTTGCTTGGCATCGTCGTGATTGTTGCTGCGACACTCGTTTCGGGTTGTGTAATTGCACCTGCTCCGTATCACTATCATGCGGCGGTAGTTTATCCTGAGGTCGCCCCTGCTCCGGTCATAACTTATGTAGCACCACCCCCCTCCCAGGTTGAGGTCGTCGGTATCCCGCCAGTCGAAGGTTACTTCTGGGTGTCAGGCGTCTGGATCTGGGAGGGTGGTCGACACGTGTGGCATCAAGGCCATTGGCAAGCACCTAAACCCGGTTATGTATGGATACCACATCACTGGCATCAGGTAGGCAACGAATGGCATATGGACGGTGGGCACTGGAAGCACTACTAGCAAGAATTCTCGTATTGGCAAAAAATAGCCAGTCGATTTCAATTACCAAACCGTTTTGGTGATCAACCAGCATTTCCCCAGAAAATTCAGTATGCGTTTACAAGATACCCGTGCCACCTGGCACCTGGCTTGGCCTATCGCCGTTGGCCAACTCGCTTCAACCGGAACGGCATTTATAGATACTGTCATGGCAGGTCATGTGTCCGCTGGCGATCTGGCCGCCGTCTCGGTAGGCTCATCAATCTGGGTGACTCTGGTGGTTACGATGCTGGGTTATTTACTGGCAACAAGCCCAATGGTGGCGCAAAAAGTAGGTGCGAAAGATCTGGTATCGATACCGACACTGACCCAGCAAGCACTAGTGCAGGCATTGATCGTCGCTGGGCTGGCATGGATAGTTGCCCTTCTGGTGACGCCAATTTTTCCGCACCTTGGCCTGGAGCCGACCATCGCACAAAAAGCTGCTGATTTCTTGAAAGCGATCAGCTGGGGTTTGCCTGCCTTTGCCTGCTATCGGGTGCTCTACAACTACAGCGCAGCGATGAAACACACCAAGCCGATGATGATTATTTCGGTGTTCTGTTTATTGCTGAATATCCCGGCCAACTGGATATTAATTTATGGACACTTCGGATTTTCCGCAATGGGTGGTGTGGGTTGCGGTTGGGCGACAGCATTTTGCGTCTGGGTAAATTTTGTTTTACTCACGCTGTGGATTATTCGAACCGATTATTATCAGGACACCCATCCATTCATAAAATGGCGGGGATGGCAGCCTGCCGTACACAAGCAGTTATTCAAATTGGGCATCCCGATCGGCATGATGTTTTTTGTCGAGGTCAGCTCGTTCAGTTTTATTGCTCTGCTGATAGCCAGACTCGGCACGACAGCTGTAGCCGCGCACCAAATCGCACTCAATTTCTGCTCGCTGACATTCATGGTTCCGATGGCGGTCGGCACGGCGTTGACGGTGCGGGTTGGGCACGCCGTCGGCGCCAAAAATTTTGAAGAGGCACGCGCCATTGGACAAAACGGTATCCGTCTTGGTTTATCCATTGCCGTCGCATCCGGTCTGTTAATGATCTTCGGGTCTCAATGGGTGTCGAGCTGGTACACACAAGATCAGGCAGTTCTGGCCCTTGCCGGACAGCTGATTGTACTGGCAGGAATTTTTCAGTTTTCCGATATCACCCAGGTCGTCAGTGCCGGGGTATTGCGGGGCTACAAGATCACTCGCGTTCCAATGGTGATACATATGACAGCCTTTTGGCTGATTGGCATGCCACTTGGTTATCTGCTCACCTTTGGCACCGCTGATTTTGAAGGAATGGGCGTGCGCGGCTATTGGATTGCCTTAATCATTGCGCTGACCTTGACCGCTTTGTCGCTACAATATCTGTTTCGCCGCACCAGTCACAAACTATTTATTCAACAGCAAAACCAACCTGCCAGACCATGACACGACTGCAACGCGACAATGCTCCTTTACCAATGCGAAACGGCGTCGCGCCAAGCTATATCTGGCTGCAAAAAGGTGGGTGGCCTACGGTTCTCGATTTTTTGGCTGAGCGATTTCCTGACGTCGGTGTCGACGCCTGGAAGGACCGTATGGCGCGTGGTGAAGTGGTCGATGAAATTGGTGAAATATTGACCAACACAAGCCGGTATTTTTGGGGCAGCCGGATTTTCTACTACCGAGAACTGGACAACGAAACGCCGATTCCATTTGAAGAAAAAATTCTGTTTCAGGATCAGCACCTGTTGGTGGTTGATAAACCGCATTTCTTGCCTGTGATCCCGACCGGCAGATTTCTTCATGAGACCTTGCTGGTTCGACTGAAAAACAAACTGGATTTGCCCGATTTAAGTCCGATACATCGACTCGACCGGGAAACTGCGGGAGTCATGATTTTTTCAACTGACCCCGCCAGTCGGGGCGCCTATCAGGCATTGTTTCAACAACGCAGCGTCGTCAAGGAGTATCAGGCATTGGCACCCCACCTGAGTTCGTACGTAGCCCCGTTTACCTATCGCAGCCTGATGGTGCCGGGCACGCCGTTCTTCCGAATGCAGGAGATAGCCGGCGCACCGAATTCAGAGACGCAGATAGAAATCATTGCGCGCTATGGAGACATCAGCCGCTATCGCCTGCTGCCACGAACCGGCAGAAAACATCAGCTCCGGGTACACTTGGCTGCGCTCGGCGTACCGATCATCAACGACGCTTTTTATCCGATTGCCCTGCCGTGCAAGGCTGACGATATGAGCCAGCCATTAAAATTGCAGGCCTGCTCGATACGATTTACCGATCCGCTCACCAACCAGGAACGCTGCTTCGCCAGCCAGCTGACTTTAATCTAAGGCACACCAGGCACGCGCACCGCCTTTGTCTCTGGCCCGCTGCAACGCTATCTTGGCCATTTCAATGAAAACACTGCTGTGCTCGACACCTGTTCTGCTCACTACTCCCAGGCTGACCGTCGCCACATCTGCAACCGCTGAATGCGCATGCAAAATGGCCATCTCGCGCACCTGCTTTTCCACATTTTGGGCAAAAGGAAATGCATTATTCACGGACGTGTCAGGCAACAGGCAGATCAATTCGGAGCCAGAATAGCGAGCTACAAAATCGGCCGGTCTCTTACAGCACTTCCTGACACAATCGGCGATGCGCCGCAAACATTCATCGCCTGCCAGGTGACCATAATGCTCGGTGTACGATTTAAATTCATCAATATCGATCAGCAGCAAGGAAAGAAAACTGCCGGTACGCCGGGATCGATGGAACTCGCTTTCAATCCGGTCGTCAAAAAAATGCCGGTTATACAGTCCTGTCATCGTATCGATAAATGCCATTTTCTGCAGCAGATCGGTTTGCAGTTTCAGCGTGATGTGGGTCTTGACTCTGGCCTGAATGACTCGGATGTCGAACGGCTTGGTGACAAAATCCACCGCGCCGACGGCCAGACCGCGCAGCTCCATTTCCTCATCCAGAAACGAGGTCACAAATATCACCGGAACGTGGGCGGTCGATTTATTGGCTTTTAACTGTCGGCACAATTCATAGCCGTCCAGATATTGATTATCGATATCGAGCAACATCAAGTCCAATAAATTGGCACCCAAAATATTCAATGCAGTTTCAATCGTGTCGGCAGTAAACACCTGATACTCGACAGCGAAAATCTGCTGCAATAATTGAACTTTCGGCGACAGCTCATCAACAATCAGTATCGATCTGGCCGGGACTTCAATGTTGTGAAATAAATTATCGTTGTTTGAATGCGTCATTATTTACTCTTTTACTTTCACCACTTGTTTGATCATCACCATGCGGCTTCATTTTCAGGCAAGCCTGCCATGCGTTATTTTAATATTGCGACGCCTTTGATTTGTGCGAACAGACTCATCGCCGTTACCACGCCCAGGTTCTCAGCCGACTTGCTGGTAATCCGGGCCAACAGCCGCGTTCCGTTTGCATCCAGTTCCACCATCAGTAAGCCCGCAGCATCAGCACGAATCGCGGTCACTGATACTGGCACGGTATTCAAAATGCTGGAGCCGGTTTGTCTATGCAAGGACAGGCTGACATCCCTGGCCTGAATACGCAAACGCAGCGCCGTTCCAATTGTCGTCCGAGTACCCGGCAGCCACAATGTCCCGCCCGAGAAGCCTGCTTCAGTCAACTGGTAATGCGTGTCATGTGTAAGCACTGTCGCGGTGATCAGCGCGCTGGCATGATCACCATAGGCCAGGGGCAAATCTGGTCTAGTGATTATCTCAAACACAGAACCGATGGCACGCACTTTTCCCGCCTCTAACAGGACAACATGATCGGCCAGATGCGCCACTTCATCCATGGCATGACTCACATACAAAACAGGAATCGCAAATTCTTGATGCAGCCTGTCCAAGTAAGGCAGGATTTCGGCTTTGCGCAAATCATCCAGCGACGCCAACGGCTCGTCCATTAGCAATAGTTTCGGACTGGTCGCCAGCGCACGAGCAATGGCGACTCGTTGGCGCTCCCCGCCGGACAAGGTCAAAGGCGATCGCTGCAACAGTGCGCCGATCCCCAACAATTCCACGACCTGATCAAACGCAATTTTTCTGTCATCGGCACGGATGCGCCTGCGTCCAAATTCGATATTTTCCTGTACCGACAAATGCGGAAATAAGCTTGCCTCCTGAAACACGTAACCGAGCGCGCGCCGGTGGGTCGGCAAAAACAGTTTTTGCTCATCATCCTGCCAAATCTCATCGTTAATTTCAACACGCCCCCGGGCACCAGGCTCCAGTCCAGCGACCGCCCTCAGCATGGTTGTCTTGCCGGCTCCCGACGGCCCGATAATGGCAGTGATTCCTCTGCCCGGCAGCACCACATTCACATCCAGATTTGCCAGTACCAGTTGCAGATTGACTCCACTCATACAACATGCTTTCGCTGCGCATAACCTGGATTAAATTTGTATAACAACAGCAGGACAATGCATGAAAACACCAGCATCACCGCTGCCAGGCTATGCGCATGCGCGAATTCGAGCGCATCAACATGATCGTAAATCTGGACCGATACGACGCGGGTTTTCTCCGGAATATTCCCACCTATCATTAACACCACACCGAATTCTCCGACCGTGTGCGCAAAGCCCATCACAACTGCGGTTAGATAACCAGGTTTCGCCAGTGGCAGCACGACGGCAAAAAAAGTGTCGAGTGGGCTGGCGCGCAACGTTGCGGCCACCTCCAACGGTCGATCGCCGATCGCCTCAAACGCATTGTGCAACGGTTGCACTACGAAGGGCATCGAATACAACATGGAGGCAATCACTAAACCACCAAAGGTAAATGGCAGCGTGCCCCAACCAAGCGATTCAGTAACTTTTCCCAAATAACCGTGCGGTCCCATGAAAATCAGCAGGTAAAACCCAATGACTGTTGGCGGCAATACCAGCGGCAGGGCGACAACGGTACGAACAAAATATTTCAGTCTCGACTGTGTGCGTGCCAGCCACCAGGCCAGCGGTGTGCCTAAAACCAGCAACCCGGCGGTAGTCAGCGTCGCCAGTTTGCAGGTGAGCCACATTGCTCCAAGATCAGCTGCATCCATCAGTCGTAGCCGTAGTCTTGGATAATCTTTTTTGCAGCAGCAGACTTTAGATAGATTAACAGGGCCGCTGCTGCCGGATTATTCTCACCATGCTTTAGCAAGACAGCATCCTGTCGCAATGGGGTGTACAGGTTTTGTGGAACTATCCACGCAGAGCCTGGCTGTATCTGTCCGTTGCTCCATACCTGAGACAAGGCAACAAACCCCAATTCAGCATTACCGGTGGCGACGAAGGTATAGGTTTGTCCGATACTTTCGCCCTGCACGAATTTCGGGGTAAGCGACTCAATCAGGTTCATGGATTTCAATGTTTCGACTGCGGCTGCTCCGTAAGGGGCCAATTGGGGCGACGCGATTGCCAGATGCGCAAATCGGGCCAATTTCAGTACCGCTCCTTTTGCATCAACCAATCCCGGTATCGCTGACCACAGGACCAATTTTCCTACGGCATAAGTGAACTGCGTAGCTGGCACTGCCAGTTGGTCCTTGACGAGTTGGGTCGGCGTGGTTTGATCAGCCGAGAGAAATACATCGAAAGGCGCGCCATTGCCAATCTGCGCATAGAATTTGCCGGTAGCGCCCGATGAAATTGCAGTTTTGTATCCTGTTGTCCGTTCAAATTCCGTCGCGAGCGGTTTGATTGCGCCAGCAAAGTTTGCTGCTACCGCGATCTGAACGGTCTGGGCCCAGGACGAAGCGCCAAGAAAAAATAAAATGAGACTGCACAGGAGACGAGCCATAAGGTTCTAACCGGTAAAAACTGCAGCACGGGACACGACTGTGCGCAGGGTGTGAATTATCAAGCCGCGTGGGCCAGATCGACCAGATCAGCGGATTCGAGCAAGGACTGGACCGCACGTTCAAATAACGGTGCCACTTCCACGAAACGGGCACGCGAATTTTTTAACATCCGGCGGAACATGCGCACACTGATAATCGAAGGCGCTTCCTGGCCATTGACAGTCAGGATCAAATTCGACGAATTTGGACTGATCCAGTTTAGCCGTCCTTTGGTTGGACTTCCGGATAAATTGATTTCGACCACCACACCGCTGCGCAACCGATCCAAGATATCGTCTTCAAAACTGGTGCCGCCATTTTCTGTTTCTGGTTCTTCGCCAGTATCTCTGGTGTGATACACAGAACTCGATCCAGCTTTGTATTCAGGCGCATCCGTATCCAGTTCGGTTTTATCCAATTCATCGTACTGCGGATTTTGATCATTGAATTCGGGCTCCAGATCCAGGTCTTGCAGCACACCGACTTCATGCAATTCTCGTTCGAGTTCCTTGATTGCCTCATCCAGGAAGACCCGGTTGACGTGGACTTTGTCGGCCGATTTGGGTGCTGGCAATGGCTCAGCATCCGGATACACAAATTCATGAAAATGACGTTGAATTTCAACCAGCGAGATCACCGGCTCTTCGCTGATCGCAGCTCGCATCACGGTCGTATGTGCATCGACCAGCCAGTTCAATAACTCCTGCTGATGTTCAGGCAACCAGGCAACCAGACCCATCCCTTCGCGCAACACCGGTACGATAATCGGAATAATCTGCAACAGCATGGACCGGTCATCGCGGTTCGCCTTCGGCAGAATACTCCAGAGCAGATTGGGTACCAGCAGGCGAAAACGGGTTGAATCGGCATTCGGGTTGCGTTCGACACGCTCAATCACATGCGACCAGGTATCGAGCAAAAAACGCCTCAGGTAAGGCGTAATCATGATGCCTTCCAACATCTTTTCCAGCTTCGCGCTTTCTTTGTTCAAGCGCTGTGAACGTTGCTCCGCGTTCACCACAACTTTTACCGCCTGTTCGATCTTGTTGTTCGAGGCCAGCAGTTCGCGCGCGATGAATCCATCCAGCTGATCCAGCATTTTACTGAACAACTCGGGATTTTCTGAATCGCTGGCCAGTAACTCCTCAACGATACGGCAAATTTCGTCCGAAATTCTCTCGCCGGTCGGATCGATCTGTTGCAAGCCAACCGAGATCGAGCCGATACGGTTGACCAATAACCGGGCCGGATGACTTTTCTTGGTGAGTAACGCCGAATCCATCAGCGCCATTTTCAGGACAGAGAATTGCAGGCGACCCAACTGCGCCCGTACTTCGGCTGGAACCTGATGATCTTTCAAAATGAACTCAAACAACATCGCAACAATGTCGATCGTCATTTTTTCGTGCTGATCATTTGCCAGAGAATTCAGATTATCGCGTCGCTCAATAATCAGATTACGGACTTCGCCATCCAGCCCAACCATTTCAGTGGAACTTGGAATTGGTGTATGCAGTGCGTGGCTCAGTTGCGGTGAAATTGGAATCATGTGAGCAACATCGCCGGGCTGCCAAAGTCCGCTGCCACTGGCGCCATAGCCGCCCTGTCCACCAGCAGCACCGTGATCACCTGCATCTTGCGATCCAATTGATCCGCCAAAAAACACCCGGCGCAAGGTATCACCAACTTCCTGAGCACCTTCCAACCAACCAGTCACTGTTGAACTGGCCTGATTGATCAAATCACCGACCGGCCCTGGAGCCTGGTCAGAGCCTGCATAGCCACCACCAGCGCCACCCCCACCAAACTGACCTTGCGGATTATTGCGTGACTTGACGATATTGATTAACTGTTCAATTTTTCCGGTCGGTCTTTGTGCCTGGTTTGCTCCAGCGCCACCGGGATTGGCAAAATTACGCGCATGGGACCCGGACATTTGCCGTGCCTGGGTCGACAATCCGGATGTCGCATCGCTGGCTTCATCCTCGGCATTGCTTTCGGGATCGTAACCAACCGGATGGGTCAAATCGGAAGGCATGCGTTGCGACTTGAATTGCAGCTGCGCAGCGACGCCGCATTCGGACAGATGTTCGTTGACAGCCTCATACAGCGAGGCGACTTTTAACAACAGCTCTTCCGCAATTTGATCGGTCAATATGACAAACAATTCCGGCTCTGCTTCAATCTCTTCAACACCTAACACGATGGCACGGGTCAGCAAATAAGGGCGGAATGGATTTTCACGCTCGGCGATATCATTTCGCTCGAACAGTATCGCGATGCGAATATTCAAATCGCGCAACTGCTCTTCAGATTCGGTACGGAAGCGGCTGGTGATAATATCCATGCGCAGATCATCTTCGAACGCAGTGATATCCATCAGCGCCAGCGGACTGGATTTGGTGGCTTTAAAAAACGATGGGCGAAACGTGTCGTAGGCGGTTTGGTAGCTGCGTTTCAATAAGCCATCGAGTTGCCTGATGATGTAGTGGACAAGTACTTTTTCATTGCGACTCAACATGGAGCGCGCATCAAGCAATTGCCTCTGAATCTGGGAGTTGGGACTTTTCTCAGCCTTCTCGTATAACTTTCCGATTGAACGGCTCACTACCCCGTCAATCATTGCATTAAATGCAGAAAGAAATTTCGCGCGGCTCGAGTTCAGTAAAGTATTTCTATCCATTCCGATGTCTATATTTCAGTGCGATTAGTTAATGAATGAGCAAGCCGCCAGGTCAACGTCGCTTGGCCCTGCGGATCTTTAACCCAGTCAATCAGCCAAAAATCATTCGTTGATAAGTACTGTTTACGGTGTAGTGGTGCAATGTCAGGTTAAATGCTGGCTCGGACGCTGCAGGCAGCTCTATAAAGTTAGTCGTAAATCAAGCAAACCGCAAGCAAACCGTAAGTAAAATCCAGTTATTGGGTAAAATTTTTGCATGTCAATTTGAAAACCAGTCAAGAATAAGGTTTTTTTTGCGTTTGCGATATACCCTATTTAGGGTATTTAAACATATGAATAGCACTAAATGCCAGTTTCGCGGGCAATAAACGCCTTCATTTGATCAACGTCTGCCGACATCACAACAAAATGCTGGGGCAATGACTCAATGTTTTCAAATCCTGCCGGCCGCGGCGCATCGTAACCCAAGGCTTCGCGGATGGTTTCGTTAAATTTGGCTGGCAATGCTGTCTCCAGAATGATCATTGGAACATGTTCGTCACGATGCTCCAATGCCACTTTGATCCCGTCTGCAGTGTGGGTGTCGATAATCAAACCATATTTTTCATGCACCTGACGTATCGTTGACAATCGGTCTGTGTGGACCGACTTGCCCGACAAAAATCCGAACTCGCCAACCCGTTTAAATTCATCGCCATCGCTGCCGGGTGCGCCGGACAAATCAAAGCCACCGGTTTTTTCGACTTTGGCAAACAAGGCCGCCAAACGTTTGCTGTCGCGACCAATCAAATCAAATACAAAGCGCTCAAAATTGGATGCCTTGGAGATATCCATCGACGGACTGCTGGTGTGGAAGGTCTGGTCAGATTTGCGAACCTGATATTTGCCGGTTTTAAAAAACTCATCCAGCACGTCATTTTCATTGGTAGCCACGACCAATTTATCGATTGGCAATCCCATCATGCGCGCGATATGGCCGGAACAGACATTGCCAAAATTGCCCGACGGGACAGTAAAAGAAACACGTTGGCTATTTTTGGTTGTGGCGCTCAGATAGCCACGGAAGTAATAGACCACCTGTGAAACGACACGCGCCCAGTTGATTGAATTGACCGTACCAATCTTGTAGCGATTCTTGAAGGCCAGGTCGTTCGAAACGGCCTTCACCATATCCTGGCAATCATCAAACACGCCCTGTACCGCAATATTAAAAATATTCTTATCGTTGAGACTGAACATTTGCGCAGTCTGAAAGGCGCTCATTTTTTGATGTGGCGACAACATAAACACCCGGACCCCGCGTTTACCGCGCATCGCATATTCAGCCGCGCTGCCCGTATCCCCGGACGTCGCACCAAAAATATTTAACTCGGCATGGTGTTGATCAAGTGTGTACTCAAATAAATTTCCAAGCAGTTGCATCGCCATATCTTTGAACGCCAGGGTCGGGCCGTTCGACAATTCCTGCAGATACAAACCGGGTTCCAACTGCTTTAACGGGGTAATCTGTGTTGCATCTCCATCGCGGGTATTGCAATACACGGCAGCGGTATAAGTCTTTTGGGTGATGGCGCGCAGATCTTCCAAAGGAATATCGGTGGCGAACTTGGCCAACACGGCGCATGCCAGTTCGGCATAGGAGAAATCACGCCACTGGTTCAGTTCAGCATCGGTTACCTGGGGATAGCTGGCTGGCAGGTACAGGCCACCGTCTTCGGCCAATCCCCCAAGCAAAATTGCCGAAAACGTGTGTTGTGCAGCGATGCCGCGAGTCGATAAATAGTGCATTGGATTGGTTCAGACGCGAAAAGGTTAACGTGGCGGATTATAGCGTTTGTGCGGCAATAGAGCTATTTCGCGTCGATGATATCCAACAATATTTGCAGTTCATTTTCAGAAAATCCGGCCGCACGCCTTGCTTCCAGATTGAACGGCGCACGCAATTTCGGGGCTTGGTAGCGCAAGGCAAGGTCCGCGTAACAATCAATTGGATCCAGATCACGCATTTTGCACAAATAGCCAAACCAGCGGTTTCCAATTGCCACATGACCGATTTCATCGCGCAAAATAAGCTCAACAATCGCTGCGCCAGCCGTATCGCCAACCTGATTTAACTTGTTGCGCGTACTCGGTGCGGCATCTAAACCGCGCGCCTCCATGGTTCGCGGCACCAGTGCCATGCGTGCCAATACATCGTCCTGTGTTTTCGCGACCATTTCCCACAAGGTGTCATGACCGGGGAAATCTCCATAGGCATAACCCATCGTTTGCAAATGATCAGACAGCAGGCTGAAATGCAGCGCTTCTTCGGCGGCCACCTTTAACCAGTCGGCGTAATACTCAGACGGCATATCAGCGAAACGCCAGATCGCGTCCAAGGCCAGATTGATCGCATTGAATTCGATGTGGCACAGCGCGTGCAACAGCGCAGCCCGACCTTCTGTCGTCGCCATGCTGCGTCGCTTTACCTGTAACGGTGGAACCAGTTCAGGCTTATTAGGCCTGCCTGGCACGCCGTTGGGTTCAGCGATGACGAATTCAATTCCAACCGGGGCTGACGAATCAAGCATGCAATGTGTCAGTTTGACTTTTTGTAGGGGAACTGTTTCCTGGAGGGCGCGCAATGCCAGATGCCGAAGTGAATTCATGGGGAAAATCAGAAAATATTTTACGCAGATTATCCTGGATTTTCGGTGCCCCGGCACAAAATAAATATATCCCTGCGATTTTAAGAATAATTGCCGGCACAAAAAGTTTAAATTTATCGGAATTGTGTACAATGCAATCCGTTATCTTGATCGTCCCGGATGGCTCTTGTCGGTAGATTGCGAGATGCGCCATGTTGAGTTGCTTTGCAATGCCTGAAATTCCTGGACGACTAAGGTGAAAGCATGCAATTTTCCATCTTGAAACCGGCCTGCCATTCAACACTATGACAACAGAACAGTCCCGTTTAACATCTTTGGTCAAACAAGGTCTGCATTTACATCAATCAGGCAAGCTCGCCGAAGCCCAAACCATCTATACACAGATATTAGCAGTACAACCCAATCATTTTGACGCGCTCCAGCTATTGGGAACATTGTCAAATCAAATGAAACGCTACCACCAGGCTCTTGAATTCCTCTCAAAAGCCATCATAGTCAATTCCAGCCACGCTTTGACGTATTACAACCGCGGTATCGCCTTTAAAGAACTTAACCGGTTGGAGGACGCAATTGCAGACTATGACAAAGCGATCAGACTCAAGCCCGACTTCGGCGAAGCTTCTTACAACTGCGCAAACGCTTTACATGAACTCAAGAGACTGGATGAAGCACTGGCATGTTTTGATAAAGCGATCCAAATCAAACCGGGCGTTGCAAAAGTGTATGGTAATCGAGGAAACGTATTGAAGGATTTAAAGCGTTTTAACGAAGCACTCACAAACTACGACGAAGGCATCAGCATCGATCCTGAGTTTGGGGAAGCTTACTATAACCGTGGCAACGTGCTGCACGAACTTCGGAGATTAAACGAAGCTCTGGCAAGCTACAGCAAAGCGATCGCCATCAAACCTGACTTCACCGAAGCCTATGTTGGTTGTGGCAATATCTTCAGCGAACAGAGGCGCACTGCCGATGCACTGGCAAGCTATAACAAAGCGATTGCCATCAATCCTGATTCAGAAATCGCACAATGGAATTTGTCCTTATTTAATTTATTGCACGGTAATTTTCGCGACGGTTGGCAAGGCTATGAATGGCGCTGGAAAAATAAAGAAATAGGCACTCTTGCCCCAGTCAGAAATTTTACCGAGCCCCTTTGGCTTGGCGAAGCAACGTTAGAGAACAAAACGATCCTGATACATGCTGAACAGGGCCTTGGAGACACCATTCAATTTTGCCGTTACGTTTCTATGGTAGCCGAGCAGGCGGGCAAAGTGATCCTAGAGGTGCCACGCCCTCTGTTTAACTTACTAAGCGGCCTTACAGGCGTCAGTGAGATAATCGCTCAGGGCGACCCTCTACCTGAATTTGATTACCAATGTCCGCTGATGTCATTGCCACTGGCTTTCAAAACAGTGTTAAACACGATTCCGGCATACCCCCGTTATATAAATACGGATCAAGCCAAGGTGGCAGTTTGGAAAACCCGTTTGGGTGAAAGAACTGTTCCCCGTATTGGCATTGTGTGGAGTGGCGGAACGGCATACAAGAATGATCACAATCGCAGCCTGACCCTTGCGCAGCTTATCCCCCATTTACCATCGCATTTTGAGTACATCAGTCTGCAAAAGGAAATCAGGGAAAATGATCAAAGCATACTTGCCAGCCACACAGAAATTAAACATTTCGGCGATGCACTGCAAGACTTTACCGATACCGCAGCACTAATAGAATTGATGGATGTAATTATCAGTGTTGATACGAGCGTAGCGCATTTGGCTGGCGCAATGGGCAAACGAATTTGGGTGCTATTGCCATACTCACCTGACTGGCGCTGGTTACTGGGTAGAGATGACAGCCCATGGTACCCAACAATAAAGCTGTACCGGCAAAATGAACAGCGGGATTGGCATACTGTATTGAAGCAGGTTAAGAGTCAGCTGGAGATGGACTACAAACATAAACCGCCAGACCTGTGAATCGCTTCCCGTTCAACGCAATAGCAGTACAGAGCAAACTGAATGATCAGGTTTAAACGGGGTCGCAATTGCTCTGGACTTGATAGACAGCCCAACGCAACACGTAACTCATTGACAATAGACACGATCAGCTTATTGGCGATGAAATGTGATGAAGAGTAAAATGGCATTTTTACAGTATCTCACCTTCTTCCACCTTGATCGGTCGACCACTATTATGGCTATTTATCAAATCGGCGAACTTTCCTCGCACATTGACGACACCGCGTTTGTGGCAGACAGCGCCAACGTCATCGGCAAAGTCCATCTTGCTGCTCACTCAAGTGTCTGGTTCGACGTAACAATTCGTGGTGACAACGAACTGATCAGTATTGGCGAAAACAGCAACGTGCAAGAGAGTGCCGTGCTGCATACCGATATGGGCTTCCCAATGTCGATTGGCAAAAATGTCACCATAGGCCATCAGGCCATGCTGCATGGCTGTACCATTGATGACGGTGCATTGATCGGAATACAGGCGGTGGTGCTGAATGGTGCCGTGATCGGCAAGAATTGTCTGGTTGGAGCGGGTGCCCTGGTGACGGAAGGCAAGCGCTTCCCTGACAACTCTCTGATTATCGGCTCACCTGCCAAGGTAGCACGCACGCTGACTGAAGTGGAAATCAGCCACATGCATAAAAATACGGCGAACTATGTACAACGCGCCCAACTCTTCAAGACCAAACTGGTCCGCCTGAAATAAAAGACACCACATGACTGATACCTTAAGCAAATTCATGTTCGACGACGCTACCGTACGCGGCGAACTGGTTGAACTCAATACCACCTGGCAGCAAATTTTAAAACATCATCAATACCCGCCATCGGTTCGCAATCTTCTCGGCGAACTTACCGCTGCAGCGACGCTGCTGTGTGCCAATTTGAAATTTGATGGAACCATGATCATGCAAATTCATGGTGACGGTGCCGTAAAGTTATTGGTAGTCGAGTGCAACAATAATTTGCAACTGCGATCCATGGCGAAACTGAGAGAAAATGCCATCATCAGCGAAGACGCGAGCCTGAGCGATTTGATCGACGTAAACGGCAATGGCCGGTTCATTATTACCCTGGACCCCAGCGACAAATCAGCAGGGCAGCAGCCCTATCAAGGGATAGTCCCGCTGGAAGGTGCATCGATTGCCGAGATCATCGAAAACTATATGAGACAGTCCGAGCAACTGGACACAAAATTATGGCTGGCTGCAGACAACCAGGTGTGCCGCGGCATGCTTCTGCAAAAATTACCCTATTTCGGGGGCAAATCAAAACATCAGGAATCCGACCAGGAAGCTGCGCAACAGGCTTGGGAGCGCGCTGCCATACTTGGCAACACGCTCAAGGCGGAAGAGTTGCTCAGTACTGACATCGCCACGCTGATGCACCGCCTGTACTGGGAAGAGACATTAAGAGTGTTTGACCCAAAGGCAACCAGTTTTGTCTGCACCTGTAGCCGCGAAAAAGTAGGCAATATGCTGATCATGTTAGGCAAGGCCGAAGTCACCGAAGCGGTGACAAGTCTGGGAAAGCTGGACGTCAATTGCGATTTTTGTGGCAAGCCTTACAGCTTCGACGCCGTAGATTGCGTCGAATTATTCTTGCCGCCCGAAATCAAGATCCATCCTGACGTTGGCTTCACTCACTGACCCGCTGTCATCGCAGCGCAGAGCGGAATGCTGAGTGCCTGCAGTATCTTGCCTTGCTGATTCTGGACAAATGCGACGACACTCAGATTCTTCGCGATTGAATTGGCAGGGATAGTGAGTTGCAGATTATTTTTACTGGCCACGTTCGGCGTAAGTGAAACAGGAACACCCCATTCACGCACCACCGCGTCGTGCTGCAAGGTTTCTCCACTGTTTTCTCCAGCCTTTACCCTGCTCGTCAATGCCTGCTCGACCACCAGGTAATTTAACAAACCCGTCTGGCTTGTGTTGGTGTCGATCTGGAAAGCTGCCTGGCCTGCGCTGATTTTATCAAGGCGGATATGGATCGATGCCTGCGCAGGTTGCTGATTAATCGATTCAACCGATTTGCGCAAATCTGCACGCCACGGTCGGAATTCTTGCCCACTCATAAAGAACTCAGGCGTATAAATCGAATTCGAACTGGCCAGCTTGCTCAAATAACGCTGCCGGTCGGTATGCAGCGCTTTGGCATACGGGTCTTTCCAGCCGATGTAATCCCAGTAATCAACATGTAATGCCAAAGGGATCACCTGGTCTGCATTCAAACCGGTAGTTTGATAAAGCCTGCTGATTAATTTGTCAGCAGGCGGACAACTGCTACAGCCTTCGGATGAGTAAAGTTCGAGCAGCGCCACGGTATAGGCCGGGCTCGATTTACTGCATGTTTCAGCAGCTTGCGCTGCCATCAGCGATATATTAAACATTACAAATATAAGAAATAAGCGTTTCATCGTGGTCTGCCTCAGGTTGGTAAACCTTAGTCGCACGAGAGCCGCCACACTTACAGTTATTCTTAAATTTAATTTTCAGCCCGATGCATCTGCAGAACGCGACTTGATAAATCTGGGTAATCGATCATCCAGGTCGAGCCAGTTCAGCTTATCGCCCAAATAAGTATGATCTTCAGGCGGACACTGCTCGGGATCGTCCAGACTGCATACCGTGATATCGATAAACAGCTGGTCATCTTCATGCTGAAAAGTTAGCTGGGTCCCGCAGCGCGGGCAAAATGTTCGCAATGCTTTTTCAGTCGATTTGAACTGAGTCGGTTGGCCTTGCATAAACCGAAACTCAGACAGCAGCACGCTGAACCAGGTCACAAAGGGGGCACCGGTTGTGCGACGACAAATCGCACAATGGCAATTGGTTAAATGATCGGGCTTGCCGCTCACCTCGTAACGGATCTGCCCGCAAAAGCAACCACCTGTTAACATGGCGTTCTCCTCGCCGGACATTGAACAGATCTATGTCGAGCTACCGGCAGATCTCTTCAATTTATTTAGACGACCTCAGGCTGCATTGACGATATTCGCAGTGCGCGGCCAATTCATTACCGTCACTGCACTTGACCTGATAGTTCTCGATCGGCCCCTTGCTCGATATAAGACTCGCTCCGACAACTGGCTGGCAATTCTGTTTCATTGCCAATCTTTCCACAGTGACTGCAGAGGCCCCAAAAATTAGCGCAGCATTGCCACCTGCTGCAGCCATTTGTCCTGTCGCCAATTGTTTTTTGGCTAATGCAGCCTCAATTCCGCTTGATGAATTTGCGATCAAATTTGACTCGGCGACACCTGCCTGACCGGTGATCGCATCAACCTGCTGCAAACTGCTGTGAGCAAATAAAAGTCCCGCTCCCACGTCCAGGTGCACGAAATAAATTTTACCGGCTTCGACAGTCATGGCAAGGTTTGCATCATTTGTCTTGGATAGTCCCGACTCATTTTTTTCATACGAAGTAAGGGCATAAGTACCTGGCAACAGATTCAACTCAAAATAAGATTTGCTTACTGCTTCGCCCAGAGTTTGGCCATTCACGGCCACCGTGATCGGGATCGTTCCGGCCATGCTGTCATTTCGGTAAACATACAGGGCAGCCTTGTTTTCCAAAGGGCTGAATTGTTTTGCTTTTACATCCTGATCGGCTGGTGCCATCGGGACAGAAGCGCATCCGGTTAAAAATAAAGATAACAGTAATAGAATCAATCCAACGATACGTTTCATGTAGCTCTCGATGTAAGAAGAATGGAATTCAGTGGAATTGGCACAAAAATACAATGAAAGACCTCGTACTTAGTTACCGATTTGAAATATTAATTGAGCTTAAGGGTATATTTTATTTTTGTCCACGACGGATTAAATCCATTTTATGAAAAAGATCTAAAAACAACTTCGCAATGAATGCGGAACAAGATTGGGGGATACTGGACATGATCTGGGCCAGGCTTTGCGCGGCAATCCTGAGAATGTATAAATTTCTCAGACGAAAAAAAAGACCGTCCAAAGACGATCTTTTTTAAATTTGGTCGGAGTACAAGGATTCGAACCTTGGACCCTCTGGTCCCAAACCAGATGCGCTACCGGGCTGCGCTACACTCCGAAGACATCAATTATATGGTGCAAGTTGGTTTGCGTCAATCACTATCAAAGAAAATTTATATAAAACCTGCAAATTGAGATTTTGTGCTGCCGATTTACCAGTGATCAATGCGCGTTTAAATAGCTTGATGTACCTGAAAAGACCAGAGCAATTTCATCAGCACTTAGCTACATTCCTCCGTACGTTTTGATTGCTCCACCCGCCATTTCCAGTTCTATTGCATTGCTCGCCTCCTTGCTTACCGCCGCATCGCCATTTACCTAGCAAATAACGGCGACAGGCGGTTGAACACAGTAACGGCTCGCTTCGTCAACGGAGTTTTAGTTTTTCATTTTTCATTTCACTCTCGCTGAAACATTTCATCCAGTAAGGACTTAAATTTGAGATAGCAGGTGTAATTTTTAGGGTATAAATAATTTTGACAGTCGCTAATTATTTTAGCGAACTTATCTGGATCATTAAGATATTTAGATACAAATTTTAGCAAGCCGCCCTGAATCAATGGTTCAATTATGTCGTTAGCGAATTCATTTTCACTGGGGTATTTTACTAAGAGGCATTTCAATGCATCAAGCGCGTTCTCATCATCAGAAGAATCAGATTCCGCATGGCTCAGATATTCAAAAAAAAATGGGAACCTGCCAATCCCAAGCTCGATGAACGCCTTATTCAACTCGATTTTAAATTCTTTGAGGTGGGAAAGGCTAACGTGATTTTGAATCAGCTTGATAAATGCGTCCAAGCAGGCGTCGCATGCCGCTTCGCGGACGGGGGACTTGGAAACTGCCTTCGTCGCAATGACGAGGTCATACAAGTAGCCTAACACCTCCTTGGGAGGACCAAAGAAAAAGCTGCGAAGCCTCTTAAATAAATCCCACCCCTGCCCGTATACCTGATTGATCGCCCGCTCTCTGAAGGTCGTAATTTCACTCCAACCATTGAATCTGAAATTCTGTGAATCTACTGCGGTAATTAATTCTCTCATCGTACGTTCAGAAACGGCGTAATGAGAAAAATAGCCGCTATGGATATTGTTGATATTGCATGTCATAACGCCAGCCTTAATTTTAAGAAGTAGGTTTTCAGTCGGAATCAAAATGCAGCCACGATGGCCACTTTTCGGGCTCTCAGACTATGGAGACCATCGCCTCCTGTGAACTACGGATTACCCCTAATCCAGTCGTAACTGCGGCTTAACTATCTCTGCAGGCTCTCCCACACCTTTTGCAATCGCTTGACTGAAACAGGCATCGGCGTCTTTAGCTCCTGCGCAAACAAGGACACACGCAGCTCTTCCAGCATCCAACGATATTCCTGCATTTTTTGATCGCTGCTTTTGGCCTGCGAACTGCTGCGTTCCCAACCCGAGGCAGCCAGATTCCATTCCTGCATCAACTTCCCATCGCGCATCGGATCGACGCGCATTTTTTCCAGTCGCACGGAAATCGCTTTCAGGTACCGTGGAAAATGAACCAGTTGGGCATAAGGCGTTTCAACGATAAAGCGTTTGGTTACCAAAGCATGCAGTTGAGTTTGCATATCGCTGGTGGCAGGCGATTTTACGCCCTGTAATTTCTTGGGCAGGCTGGCATATTCAGCCAAGATCTGTCCCGTCAATCGCGCGATTTCATTTGCCAATAAATTCAGGCGCGCGCGCCCTTCTTCTTTGCGCCGATTAAATTCCTCGGCATTATTGGGTAGCGGTTGCTGCAAGAAAGTTCGTTCGAATGCCAATTCAATAATTTGCCCACGCAGTTCTTCCTGCGACCCCAAGCCCATGAATTGCATACCCATCTGCTGTAAGTTGGGAATGTTCTTTTCTAAAAACTTTAGCTGCTCTTTGAGTTGCAAGGCAAACAGCCGCATCAAGCCAGTTCGATGGGTCTTCGCCGCGACCTCAGGATCATCGAACACCTGCAGCTGACAATAATTGATCTTATCCACCAGAGCCGGGTAGCCAATTAAGATTTGCTTGCCTTGCGCAATTTCCAACAACTCTGGCAATACGCCAAAAGTCCATCCCGTCAAATTATCAGATTGGACCGCGCCAGCTGAAGGGGTGGCAGTCGGGGCTGCTTTACCCGATGGTTTCTCATGCTGTATAACCTGCTTCTCTTGCACCAGCTTTTGAAAACTTTCACGCGCATTCCCGCCGAGCTCAACGCGCAGCGAGGCCAGATTACGTCCCATGTCGAGTTGTCGTCCATGCTCATCAACGATTTTAAAATTCATCATTAAATGCGCTGGTATGGTTTCAAATTTGAAATCGCTGGGTTTGGTCAACAAGCCGGTTTGATCGCGAATATCGGCAATCAAGGCTTCCAGAAAATTACCTCGGCCGTATTCGGCCCGCTCACAAAATCCTGCTGCATAATCAGGAATAGGTACGCAATGGCGGCGAATTTTCTGTGGCAGTGATTTTAATAGCAGCTGCACTTTTTCTTTCAGCATGCCCGGCACCAACCATTCACAGCGGTCAAGAGAAATTTGATTCAATGCAAACAGCGGCACGGTCATCGTCACGCCATCGCGCGCGCTACCAGGCTCAAAATGGTAGCTAAGCTGTAATTCGGTGCCGGCCTGCGCCATCTTCTTGGGAAATACATCGGTGGTTACACCGGCGGCCTCGTGACGCATTAAATCTTCGCGCTGCAGATACAGCAGCTTGGGATTTTTTAACGTTGCCTCCTTATGCCATTTTTCAAAGGTAATGCCATTGAAAATGCCAGCAGGAATATGCTGATCATAAAATGCCACGATCAGACTGTCGTCAACCAGCACATCAACACGACGCGATTTATGCTCAAGATTTTCAATCTCGCGCAATAGCTGCTGATTGTGCGCAAAAAACGGAGCACGAGTTTCAAACTCACCGGCCACCAGCGCATCACGTATAAAAATTTCCCGTGCCTCTTCAGGGTGGGTCAATCCAAATTGAATACGCCGTTGGCTGTACACAACCAATCCATACAGTGTGGCTCGTTCAAAGGCAGACACCTGATTGGCGCGTTTTTCCCAGCGCGGCTCGCTGACATTTTTTTTCAGAAGATGCGCGCCGATTTTTTCCAGCCATTCCGGCTGAATTTGCGCAATACAGCGCGCGTACAGGCGACTCGTGTCGACCAGTTCGGCCGCCATGATCCAGCGTCCGGCTTTTTTTACCAGCGTCGATCCGGGCCAGATATTAAATTTGATCGCACGTGCACCCAGATACTGCGTTGCCTCCTCGCCCTTAAATCCAATATTGCCCAACAAACCGGTCAACAATGAGGTATGCAGTTGCTCATAGGTGGCTGGTGCCTCATTCAGGCGCCAGCCTTGTTCTTTAATGATCGTGAGCAGCTGCGAATGCACTTCACGCCATTCGCGCAGGCGCAGTTGCGACAGAAAATGTTCACGACAGTTTTGTTGTAGCAAACGATTGGATTTTTTGTGCGCAATCGCCTCTTCGAACCAGTCCCATATTTTCAGATAGCTCACGAATTCAGACTTTTCATCGGCAAACTTTTTGTGCGCCAGATCGGCTGCAGCCTGCGCTTCAATCGGACGCTCGCGTGGATCCTGCACCGACAATGCCGATGCAATGATCAATACCTCGGACAGACTCTGCTGCTCGTTGGCCGCCAAAATCATTCTGCCGATGCGCGGGTCGAGCGGTAATTTGGCGAGTTTGGCACCCAGTGGTGTCAGTTGATTTTCTTCATCGATGGCGCCCAACTCTTGCAGCAGTTGATAGCCGTCGGCAATCGCCCGCCCCTGCGGCGCTTCGATAAAGGGAAATTGTTCGACGTCGACCAGATGCAGGGAGCGCATACGCAATATCACGGCCGCCAGCGATGACCGTAAGATCTCTGGCTCGGTAAACGGCAGGCGCGCCTTGAAATCCTGTTCTTCATAGAGGCGGATACACACACCGGCCGCCACCCGCCCACATCGTCCGGCGCGCTGATTAGCGGCTGACTGGGCAATGGCCTCAATTTGTAATTGTTCGACTTTATTGCGATAACTGTAGCGCTTGACCCGAGCCAGTCCGGTGTCGACGACATAGCGAATGCCTGGCACAGTCAATGAGGTTTCAGCCACATTGGTCGCCAGAACAATTCTTCTGGCATTGGTGCTTCTAAATACTTTGTCTTGCTCCTGGACAGACAGGCGCGCAAACAGCGGCAATATCTCCACATGCGCTGGATGATGCTTGCGCAGGCTTTCCGCTGCGTCGCGAATTTCCCGTTCGCCCGGCAAAAACACCAGCACATCACCAGTCCCGAGGCGGCATAACTCATCGACCGCATCGGTAATTGCGGTCATTAAATCGCGCTCTTTGTCTTTTTCATCTTCCTGCACCGGGCGGTATCGAATTTCAACTGGATACAGACGTCCCGATACTTCGAATACCGGCGCAGGTTTGGTCGGGGTGCCAAAGTGTTGGGCAAAGCGATTGGCATCGATTGTCGCCGAGGTGATGATCACCTTCAGGTCCGGGCGTTTTGGTAACAACTGCTTTAAATAGCCCAGTAAAAAATCGATATTCAAACTGCGTTCATGCGCTTCATCGATGATGATGGTGTCATATTGTTTAAGTAACGGGTCGCCCTGGGTTTCAGCCAGCAGAATCCCATCGGTCATTAATTTGACCGACGCACCTTTGGACAAGGTGTCGGTAAAACGTACTTTGAAGCCGACGTGTATGCCAAGATCAGATCCAAGTTCCTGGGCCAGACGTTTCGCTGTAGACGAAGCGGCAATGCGCCGCGGCTGGGTGTGGCCGATCAATCCTTTCGTGCCGCGTCCCAATTGCAGACAGATTTTCGGTAACTGTGTCGTTTTCCCTGAACCGGTTTCGCCACACAGAATAATCACCTGATTGTCACGAATCGCATTTGAAATTTCTTCACGCTTCCCTGAAACGGGCAATTCTTCGGGAAAGGTAATCTCTGGTAAGGGATTTCGAAACGGCAGAGCTGCGGCTGGTTTTGCACTCGGTGTTCGGTGCTGTGGTTTATTTGGTGTAGTCATAAGCCCGAAATTATAAATTGTTTTACTGGCCGCTTCTCACCTAAAAGTAAATCTACCCTATAATCCTGCACATGGCAAATCATGAACAATTCGTACAATGGCTGCGCTCGGTTGCGCCGTATATCCACGCGTTTCGTGGCAAAACCTTCGTCGTTGCCTTTCCAGGCGAGTTGGTCGTAGCGGGTGTATTGCCGTACCTGGCAGAAGATTTGTCCTTATTGCACGCACTGGGCATCAAGATCGTGATTGTCCATGGCTCCCGTCCTCAGGTCGCTGAACAGCTGGCATTGCGTAACGTTGAGGGACGTTTTCATAACGGCATTCGTATCACTGACACCGCGGCGCTTGAGTGTTCCAAAGAAGCTGCCGGCGAACTGCGTCTGGATATTGAAGCTGCTTTTAGCCAGGGCTTGCCGAATACGCCGATGGCACACTCCGAAATTCGTATTATTTCTGGTAATTTTGTCACGGCCAAACCAATCGGCATCGTTAATGGTATCGATTACGGTTTAACCGGGATCACTCGAAAAATTGCCAATGACACCATCGCGCGCATTTTGGATGCAGGTAATCTGGTGCTCTTGTCACCGCTCGGATTTTCGCCAACCGGTGAGGCTTTTAACCTCACCATGGAAGACGTGGCCGTATCGTCGGCAATCTCCCTGAACGCTGACAAACTGATTTATATCACTGAGACGCCAATGCTGTGCAATCGGGATGGTGACGAACTGCGCGAATTATCGTACCAGCAGGCCAAAGCCGAACTGGCCGCCGATTATCTGCCACCAGACGGCGCTTACTATCTGGAGCACAGCGTCAAAGCTGCAATTGCTGGCGTGCCTCGCGTACACATCGTTCCATTTAACAAGGATGGTTCAGTACTGCTGGAATTATTTACGCATGATGGCGTTGGCACCATGATTACCTACGAAAATCTGGAAAGTCTGCGTGAGGCTACCATCGACGACATCGGCGGTATTATTGAGCTGATCGAACCGCTGGAAGCCGATGGAACCCTGGTCAAACGGGGTCGCGAGCTGATTGAACGCGAGATTAATTATTTCTCCGTGATTGAGCATGACAACGTGATTTTTGGCTGCGCCGCACTCTACCCGTTTCCGGCCGAAGGCATGGCTGAAATGGCATGCCTGACTGTCGCGCCCGAAGTACAAACCCAGGGTGACGGCGAACGAATCTTGAAACATATGGAAAAACGCGCCAGGCGCGCCGGGTTTGCAAAATTATTTGTATTGACGACCCGCACCGCACACTGGTTTTTGAAACGCGGTTTTGTTACCGCAACGGTAGATGATCTGCCCAAGGATAGACAGCGCATGTACAACTGGCAGCGCAAGTCTATCGTCCTGATTAAACAACTGTAACTGGAGTTCTTATGGGTCGCATGATTCAATGTATTAAATTAAACAAGCAGGCTGAAGGATTGGATTTACCACCGTATCCTGGTGAACTTGGCAAACGAATTTATGAAAGTGTCAGCAAAGAAGCCTGGGCCGGGTGGCTGAAACATCAAACCATGTTGGTCAATGAAAACCGCCTGAATTTGGCGGACGTACGAGCGCGCAAGTATTTGGCGACGCAAATGGAAAAGCATTTTTTCGGTGATGGTGCCGATGCAGCAACTGGATATGTACCACCGGCTGAATGATTATTCGTTTTTCTGACCTCAAAAGCCGCGTTCATAGCTGTCCGCGGTTTTTTACCTGAACTGTTCAGAAGGTCAAAGTGTTGACACCTTCGGCAGTTCCCAGCAAGCATACGTTTGCGCCCTGTTTGGCAAACAAACCTACCGTCACAATCCCAACGATATTATTCATCAACGCTTCCATCGCTACTGGTTGCGCGATTTCAAGTCCATTTACATCCAGAATCACATTGCCGTTATCGGTCAACAGGGGTTTGCCCTCTTTCATGCGCAAAATCGGATTGCCGCCCAACAGAGTCAGTTGACGCGCCACCGCGGCCTGTGCCATGGGAATGACCTCGATCGGCAACGGAAACTTGCCCAGCATTTTGACCAGCTTGGAGCCGTCGGCGATACAAACAAATTTTTCCGCCACTGATGCGACGATTTTTTCCCGGGTCAACGCAGCGCCACCACCTTTGATCATTGCGCCGCTGCCATCGATTTCGTCCGCGCCATCGATGTATACCGGCATGGAAATCACATCATTCAAATCCAGCACCTTGATGCCATGGGTACGCAACCGCGTTGCGGTCGCTTCCGATGATGCAACTGCGCCGGGAATGCTGCTCTTGATTTTGGCCAATTCATCAATAAAAAAGTTTGCCGTCGATCCGGTGCCAACGCCGACGATTTCTCCGCGCACCACATGTTCGATTGCAGCGCGTGCCACGGCCTGTTTCAATTCATCTTGAGTCATCATATTTCCAGTTGCGATAAATGTGCCATTTTACTGTGAGTAGTGGGCTTGATCCACACAAAACAAGTGCAAAGCGCTACACTGCGCACTAGATTCCGTCCTATTCCCTCTCCCGAACACTTCAAACAAAGGTTACTCATGCATTTAGATCAACCACTCTCCGATAAAGAATTTGATGAACTTGATAATTTTCTAATGTCGGATGCCGTCGGTGACGAGGGAATGACCATGGATGCATTACATGGCTACATGACTGCAATCGCGATTGGCCCGGAGTTTGTTCCTCTGTCCGAGTGGCTGCCAAACGTGTGGGGCCTGGAAGGCGATGAGCAACCGAAATTCAGTTCGGACAAACAGTCTGAACGGATCATTAATCTGATCGCCCGCTTCATGAATGAAGTGATGATCACTTTTGAAGTCGCCCCAAAGGAATTCGAGCCCCTGTTTTGCGTCTATGAATTGAACGGCAAGGAAATCATTGACGGCGAAGCCTGGGCCTGGGGATTTTGGGAAGGCATGCAGTTACGCGCAGACGAGTGGGAACCGATAGAGTCGTCACCGGTAGCACCGCTGCTGCGGCCCATCTATTTACTGGGTGCCGATGAAATCAGCGAAGACGACACCGCGTTAATCGATGAGCCTGCCAAGTGCCATAAATTATCGATAGAAATCGAAGCAGCGATTCCACACATTCATCAATACTGGCTGCCGATTCGCACCAGCGGTGTAAATACGATTCGACGCGACCAACCCAAGCAAGGACGCAATGATATTTGCAATTGCGGCAGCGGCAAGAAGTACAAGAATTGTTGTGGGGCCGGGCCGACGGTGCATTAAGCCTGCACAATACCGGAGTCGTCGTCATTGAATACGAACGACGGCTCCGCCACTAATTAAGGAACGATGAAATGTTCGCGGTAGTAACGCAATTCTTCGACCGACTCAATAATATCCGCCATGGCAGTATGCATTTGATGCTTCTTGAAGCCCTTGATCAACTCAGGCTTCCAGCGGCGACACAGTTCTTTCAAAGTCGACACATCCAGATTGCGATAGTGAAAAAATGTCTCCAGTTTAGGCATGCCGCGCACCATGAAGCGGCGATCCTGGCAGATCGAGTTTCCACACATTGGTGATTTACCGGCTGGCACATATTGCTTCAGAAATGCAATTATTGCCTGCTCGGCTTCAGCTTCAGTGGTTGTTGAGGCTTTGACGCGATCGATCAGACCGGACTTACCATGGGTACCTTTGTTCCAGTTGTCCATCTTATCCAATACTTCATCAGATTGATGGATCGCGAATACCGGACCTTGGGCCAGTATATTGAGCTGCATATCGGTCACCAATACGGCAATCTCAATAATGCGATCATTGTCCGGATCAAGTCCGGTCATTTCCAGATCGACCCAAACCAGATTAAATTCATTGGGTTTGTCGGTGGCAGATCCGGGTAAAATACTAGCTTGTGACATAATTCTTCCTTGGCGCGGCTGCAACTATTGCTTCATACTGCTTCAATTGGCAATAGGATTATTATTAAAATTAGCGTGGTCGGCAAATACACTTACCATCGCCGAACCACCTTTCATTGAGTGCGCTATTTTCTCACAGGAGCAGCATGGATTCATTTGCATTTTCAGTTTTGTTCATTGTTTTCTTGAGTTTGACCTTGGGATGCCGCTTTTGGCTGGCTTCGCGCCAGATTCGCAATGTGCAACAACACCGAGCTGCGGTACCGCCACAGTTCGCAGAAAAAATCACACTGGAGTCCCATCAGAAGGCCGCTGATTACACGATAGCCAAAACCAAATTGGCTATTATCGATTTGTTCATCGGTGTCCTTGTGTTATTGGCACTGACTTTGTTTGGCGGCCTGCAATGGTTATCCACCCATCTCATTCCAGTGCTTGGCACGGGAATGCGCTACCAGCTTGGTCTGATCATCAGTTTTACGCTCATTACCGGATTGATTGACCTGCCGATGGATTATTACCGCCAGTTTGTCCTCGAACAAAAATTCGGCTTTAACAAAATGACAGTCAGGCTGTTTGTTACCGACATGATCAAAAACACTTTTATCGGCGCATTGATCGGCTTGCCCTTATGCTGGGTGGTGCTGACCTTGATGGGTGACGCCGGCGATTTATGGTGGCTGTATGCCTGGTTGGTCTGGAGTGGCTTTCAATTACTGATGATGGTGCTCTACCCCAGCGTGATCGCTCCAATATTCAACAAGTTCAAGCCGCTGGAAGATGAAAGTTTAAAAACGCGCATTGAGGGATTAATGCAGCGCACCGGCTTTGCCTCCAAAGGATTATTCGTCATGGATGGATCCAAACGCAGCGCTCATGGCAATGCTTATTTTTCGGGATTTGGCGCCTCCAAACGTATCGTATTTTTTGACACGCTGATCGAAAAATTGGCTCCACAGGAAATTGAAGCGGTCCTGGCGCATGAGCTCGGACATTTCAAGAAAAAACATATCGTCAAACGCATCATCCTGATCTTTATCCTGTCTCTCGGTTTTTTAGCCTTGCTCGGCTACTTGAAACAGCAGGTCTGGTTTTACACCGGACTGGGCGTTGATCCCGTCGTCATTGGCAACCACGCCAGCAATGACGCAATGGCCCTGCTGCTGTTTATGCTGACATTACCAATCTTCACATTCTTCTTTTCACCGATCAGTGCGCTTACCTCAAGAAAACATGAATTTGAAGCCGACGCATTCGCGGCACTGCACACCAACGCCGCTGATCTGGTTTCAGCACTGGTCAAAATGTATGACGACAATGCGTCGACCTTAACCCCTGACCCATTACACTCCACTTTTTACGATAGCCATCCACCGGCCTCGATTCGCATCAATCATCTTTCTTTAAATTAGCAGGATAAATACCATGCCAAGTACTCGTGAACTATTAGCGCGCAAATGCCACCCCACCGACACAGCCCTGCCGGACAGCGATATCAGTTCTTTTTTAAGTGCCGTACCCGAATGGGAGCTGGCGGAAAATCGCATCGTCAAAACCTACAAGTTCAAAGACTATTATGAAACGCTGGCGTTTATCAACGCGATCGCCTACATCATTCACGCCGAAGATCATCACCCCGAAATTATTCTGACCTACAACCAGTGTGTGATCAAGTTTGACACGCACAGTGTCAATGGAGGTCGCGGCGGATTATCTGAAAATGATTTCATCTGCGCGGCAAAAGTTGATGCCATTTATCAGCAATCGTTCTCTTGATGTCCAAACTGTTTGGTACGGTCATGGCGGCACACGGTCGCCATTATCTGGTTGAAGCCGAAGGCATGCTGTTTAACTGCGTCACACGCGGCAAGAAAAGCGATGTGGCTGTGGGCGACGTGGTTGAGTACAAACTGACTTCAAAAAATCAGGGCGTAATTGAAGCCATCACTGAACGCAAAACCCTGCTCTACCGCTCCGATCAATACCGCTCCAAACTACTGGCTGCCAATCTGACGCAGTTGTTTATCGTGGTTGCCACGGAGCCGGGTTTTTCTGATGATCTGATTTCACGTGCGCTGGTCGCTGCTGAAGCTGGCGGGATCAAGCCGCATCTGGTGCTCAATAAAATTGACGTGGTCGACCTGCTTCCGCAAGCAAAAAAACGACTCGAAGTTTACCAGGCGATGGGTTATCCGGTCCATCTGGTGTCCGCCAGGACCAATCCTGAACAGACACTGGCGGTTTTGTCGCCTTTGCTGGAAGGTCAATCAACGATTCTGATCGGTCAATCAGGCATGGGCAAATCATCCCTGATTAATTTATTGATTCCCGATGCCGAAATCGCGACCCGCGAAATTTCTGCCGCTTTGGATACCGGCAAGCATACAACCACGTTCGTGCGTTCCTACCATTTGAATGATCACAGCATCATCATTGATTCACCAGGTTTTCAGGAATTTGGTTTGCATCATTTGAGTGAAGGCATGCTGGAACGCGCCTTTCCGGAATTCCGTCCGTATCTGGGCAACTGCAAATTTTATAACTGTCACCACCATACCGAACCGGGCTGTGCCATCCTCGCCGCGATGCAGGCTGGGGCGATCAGCAAGATGCGCCATGACATGTACGAGCAATTGGTGCATGAAGCAGCGCAAACTCTGGGATATAAATAAAAGTACTTTAAATCATCAAATTTCTGAATTTAATTCCAAGAAATCGATATTTTTCCGTTATATCCCAAATTTACGCGAGCTTTTGCGAGAATTCCCGGCGATATTCCACTATAATCACTGACGATTCTTACAACAATCCGACAGCAAAGCACCAGGCCTGGTGTCATGAAGTTTTCAACGAAGTTTCCAACGAAGTTTTCAATTATGGCAATTAAGCACTTTTTACAGTTGTCCGATTTCACTCTGGACGAATTCAACTATGTCATGGAGCGGGCACGAGTCATTAAGCGCCGCTTCAAAGAGTACCAACCCTACCATCCCCTGCTGGATCGCACCCTGGTGATGGTGTTTGAAAAAAATTCCACCCGTACCCGACTGTCATTTGAAGCAGGCATGCATCAGCTTGGTGGCGCAGCCATTTATCTGAATACCAAAGACAGCCAGCTCGGACGCGGCGAACCGGTTGAAGATGCGGGGCAGGTCATTTCGCGCATGTGCGACATCATCATGATCCGCACGTTTGGCCAAGAGATCA
Organism: Oxalobacteraceae bacterium GrIS 1.18; assembly: GCA_040544425.1. Classification (GTDB taxonomy): domain Bacteria; phylum Pseudomonadota; class Gammaproteobacteria; order Burkholderiales; family Burkholderiaceae_D; genus Solimicrobium. The sequence goes on from JBEONO010000008.1 coordinate 75,321, forward strand.
TCGAGCGCTTCGCAGCGTTTTCACGAGTGCCTGTGATCAATGGATTGACAAATGAACACCACCCATGCCAGGTATTTGCGGATGTCTTCACCTATGTTGAACATCGCGGATCCATCGAAGGCAAGAAAGTGGCCTGGATCGGTGACGCCAACAATATGCTGTATTCCTGGTTACAGGCCGCACAGATCTTCGGTTTTCATTTGAATATCTCAACACCCAAAGGTTATGAGGTCGACCTGTCACGGATTCCGGCAAATCAAACCAGCTACAGTCTGTTCGATCGTCCCGCCGATGCCTGTCAGGATGTTGATCTGGTCAATACCGATGTTTGGACCAGCATGGGATATGAGGCGGAAAATCAGGCCAGGATCAAAGCATTTGACGGCTGGATCGTCGATGCCCCCAAAATGGCGCGCGCCAAGCCAGATGCGCTCTTCATGCACTGTCTGCCAGCGCATCGCGGTGAAGAAGTCTCAGCCGACGTGATCGACGGTCCGCAATCCGTGGTGTGGGACGAGGCAGAAAACCGATTGCATATTCAGAAGGCCTTGCTGGAATACCTGGTGATTGGCAAAGTCACGGAAACAATTTAATTTTTTTGAGATAACTATGAGCGATATAAAAAAAGTTGTATTAGCGTATTCAGGCGGCCTGGATACGTCAGTCATTTTAAAATGGTTGCAGGACAATTATCACTGCGAGATCGTCACTTTTACGGCCGATCTCGGTCAAGGCGAAGAGCTGGAACCAGCGCGCCAGAAAGCACTTAAATTCGGCATCAAGCCAGAAAATATTTACATCGATGACTTGCGCGAAGAGTTCGTGCGAGATTTCGTATTCCCGATGTTTCGCGCCAATACGGTCTATGAAGGCGAATATCTGCTCGGCACCTCCATCGCTCGGCCATTGATCGCCAAGCGCCTGATCGACATCGCAAAACTGACCGGCGCAGACACTATCTCGCACGGCGCAACAGGAAAAGGCAATGACCAGGTCCGTTTTGAATTGGGCGCGTATGCCCTGATGCCCAACGTCAAAGTGATTGCACCATGGCGCGAATGGGATTTGCTGTCACGCGAAAAGCTGCTGCAATACGCACAGGACGCGGGCATTGAAATCGACATGAAGCATAAAAATGGCGGCGCACCGTATTCAATGGACGCCAATCTGCTGCATATCAGTTTTGAAGGACGTCATCTGGAGAACCCCAGTGCCGAAGCCGAAGAATCGATGTGGCGCTGGACTGTCAGCCCGGAGGCCGCCCCGGACCAGCCGGAATTCCTTGATGTGGAATTTGAACGCGGCGATATCGTGGCATTAAATGGCAAACGCCTGTCGCCCGCAATGGTATTGACCGAGTTAAACAGGCTCGGCGGCAAGCACGGAATCGGCAGACTGGATCTGGTCGAAAACCGCTATGTAGGTATGAAGTCACGCGGCTGCTACGAAACACCAGGTGGCACCATCATGTTGCGCGCTCACCGAGCTATTGAGTCGATCACACTGGATCGGGAGGTCGCACATTTGAAGGATGATTTGATGCCACGCTACGCCAGCATGATTTACAACGGCTACTGGTGGGCACCGGAACGCATCGCCCTGCAAACCCTGATCGACCACACCCAGCAAAATGTCAACGGCTGGGTGCGTCTGAAACTATACAAAGGGAATGTGACCACGATGGCGCGCGACTCTAAAACAGACTCACTGTTTGATATGAATATCGCGACCTTTGATGAAGATGGCGGCGCATACAATCAAGCTGATGCAGGTGGCTTTATCAAGTTGAACGCGTTGCGTATGCGCATCGCGGCCAATGCCAGGACAAAGCGCAAATAAAACTGGCGGTTAAAAACAAAAATGCCACTTCGGTGGCATTTTTTTTGACAAGGTACACATCGATACAAATCCGACCATTCGAGACACTTTGACGATACAAGTCAGATCTAAGATACCTGGTCGCATCGATGTGCGGCATCAATCTGTCAATTCAATCTGGAGGAAATGATGATGAACATGAAAAAAACAATATTACTGAGCTGCGCCGCAGTTGGCTTTGCTGCATTCGCCTTACTCGCTGGAGCCCAGGAGCACGGTGCCTGCAAGGATCAGGCAAATATGGAAAATTGCATGCAAGCACATATGGAAAAACATATGGCCGAACGCGAAGCGAAGTTGCATAGCGCTTTAAATCTCACTACAGCGCAAGAACCTGCATGGAAAGCCCTGAGCGATAGTTTTCACCAACAAATGGCCGCCATGGAAGCACAGCACAAAGCCATGCCGGCCAAAGCAGACATGGACAAAATGTCGGCCCCAGACCGGCTTGCCAATCATCTGACGATGATGCAAAACCACATCACCATGATGCAGTCTCAATTGGCGGCATTGAAAACGTTTTATGCGGTATTGACACCTGAGCAGCAAACAACCATGAATAAGGAAATGGCGCACTTTGAGCAGCGTGGACATCACGGCATGCACGGATCGTGAGCAAGCCAGCTGCGTATTGATTTTAAAAGCCGGTCTCCCGGCTTTTATTTTGTCCAAAAAATTTCAGAAAATTCAGGAAATGAATTCAGGTTCCACTTCCAGTTTCACGGCAAATTGTTTGAATACATCTGCCTGTATTGCTTGTGCCAGTTCGCGCACTTCAGCGCCGGTTGCACCGCCTAAATTTACCAGCACCAGAGCCTGTTTTTCATAAACGCCAACATGTCCCAATGCGCGCCCTTTCCATCCAGCGCGCTCAATCAACCAGCCTGCCGCCAGCTTGAACTGGCCATCGGCTTGCGGATAACTGACCAAATCAGGAAACCGCTGCGCCAGGTCTTGCTTGATTTGCGCACTGACCACGGGATTTTTAAAAAAACTGCCGACATTCCCAATCTGTTCCGGATCAGGCAGCTTGCTGCGCCGGATTGAACAGATTGCCTGACCCACCTGCAAGGGTGTCGGCCGTTCAATTGCCTGCAACGCTTTGGCGACATCGCCATACCCAAGTCTGGCTTGCCACTGCTTGGGCAATTTGAACGTCACACTTAGAATCACTCCCTGGTTACGCAAGCGATTCTTGAAGATGCTGTCGCGATAGGCAAACTGACATGCATCCCAATCCATCGTGCGGATCGATTCGCTGGCAAACTCATACCACGTCAACGAATGAAAACAATCTTTCAGTTCGACGCCATAGGCACCGATATTCTGAATTGGCGCAGCCCCGACACTGCCCGGAATTAATGACAGATTTTCCAACCCGCCCCAGCCCTGCTGCAGGGTCCATTGCACAAAATCGTGCCAGACCTCCCCGGCAGCAGCCTGCACATAAATAAATTGTTCGTCTTCTGACAGCACAGTGTGGCCGGTCAGGCCAATGTGAATCACCAGCCCAGGAAAATCGTCAGTCAGCACAACATTACTGCCGCCTCCCAAAATAAATCTGGGCAACCCAAACAGCTGCGGAAATTGATCGACCAAGGACAATTCCTCGACCTGTGTGATCTTGCAGTAATAACGCGCGCTGGCAGCAATCCCGAAAGTGGTGAAAGATTGCAAGGCAACATTAGTCTGTAAAAGTGGAGTTGAACGCATAACGCCGGATTATAAACTGGTATCAGTCAGGGTAGTTACGTTAAAATGTACGCTTTGACAGCACTAAGGATGAAATCATGCCCTCATTTGATACCGTTTCGGAAGCCGATATGGTCGAAGTGAAAAACGCCATTGACCAGGCCAATAAAGAGATCAGCAACCGTTTTGATTTTAAAGGTTCTGATGCACGGATTGAACAAAAAGAACGCGAGCTAACTGCCTTTGCCGACGCAGAATTTCAGCTTGAGCAGTTGCGCGAAGTGATGCTGAATAAATTGAGCAAACGTGGTGTGGACGTGCGTTTTTTGGACAATGGGAAAATTGAAAAAATTGGCGGTGACAAGATCAAGCAGGTCATCAAGATTAAAAACGGTATTGAAACCGAAGACGCCAAGAAAATTGTGCGGGCAATCAAAGACAGCAAACTCAAAGTTCAAGCCACCATCCAAGGTGATGCAGTCAGGGTCACCGGTGCAAAACGCGATGACCTGCAAGCTGCAATGGCTTTACTCAAAAAAGAAATCAAGGATCTCCCCTTGGAGTTTAATAATTTCCGGGACTAGATTTACCGTAAGCCCCTGCCCGTCATCGACATGACGGGTTGCCGACAAATTAATTGACTGACGCAGATCTTGATGTGGGATCTTCGATACGATTCAGTAAATGCGACAAGGCCAGCGCTGACCTTACGTTCATTTTTTCCAAAATGCGGGAACGGTGTACCTCCACGGTTTTGATAGCGATCCCAAGTTCATAGGCAACCTGCTTATTCAATTTGCCCGTTAACATCAACTGCATCACTTCGTATTCACGGGATGTCAGGTGGGCCAGCTGGTCTTTGATTTTTTGCTCCAGCTGCCATTTCTCCCGTTTTTCGGCGTCCTGATGGATCAGCAATTTGATTTGCTCAACCAATTCATTATTGACTACCGGTTTTTGCAGAAATTCTGAGGCGCCATTTTTTACCGCTTCAACCGCAGTGCACAGTTCTGCGTGACCCGACAGAAAAATCACCGGTGGAAAATATTTGAATGCACGCAGTTTGTAGAAAATTTCAAGTCCATTCATTTCCGGCATACGCACATCCAAAATAATACAGTTGTACTTTTCAGGATGGTAGTCAGCAAGGAATTCTATGCCATTCGAAAAACATTTAATCGTGTCATATTGCGTTGACAGCAACCACTTCAAAGACTCCCGCACGCCTTCATCGTCATCTACTATTGCTATCGTTTTGCTAGTCGTTGTCATAATAATTTGCCAGTTCAATAAATAAGTAATTAACTTCCACACAAGTTCAACTTAACCAATTAACCCGTGCAACCAAAGAGCAATTCCGCTCGAACAAAGTGTTTTTCAGTTTTGCGGTGCGTTACATTTTTCCGCGTACCTGAGACCTAAACAGCCAAAAATTGAATCAATTTGCTTTGTTTTCAATTTTGAAAAAGTATAGATAAATTATCAGTTAATCCATACTCGTATTTCCACCAGCGCAACAACACCCCGACAGCACAATAGCCATCACGCTAATAGAGTAAATCTCCACTGTAAAAGCCTGTATTGGGGCATTCGAAGCTCATGTTTCGGGCTGCGCTTTAATATCACTTAAATAACTTTTATATTGTGTAAGTAGCTATTTATTGTCTTAGTTTTACGATATTTGCGATATTTGTTGCCCTTATCCGGAAATACAGCAATATCATTCCGGATAAAGTACCGTTAGCGCTTGAAATTCCAAGTTGAACTGCTAGGATGTTCACTCTTTTCACCTTTGCACGACGATCTGCGTATTTTCCGCGTTCAAACCACCACCATGACAACAGCATTTCACTTCAAAGCCGGCAGCGCACCGCTGCTCATTTCCATGCCACATGTTGGCACTGCAATTCCCGCCGATCTTGCCAGTGACATGGAAGAGATTGCCCTGATCAGGGCAGATACGGATTGGCACCTGCCACTGCTCTATAACATGGCCGAGCAATTGGGCGCATCCGTCATCAGCGCAGAATATTCGCGCTACGTGATTGATTTGAATCGTCCGAAAGAAGACAGCAACCTGTACCCTGGCCAGGACACCACCGGCTTATGTCCGATCGACACGTTCGCCAAACAGACACTCTATCGGACTGGCCGGGTTCCAGATGCGGCCTCGATTGCACAGCGGGTTGAAAAATATTGGCAGCCCTATCATGATCAACTGAGGTCGGAACTGGACCGAATCAAACAACAACATGGTATTGCCTTGCTGTGGGATGCACACTCGATTGCATCCATCGTGCCGCGTTTTTTTAGCGGCAAACTGCCGGACTTCAATTTCGGCACCGCCGATCAAAAATCATGTGATCTCGACTTGCAACTGGCGGTGAAAAACTGTATCCAACAATCGCCGCACGCAAAACCGTATACCCATATTTTCAATGGTCGGTTCAAGGGCGGCCATATCACACGCCATTACGGACAACCGGCCAATCAGATTCATGCGATTCAGTTAGAGATGTCGCAATGCGTCTATATGGAAGAGGCGGCGCCGTTTAACTACCGTCCAGATCTGGCCGCCAATGTACAGCCTTTGCTGAATGAATTGCTGACCACCTGCCTGACATGGGCGACTGCGCGGAGCCAGGCATGAGCGCCCCTGCGACTCTGTTTGCGCGCCATGCCTGGCTTGAGCAAGGCTGGGTCGATAATGTACGCCTGCATTGGAATGCGCACGGCGATCTGACGCAAATAGAGTGCGATGCCGCGGCCACACAATATGAAACGGTCGAACAATTCGTCTTGCCCGGCATGGTGAATTTACATTCACATGCATTTCAACGCGCGATCGCCGGCATGACAGAAATTGCAGGAGAAGGTCCAGACAGTTTCTGGACCTGGCGCGACCTGATGTATCGCTTTGCCCTGGCCATCAACCCAGATCAGATCCAGGCAATCGCTGCTCAACTTTATTCGGAATGTTTGCGTCACGGTTACACCTCGGTCTGTGAATTTCATTACCTGCACCGGGCGCCGGATGGCTCGTTCTACGCCAATATGGCTGAAATTGCCTTGCAGGTTATCTCTGCCGCCGACGAGAGCGGGATTGGCATGACGATGCTGCCGGTGTTGTATAGCTACGCCGATTTTAATCAGCAGGCATTGCGTCATGAGCAGCGTCGGTTTGCTACCAATACTGAACAGATTTTAAAACTGGTTGAACTACTCGAACCCTCACGCTGCGGCCAGGTTGAAGTCGGCGTGGCGCCGCATTCCCTGCGCGCTGCATCTACCGGGCAGATTGCGGAACTGATCAAAGGGTTAGCACCACAGCGCCCTGTTCACATCCACATCGCGGAACAACAAAAAGAGGTCGAAAGCTGCCTGGCGTATTCTGGCAGACGCCCGGTTGAATTACTGTTTGATACGCAGGAGGTTGATCAACGCTGGTGTCTGGTGCACGCCACGCATTTAAATGCGCAGGAAGTGTCGAGCATAGCGCACAGCAAATCGATTGCAGGTATTTGCACCAGCACGGAAGGGAATCTTGGCGACGGCTTCTTTCCGCTTCCTGAATTTATCGCGCAGCAAGGCCGCTTCGGTATCGGTAGCGACAGCCACGTTTCGCAATCACCGGTTGAAGAGCTGCGTTGGCTCGAATATGGACAGCGCCTCAACGCACAGCGGCGCAATATCGCCAGTGTCGCCGGACAGCGTCACATTGCTGATTTTTTATGGAAGTCCAGTCTGGACGGCGGTGCCCAGGCCAGCGGCAGGCAGGTCGGCAGCCTGGCTGTCGGGAAACGTGCCGACTTGCTGGTGCTGGATGCGGATCATCCGAATTTAATTGGCATTGCCAGCGCGCAGGTTCTGAACACCTGGATTTTTTCCGGCAATGACAATGTAGTGCGCGACGTACTGGTTGGCGGAAAGTGGCAGGTAAAAGCTGGTCACCATGTAAGGCAGGCTGCCATTGAACAGCGCTTCAAACTGACGATGCAGCAGCTGCGGGCGCTATAACTGACCAGGCTGCACGTCTACCTCAATAAATGCTGCGCGCCAATCGAATTCCGGTAAATTGATGACGCTCCATGGTCGCTGCGAATTTGCGGTAAGTAATACGACTGTGGCCGTTGGGCGTAGCGACACTCCCACCGCGCAGGACATATTGATTCACCATCTGACGTTCATGGTTGTCGATCGCGTCGTCGTTCCTTGATTTCACGCCTGGATATGGCGCGTAGCTTGACGACGTCCATTCCCATGCATCCGAAAAAAATTGTTTTAATCCATTCACCGCACGTGCGCCTGATGGGTGCAGGAACACGTCATCAGTGGGCTTCTCGCCGCCTGAATTGATCAATTCAGGCATGCCGGGCAAGTCAGGGATAATTGAATTGGCTGCAAATTCCCATTCAAACTCGGTAGGTAATCTGGCCCCGGAAAATCGTGCAAACGCATCAGCCTCAAAAAACGAGATGTGACAAACCGGACGATTCGGATCTAAAGGAACCAATCCGTGCAAGGTATATTCGTGCCAGTTGCCATCGATCTTGCGCCAGTAAAGTGGGGCCTTAATGTGCTCCTTTTTTCGCCACTGCACGCCCTCGTCCAACCACCACCTGGTTTCCGAATAACCGTCGGCGTTCACAAATGCCAGATATTCGGCATTGGTAATTTTGCGATCGGCCACCGCAAACGGATTGAGGTAGACACGATGTTTTGGCAATTCATTCTCAAAACAAAACGTCAATCCAGGATGCCCGATTTCAGCCATCCCACCTCTGAGTTCCAGCATTTTCAGTGTACCCACTTTTTCAGCAGGAATGAGCGGCTTGTTAATATAGGCCGGATGAAAGGGATTGGAGCCCAACAAATTCTTGATATCAACCAGCATGCGTTCCTGAGTCTGCATTTCTTTCTGCAGTCCCAGTTCCAAAATCGAATAGGCTTCTTCAGGCAAATTTTTCAGCAAGGCCAGTACCGCATTATCAACGTGCGTGCGATAAGTGCGAATGACTGACAAGGTTGGACGGGTAATGATGTTTAACAGGTCACGCGGAAAATGTCCGCTCGGACCAAAGATCAGGTTAAAGGCTGGATGAAAAGGCAGGTAATCCTTCACATATTTACCCAACAAATATTTTTCGAAAAACCACGTGGTTTGCGCCAAATGCCATTTAACCGGACAGGAATCCGGACTGGATTGCACGGCCATATCTTCAACCGACAGTGTCACGGTCAGATTGATACTCTGTTGCCGGACGCTTTGATAAGCTTCAGCAAATTGACGCGAAGCGACTCCGCCATCGACGCGTCGCTCAGAAAAAAATTGTTGATTCTTCGTATATGAAACGTTCATGTCTGACACCTGCCCTGTGGTCGTAAATGGATGGCCAAGCCACCATCTCTGTTTGCAATAATTTAGTATAGTAAAAATTCTGCAGAAACCAGACAAATATCGTCGTCGAAACGTGACCAGTTCAGTACAAAATGATTAAGCTGCCTCGCTGGTTCACACTTCCCGTAATCTTGATTTTTGAATATGCCGGATTATAAATGCATCAGGCTGTGACAGCCAGAGCTCGTTTTCGGTTTCGGCCTCGGTCTCGGCGCACAAAAACGGGCAAGGGTCGATTTTACCTGGGTGAGTATTGTCGTTAGAATGGAGGCTTCCTGACCATTTCGCCCCGCCAACCCCTATGCTTTCCAACGTACAAATTGCAGATTTCCACAAACAGGGTTTTCTGGTATTGCCAAAACTTGGCGATGCCTGGTATTGCCAGGCCGTGTTGGCATTTGCCCAACAACAGCTGAAGCAGGCAATCCCGCCGCTTGAATATGAAGCGGACACCGGTTACCCAGGTGCACCCACCGCCGTGACTGAAACCGGCGGAAACACCGTGCGGCGATTGCTGGGCGTATCAATGCGCGACCCCTTGATTGCGGATTGGGCCACCGGCCCAGCCTTGGCCGTGCCGCTTAAACAGCTGCTGGGTAATCAGGTATTACTGTCTCAGGCCCATCACAATTGCATCATGACGAAACAACCACGTTACTCCAGCCGCACCGGATGGCATCGCGACAGTCGTTACTGGCATTTCCAACGCCCGGAATTAATTTCCGCATGGCTGGCATTGCGCAATGAAACCGTGGAAAACGGCTGCCTGTTGGTGATTCCCGGTTCACATCGCGTGCAGGTCGCTGCGCAAGGTTTGGATTCCGCACAATTTTTAAAGGCTGATTATCCGGACAATCAAAGTTTGTTGGCAGAGGCGATACCGGTGCCGCTCGATGCTGGTGATGTCTTGCTGTTTTCCAGCAATCTGTTTCACGCGGCAGGTCGCAATCAAACCGGCGATACCAAGTTTTCGATGGTGTTTACATACCGCGCAGCAGACAACCCACCGATTCCAGACACCCGGTCCACCAGTTTGCCGGAATTGTTTATATAGCTTCGAGTGCCACCAGTTCCTGGACCGTCTGACGGCGGCGGATCAAGGTAATCTGGTCGCCATCGACCAGCACTTCCGGAATCAAGGGACGTGAATTGTAATTTGACGACATCGAAGCGCCATAGGCACCGGTGTCGTGAAACACAAACAAGTCACCGATTTCACATTTTGGCAAATTTTGGTAGGTCACCTCGCCGCCTTCGATCTGAGTAAACACGTCACCCGATTCGCACAGTGGGCCGGCCACCACAGTAGGCATTGCAGCAGCGGTGCGCTGCACACCATTGGGTGTCAGAACCATTATCTGATGAAAGCTGCCATACATGGCCGGACGCGCCAGATCATTAAAACCGGCGTCGACCAGTGCGAATAAATTCGAACCCACCTGTTTTTGAGCACGCAACTCGGAAACCAGCAGCCCGGATTGCGCAACCAAAAAGCGACCGGGTTCAATTTCCATCGTGACTGCATGACCAAGTATGAATTCAATATTGCGCCGCGCCGCATCCCAGATCTGAAAATAATGCGCAGTATCGACCTCAGCTTCACCGTCGCGATAAGGTATCGACAAACCACCGCCCACCGAAATCGAAGACATATCCAGCCCAAACCCGTGAACCAGTCGCACCTGCTGCACCATCGCTTCACAGACACTTTGCAAATGTTCGTAGTCAACGCCCGATCCGATGTGCATATGCAAACCCATCAGCTTCAATCCGGTGTCTCTGATGATTTGCAGGCTATCGATTAATTGTTCATGCCAGATGCCGTGCTTGCTTTGTTCGCCGCCCGTGTTGGTTTTCCGGCTATGACCGTGACCGAAGCCGGGATTAATCCGCAACCAGACCGGGTGTCCAGGTTTGGCTTGGCCCAATTGCTGCAGCATGTCGGGCGAGCCGCAATTGACCGGAATGCCAAGGTCGATTACCCGCGCCAGAGTGGGCCGGTCCAGCAGGTCAGCGGTAAATACGATGGCCGCATGGTCGGCACCGCCCGGTTTGAATCCGGCCACCAGCGCGCGTTCAATCTCGCCCAGGGACACTGAATCAACCAACACGCCCTGCTCACGCATTAATCGCAACAGGTGCGTATTCGAACAGGCTTTTTGCGCGAACCGGATGACATCGAATTGACGCAAACGCGCGATCTGGCGGCGGATGATGGCTGCATCGTAGACCCAGCAAGGTGTCTGAAACTGGGCCGCGATGGCGGCTATTTGAGTAGGGCTGGTCATGATCGTGGGCAGATTGAGTAATTAGTCAGGCTATACTATACCCAGCAATACTGCCAAACCAAAGGGGATTTCAGTGGGATTGATTCATTAATACCGCTGATTGAAAGAATAATATGAGGATTTACCTATGACTTCAAAACCAGACAGCTATGACCAGAAAATTCTCGCCTTGCTGCAGCAGGATGCACGAATCAGCCATGCGGAAATTGGTCGGCAGATCCATCTGAGCCAACCCAGTGTGTCGGAACGCATCAAACGATTGGAAAACAGCGGCGTGATTCGCGGCTACCACGCCGATGTCAGTCCCGATGCTTTTGGCTACCAGATCACAGCGATGATACGGCTGTCAACGCAACAAGGCCGCCCCTATGCAAACTACGTTGCAGCACAGCCGGAGATTGTCGATTGTTATACGGTGACGGGGGATGATGGCGCAGTGATGCGTGTACTGGCCACCGATGTCGCGCATTTACAGAGATTGATTGATCAGCTGAACCGCTACGGCTCGACCTCCACCGCTATCGTGCTGACTACACACGTAGCGGGGAAGGCGCTGGGCATGCCTCAGGCCTAATGTGGCGTTGGCGGAATCGTTTCCAGGAACGATGCAACACTGACGATATTGTCTTCAGAAAGATTATGTGTCACCGCTTTCATGGCTGCGCCATCAGGACGTTGATCGGTTTCCCGGAACACTTTCAGTTGCTTGACCAGGTAATCGGAGTGCTGACCGGCCAGGCGCGGAAACTGATCGGAGCCTTGCGCATGGTCGCCGTGGCAGGACTGGCAGGCAGGAACGCTTTCAGCTGCAATGCCCTGCTCGAAAATTACCCGGCCTTTGCTCACCATGTCAGGTGTGCCGTATTGATCCACATTGCCGGGAGGCGGTGGCAGTTTCGAAAAATAGTCCGCCAGCCCATTGATCTGGGCATCGGTAAGGTGCGAACTCAAACCCCACATGTATTCAAAACCTTCCGGGTCGGAGCGGCCATGGCCCCTGAAGTTGCTCAGTTGTTTCGCCAGGTAAGGCTGAGACTGTCCAGCCAGGTTAGGAAAATTTGGCGAGGTGGACACACCCTTGGCACCATGACAGTTGGAACACACCTGCATGGCAGTCGTGCTGGCCGAAATGTTGGCATCGTTTAAATCACGTGAACGATCGGGTGATGAACAGGCACTCAGTGCAAACAAAACAGATACACAGGTCAGCTTGCCGAGATGATTGATGGTTTTCATTTAGTAAGCTCCCCAAACATATAAGAATGCAGTGTTATTGTCTTTGGCATTACGTCCATTGCCGTCGTAATTGCTGCCTGCTCCATCGAATTTTTGATAAGCATAGTATTGCAGTCCGACGCGAATATTTTGGATTGGCATCCAGAACAATTCAGGCGTCCAGCCTTTCGTATCCGGGGCGGCATTCGGACTGGCATACAAGGTAGGGTCGGAACTGCCGGTGGTGCTGAAATAACTCAGACTTGCACCGTATTTGGCCTGATAGATATACGTACCTTTAACCCGCAACGCGTTGATCGTATCCGACGAGTTTGTCGTAGCACCGGTCACGTCACCATTGCTAATTTTCTCTCTGACATAACTGAATTGTGCTGAGACAGTCTGAGGATCCAGCAAATACTGATACTGCGCATCGATACCGCGATCCTGGTAATGGGTTGTAGGGCCATTAGGATTAGTGTTGTCCGGATAGACATTTGCATTCAGGCCGAACACACCGACCATCAGATTGTGTGGTCCCCACTCATGGTTCAAAGCCAGCCGTACATAAGGATTTGACCCTGCCAATTTGGTCTGATTGCCATCGCTGGTGCCCTGGCTCAAGAACGAAAATACACCGTTGGCAGTTTTGTAGGCGCCAACTTCCGCATACAGCAGATTGTTCCACATTGCGTACGCGGTAATTCCGGCAACCTGCCCGCCCAACGCACCAACCACAGGACCAGCATCCGGGCCAGTAACACCGAACTGAGTTGGCGCGTAGATGATCCAGGCAGGTGCGGAGTTCCAGACATCGGACACGGTAGGATTGTTATTTAACGAAAATCCAAATATCAAATCACTGTTGGCATCGATAAACCGGTCCGCGTAACGCAGATCAAAATTATCTGAACCCCACACGCCCTGATAGCCGCTGTCACCGCTGTAATTATTGTAGGTCGCCTGAGCGAAGATACCGACGTTGTCGGTCACCTTGCCAGCTAAAAAAACACTGCCAGTTTGAAAGATCAGATTGCCGTCCTTGGCAAAAGTCGGATCCTCATCTGGATGCAGACTTTTGGTCAGGCTCGCCAGACCCATGGCCGAAATCGGGATTGTCCTTGAGCCCATCGTGTAACCGGTCAATTTAAACAGGCGACCGTAGGGCGTCAATTCCGGGAACTGGCCACCTGCGTGACAGGCCACACAATTTTGTCCGGTTTGTCTGGCAAAGGCTGGCAATGCGTGACTGACCTGAGGTACAAACAAATCAACGGCTAACACCAGCAATGCAATTAGACTTATTCTCCATTTTGCACACATAATCGGTTTCATTTTGTATTTCCCTTTCTTTTTGGGCTGACGGGATCGATGTACTTTGCTGCATGAAGTCTTTATATCATTCCAGGTTGCGGCGGCATTTGCGAAATATCAATCATCGTCTTGCTTTGAAGTTATGTGTGCGCTGCAACAACAATGCGTAAATCTGCAACGCAGATCTGCAGTAATTTCCCTCGAAGACTATAATTGGGCACTTTTCACGATGGGAGTCGACATCATGCGCAGAAATTATTTCACTCAATTTCTGATTTACTGCATTATTGGATGTTTTGTATTGGCGCTGTCCGCTTGCGGCAAGCAAGCTGCGCCGAACGTCAGCTTCACCGATATCAAGGGAAACAAGATCAGCCTGGCGCAGTTAAAAGGCAAAGTCGTCATGGTTAACTTCTGGGCGACGTCATGCAGCACCTGTGTCGCTGAAATGCCCGACATGGTAACAACTTACGAAAAATATCACGCCCAGGGATTGGAATATGTGGCAGTTGCGATGTCCTACGATCCGGCAAACTACGTCCTCAATTTTACCGAAACCAGAAAGCTTCCCTTCAATGTCGCGCTGGACGTGGATGGCAAACTGGCTAGCGAATTTGGCCATGTTTCAATGACTCCAACAACCTTCGTGATCGACAAGCAGGGAATGATCATCAAGAAGTACGTTGGCGCGCCAGAATTTTATGAATTACATCGCTTGATCGAATCACAGATTGGTGTCTAAATAATTTGCAGCGACTGGCTTACGATTGATTGCCTGTGATCGTTCATCTGCAAAAAACAAAGCAAACATCCATGTACAAAGGCGAAAAATTAAACAGCATCAGCCATCTGGTTGGTGCCGCTCTGGTATTGGTTGGTGCAGCTGTCTTGCTCACCATGGCCAGCTTTACCGGCGATATCTGGAAGATTGTCAGCAGCAGTATCTACAGCCTGACTCTGTTATTGCTGTATATGTTCTCGACGCTCTATCACAGCATACGCGGCAGAGCGAAAGAGATATTGCAAAAGTTTGATCACTGCATGATCTATTTGCTGATCGCAGGAAGTTATACCCCGTTTACGCTGGTGACTTTACACGGCGCGACAGGCTGGACCTTGTTTGGCATCGTCTGGGGCCTGGCATTGATCGGTATTATTCAGGAATTGTTTTTTTCCAACGAGGCCAGAATCGCCTCGCTGGTGATCTATATTTTGATGGGCTGGTCGGTACTGTTTTTCGTCAAACCACTGATCGCCGCGCTCGGCTGGCATGGCTTTTACTGGCTGGCTGGTGGCGGGATCATTTATTCGCTGGGCGTGATTTTTTATGTGATCGATGAACGCATGAAACACGCTCATGGAATCTGGCATATGTTTGTGTTGGGCGGCAGTGTGTGCCACTTTATTGCGGTGATGTTTTACGTTGTTTGAACGCGCACAAAACCATCAGCACTCCATGCGTCACTGCCCACGCCATGATGCACAAAGAACAGCCCGTCTGGATCGTACTTGTTCTTCACGCCAAGAAGGCGCGCGTAATTCGCACCCCAAAATGCCTGCTTCCAGTTTGAATTGAAGTAATTGCTCTCGGAGACGTACGAGCCTGCATTGGGAACAATTTTAGTCAACGCTTTCATCGCCAGATCGATTTCCTGCGCATCGCGTTGAGCCGACGCGGCATCTACTCCGACATCCGGCTGGTCGGCATAGGCCGGCTTTTCACCACCGGCAATGATCACCAGCGCGAACGCTTCACACACGGCGGGATTGGTAGCCGTATCTCTGGCCGCCTTGAGCACTTCTGGTGGCGCGCCAGCCAATCCTTTATTGAATTGCATTTCCATGCGTTTGTGGCGACTGCTTTGAAATAATGCATCCACGAGTTGCCTGCGTTGGTTCAACTTCAATAATGACGCAGGCATCCAGAGTGAATCGTAGCCGTGAATGTACGCCCCAACCTGAGCCTGATCACCCTTCCACCATCCATAATATTGTGGCGAGCCTGGGCGCAGATCTGGAATCATCGAATCATTGCCTTCAATATCCCACCAGCCGCGCGCCTTCCAGGCCCCGGCACCAAGTTCGTCTACGACCGTGTAGTCGTTTTCCGAAGCACGGATCCAGTCAAAAAACGGTTGCCAGTCTTGCCTGGCCTGTGCCGGATCCAGACCCTGACACACCATGGCAAGATTCATCAGGTTGTCCGGTCCAAAGTGGACCTGTTCGCCCCAATGCGGATTGCCAAGATGGTCTGCATAGAAATCCATGAAATACGCAATGAGTCGGTGATACGCCTGATCGGACTTCGCTTTAACTTTCCCCCATGCCGCGCCAAAATATTCTGGCAAATCATAGGTACGCAGCGTAACTTTAGTCACCACACCCCAACTGCCGCCCCCACCCCCTTTTAGAGCCCAAAACAGATCCGGATGCGAGTGGGCATTGACGGTCAGAACCCGGCCATCCGCCGTAACAAGTTCAGCTTCGAGCAATCCCGCGCAAGCCAGTCCAAACCGCTTGGACATACTGCCAAATCCCCCACTTTGAACGAGCCCGGCGACACCAACATCGGTACAGCCTCCTCCTTGTACGTATCGTCCGGCTACCGAGGTCACCGCATGATACAGATCAATCCAGACTGCGCCGGATTCTGCGGTGACAGCTGGAACCGGCGCCAGCAATCCAGCCGCACCAGCGGGGACAAACTGCTCGTGCACCGTGACCTGTTTCATTGCACGCGTCCAGATCAACAAAGAGTCGGCAGCGTTCGATGTACCCTGATAACTGTGCCCGGTGCCCTTGACCACCAGACGCAAATTATTTTCGCGTGCAAAATTGACGCCAGCGACCACATCTGCCGTCGTCTTGGCCGCAATCGCATAAACACTGGGGGCAGGCTTCCAGGCATTCCACCATCCTGATATCTGGGTGCCACCAGGCTGATCACCGAGATAAAACGGGTTACGAATGTTTTTGACAACGTCTTTGCAGCCAGAACTGTCTGGTTGTTCAACACATGGTGCGAACAGGGGCGATACCTCAATCAGATTACCCTGCACCTGCCGTCTCAGATCTGCCCATTTTCCCGGAGCTGGCCAGTCGGTATCACCAGGTCTGTTTCTACTCCAGATGGTTGGTGCGATCCTGATTGCGGCCAAAGCCCGTGTTACCAGGAAATTATTAATGAGCGCAGATGCAGACAAGCCAGCACTCCACCTCAAGAAAGTTCGTCTTTGCATATTGACCACCTGGTTATGAAGATAGCCAAAGCTTACCCAAAAGACCGAACCATTTCCCTTGCTATGTGATGATCTGCGGCCATTTGATGACAGGCGGTGGACTATAATGACCAACTTTTGACCTGCAAGCCAGGACTCCAGCGATGCCACAACCAAGCAACGATTTATTGAGCCGCTATCAGCGTTATCGCCGCGTCCTGGAAACCGGCGGCTGGATCCTCTTTTGGTGCCTGCAGGCGTTAACCAATACCAGAGTCAGCCAGCTGGACCAAATGCGCAGTGCCAATCCTGCCCAGTGGTGGGAACCCGCAGCATGGGAATGGAGCAGTTGCATGGTCTTGTTGTTCATGGTCCCGCTCGTCATTTTTTATGAAAAAAGATTGCCACTGCGCCTTGCCACGTTACGATCCAACCTGCCCTGGCATTTATTTGCCACCGTGCCGTTCTGCATGATTCACATCGGGGGCATGGTCTTACTGCGCAAGCTGGCCTATTTGAGTCAAGGCCGGGATTACCAGTTTGGAAATTGGTTGCATGAATTTGGTTATGAGTATTTGAAGGATTTCCGTACCTATTTTTACATCATCATCTTGCTTGGGTTTTATCGATTGATTTTATTGCGCTGGCAAGGCGAGGCCAGTCTGTTGCAGGAGCCGGATGTCGGGCAGCCGGTGGAACCGGTAGATCGACCCGAACGCTTTTTAGTCCGGACGCTTGGCAAGGAATTCCTGCTGCCAGCGGCAGAAATCGAATGGATCCAGGCCTGGGGTAATTATGTCAATCTGCATGTCCGGGGGCACGATTACCCGCTGCGTTCAACGATGGCGGCGATCGAACTTCGGATTGATCCAAAACGGTTTGTGCGAATTCATCGCAGCTATATTGCCAATCTCGACTTTATCGTGGAAATTGAACCGTTAGAAAGCGGTGATGCGCGTGCCAAAATGCGCGACAGTCAGACCATTCCTGTCAGTCGCCGTTACCGGGAAGAGTTGCGCACTGCAGCAGAAAATTGAGACTGCGCTGCCAATTTGCTGTAAAACCAAGATTCAATAACCTGGAGAATCAGTATGGCGACCCAAAAAACGCTGGCAGAAGTTGAGGTACTCAAAGAACGTTGGGCACGTAATCCGAACGGCTGGAAACTGGAAGACAAAGAGGGCTATGAAGAACACCGCGCAGAACTGACCGCGTTTTCCAATGAGATGCATGAAAAATGGCAGGCCGAAAACCATTTGAAAAAAATGCAGACCATGCTCAATCGTCCGGCTTCCGAGATGACGATCTATGATCACTATGCGGGCCTGGCGATGCAGACATTGATTGCCAAAGGCGGAAAACCGGAAGAGGTTGTTCGTGATGCGTTTGATCTTGCCCACAGAATGGCCGTGTATAGCCCTGACACAGCGGCGTAATGGTGCTGTTAATGATCCAGGCCAGTTGCAATCAACGGATAACGGAATCGGAAGCCCAATTCCAGCTTGACCCGCTGGTTGCTCATCCTGCGTGACTCGGACATAAATGACAACATCATCGGGCTGACCTTCGATTCCAGTTCACTGCGCGGCAAACGCGGCGGTCGCGGCAGTGTGAAATGATCCGCGACGGCATCGAAATAATCGCCCATTAACAGATCATTGTCATCGACCGCATGATAAACCCGGTTCGAGGCGGCACGAAATAATGCCTGCACAGTGAGTCGCGCCAAATCTTCAGCGTGGATATGGTTGGTGTAAACATCATCCTCTCGTCGCAGTGCGGGCGTGCCATTATTCAGGCGATCAACAGGCAGCCGGTTTGCGGCGTAGATCCCGGGCACGCGCAGGATACTTAATCTCGATGTGGTGCGCACTGCCCAGTCACGCCAGACCTGCTCGGCAGCGGCGCGCCGGATTGCGCGCAGATTTTTAGGACGGATGGGCCGGGTTTCAGTGATTCGGGCACCGGCGCAATCACCGTACACGCCTGATGTGCTGACATAAACCATCCGGCATTGGCTGGTTAACACCGCCGCCAGATTGCGACTGCGCTGGTCACTGGTGCCGCTTGACGCCGGTGGTGCCAGATAGATGATCCAGGACGCAAGTCCACTTAGTCGTGCCAATGTTGCAGGCTCATCGAGATTGGCGACTACCGGTACGGCCCCGGCCGAACGTAGCTCTGCGCAGCGCTCCGCGTGACTGGTCAGCGCGAAGATCTGAAATCTTGAGCCCATCGCGCCACGCAAAAGCGGTAAAATACGCAACCCTACGTCGCCGCAGCCGACAATCAGCAGTCGTGGCAGCCCGATTTTTTTATTTAAATAACTATTTTTCATGGTTGGAATGCAATGACTTTTCAAGTAACGGTTAATCCCAGCGGTCACCAGTTTGCGTGTGAGGCGGACGAAACCATTTTAGCAGCGGCCCTGCGTGCCAATGTCGGTCTGCCACATGGTTGCAAAAACGGGGCCTGTGGTGCGTGCAAGGGCAAGATAGTAACCGGTGAAAGCAAACTCGGCAAACATCAGGAAAAGACGTTAACGGCTGATGAAGCGCAGCACGGCATGTCGCTGTTCTGCTGCACCACGCCCTTGTCCGATATGACGATTGAAGTGCGCGAAGTCGAAGTCGGCGAATTCCCCAGCAAAAAATTACCGACTCGTATCGCCAAAATTGAAAAACTCTCGCATGACGTCATGCTGGTCAACCTGCAACTGCCCGCCACTGAAAAGTTTGCCTTCCGGGCCGGACAGTATATCGAGTTTCTGCTGCGCGACGGCAAGCGGCGCAGCTACAGTATGGCGAACGCTCCGCATATGAGCGACCAGATCAGCCTGCATATCCGCCATATGCCCGGTGGTTTGTTTACCGACCAGGTTTTCACCACATTAAAAGAGCGCGACATATTGCGCATCGAAGGACCGCAAGGCAGTTTTTTTCTGCGCGAAGACAGCGACAAGCCCATCATTTTATTGGCATCGGGCACAGGCTTTGCCCCGATCAAGGCGGTCATTGAACACGCGTTCGAACAAGGCGTGACGCGGCCCATGACACTGTACTGGGGTGGTCGTCGCCCGGCAGATTTATATATGCACCAGCTCTGCCTCGACTGGGCTGCCACTCACGCCAATTTCAACTACGTGCCGGTGGTGTCCAACGCCGCAGCCGAAGACCAGTGGAGCGGCCGTACCGGCTTTGTCCATCGCGCGGTGCTGGAAGATTACAGCGATCTGTCTTCGATACAGGTCTACGCTTGCGGCGCACCGATCGTTGTCGATTCGGCCAAACGTGATTTTGTAGCACAAGCCCACCTGCCCGTCGATGAGTTCTACGCCGATTCCTTTATCTCCGAAGCAGATCTTGTTTCATCAATCACTTAACCACTTAACCAGGCACTCCGTATGACTACCCATATCGCACAACCAGCCAATACCAAACTGAAATGGATTACCTTTGCGCTGATCGCAGTGGTCGGTCTGTTTTACGTGAAATGGTCGCCTTACTATCACAAAGCGTTTCTCGCAGCATCCAATCACGCGATCGGCAACTCGATTTTGATGGGCACCGCTGACAGCCCGCCTCCGGCATCATTCGACGCAGCCTTGAATTACGCGATGGCCTATGGCAAAGCGATCTGGCAAGCCATGGTGTTGGGGCTGCTGCTGGGTTCCGGCGTGCAGGCACTGCTGCCACCGCAATGGATTATTAAGGTGTTCGGCAAATCCGGTTTTGGCAGTGTGGCGGCGGGCGGATTGCTGTCAATTCCGACCATGATGTGCACCTGTTGCGCAGCCCCGGTAGTGGCCGGCATGCGCGCGCGCTCCGCCTCACCCGGAGCCTCGATTGCTTTTTGGTTAGGCAATACCGTATTGAATCCGGCGACCCTGGTGTTCATGGGTTTTGTGCTGGGCTGGAATTGGACCGCCTTGCGCCTGGTACTTGGTTTGCTGCTGGTATTTGGACTGGGTTACTGGATCAATCGCAATGAGCCGGACCAAGCAACCGAGTTTACTCAAGCGCAGGTAACGCAAATCAATCCCGGCAATGCATTCCAGCGCTGGATGAAAATTTTGGGACAAATGTCATTGCGCCTGATCCCCGAGTACATCATCCTGGTCCTGTTACTGGGCGCGGCAAGAGCGATACTGTTCCCGCATATCGGCCCGGAAATCAGCAATCAACTAGGTTGGATCCTTTTGTTTGCCGTGGCCGGAACCTTGTTTGTGATTCCGACCGCCGGTGAAGTGCCCATCATCCAGGCCATGCTGGCTTTGGGGATTGGTGTTGGCCCAGCCGGGGCATTGTTGATGACCCTGCCGCCAGTGAGTCTGCCGTCGCTGGCGATGTTGATGCGTTCGTTCAAGCCTCGTGTTTTGATTACGGTGATTGCCACAGTTCTGGTGACCGGCATATTGGCCGGCCTGCTGGCAGTATGGCTATTTTAATTTTACTTTTTGGGTTTGGGCCTGACTGATTGATCTGCTGGCAAATAGTCTCCCAGCCATTTCATCTCGATTTTTTTATACGTACCGTTGGCGCGGATTTTAATTAACCCGGCGTCCAACGTTGCGGCGGCCTCTTTGGCATCAGGTCGCTTGAGGGAAAAGCCGACGTACATTTTTTGATTGCTGACGACACCGACCAATCTTGGCTTGACTGAAAAGTCTTCCGGATGGGTCTTGAGAATATAGTCCGCGCTGATCGTACTGATTAAACTGTAGTCTTGCCGCCCTGCTACCAATTTTCTCAGATTGCTCAAATCGCTCATCGCATATTCACGACTGATTCCTTTTGCCTTGTCCAAAAATTCGCCATAAATAGCGCCATTGGTATAACCAACCCGATAGCCGACCAAACTTTGCGGTGTCACCTTGTTTGGCAAACCCGACTTTTCCATATCATAAATGCCACCAGTATCCGTGAACAGCGACTCATTGGGAAACAGAAAACGGGCTTTGGTGTCGTCATCCAGATTGATATTGAAGCAGCCTAATTCCGTGCCCGCTTCAACCTGGGCCAAGCAACTTTTGAACGAAGCCGCTTTGAACTTAACCTCAACGCCCTCGGACTCATAAGCTGCATGAATTACCTCGGCAACAAAACCGACTATCTTGCCGCCGTGCTGCGCACTGTATGGATACCAATCATCCTCCGCAAGCAAGGTTACTGTCTTGTCCGCAGCAACAGCACTGCTCATTAGCGTGGATATGGCAGCTGTACACAGGCCATATCCACATTGACGAAAAAAGTTAAAAAAATAGTTCAATTTTTACTCAACACTGGTTTAGTGAGTTGTTTCAACTACCGGCAATTCAACATAGCTATCCTGTTTTGCACCGTAGTAAATACGCTGCGTGGCTTTTTTATAGTCAGCCGGTTTGGCCCAAAAAATATTCGGCACAAAAGTCTGCGGATTACGATCATACAACGGGAACCAGCTCGATTGTATCTGCACCATGATGCGGTGACCGGGCAGGAATACGTGGTTGGCGGTAGGCAGCGCGAAGCGATAACTCAAAGCCTGGTTCGATGCGATCGGCTTGGCGGTTTCGAATCCTTCGCGGTAACGTCCCCTGAAAATATCGCTGGAAATCATCAACTGATAACCACCCATAACAGGCTGGTTGGCGACTTCATCAGGATACAGGTCGATCACCTTGACAACCCAGTCTGAGTCGGACCCGCTGGTGGACGCGATGATATTGGCAATCGGTTCACCACTGATCTTGACTGGTGCCGTCAACACCTCGGTGCTGAAACTGAGCACATCGGTTCTTCCCGACGACTCGCGCTGATCATCAACCAACCAGCGCGGCCAGGTTTGTCCTTTGTTTTCATCGTAACAGCATGGTGGAATTGGTCGTGCCCGATACGGCACAGGTTTGGCCGGATCGGAAACATATTCATCAAATCCATCTGCTGCTGATGATTTAAAGCTGGCAGTCTGATTGCCAACCAGATGCAATGCTGCCGACTTGATCGCGCAACCGCTGGCACATCCCGACGGCCAGCCTGGCAGGCTGCGCCATTTGTTGGTGCCGGTTTCAAACGCATTCACCGGCGCAATCGACAATGCGGGCGCGTCATCTTTTAAGTAGCGGTCGAGGAACGGTCGCAAAAACTCCTGACGGAAATGCAGCGCAGTGTCGCTGTTGAAATGAATCAGACCCAGACTGCTTCCATCTCCAATTCCACCGCCATGATTCCAAGGTCCCATCACTAAAAATAATTTGTCGTTATGGATATCTCTGGCTTTGATCGCCTTGTAGACCGCAATACCGCCGTAGATATCTTCGGCATCCCACAGACTGTGTACCAGCATGGTCGGTACCGTCAGGGGCTGCTTCGCCAGGATTTTATCGACGGCCTGCTCGCTCCAAAACGAATCGTAGGCCGGATGAGCCAGCACTTTTTTCCAGAATCCACTTTGTTCCAGACCGCGTTGCCGCCCGAGCTCACCCGCCGATCCGGCCCGCATGAACATGTCGTAGTCATCGTAATTACTGGTGAACCATTTTGCGTCGTTCTTGCGTGTGACTACCTGTTCCAAAATATACGACATGTTATTTTGCCGGAAAGCCCCGTTATGGAACCAGTCATCACCACGCCAGCCATCGACCATTGGATTCATCGGCACCGCTACTTTCAGAGCCGGATGCGGATTGATCAATGCCATCAGCGGCAAGTAGCCATCGTATGAAATGCCGATGATACCGACCTTGCCGTTCGATTCCGGAATGTGTTTGCTCAGCCAGTCGATGGTATCCCAGGCGTCGGTTGAATCATCAACCGGCGTTGGATTAAGCGGTCCATGCAGCGGACGATTCATGACATAGTCGCCCTCAGAATCATATTTTCCGCGCACATCCTGCACTACGCGAATATAACCGCCTTCAACAATTACATCGCTGGCGTTGTCATAGCCCTGCAAAATGGAGGCCAGATGCGAACTGTCACTGTGGGTCGTCAATTCATAGGCACCGTATGGCGTCCTGGTAAGCAAGATCGGGGCACGCTTTATCAGCACACCATTCGCCAGCTTAGGAATGAGAATCACCGTGTTCAGCTTCACGCCGTCGCGCATTGGAATGGCTTCAATACGTCTGACGTAATCGAAACTGTCTGTGGCTGGGACGTAGTTTTCGGGGGTTTCGCTGGGATAGTTGGGGTAGGCTGGTGGAACGGTTTGGGCTTGGCAGCTTAACGAAAAAACTACTATGCCGAGGAATATTGCAAGCTGGCTGAGACTTCTTGTTTTCATTAGATACCTTCTTGAGTCGTGGGAAATGGGCTGACGTATGTTGTCACAGAATATGCGGCCGGGCAACTCAAAGCCTGTGGCGATGATTGTTGCGGGACAGCATAGCGCCCCTGGCACGAGACGCCTTTAATCTCAAGCGCAGCACCGTGCCTTGCCTCGGCTACGTTGCCAAAGTTGTTTGTCTCGACTACGGGTAATGATGCAGACTGGGTAGTGAAGCCGATTCATGTCTGTCGGACAGACGATCCGGATCATGGCGTTGAAAATCCCAAGCCGATCAGGCGTTCACCTTTTGTTACGATATTAATCCTCTGACTATTGGCTGACGATTAACAAACGTTGCCCATTCCGTTCTCAAATTAACAAAAAATGAGTTGATAAGGATTAATGCAGAGTAAAGCTTAATGCCAATCAGAAGAGCGCCGTCTTGACTTGCTGTTTAAAACACGGACACTGATGTTCTTCGGCACACCCGCCTCTTCCATGATTTTCAGGCCTACCGGAACGCCGTCCAGCGCTGCGGCCGCAATGCCGCGGTTGACCGCAATCTCGACAGCTGCATTAGAACGTTCATCAATTGGCTGTGCAATTACGGTATCTTCTTTGATTCCTTCAGCAACTACTTTCTTTTCAGCATCCATTGCTGCTTCCCCTTGAAATTCAAACTTGAGCATTAGATATTACGCTCAAATTATCCAGGAAGTGGTATCAATATGTAATCGAATTTTTTAACGAACGCCGAATGGCAAAGCTCACTTACGCCGACTGAGTAAGCCCTGAATCAATCACTCACCAACACGCCATTCAGTACCGGATCAACATGGGTCATCACATTTAGTACTGGATGCTGTTTCATGACTCTGTCCGCGGCTTCCGTTGCAATGTGGTGTCCTTCCAAAACCGTCAAGGTCGCATCCAGTTCCAAATGCACGTCAACGATAATCAGGTCACCGACCCTGCGCGTGCGCATATCATGCAAACCCAATACGCCCGGGGTTTCAATCAGCGTCTTGCGAATCTCGGCAAATTCTTCAGGTGACACTGCGCGATCCATCAGATCGCTCATGGCGTCCCAGGCAAACTTCCAGCCCATCCGTCCGATCATGATCCCAACTACCATGGCAGCAATCGGATCGAGCAAGGTATATCCCATCAAATTGCCGCTGATACCAATAGCCACGACCAGGGATGAGGCAGCATCGGACCGCGCGTGCCAGGCGTTTGCTATCAACATGCTGGAGCGAATGCGCTGGGCAATCGCCAGCATGTAGCGAAACAATCCCTCTTTGGCGAACAAAGCAATCAGGGCAACCCACAGCGCGATGGTGTGCACCTGGGGGATTTTTTCCGGGTTTTGAATTTTGGCCACGGCAGACCACAACATCCCGATACTCACCACCAGCAATAACATGCCGAGCACTAACGATGCCGCATTTTCATAGCGCAGATGGCCATACTGGTGATCTTCATCGGCAGCTTTTTTACTCTGCTTGTTTGCCGCCAAAACGACGAAGTCGGACAGCAGGTCGGACAGGGAATGAATACCGTCTGCAATCAAACCCTGTGATGCTGAAAACATCCCGGCCGAAATCTGAATACTGCTTAATACGACATTGACCAGAACGCTGACCAGGGTGCTGCGCTTGGCCGCTTCATGGCGTTCCGGTGTTTCCGGCGGTTCGATCGTGTGTTGTTGGTGAGAAGCCATCGTTATCCTAGAATTCGCCGATAGCCTGCAAATCGGCGTGATAGGACGAGCGCACCATGGGACCGGAGGCAACCTGTTCAAAACCGATCGCTAAAGCATGCAGACGCAGGTCTTCAAATTCTTCAGGCGTGACATAGCGCTTGAGTGGCAAATGATGTTTACTCGGTTGCAGATATTGACCCAGCGTGAGCATGGTGACACCGTGGTCACGCAAGTCCTGCATCACCTGCTGAATTTCGGGGATGGTTTCGCCCAGTCCCAACATCAGGCCGGACTTGGTCGGGATAGCCGGATTGTCCTGCCCAAAGCGCTGCAGCAAAGTCAGCGAATACTGGTAATCAGAACCGGGCCGCGCTTCCTTGTAAAGTCGCGGCACGGTTTCCAGGTTGTGATTGAACACATCCGGCAGATCCTTGTTCAAAATCGCTAAGGCCACGTCCACGCGACCGCGAAAATCGGGCGTCAACACTTCAATTTTTGTGCCGGGTGTTGCAGCACGAATTGCGCGTATGCATTCAGCAAAGTGTGCAGCGCCGCCGTCGCGCAGGTCATCCCTGTCTACTGAGGTGACGACCACATAACGCAGTCCCATCGCATGCACGGTTTTTGCCAGATTGGCCGGCTCATCCAGATCAAGCGGATTCGGACGACCATGACCGACATCGCAAAACGGACAGCGGCGCGTGCAGATATCACCCATGATCATGAAGGTGGCGGTACCGCTTTTAAAACATTCACCCAAATTTGGACAGCGCGCTTCTTCGCATACCGTGTGTAATTTATTTTCACGCAAGATCGATTTGATTCTTGCGACTTCTTCGGTGCCGGTAAATTCGGCGCGGATCCAGCTCGGTTTACGCAAATACTCAGAAGGTTCGGTCGGGACGATCTTAATCGGAATGCGCGCCATTTTTTCCGCGCCCCGCAGCTTTACTCCAGCGACTGCTTTCGCTGGCTTTTTATCAATATCCATTGTTTCCCTTAAGTTTTTGATCTTTTTCCAGCAATATCCGGCGTCGTGACCGAGACGTCAGCACATTGCGCTCTGTGTCGCAGCGCATGATCCATCAGCACGAGTGCCAGCATGGCTTCGGCAATCGGCGTGGCGCGGATTCCGACACAGGGGTCATGGCGCCCAAAAGTCTGCACCACACTCGCCTGCCCCTGCTGATCAATTGAGTTGCGCGGTGTGCGGATTGATGAAGTCGGCTTGATTGCGATCGAGACGGTGATGTCCTGACCGCTGGAAATGCCGCCTAAAATACCGCCAGCATTATTTCCCGCAAATCCTTGCGGCGTCAGTTCGTCACCATGTTGTGAACCCTTTTGGGCAATGCAGGCGAATCCGGCGCCAATTTCAACGCCTTTGACTGCGTTAATTCCCATCATTGCATAGGCGATGTCGGCATCCAGTTTATCGTAGATCGGTTCACCCAATCCAACCGGCACCTGTTCGGCGACCACGTTAACCCGCGCACCAATCGAATCGCCCTGTTTGCGCAAGTCATCCATGTAGGCTTCCATGCGGCTCAGCATTGCCTCGTCATCGGTCGCGGCAAAAAACGGATTGGCGTGCACATGCTGCCAGTCTTTAAAAGGAACAGGAATCTCACCGAGCTGACTCATATAGCCACGAATGACGGTGCCATATTTTTCGTATAACCATTTCCTGGCGATCGCGCCAGCACCGACCGCCGGTGCGGTCAGTCGGGCTGAGGAACGTCCACCGCCGCGATGGTCGCGAATGCCGTATTTTTGCCAGTATGTGTAATCAGCGTGACCGGGCCTAAACGTTTCGACAATATTGCCGTAGTCCTTGCTGCGCTGATCTTCATTGCGTATTAATAAGGTAATCGGTGTTCCGGTAGTCTTGCCTTCAAATATCCCGGACAATATCTCTACAGTGTCAGATTCCTGGCGCTGTGTTACATGTCTTGAGGTCCCAGGCTTGCGCCGGTCAAGTTCAGGTTGAATGTCGGCTTCAGATAGCAACATTCCCGGAGGACAGCCGTCAATAATGCAGCCGATCGCAGGTCCGTGTGACTCACCGAAGGTGGTAACGGTAAACAAAGTGCCGAATGAATTCCCAGACATGATCGTAGTTTTAGCAAGAAAGCGCCAATTTTAACAGGACAGCCAACCTTAAACCCGACCAAGTTGGCGGTTGCTATGAAAAAGCCGGGTGAACTGTTAGAAATTTCACAAATGAAAAGTTGTTTGCCTAGGAAAATGGAGCATATGAGCTATACTGAGCAAAGATTTCGATCCTACTTAGAGGCCTGACTGGATGAGCACCAACCTGCATTCATCGCAAGACGAGTTAATTTTTTTAGAAGAACTAGAAAAATCGGACCCTCAGATCAAATCTGAAGGGAACCTGACTTGGCGCATCATGATTATCGACGATGATCCCGATGTGCATTCAGCAACAACATTCGCGTTAAGCAGTCTGGCAATTCAAAATCGCTCGTTAAGCTTTTTGCATGCCTATTCGGCGGTGCAGGCCAAAGAAATCCTGAAAAATGAATCCGATATTGCGGTCATCCTGCTTGACGTGGTGATGGAACAGGAAGACGCCGGACTGCAGCTGGTCAATATCATCCGCAATGAAATGGGACTATCGGAAGTGCGGATCATTCTGCGCACCGGGCAGCCCGGCTACGCGCCGGAAATCGATGCGATCCGCGACTTCGATATCAATGATTACAAGACCAAATCCGAATTAACCCGCACGAAATTATTTACGACGATCACCTCAGCAATCCGTTCTTACGATCAGATCTGTTCCATCAACACCTTACGCCGCGCCTCTGACATCACCACCCGCTCAAGCCGCGAGCTGATTTCCCAAACCAATCTGAATGAATTCTCGGCGATTGCGATTCGCAGCATCATCGATTATTTCGAGCTGCCCAACATTAATCTTTTGCTGTTCAGTCAGGAAGAACCAGACGGTCCGCTAAATATCATTGCGGCGAACGGGCAGTTCACGCATTTGCTGAATTCTCCATTAAAAAATACTGACAATGCCGTGATCTTGCAGACAATCGAAGATTGTTTCACGCAGCGGCAAAATATCCTGGAAGCTCATCACGCGGCACTTTTTCTGAGCAATACGACGCAGACCCGTTATGCACTGTACGTTGGCGTCAATAAAACTATTACGCCACAGGATGCGCGCTTTTTGGATGTATTTTCCAGCAACGTATCGGTATGTCTGGACAATGTGCTGCTCAATATCCGGTTACGCAATCATGCATTTACCGATCCGCTGACCAATTTGCCGAACCGGCTGAAGTTGCTGCATATGCTGGATCAGATTCTGGCGCAAAAGAACCGGCCGCAAACAACCCTGGCCTTGATTGATATCGATCATTTCGCCGAGACCAACAACGCGCTGGGCCATCAATTTGGTGATTTGTTATTGTGTGCCGTTGCTGAACGCCTGCGTCACCACTTCGAACACTCATGCAAACTGGCGCGCATCGGCAGCGATACTTTCTCGATCGTTGGTCATAACGATATCGTGCGTCCTGAAATTATCCTGTCGCTGTTCTATGCGCCGTTTCTGATTGAAAAACAAGACGTGCAATTGTCGGCGACCATAGGTCTGGTCAAACTCGACGACTATGAGGGCGACACCTCGGATGCATTAAAAGACACCAACATTGCATTGAAACGCGCCAAGAAACAACAGCGTACCGGTTATGTCTACTTCACCAATAATATGGGTGTCGAGATTCGTGAACGCGTTCGCCTGATGCGCGCCTTAAATACTGCGTTCCAAAAGAATCATTTGTTCGTCGTCTATCAGCCTCAGGTCAATATTGGGTCCGGCAAGGCGGTCGGCGCCGAAGCTCTACTGCGCTGGAAGACACTCGAAGGAAAATTTATCCCGCCGGATCAGTTTATTCCGATTGCTGAATATTCAGGCCTGATCATTGAGCTGGGCGATTGGGTACTGCGCAACGCCTGCTATGAATTGCAGGGCCTGATCAAAAAAGGTTATACCGACTTTAAAATGTCAGTCAATGTCTCGCAAGCGCAATTCCTGCATCCGGAATTTTTGAATTCGGTTCGACGGGCAATCAACGATACCGGCATCCCTCCAGAAATGCTGGATCTGGAAATTACCGAGTCGATGGCAATGGAAGATCCAATCTTCTTGATGGAGACTTTGCACCAGCTCAAAAAAATCGGCGTTAAGATTTCCATCGACGATTTCGGCACCGGTTTTTCTTCGCTGAGCTATCTGCAAAAACTGCCGATTGACCAACTCAAGATCGACCGTTCGTTTGTCAGCCAGATCGTCGACGCGAGCAGCAGTGCCAGCATCCCCAAGATGATCATTCAGCTCTGTCAGAGTCTTGGATTGACCGTAATCGCAGAAGGTGTGGAAGACCTGAAACAGGCCGAGGCACTGATTGCCTTCGGCTGCTCGCTGGCGCAAGGTTATTATTATTCCAAACCGCTTGAATCTCTGAAACTGATGGAGTGGCTGGAGAAGAATCTGTAATTTGCTTATATTTGAATATCAAAAAACGCCCTGCAATTTGCAGGGCGTTTTTACTTGAGTCAGCCAGATCAGTGAGCCAAATTAATGCGGCGTCATCTCGGCGATTTTTTTGTCCACTTCATTGACAGCCACATGTTCACCCGCAATGAACATATACATCGCCGGCACAACAAACAAGGTGAACAGCGTACCGATCGACAAGCCGGTAAAAATCACCAGACCCATCGCATGACGCCCGGCCGCACCGGCACCTGAGGCAATCACCAACGGCAATACACCGAACACCATCGCTGCAGTCGTCATCAGAATTGGACGCAGACGTTCACTGACCGCCTCTTCAATCGCCTCACGTTTCGACATGCCTTTGTTACGCAACTGATTGGCAAATTCAACAATCAAAATACCATGCTTACTGATCAGTCCCATCAACGTAACCAGACCAACCTGGGTGTAGATATTAATTGAGGAGAAACCCCAGAATATAAATATCATCGCCCCGAACAGCGCCAGCGGAACCGACACCAGAATCACAATCGGATCCCTGAAACTTTCAAACTGTGCGGCCAAAGCCAGGAACACGATGATAATCGCAAAAGCCAGAGTGCCAACAAAACCACCTGATTCATGGGCGAACTGACGGGATTGTCCCGAGTAGTCAACGTTATAGCCGGACGGCGCAACTTCCTTCAACGCAGCCTGCAAGATTGCCAGCGCCTCACCCTGTGACACACCGGCCACACCGGAGATGGCAGCCGAGTTCAACTGCTGAAAATGGTTGACCGATTCTGGCACGACACTTTTCGTGATATGAGCAATCGTGCTGGTCTGAATCAAATCGCCAGCCGGCGTCTTGATGTAAAAGTCCAAAAGGTTATCCGGATTTAAACGATCAACCTGCAGCACTTGCGGAATCACCTTGTACGAACGCCCTGCGATCGAAAAATAATTCACGTAACCGCCACCCAAGGCTGCGCCAAGTGCCTGTCCAACGTCCTGTTGCGTCATGCCGAGCGTGGCGATCTTCTCACGATCGACCACCAGCGTCGCCTGCGGCTTGTCCAGCTTCAGATCGTTATCCAGGAAGTAGAATTTCCCTGAAGCCTGCGCCTTGGCCATCACAGCTTTGGCCACCTGATCCAGATTTTCAAATGGTTCGGTCGTCGTGATAATAAATTGCACCGGAAAACCCGAAGAACCCGGCAAGGCTGGAAATTGAAATGCCGCCACCCGAACGCCGGCAATCTTATTCCACTTATCCTGCAGATCCTGCTGGATTTCATGTGCGCCGCGGGTACGTTGACCCCAATCCTTAAGCAGCACACCGCCAATACCCTGATTGTTCGTCGGCACACCGGTCAACTGGAACATCTGTTTGTATTCGGGGAAGTCCTTCGCCACGTTATACACCTGCCCCGCATACACCTGCATTTGATCTGCCGTTGCAGTAGGCGGACCAACAATCTGAGACAACACGATACCCTGGTCTTCTTCCGGAGCCAGTTCGGCGTTTGACATCTTGAACATCAACACCAGACAACCAATCAAAAGCACACTCATTACAATCAGGACCGGCCAAAAATCTAGCAGACTGCGCAAGATGGACAAATACCGATGTCTTACTTTTTCAAACACACGGTCAATCAACATGACAAATTTACCGGTATCCTGCTCAGGCTTGAAGAACCGCGAACACATCATTGGCGACAGAGTCAAAGCGACAATGCCGGATACGGCGACGGCGCCAGCCAAAGTAAATGCAAATTCGGTAAACAGCGCGCCGGTCAGGCCACCCTGAAAGCCGATCGGAACATAAACGGCCACCAACACCACGGTCATTGCCAGGATCGGTCCACCCAATTCGCGTGCAGCGATCAACGAGGCTTCGACGGGAGACTTGTCTTCTTTCATATGCCGGTCAACGTTCTCGACCACAATAATCGCATCGTCCACCACCAAACCGATCGCCAGCACCAAAGCCAGCAAGGTCAGTAAATTGATTGAGTAACCAAACATCAGCATCACGAAGAACGTACCGATCAAGGACAGCGGCATGGCAATCACCGGAACCACAACGGCACGGAAACTGCCCAGGAACAAATAGATCACGACGGTCACGATCAGCAATGCTTCAAGCAAAGTCTTGATCACTTCGTAAATGGAAGTATTAATGAACTCTGTCGAATCGTAGACAATTTTGCCGGTCAGGCCAGATGGCAATTCGGCAGCGAGCGATGGGAACAACGTTCTGACCCGTTGCGCCACTTCCAGAATATTTGCTTCCGGCGCTACCTTAATACCGATAAACACCGAGCGAACACCGCTGAACGCCACGTTAAAATCGTAGTTTTCCGAACCCAGGGTCACCGTTGCAATGTCCTCAAGATGAACAATTGCGCCATTGCTTTGTTTGATTGCGAGCTGCTTGAATTCGTCAACCGAATGCAGATCAGTGCCGGCAGTCAATGGTACGGTAACCATTTGACCTTTGGACGCACCCAATGCAGTCAGATAATTATTGCTCGCCAGAGCACCGCTCACGTCTGCAGCAGTGACACCGAACGCCGCCATTTTGGCCGCATCCAGCCAGGCCCGTAACGCGAAGGTACGGGCACCAAGGATTTCAGCAGTCTGCACACCTTCTACCGAGTCGAGTTTCGGTTTAATTACGCGTAACAGGAAATCAGTGACATTATTGGTTGGCAGGCTATCGCTGTAAAAACCCATGTACATTGCATCGGTAGTCTGACCGGTTTGAACAGTCAACACAGGTTGTTGCGCCTGTGCAGGCAATTGGTTCTTCACCGAGTTAACCTGCGTGTTAATTTCAGTCAAGGCACGATTGGCATCGTAATTCAAACGCAGGGTTGCCGTAATCGTCGACACACCACTGGTACTGGAGGACGACAGATAGTCGATACCCTGAGCCTGAGAAATGGCACCCTCAAGCGGCTGAGTAATAAATCCTGCCACCGTTTGCGCGTCGGCACCATAGTAGGCCGTTGATACAGTCACCACCGCATTTTGGGTTTTCGGGTACTGGTTAATCGGCAGCGAAAACAACGACTTCATTCCCAGCACCACAATCAGCAAGCTGATTACGATGGCCAGGACTGGACGTCGGATAAATAGATCGGTAAATTTCATTGATTACCTCTTAGTGTTCTTGAGGACGTGGATTCGCATCGTTGGCCGGCACGACCTTATTATCAACCACGATATTGGTGCCATTTTTCAACTTAAGCTGACCGCTGGTGACAACTTCCTGTCCTTCCTTCAGACCCTTGGTGATGACAACCTGATCGCCACGTGTGGCACCGGTCTCGACAAAAACCTGGGTAACTGTCAATCCTGTATTGCCCTTTTCATCCTTGGCGTTGGCCTTGTCATCCTTGGCCTCGGCAGGCTTGACTACAAAGACTGTCGATCCGTACGGATTGTAAGTAATTGCCGTTTGTGGAAGAACAATGTACTTCCCTTTATCGCCAACATCCAGACTGACATTGGCAAACATGCCTGGCAATAACTGCATTTTTTCATTGCTGATTTTCGCCTGCACCAAAATATTACGTGTGCCCGAATCAACCGCTGGATTGATTGCGTTGACCTTGGCGGAAAAGGCGTTGTCCGGGAATGCATCGCTGGTGACTTTCAGGTTCTGATTTACCTTCAATTGCGAAATCTGCCGCTGCGGCACACTGAAATTCACATAGATTGGATCGATGGTTTGCAGGCTCACCAATTTATCGCCAGCCTTGATATATTGCCCGCGATTGATGGCAGTAATGCCGAGGCGTCCGGCAAACGGAGCACGTATCGTTTTCTTTTCAACCGATGCAGCCTGTTGGGCAACCAGTGCACGCTTGTTTTTCAAATCGGCTTTATCAGCATCAACCTGCGCCTGACTCACCCCTTCAACGGCCAATTGTGCCTCATCGCGCTTCAAGACTGTCGCTGCCAGTTCCGCACTGGCTTCCAGCGCATGCAATTGGGCGATGTCCGAATCGGCATTCAGCAAAAACAATACTTCGTTTTGCTTGACGGTCTGTCCGGACACAAATTTGATTTCGCGTACCAGGCCATCAAGCTCGGCAGTCACGTCAACGCCGCGAAACGGCGTAACGGTGCCCACTGCAGTTAATTGCGGTTGCCACTCGACCGCCACGACTTTGGCAGTAGATACTGTTTGTGGAAATGGCTTTGGTGCACTTGCAATCAACTGACGAATATGTAATGCAAATCCGCCTGCAATCACCAGAATTAAAACCACAACACATCCCAACATGATGAGCATACGCTTAGTCATGAATACATCCCCTTACGAATCAACGTTCAAAATAAAATGGCCTGAGTTACCTGATGCGATACTTGCTGAACTACCTGGTGATTAAAGCGATTACTCGTTCTTGACTGAGATATCCTTGAGCTCTGGTCGGTTCCACCAACCGCCACCCAGTGACTGAAACAGCGCGGCGGTGTCTGCGTAGCGTGCAGCCTGCGCCTGGACCAGATTGATCCGCGCCGATTGATAGGTGCGCTTCGCATCCAGCAGCGTCAATGAATTGACCGCACCCAATTTATACTGTTCGTTCGTCAGGTTCAAGGTTTGTCTGGCTGCAGCTTCCACTTCAACCTGCTGCTTCAAGGTCTTGGCATCGAAATCCAATGCCTGCAAACTGTCAGCAACACTTTGAAAGGCCGATAACACCGTAGAGCGATATTGCGCATCAGCCTGATCGTAAGCGGCAATCGAAGCACGCTTTTTGGCTGACAAAGCGCCCGCATCAAAAATCGATTGGGTCAGCCCGGCGCCCAGACTCCAAAAGCTCCACTGGCTTTTGGTCAGTCCATTCGAGTTTGGCGAAGAAGACCCATAGCTGGCAGTCAGCGAAATTTGTGGATATTGATTTGCCGTGGCAACGCCAACCAAAGCACTGGCCTGATGTAACAACGCTTCATTGGCGCGAATATCCGGGCGCTGACGAACCAGGGCCGAAGGAATGGAAACCGGTAACTCTTGCGGCAACTGCAGCGAGTCCAGATCAAACTCGGGCAAGCCCGGGTCACTTGGCAGACGACCTGCATACACTGCCAACTGATTGCGCGTTTGCTGCAATGATTTTTCCAGACCCGGCAGCGAGGCCCGGGTTTGCGCAACCAGAGTACGTTGCGCCAACACGCTGGCCTTGTTGATTGCACCGACCGCAAGCTGGCGATCAATCACTTCCAGCTGCTTGCTCTGAAAGTCCAGAATTTCTTTGGTGGCCTGAATTTGCGCGCGCAGAGAAGCTTCCCGAATTGCAGTCGTCACCAGATTCGAGGTCAAGGTTAAATATGCTGCCTCGGTTTGGAACCGTTGGTAATCGACCGTTGCCTGCAGGCTTTCCAGTTCACGCTGGTTGGCACCAAACAAATCCAGATTGTAGGCGACGTTTACCGACGCGTTGTACAGAGTGAACAATGCGCCATTGGGCGTATTTGTTGAGACAGCCGAAGCCTTTTCGCGCGTCACGCCCAGATTTCCGGTCACATTCGGATAAAGAACATTGCCCGAAACGGCAGTATAGTTTTCACTCGCCTGACGCAAGGCAGCCTGCGCCGACGCCAGATTGGGACTTTGCGTCAATGCCGAGCGAATCAGCCTGTCGAGTTCTTCGGAATGAAAAACCTCCCACCATTGCGCTGGAATATCCTGCCCTAGCACCAGCTTTTGCGATACACCGGCTTTCCCATCCGATGCCTCGGTCTGGGTTTCTAAAGGTGTTGAGGTGTAGGTATTGGAAGTTGACTGGGCGGGCGCGTCAGGGGCTTTGAAATTCGGACCGAGTGCACAGCCACTCAAGGCTAAACTGATCGACAGACCTAAAACTGCCGTTCCAGCAGTCGGATTGCGCAGCAAATTTTTTAGGGGGAGTTTAATCTTTTTATTCACTAAAACGCTCCTGATATCACGTTAATGACTGAAAAGTCTGTTAGTAATTACACCTATGTTTACAACATGGAATCTTTTTTATTAAGCTGCCTTTTCAGCAACACAAATCAAACCTGTACACAGTGTGCTGCCAATGGCGACAGCCAGTACAAAATAATTATTACGCGATCACTTGCGCAGCCCGCGCAGTTCCTGCACACGCTGCTGAAGGTACTCTGGCGTGGCAAGCTCAACATCGACCGGCTCGCCAACTGCCAACTCCAGCCTGGAAAACAGGCCGCGACTGAAGGTACGCTCGAACGGATTACCGCCGCTGCGACTGTATATACTGCCCCACAGCCCGCGCAATGCCATGGGGATCACCGGAACCGGTGAGCGTTCAATAATTTTTTGGATGCCGTTTCTAAACGTATTTAACTCGCCGTGCCGAGTCAATTGCCCTTCCGGAAAAATACACACCAGCTCTCCTTCATGCAATGCTTTGGCGATCTCGACAAACGCATGTTCCATCACCCACTGATTGTCTTTCGCCGAGGCGATCGGAATCGCCTTGCACGTTCTGAATATCCAGGAAAAGAAGGGGATATTAAAAATGCGGTGATCCATCACGAAACGAATCGGCCTCGGCGAACAGGCGGCAATGACAATCGCGTCGAGGTAACTGACATGATTGCAGACCAAAACTGCAGCCCCGGTTTCTGGAATGCGGTCAAGATGTTTTCCGCGCACGCGATGAATTGTGTGGACCAGCAGCCAGGCCAAAAAACGCATCAGGAATTCCGGCACCAGACTGAAAATATAGATTGCAACCAGGGCGTTCAAACAGGCGGTCACAAAAAATATCTGCGGGATAGTGAAGCCGGATTTTAACATCACCATCGCAGACAGCGCTGCGACCACCATAAATACCGAATTCAATATGTTCATGCCAGCGATGGTTCTGGACATATGATCCGGATCGCAGCGCGTTTGAATCAGCGCAAACAGAGGAACGATATACAGCCCACCAAACACGCCCAGCAAGACCACGTCCAGCAAAATTTTCCAGGCACCGCCTTGCTGGGCGAACTGGATAAAATCGACATTGGCGACGTTCGCATAACCGACGCTGGAAAAATACAGATCGATACCGAACACAGTCAAACCGATAGCCCCAAAAGGAACCAGCCCAATTTCGACCTTGTGTCCGGACAGCCTTTCACATAACAGCGAACCGGTTCCAACACCGATTGAAAACACTGCCAGCAACAACACAAACACGCTGTGATCGCCATGCAGATACACTTTTGCATATTGCGGAAACTGGGCCAGAACAATGGCGCCGTAAAACCAGAACCAGGAATTGCCCAGCAAGGACAAAAACACCGTGCGGTTATGACTGGAAAAGCGGATGTTGCGTACCATCTCGGTGAAGGGATTCCAATTGATTGCCAGATCCGGCACCGGCGCGGGCGAACTCGGAATTTGCCAGCTGGCGATCAGCCCGATCACTGCCAGCCCGATACTGCCGAAGGCCACCATATGGATACCCCAGGTACTTTGTGCGACCAACACGGCACCGATGATTTCGCCAAGCAGAATTCCGACGAAGGTGCCCATTTCAACAATCCCGTTCCCGCCGATCAGTTCATCGGTTTTTAAATGCTGCGGCAAATAGGCGTATTTCATCGGGCCGAACAGGGTCGAATGCAAACCCATCCCGGCGACTGCGTCAATTAACAGCCAGACCTGATGATTGAACCAGCCGAATGCGGCAACCACCATGATGAAAATTTCGAGCATTTTAACGGCGCGCGCCAGATTGCCTTTTTCAACTTTGTCAGCGATCTGACCGGCACTGGCTGAAAACAGCATAAACGGCAGGATAAACAGAGCGGGGATCACCTGATTCAACATGTCCACACTCATGGTGGTCCAGGTCAACGCATCGAAAGTCAGCACCGTTATTAAAGCAGTCTTGAAAACATTGTCGTTCAACGCTCCTAAAAATTGAACCCAAAAAAATGGGGCGAATCGGCGCTGCAGCAGTAACGAGAATTGGCTTTTTGGTTTCATGTTTTCAAATCTGTCTGGACAATCTGGCGAATATACATCAACATCTGGCAAAAATGTCACTCAATACCTAAAATCATGAGCGCCACGACCATTAACCATATCAATATCCGTGTTCCTGCCGAGATGCTGAACAGCGTGCGCGATTTCTACTGCGCAGCGCTCGGCCTGCAGGCTGGCGAGCGCCCCAATTTTGGCAGCCTGGGCTACTGGCTTTATGCCGGTGACAAGGCGCTGATTCACCTGTCGGTCTGTAAAAGCGACGAAATTCGCTCGACTCATATCAAGAACGCGCTCGATCACGTCGCCTTCGATTGCACCGATCAACCCGCCATGTGCGCGCGACTGGCGTCACTGGGAATCCCGTTTACCCACGATCTGGTACCGGACCGCCCAATTCGCCAGGTCTTTTTTTCTGACCCGGCCGGGAATGGCATTGAACTATCATTCGCGCAATAAAACACATCACTATATAATCCACGCCAGTCTTAATCTGTTCCGATCAACGACCTTCCACATTTGCGAACCATGAAAATATTGACCCGACTTTCCCTGACCCTGTCCATGCTGATGTTTGCGCAGTCGTTTTGTGCCGCACAAACCCCGGCACCTGAAACCGGCGCTGCTGCGCCAATGACGGTGGAAACTGCGCCGGCAAAAGTGAACTCGCTGATCAAGATCGATCAACAGATCGGAACCGGCGCCGAAGCCACCCGCGGTCTGTACGTTGATGTGCATTACACGGGCTGGTTGTATGATCCCAAAGCGCCGGACCGCCGTGGCGTCATGTTCGACAGCTCGCGCACCGCCGGCAAACCGATCACTTTTCAGGTCGATGCGCGCAATGTGATTCGCGGCTGGGATATGGGTATTCAAGGCATGAAGGTGGGTGGGAAACGCACCCTGATCATTCCGGGCTACCTGGCTTACGGACCCAAAGGCAGCAATTCAATTCCGCCGAATGC
Organism: Oxalobacteraceae bacterium GrIS 1.18; assembly: GCA_040544425.1. GTDB lineage: Bacteria > Pseudomonadota > Gammaproteobacteria > Burkholderiales > Burkholderiaceae_D > Solimicrobium. The sequence goes on from JBEONO010000008.1 coordinate 114,757, forward strand.
CACCTTGATCTTTGATGTCGAATTGATGGACGCCAAATAAAAAAATCTGGTCAGTTGCCTGACCAGATTTTTGGACGAAACAGCCAGCCGCTAGGAGCCTGCGCGGCAGAAGGAGTCGAAGCGAAATGGGTGGGAAAAGAGCCCAATTTTGTTCCGATTTTGAGGACTGTAGCCCAGCTACAGCCGGAAAAACGGGACGAAAGTGGGACTTTTCTCCACCCATTGCAGCCGACTCGCTTCTGCCGCGCAGGCTCCTAGCTGGCTTTTATTTTTGAATCCGACAGCACGCGGCGTATGGTGGCAGCCAATTCCTCAGCCACAAATTTCGCTACATAAGCATCCGCACCCACGTTTTTAACATGTTCTTCATTGGTCGAACCGGTTAATGAAGAATGAATGATGACCGGCAAACTCTGGAACCGGGTATCGTGTTTGATTTTTCTGGTCAGGGTAAAGCCGTCCATCTCGGGCATTTCCAGATCGGTCAGCACCAAGGCTACTTTTTCATGGATCGTCTTGCCTTGCGCTTCGGCCTCATTGGACAAGGCATTGAGCTTCTCCCAGCACTCCTTGCCAGTCTTGGCCATGACAAACGGCGCGCCCATTGCAGTCAAACCGCGCTCGATCAGGGTTCTGGCCATGTGCGAATCGTCTGCCGCAAGAATGACAGTGCCAGGTGGCAGCAATAATTTTGGTCCGACCGTCTTGGCATCAATCTCGGGTTCTTCAGGTTGAATCGACCGTAAGATCTGTTCCACATCCAACACCTGAGCCAAACGCGTGTTCGCCACATCACCATCCAGACGGGCAATACTGGTGACCATGCCGGCCACCGAACTGGATTCGGCCGACAACACCTGCCCCCAATCCAGACGAACGATTTCTTCCACAGATTCAACGGCAAAGCCCTGAGTGGTGCGGGCATATTCGGTAACCAGCAAAATATTCAGTCCGGTGCTCGGAACGCATCCCACCACCGATGGCAAATCAATCACAGGAATGATCTGACCGCGCAGATTCACAACCCCCAGCATGTTGTCAATGGCGCCGGCAACCTCGGTAATGCTGGGCATCGCGACAATTTCGCGCACCTTGAATACGTTGATGCCAAATAACTCGGAATGGGAAGTCTGTTTGGCGACCCCGAGACGGAACAACAGCAGTTCAAATTTATTCGATGCAGTTAAATTGGTACGTTCGTCAATTTCTTGTTGAATTGAACTCATGTTTCCTCCGGTGAGCCTGTCAATATAATCAAACCATGCATTTGTAAAACTGATGAATTGATTATAGTGACGATTTCAAAACAGGCCAGGCATTTCCGCAAAAAACTATTTAATGACGCGATAACAAGGTATGTAAGCCTTTCCGGGCAATTTCATGCGCTGTTGCTGCACAAAAGATTCTAATAAGGCATCAATCGATTCCATCAGCTGTTTTTCACCACGCAATTCGAACAGGCCATATTTTTCAATTGACACGATGCCGGCTTCTTTGACATTGCCGGCAACGATGCCCGAAAAGGCGCGCCGCAGATTGGCGGCCAATAAATAGTCCTCTTGGTTTTTGTGCAACTGCAGTTGCTGCATATTTTGATGACTTGGGTCGAACGGCTGTTGAAACTCACTCGGTACCTTGAGCGACCAGTTGAAATAATAAGCATCAGAGATCGCCTTTCTGAACGCCCGTACTTCAGTGACCCCGGCGAGAATTTGTTGCGCGACCAGCTCCGGGTCATCAATGATGATCTGATAACGCGCCTGCGCTTTCGGTCCCAGAGTGGAAGCGATAAATTGGTCGATCTGCCGGAAATAATCTGCCGCACTGGCCGGTCCGGTAAAGATCAGCGGAAAAGGAATGCTGGCATTATCGGGATGCAGCAACACCCCGAGAATATATAAAATTTCTTCCGCCGTGCCTGCGCCACCAGGAAAGACCACCACGGCATGACCCAGACGGACAAAGGCTTCCAGACGTTTTTCAATGTCGGGCAGGATCACCAGTTCATTGACGATTGCATTCGGCGCCTCCGCCGCGATAATCCCGGGTTCGGTAACCCCCAGATAACGACCATGGGCGGTGCGCTGTTTGGCGTGGCCAATCGTTGCGCCTTTCATCGGCCCCTTCATCGCACCCGGACCGCAACCAGTGCAAATATTCAGGCCGCGCAAACCCAGGTGGTAGCCAACATGCTTGCTGTAATCATATTCATTCCCCGAAATCGAGTGCCCGCCCCAGCACACCACCAGATTCGGATTGACCAGCGGATGCAGCAAATTGGCATTGCGCAAAATATGAAACACCGCGTCAGTGATGCCTGGCGAGGAATCCAGATTAAAGTTGGGATTGCCATCGATTTCACTGTTCAAAAATACAATGTCGCGCAACACTGCGAACACATGCTCCTGAATACCCTTGATCATCACACCGTCGACAAAAGCACTGGCCGGTGCGTTTTTGATATCGAGTTTAATACCGCGTTCGCGATGGATGATGCTGATTGAAAATGTTGGATAGCGTGCCAATAATTCCTTGCCGTTATCCAGCGCATTGCCGCTGTTGAGCACTGCCAGGGTGCAATGGCGGAACACGGCATACAGGCCGCCGTGACTGCTGTCCAATAATTTGTTGACTTCCGCTTTGGATAAAACGTCCAGGCGACCTTCAGGGGAGATTTGTGTATCGAGAACTGGGTAATCCAAAATGACCTCATTGATGTAAATTGAACTGGGTGGTTTGCAAACGTATTGCCAAACCAGTTTAGTTCAATTTCATCAAATCAACACCACCAACCTGCGTTGTGGTGCGCATTTGGCAAGAATAATCCCAGACATCCGAGTGTGATCAAGATTGTGGCGGCACCAACCACCAGCCAGGCAGCAGGCTTGCGTTGACCGAAGCGCAGCACAAGTCCCTGCGCAAATAACAGATACGGCAAGGTGCCGAGCCCAAAACAAAACATCAGCACCCCACCCGACCACGGCGATCCGCTGATCAAGGCGATCGGCAACACGCCGTACACCAGGCCGCAGGGCAGACAACCCCATAACAGGCCTTTGGCAATCGGCAGTCTGGGCAGACTGATTCTGGCGAACCAACGGGAAAAGCCTTGCAGATTGATGCGCGCACCAAGACCTGCGAACAGCGCAGGCCGATACCCCAGGCAGCGCAAACCCAAATAGATCAGGCTGATATTGCCAACAAAAAAAAGGATGGACTGAACCGGCAAGACCGGTTTGAGCAAAAGACCGGCGGCACCGAATGAGCCTGCCACGGCGCCGATCATGGCATAGGTTAACAGACGTCCCAGATGGAGTTGCAAAACCTCCAGCCAGTTCACTTTCTGTTGCACGGGAATGATGGGAATGACTTTGGTCTGTGGGGTTGGCCGTGCCAGCATGGCAGCAATGCCACCGCACATGCCTATGCAATGACTGCCGCCTGCAAGGCCCGCCAGTAGCGCGGTTAAGACCAAAGACGGATTCAACATATTGATTAGCGCGGCTTCAGCAGCAATACCACGGTAATCGTGCTGGCCACGCAGCCCATGACCCAAAATAGCAAAAATCCCAGGGTGTACCCGGCCTGGGAACTGAGATTGAATTTTTCGCCGAAGATGACCAGATCGAGCGGATCGATCAGACTGAACAGCACGCCTGAACTGACGCAGGCCATTAAAAACGCCGGCCACAATATTGCCATCACCAGGCGTGCCGGTTTTACGATTTGTTGGGTCATGTATGCCAAGGCGGAACTCCTGTCCAAAGTTTTAACAAAACACCTGCAAAGTTTGTTTCGTGATCTGCGCACAAAATCCAGCGCTCGATTTCACCTCGTCGTTCCTGGCGTCGTTGAGCTGCGAGCCAGAGCGATACGACACTGGGTTCCCTCCTGAGGCCGCGGGAACGACGGGGGTGGTCGCCCAGACGGAACATAGTTACCGTTCATCATTTTCTGTCTTGATCTGCAAATCCGTCTGCAGAGGATGATGCCAGTCCGAAGTCAGCCGCCAGTTGCCGCCTTCCAGCTTGATATGCATCAGCGACGCCTTCGTGGCAGACAGATTTCCCTGATATTCGCCGGGCGCAATCCTTAACAGCGGCAGGCGATGGGTCGTTTCCACCAGTTGATCCTCGGTCGAGGTTGCCACACTCAAGAGCACAGAGTCAGGCAGCTGCCCTGCTCCCTGTAAAGACAGATTGATCTGACCGTTCGCCATCAAATGCAGACCCGCATGCAATTTTAATTTCCGCGCTTGCGCATCACGCATCAGATCGGTATTGATCATCAGGCCCTGTTTATAGTAATCCTCGCTGACCACCTTATCCGCGCCGGAAAACGCCAGGTACCCGCTGAACAGTGCGGCGCACACAACGGACAGCGGCCCACCGATCACCAGCAACAACCAGGGCTCTTTCTTCCAGTCGTCGCTTTTTTGCAGAGTTGGAATGGCTGACATAATTTTTTCTCCTGAACGTTAATGCGGGACCAGAAATGCCGCTTTTTCGTCGACGGCGATTTGCGGATTTTTCTGGTCTTTCACAATGAAGTGAATCTTGTTCGAACCGGCCGCAGCGCTGCCCGCCGGGATTTGAACACGTATTGGTACTGACTTATCCGTCGCACCGGCAACGTCGATGACATGATCATTCAAAATCTCGATGCCGGGAATGCCCGCGACCTCAATGTCATACCTCATGCTTTGTTCCTGCGCGTTCATGATCTGCAATTTGTACACATTGTCAATCGCCCCCATCTCGGTCACGCGCGGCATGCCGCGATCACGGATGACATTCACTTTTAAGGGAACACGATTTAACAGCGTCACCGCGGCAGCAATGATGATGATCCATAAAATCGAGGTATAGACCAGGGTGCGCGGACGGAACACCCGCTTCCACATCTGGGCTTTGGTGTAGTTATTTTCAAGCGCATGTTCGGTGTAGTAGCCGATCAGTCCCGGCTCGTAGCCCATTTTATCCATGATGTCATCACAGCCGTCGATGCAGGCGGTACAGCCGGTGCATTCATACTGGAGTCCGTCGCGGATATCAATACCGGTCGGGCAGACCTGCACGCAAATACCGCAATCGATACAGGCACCGAGCCCGGCCGCTTTGTAGTCAGCGTGTTTACTTCTGGAACCACGCGGCTCACCGCGCGCGGCATTGTAAGTGACCGTCAGGGTATCCTTGTCGAACATGGCGCTCTGGAAGCGCGCATACGGACACATATATTTGCACACCTGCTCGCGCATCCAGCCCGCGTTACCGTAAGTGGCAAAGGCGTAAAAGAAGATCCAGAAGGTTTCCCACGGACCCAGGGTCCAGACCAGCACCTTCCCAACCAGCTCATGAATGGGCGTGAAATAGCCGACGAAGGTAAATCCGGTCCACAGTGCGATACCAATCCAGATACTGTGCTTGGCGAATTTCAAGAATACTTTTTTGAGCGAGATATCGCCATTGTCAAGCCGGATACGCGCGTTGCGGTCGCCCTCAATCTTGCGTTCGACCCACATGAAGATTTCGGTATACACCGTTTGTGGACAGGCATAGCCGCAAAACAGACGCCCCGCCACCGTGGTAAACAGAAATAGCGACAAGGCTGAGATGACCAGGATCACCGTCAGATAGATAAAATCCTGCGGCCAGATCACCAGGCCAAAGATATAAAATTTACGCGCTGCCAGATCAAACAGCACGGCCTGACGACCATTCCAGTTCAGCCAGGCAGTGCCGTAAAAAATCAGCTGGGTAAACCAGACCAGCAGCCAGCGCCAGTTGGCATACCAGCCATGAATCACACGGGGATAAATTTTTTCATGCACTTCAAAGAGAGTCTGCTCGGTGAACTGCTGCGCCTTGGCAAACTCTTCTTTGCTGTACTGCTTGATCGGTGCGGGGTCCATTAATTCATTTCTCGGTTTTCTTTTGGATTGCCTCTAAACCACCGGTATTGGACAAACTCCAGACATAGGCGGTCAGTAAATGTATCTTGGCATCGCTCAGCAAGGTCTTGTGTGCAGGCATATGATTGTTGCGTCCCAAGCGGATGGTTTCCATAATCGTGTTGATATCGCCACCATACAGCCAGACTTTATCAGTCAGATTTGGCGCACCGATCAGCTGATTGCCCTTGCCGTCAGCACCATGACAGGCGGCGCAGGCGACAAATTTGGGTTGGCCGAATGCTGCCTTGATTGGATCATGGGCGGCGCCTGACAGGCTGAGCACATAATTGGCGACATTCCTGATATCGTCATCAGTACCGACTACCGCGCCCATCGGTGGCATCACGCCATTGCGACCTTCCCGGAGAGTCATTTCAATGGTGGCCGGATCACCGCCATACAGCCAGTCATGATCGGTCAGATTGGGAAAACCTTTGCTGCCCTGTGCATCCGAGCCATGACATTGGGCGCAGGTGTTCAGGAACAGCCGTTCACCAATCGCGCGCGCTGCCGGTTCTTTGGCCACTGCTTCAATCGGCATGGCCAGATATTTATTAAAGATCGGGCCATACTGCTCTTCACCGGCTTTCATTTCGCTGTTGTAGGCGCCCACCTCACTCCAGCCAAGTTTGCCCTGAAAACTGCCCAGGCCCGGGTACAGCACCAGATACACCAGAGCAAAAACAACCGTAATATAAAACAGCCACATCCACCAGCGCGGCAAGGGGTTATTGCTTTCTTTCAGATCGCCATCCCAGATATGTCCGGTAGTGCCATCGGTCATTGGCTTGCCGTTGTGATCTACCGGAATGGTGATTTTGGTCTGCGACCACAACAGCAGCGCGCAACCCAGGATACTGATAATGACGAGTACGCTGATCCAGATACTCCACCATTCATTAAAAAAGTCAGCCATGATTATCCCTGTTCATCTTCGTTATCCAGCAGTGTGCGTCCCAGGTGTTCGAATTTGGCTTTGTTATGCGTGTTGAAAGCCCAATACAGAATCCCGATAAAAACCACCAAACTCACTACAGTAAAAATACTGCTCAATATTGTGAAGTCCATGTGAGTTCCCTTTCCTTAATTTCTGTTCTTGATTGCGGTACCCAACACCTGCAGGTATGCAATCAAGGCATCCAGCTCGGTTTTGTCGGTAACCTGTTCTGCCGCACCCAGAATGTCGGCATCGGTGTACGGCACACCCAATGTGCGCATGGCACGTAATTTCGGGGCGATCTCGTCCGGATCAAGCTTGTTTTGCTCGAGCCATTTATAGCCCGGCATATTCGACTCCGGCACTACGTCGCGTGGATTGTTCAGGTGGATGCGATGCCATTCGTCGCTGTAACGTCCGCCGACCCGCGCCAGATCAGGACCGGTGCGCTTGCTGCCCCACTGAAACGGATGGTCATACACCGATTCACCTGCCACCGAATAATGACCATAGCGTTCAGTTTCAGCGCGGAACGGACGAATCATTTGCGAGTGACAACCGTAGCAACCTTCACGCAAATAAATATCGCGTCCGGCCAGCTGCAGCGCGGTATAGGGTTTAAGGCCGGTGACCGGTTCAGTGGTCGACTTTTGAAAAAACAGCGGCACAATTTCGACCAGACCGCCGACGCTGACCACCAGGAGCACCAAGACCAGCAACAAGCCTACATTGCGTTCGATCATGGAGTGACTAAATTTACCGATACTCATATTTTTCTCCTGTTTGGTCTTAAGCGTGAGCCAGGGTTGGCGCAGGAATCAGAGGATTCACTGCCACGCCACCCAGCACGGTCCGGGTCACGTTATACGCCATGACCAGCATGCCCGAGAGATACATCAAACCACCAACCAGACGAATCACATAGTATGGATAAGTTGCTTTGACTCCTTCAATAAATGTGTACATCAAAGTACCGTCGTCATTCATGCTGCGCCACATAATTCCCTGCATCACACCGGCGATCCACATGGCAGAGATATACAGAACCACACCGATAGTGGCAGTCCAGAAATGCACTTCGATCAGCTTGACGCTATACATTTGCGCCTTGCCGAACAGACGTGGAATCAGGTAATACAGACTGCCGATGGTGATAAATCCGACCCAACCCAGTGCGCCGGAATGCACGTGACCAATACCCCAGTCGGTGTAGTGCGACAAGGCATTCACGGTTTTGATCGCCATCATCGGACCTTCGAAAGTCGACATACCGTAGAACGACAGCGACACGATCAAAAAGCGCAGAATAGGATCGGAGCGCAATTTATGCCAGGCACCCGACAGCGTCATAATCCCGTTGATCATCCCGCCCCATGACGGTGCCAGCAGAATCAGCGAAAACACCATGCCCAGCGATTGCACCCAATCCGGCAAGGCGGTGTAGTGCAGGTGATGCGGGCCTGCCCACATATAGGTAAAGATCAGCGCCCAGAAGTGGACGATCGACAGACGATACGAATAGATCGGACGTTCAGCCTGCTTGGGCACAAAGTAGTACATCATGCCCAGGAACCCGGCAGTCAGAAAAAAGCCCACCGCATTGTGTCCGTACCACCACTGCACCATCGCGTCCTGCACACCGGCGTAGGCCGAATACGATTTGAGATACGAGACCGGCAGCGACGCGCCGTTGACCACATGCAGCAGTGCCACGGCCAGAATGAACGCGCCATAAAACCAGTTGGCCACATAAATATGCTGCACCTTGCGTTTGGCCAGCGTGCCGAAGAACACAATCGCATACACGATCCAGACAATGGCAATCATGATCGTGATCGGCCATTCGAGTTCCGCATATTCCTTACCGCGGGTGTAGCCAAGCGGCAGCGTAACGACGGCAGACAGGATAATCAGTTGCCAGCCCCAGAACACAAAGCCGGCCAGCGCATCCGAGATCAGCCTGACATGGCAGGTGCGCTGCACCACGTAAAACGAGGTACCCATCAGTGCGCAGCCGCCAAAGGCAAAGATCACGGCATTGGTGTGCAGCGGTCTGATCCGTCCGTAGGTCAGCCAGGGTATGCCCAGATTCAGTTCCGGCCAGGCCAGCTGCGCTGCGAGCAGCACACCGACCAGCATGCCGATTACACCCCAGACGACAGACATAATGGCAAATTGCCGGACCACACGGTAGTTATAAGTAGTTTCAATAGTTGGGCTCATGATTTCGCACAGGTGGAGGAATTACCGACAGCTTAGTGGCAAGTTGCTTTTTGCAAATTGATGCATATCAAACTCGGTCGATACATCTGGAAACATTCATATCACTGCGACCTCACCCAATTGTGCTGCATCGCACGCAAACGCCGCCGCTTGACTGATATCAAAAGCTTACGTTTGCGATGCAGCACAGTTGAGCCTGAAAATAGGCATAGCGATTTTTCGCGCCGTTTCGTTTACACCGTTTTTACGCCAGGACCAACTAGTTATATACCAAATTTATCCGCTACTCAGTATCGTACCCATACCTAACCAATGGAGCATTTATGGATATTGTCTACCTGGCCGGCATCCTCGCATTTGCCGCCGTCACCCTGTTAATCATCAAGGGCTGCAGCCTGCTTGGAGGCGACAAATGAGCGTTCTGCAAATCATCGGTACCGTCATCGCTGCCCTGCTGTTTGTGTATCTGATTTACGCCCTGCTTAAAGCGGAGGAATTTTAATGAACTCGTCAATTTACTTTCAGCTCGCGCTGTTTCTGCTGGTTCTGTTTGCTCTGGCCTTTCCACTCGGCGGCTTTATCGCCCGTGTGATGTCGGATCAGGACAGCAGATTCACGCGTTTTCTCGGCCCGCTCGAGCGTTTCATTTACCGGATCTGCGGCGTGGATCATCAGGTCGAGATGGGTTGGAAAACCTATTCTTTCGCCGTCATTCTGTTCAATTTGCTGGGCGTGATAGCGGTCTATGCCCTGCAACGGTTGCAGGCCGACCTGCCCTTGAATCCGCAGGCCATGGTCGCCATCACGCCCGATTCCTCATTCAACACTGCCATCAGTTTTGTGACCAATACAAACTGGCAAGCGTATACAGGTGAAGCGGCGATGAGCTATCTGACGCAAATGCTGGGACTGGCAGTACAAAATTTCTTTTCCGCTGCAACCGGTCTTGCCGTGGTAATCGCTATGATCCGCGGCTTCGCCCGGCACAGCGCGCAGACCATCGGCAATTTCTGGGTCGACATGACGCGCAGCGTGTTGTACATCCTGATGCCGTTGGCATTGCTCATCGCGGTGATTTTCATGGGTCAGGGCGTCATCCAGAATTTTGATTCCTACAAGACCGTTAATCTGACTGAAGAACTGACCTATACCCAACCCAAGGTCGATGCTGCAGGTGCACCGATGCTGGATAAGGCAGGTCAGCCGCTTACCGAAACACTGAGCACCAAAACCCAAACCTTGCCGATGGGTCCGGTTGCCTCGCAGGAAGCAATCAAAATGGTCGGCACCAATGGTGGCGGATTCTTTAATGCCAATTCAGCCCATCCCTACGAAAACCCGACACCGCTGTCGAACTTTGTTCAGATTATTTCGATATTCCTGATCCCGGCAGCGCTGTGCATCGCGTTTGGAAAAATGGTCGGTGATCAGCGCCAAGGGTGGGCAGTCCTGGCGGCGATGACGATTATTTTTGTGGTCATGGCCTATCTCGCGAATGCCGCCGAAATGCAGGGCAATCCGGTCTTGAACGGCATGGGTATCGACCAGACCACGCAAATGAGTCTGGCCAATACCGCGCAGGCCGGTGGCAATATGGAAGGCAAGGAAACCCGCTTCGGTATCGTTGCCTCCAGTATTTTCGCCACCATCACCACCGCTGCTTCCTGTGGCGCCGTCAATGGCATGCATGATTCACTCACGGCCCTGGGCGGCATGGTACCGCTGTGGATGATGCAGCTGGGCGAAGTGGTGTTTGGCGGCGTCGGCTCAGGTCTGTACGGCATGCTGATTTTCGCGATCCTGGCGGTATTTATTGCCGGTTTGATGATCGGTCGCACACCGGAATATCTCGGCAAGAAAATCGAAGCCTATGACATGAAAATGGTATCGATTGCGATTCTGGTTGGCCCGCTGCTGGTATTGGTGGGAACGGCGATCGCGGTACTGGTTGCCGACGGCAAGGCAGGCATCCTGAATCCCGGCGCGCACGGGTTTTCGGAAGTGCTGTACGCCTTCACCTCGGCAGTCAACAACAACGGCAGCGCCTTTGCCGGACTGTCGGCCAACACACCGTTTTATAACATCATGCTGGCTATTGCGATGTGGTTTGGCCGCTTCATGGTCATTGTTCCGGTCCTGGCGATCGCCGGTTCGCTGGCGCGCAAAAAACGCCTGGCAAGCACAGTCGGTTCCTTGCCTACCCACGGTCCCTTATTCGTCGTGCTGTTGATCGGTTGCGTAATTATTGTCGGCGCGTTGACCTACATTCCCGCGCTGGCGCTGGGCCCGGTGGCAGAACATTTGACCTTCAATGTCGCTCACTAATTTTAGAGAAACCAACATGACTCATAAAATAAATCAATCTCTATTGAATCCCGATATTCTTAAAGTCGCATTAATAGATTCATTCAAAAAACTGTCACCCCTGCACCAGATCAAAAATCCGGTGATGTTTGTGGTGTTCATCGGCAGCCTGCTGACCACCGGGCTGGCGTTCCAGGCGGTATTCGGTCAGGGTGAAGCTCCGGCCAACTTTATTATTGCGATCTCGGCATGGCTGTGGTTCACCCTGCTGTTCGCCAATTTTGCCGAGGCGATGGCGGAAGGACGCAGCAAAGCCCAGGCCGAAGCCTTGCGCGGCGCCAAACAGGACGTGCGCGCAAAAAAACTCGCGCAACCCAGATACGGCTCAACCCAGGTTCTGGTCAATGGCTCAACGCTGATCAAAGGCGATGTGGTGCTGGTCGAAGCCAATGACGTGGTGCCCGCTGACGGTGAGGTGATTGAAGGGGCGGCATCGGTCGATGAATCCGCCATCACCGGCGAATCGGCTCCGGTCATCCGCGAATCCGGCGGCGACTTTTCATCGGTCACCGGTGGTACGCGGGTCTTGTCGGACTGGATCGTGGTGCGGGTGTCGGTCAATCCCGGTGAAGCATTCCTGGATCGGATGATCGCCATGGTGGAAGGCGCCAAGCGTCAAAAAACACCCAATGAAATCGCGCTGACGATTTTATTGGTGGCACTGACCATCGTGTTCCTGCTGGCCACCGTGACTCTGCTGCCATTCTCACTGTTCAGTGTGGCTACCGCAGGCACCGGCACCCCAATCACCATCACTGTGCTGGTCGCGCTGCTGGTCTGCCTGATTCCAACTACCATCGGCGGTCTGCTGTCTTCAGTCGGTATCGCCGGGATGAGCCGGATGATGCGCGCTAATGTGATTGCCACCTCCGGTCGTGCCGTTGAAGCGGCCGGTGACGTCGATGTGCTGCTGCTCGACAAAACCGGCACGATCACTCTGGGCAATCGTCAGGCATCGACCTTTCATCCAGCCAATGGCGTGACTGCCGAACAACTGGCCGATGCGGCACAGTTGTCCTCGTTAGCCGATGAAACGCCTGAGGGGCGCAGTATCGTGATTCTGGCCAAACAGAAATATCAGCTGCGTGAGCGCAATATCCAGGCCCTGGGTGCAAGCTTCATTCCATTCACGGCGCAGACCCGCATGAGCGGTGTCGACCTCCATGAAACCGGAACCGGACACGGCAGCTCCGGGGTCGCCCGCCAGATCCGTAAAGGATCGGTCGATGCGATTCGCCAGTATGTGACCAATCAGGGCAGCGAATTCCCCAAAAACGTCAGCGACACGGTTGACCAGGTTGCCAAGCAAGGCAGCACGCCACTGGTTGTGGTTGATGGCAATACAGTGATGGGTGTGATCGAACTCAAGGATATCGTCAAAGGCGGGATCAAGGAACGCTTTGCCGAGTTGCGCAAGATGGGTATCAAAACCATCATGATTACCGGTGACAATCGCCTGACCGCAGCGGCGATTGCTGCCGAAGCCGGGGTCGACGACTTCCTGGCGGAGGCCACACCGGAAGACAAACTCAAACTGATCCGCAGCCATCAGGCTGAAGGCAAACTGGTCGCCATGACCGGTGACGGAACCAATGATGCGCCTGCGCTGGCCCAGGCTGACGTGGCGGTGGCGATGAATACCGGTACCCAGGCAGCCAAGGAAGCCGGGAATATGGTGGATCTGGATTCCAATCCGACCAAGCTGATTGAAATCGTCGAAATCGGCAAGCAAATGCTGATGACCCGCGGTTCACTCACGACCTTCTCGATTGCCAACGACGTGGCCAAATACTTTGCGATTATCCCCGCTGCGTTTGCCTCGACTTACCCGCAGTTAAACAGTCTGAACATCATGCACTTGACGACACCGGCATCAGGAATATTGTCAGCCGTGATCTTTAACGCCTTGATCATTGTGTGTCTGATTCCGCTGGCATTGAAGGGACTGAAATACCGTCCGCTGGGTGCCGCTGTGCTGTTGCGTCGCAATTTGTTGATCTATGGTCTGGGTGGTTTGATTGTGCCTTTTATCGGCATCAAACTGATCGACGTCCTATTAACCGTGCTCGGTTTAGCTTAATCTCGGAACCTCTATGAAAACATTAATTCGCCCCGCCATCAGTTTATTTGTCGTGCTCAGCGTCGTCACCGGCCTGCTCTATCCGCTGCTTACCACCGGCATTGGCAAAGTAGCTTTTCCTGATCAGGCCAATGGCAGCCTGATCGAAAAGGATCACAAAATAATCGGTTCGACACTGATCGGCCAAAACTTCAGCACCCCAGGTTATTTCTGGGGCCGCCCGTCCGCAACCAGCCCGCAGCCCTACAACGGCCTGAACTCCGGCGGTTCCAACTTTGGACCGACCAATCCGGCACAAAAGGCCGCTGTGGCCGATCGCATCAAGGCATTGCACGATGCCGATCCAGGCAATACCCAGGCCATACCCGTGGATCTGGTCACGGCTTCGGGCAGCGGCCTCGATCCGGAAATCAGCCCCGCTGGCGCGTACTATCAGATTGACCGCATTGCCAAAGCGCGCAATATCAGTCCTGAAACACTCAAGCAGCTGGTCGCAAAATATACTGACGAGCCACAGCTCGGCATTTTGGGTGAAGCACGCGTCAATGTATTGAAACTGAACCTGGCACTCGACGAACATCAGTAAGCAATCCGTACCCTAATATGACCATCGTCAAATTTGAAATCTCTGTCCTACCATTTTTAGAAAGAAGTCTATGAAGAAAATTATTCTTGCCACCGCAATCAGCACCTTGTTTTGTACAGCCTTCGCACGCGCCGACGACCTCCAACCGGCTGAGGCACCGACACCGGACAATCTTGTGACATGGAATATCGCCGTGGCGTCCGACTACCGCTATCGCGCCATATCACAAACTGCCCTCGATCCGGCCCTGCAAGGCGGAGCTGACTACACAAACAATCCAACCGGACTGTATGTCGGCACATGGTTATCGACGATTAAATGGATTACAGATCAGGGCGGTGATGCCCACATCGAGTGGGATATCTATGCCGGCAAACGCGGTGAAATTGTCAAGGATGTGACCTATGACGTCGGGGTCCTTCAATACGAATACGTCTCAAACAAATTGAATCCGAGTGCCAACACCACCGAAGTGTATGCTCAAATTGGATTGGGTCCGTTCTACCTGAAATATTCGGACTCGGTGACCAATCTGTTCGGCTTTGCCAACAGTAAAGGCAGTGGCTATATCGATGCCGGCGCAAACTTTGATGTGGCCGAAGGCGTGACGCTTAATTTGCATGCGGGCCGCCAGTCCGTCAAGAATGATCCCTTCCACAGTTACAACGACTGGAAAGTCGGCATCACCAAGGATTTCGGGATTGTCACTGCGGCCTTGGCAGTGATTGGTACTGACACCGACAAAAATTATCTCGCGGCCAATGGCAGAAATCTCGGCAAGACAGCGCCCGTTCTGTTGATCAGCAAGACCTTCTAAATCGTCGTTTTGATGCGACGTGTGACGATGCAAGGACAGGGTTCAACCCGCCCTTGCATTGTTCATTCAGAACGCGCACTATACGGAACCTCCTCGCCATCAACTGATATCTGACTAAAATACCAATGAGCGATATCCGCCCGAATCCCGACGAACTCCTCGATAAAATTCAGCGCGAAGACGCCAAAGCGCAGCGTGGCCATTTCAAGTTATTCTTCGGCTCCAGTGCCGGGGTCGGCAAAACCTTCGCCATGCTGACTGCCGCCAAAGCACAGCAATTACTGGGCGTTGATGTCGTGATCGGCATTGTGGAAACCCACGGACGCCGCGACACCATCGCGATGACCGAGGGCCTTGAGACACTGCCACCGCAAAAAATTAACTATCACGACAAGTTGCGCGACGAATTCGATCTGGACGGCGCACTCAAGCGACGGCCCACTCTGATTCTGATGGACGAGCTGGCTCATTCGAATATCCCCGGCACGCGCCACCAAAAGCGCTGGCAAGACGTCGAGGAACTGCTGGCCGCCGGTATCAACGTCTATTCGACGGTGAACGTGCAACATCTCGAAAGTCTGAATGATATCGTCGGTCAGATTACCGGCGTGCGGGTCTGGGAAACGATTCCTGACCGCGTCTTTGACATGGCCGATGAAGTCACGCTGGTTGATCTGCCGCCCGACGAATTATTGCGTCGTTTAAAAGACGGCAAGGTTTACATTCCGCATCAGGCCGAACGCGCCTCGAAAAATTTTTTCCGCAAGGGTAATCTGATCGCGCTGCGCGAACTGGCCCTGCGCCGCACTGCCGATCAGGTCGATGCGCAAATGCGCGACTATCGCGCCGACCAGTCTATCCATGACGTCTGGCAGGCCAAGGAACGGTTGCTGGTCTGTATTGGTCCGCATGACAGCAGCAAGAAGCTGGTGCGCAGCGCTGCGCGTCTGGCGGCCAGCCTGCGCGCCGATCTGATCGCGGTGTATATCGAAACCCCCAAATTGCAAAAGCTGTCGGATGAGCGGCGTGAAGCCATTCACAAAACCCTGAAACTGGCACAGGATCTGGGCGCGGAAACCACCACCCTGTCCGGCGAAAAGCTCGCGCCGATTCTGCTCAGTTATGCGCAAAGCCGCAATGTCACCAAACTGGTGATCGGCAAATCCACCCGCCCAACTTGGCAACGCATTTTGCAGACCAGTCTGGCCGACGAACTGGCCAGCCGCACCACCGATGTCGATGTGTATGTGGTTGGGCATGACTTTGACATTGAAACGGGCCCGACTGCTTCAGGCAGCAACTTCGACAGCGCGAGCGGCGTACCCGACAGCAACCAGGTGATCGGCTACCTGTGGGCTGCGGTGACCTGTATCGCGGTGACCGGCATCACTGCGGGTCTGGTGAATATCTTTGATCTGGCCAATGTGATTATGGTGTACCTGCTGGCTGCCGTTTTTGTGGCGATCAGGTTTGGGCGCGGCCCGAGTATTTTCGCCTCGTTTCTCAGCGTCGCCTCATTTGATTTTTTTTTCGTGCCGCCCAAATTTTCCTTTTCCGTCTCCGATACCCAGTACCTGTTCACCTTCGTGATCATGCTGGCCGTGTCGCTCCTGATCAGCAATCTGACCGCCAATTTCCGCTACCAGGCGCGCATCGCCAGTTATCGGGAACGGCGCGCCAATGCCTTGAATGCGATGAGCAAGGCGCTCTCTTCGGCACTGATGGTCAATCAGATCATTGAGATCAGCAATGAACATCTGGTCGGAATTTTCCAGGCCAAGATTGCGATCCTGCTTCCAGACAGTCATGACGTGATCCGCCAGCCGGTGCTGGAAACGACCAGCATTCCCGAGCACCTGGATCTGGGCGTGGCGCAGTGGGTGTATGACAATCAACAGCGCGCCGGTCTGGGCACCAACACCCTGCCCGCCAATTCCTTGCTGTATGTCCCGCTTCAGGCACCGATGCGCACCCGCGGTGTGCTGGCGATTGAACCAACCAACAAGCGGCAGATTTTTCAGCCCGAACAGCAACAACTGCTCAACACCTTCGCCTCCCAGATCGCCCTGGCGCTGGAGCGGATTCATTATGTGGAAGTCGCGCAGGACGCCTTGATCAGCATTGAGGCTGAACGTCTGCGCAATTCACTGCTGTCGGCCATTTCGCATGATCTGAGAACGCCGCTGACTGCCATCATCGGTTTATCCAGCACACTGGAAGAACAAAAAACCATCAGCGAGCAGACCCGCAACGAATTAATTCATGGCATTCATGATGAAGCGCAGCATATGAACAGCCTGATCATCAATTTGCTGGATATGGCCAAACTCCAGTCCGGCAAAGTCGTGCTGAACAAGCAATGGCAACCGATAGATGAAGTGATCGGCAGCGCAGTGCGGCTGAGCAACCAGCTCACCCGCAACATCCAACTGGAAATCGCCGATAAACTGCCGCTGATCTCGTTCGACGCGGTGCTGATCGAACGGGTGCTGATCAACCTGATCGAAAACGCGGTCAAATACGGCCGCGCTCAAATCACCATCAGTGCTGCTATCATTCACGACGACTTCACGGTCAGTGTCAGCGACAACGGCCCGGGCCTGCCGCCGGGACTGGGCGAAAAGATCTTCGACAAATTTACCCGCGGCGAAAAAGAATCTGCCACCCACGGGGTTGGTCTGGGGCTGGCGATCTGCAAAGCCATCATCGAGGCGCACCAGGGAAAAATCTGGGCTGAGAACCGGCCGCAGCAAGGGGCCAAAATCAGTTTCACGCTGCCCATGGGCACGCCTCCCGAAATTGAAAGCGAACAGGAATTGACAACAGAATGAGCAAGGACACCCCGATCAATCTGGTACTGGTAGAAGACGAAAAACAGATCCGCCGCTTTTTAAGCGCCGCGCTGGTCAATGAAGGCATCATCGTGCACGAAGCCGAAACCGGCAAGCAAGGTCTGATCGAATGCGCAACCAGAAAGCCGGATATTGTCATCGTCGATCTGGGACTGCCCGACATCAGCGGTATCGAGCTGATCAGGGAAGTACGAACCTGGAGCGAAGTGCCGATCATCGTCCTGTCGGCCCGCACCCAGGAGCACGAAAAAGTCAGTGCACTCGACGCCGGTGCTGACGATTATTTAAGCAAACCGTTTGGCACTGCCGAACTGATTGCCCGCATCCGCGCTCATTTGCGCCGTCGTCAACCGAGCACAAGCTCAGTCGACCACCTGTTTCAATTCAACGATGTGACGGTCGATTTTTCCCTGCGCACCGTGACGAAAAATAATCAGGAAGTGCATTTAAGCCCGATCGAATATCGCCTGCTGTCGGTGTTGGCGCGCAATGCCGGCAAAGTCATGACGCACCGCCAGTTGCTCCATGATGTGTGGGGACCGAACCATTCCGAAAGTGGACATTATCTGCGGATTTACATGGCCAATCTGCGTCAGAAACTCGAAAACGTACCCGCGCAGCCGAAGCATTTTCTAACCGAGACCGGGGTTGGGTATCGGTTGATTGTGATTGATCCGCGCAAGGAAAGCGCCATATAAAAAGACCTGCCTGCATTTGTAATTGAACTATCTTAAGAGCTCGCAGGCTCTCAAGAACAACCATATAAGCGATTGATTCGGCCAGGCTTATTACCGCTGTCAGACGATTCGACCAGCCAGGACGGCGCCACTGGGTTCCCGCCTGAGGCCGCGGGAACGACGTCCAAAAAATCAAGATGTCCTCGATCAGGCGCCCACCCGTCGTTCCCGCGGCCTCAGGCGGGAACCCAGCGTCGTGTGAATCTGCGCAAACTTTCCTTCGGCGCGATTTGCGCCCACCAACCAACTACTGCGCTGGGAAAAAATCCCGGCATTACAGCGCTTGATGCCGGGATTTTCCCCAGGCTACCTGGCCAAGCCATCGAGATTATCGAACCGGAACTCAAATCCCCACCCCCAATGATGGGCAGAATGAAGATCATCGCTGATGGCAATATCAATATCGTTTTTGCCTGCCTGCAAAGGCAAATCGAAACCACCATTTTCTATTGACAACCGCCCCAATGGCGGCTTCCGGCCCGCTTCGGGATAGTAGAAATTTTTGTCGGCAAAAATCAGCTTCCCGTTAACAAAAATCCAGATTTGACGTGCCCAACCGAGAGCGACATGCTTTGTCTGTTTGCCGTTTGAATAAACGGTAGCTCTCAGCCATGCCAGATCCGGATCGCCAACCGGGGTGCCAAAGCCGCGCCCAAGATTGACAAAACCTTTGCGCTCGGCACTGATCGCCTGCCGTGTCGTCCTGTCATAGTCTTTCGGCAAAGCTGAAATTTCCTGGCCGACGGATATTCTGCCAACTGGTCCTACCATCCACTCGCGCACATAATTCAAATCATTGGCAATCGGATCGGGTACGGGGTCAGGAGCTAAACCTTCGGTCGCGTCCGGCGTGACTGACAGGTTCGCAAATTTCGCGTCGCCCCACAACTGAATTCCGCCCGACCTGGACTCGCTCTCGAGCCTGCCAACTCTCAGGGACGGCGTCGATTCACCATTCATGTAAACATTCATGCGCTGGCCTGATATCACCAGTTTGACGTGATTCCAACCGCTTGCATGCACCGGAGCGCTGGCCTGATATTCGGGGTAGACATCCCACTGCGCGTTGCCACGACTAACCGGGGCGTACTGGATACACTCGACCGAGCCTGGGCAGCCGGCGTCGGTTCGAAGATAAAAATTCTCCGCGACATACTGGTCTTGTTGGTGAAACCAGATACCGGCAATCCCTTCGTTATCCGCTTCTTCCATGACATCGTATTCAATTGTGCCATTTTGAAACAGATGATCCTTCAGTATGGCGCCGCCCTTTTTTACCTTCATCACTCCCTGAGCAATTCCAGCTTGCTCGGAAAACGTCAGTTCTCCGTTGGCTTGCCAGTTAGCTGGTTTCATTGCGATATTCTCAAGCTTGCCCGTTTCCCCGGACAGCGCTGCGAACGGCATCGCCAACATTGCAAAGAAGCTGCAGCCGCAAGCCCACTGCCTGCTGCGTAGCGAAAAGTCCTGTCGAAACATAATGAATTTCCTTTCTGATGAGATTGTTATCAGCCAGTATTATTAACCGGCTCCACCAGCGGGCATAATAAATGATACCAGGCGGTTTTACGGCAAGTTAAAGCGGATCAACAGAAATACGAAACGGATTGATGCCTCATTTGGAAGAGTCCGGCGGCACGAATTCAATGAGCAATTGCATCGATTCTCATTGAGCGCGTTCGCGATTGTGCGTAAAATTGGCGCCGCCCCATGTACACACCCAACCATCCACAGTCGATATTTTTCGTCTGCATCCACCAAATTACGATTGCAAAAAGATATGATCCACAAAGTAGACTTGGCACAAAGCAGCTTGGGTCAGGGATGGTCTCGATTGTTCCTGGCGATTATATTTTGGACGGTAATCGGCACCATTTTTGCGCTACCGCATCTGTCTCCCGAGGCAAATTTCCGGATCGAATTGGCTAACTCCTTGTCGCAGTGGTGGTCGTGGGGCCTGCTCACCCCATGCATCTTCGCTGTTGAAAAACGCCTGTCCGCGTCAGGAATGACACTCTGGTTGAAATTAATCGGACATTGCGTACTTGGTTCTTTTATCTTGCTACTAAACATATTCGTATCCGCTCTCCTTTCTGCAGCGATGCAGCTTGCACCTTGGTCAAGGCTAACCGACGGCACCCTTTTGCCAGATGCATTGCACGGCATCCTCTGGAGCATATTAATCTACTGCCTGATCCTCGGTGTCTGGTCAGCACATCAAAATCATCAGCGCTTCGTTGCTGCGCAACTGGATATTGGACGTCTTGAACGTAACTTCGCTGAGGCGAGATTGAACTTTTTGAGGATGCAGCTTGACCCGCATTTTCTTTTTAATGCCTTGAATACGATTTCTGCGCAGGTCAGCGCCGACCCTAAGCTGGCACGGAAGATGATCGAGCATTTAGGTGATTTGTTGCGCCTGTCTCTGGAGCCGGAAACGCGGCAGCAAATCCCCTTATCGGGAGAATTAAAGTTCCTGGACCATTATTTATCGATCCAGAAAATCCGATTTGGCGAACGCCTGAGCGTTTCAATCGATATCGCCCAGGACGTCCGCCAAGCCGCTGTCCCGAGCATGATCATCCAACCACTGGTTGAGAATGCCATCAGGCATGGCCTGTCGTCGCGCGCCCTGGGCGGTACGATTTTGATCAATGCATATCGGGAGCAGGAATGGCTGATTATCCGTATCCGGGACGATGGCGTTGGGTTGCCGGAAAACTGGATCTTTGAACAGCATGCCCGCCTCGGCCTGTCCTTAACGCGCGAACGGATTGAAGGACTGCATCCAGCCGGCTCATCACGGTTTTCCATTAGCAACCACAGTGCAGGCGGAGTTGAAGTAACTTTGGCTATGCCTTTTATTACTGCCGACAATTTATGATCAACCACTTTGCATTGACCGTTCTGGTCGTTGACGATGAAGCGCCGGCCCGACAACGTTTGACCGACCTGCTGAAACAGGACGCAGGAGTGGCGACGATACTCGAATCGTCAAATGGCCGCGACGCATTGGAACTGATTCGTGCTCACTCGCCGGACCTGGTTTTTTTGGACGTCAACATGCCTGAAGTCAGCGGACCGGAATTAATCAGCCTGATTGGCGTTAAGCAGATGCCACTTACCGTGTTTGTTACTGCCTATGACCAGTTTGCCATCGGTGCATTTGAATCGAATGCACTGGACTATCTGTTAAAACCATTTGGCGACGACCGCTTCATAGCGACCATGGAGCGCGCACGAACCAGGCTGACCAGCCTGGACAGACAGGATTTTGAGCGTCGATTGATTGCGCTCTACCCACCTGCCCCGCCAACTGCGTTAATTGAACGCTTGGTTGTCAAAATAAATGGACTGTCGAAAATCGTTCATGTAGCCGATGTCCATTGGTTCGAGGGTGCGGGAGTTTATGTCACACTTCACTGCATCAACAAGGACTTGCTGTATCGCGGAGCGTTGGGCGAATTGGCATCACAATTAAATCCATTGCAATTTGTGCGCATTCATCGTTCCATCATCGTCAACATCGATAGCATCGATTATCTGGAAGGCTTGTCGCATGGGGAGTTTGAGGCCGTGTTGAAGAATGGTGATCGGCTGCGTGTCAGTCGCACTTACCGGCCACTTCTTGAAAAACGGCTCGGCCAATCACTTTGATTTCGGCATTACCTGCCCAGTCCCGACACATGGCAAAGCTTCAGAATTTGAAGAGCTTAGTTCTTTTCTGTTGAACAGCTGCTGATGCCAAACGGGAAATAAGCGGGACAAAACCGGAATACGCCGGTCGCCAGTGGAACCAGACCTATCCACCCCCACATACCAATCATGCCGGCCATCGTCGCCAGCAACAAACCTGATCCAACTATGATGCGGATTGCTCTATCAATTGTTCCAACATTCGGTTTCATGATTAATTCCCCTTCTTTGAATTGAATGGAGCTATCGCTTCTTTGCCAACTTCGCAGTTTGGGCAAAAGCCTTCTGTGTAATAGCCTTCTGTTCAAGCTGCCGCAAGATACTCCCGCACACCAGATCACATAACGTGTAGACCGATTCATCGGCGATACGATAAAAAACGCTGGTTCCTCTGCTGTCTTTCGCAACCAGTTCATGCTTGGCGAGGATAGCCAGGTGGCGCGAAATATTGGCCGACGTGTAACCACACAGTTCAGCCAACTCCCCGACGCTTCTTTCCTTATCCCGTAACAGACTCAGTATATGCAGGCGTGTCGGTTCCGATAACGCCGTGAAATACGCGGCAACCTCCTGCAACGCGTCGATTGTTAAACCTTCCATACATTCTCACCCCAAAAATCATACGAGTTTTGATTGTGAACAAAGTCTTGGTGCTTGTCTACATATATAATTATTTACGTACTTGCATATTTAATTAAGTAGTTACACAATTCCGCTAAATGTTTTACGACGCAAAGAAATTTTTAAATTGTTCAGGGGAATCGGAATGGTAAGTACTTCTCGTTTGGGCGCTGCCCTTGTCACTACCCTGATATTTAGCGGTATGGTACATAGCGGTCTGGTACAGGTAGCAGAAGCAGCGCAGGCCGAGCTGGCAACTGTCACCGTGCAGCCCAGCGAGGCGGCCAATAGTTACGGATACGATGCGGTCGTTGAGGCGGTGCGACAGACAGTGGTTGCGGCGCAAGTCTCTGGTGCCGTCGTTGAGCTTCCTGTCAAGGTCGGTGATACAGTCAAGCCTGGGCAGGTACTGGCGCGCATCGATGCCCGCTCTGCAACACAGGGAAACCTGGCCAGTCAGGCGCAGGCGCAGGCGGCCCGCTCTGCCTTGGATCTGGCTACGAAGGATGTACAGAGGCAGCGGCATTTATTTGAAAAGCAGTACATCAGTCAGTCCGCGATGGAACGCGCCGAAGCGCAGTACCGTGCTACATCGGAACAATTCAAAGCGCAAATTGCGCAAGCCAGTATCACAACCATCCAATCCGATTTCTTTACACTCAGAGCGCCTTACGCCGGCGTTATTGCCGAGCTGCCGATTGCACTCGGTGACATGGCGATGCCAGGCAAACCAATGGTGACGATCTATGATCCGGCAGCCCTGCGCATCACGGCAGCGATTCCGCAAACTGCGATCGGCAACTATCTGCCCAGTCAGGCGGTACGGGTCGAGTTTCCGGCCTTGCCAAAAGACCGGCAGTGGCTGTCTGTGGCCCAGTTACAGATATTGCCGACTATCGACGTCGGCACGCATTCCGTGCAGGTTCGTGCCAATTTACCCGCGGGACTGAACGGCTTGGTGCCCGGCATGTTTGCCCGGGTCTGGCTGCCGTTGCAGAACGGATCTGGTCAACATTTTTTCGTGCCAGGCAATGCGGTGGTACGCCGCGCCGAAATGACAGGACTGTATGTCTTGGATAGCAACAGGCATCCGGTTCTGCGCCAGGTGCGGCTCGGTAAAGTGCAAGGCAGCATGATTGAGGTGTTGACCGGCATCAGCAAAGGTGATCAGGTGGCGCTTGATCCGGCAGCCGCCGTGAAGGAAGTGCAATGACATCCGGACTGGGTATTTCTGGTCGCATCGCGGCATTTTTTCAGACTGCGCGCATTACGCCACTGCTGGCCCTGCTGGCGTTGCTGCTGGGCGTATTTGCAGTTCTGGTCACACCGCGTGAAGAAGAACCGCAGATTAATGTGACCATGGCCAATGTGCTGATCCCTTTTCCGGGCGCCTCGGCAATTGACGTTGAACAGATGGTTGCCTCCCCTGCCGAGCAGGTGCTGGCCCAGATCGCCGGCGTCGAACACGTGGCATCGGTTTCCCGCCCTGGCATGGCCGTCATGACGGTGCAGTTCAAGGTCGGCGTTCCAAGGACGGAAGCCTTGGTGCGCCTGTATGACACAGTCAATTCCAATGCAGACTGGCTGCCGAAAAACCTCGGTGTGCTCGCGCCTTTGGTCAAACCCAAAGGGATTGATGACGTTCCTGTCGTCAGTCTGACTTTGTACAGTAAAAATAATGGCACCGGTGCTTTTGATCTGGAACGGGTTGCGCACAGCATCGAAACCGACCTCAAACGCGTATCCGGCGTCAGGGAAGTGACAACGACAGGCGGACCAGGCCGGGCAATTCTGGTTGAACTTGATCCGGCACGCATGCTGGGTTCGGGCGTAACAGTCGCGGATATGCGCAATGCGCTGCAGTCTGCCAACGCTGCGCTGCCGGGCGGCGAACTGCTGTCTGGCAACCGATCGGTGCTGATTGAAACCGGACCGTTTCTTCAGGATGTGCGCGACGTGGCTGCACTGGTGGTCGCCGTACACGATGGAAAACCTGTCTATATGCAGGATGTGGCTGCCGTGACGGAAGGACCGTTACCTGCGCTGCGTTATGTCTGGCATGGCGTTGGCGGCAAAGCTGGCGGTGAATATCCGGCTGTCACCATCGCGATCACCAAGAAGCCGGGCGAGAACGCCATTGACGTTGCCAATGCCTTGCTGCGTCGCGTCGACGAACTGAAAAATACCGTCATTCCCGCTGACGTGATCGTGGCTGAAACCAGAAATTACGGCACTACCGCCAATGACAAGGCGCAGAAACTGATCCAAAAGCTCCTGTTCGCGACGCTGTCCGTAGTGGTCCTGGTATTTCTTGCGCTGGGCCTGCGCGAAGCCGCCATTGTTGGTACCGCCGTCATCCTGACCCTGACGGTGACCCTGTTCGCATCCTGGGCGTGGGGCTTTACCCTGAATCGGGTTTCCCTGTTTGCCCTGATATTTTCTATCGGGATTCTGGTCGATGATGCCATCGTGGTGGTGGAAAATATCCACCGTCATCAACGCGCCCATCCGGGCAAATCGCTGAAAGATATTATTTCCGGTGCAGTCGATGAGGTCGGTGGCCCGACCATACTGGCAACGCTGACTGTCATCGCGGCGTTACTGCCGATGGCGTTTGTCTCCGGCCTGATGGGCCCCTACATGAGCCCGATCCCGATCAACGCCAGCATGGGAATGATTCTGTCGCTCGCCATCGCTTTTGCCGTAACACCCTGGCTGGCCCGGATCTGGATGAAAGAAGCGCACGCCAGCAGTACCGAAGCCAAACCACACGGTCTGGCCGGGTTCCTGGCGCCACGGTTCGAACAGCTGTTTCGCCCGTTCCTGAGTGAACAACAGGGCAAACGCAATCGACGCCTGTTGGGAATTGGCGTTGCAGGCCTGATCGCCCTCTCCGTGTTACTGCCTGCAACGGGCCTGGTGTTACTGAAAATGCTGCCGTTTGATAATAAATCAGAGTTCCAGATTCTGGTTGATATGCCCGCCGGAACGCCCGTCGAAGAAACAGCCGCCGTGCTGCATGCCCTGGGCAGTTATTTAAAATTACAGCCGGAAGTCACGACTTACCAGGCTTACGCCGGCACTGCTGCACCAATCAACTTCAATGGTCTGGTGCGCCAATACTATCTGCGCGCCGGTGGCGAGGTTGGCGATATTCAGGTGAATCTGGTCGACAAACATCATCGCGATGAACAAAGCCACGCCATTGCCACGCGCATGCGCCCAGCGCTGCAAAAAATCGGCCAGCAGTTCGGTGCAAATATAAAAATCGTTGAAGTACCTCCGGGTCCACCGGTACTGGCACCGATTGTGGCCGAGATCTATGGACCCGAGGCACAGGGACGCCAACAGGTTGCCAAAGCAGTCCGCGCTGTATTCAGCAAGACGTCCGGGGTCGTCGATATCGACGACAGCAGCATCGCCGCAGCGCCCAGAAAACTATTGTTGGTTGACCGGCGCAAAGCGGCGCTGCTGGGCGCAACCCAGCAGGATATTGTGTCGACACTGCACGCCGGTCTGAACGGCGAAGCAGCCACGTATATACATGACGGGAGCAAATATCCTGCGCCAGCCGTCCTGCAACTGCCTGCCGAACGGCAGGGAGATCTGGACGGGTTGTTGCAGCTGTCGGTCAGAACCAGCAGCGGAAAGCTTGTACCGATCCGCGAGCTGGTGACGATCAGTGACACGCTGCGCGAACAGCCGATTTACCACAAGGACCTGCTGGCAGTAAATTATGTTGTCGCGGATATGGCAGGAAAAATCGACAGTCCTTTGTACGGCATGTTTGGCATGCGCAAAGCGATTAATGAGATTGCCACGCCGGGCGGCGGCAGGCTGACCGAATTTTTCATCCACCAACCCTCCGATCCATACCGAGCTTACGCAATCAAGTGGGATGGGGAATCTCAGATTACCTATGAAACATTCAGGGATATGGGTGCTGCCTACGGTGTCGGCTTGATTCTGATTTATTTGCTGGTGGTCGCCCAGTTCGGCTCTTATCTGACCCCGCTCATTATCATGGCGCCGATTCCTCTGACCATCATCGGCGTGATGCCGGGCCACGCTCTGCTGGGCGCGCAATATACCGCCACCAGCATGATCGGCATGATCGCGCTGGCCGGGATCATTGTGCGCAATTCGATTCTGCTGGTCGATTTCATCAACCTGCAGGTTCGTGCCGGTGTCGATCTGAAAGACGCTGTGGTGCATTCTGCGGTCACCCGTGCGCAACCAATCATGCTGACGGGCTTAGCCGCAATGCTGGGCGCATTCTTTATCCTGGACGATCCGATCTTCAACGGTCTGGCGATATCGCTGATCTTCGGCATCCTGGTATCAACCTTGCTCACCCTGCTGATCATTCCGCTGCTGTATTACATCGCCTATCGCAACCGTATTAACTTTATTACTCATCAAGGAGAAACATCATGAACTCATGGCAACTTGTGCGCGTCATCGCGGGAACATTTATTCTGCTGTCGCTGGCATTCGGGATTCAAGGCAGTCCGCTGTTCATCAGCCAGTGGTGGCTGGCGTTTACGGCATTTGTCGGAATCAATTTATTGCAGAGCGGATTGACCAAATGGTGTCTGATGGAATCCATGGTCCGAAAACTGGGGTTCAAGGCGGGAAACTGAATACGAGAGCCAGGAACCACCCGGACCACCACCCTACTCTAAGAGAATCATGAAACTTCTGACTTCAGCATTGTCGATTGCCTTATGCGTCATGAGTGCCTCTGCTGCCAATGCAACCGACCTCCTGCAGGCCTGGCAGGCCGCGCAAAAGCACGACCCGGAATTTGCCGCGGCCGAGGCAAATTTCGAAGCGGGCGCGACCCATCGTGATCAGTCCGAGGGGATGTGGCTACCCTCGGTGTCGCTGACAGCCGGAGCAGGCATTCAAAACAGCAGTACCGATACAGCCGGAGCGCATTTTTCCGCGCCGGGATTTACGGCAACGAATGGTGTCGCATTTGACACCTCGATTCGCAACGGGAATATGGAGCAGTACGCGCTGGTTGCGCGCCAGCCATTGTTGAACCGGAGTCTGCTCAGCCAGAGCAGACAACTGGGGCTGAGTGCCGACATGGCAGAAATTGAATGGCAGGCAGCGCGCCAACAACTGGCCATGCGCGTGGCTGAACGTTACTTCGATGTATTGGTCGCCGCCGAAACCCTGCGCCTGTTGACCCAACAAAAGACGGCCGTCGAATTCGAACTCAATCAGGCTCAGGACAGTTTTAAAGTGGGCAGCATTCCGGTCACCGATACTTATGAAGCACTGGCTAGATTCAAAAACATCGAAGCGCAAATCATGGCCGCAAACATGGATCTGCAACTCAAACAATCGATGTTTGCAGACCTGACCGGCATGGGGGCCAATGATCTGCTCACGCTGCCGGTTGCGGACGCTTCCACTTCCACCACCCTGGCGCCCATCGACAGCTGTATCCATGCGGCCGCCCAAAGTAATCCGACTCTGCTGATTCAGGAAAAAAAGCTGGCCGTCGCAAAGGAAGAGGCAGAAAAATACCGCGCCTTATCCGCGCCTTCGGTCGACCTGGTCGCGCAACTGGGCTATGACAAATTGCACGGCAACGGCGACTACGGCAACGCCGAAAATCTTGCCAACAATCGCATGATAGGAATCCAGCTCACGATACCGCTCTTTACCGGTGGCATTCGCAGCGCGAAATACAGCGAGTCGGTCCACCTGATCGATAAAACCAGGTCGGACAGCGAGTTATTGAGGCAGCAAATCGCTCAGCAGGTGCGTACGGCCTGGCTGGGCATCACCGTTGGCGAAAGCCGCGTATCGGCACTGGTGCAGGCGCACAAGGCGAGTCTTGCCCGGCTTGACGCCACACGTCTGGGACATTCCGAAGGAGATCGAACCACACTGGATTTGCTCAATGCCGAAAATGACACAACCAATGCCGGGCTGGCAGTCTTACAGGCGAAAATCAATGTAGCGATGAATCGCTTGAAACTGGCACAACTCCAGGGAAGTCTGGATGAGGCGGCACTGCGTTTGATCAGCAACTCAACGTTTTCGCCAACAGCAACAAACCAATAGATTCCATACAACCACATGGAGACGGATCATGGCACACATTATTATTCTTGGAGCAGGCACTGGCGGAATGCCAGCAGCTTACGAACTGCGTAATTTGATTGAGCGACATCATCAGATTACCGTTATTAACGCAGTCGATTATTTTCAATTCGTTCCATCCAATCCATGGGTGGCCGTAGGCTGGCGGGAACGCGATGCCATCACCTTCCCGATCCGCCCGTATCTCGAAAAGAAGAATATCGATTTCATCGCATAGGCGGTTAGCCGAATTGATGCCGACGGCAATAAAGTCGAGCTGGCCGATGGCACATTGATTTCATATGACTATCTGGTGATCACCACCGGCCCGAAACTGGCATTTGATGAAGTCCCCGGTGCCGGGCCGTCGGGTTATACGCAATCAATCTGTTCCATCGATCATGCTGAAAAAACGTTTTCTGCCTATCAGGATTTATTGCAAGACCCAGGTCCGGTCGTCATTGGTGCCATGCCTTCGGCATCCTGTTTCGGACCTGCCTACGAGTTCTCATTTATCGTCAATACCGATCTGCGCCGCCGCAAGTTGCGCAACAAGGTGCCAATGACTTACGTCACCAGCGAACCCTATATCGGCCACATGGGACTGGGTGGCGTTGGTGATTCCAAGTCCATGCTGGAAAGCGAGCTGCGCAGCAACGACATCAAATGGATAACCAATGCCAGGGTGACCCGTGTGGAAGACGGAAAAATGTTTGTCACTGAGTTGGACGATGCCGGCAACGTAAAAAAAGAACAGGAATTGCCGTTCAAATTCAGCATGATGCTGCCTGCGTTCCGCGGTGTTGATCCGGTCGCTGCGGTCGAAGGGCTGTGCAATCCGCGTGGCTTTGTCCTGATTGACGAACACCAGCGCAGCAAAAAATACAAAAACATTTTTTCTGCAGGTGTCTGCATTGCGATTCCACCCGTGGAAGTCACCCCTGTTCCAACCGGCGCTCCGAAAACCGGGTATATGATTGAAACCATGGTGACCGCACTGGTCCACAACATTGCATCTGAATTAAATCATCAACCGGCCATTGCCAAAGGCAGCTGGAATGCCGTGTGTCTCGCCGATCTTGGCGACACGGGTGTGGCCTTCGTCGCCTTGCCCCAAATCCCGCCGAGAAATGTAAACTGGTTCAAGAAAGGGAAATGGGTGCACGCCGCCAAAGTCGCCTTTGAAAAATACTTTATGTACAAAATGAAAAACGGCACCTCCGAACCAATCTACGAGAAATATATTTTAAAAATGTTAGGCATCGAGCGACTCGATAAATAAACCTTAATCAGATAAGGTCTGTCTATGACAATTCGGCCTAAATTCGACATACAGAAATTGCAGGAGCAGTCCCTGAAGATCTCAGCAATCTTGCGGGCTTTATCGAATCCGGATCGCTTGCTGATTTTGGCACAACTGGCCAATCGCGAATCTTGTGTTGGCGAATTGGAAGAAGTTCTGCAGATCCAGCAGCCGACTTTGTCCCAGCAACTGGGGGTTCTGCGCTTGGAGAGTTTAGTGTCCACGCGCAGAGATGGCAGAAAAATCTACTACCGCTTGGCGGCCGGACCCATAATCGAGCTACTGAAATCGCTGCAGATAAAGTAATTCCGGACAGGGCTTACATTGACTCAATGTCACGCAGACACAGGCACCATTTCAAATAGCGGTCACCAATTAAGCGAGAACTTCCCGTCCTTTTTGATTACCTCAATATATCTAATAATTCGTTATGTTTCGTCATTAATCACCTCGACCTGTTCATTTTCTTTAATCGCCATTCTAATTGGCTCGGCCTTGCAGGCTGGAGAATCTGATTTAATTTTTTGGCATCCTTTGGAGAATACGTTACAACCTGCAGAATATAAACTGGCAGTTGCCAACAATGGTGCTAATGTGAAGATATAGATTCTGCAATCTGACTGGTTGCGCATAACCAAAGGATGTGACGAATCAGTCTGCGGCTGGACTAGTGATCGGTTTGATTGAGCCGACGTTGTTGCAATTATTAGCAGAGACAAAATTCATTATGTTCAAAACTGAAAAGTTCAGGCCATCCTGGATGCATCCAGGCTTTCATGGCGAGATGGCCAGTGCGGCCCTGTTCATACTGACGCTGGCTATCATTGAGATAATAGTTTGCCTGTTACCGGCCTGGACGAACAGCGCCGGCATTCCCCATTTCGTGACTTACCATACCTTTATGGAAACGATCTCCATCGTTATTTCCATGATGGTGTTCCTGGTCGGCTGGAACACACACAGAGACAAAATATCCGGGAATATCGTGTTGCTGTCCTGTGTATTTTTCTATGTTGGCGTGATCGATTTTTCTCATACTGCTTCCTATTTCGGCATGCCGGATTTCATCTCGCCGAACGATCCAGAAAAAAATATCATCTTCTGGTTACTGGCTCGCCTGCTCGCTGCGCTGGTGTTGCTGACGGTTTCGGTACGCGACTGGAAACCCTTGGATTCACTAAAGATCAGGAATCTGATTTTCGTTCTGTTGACGGCACTGGCGCTGGTCTTCAACTGGACCGTCATTGTTCACCAGAGCTGGTTCCCGGCAACCTTCGTCAATGGACAGGGCCTGACCCATTTCAAAAAAAACTTTGAATACGTCATCATCGCCATTAATTTGAGCACCGCTGCCATTCTTCTGACCAAGCTGAAAAAACCGCAACCGTTCAACATCGTCCTACTGCTCGAGGCGGCAACTGTCATGGCAATGAGTGAATATTTCTTTACGATTTATTCAACCATGAAGGGCAGCTACAATGCCATGGGGCATATCTACAAGGTGATTGCCTATTATCTGATCTATCGCGCGATTGTGGTACAGGTGATTGAAGATCCCTACAAGGAACTGCAACAGGCGGAAGAACTGCTGCTGCAAACCAACCGGGAACTGGAAGACCGCGTTATCAGGCGCACCAAAGATTTGAAAGAAGCGAATGAAACGCTGGATAAGGCGCACTCCGAGTTGAAAAAAATGCAGAACGAACTGATTCAACGTGAAAAAGTTGCCGCGCTTGGTTCCCTGGTCGCAGGTATTTCGCATGAACTCAATACCCCGTTAGGTAACGCCATATTGATGTCATCGAGCATGCTGAATCAACTGGAACAGTTGAAAGAAAAAATGTGCAACGACACATTGAAGCGATCAGAACTGGCGGACTGGCAGACCCAGACCGCTGAAATGGCGCAGCTCTGTGACCGATCAATCAACCGGGCGGCAACTCTGGTCGCCAGTTTCAAGCAGGTCGCCATTGACCAGACTTCCGAACAGCGCCGCACTTTTGATCTGCACAAAAATATTGAAGACCTCCTGGCAACCATCCGGCCCGGCCTGTCAGGCGCCCAATGTATGATCAGCAATGAAATCCCGAGCGGTATTGAATGTGACACCTTCCCCGGCCCGTTGGGACAGGTCATTGGCAACCTGCTGCAAAATGCAGTCGTACATGGTTTCAATCAAGGACAGTGTGGCCATATTGTGATCGCCGCCCAGACTGATCAAGGTCAAGTGGCGTTGTCCGTAACCGATGATGGGGTCGGGATGCAGGCAGCAACACTGGCGCACATCTTCGATCCATTTTTCACCACAAAGCTTGGCAAAGGCGGTTCGGGGCTGGGTCTGACAGTCTGTCACCGCATCGTGACGTCAATCTTGGGCGGAGATATCCATGTTGTCTCAAAGCCTGGTAGTGGGACGCGATTTGTGTTGTCGATACCGCTCACGGCTCCGGGTAAACTGTAGTCACATCATTGCCAGGAACGCGCCCTGGGCAGGGGGATCGAGCGGACGGTCGTCACGTCAGCAATCAGGCAACAGCCAGAGATACCTTCTTCCCTGCACGCGTCGTCAGAATTATCAGCATATCGAGACTGAATTTTTCGTACTTTCCCCTAATTAGATCTGATACGCGCGATTGGCTGATTCCCAGCAAATTTGCGGCTTCCGTTTGAGTCCAACGCTTCTTTTCTACTGTGTCACGCAAGTAGGCCATAAGCTCAGATCTCATCGCCAGCAGCGATGCTTCTTCCGCTGGGAATCCCAGATCTTCGAAGACATTCCCATTCGAATTGATAATTTTCGTTTTCATGATTCATTCCCCTATTAACCCGAAGCGACGGATAGCAAGATCAATGTCTTCCCGCCGCGTTTTTTGGGATTTCTTTTGAAATGCGTGGAGCACATACACGCCATCGTTTCTTCTGGCGACATAAATAACGCGCCATTCGCCCATGACATGTAATCGAATTTCGTAGACACCGACACCAACAGTAATCATCGGTTTGAAATCTGATGGCATGAATCCACGTTGCACGGCATCCAGCTCAAATCCAGCCAGGCGCCTGGCTTCATCCGGAAAGTTCCTTGGATCATCCAGACTGGATCCGACAAACTTAAGTTTCTTCATTTTAATTATAACGGTACTTATATAATTTATTCAAGTACTTAGATAATCATTCAGCTTCAGATAAAGGAAAATCAGTATTTGCACCAGTTAGCAAGGGTAGGTAATTGAACAGCGTGAACAGTCATCACCGCTGCAGTAGCACCTGAATTGGTAAACGATTCGGCCAGCTCACTGAAACAGTTTATGTATCCGGGCATTGCCGGCATGAACCCTTGCTCCTAGCCTGCTCTAGACCTGCCGAACCGACTTTTTGGCATCCAACACAATTCCAGCCACCAACAAAGGAAGTGTGAACAGGACGTACCCTTTTCCTTCCCAGTTCATCCAGACATTGGCCGATAAGACACCTGCTCTAAATAACTCGCCGAACCCGATAAACATCGTAGGCAAGGCAATTAACGTCCAAACAAAATACAACCAGCTGGCTGGTGAATCATTCAGCCGTTTGTACACCAGCCAGACTACCAATCCGTACACGACGGCCGCACATACCTGCCAAACCGGTGATCCACTGGCTGACGCCCGGCCAAACACATGAATCGGTTGATAGAATATTCCATCCAGCCATGCCCACAGATAAAACGTGCCATGAATTAATAATGCGACAGTCAAAGACCAGACGATAAAGCGAATTGCCTTGGATCGATCAATCTTCGACAGACAAATTCCCAACCCCACCGGGAACACGATAAACGGCACCCGGGCTGTTGCAACAATGCCTGCCGCTATTGCTATCAAGAGCAATGCCCGGTCGCCAGTGTAGTGTCGATGCAAAGCCAAAGTCAGACCCGCCATCGCGAGCGCCGATGCAGGCAGGTCATGGCCGGTGATACTCATTTGCAGGAAACAAATGGATGCCAAAGTTAGAGCAACGAACGGCAGTGCCTGGCCTTTCTTGATCCGGTTAACGAGTGCGGCGGCTAGGAACAGGTACAGCGGAACCAGTAGCGCCAGGCACCCGGAAAGATATAAAACTGCATTGAGCATGATCCAACCGGGACCTGGACTGACCGGAGCGCCGTCGAATAAATGCACCGAATACGGATGCAGTCCATGCAGAAATAAGGCACGCGCTGGCTCCAAAACAGCATCCGGTGCGGAGCTTAACTGGCCCGGCAAACGTGTACGCGGATACAGCAATAAGTTTAAAACCGCGAGAATAGCTATGCCGACAGCCCAAAATGGCGTGGCAAAACTCATTGCAAACTCACTGGTAACCAACAATACAAGCAGCAAAATCGCGAAATACACAGCGACGGCTGCGATAGCCTGGGAGGGAAAGTGCTTTAAAAAAAACGGCACCGCCGTGATGGTAAGAATTAAGCAGTAAAGCGTTTTCACAAAAAACTGATTCATTTGTGATGAATGCGTTTTCGCTGGTTTAAAAATTTTCAAATCAATCATGTTAATTTCTGCCATTTTGTTGCTGTCGATATGGTTCAGACAGTGTTTGGATAAAGAAATGTTGATGCCGGAATTTCTATCCAGCCTGATGCGCTTTTCGTGTTTCACAATAAGACGTCTTGGGCCCGAGAGGTGATTTGTCCGCCTTTAGACGGACCGTGCTCTTTGCTGCCGGTCGGTGTACTCCGAACTGGATATCCATTTGGCACAGGTAAGCTGGGACGCAATCCCAGCCCACCGCGCTTTCAGGTCAATCAATCACAAAGTACAGACGACCATAAAAAACAAGGGCAGCTGAATTAGCTGCCCTGTTGATTAATCCGATCGCTCAGCCAATTACGATGCGGCTTTCGGTTTATCAGCCCCAACCGGTTTGACAATTTTCACATCGCCATTCTGTTTTAACTGATTCACGAAACTGAACAGGCCCTGCGAGCCCAAGACGTTTTCGATCTGCTTGCCAATTTCAGCTTCCTGACCCGGCGCCGCTGCTGCCTGCTGTACCTTGTTGATGCGATACACGGCATAACCCTGACCCGGAATATCCACGCCCACAAACGCTGGCAATTTACGGATGTCGGCCTTCATGACTGCCTCAAACGCATTGCGCGCCAGCGCGGGTTGCTGCAGACGCGACACGATTACGCTGCTGCCAAATCCGGCATCATCCGGTTTTGCCAGCAGACCGGCCAGTTTGGCTTCGCCCGCTTTTTTGGCCAGTGCATTGGCTTCCGTTGCGGTTACCGCTGCGCTGACGACATCTTTGACTTCTTCCAACGGCCGTTTTGACGCTGGCTTGTATTCCTTGATATGCGCTGAAACCAGGGTATTTGAACCCAGGTCCACCGCTTCCATATTGTGCTTGTTCTTGATCACATCATCCGAAAACAGGGCTTTGAGGAATTTGGGATTCGATAATACCGGATTGGTCAGAGCTGCCAGATTGTTTGGTGTGCGACTGATTTTGTCGGCCGACTGGATCGTCAGTTTTAATTTGTCCGCAGCCGGCTTCAAACTGTCTGACTGTTCGTACACGGTGTTGGTAAACGATTCGGCCAACTCGCTGAATTTCTTCCCGGCTTTTTGTTTCTTGATCTCTTCGCTGATTGAATCCTTGACCTGATCCATCGGTTTCACCGAAGCCGGTTTAATCGTGGTCACGCGGATGATGTGGTAGCCGAAATCAGTCTCAACCAGATCGCTGATTTCATCCTGCTTCAATTTGTACACGGCTTCTTCAAATGGCTTGACCATCATCCCCTTGCCGATAAAATCCAGATCGCCGCCCTGCGCTGCCGAACCTTCATCCTGCGAATATTGCCTGGCCAACTGGGCAAAATTGGCCGGCTGTTTTTTCACCAGGGCCAGTACTTCTTCTGCCTTGGCTTTCGCCGCAGCTTTGTCCGCTGCACTGGCACCTTTGGCGACCTTGATCAGAATATGACTGGCGCGACGCTGTTCGTCGTTCGTATAATTTTTCAGGTTCTGATTGTAGTAGTCTTTGATTTCATCATCAGAGACAGGAATCTGCGCAGCAATGGTGTCACCACTGAGCACCAGATACTCGATGCTGGCCGTTTCCGGGATTTCAAACTGTTTGCTGTTTTTATCGTAATACGCTTTGAGCATCGCGTCGGTGACTTTTACCTGGCCAACGAAATCCGCCGCCTTGAAATCCAGCGCCTGAATATCACGCTCCTGATTGGAAATGGCATTGATCTGGGCGACCAGCGTTTTCGGTGCAAACGCCGTGTTTTGAATCGAGTCGGTCAATTGCTGCTGCGCCAGATCCAGACGCAGGTTGTTCTCATACATCGCCTTGCTCAATCCCTGGCCCTGCAATGCTCTTGCATAGCCCTGGCTGTCGAACGAGCCGTCCGGCAAGGTTAATCCGGGAATCCCCAGAATGGTCTTTTGCAATTCTGCGTCTGAGGTGGTCAGCTTTTCATTGCGCACTTCGGTTTTCAGAGCACGCTGCGCGATCAGGTTGTCGAGGATCGACTGTCTGACTTCGGCGGTATTGAACAGGGCTTCATCAAACTTGGCACCGTAACGCTGACGCATCTGACTCATGCGATCACGGAATGCATCGTCGAACTCTTGCTGAGAAATATTTTCACCGGCTACTGTCGCCATCGTGCTGTCGCCGCCGCTCGGCGCGAACTTGGACAGACCAAACAGGGCAAACGAGGGAACAATAAATAACAGCAAAATGAATTGCATCAAACGCTGGTGGGTACGTACGTATTCAAACATGGTGGAATTCAATCATTCACATACTGGTGGGCGCGTCGGTGATTTCGTATCAGCCGATACAAAAAAAAAGGAACTGGCGTTCTCTTTTCGATGGTCTGTTGTTTTAACGTTATTGCAACGGTGTTTCAACGGTGTTTTAACGTTATGAGTTGTTCATTTGACTGCACAATAAATAGCAATAACACAATCAAACCAGCCACTCATGGCAACGTGCGATTCTATCAGTGTTTTCCGATGGCTGACAAGCCAGACTGGCCAGCAATTTTCCCTGCGCTGTTTTTGCCGCTTAAGTGCTTATTTGCTTCCTGAATGTTTTGTTCCGCCAGTTTTGCCTCGGCCGAATCAGGTGCTGCTGCGGCGGTCAACTGTTTCCAGTAGCCGATAGCGGCCTGATAGTCGCCCCGTTCAAACGCTTCACTGCCAGACAGTGCCAGCGCCTTGATGTTTTTTGGATCGGCCGCCAGCGCCCGTTTTAAAATACTGCGCGACTCGGCATCCCATTGCCGGTTGTTGGCCATTACCCGCGCATCGACCCAATCGGCCAGCAGCGTTGCATCCGGCGCCAACAGCGCTGCGGCTTTGGCGTAGGCATCGGCAGCCTGCTTGGGCTGTCTGAGTTCACTGTAAGATCTGGCCAGCAATAACCAGCCTTCGCCATTGTTCGGATTTTTCTCCAGCTTGCCTTCCAGCCGTTTCGTCAATGCGTTCAGATCGCCGCCGTTGTTTGACGTCATCGGCGCGAGGGCCGCATCAGTTGTCGGAACCGGTCGCTGCGATTGTGGCGGCGCAACCGTCTCCTGGCTGGGCACGTTCACTGACAGATCTGGTTTGCCCGCGGCCAGATACAGGGCAAATGCCGCCGCAACGGAAATCGCTGGCACAATCCAGCGCAGCTGTCTGGTCTGGGACGGCACATTGCCATCTGCCAGTATCGACAGATGAATGGCGGCCTGCTCCCGTTCGAACTGTTCCTGATCGATTTTTCCTTGTGCCCTGGCCTGCAACAACTGGCGCAGTTTCAACACCGGCGTATTGTCCTGCCGTTTTCCGGGCAATGCGAACGCGCCGCTGACACCTAACATGAGCAAGACAAACGCGGCAATGCCGATCAATATGATTAACAAGTTGAATACTCCAGTTTGATGTTTTGAACGCTAATGAATATCGCCGCGCACGCCAAGGTAGACATAGTTGCGCTTCGTATGATCGGTCTCATTCAGGTTGGTCGAATAGTAAACTTCGTGCCCGAATTCGCCTTCCAGATACAGGTACTCGCTCCACTGATGACTTAATTTGAAACTCGCTGTCCAGTTATCCTGCTTGTTGTCGCTGTCATCTCGCTGGTTATAGTAACGCAGATTCGAATCGAGCCGGGTGTGCTCGGTAACCGGATAAAAATATCCCAGACTGAATGCCTCGCCTTTGTAAGACACTGCCTTGATCAGACTCAGGTTGGCCACACCCACAGCATTGGGCACAAACAGGTTGGTACCGATGCCCTGAAAACTCAAGACATGATTCAAGCCTGAACCCTGCTGGGACGAGGTGTTGATGATGCAGTTATTGTTGACCGGATCAATGATGCCAATACAGGTACCCACCACCGACAGCGGTACCACAGCCATCACATTGCCGGTGCTGGAGATCGACGAAGCCCGGTAGTCGATCCCACCCTGCCATTTTTCTGAAAACGGATGAGTGACACCCATCGCAAACAGGTTCGAGGTGGCGGTCAGATTCTCGGCCTGCAGCAGCACCTGGTCCATGCCCTGATATTTAATCAGATCGCTTAACGACAAACCTGGAAACGCCGGTAAGGCATTGGTCAGGCTGTAGGCCGGTGCCTTGCGATGATCAAGAATGAAAAAATAATTATCGCCAGCGTCGCTCAGATAGTTCCCCTGCAGCAGAGCGATATTCACGCCGCGGTACAAGGTGTCGTAGTCGAGCGTGCCATACATGGTTGCGCCGCCTTCAAAATAGCGCAGCTCCGAACCCACCGCGCGCCGGTCTTCAAAGCCATCCACAGTTTGCTTGAGCGCGTACACGCTGACGCTTTGCAGCGCCGTCTGCGGCATGAAGTCAACACTGGCGCCATAAAATACTTTTTTATACGGGGAATTGAATTCGACCGCCCGGCCGTAAATGACATTGGTTTTCCACTCCGGGCTCCAGTTATAGCCGGTCTGCATGCCGTCAAAGCGTTCCAGCACACCCATGCCATTCGGATTTTGCCGCCCGAACTTCATGGTGTAGCCATATTCCAGATCGTTGTAATCAATGTAGGCTGAATACAGCCGGTTGTAACTGTACAGCGAGTTGAGATAGTTATGATTATCAGTGTCGCGCACCACGATGCGGGTGTCGGACTGGTCGTCGTGGCGTCGTGCATTCAGGTTCAGCGAATTGATCCAGGAATTCTGATCCACCAGCGACAGCGAGGTTTGATTGAACACGATCTGCCCCGGCGCCGGTGGCGCCAGTGTTTCAAAATTTGAATTGCCGTGGTAGTAGTACGAAGCCAGGCTGCCGTTGTAGGTCCACACGACTTCGCCGGGTTCTTTCGGCACCGCCTTGGCTGCGGATCTGATTTGCGCCGGGGCAGTTGGCAGCGCTGCCAGTTGTGCTCTCACGGTCGCGGCACTGGCACCGGCGGGAAACAATTTCAGGTACAGCTCATATTCCGCGCGAGCTTTGAGTACCTCGCCATTCATTTCCCGCGCCTGCCCAATCAGTGCCTGGGCTGGTTCAGTCTGCGCATTGGTTGGCATGCTCAGAACGCGGTTCAGTCTGTTGATTGCGGTGGCGGCATCCTTGTCATCCAGGGCATGACGGGCCGCATCGATAAATTTCTTTGCATACGTCTCGACCTCGGCACTGGTCAGCACTGGCGCAACTGCTGCTGGCGTTTCCTCGATCGTCTGCGCTGCCGGATTGGCAGTTGTAGTCGCAACCGCAGGGGCTGCTGCAACAGGGCGCTGTTCTGGCAAAAGTGGAACGGTAATGACGATGCTTTGGCCGTCAGATCCGGGCCGGACTGCGTAGGTCGTCGATACGGAAAAACTGACCAACATGCCGTTGATCAATTCGGGAAACACAGCCCGGACATCAGGCACGCGATCGGTTTTCAGGGAATAGACAATTTCCTGATCCAGATCGGATTCAACCACAGCGGGGTCGGCAAGTCGAATGAAGATCCGCACTTCTTTACCTTCGGACAGCGGCGTGTGACGCAAATAGAGAACCCGCTTTGAAAACTTGATGACAATCTCGGCATCGCTCTCATGCGGGTTCACATCAATCCGGTCGATCACTTCTGCCCGGACCGGCGCGACTATGCACAGCAGCAAAAAAAGCGTCGCTAGCAGAAAGTTGAACCTGGCAGTATTAAAGATCGGCATTGTCAAAGTCAGTCCCAGGAAGAATAGGGTTGACCTTTGCTTCCCAACGGTCGGTGGCAGCCACTCGAGGAACAATCCTTGATCCCGGCCCCGTTGTGATGGGCACGGTTGATCTTGCTCATATTGCCCAGATAAGGTGAAGTCGAATCATGGCAGGTCACGCAGGAGGTTTGCATGCTGCCGTGGTTCATCCTCTCGGTCACAAAAGACACGGTGCTGCTGTGGCACAAGGAACACTCGTTGCCAGCCGAACCGGCAGGCGTGGTGGTCGGAATATGGTTTGACGGCTTGGCCACAATTCCGGTGTAAGTGCCGCCGTGACAGGTCTGGCAGGTTCCCTTGGCAACGCCAACGTGATTAAAATGCGCGGGCAGCCAGCTGGCAAAACTGGTGTGGCAATTTTCGCAGCTCAAGGCAGTCACCAAATGCGCGGCCGGTTTCACATCAATGCTCGGGTAAGACGCGAGATGGCAGCTGGAACAGCCGGTAGCAGGCACACCGGCGTGAGAATATGGTGTGACGAGCGGCAGCCAGGAAATGCCCATTTTATGGCAGGCGTCGCAGGACTGGGTGGTGGGAATATGAACCGCGGCCTGCCCGCTCGCATTCACGCCGTTGTGGCAGGTTTTACAGGTGCCGGGCAGGATGCCGACATGAGCGAACGTGGTCGGTTTCCAGTAACTGGTGGTGTGGCAGGCGTCGCAGGACTGGGTGGTCGGGATATGGGTCGGAGTCTTCACCTGCGCATTGATCGCAACGAAAGCCCCACCGTGACAGGTCGCGCAGTTACCGGCGGCGACCGGCCCGGTCGTGGCGGCATGATTGGTCACGCCAGGTGCAAAGGCAGTGAAATTGGCATGACAGGCATCACATTGGGCAGTGGTCGGAATATGGTTGGAAGGCTTGCCCAGCGCGGCTGTGCCGTTGTGGCAGGTACTGCAGCGACCGGCCACCGCAGGCACTGCCGTGGCGTGATTAAAACTTGCCGTTGCCCAGCTGGTGGTCGATTTATGGCAACTGTCGCATTGCGCGGTCGTCACCAGATGAGTCGCATCCTTGGTCTGGGCATTTTGCGAAACGTAGGCGCCGTTATGGCAGGTCGAACATTGTCCCGCCAGACCGGTGTGATTCATCACCGAGGGCGACCAGTTGATATAGCCCTTGGTGTGGCAGGTATCACATTGACTGGCGGTCGGGATATGCGTCGCAGGTTTGGCCAGCGCGTTGAAAATCACGTAATTGCCGTTATGGCAGGTGGCGCAATTGCCTGGCGCTGCCGGACCGGTCGTACCGGGGTGGTTGGTGGTCGCAGGAATGAAACTGACAGTATTGTTGTGGCACACGGAGCACTGCGAGGAAGTCGGAATGTGGGTGCCTGGCTTGCCGGTAGCGGCAACGTTGTTGTGGCAGCCGGAACAGTTGATGGCAGTGGCGTCATGCAGGAAGGTCGCGGTTGCCCAGGAGACGGTCGATTTATGGCAGCTGTCGCATTGGGCGGCAGTCTTGATGTGAGTCGCCGGTTTGACCTGCGCATTCATCGGCAAGAACGCTCCCGAATGACACACGGAACAGTTGCCGGCGGTTTGTGGCCCGGTTGAGGCAGCATGATTCATCACGCCCGGTGCCCAGGCCGAAAAATTGCTTGAATGGCAGGCATCGCACTGCGCGGTGGTCGGCACATGCACATTGGGTTTGGCCAGCGCATTGGCATAGTTAAACGCGCCGTTGTGGCAACTGGTGCATTGCCCGGCGGTGCCAATATGATTCATTTGCGCCGGGGCGAATTGCGCCACGTATGAATGACAGGTATCACATTGCCGGACAGTCGGAACGTGGTTGGCCGGCTTGCCGATTGCCGTGACGTTGTTGTGACAATCGGTACAGCGGCCCGCTACCGGCGGCAGAATGGAGCCATGGTCAGGCTTGGCGGCGATTGCCCAGCTGGTGGTCGACTTATGGCAACTGTCGCATTGCGAGCTGGTTGGAATGTGCGTCGATGGCTTGGTCTGCGCGTTCTGATTGAGCAATGATCCGCTGTGACAGGTCGAACAATTTCCGGCGGCGACCGGCCCGACCATATGGGCATGCATGGTGCTGACACTGACGGCCAATGGCGCAAACGCGACACCGGGGGTATGACAGGCGTCGCAGGAAGCCGTGGTTGGCATATGCGTGGCCGGCTTGCCAGTCGCCCTGACGCCGTTATGACAGGTCGCGCAGCCGCCCGGAGTGGCCAGTGCATGGTTGAAGCCTGCGGGTAACCAGGCTGCAGTCTGGTGACACGAATCACAGGACGCACTGGTGACCGGATGTAGCGCCGGTTTGCCGCTGGCATTGCTGCCGTTATGGCAAGTGCTGCAGGAGCCGACCACAACGCCCTGCGCTACCGTGTGTCTGAAGGTGTTGGGTACCCAGCTGATATCTTTATGGCAGGCATCGCACTTGGCATTGGTTGGCACGTGGTTGGCAGGTTTGCCCGGTGCGCGATCTCCCGGTCGATGACAGGTAGCGCAATCCTTGGGGGTGCCGCGGAACAAGCCCTGAGTGTGGCAGGACTCACAGGCGACTGTGACGTGGTCGCCTTCGAGAATGAATCCGGTTGAGTTGTGGTTGAAAGCGGGCGAAGACTGCGCAGCGGCCACAGCCGACAGGCCAGCCAGCCACACGAACAGCACCACGCGAGTGACATCGCGCAGCAATCGGAACAGCCGGATATTCGTATGGGTCGTAACCATGGACTTCATCTCGCTGACGAAACCAGTTGTAAATAATTACTCTGACGAAAGTGTATGCCTTTTGCCGCGGCAGGCAAAAAAACTTTGTTACTTTGCGCGGCTTTTTGTGACTCAGATGTTACAAAGTTTGTCTGACACCAGGAAAGTTGCGCGTCTTCTCAGCGGCGCATGGTTTTCCATTTACTCGTGGTATGGCAATGCTCGCACTGGGCACCAAAGCCACCATGATGGACATCGTCAACCCGGTGGCAGCTGAAACAAGTCTTACTTATTCGATGTTGCTGAATTTGCTGGGTATGGTGACAGTCATCACAATTCACGCTGACGTGCGCGCCATCCAGTGCAAAGCGCGTCTTGTTATGATCGAAATCCCAACTTTTCCAGGTGCCGGTGTAGTGGCAGGTCTGGCATTCGATGCCGTAAGCCTTGTGGTGTTTGTCCTCTTTTTCATGGCAGGAATAACAGGTCGATGCTGTGTCATGAAAGGCTGGCGTCTGGTGGCAATCCTTGCATGGCGTCCTGGCATGACTGCCGGTCAGCGGAAAGCGCGATTTATTGTGATCATACGGCGCGTCCTTCCAGGTTTTTTCGTTATGGCAGGAAGCGCATTGTTTGCCGAGCTGCTGTTTATGTTTATCGTCTTTCAAATGACAGGCGGCACACTCATGGTCCAGCTTGACTTTTTGATACAAAGCCCCTTTTTCGGGCACATGACAGGCGTCGCATTTTACCAAAGCATGTTTGCCTTTTAATACATAGCTGGTATCGCGAGCATGATCAAATTTGCCCGCCGTCCAATTTTTCTCGGTGTGGCAGCTGTCACATTTATCCCCATATCGTCCTTTATGCCCCTTATCCATGTCATCCTTGCGATGGCAGGCCACACAGGCCGTTTCCAGTTTGAGATTGGGTCTGGCACCAGATACACCGCCTTTGTGGCAGGCATCGCATTTGGCTTCCCTGTGTTTGTCATGCAAAGGAAAATGAGTGCTGTCGTGATTGAAATTCGAACTTCTCCAGCCCCGTTCGTCATGACAATTGGCACATTGCTCACCCAACTCGCCCTTGTGGCCTTTTTCCTGATCGTCTTTTTTATGGCAGGCGACACATTTCTCCGGCAATTTATGCTGGTAGATCTGCCCCAATTCGGGCAAATGACAGCTATCGCATTTCAACTGGTGATGTTTGCCACGCAGGGCATAATGCGTGTCGGTATCGTGATTGAATCGAATTTCCTTCCAGCCCTTATCGGTGTGGCAGGATTCGCATTTACCCGAATAACGGCCCTTATGGCCTTTTTCCTGATCGGCCTTCTTGTGGCAGCCTATGCATTCTGTGGGAGCGGTATTGTAGATTTTATTGACATGACAGTCGGCACATTTGACATCCATGTGCTTGCCACCCTTCAGGGCAAATTTCGTTTTCTCATGATCGAAACTGCTGTCCTTCCAGCTCTTCTCGCTGTGGCAGCTCTCGCATTGTTTGCCCAGC
The DNA here is from genome assembly GCA_040544425.1 of Oxalobacteraceae bacterium GrIS 1.18. Lineage (GTDB taxonomy): Bacteria > Pseudomonadota > Gammaproteobacteria > Burkholderiales > Burkholderiaceae_D > Solimicrobium. The sequence continues at coordinate 159,440 of JBEONO010000008.1, forward strand.
GATCCCTTGTGACCCTTTTCCTGATCGTCTTTTTTATGGCAGTCGTTACACAACTTCGGGGCATCACGATATTTGATTTTGCCGATATGGCAGCTGGCACACTTGACTGGTTTGTGGGCGTCTTTTAAGGGGAAATTGGTCGAGTTGTGGTTGAAGCCTGATTTATCCAGAATGGCCAGTTCAGCATTGCGCCCCTTGTGCTCGGTGTGACAGGTCCGGCAGGTTTTATCGTCCAGATGGCCATGCATCCGGGATTTGGCATTGAGGTCCGCGGCAATCTCTTTGTGGCAGTCCAGGCACAATCCCATTTGCAGGGTCTTGTCGAATTTGGCATGACAATGACTGCAGTCATTTTCATATTTGGCGTGAGCATGGGTCAGTTCGCCCGGCATCAAGGCCTTTTCGAAGGAGTCGGCGCTGGCGTTCCCGGCAAATAAAAGCAGCAGGAATAACCAGCTAATAGAGATGTACCGCAATGACATGAGCAAATCCGCAAAAGACCAGCAGGTACACAAAGGGAACATGCGCAATATGCCAAAGCGAAAACAGCTTGAGCCAATGCGACAGTTGACTGTACTGAATAATTGCATTCACATAGTCGTTCATCTGTCGTCTGGCGATCACATAATTCATGCGCAGCTGACTTTTTGACCAACCGTTTTTCTTTGCCTGAGATGCCAGGGTCTTCTTGATTTCCTGATTCACTTTCCGTGTCAGCACTTTGCCCTGATGACGCAGGGTCATGAAACGCCACACGCGAGCTTGCAGATTTGGCTGCTGTGCACTGGCATATTCCTGAAAATCGCGCAGCTCATGCTCGATCTGGGGACTTAAAGAATAGACGGAATGAATACTTTGCAGACTCGCATTCAACTGCCCTTCTGCGCTGGCCAGCGTCACTTCCTTGCCATACAGACCGCTGTGAATACGTCGATACACAAAGCGCCCGATTACCCCGCTCAATGCTACCAGCAACATCGAGTACAGCGCAATGCTGCTGTTGGTCGAGCCGATTTTAAAAGTCGAATGAAACAAGATCAGAACGGGTCCGCCAATCCCCATGAACATATGATAACGAAACCAGGTTTCCATCCGTCCCAGTCTGGCCAGCACCCGTATCCGTTTGCGCAAGGGGTACAGCAGCAGAGTCAGCATCATCAATCCGCCCGCCAGACCCAGGTTGTATCCCAGCTTCGAGCCGGAGGTATACACATTGCCGAACGCGACCAGCCATGCCAATGCGAGCAGAATGAAGACCAGCAAGCCAATGGCGCTGCGCCAGCTCCAGAGCAGAACCTTATTGGGGAGAATTATCTTTTCGGCTACGGCCTCGGCATCACTCATGGGAATTATTGAAAAGTTATTGTGCGGTCTGGTTTTCGAGCACCCGATTCAGGGTAGACATTTTTTGCCCAATTAAACAGGAAATCAGGCCGCAAAACAATCAATATTCAATGCCGCAGCGAATTAGAAATTGACTGTAACAGCATTTACAAAATAAGATCAACTCCAGACAGCCTGCACCGGCCGCCCCCTTATGCAGTACTCTATACTGGCTTCCGCTTGGCCTTTTAACCTCTTCACAGCGAACTTTCACCTATGAGCGAAATGATTTTTTACCTCATCGCAGGCTCGATATTTTTGACCGCGATAGCGTTCCACATCTTTTCCCTCAACAAAAAAACATCGCAATACAAACAGCTTCATCAAGAGGCAATTGAAGCCGGACTGACCGAGCCGCCGTCATTGCATCCGGTCGTCGATGCCTCGATCTGTATTGGTTCCGGTGCCTGTGTCACTGCCTGTCCTGAAGCGGCGATGGGCGTCATCAAGGGTAATGCCGTGCTGATCAGTCCCTCGCACTGCATCGGCCATGGCGCCTGTGAGAGCGCCTGCCCGGTCGGCGCAATCAAACTGGTTTTCGGTACCGAGAAGCGCGGCATGGATATTCCCAATGTCACACCGGAATTCGAAACTGATGTACCCGGCTTATTTATTGCGGGCGAACTGGGCGGGATGGGGCTGATCAGAAATGCCGTCAAACAGGGCAGCCAGTCGATCGGCACAATCGCCAAACGACCGCGCGGCAAGGCTGAACTGGATGTCCTGATTGTCGGTGCCGGTCCTTCCGGCATTTCCGCATCACTGGCTGCCAAACACAGCAATTTACGATTCATCACGATCGACCAGGAAGATTCGTTTGGCGGCACAACTTATCACTATCCGCGCAATAAACTGGTAATGACGGAACCGATGAATTTGCCCCTGATCGGCTTAATCAAGGCGCGCGAACTGAGCAAGGAAGAGTTGATGGAAATCTGGAATGAGGTGGTCGACAAAGCCGGTCTGGATATTCAGTTCAGTGAACGCATGGAAGAAATTATCAACGAAGAAGAAGGCTTCACGGTCAAAACCAACAAGGCCAGCTACCACACCTCGAACGTTCTGTTGGCGATTGGCCGCCGTGGCACGCCGCGCAAACTGGGTGCAAGGGGTGAAGATCATCCCAAAGTTGTGTACCGCCTGATTGAAGCGGAACAGTACCGCGATCAACATGTATTGGTGGTCGGTGGTGGAGACAGCGCGCTGGAAGCTGCATTGGACGTGTGCGAACAGCCCGGCACTACCGTCACGCTCTCCTACCGCAGTGAAGCATTCAGTCGCGTCAAACCGAAGAACCGGCAGCGACTCGATCACGCCATCAAGGAGCAGCGCATTCGTGTTGAGTTGCAGACCACCGTGGAAGAAATCACGCCGGAGCACGTCAAATTGAAAAGGCATGAGGAATTATTTGTGCTGGAAAATCAGGCGGTGATTGTCTGCGCGGGTGGGGAATTACCGATCCCGATGCTGAAAAAAATCGGGATCAAGGTTGAGTCAAGGTATGGGTCCTAGCGCAGCATATCGATACTTATCTTCAAATTTTTGCTGCCTGGCTGAACCGGTTTGCTCAATCCCTCCAGGTCACCGGCACTCGGCGTAGCACTGCCCGATTTGGACACCCTGGCACCGACCACCACCGAAGCATAGTCGGACAACTTCACGTTGGGCATCATCCCCATCGTGTCATCCAGGGCAAACTTGACCGGTAAATCTTTCACCTGTTTGCGCAGCACCGCCAGCGGGAAGCGCGGTCCTTCAGCTGCGCGCGCAAAAATAAATACTGTATCGTTTGGATCGGCTTTGCCTTTCAGCTTCGTGTCGATCGAGACTTCGCCCTCAAGGCTGAGCGAAGCGCCAGCTGCCTTGGTCGCAGGAATGGCCGGCCGACTTTCTGCCGCTGGTTCGGGAGCACCGGCCAGGTTTTGCGCTTCATTGATATCGTTTGTGGTCGCCCGGGCAATCTCGGAATCCGCTTCAACCAGGGGAAGAATTTTTTTCCAGTACTGGATCGCATTCTGATAATCGCGTCGCTCAAAAGCGGCACTGGCTGCCAGTGAGAGCGCTTTCAGGTTTACGGGATCGATGGACAGAGCCTGGGCGATGATTTTTTCCGGCTCGCCCTGCAGCGTCTTGTTTTGCGACATGGCCATGGCGTCGGCATAATCAGCCAACAGGTTCGCGTCATTTGGATTCAGTTTGACCAGGCGCGCGTAAGCCTGCGTTGCATCCTGATAGCGGCCGAGCGCATGGTAGGAGCGTGCCAGCATGGCCAGTCCAGTTGCGTCGCTCGGATCCTGTTTTAAGTGCTGCTCAAGTTGCGCGACCATTTTGGCAATCTGTTCAGGAGTCGGATTGGCTGGATCAGTGGCGGCCTGATTTGCTTCGGTCTGTGCTGACGGTGCCTCAATGGTCAGAGGCGAACCAAGATAGAGATACAGCGAGATCGCCACGACTGGGATCAACAAGCCGATCCCAACCACCATGCTCAACTTTTCCGGGGCATGGGTGACCGATGGCGAATCGGACAGCACGTCCGTCGACACACGACGTTCCAGTTCCAGTTTGGCGCTTTGGTAGTCATCCTGATTGATGATGCCTGCGCCCAGATCTCGGTCCAGTTCACGCAACTGGTCGCGCAGCACCTGCAGATTGACTTCACTGCTCAAGGATGCTCCAGTCCCAGAATTTTTCGATCGCATCAGGGTTGGCAACACGAACAGCAAGGCGGCGGCGACCAGGCCTGCCACAAGCACTAAAAACATCGTCATAACTGTTCCTTGTTATTTGTTTTACCTTCCAATAATTCGGCACTGCGCTGCATGTCTGATTCACTCGGCTCGTCCATCGCCTCGGGTCGCCGCAGTTTCATCCCCAGAAAAATCAGGCCAGCAATCAGCAGCAGGAAAGGACCGAACCACAGCAATGCTGTCGTGGTTTGCAGCGGCGGGCGGTACAGCACAAAATCGCCGTAACGTTGCACCATGTAGTCATAAATTTCTTTATCCGACATGCCTTGCTGAATTTTTTCGCGGACCTGATTTCTGAGGTCAACGGCCAGATCGGCATGCGAATCGGCGATCGTCTGATTTTGACAGACCAGGCAGCGCAGTTGTTCGGAAATGGCCATGACGTGTTTGTCCAACTCAGAATTGGACAGGGTTGAATTTTGTGCCACCGCACAGAGCGTCAACGTCGCCAAGCAAATAAACAGAATAAAGTTACGCACGATTTGGCTTTTCAATAAAAGGTAAAAATTTTCCGGAAATAATTTCCGGCGCCAGCAGAAAACGAGTCATGCCTTAAACCATGTTGGACAACTGTGCCAATGCCACTTGCTGCGCATCGGCCTTTGGTTTCAGGGCCGCGATACGATAGCGCCGATCCGACGCAGCAAATGCGCCACCCAAAGCTATGATCAGACAGCCTGCCCAGATCCACATGACGAAAGGTTTATGCTGCACCCGCACCACCCAGACATCCGGGCTGGTTTCATCGCCGAGCGAGAGATACAGGTCACGGGTAAAGCCACGATTAATCGCCGCTTCGGTCATTGGCATCTGCTGCACAATGAAGAAGCGCTTCTCCGGTTTCATCACCGCGATTTTTTTACCGCCGCGCTCCACATCAAATGTTGCCTGCGCGGCGACATAGTTGGGACCCTTGACTTCGCGGATATCGGTAAACCGGAACGTATACTCACCGGCGCTGGTGCTGTCGCCAACCCGCATGCTGACATCATTGGAAATTGCCATCCCTTTGACCAGCGTTACGCCAACCACAAACACGGCGATCCCGACATGGGCAATCAACATGCCCCAATAGCTGTTCGGCTGACTGGCAAGTCGCCGCCAGATCGGCGTTCCTGCCGGGGCATGCGCCAGGCGTTCGGTTAAATGCAATCCGGTTGCCAGGAAAATCCACGCTGCAAGAGCAATGCCCATGACGACCGATATCGACGGCGCAAACACGATGCCGATGCAAACTGCAAATGCCAGCGCCGCTGCGGCGATCCAGCGCAGGCGATGCAGCACGATCCTGACGTCGGCATTTTTCCAGTTCAGGAATGGACCTACTGCCATTAACACCAGCACCGGAATCATGATGGGCACAAACACCGCTTCGAAATACGGCGGACCAACTGAAATTTTTCCGAGATTTAAGGCATCCAAAACCAGTGGATACATCGTGCCGAGAAACACCGTACCGGCGGCAGCGAGGAACAACACATTATTCACCAGCAGCATCGATTCCCGGGAAAAAAAACTGAAGCTGCCACCCTGTCCGACTTTGGGCGCTCTGATCGCATACAGCAGCAGCGACCCGCCAATGACGATGGCAAGGAAAATCAAAATAAACAGGCCGCGCTTTGGATCGGTGGCAAACGCATGCACCGAGGTCAAGACCCCGGAACGAACGATGAATGTGCCGAGCAGAGACAAAGAAAATGCAATGATCGCCAACAGGACTGTCCAGTTTTTAAAGCTGCCGCGCTTTTCCGTCACGGCCAGAGAATGGATCAATGCAGTGCCGACCAGCCAGGGCATAAAGGAAGCATTTTCAACCGCATCCCAAAACCACCAGCCGCCCCAACCCAATTCGTAATAAGCCCAAAAGCTGCCCATAAAAATTCCCAGGGTCAGAAACATCCAGGCAACCAGCGTCCAGGGCCGGGACCAGCGTGCCCAGGCCGCATCCAGTTTGCCGCCCATTAAAGCGGCGATCGCGAATGAAAACACCACCGAGAAACCCACGTATCCCATGTACAGCATCGGCGGATGCACAATCATCCCGAAGTCCTGCAACAGCGGATTTAAATCACGACCATCGGATGGAACAGGAAACAGACGATCAAACGGATTGGAGGTAAACAGCATAAAGCTTAAAAATCCAACGCTGATCAAACCCATCACGCCGAGCACGCGCGCAATCATCAGCTCGGGAAGCTGGCGGCTGAATGTGGCGACTGCGAACGTCCACAGCACCAGCATTTCGCTCCACAACAGCAGCGAGCCCTCATGCCCGCCCCAGGTGCCGGCAATGCGGTAATACACCGGCAGCATCGAGTTTGAGTTGGACGCCACATAGGTGATTGAAAAGTCGTTGGTAATGAACGAGTAGACCAGACAGATAAAAGCAATCGTCACGAAGGTGAACTGTCCGGCGGCCGCCGGGCGCGCAATTTCCATCCAGCGCGATTTGTTTTGAAATGATCCGGCAATCGGAAGAATGCCTTGCAACAGCGCCAGACACAGCGCCAGGATCAGAGAGAAATTGCCTATTTCAGGGATCATTGTTCACCTTTTTGTCACGTAAGTCTGGTCAACCATCGCGTCGATCGCGCAGGAAGTCATATTGAATTTCAACGGCACTGTCTTGTTTGCAGAAACTTGTATGCAGAAACGAATCGAAAATCAGTTTAGCTGAAAAAGCTGTGCTGTACGGGTTTTCAGATCAGATCTTAGCATTCGGGTTTGCTGTGGGTGGGATGGTTACATTCTTTTTCAAAATCACGATTATGCAGAATTTGAGATGCTGCTTTTTAGCTATTTCAACAGACCGTCTTGGCGATCCCTACCAGGCACGTCGTTCCCGCGGTTTCAGGCGGGAACCTGGCGTCGTTGGTTTGCGATCCAAGGCTATAAGTCACTGGGTTCCCGCCTGACCCCGCGGGAACGACGTAAGAAATGACAGGGATTCTAAAAGTGGAAATGCCCGCTTGCGCGGGCATTTATATTTTGGCGGAGTGGACGGGACTCGAACCCGCGACCCCCGGCGTGACAGGCCGGTATTCTAACCAACTGAACTACCACTCCTGTAGCCTTGCGTTTAATTGGTGGGTGCTGAGAGGCTCGAACTCCCGACCTACGCCTTGTAAGGGCGCCGCTCTACCAACTGAGCTAAGCACCCAATCAAACTTCTGACTGAACAGAGCGCGTCAGTTTACTGCATCCTTCAAACCTTTGCCAGGTTTAAATTTCGGAACTTTCGCCGACTTGATTTTGATCGCTTCACCAGTGCGCGGATTGCGACCGACACGTGCAGCGCGCTTGCCAACGGAGAAGGTGCCGAAACCAACCAGGGTAACTGTGCCGTTCTTTTTCAACGTAACTTTAATTGCGCCTATCGTTGCGTCTAAAGACCGCGTAGCAGCTGCTTTAGAAATGTCTGCCGATTTGGCAATATGTTCAATCAATTCGGTCTTGTTCACTTACGTCCCCTAGCAAAAGTTAAAATTCGTGTCGATGCTTATCGACGGCTGGCGCATTCCCACATGCGTATTCGTTTGATGTTCTTCATTTTTTTCACCAGGCTCTACCGGTTGCGGTAGAAAATCGGCCCTCGTATTAAACTAGCCCTGCACATGGCTGTCAAGCGGTTTAACCAAAATTAACAGGCGTTTAAAAAAATAATTCGCAAAAAATTCAACGTCGATTGCATCATCAGTTTTTGACTACAAGCTTTGCTGCAGTTGCGTTCGTCGATCTCATTAAAATCAAACCATCGATGCACAAGTTCGGGCATTTTTATTTTTTGAATATTCAAATTATTTATCTGTTTTCGCAAAAAATAATCCGAAAAAATTTTCATCGATCAGGCTGACATCAATCTGATTCTTGCTGTGAATTCGAGCCTGTCAAAATTTGTGGCGGCGGGTTTTGTGGTGTTTTCAATAATAGTGCAGCGCAGTGAACTGAGCCGTGACCCGGCGAATCCCCGCTAAAGCCTTGGGTTTTTGAGTATTTGCAAATTAAAATTGCAAAATGTTTTTACCGCTTTCAACAAAGCGTCTATAGTTTAGCCCACTCTCACTTTCTCATCGAACCATGAATTTTGACGTTGCCATTATCGGAAGTGGATTAGCAGGATATTCCGTCGCCTTGCATTTAGCAGATACTCAAAAAGTCGCCATCTTTTCCAAACGTGCTTTGCTCGACGGCTCCAGCAGCTGGGCCCAGGGCGGTATCGCAGCGGTACTCGATTCGGGTGACAGCGTCGAGCAACACCTGTCCGACACCCTGATTGCGGGCGGAGGATTATGCGATGAAGCCGCGACCAAATATATTCTGGAAAACGGCCGCAGTGCAATTGACTGGTTGATCGCACAAGGTGTGCCATTCACCCAGGACACGGAAGCTGAACTCGGCTTTCATCTGACCCGCGAAGGCGGACACAGCCAACGCCGCATCATTCACGCCGCAGATGCTACCGGTCATGCGGTGCAGGTCACGCTTGAAGAGAAAATCCGCAATCATCCGAACATCAGTTTGTTCGAACATTATTATGCGATCGACCTGATCACTACCGACAAGCTTGATCAACCGGTCAACGCCAACAAAGCACCAACATCGCGCTGCCTGGGTCTGTATGTGCAGGATGTACGCACCGGGAAAGTGCATACCGTCGCCGCGCAGCACACCGTGCTGGCAACCGGCGGCGCGGGAAAAGTCTATCTGTATACAACCAATCCCGATACGGCTACCGGCGACGGGATTGCGATGGCGTGGCGCGCAGGATGCCGGATCGCGAATATGGAATTCATCCAGTTTCATCCGACCTGCCTGTATCACCCGTATGCCAAATCATTTTTGATTTCCGAAGCGGTGCGCGGCGAAGGCGGCCTGTTAAAACTGCCTGCTTCAGCCGGTGCCTCGGCCGGCAAACGTTTCATGCCCGCGCATGATGAACGGGCCGAACTTGCACCGCGCGATGTGGTCGCACGCGCGATTGACTTCGAAATGAAAAAGCGCGGTCTGGATCACGTTGATCTGGATATTTCGCATCAGCCGCTCGAATTTTTAAAAGAACATTTTCCTACCATTTACGCGCGCTGCCTGGAGTTTGGTATCGACATCAGCAAGCAGCCGATACCGGTGGTGCCTGCTGCGCATTACACCTGCGGTGGCATCGTCACCGATATGCTGGGTCGCACCGATTTGCCAGGACTGTACGCGGTCGGCGAAACCTCTTACACCGGGCTGCACGGTGCGAATCGTCTGGCCAGTAATTCATTGCTGGAATGTCTGGTGATCGGCAAAGGGGTGGCCGAACAGATCACCAGTCAGGAACCGATCCGGATTCCGAAGTTGCCCAACTGGGATGAAAGTCGTGTCACTGATGCAGATGAAGAAGTGGTGATTGCCCATAACTGGGATGAGTTGCGCCGCTTTATGTGGAACTACGTGGGGATCGTGCGCACCACCAAGCGACTGGAACGCGCACAACACCGGATCCGTCTGTTGAAGGAAGAGATCGACGAGTACTATGCCAACTTCCGCATCACAAACAATTTACTGGAGTTGCGCAATCTGGTCGATGTCGCGTCACTGATCGTCAACAGCGCCCTGTCACGTCGCGAGAGTCGCGGTTTGCATTTCAGTCGTGACTTCCCGGATACCTTGCCCAAAGCCATCCCGACCGTGCTTGCTCCGCAGGTGCGGGAAAAAAATCAGCCGCGCCGTTCTTAACATTCAGGTTTTATATGACTACCCGTTCGACTGATATCACCCTGCTGGTACTTTACTACTCGCGTCACGGTGCGACCAAAAAAATGGCCGACCTGATTGCGCAAGGTATAGAAAGCGTGCCCGGTTGCAGCGCGCGGATCCGCACCGTGCCGGCAGTCTCGGCAGTCTGCGAAGCGGTCGAGAGTACCATTCCCGAACAGGGCGCGCCGTATGTGGAATTAAGCGACTTGACCGACTGTGCCGGCCTCGCACTGGGTTCCCCTACCCGGTTCGGCAATATGGCTTCGGCGATGAAATATTTTTGGGACGGCACGGTTGCCGACTGGCTGTCCGGATCGCTGGCCGGCAAACCGGCCTCTGTATTTACCTCAACCGGAAGTTTGCACGGCGGCCAGGAATCGACCCTGCTGTCGATGATGCTGCCGCTTATGCACCACGGCATGTTGATCGTTGGCTTGCCCTACACTCACCCTGCACTGATGGCCACCAGCACCGGCGGCTCGCCCTATGGTGCCAGTCACTGGGCCGGTGCTGATGGCAGCAGATCGATTTCCGAAGACAGCAAACAACTGGCAATTGCGCTGGGCGCGCGCCTGGCCTCCACTGCACTGAAGTTACACCGATCATGAATAAATCGACCGTCTATGCCCACGGTGCGACGCTTTCGCTCTTGGCCCTGATCGCACTGTGCATACTGGAAGAGATGTGGCTGGCACCGCTGCGCCCGGGCGGCTCGTGGCTGGTGATCAAAGTTGTGCCGCTGTTTTTTTCCCTGCGTGGCGTGATCAAAAAAGATAACTACACCATGCAGTGGTCGTCGATGTTGATCCTGGTTTATTTCACCGAGGGTATCGTCAGGGCTACCTCAGACAAAGCTGTCATGTCGGCGCGAATCTCGTGGCTCGAAGTGTTGTTATGTCTGCTGTTTTTTTACTGCACCCTGTCCTATTTACGCCCGATCAAAAAAGCCGCCAAAGCCAGGGCACAACTGGAATCCCAGTCTGCGCCATGAAGGACTTTATTGCTCAGTGCCGCCAGCTGCTTGGTGACGCCTATGTGATTACTGATCCTGATCAGATGATTTCTTATCTGACCGACTATCGCCAACGCCATGTCGGGCGCGCCGAGGCCATATTAAAACCCGCCAATACTGAACAGGTCGCATCGATCGTCAATCTGTGTTCGGCTCATCAGGTCGCCATCGTTCCGCAAGGTGGCAATACCGGGCTGGTTCTCGGTAGCGTGCCGGAATCGACTGGCCGTTCCGTGGTGCTGTCACTGCTGCGCCTGAATCAGATTCACCAGATCGATGCGGTCAACAACACCATCACCGTCGCAGCGGGTTGTCTGTTGCAGCAGGTGCAGCAGGCAGCACAATCGGTCGAGCGATTGTTTCCCTTGTCACTGGCCTCTGAAGGCAGTTGCACGATAGGCGGCAATCTGTCCACCAATGCGGGTGGAACAGCGGTTCTGCATTACGGGAACTGCCGCGAATTATGTCTGGGACTGGAAGTGGTCACGCCACAGGGTGAAATCTGGAACGGCCTGCGTGGCTTGAGAAAAGACAATACCGGCTACGATCTGCGTGATCTGTATATTGGTGCAGAAGGCAGCCTCGGTATCATCACGGCAGCGGTACTGAAATTATTTCCGCAGCCGCGTGGACGAGTCACTGCGCTGGCGGCACTCGCCTCTGTCGACGACGTGATCGATTTTTTTCATCTGGTGCGTAGCAACAGCAAAGACACGGCGCTGACCGCGTTTGAATTCATGTCGGATTATTGCCTGACCCTGGTTCAGAAACATTATCCGGAAATTAAACAGCCGCAGTTAGCCAGCCAGGCTTACTATGCCCTGGTCGAATTTGCCAGTCAGGACAGTGAATCAGCCGCAATGGCCGCACTGGAAAATATCATGCAGCAGGCTATGGAAAAAAATATCCTGCATGATGCCGTGGTTGCCACTACGCTCGCACAGTCACAGGAACTGTGGAAGATCCGTGAATCGATTTCTTCCGCACAGGCGGCCGAGGGAAAAAATATCAAGCATGATATTTCGATCCCGATTTCCAACATCAGCGCCTTCATCCAGCGCACCGACGCCCTGTTGCAAGAACATTTCCCGGGCTGCCGCATGGTGACTTTTGGTCATATCGGCGATGGCAATCTGCATTACAACGTCTCGGCACCAAAAAATTCAGATGTCGACGCATTTTTAATGAAACAAAATGCGATCAACCGTGTCGTATATGACAGCGTGGCCGAATTCAGAGGATCGATCTCAGCCGAACACGGATTGGGCGCGCTAAAACGCGAAGAAATTTTGCGTTATAAAAGCGCCGTCGAAATGCAGTTAATGCGCAGCATTAAACTGGCACTCGATCCGAACAACCTCATGAATCCGGGAAAGGTGGTCAAGCCTTTTCCATAAAATATATGGTCAAATCTCCTGCCTGGTATTTACGTCTGACTCACCCAGTCACCGCACTCACCCTCAGCCTGCTGGTCCACTCCCCTCCTTCACTTGCCATCAACAAATGCCTGTCCAATGACGCCGCGCATACAGTCATTTTCAGCGATCAACCCTGCCCCAGCGATTCCACAGCGGTCCCGTTTGATCCCAAGGTCAGCCCACCTGACGACCCAGTCTCTGCACAACAGCGCTATCTTGCCGACAAAAGAAAACTTGAACAGATCAATCGGCAAAAAGCGAAAGATGACCAACAGCTGCAGCGTGAAATGCAGACATTTGAACGCCAGAAAAAAACCAGCCGAGAGCAACAGGCCAGATGTAAAAGCCTGGATCTGAAAAGGCAAATGGCAGCGCAGCATAACCAGGAAGCAAAGCGAAAAGGAGATCCGACGCAAATAAAAAAAACGCAATACCAGGTCCAGCAAGCTGAACATGCATATGCTGGTCATTGCACAACCGAGTAGCCAAAAACATTTAGACAGGCTGCTCGACAGTAGTCAGTGATAGATTGATTATTGTCAAGCGGCTTCAGCCCTGTTCATTGGAGAATGATTTAACAATTCGCAGATCAAGCGCGAATGTCATTGTCAAAAACAGGAAAATCCAATGAGCATTAACACCAGAGCGCAAACCAAAGCCGTGATGATAGGTGGCGGCATCGGCAGTTTGGCCGCAGCAGCATTCATGATCCGGGACGGCAATGTTCCCGGAGAAAATATCAAAATCCTTGAATCGGGAAAGCTGTTGGGTGGCAGTCTTGATGCCGGAGGCAATCCCGAAACCGGTTATTCATTCCGCGGTGGCCGGATGTTCACAAGCGATAATTACGAGTGCACCTGGGATTTGTTCAAAACCATTCCGTCGCTCAACGACAAAAATAAAAATGTCTACGACGAGACTGTCGAATTTAATCAGCTGTACAAGTCGCATGCGCAGGCGCGACTGGTGGATAGTCGGCGTGCGCGGGTGCCGGTCGAGTCGATGGGATTTTCCATGGAAAATCGTCTTGAACTGCTCAAACTGAGCAACACCGATGAAGAAGAATTGGCCGACAGCCGCATCACCGATTGGCTGTCGCCCTCGTTTTTTGAAACCGAATTCTGGTTTATGTGGGCAACCACGTTTGCCTTCCAACCCTGGCATAGCGCCGTTGAATTCAAACGTTATCTGCATCGCTTCGTCAAAGAGTTTGCGCGCATCGAAACCTTGGGCGGGGTCAAGCGTACTGTCTACAATCAATATGATTCGATGGTGCGGCCATTGCAGGCCTGGCTGAAATCGCAAGGCGTGCAATTTGTGATGAACTGTACAGTGACGGATATTCAACTGGCCAGCAGCAACGGTCTGCACACCGTGACTGGCCTTGCCTGCCTGCTCGATGGCCGGGAGCAGTTCATCGGCACGACCGAGGATGAACTGGTTTTCTTCCAGAACGGTTCGATGACCGATGCGTCCAGTATCGGATCAATGAGCACAGCGCCGGAAAAGCTGAGCAAGGCCAACAGTGGTGGCTGGAAGTTATGGGAAAAAATTGCCCAAGGCCGTCCGGAATTCGGCAACCCTGCGGCCTTCAACAGTTGCATAAGCCAGTCTTACTGGGCATCGTTTTCGGTCACATTAAAGGAACGCACGTTCATTGATCTGGTCACGACATTCAGCACCAATCAACCGGGTACCGGCGGTCTGGTGACCTTCAAGGATTCGAACTGGTTAATGTCGATTGTCATTCCGCATCAGCCGCATTTTGCCAATCAGCCAGCCGACGTGCAGGTGTTCTGGGGTTATGCGCTACATCCCGACCGGATCGGTAATTTTGTTGCCAAATCCATGTCCGAGTGCAATGGCGAAGAAATCCTGCGCGAGCTGTGCGGCCATTTATGTTTCGATCTCGATACCGTGGAGAAGGCGATCTGCCTGCCCTGCCGCATGCCTTACATTACCAGCATGTTTATGCCGCGTTTGAAGTCCGATCGTCCGCTGCCGGTTCCCAGGGAATCGAAAAATCTGGCGTTCGTCAGCCAATTTGTCGAGATCGCCGATGACGTGGTCTTCACCGTGGAATATTCAGTGCGCGCGGCACAGATGGCGGTCTATCAATTGCTGAACATTGACCGCCCCGTGCCCGCCATTTCGGCGTATGACAAATCGGTCAAGATACAGTTTGAAGCCGTAATCAAAGCGCTGAAATAGTCAAACTACCACTTGCTGTAGGGATGGCGCATTAAATTTGCATTGAGGTAGCGCGGATCCTGGGTGACTTCTTCCGCCACCCAGTCCGGCTTGCTGAAGGTTTGTGATTCGCTGTCCAATTCAATTTCGGCAACCACCAGGCCAGCATTGTCACCGGTAAAAACATCCAGCTCCCACAGCATGCCCTCGTGGAGAATCCGATAGCGGTATTTTTCGATCAGCGGTTGTTCACATAATTGCAAAAGCTCGTGCGCATCCTTGACCGGTATCGGGTATTCCCACTCTCCGCGTACGATGCCCTGCCCGCCACCCTTGATGGTCAGCATGGCGGCATCACCTTCGATGCGCACCCGCACTACCCGCTGCGGGCTGGCCAGCAAATACCCCTGCCGCATCAGCGCGCCCTGCGGCAAGGATTGCCAGGGCGTGCCGTGGACCAGGAACTTGCGCTCGATTTCCAGTGCCATCAGCTGCGGCTGACGTGTTTCAGAATCGGATGCAGCATCGCTTCACCCAGTCTGGCGCTGCGATCGCCATCCCAACCCACCACGACGTCGGGCAGATCGGCATTGTCTTTGAATGGCAGTTCGAGAGTCAGTGACACGCATTTGAATTCATGAGCGACATATTTGGAAGCCAGCTTCAAAATATCTTCGTAATATTTATCGGCCGGATAACCATGTGCGGTCTGGAAATCAGGGCTGGCTGCGACGAAATCGGCGATAAACGCATTTTCCTCGGCGATCTCTTTATCAGTAAACCCTTCCATCATTTCATTGCCGGCTACAAAGACGTAAGGCAGTTCTTCATCGCCGTGAATATCCAAAAACAGATCACATCCGGTTGCATGGATTTTATTTTTGACATGGAAAACTTCCGGACTGTTTGCCAGACTTGGCGTCATCCATTCCCGATTCAAATTCGCACCGGCAGCATTGGTGCGCAAATTACCGCGCACCGATCCGTCCGGATTCATATTCGGAACTATATAGAACACTGCTTTTTGCAACAGCTTGCGCGCCACCGGATTGGCGGCATCGAGCAAGGCATCGAGCATTCCTTCAACCAGCCATTCGGCCATGGTTTCACCCGGATGCTGACGCGCGATGACCCAGATTTTTTTCTCGGCCGATTCGTCGCCCACCACCAGCATATTCAGATCGCGTCCGTCTACGGTACTGCCCAAATCTTCCACCCGCACCAAGGGAGAATAAGCGGCACGACCGAGCAGCGTTAAATGGCGTTCCCATGAGTAGGGCTCAAAGTAAGCGTAGTACACGCTGTCTTCGGTCGGGGTGTGCTGAATCGTCAACGCCTTGCCGTCAAATTCAGTCTCAACACGAAACCATTCTTCACGATCATAACTGGCAACTGCGCGATAGCCATTCCATCCGCCAGGATAAGTCGATTGACCGGCATTCAGAATTTGAATCGTACAGGCCTCATCCCGCGCGCCCTGCAAACGGAAATAAAACCACTGCATGAATTCCGCGTTGGAATCCTTGCGCAGTTTGAGGTGGATCTGGGCGGGACTGGTAGTACTGACGACTTCAATGGCACCGGCATCAAAGTGCGAACTGATTTTGATTGACATGGTTTGGCTTGCTCGGAAAAGGAAACCGCCATTCTCTCCCCAATGCCCTGCTTTCATCAAGCGTTAGCGAATATTTCTACGGATTGATCCGACCGTCTAGCAATTGCGCCAGAATTTCACTATAATCTGCCCCTCGTCGGGGCGTAGCGCAGCCTGGTAGCGTACATGCATGGGGTGCATGGGGTCGTGTGTTCGAATCACACCGTCCCGACCAATATCTACAGGGGTTTCAGCATTGATGCTGAATATTCGCCCGGCACTGAATCGACGGCACTGAATCCACGGTACTGAATCCATACAATTGCTTGTTTATTACGTTAATTATTTCAACGCCACAACCTGAATCGATACAGATCGCCAGCAACCGAACCGCGGTGCGCTAGTTTTACAAGGCATGCCGCGATCTCCCCACGGGTTTTTATTCAGCGCTTAATACCAGCACCGACATCGGTGGCATCGTCAACGTCAGAATCCCATTGGATGCAGTGACACTGTACGGCACCGGATGCACCTGATCCGGATGTTCAAAGGTATTCAGGCTGTCCATGGCATTGGCCGTTAACATCTGACCGCTCATTTTTTTGGCCGGCACATCCAGCACCACACTCACAGCCTTGCCAGGATTGGTATTGACGACTGACAGCAGCAGTGTGCCGTTTGGGGAACGTGCCGCCGAGGCACTGATCTGCGGGATGCTGAGTTTGTCCAGGCGGTACTCGGGATTGTGCTGGATGCGCACAGGCAGCGACGTCGCGCCCTGAAACGGCACATACATCTGATACGCATAATAGGTCGGGGTGAGCAGCATTTTGTCGTTGTCGGTCACTATCATCGACTGCAACACGTTGACCATCTGCGCGATATTGGTCATGCGCACCCGGTCAGCATGGGCGTGAAAAATATTGAAATTGAGTGCTGCAACCATTGCGTCACGCAGCGTATTTTTCTGAAAAAGAAATCCCGGATTGGTGCCGGGTTCCACGTCATACCAGGTGCCCCACTCATCCACATCAAAGGCAATTTTTTTCTTTGGATCGTTTTTGTCGAGTTTCGCGACATTGTTTTTGATCAGCGTATCAATATGCAGCGTGCTTTTCAGCGTGGCGATCCATTGATCTTCAGAGAAGGCGGTAGCCTGGCCCTTTTTCTCCCAGATCCCGGTGGGAATCGTGTAATAGTGAAAACTGACCGCGTCAAAATGCATATTCCATTGCTCGTGGATGTGCGCACTCAGATAGTCAGACCAGCTGGCGTCTTCATCATGTCCACCGGCCGCAATGAATTGCGGGGTATTTTCCTTGGGAGTTTTCAGAAAACTGGCGTACTGGTTATACAGATCGGTATAGTGCTGCACCGTCATGTTGCCGCCGCAGCCCCAGGCTTCATTGCCGATCGCGAAATACTTGACTTTGAATGGTGCCGGATGGCCGTTCTTGCGCCGCAATTCTGCCAGCGTCGAGCCGCTGTCGGCGGTCATGTATTCCAGCCACTCGGCCATTTCCTGCACCGTGCCGGAACCCAGATTGCCATTCACGTAGGCTTCGGCACCGAGCTGATCAACCAGATCAAAAAATTCCTGTGTGCCGACAGCGTTACTCTCGGTCACCCCGCCCCAGTTGGTATTGACTTTGACCGGACGGGTGCTGCGCTCGCCGATTCCTTCGCGCCAGTGATATTCATCGGCAAAGCACCCGCCCGGCCAGCGCACCAGCGGCACATGCAGATTTTTCAGTGCGCCGATCACGTCGTTGCGCCAGCCTCTGGTATTGGGAATCGGCGACTCGGGCCCGACCCACATGCCGCCATAAATCCCGCTGCCCAGATGTTCGGCGAACTGACCATACACGTCTTTATTGATCACCGCCCCGGGCTTGCTGACATCGACGCTGATGTGTACCGGATCAGCAGCCAGTGCAGCGGCGGCGCATGTCATCAAGGCAGTAAGCAACGCGTTTTTTAAAGTAATCATGATCAGAACCCGATTTAATTATTGATGAAACACGGCGACAAAGCCGCCGTGGCTTTTGCGGACAAAGTTGGCATTATGAGCCAGGTCTGCGCCCTGTGAACGCAATTTAAATATTTACATTCCTGCTACGGCACTATATGCTTTCCAAAATGCAAATAAGCAGCGAACACCGCAACAGGATTTGCCACATTCAGGGAGAACGCAAAGATGGAACAACATGACCAGACTACATGGATTCAGCGATCCAATACCGATGTTGAATCTGCAGTCAATCGCGGCCTGGCCGTGGCGCTGTTTGAAGGAATCTCCGCTGGCGCGAAAATAATGTCGGCCGCCGGTGTGCCACTGGAAGTGAGTGCCCGGGTCCTGGGTAATTCAAAACGCCGCGCCACCGACTGGCAGTAACGCAGCGTTGGTTTTACCAGTTGGTGATTGCCGGTTTCAATCATTGGCGGCCTCACTGCCCACGTGAGTCCGCCAATTTTTATTTCATCGGTTTCAAAATCGCACTGAGTCGATCAGGTGTGCCTTCGATACGAACCAGATGCGGATATTTCAGTCCTTCGTGATAATCGATTCTCACTGTGCGATAGCGATCATCCTTCTTCAACAACAGTTCAATCGGCACTCTGGCAGTTTTTGCGGACTTGATTGCCTCATTTAATACTTCAGATTTGTAGCCACGGCCATTGACCGCCAATAAGGTCGCGCCGGTCGTCATGCCTTGTTTGAATGCGAGGCTGTCCCACTCGACATAATCAATCTTGCCTTCCTTGGCTACGGTAAAACCAAGAGAATAGGCAAAGTCACTGACATGGCGCTGCGACTCCATCGCTTTGGTATGGCTGTTCGGCTCTTCGGTATAGATCAACTTCCAACCACCGCGCGTCAAACCATCTTTCGGGGCGTCCCTGTCATGACCATCCAGTCTGGCGCGCAAAAATCCGGCCCAGTCGTAAGGCTGGACAGCGTTCAAGGTTTTCACGACATCGTCGAAGGTGTAAGGGAGCGCAACGTTGCGGCCATCTTCGACACCAAAGAAGGCGCGCGCGAAATCATTCAGGGACCTGGCATCACCAGACAGCTCGCGGATTTTGGTATCCGCATCCAGCCACACCAGTTCACTTTCACGATAGTATTCAGCGCCGCGCTGCCAGGAACTCCAGGCCATCGCTCCGTGATAAGAAAGGATCGGGGCATTGGTGGTGTCCTGCAGATTGCGCCAGGTCCGACCGGCCTGATGATCATAACCGGCCGCGATATTGGCGATTTGATCGCGAATCTGCTCAGCCGTTTCGAGGCCGGAGCGCGCCGACAAAACTTCTCCCCAGTACTGGGTCTGCCCTTCATACACCCAGAGCAAAGAATCCTGCATCGGGACGTTGAAGTTAGGCGTCAGCAAATCTGCCGGGCGGCGGAATTTGCCGTTCCATGAATGGGTATATTCGTGCGGCAGCAGGCCGCGCATTTCCCAGGACTTGTCCCAATCGCTAAAGTAATTGGCCTTGACACCGTTCTCGCTGGACTGCTGATGTTCGAGGCCAATGCCACTGAATTCGTCGCTCAGCGCCAACAGAAAATCATAATGGACGTAGTGATGCGAGCCATACAGTTTGGCGGCCTGCTTGACCAGGGTGCGATGAGCGTCGATCTGTTCCGGTTTGGCTTCCAGACTGGCGGCATTGTCGGCCACCAGATTTAAATAAACCGGCACTTTTGCGCCGGGATCCAGATCGATCCGTTTGAAATATTTACCGGCGAACAAAGGAGAGTCGACCAGGTCATCCAGATTGATTTGCTTGAATTGCGCCTGGGCGCCAAGCTGTTGTTCCAGCTCGAGGGCAGTGCCGAATTTCCAGTCGGCCGGCAAGGTCAGGCTCGGTTTCACGTTGATGTTGCGCGCGTAGTAACCAGCCGGATATAACACGACGGTATTCCATTGCACGCCGACGATTTCAGGGGTCGCGGTGATCCGGCCCTGAGAACTTTCTACCGGGGACAGAAACTGAAAATCCGCGTCGATAAACTGCGCACCGTCCGGCACGTCCAGGTGAAACGCATTGATTTCAATCGTGTCGCGCTTCCATTCCAGGGTCTTGCCATTGGCCGTCAAAACCAGACCGGCAAACAGACTGGCTGGTCCGGTCGGAGAATGATTGCCGGGTAACCATTGCGGATAAAACAGGGTCAACTTGCCGGGCGTGACCGGAATGCGCTCATGAACCTTGAAGATTTTTTGATCGAGACTGGTGGCGTCCACATCCAGTTGAATGACGCCTGGAAAAGGCTTGTCGACCGGCTGTGGTATGTCCTGCGCAAGGGCGAGCTGGCCGGCCAGAACTGAGGCGAACAGGGCTGCGAATTTTGCCTTCGGGTTGTGGGTCTTGTTGGAAATTGGCATGGTGGTCCGATCGATGTTAAAGCTACGAAAGCTTGTAATTGTTGATTTGGTTCGGTTCTTCGTTACTACAGACAAGACTGGACAGTTTGGCGGCAAACAAAATACACGTCAAATATTTTCAGCAGGGCAATAGCCCATTTGCGAAATGTCCCGGCAAAATTTTTTACCTCGCTGGTGAAATATGCATTATTGTTTGAAAACAAGTTCAATTCACACAATTAAATTCACTGGTTTGTGAACGAATTTGGATCAAAACAATACGCTGCCAAGTCCCATAAAAAATACCAGTTTTGAATTTACTCATTAACCGGAAGGATAAGAAAAATGAACTTCACAGAATCAGTCAGTGTTTGCTTCAGCAAATATGCCGATTTCAATGGACGCGCAACCAGATCTGAATATTGGTGGTTTGTACTGTTCATTTTTGCAGTTCATGCCGTGCTGTCGCTGACCGGATCACACCTGATTCGCGGACTGTTCGGCTTCGCGACCTTGGTTCCACACCTGGCAGTCGGCGCACGCAGGCTGCATGACACTGACCGGAGCGGATGGTGGCAATTGCTGTATTTCGTACCGCTGATTGGCTGGATTTTTTTGCTGATCTGGAAAGTTCAGGAAAGCGATGTCGGCGCAAATCGCTTTGACAATATCGGCTGACGCCGCTTCGTCCAACAGGGGCAGTCGAAGTTTTGTCGGAAGTCGGCTGTTTGTCATCTATAATGCGCGCTCCCTGTTCGCGCTGCAGTCTCCTATTCGTACTGTGTCAAAAATTTACCCCGGCTAGGCGCCCCCGGCTAGGCGCCGTCGTTCCCGAGGGGGTAGTCGGGAACCCAGTGTCGTAAAGCGGTTGATTCAACCTGCAAGTCGTTTTAATTAACGCCGAAAACGCCGCTGGGTTCCCGCCAAAAGCTCGCGGGAAAGACGGGGGCGCCTAGACGGGGGCGCCTAGCCGGGGGCGCCTAGCCGGGGGCGCCTAGCCGGAGCGCCTAGCCGGAGCGCCTGGACGGAGCGCCTGGACGGAGCACCGCGCCGATATAAATTCGCTTTCCGAACTTTTGACACAGTAGGACTATCTATGGCAGTCAATCACTACGAAAATTTCCCTGTTGCGTCCTTCTTGCTGCCGGCCAGACTGCGTCCCGCGGTGCGTGCCCTGTATGCGTTTGCGCGCGGGGCTGATGATATTGCTGACGAAGGGGATGCCAGCAACGAAGAGCGCATCGCCGGATTAAATTACTATGCGGACCAGCTAAAAAAAATTGAGGCCAATACGCAACCTGACTCGGTACAGTTTCAGACCTTGCAGCAGGTCATTCAACAATATCGGCTGCCGACTCAACCACTGCACCAGCTGTTATCCGCATTCAAACAGGACGTCGGACAAAAACGCTATGACGATTTCGCGCAGTTGCTGGACTACTGCGACCGCTCTGCCAATCCGGTAGGTCAACTGATTCTGCATCTGTATGGCGCAGCCACCCCGCAAAATCTGCAGGATTCGGATGCGATCTGCTCGGCTTTGCAACTCATCAATTTTTGGCAGGATGTCGCGATCGACTGGGAAAAGCAGCGCATCTATATCCCTCTGGAAGACCTGCATCGGTTTGGTGTTGGCGAGTCGGATATCGAAAACCAGTCCTGCCATCCGGCCTGGCAGGCATTGATGCAATTCGAAATTAACCGGACCCGGGAACTGATGCTGTCGGGCAGTCCATTGGCCTGTCGGCTTCCCGGCCGGATCGGTCTGGAACTGCGCGGCGTGGTGCAAGGCGGATTGCGGATTCTGGAAAAAATTGAACTGACAAAGGGAAATGTATTCCACTACCGGCCGCAATTGACCAGCTGGGACTGGCTGGTGATTGGCTGGCGGATTATCTGGATGAGCAAACAATCCAGGTCTCAAGTAAAATCTGCCGGCAATTCAATTTAATCAAATTTAAAACACTGACCCAACTTTTCCAATGCGACTGAACCGGCATTATTCGACCGAAGTCTCCGCTCCGAGCAGAAATCTGACTGCCAGGAGATGGTGCGCCTTGGTCGCCTTGCTGACAGCCCTGAGCTTCATCGCGCTGGTATCAACTGCAGTCACCCACTATCACGGCACGAGCCAGGAAACCCAGGATTGCTTAATTTGCGCTGTCGTGGCAGACAAGATCGGCAGTGCCAATGCCCCTGCTGCGCTGATCGCCGCGCAACTGTTCGTGTTGTTTTCTGTAGTCACTGCAAGCCTGCGCAATGCCAGCTACGCAAACTCAGAACTCCTTCCGCCCAGCTGCGGCCCGCCTGACTACATTTAATCCAACCTGAAATAAAGACTTCCGCAAGCCGGATCTGCAGAGCAGATGACAGGCGGCGCAACAATTTATTTCTGTCCCCGACCATGCATGCCCGGCATACCGTTTGCTCTTTGAACCATGCCCGGCATTCCAAGCAATGACGATTCAATTGAGGTTTTTATGCAGCGCATCACCACCATTCCTGTTCGACGTAAATTATCACTGGCCATCGCGGGCGTCATCGCCCTCGGTTCCGGTTTCACCAACCCACTGTTCGCCGCTGACGACATCCCGCCTGGCGCCGACACTGTTGTGGTCATCACTGCTCCGGAACGATTAAAGAGTGCCCGTACTGAACTGCTGCCCAATATCGGCACCACGGTCTACGAGATCGACAAGCGCATGATCGATAATCTGGGTCAGGGCGCCAACACCCCGTTTGATGATGTCTTGCTGCGCATGCCAGGCGTGGTGCAGGACTCCAAGGCGTCTGGCTCGCTGCATATCCGCGACGACCACGGCAATGTGCAATATCGGATCAACGGCGTCGAACTGCCCGAAGGTATTTCCGGATTTGGGCAGTCGATCGACACGCGCCTGATCGACAATATCGATTTCGTCACTGGCGCCCTGCCCGCTCAATATGGTTTGCGTACCGCCGGGATTATCGATATTCAAACCAAGGAGGGCGATGTCACCCCGGGTGGACGGGTCGGCCTGCTGGTGGGCAGCAATAATTATGTTGAGCCCAGCGCCGAAGTTTTCGGCAGCAAAGGCGCGTTCAATTATTATTTGTCCGGCAGTTATCTGCAAAATTCGATCGGTATTGAAAACCCGATTGCCAGCAAAAACCCGATCCACGACGATACCCGTCAATCCAAATCGTTTGGCAATTTATCGTATTACCTGGATGACGAGTCGCGCATCAGCTTATTGTTCGGCAGTTACGACGGCAGATTTCAAATCCCGAATAATCCAAACCAGTCTGCGCAATATTCCCTCACCGGTTACAGCGATATCGCCAGCGGATTTAATTCGATTCCGTCCGGCGCGCTGAATGAAAATCAGCGCGAAAAAAATCGCTTCCTGGTGTTGTCTTATCAAAAAACACTGGGCGATTTGAATTTCCAGATTTCCGGCTACCACCAGTATTCAGAAACCCTGTACACGCCGGACGAAAACGGTGATTTGATTTACAACGGGATCGCGACGCACGCCATGCGTAGCAGCTCGTCGAACGGGCTGCAATTCGATTCAAGTTATAAGCTGAATCCTGAACACACAATTCGCGCTGGTCTGGCTCTGGCACGCCAGCAGACCGAGAGCAATAACAATGCACAGGTATTCCCAATCGTCAGCGGCGTGCCGAGCGCCGATCCGATCACGATCATCGATGATTCAAGAAAACTGGGTACGTCCGAGAGTTATTACGTTCAGGATCAATGGACGATTTCCAAAGCCATCACGCTCAATTACGGGCTGCGCCATGACCAGGTGAACGCGTATATTCAGGAACATCAGTGGAGCCCGCGTTTGAATCTGTCGATCAAGGCCAGTGACAACACGGCCTATCACGCGGGCTATTCGCGCTACTTCACGCCGCCGTCGCAGGAACTGCTGTCGCAAAACGGTATCGACAAATTCAACAACACGACAGGTGCAGCGCAGGTACCGTATTCGGATCCGGTCAAGGCGGAACGGACCAATTATTATGATCTGGGCGTCAGTCACAAGATCAGTGCTGAATTATCCGTCACTGCTGACGCCTACTATAAACAGATCAGTAATCTGCTCGACGAAGGACAGTTCGGTCAGGCGCTGATCCTTTCGCCATTCAACTATGCCAGAGGCTACGCCAAAGGCCTGGAGCTGTCGGCAATTTACAGTGAAAAAAACTGGGGTGGCTTCCTGAATCTGTCGATGCAAAGGGCGCAGGGTAGCGACATCATCTCCGGACAGGCGACCTTTGGTCCGACAGAATTGGCGTATATCGCTCACCACTATGTGTTCCTCGATCACGACCAGGCTTTTTCCGTATCAGGTGGCGCCAATACCAAACTCGGTGAATATAAATTGAGTGGCGATTTTATCTACGGCAGCGGTCTGCGCAATACGCCAGCCAACAGCGCACCGAATTCAGCGTCCCTGCCCCAGTACATCACGTTCAATACCAATCTGACCCGCAGCTGGAAGGACTCGGCGCTCGGCACGGTCGAAGGCCGGATCGCCGTACTGAATATCTTTGACCGATCGTATCTGCTGCGCGATGGGACCGGGATCGGTGTCGGCGCTCCGCAGTATGGAGCCAGGCGCACGCTGTTTGTCGGCATCTCGACCAGCTTTTAAAAACCAGGGAGCCGCGGCTCCCTTTTTTATTCCCTAAAAATTCGATTCTTGTTTTTGCAGAAACTATAAACTACACTCTGCACTGGTTTTTGAAAAACAATAATTTGAATAAATCCATCATGCCAACCGACCAGACTCCCCCGCGCCTCTTGAATGCCAATGACATTAAAGTACTTTCATTGGCGTCCCTGGGCGGCGCGCTGGAGTATTACGATTTCATCATTTTTATTTTTTTCGCGAAAACCTTCAGCGACCAGTTCTTCCCGGCTGACTTGAGCGCATTCTGGAAAAC
The DNA here is from genome assembly GCA_040544425.1 of Oxalobacteraceae bacterium GrIS 1.18. Classification (GTDB taxonomy): domain Bacteria; phylum Pseudomonadota; class Gammaproteobacteria; order Burkholderiales; family Burkholderiaceae_D; genus Solimicrobium. The sequence continues at coordinate 184,831 of JBEONO010000008.1, forward strand.
GCTCAATGTCTACGGCACTTTTGCCATCGCTTATTTCATGCGCCCGATCGGGGGCGTAATCATGGCGCATTTTGGCGACCTGGTCGGCAGAAAGCGCATGTTCACCCTGTCCATCGTGCTGATGGCATTGCCGACATTTTGTATTGGATTGCTGCCGACGTTTGCCCATGTCGGCTACGCGGCGCCAGTCCTGCTGTTAATGATGCGCATGATGCAGGGCATCGCCATCGGTGGTGAAATTCCGGGTGCCTGGGTGTTTGTTTCCGAGCATGTCCCACCAAAACGAGTCGGATTGGCGAACGGCATGGTGACCAGTGGCCTCACACTCGGAATTTTGCTGGGATCGCTGATGGCCTTGCTGATCAACTCCAGCTTTGCCAAACCGGATATCACCGCATTTGCCTGGCGCATTCCATTTTTCGTTGGCGGGATTCTCGGCTTTATTACCATGTATTTGCGCGGCTATCTGCATGAGACGCCGGTATTCAAACAAATGCAGGAAATGAAGGCCTTGAACCAGGGCCTGCCGGTCGCGACAGTCTGGCGCGAGCACAAACCTGCGATCCTGATTTCGGTGCTGGCGACCTGGTTGTTAACCGCCGGGATTGTGGTGATTATCCTGTTTGCGCCGGAACTGATGAAGTCACCCGCCTTCAATATTCCGGCCACCGTGACCTTGACCATGCAGAGTTTTGCCATCGTCGCCCTGTCGTCTGGCTGCACCTTCACCGGCTGGCTGTGCGACAGGATCGGTCCGGGCAAAACCTTTATCGGCATGTGCACGGCTCTGGCAATCAGCAGCAGCGTGTTTTATCACAGCATCGGCCAGGTGGATTACGTGACGCTCGGTTGTATGTATGTGGTGACCGGATTTTTTGTCAGCATCGTGGGCGGCGTCCCTTATATTATGGTGCACGCGTTTCCCGCCAAGGTCAGATTTACCGGCCTGTCGTTTTCCTACAATCTGTCCTACGCCGTGTTTGGCGGCCTGACGCCACTGTTCCTGGGCTATGTGAATGCCATCAACCCGCTCAGCGCGTCGTATTACGTGGTGTTTTTAAGTATTCTGGGAATTTTTTGCGGGCTGTATTTGCTGAAGTCTTCAGCAAAACAATAGAAAGTGAAAGTTGGCGAGCCTGATCTGCGGCACTTACGGGAAATGACTGTGGCTGCTTCGTTCCCGACCTGACCAGATTGGTCACACCGCAATGCGCAGGGACCCGCCAGCGCGAATTATACTTGAATTGTTTCGCGCTGTGTCTGCTCTTTACAGTCCCAACTCCTGCCAGATTCCGTCGATTCGCTTCTTCACCTCAGGCGACATGGCGATGACTTTGCCCCATTCCCGGTTAGTCTCACCGGGCCATTTATTGGTCGCATCCAATCCCATCTTGCTGCCCAGCCCACTGACCGGCGAGGCAAAATCCAGATAGTCGATGGGGGTCTGATCGACCATGGTGGTATCGCGCAGCGGATCGACTCTGGTGGTGATGGCCCACATGACTTCCTTCCAGTCGCGAATGTTGACGTCTTCATCGACCACGATAATGAACTTGGTATACATGAACTGGCGTAAAAAACTCCACACGCCAAACATCACCCGCTTCGCGTGGCCAGGATAAGACTTCTTGATCTGCACCACCGCCATCCGGTAACTGCATCCCTCGGGCGGCAGATAAAAGTCGGTGATCTCGGTAAATTGTTTTTGCAACAAGGGCACAAACACTTCGTTCAGCGCCACGCCAAGGATTGCCGGTTCATCCGGCGGCTTGCCTGTATACGTGGAGTGATAAATCGGATTTTCCCGCATCGTGATGCGGTCGATCGTAAACACCGGAAAATAATCCTGCTCATTATAGTAACCAGTGTGGTCACCAAACGGACCTTCGAGCGCATGCTCATAACCAGTCGGGTGGCTCGAATCGGGATAGATGTGTCCCTCGAGGACAATCTCGGCTGAAGCCGGGACCCGCAATTCACTGCCGATCGCCTTGATCAATTCAGTACGGCTGCCGCGCAGCAGTCCGGCGAACTGATATTCAGACAGACTGTCCGGCACCGGCGTTACCGCACCCAGGATGGTCGCGGGGTCGGCCCCCAGGGCCACACAGATTGGATACGGCTGTCCCTTGTTAACAATGCAGTGTTCACGAAAATCCAGTGCCCCACCACGGTGTGCCAGCCAGCGCATGATCACTTTATTTTTCGCCAACACCTGCTGGCGATAAATGCCCAAATTCTGCCGCTTCTTGAAAGGACCTTTCGTAATAACCAGTCCCCACGTAATTAATGGCGCAATATCGCCCGGCCAGCATAGTTGAATTGGCAACCGTCCGAGATCAACCTTTTCGCCTTCCCAGACGATAGATTGACAGGCTGCGCTGCGCACTTCTTTGGGCGCCATGTCCCAGACCGCCTTCACCAGACTGCCCAGTCCCAACATATCTTTGAATCCTTTGGGCGGCTCCGGTTCTTTCAAGGTCGCCAGCACCTGCCCGATTTTGCGCAACTCAGAGACGTCTTGCGCTCCCATACCCAAGGCGACGCGCCGCGGAGTACCGAATAAATTCCCTAAAACGGGTATATCGAATCCAGTCGGACGGGTGAACAAAAGTGCCGGACCTTCAGCGCGCAGAGTCCGATCGCAGACTTCCGTCATCTCCAAAATGGGGGAAATTGACGAATTGATCTCTTTTAACTCGTCAATTGTTTTTAATTTAGCAATAAAATCACGCAGATCAACATATTTCATAGGCTTGTTCTATTTTTCTTAAGTTAAATCGCTCAATCAAGATTAATCAGTAACTAACTGATTTGATTGAAAGTTACCGCAGCGCAGCATAAAAGCAAGACATTAAAGTTATAGAAAACGATTTTAATAGTATTGACTTGATATAAACCGGCCCCTACAATTCGCCGAAATCAGAAATAGTTCGGACTTGGCCGTCAGTGTTAAAAAAGAACTCATTTCTCAATTCGGGATTCCATCAGACAGTAGGGATGGAAGCAGGACCTGCCAAGACTGGCATCCCCGACAAGTTGTTTGTCACTTCAATTACAGTGCAAGATGTTAGGCTAATTTACCGGCCAACACCAGACAACTCCGGCATCTGTTTGCTTTTTGTTTAGGATTACTGGCGTCAGTAACGCGAGGTTTATTACCAGACACATTACTGATTTCAGTTTGATCATTGCAATTTTAAAAACGCAGCAGCAGATGATGTATCTGATTCGATTTATTTGCCTGCCTCCGATCAATCAGGGGTAATCGGATAAACCGACATTTCAGGAGAAAAGTATGCTTCAACAAATGTTTAATTTAGAACCAAGTTACAGCGAGCCGAATGTGCCCTTGCGCATAGTCTCGAGCACCAGACCGAATATCATCCTCACCCTGATACACCACACCATGATGGCTTTGGGCGTGGCAGCGATAGCAGCACTCGGTATCATGTTTTTCAAACCGGAACTGACTGACCAGTTCCAGACCATCTCTCCTTTTTATAAAGAAGAGCTTGCCGATGCTGAAACAATCCCGGCCCCGGTATCGCTGGCTACGATTGCAACCGACACGGCGGCAAGCCACGCGGCCAAGGTAGAAGAGTCCCGCCTGCTTGGCAATGCCAAACAACAGCAGTCGGTCACCAATTGGCTGTCAAAGCGTTACCACGTCTCTGCCGATGCAACCAATATGCTGGTTTCTGCCGCTTATTTGACGGCGAAAGATATCAAGCTCGATCCGCTGCTGATTTTGTCGGTGATGGCAATCGAATCCGGATTGAACCCGTTTGCGGAAAGCCCGGTCGGTGCACAGGGCTTGATGCAGGTGATGTCCAAGGTTCATCAGGAAAAGTTTGACGATGTCGGCGGGCTCAAGGCGGCCTTGAATCCAGTCGCCAACATTCGGGTCGGCGCGCAGATTCTCAAAGAGTATGTCACGCGCGGCGGGTCGATCGAAGCCGGGTTGAAACTGTATGTCGGTGCGGCTTTGACTGACAACGATGGCGGTTATGGCAACAAGGTGATCGCCGAGTACAACCGTTTGAAGGATGTCGCCAACGGTAAAACGGTCCCGGTCAATACCACGGTGGTCAGCGCTCCTGCGACGGTCGCCGTCCGACCTGACGTGATCAAGGTTGATGAGAAACACGCCGAAGCGGAACATATCGCGGCGATCTGAAACAAAGATCCATAAAAAAACGGCACCGCGGTGCCGTTTTTTTATGGGCGATCAACGCTTACCTGCTTGCGCTGATTTCAACCTGACGCAACTGGCCCGAGAGCTTGTCCAGCACGCCATTCACATACTTGTGTCCATCAATCCCGCCAAATGATTTGGTCAGTTCCACCGCTTCGTTAATCACGACCCGGTATGGAATTTCCAGATGGTTTTTCAGTTCGAAAGCGCCGATCAATAACGCAGCATGTTCCACTGGCGACAGTTCAGTGATCGGACGGTCCAGCAACGGCGCGATGCTGTTACGCAAAATCACCACCTCTTTAATGCTGCCATAAATAAGCGCTTCAAAATGTTCCAGGTCGGCCTTTTCAAATCCATGCGCCTGACGGATATGCGCTTCGATCACGGCCACATCTTCGTGATTTAACAGCCACTGATAAATCCCCTGCAAGGCAAATTCGCGCGCACGGTGGCGTGGCGAACGGCTCTTGTTCGGATTGGCGTGCAGATTTTTTGTATTCATTCTGTTCTTCTACAATTTAAGCGTCAAAGCCAACATCTTTGGCATTTTCAGCAAGTTCTTCCAAAGCCAGCACCAGATTCGCCATTTCAACCGCAACGCGCGCGGCATCACGACCTTTTTCATGCATGCGGGCCTGCGCCTGCTCATCGTTTTCGGTGGTCAATACCGCATTGGCGATCGGCAGACCGTAATCCAGACCGATCCGGCTAATACCTGCGCCGGATTCATTCGAGACCAGTTCGAAATGATAGGTTTCGCCGCGGATCACTGCGCCAAGCGCGATCAGCGCGTCGAACTGCTGGGTATCAGCGAGTTTTTGCAGGGCCAGCGGAATTTCCAGTGCGCCTGGCACCGTGACGTGCAGGATGTCTTCGCCCAAAATGCCGAGCACTTTCAATTCAGCTACGCAGGCATTGAACAGGGCATCGCCGATTTCAGGATTGAAACGCGCCTGCACAATACCGATGCGTACCCCTGCGCCGTCCAGATTCATTTCGTAAGCTCCAACTGTCATCGCATTCTTTCTTGCGCTCGCGCGCTCTATAAGTTAAAAGGGAAACCGGTTCAGTCCACTGGCTTGTCTTGATACCCGACCACTTCCAGATTAAAACCTGTCATTGAAGGCATTTTGCGCGGATTGGCCAGCAATTGCATTTTGCCGACGCCCACATCTTTCAGAATCTGCGCGCCGATCCCATAGGTGCGCAAATCCATGCTGGCGGCGCGTCCCTGTGGTTTGGCTTTGGGTGTCGACAGCGCAGAAAACTGCGCAAAAAAATTGTCGGCCGACTCTTCGCAATTCAACAGCACCAGCACACCATTCGGTGCCGCCTGAATGGCGCGCATGGCATTGGCCAGATTCCAGGAGTGAGTCGTGACGCTGGTTTCCAGCAAATCTAGTACCGATACCGGCTGATGCACGCGCACCAGCGCCACCTGATCCGGTGAAATCGCACCGTGCAGCAAGGCCAGATGCGCCGATCCGCTCGGCTTGTCGCGATACGCGATCGCGGTAAATTTACCGTGCACGGTCTGCATTTCGCGCTCGGCGACCCGTTCGACAAAACATTCAGTCTGACTGCGATAGTGAATCAGATCTGCGATGGTGCCGATCTTGATATTGTGCTGCTTGCTGAATTCGATCAGATCCGGCAGGCGCGCCATGCTGCCGTCGTCATTCATAATTTCACAGATTGCCGCAGCCGGGATCAAACCGGCCAATTCGGCAAAATCGCATCCAGCTTCTGTATGACCGGCACGCATTAACACGCCGCCCTTCTGAGCTTTCAACGGGAAAATATGACCGGGCTGCACGATATCCGCAGCGCCGCATTGCGGATCGACCGCAACCTGTATGGTACGGGCGCGATCAGCTGCAGAAATTCCGGTAGTCACACCTTGCGCCGCTTCAATCGAGACGGTGAAATTGGTGCCGTATGAAGTGCCATTGCGGGTCGTCATCATCGACAGCTGCAATTCTTCGCAGCGTTCGGCAGTCAAGGTCAGGCAGACCAGACCACGACCATATTTGGCCATGAAATTGATTGCCTCGGGGGTCACGAATTCGGCCGCCATGACCAGATCACCTTCGTTTTCGCGATCTTCTTCATCGACCAAAATAACCATACGACCGGCACGCAGTTCGGCGACGATTTCCAGGGTAGTTGATATTGACATGATGTTTTTATTGAACTTATTTTGAATTTAAAGTGCGGTCGGGCTGCAATTGAGCCGGCCAGTGACACAAGCGCAGTATTTTACCATTTTAGAAGCGGCAACGAGCTACTTAAAATTCGCTGCCATCAACAGTATCGGGTGCCCGCCGTCGATTTCGAGGCATTGACGCGCTACCTGTTGAATTTCCTCTTTAAATTTATGGAAGGTGACCAGCAGATCATTTCGGTCCATTGACACGGCACCAAAATGGTCGCGCAAAGCCTCACAGGAAATCTCGCACCACAGGTACTCACCGTCGACCAGAGTCTGAAAAGATATCGTACCCATCGCTGTCAATTTGGGCATCACTAGATTGGGAAAACTGATTTCCATCTGCAACCTCATTGTGCTTGTAGGATCGCGTCGATTATGCGCCTAAAAAGCGTGGATCAGGAAGTAAGTTATCAATTCAGCACGCTCAATTTCTCGCCACGATTGAATTGAACGAGATACCATAGCGACACTTTTTCATTCACCGGCACCCCATGACCTATTCAACTCTTCTCTGCCTGTCTGGATTATTTTGCCTGACGGCCGCCTCAGCCCAGGCCCAGCCATTGCTGCAATGTGAAATCAGCTATGCCGGTACCACCCAGATATTCAAAGCTCAGATGCAGCATGATGCAGACAGTGTCTATATTCACGAAGCGACCGATATCGGTGGACGGTTTCGATTCAAGGCAGTGTTGCTGGGCAGCGGCGAACAGCTCGATACGATCAAGATCTACGCCTATTACGAGACGCGCCGCCAGGCGGTTTTGCTGCAGGAAGTGAAATATAGCGCTCCGTTTGCGCGCTCGGCTGCGCCTTACGGTCTGACCGGACTGAATTATTTGTATTCCCCGCCGCTTGGGCGTGAATTGCAATATGGTTGCGCTCTGCTGGAGAGTCAATAATGAAACAGCTCATCCTAATCGCATCGATTATTTTTTTCGGCGCGCCAGTCTGTCACGCGCAGGACGCAAGACCGTCTACCGTCAAACTGGTGTTTGCGGGTGACATTGTGCTGGACGGCATACCCGGCCAGCAAATCGAACAAGGTCATGATCCGTTCGCAGCGTTCTCTGATCAGATCAATCGCGCCGACATCCGGATCGGCAATCTGGAATGTGTGGTTGCGACCATCGGCGAACCTGAAGACAAAAACTATAATTTCCGGGCTCATCCGCGTACCCTGGCAATTCTTAAAAAGCACTTCGATGCGGTGTCAATCGCCAACAATCACTCTGGCGACTTTGGTCGCCCAGCGTTTGTGGAAATGCTGGGCCTGCTCGACCAGGCCGGCATCCAACACACCGGCGGCGGACGCAATTTGCGCGAAGCGCATACGCCACTGATCATAGAAAAAAATGGCATTCGGATTGCCCTGCTTGGCTATAACGAATTCATGCCGCGCAGTTTCGAAGCCGACGAACATGGCGCGGGGACAGCCTGGAGTGAGGATGAGCAAGTCAGCGCCGACATTCACAAAGCGCGTTCCAGCTACCACGCCGACGTCGTGATCCCGATCATGCACTGGGGTTGGGAAAACGAATTCCATTCCAGCAAACGCCAGGAGCAGCTCGCTCACTTGATGATCGATGCCGGTGCCGATCTGGTCATCGGTGGCCACCCCCATGTAGTCCAGGAAGTGGAACACTATCGCGGCAAAGTGATTGTCTACAGCGTCGGCAATTTCATGATCGACGCGCTCGACAATGAAGCGCAGACCAAAGGCTGGCTGTTGAATTTTGAACTGGATAAACATGGCGTCCGAAACTGGAGCACCAGCGTGGCTCACATTGATGACAACGGCATCCCCACTCCGGTGCTGCATGAACGCAGTCCCTGCGGCAGCAGCGCGTCGTCACAGATCCATCTGTGTGACAACGGCAAGCGCTAACGGGATTTGCTGATATCCATATAGACGCGAATCAGGCGCAGCATCTGAGCAAACGGCACCGGTTTAGTGAACTTGGTGACACCCGGATGCAGTCCGCCCAATTTTTCCAGTGTGTCGTCACTCAGGTCAGTGACGACCATGATGTGCATGGTCTTGATAAACACCGTATTTTGCAGGGCATCGAGCATCTGGATGCCGTTGCTGTTGGAGGCAATCAAATCGATAATCAGCAGGTGCGGACAGCATTCACCGATTTGTATCAGCGCCTCATAACCGTTTTGCACCACGCGAATCCGCACTTCGTTACCGAGCGATTTTAGCTGGGTGACCAGATACTCGGCGCTTTCATTGGCGTCGCCACAGATCAGGATCTCAAAGAACTCTCCGTGCACGTCGCGCGCATTGCGCGCTGCCAGCATACTGTTGACGGACTGGCGATAAATGCGCCGATGTCCGCCGGGGGTTTTCCAGGCTTCCAGACAGCCGTTCTCCACCCACAGCTGCACGGTCCGGACACTGACACCCAGGCACAACGCGGCGTCTCGTGTCGACATAATTTCAGCAAATTGTTCGATATCCATTCCCATAAATGTGTCTTCAATGACCTTCTGCAATAATCCAATCGGGCTTTTCAGCTTCTAGAAAATTCATCAGCGCACTGATGACGTCCGGGTCAAACTGGGTGCCGCTGCGCTCGTTAACGTAAGCAATCACCTCGGGCAATGGCCAGGGCTGTTTGTAAGGACGGCTGTGCAGCAGCGCATCAAACACATCGACCACTGCCACAATCCGGGCCGACAGCGGAATCGCCTCCCCCTTCAATCCGCGCGGATAACCTTTTCCGTCGTAGTGTTCATGGTGGCCACCGGCTATTTCAGCACCCATGCTCAGGCTGCTCACGCCCGGCACCGAAGCCGAGGCATGGGCCAGCACCGTTTCACCAATCAAGGCGTGGCCCTGCATGATGATGCGTTCTTCCGGCGTATGCTGGCCGGGCTTTAACAGGATTGCATCCGGAATGCCGACCTTGCCGACGTCATGCAAGATGCTGGCAATGCCGACGAAGGCCAGAAAGTTGGGGTGAGTATTGGCGGGCAGTTTGCCCAATGCTTTCAATTCCTTGGCGATCGCTTCGGTCAGGCGACACACGCGCCGAACGTGACCACCGGTAGTTGCGTCGCGCGATTCAGCCAGATCAGCCAAGGCAATCACGGTCGCTTCCTGGGTGGTTTTGAGCAGTTCAAACATTTCCAGATTGTCGAACGCTGCCGCAATCCGGTCACAAAAAATGTCGAGCAGATTGCATTCCAATGGTGTCAGCGGACGCGCCGGTGCAAAAGCCACCGCAAATTGCTGCCCATGGGCGGCGATGATGGAGAACACGTCGACGATCGGGCTGAACAGATTCTTTTTCTCGTGGAAGACTTTGAGAATTGCGGGTGTCCAGGGATGAGAATCAGGCAGCAGATCCTGCTCCTGCAAGGTCACCGATTGTCCGATAGTGGCAATCACCATCGGCGTGGCCTCGGCTTCGGCATTGGCGGGACGCATGACACACAGCACCCCTTCGGTACCGAAATTGAGGATGGTGCTGATTTGGGTCAGCACGCCGGTGGCCAGATCTTTTAGTGAATCGAGCTGATACAGGTTGTTGACTGCCTGCAGAATTTTATCGAGACCGCGCCGGTTGGATTCAATCGTCTTCAATCCTTCATAGGCACGCAATGAAGAGATCACGCAGGTGAACATTTTTTGCGCGGTCAGTTCGGTTTTCAGTTTGTAATCGTTAATATCATAATCAACGATGATCTTCTGCTCCGGCGCCTGGCCCGGCTGACCGGTACGCAAAATAATCCGCACCAGATCGTTTTTCAAATCCTGCCGGATGCGTTGCGCAAGAACCAGACCGGCGTTCTCAGTTTCCATCACCACATCCAGCAGCACCATGCAGATATCCGGATCATTGGCCAAAATATCGTAGCCTTCCTGTCCGGAGTAGGCAGAGAGGATTTCTATATCCTGATCTTTAAAGGAGATATTTTTGAGCGCCAGACGGGTCACGGCATGCACGTCGAGTTCATCGTCGACGATCAAAATCCGCCATTTGTTTGTGTTCTTCGATGCATCAACCAGTTCGACGGATTCCTCCTCGAGCCAGCCTTCATCATCGTCATTGATTTGCGACATACACAGACTCCCCGGATTCTCGCCTTGACCACACAGATAATTCAGATTAGCAGATAGGAAAAAAATTTCAATTTACTGATAAAAATAGTTAACTGAAGCGACACAGTTACGCAGAAAACTATCATTACTTTCAAATTTGCCGGCAATTGATATGAATAAATCAATACTTAATGCAAAGCGCCGTGGATATATTCGGTTTCCGTCAAGACCCGCGTGATGCGCGGCAGTGAAATGCTGAAGATCGCGCCACCATCTGCGCCGTTCGAGGCGCGGATCGAACCGCCAAATTGCTTGTTGATTATATTAAACACAATGTTCAAACCCAGACCGGTTCCACCCTGACCGCGCCGCGTGGTGAAAAACGGATCAAAAATCTTTCCCAGGATTTGCTCCGGAATGCCGCAGCCATCGTCAATAAAATTGATTTCGACGGTTTCATTCACCAAACCGATTTCAATATAAATATGACCATTGCTTTTATCGGTGAAGGCATGGGTGAGTGAATTCATGGTCAGATTGGTCAATACCTGGGCCAGCAAGCCGGGGTAGCTGTCCATCAGAATTTTCTCGTTACCGTGTCTGACCTCAATCTTGATTCTTGATTTTTTCAGCGACGGATTCAGGCTGGTGATCAAGTCATTTAAAAAATCCAGCAAATCAAACGTGCGCCGCTGCTCGCTGGTTTGATCAACCGCGACCTGCTTGAAACTCTGAATCAGGTTTGCGGCCCGGAGTGCATTGACCACAATCAGACGCGAACTTTCAGTAGCAACGTTGATGTACTCCAGAATTTGTGATTTGCGAATCACGCCACCCCGCACCGTTTCATTCACCGCAATGCTGGCGTCATTCAGGACCGATGCGCTGGTCACAATGATGCCAACCGGTGTGTTGATTTCGTGCGCGACACCAGCCACCAGCGAACCCAGTGCAGCGAACTTTTCAGAACGCACCAGTTCGCTCTGCGCCCTGTTCAAGGTCTCCAGCGCCTGATTTAAATCCTCATTCGTTTTTTGCAGTTGCTGGGTGCGCGACAACACACGCGACTCCAGCTTTTGATTCATTTCATGAATTTCAATTTCGGCCTGACGCTGGCGCGTAATATCGACCGGCGCAAAGATGAAATGCGACTCACCCTGGAAATTCAAGGGCCGACCGGAGACCTGCACAATCAGGATGCGGCCATCCTTGGTCTTTTGAATAATTTCAAGTCGGTTGACAACTTCGGTCAGCCGGATCTGATCGAAAATTTGAGTGCGATCAGCATTGTCGATCCACATATTCAGACCGATTGAGGTATTCCCAATCGTTTCTTCTCTGCTAAATCCAAACTGATCGAGCCAGAAGTCATTGACGTCCACGAACACACCGGTCTCGATCTTGACCAGCGCCAGCGGCATGGGCGCCTGGTTAAAAATACTGGAAAATTTATATTGGCTCTCGATCAAATCCTGTTCATATTTCAAACGCATCGCATGGGTGTCCAGAAACGTGTTAAACCACTCGACCAGCTCACTGATTTCATCATTTGTTTTCGGAACCGGCAGATGCTCAACCACCTTGATATTCCTGTTGTACAGGCGGCGGAAACCGTCGGAAATCGCCTGGATCGGTGCCACCATGCTCTTGCGGAAGTACTGGCTGGCCAAAAAGATTACGCCAAAGCTCAGCACAATCAGGGTCAGCAACACCTGGGTCAAGCGCTTCATTGGTGCCAGCAGCGTGTCCTTGGGGACAATGCCAACCACGTTCCACGATTCTTTTTCCAGTTTCGCTGACGTCACCAGGCTTTCCTTGTCCTTGAAACGGATCACGCTGCTGCCCTTGGCCAGTCGCACATGTTGTCGCAGATTGTCCGGCGCCATTGCGCCAATCCGCGTGGCCTCGGGTGTGAAAATCATACGGCCCTGTCGGTCGAGAATATAGATACTCGAATCGGGTCCCAGGTCGGTCTGGCTGAAATGGTCATGCAGGACATCGGTAGAGTAATTGATGATCAACATGCCGGTCGTGACGGTGCTCTGTGTTGAGGTAATGAAGCGACGAAAAACTTTCACTGCCGAGAGCACTTTTACCGACGGCGATTCGGTATTCAAATTATCGACCACGCCAAGCCAGTGCACCGGATTCGGATCAGCCTGTGCAGACTGCATCATCTCAGTGCTGACTTTTTCGCTGACCGGAGAAACCGCCAGCGTGTCGCCCACATAATAACGATGTCCGTTGGGAGTAATGATGTCGATCGAGACGATACCCTTGAGATTGCTGTATAGCGTCAGGCTGATTCTGATCTGCTCTTGCGAAGACATTTCATCAAAGGCGCTGCGTGCCTGACCAGCCGGATCAGCCGCCCTGGCGAGGATCACGTTGATAGACTCATTCCCGGAAATACGTCCCGACAGATTTTCAATTTGCTGGATGACTTGCTGCTGCAGATAGTCGCGCTGATCATTGATCAGCTGGGTACTGTTTTGGGTGGTCAGTTCAAGAATGGTATCGCGCACCACCCCGTAGGAAATGGCGGCGAAAATCAATAAGGGCAGCAAGCTTACGATAACCAGGTAGCCGATCAGCTTGTACACCATATTGATTCTGAATTCCAAGGCTGAACCTTTTACCTGAATGTTGCCGCGTTAACGACCTTGGTATCAACCAGCAAGGTAGGGGGCAACTTTTCCCCCTTCAAGGCGCGCAACGCATACACCACGCCCTGATAACCCTGCTCGCCGGCCTGCTGGTCCAGGGTGGCCGCCATCCTGCCGGCCCTGACGGCCTCTTTGGCTTCATCGAGCGCATCGTACCCAATGATCAGTACATCTTTGCGCCTGCTTTCAGCGACATATTGGACCGCACCCAGCGCCATCATGTCGTTGGCGCAAAACAGCACATGAATCGCCGGATGCGCTGAAAAAAGTTTTTTTGCAACGTCATGGGCTTCGTCAATTTTCCAGTGTGCGGAATCTTCCCCAACGATCTTGATCGCCGCATTTTCCCTGAAGGCGCGCCTGGCCCCCTGAATACGCAAACGACCATTTTCAGCACCTGGCATCCCTGCAATGATGGCCGCCTGCGCAGGCTTGTTCACGCTGTCAATGACTGACCTGACCACTTCGTAACCTGCCTTTTCGTTATCGACACTGACAAACGGGATAGCCTGCATATGCAGATTCTGAATTGTCTTCTGGTCAAGCGAGTTATCGATATTGATGACCTTGATACCGGCGTCCTGCGCTTTTTTTACGACCGGCACCAGCAGTTCCGAATCGCTGGGCGCGAGAACAATCGCGTCGACCCCGGATTCAATAACATCTTCCACGATCTGAATCTGCTCCTGAACGAAGGTTTCTTGCGACCCGCCCTTGGTAATCAATTTGATTCCGAATTCTTTTTCCGCCCGCCGCGCACCTCGTTCCATGGCGATAAAAAAAGGATTGGTTTGGGTTTTTAAAATCAGGGCGACCACAATTCGCTTCTTGACTGCCGTCGTCGCGGACCCGCTTGAACCAGACGGACTGGCCGGGTTGTTCGCTCTATCGCATGAACACATGATCGTTGCGAACGCAAACAGCATAACCATTCGAACAACTTGCATGAATTCCCCCAGGTGGATACGAATACCACGTGTCTTTATTACAAGCCCAAGCTGGCTCCAAGGTGATTGGTGCCAGTGAAGCAATCTACCCTGTGTAGTGTATTTTTAAATTGGGAATATACAAGGAGCAATTGGCAAATCGTTTTTGGGGAGAAACGAGGCAGCGGGCTGAAACAAAAAAACGGCCGAACTGGTCGGCCGCCTATTTCACATTTGTCACCCTGATCGCCCTTGCAAGACTGATTTGCTGTGCTTATTCAACAAACTGTTCGTTACCAACCATGCCGATCTTGGTGACATTGTTACGCTGTGCTGCGGCCATCACACTTGCCACAGTTTTATACGCAACCAGCTTGTTCGGACGCAAATGCAC